>NZ_OMOI01000001.1:1250398-2500797 GCF_900302485.1 Aliiroseovarius pelagivivens | reverse complement strand
GCGTGGGAGAGTAGGTCACCGCCAAACCTAATAAAGAACCAAATAGCGTATCCTCTCAAAACGATGACTTAAATACAAAACGCCGGTAGCAAAAAGCTGCCGGCGTTTTGCATTCGAGGGCTTAGAACTTGATAGGAGCTCCGAGACTTTCTTTCGAGAATGACGACTTCGCAACTTTAAGTTGAAATACATTCGGTGATAGAGGAAGAAAAAACAAACCTTCGAGCGATACGATAAATGGAGAGCTACATTGACTAGCTTGAACGCGTTGGCTGCAGAATGCCGACATCGGGTTAAGATCAGACTCTTGTCACAAGGTTGGAAACTTCCCGGTTCAGCGGGAAGTTTGTTGTTAGAAAAGCGGGCGCAGGAACTTCTGAATTCAGGACAAGTTCAAAGCGCTGAAGAGATGTTCACCCTCCTTAGAGCTAGACCAGGATATGAAGATACAGCTTCGTCGGGGCTTGCTTTGGTGTACCAGGCGCAGGATCGTTGGGACGAGGCTGCAGAGATCTTGAAGAAGCTCTATGCATCGGACCGAAGAAACCGATCCTTCGCTGCACGCTATGGTACCGCCTTGACCGAGCTTGGAAGGTCTGCCGAGTATTTGCAACTATTGCTCGGTGACAAGGAAATGGGGCTATTAAACGACGAAGACAGTTTTCAACTGGCAAAGCTGGAAGCACAGCAGAGCAATCGCGTGCTGGATCATCAAACGATCAAGCTGTTCTACAAAAAATCTCAGGAAAGCTTTGCAATTAGCAGCGCCTATTTTTCATCACTAATCAACCTAGGACTGCTTACTGAAGCTGAGGTTGTTCTGAATGAATTTGCTAAGAATTTCCCCAATCGTTCGGGAAAGTTGAACCAGTACCGGGCGCGCTTGGACCGTCACATGCCAAGCCACCAGCAACTTGCGAAACCCCGTAAATCAGACACAACATTCGGATACCCACGCACTTCACCCAAGTTTGCCCAACAGCTTCGACAGCTAATGGTCCAGAGGAAAACGGGCCAGGCGTTCAAACTTGTTCAGAAGGAAAAGGGATTTAGAGACAATATTCATGTGCTCAAGATTGAGACAGAGATCCTATTAGCACATGGCGACGCAACTGGAGCGGTGAAAACAGCGATTCAAGCTGTGCGGCTTTGCGAAAACTATGAGTCTCTCTCGCGGTTGCATTCGGCCTTGATCTCTAAAGGGTGGATCGTTTTCGCAGATCACGTTGCCGACTATATCTCGGCCCGAAAGCCTGACACGCTGGGCAAGTATGAAACGCTTGCCGCGATTGAACTTGAACGCGGGCACTGGTGCGATGCGCGCGATTGGGCCGCGAAAAACCTCGTCCATGATCCGTTGAACACTATCTGTCTGCAAGTGTTGGCTGAGGCATCGTTCCAAATGGGAGACACTGAACGTTCATACGGGTGTGGCCTTGCGCTCGCGACACAGGATCCAAGATTTTACGCGGAAGACCCAGCAATCCGGGAACTGGCGACCAGCGACACCCGTTCGAAAATCCAGAGCATTGCTGACAGTCTGCCCGAGGAAGATGGCGCCATTATTGACGAGGACATGGTGGAAGCGCTTTCCGCCATCATGCCGAACAAGCATGCTTTCAAAGCTTATCCGCGCAGCCCTTCGCATGTTGATGCGTGCATGAAGAAGCTAAAGCAAGTTGAAGACGAAGGCGGGACTGCTGCAGTTTTTAACGATATGGAAGCCAGCGCAGAATTGGTGTTGTCGACTATCGCGTCACAAGCAAGCGCTGGCGCAGTTTGCGCTCGCGTTGCAGATCTATCTCGCAAGGCCGGGAACCTTCAAGAGGCTCACAACTGGTACGAGCGTGCATGCTTTGTGAACAAACGCAGCAGCCTCTACGTAACTCGGATGAAGCGCTTCATCGCCGAAACCTCGCCAAAATATATGTGCAAGTCGCCTGATCGTGTTGCGATTCTTTTGCTCAGCTGCGCACCGAACCTGTCGCGTGCACGGGTTCTGGCCGCACAGCTTCATGACGCGAGTGGGAAGGATGTGATCCTGCTTTGGGCCAAAGATGATCAGAGCGGTTTTACGCTTGAAGATCGCGATTTCGGCGCAGAACTTGTTGTGCCGTGTTCTGATGGGTATCAGGCACTGCCGCGAAAAATTCTGCTGGCCTATCGGTTCCTAGCGGTGAATACGAACTGTCGCGGTGTGTTCAAGATTGATGATGATGTGTTTGTCCATGATGGCCCGAGGATGAAATCTATGATCGATATGTGCTCGCAATCCGGCGTTTCATATCTCGGGAATCTCACCAAACTGAACAGCGCGGTTTATCATCATGGCAGGAATCTGCAGGTTGGTGAAAAAAGGCGTGTCGCGGTGCATTCCCAAGTGGAATACTGCAACGGAGCAGGCGGGTACTATTTGTCCCGCAGCGCCCTCAGAGAGATTCTGGTTGTGGGCCTGCGTGAATATGGCGTTCCCAACCATCCGGCCGTTTTTGAAGATGTGATGATCGGTGAAATACTTCATCGTGTGGGGATCAGGCCAATCCATTTGAACACGTCTAGGGTCGGAGGATACTCGATTGATGTGTATGAGCCGATGAGCCTGTTGAAACGTGGTGTGTGGGAGTAGTGCCAGTGATTAAGATGGCTAAGAAACTGGTCAGGAAGCTCAAGCGATCTGATGACAAGTCATTTGTCCTTGTCGTGACCCACGCGCGTAGCGGATCAACTTTGATGCAAGGCATCTTGAACCGAGCCCCCGGCTGGCACATTCATGGTGAAAACGCCAATGTTCTGTACCACCAATATCGAGAACAGTTGGCGGCGCGCAAAATCAAAAAGCATCAGAAACACGGCCCGCGCACCTCGCCGGAAACCTCTCCTTGGTTTGGGTATAAGAATCTGGACGTCCAAGAGGTAAACAGGCAGGCCCGTCAGCGTATGCGATCATTCCTGATTGATCATGCGCCAAAGGATGCAACGGTTGTTGGGTTCAAAGAGGTGAGATATCTGGACATCTTCCTTGAAGATCCGGAATTCTTGCAAGGCTATCTGGACTACTTGCTGAAAGCTTTGAAGCCTTGCAAGTTCATCATATTGACACGCGACCCAAGCGAGACGTCGAACAGCGCCTGGTGGGCTGAGCGCGACCAAAATGAAGTCGTGTCAAATATGCAGGCCTTCGGTCGCTTCCTGTCCGACTACGCCAGCAGCCATCCAGACCATGCGGTGCATGTAACCTATGATGACGTTGTCAATCAAACGGATGTTTTCCGGGACATGCTTTCGTTCGTCGGCGCCAAAATTGATCAGGACCAGCTCTCCGAAGTGCTTTCGCTTCCGCATAGTTTCAGAACCAAATCGATCCGTCCTTACGCTGTACCTAAACTGTCTGGGAAAAGAAAAAATAGGCCGCTTCTCATAGAGGCGAACACAGAATGGGCCAAAGGGAACAGCAGTGCAGCGCGGAAGCTGTATCAATCTTACTATGACGCAGTAGATCTGATTGATGGCCGTCGGGTTCTTCCGGCATACGTGTTTCGCCGCTTGGGGTTGAAGCGCTGGCATGCGATGACCGTCGAAACCCCGAAGGTTGCATATTTTGACATCCCAAAATGTGGCTGTACGTCGGTCGCAGCTCTGTTGTTTTCAGCGCAACAGCCGGATGTTCAGAAACCGGAAGATCTGCACAAACACTTCAAGGTCGCTATGGACACGGACTCGATCGAGCATCTGAAGGATCACTTCAAGTTCACAATCGTCCGGGATCCGGTAAAGCGGTTCGTGTCTTGTTTCCGCAACCGCGTTTGCCACCACGGCGATCTGAATCCTTTGGTCGACGCAAGAATCATCATACGCCTGCCGGACATCAACGAATTTGCCATGCGGTTGGACTATTTCGCAGACCAGTGCGTGGTGCTTGAGCATCATGTGTTGCCGCAGTCGTGGTTTCTGAACGGAGATTTGACTTTTGTGGACCGCGTCTATCCGATCGAGGAGATGGCGCAGATTGCCAAGGATGTCTCGCAAATGGTTGGTCGTGAAATGGATATGCCACGCGAACAGACCGGTGGCCCGGATGTTGGTCTTGGGGATCTGTCTGAAGAAGCATTCGAGCATATCCTGAACCACTATGCAGACGACTATGAATTGCTTCGGGATTACTATTCGGTGGATGCGATACGGGCAGAGTACAAAGCCGCCCGTGATGCCAAGCAACTTGCCGAAAGCGCCTGAACATTGGCGTGTCCTGCGGGCATGAGGACTTGATTGGGCCACAATAGGGGGCTTGCGTTTCCCATAAGGCTTGCGTGGCATAAGAGGGTCGTCTATATGCCCCCGGTGGCCTTGCGTCACAGAATCAAAACCAAGAAAAGCCGTGTTTGGCCCCGTATCGCTTCTGGGGCCAGTTCCGGCAAAGGAGAAGCGAAATGAAATTGCATGAACTGCGCGACAATCCTGGCGCAACCAAACCCCGCAAACGCGTTGGTCGTGGTCCCGGTTCGGGCACTGGTAAAACCGGTGGCCGTGGTATCAAAGGTCAAAAGTCGCGTTCGGGTGTAGCTATCAATGGCTACGAAGGCGGCCAAATGCCCCTCTACCAGCGTCTTCCCAAGCGTGGCTTCAACAAGCCGAACCGCAAGAAGTTCGCTGTGATCAACCTGGGCCTGATCCAGAAGTTCATCGACGAAAAGAAAATCGACGCCAAAGACATCACCGAAGACACTCTGGTTGCTTCGGGTCTGGTGCGCCGCAAACTGGACGGTATCCGTGTTCTGGCCAAAGGTGAACTGACCACCAAAGCCAACATCACCGTGACCGGTGCGTCGAAATCGGCTGTTGAAGCTGTCGAAAAAGCTGGCGGTAAGTTGACCGTCGCTGCTCCGGCTGCTGCTGAATAAGACCTTGTGAGG
This sequence comes from Aliiroseovarius pelagivivens, assembly GCF_900302485.1. NCBI lineage: Bacteria > Pseudomonadati > Pseudomonadota > Alphaproteobacteria > Rhodobacterales > Paracoccaceae > Aliiroseovarius > Aliiroseovarius pelagivivens. Next base: position 2,495,887 of record NZ_OMOI01000001.1, on the reverse strand, counting down.
GGCGCGCCAGCCCCTTACATGTCTAATCACGTTTTCAAGCGCCGCCGGAGCCGGGAACGGTCCGGCGGCGTTTTACTTGATCCAAGGGGGCCTTATGGCATCTGCAGCAGAACAAATGGCGTCGAACATGAGCTGGAGCGCCTTCGGCAAGGCGACCGAGCTTCGCCAGCGCATCTTCTTCACGATCGGGCTTCTGATCATCTATCGTCTTGGCACGTTCATTCCTGTTCCGGGAATCGACGCGAACGCATTGCGAGAGTTCATGGACCAAGCACAATCCGGCATCGCCGGCGTGCTGGGCATGTTCACCGGCGGCGCGCTTAGCCGGATGGGTGTCTTTGCCCTTGGCATCATGCCGTACATCTCGGCCTCGATCATTGTGCAGCTTCTGTCTTCCATGTGGGAGCCGCTGAAGCAGCTGAAGAAAGAGGGCGAGCAAGGCCGTAAGAAGATCAACCAGTACACCCGCTATGGCACCGTTCTGCTGGCCACGGGTCAGGCCTTCGCTCTGGCGAATTCGCTGCAAGCTGGCGATCTGGTGACCAACCCCGGCGGCTTCTTTATTGCGGCCTGTGTGATTACTCTGGTTGGCGGCACCATGTTCCTGATGTGGCTGGGTGAGCAGATCACCGCACGCGGCATCGGCAACGGGATCTCGCTGATCATCTTCGTGGGAATCGTAGCTGAAATTCCCGCTGCACTGGCTCAGTTCCTGGCTTCGGGTCGTTCGGGTGCGATCAGCCCCGCCGTAATCATCGGCGTCTTGGTGATGGTCGTGGCCGTAATTGGCTTCGTTGTGTTCATGGAACGTGCGCTGCGCAAGGTTCACATCCAGTACCCGCGCCGTCAGGTTGGTATGAAGATGTACGATGGTGGTTCGTCCCACCTGCCGATCAAGGTGAACCCGGCGGGCGTTATCCCGGCGATCTTCGCCTCTGCGCTTCTGCTGCTGCCGACCACGATTTCGACCTTCTCGTCCGGTCAGTCCGGCCCGATCATGTCGACCATTCTGGCCTACTTCGGCCCCGGTCAGCCGCTGTATCTGCTGTTCTTCACGGCGATGATCATGTTCTTCACCTTCTTCTACACCAAGGAAGTTGCGTTCAAGACGGACGAGGTCGCGGACAACCTGAAAAACCAAAACGGTTTCGTGCCCGGCATTCGCCCCGGTAAGAAAACCGCCGAGTATCTGGACTATGTTGTCACCCGCCTGCTGACGCTCGGCTCGATCTATCTGGCCGCCGTCTGCTTGATGCCGGAAATCCTGCGCAGCCAGCTGGCAATCCCGTTCTACTTCGGCGGCACCTCGGTTCTGATCGTTGTATCGGTGACCATGGACACGATTCAGCAGGTTCAATCTCACCTTCTGGCTCACCAGTATGAGGGTCTCATCGAGAAGTCTCAGCTGCGCGGCAAGAAACGTAAGAAGGCTCCGTCGCGCCGATGAACATTATTCTGCTTGGACCGCCGGGTGCCGGCAAAGGCACTCAAGCCGCCAAACTGGTTGAAGAGCGTGGCATGATCCAGCTGTCGACCGGGGACATGCTGCGCGAGGCGAAAGCCTCGGGCACAGAGATGGGCAAGAAAGTTGCCGCCATCATGGACGCGGGCGAACTGGTCACCGATGAGATCGTCATCGGCTTGATCGAAGAAAAGCTGGAAGGCGACACCGGAGGCGGCTTCATCTTCGACGGCTTCCCCCGCACACTGCCTCAAGCGGACGCTCTGGGTGCTCTGCTTGAGAAGCACGGTCAGACGCTGGACGCCGTTGTTGAAATGCGTGTGGATGACGACGTTCTGGTCGGTCGCATCGTCGGCCGCGCCGAGGAAGCCCGCAAAGCCGGTCAGCCTGTGCGTGCCGACGACAACGAGGAAAGCCTGAAGATCCGTCTGATGGAATACTACAAGAAGACCTCGCCGCTGATTGGCTATTACTGGGCCAAGGGTGACCTGAAGTCGGTCAACGGTCTGGGCACAATCGACGAAGTGCAGGCCGAGATCGCCGAAGTTCTGGGCGCCTAGTACAGACGCCAAAGATGAATTGCAGAGCGCCGCGTTCTCGACGTGGCGCTTTTGCTTTTTGGGGCGGGGCAGGGGCGCTAACAGCGCTTGGTTCTTTGATGGGTTGACGAATGGTTCATTCCCATCTAAGTCACCCCATCCCTAACGGGAATCGGTGTGTCTAAGGGGTCGCTCCCCAAACCGCACCAGACCAAAGAATTCAGCGCGGCCCGTGGGAAAAATCCGGCGGGCTTCCGTTGTGAAAAAAGGTTCCGGAGTTACGGATCCGCAACGAAAGGAAAGACTACGTGGCACGTATTGCTGGCGTAAACATCCCGACCCATAAACGGGTCCCGATCGCCCTGACATATATTACCGGTATCGGCCATACTTCGGCTGCCGCCATTTGCGAAGCTGTGAACATCGACGTAACCCGTCGTGTGAACGAACTGTCGGACGCCGAAGTCCTGGCAATTCGCGAGCACATCGACGCGACCTACACCGTTGAAGGTGACCTGCGCCGTGAAGTTCAGATGAACATCAAGCGTCTGATGGACCTGGGCTGCTACCGCGGTCTGCGTCACCGTCGCAACCTCCCCGTACGCGGTCAGCGTACATCCACCAACGCACGTACCCGCAAAGGCCCCGCAAAGGCCATTGCCGGTAAGAAGAAGTAAGGGAGGGTTTGACGAATGGCTCGTGATAAGACTCGTACGAAGCGTAAAGAGCGTAAGAACATCGCATCCGGTGTTGCTCACGTGAACTCCTCGTTCAACAACACCAAGATCCTGATCTCGGACGTGCAAGGCAACGCCATCTCGTGGTCGTCGGCTGGCACCATGGGCTTCAAAGGCTCGCGTAAATCGACACCGTATGCTGCTCAGATGGCTGCGGAAGATGCAGGCAAGAAAGCTCAGGAACACGGTGTTAAGACGCTGGAAGTTGAAGTTCAGGGCCCCGGTTCGGGTCGTGAATCGGCTCTGCGCGCTCTGGCTGCCATCGGCTTCAACATCACCTCGATCCGTGATGTAACCCCGATCGCACACAACGGCTGCCGCCCGCCGAAGCGCCGTCGCGTATAAGAACATTTTACGGCCGGGCCCCGCACGAAGCGAGGCCCGGTTTCCGTCATTTTCACCTCGGGCGTCCTGCCCTTTGGACATGGGGACAGGACAAGTATGGAGGGACGCATGATCCACAAGAACTGGGCAGAATTGATCAAGCCGACACAGCTGGACGTAAAGCCGGGTAATGACCCTGCACGTCAGGCAACTGTTGTTGCCGAACCGCTGGAGCGTGGCTTTGGTCTGACCTTGGGCAACGCCCTGCGCCGCGTGCTGATGAGCTCGCTGCAAGGTGCCGCTATTACGTCGGTTCAAATCGACAACGTTCTGCACGAGTTCAGCTCGGTTGCTGGTGTACGTGAAGACGTCACCGACATCGTTCTGAACCTCAAAGGTGTAGCGATCAACATGGAAGTCGAAGGCCCCAAGCGCCTGTCAATCTCGGCCAAAGGCCCGATGGTTGTCACCGCAGGAGCGATTTCGGAATCCGCTGGCATCGAGATCCTGAACAAAGATCACGTGATCTGTCACTTGGATGACGGCGCAGATCTGTTCATGGAACTGACCGTCAACACTGGCAAAGGCTATGTGGCTTCGGACAAGAACAAGCCGGAAGATGCGCCGATTGGCCTGATCCCGGTTGATGCGATCTATTCGCCGGTCAAGAAAGTGTCGTATGATGTTCAGCCGACCCGTGAAGGTCAGGTTCTGGACTATGACAAGCTGACCCTGAAGCTGGAAACCGATGGTTCGGTTACCCCGGAAGATGCTGTGGCATATGCTGCGCGCATCCTGCAGGATCAGCTGTCGATCTTCGTAAACTTCGACGAGCCGGAAGCAGCTGGCCGTCAGGACGAAGACGATGGTCTCGAGTTCAACCCGCTTCTGCTGAAGAAAGTGGACGAGCTGGAACTGTCGGTACGTTCGGCAAACTGCCTGAAGAACGACAACATCGTTTACATTGGCGATCTGATCCAGAAAACCGAAGCCGAGATGCTGCGCACTCCGAACTTCGGCCGCAAGTCGCTGAACGAGATCAAAGAAGTGCTTTCGGGCATGGGTCTGCACCTTGGCATGGATGTCGAGGAATGGCCGCCTGAGAACATCGAAGAGCTGGCGAAGAAATTCGAAGACCAGTTCTGATTTGACAAGTTTCCGGGGGCGGCGTAGAGCGGCCCCCGAAATGCCCACAGTAGTGGGGAACATCTGGGCAATCCTGCCCCAAGGAGAGGGACCGACACGCATCGGTTCTCAGACAAAGCACCGCTCGTTCAAGAGCACCAAAGAAGGATTAAGAAAATGCGTCACGCTCGTGGTTACCGCCGCCTGAACCGCACCCATGAACACCGTAAAGCCATGTTCGCTAACATGGCTGGATCGCTGATCGAACACGAACAGATCAAGACCACCCTGCCCAAGGCCAAAGAATTGCGCCCGATCATCGAAAAAATGATCACGCTGGCCAAACGTGGCGACCTGCACGCTCGTCGTCAGGCTTCGGCCCGTCTGAAGCAGGAAGCTCTGGTTGCTAAACTGTTCGACGTTCTGGGCCCGCGCTATCAGGACCGTCAGGGTGGTTACGTTCGCGTTCTGAAAGCGGGCTTCCGCTATGGCGACATGGCTCCGATGGCGATCATCGAATTCGTAGAACGCGATGCCGATGCCAAAGGCGCAGCTGACCGCGCCCGTCTGGAAGCTGAAGAAGCTCTGGTAGACGCCGAAGAATAAGATCGACCCAAGTCGTTCTAGAAAAGCCCCGCCTTGTGCGGGGTTTTTTGCTTTTCGCCCCTAAGTGGTGAGCACCCAACGCACTGCTTGACCTTACGTCAAATTGCAAGCTCAGGTTGTTTGACTTTTTGCAGCTATATTAAATAGATAGTTTTTACCTGAATTGATGAATTCTTGAAATTACGCAGGGTGGCCTACCAGATATGCAGTGGAAGACCGACCTCAGCGAAAGATTGACGATTGTGGATAGTCTCGCACCGTCCGGATATGCGTTGGGGCTGCATGCGCGGAATGGTGCGCCGTTTATGTTGCTGCAAACCTATGATCCTGAATGGTCCGCGAAATACGTCGATGAAGGCTATATGATGGTCGATCCGTTGGTGCTCTGGGGGGTCCAAAATGAAGGCGCCATTCGCTGGAGCGATCTGGAGTTCCCGGACCCACACAAGGTTTTTGCACAAGCAGCAAGCTACGGGGCTAAATACGGTGTCGCCGTGTCTATCGGGCCGATTACATCACGTAGCATCGGTGGGTTTGCGCGTGCTGATCGGGAATTTACTGACACGGAAATGCAGCACTTGCTTGAGGTGATAACCGAAATTCATCTGGGCACGCAGCCTCCGAAAAGCCTGACCCCTGCACAGCGCGCCGCTCTGCAATTGGTTGCTAAGGGGTTTCGCCACGCGGAAGCGGCGGCAAAATTGGGAATCTCGGAAAGTGCGCTTAAGGCTCGGTTGAGCAGTGCACGTGATCGTCTGTCGGCCCGCACCACATCCGAGGCCATTCAGCGCGCGCAAGAAAACCGCTATATCTAGAACCGGTCGTTTTCTTCTTTTCCCCACCCGCGCAGGCGCATAGTTTCGGCATATGGCAGACCTGTTTGACAGTTCCACCGACCGCCCGGATCGCGGTCATGATGCACCGCGCCCCTTGGCGGATCGGCTGCGTCCGCAATCCCTGTCGGACGTGATCGGGCAAGAGCAGGTGCTTGGACCCGAGGCCCCCTTGGGCACGATGCTGGCGGCTGGCAGTCTTGGGTCACTGATCCTGTGGGGACCTCCCGGTGTGGGCAAGACCACTATTGCCCGCCTTCTGGCCCGCGAGACCGACCTGCATTTTGTTCAGATCAGCGCGATCTTTTCCGGCGTGCCTGAGCTGCGCAAAGTGTTTGAGGCAGCTAAGCACCGCCGCGCAAACGGGCAGGGGACGCTTCTGTTTGTGGACGAGATTCACCGCTTCAACAAAGCCCAGCAGGACGGGTTCCTTCCCTATATGGAAGACGGCACCATTCTGTTGGTCGGTGCCACCACGGAAAACCCTTCATTCGAGCTGAACGCAGCTGTGCTGTCGCGGTCTCAGGTTCTGGTGCTGACACGCCTGTCGTTGGCAGATCTGGAACGGCTGGTGCAGCGTGCGGAACAAGAGCTGGGGAAGGCGTTGCCTCTGACTGGCGAGGCACGAGAAGCACTTTTGGAAATGGCAGATGGCGACGGTCGCGCGCTGTTGAATCTGGTGGAGCAAGTCACGGCATGGAAGATCGAAGGCAAGCTGGACGTTGAAGGTCTGTCCTCGCGCTTGATGAAGCGGGCTGTCGTGTATGACAAGTCAGGTGATGAGCACTACAACCTGATATCCGCCCTTCACAAATCCGTGCGTGGCTCGGACCCGGACGCGGCGCTTTATTGGTTTGCGCGGATGCTGAACGGTGGCGAGGATCCCCGCTTTTTGGCCCGCCGCCTGACCCGCATGGCGGTCGAGGACATTGGTCTCGGCGACCCGCAGGCGCACCGGGTCTGTCTGGATGCGTGGGAAACTTACGAACGTTTGGGCAGCCCGGAAGGTGAACTGGCCTTGTCGCAGGCGGTGATCTATCTGGCGCTTGCTCCGAAATCCAACGCCAACTACGTGGCCTTCAAGGCGGCGATGGCTGCGGCCAAGAAAACCGGCTCTGCACCACCCCCTAAGCACATCCTGAATGCACCAACACGATTGATGGAAGAGCAGGGCTATGGTGACGGATATGCATATGACCACGATGCGCCCGACGGGTTCTCGGGGCAGAACTATTTCCCCGACGATATGAAGCGTGGGGTCTATTATGTGCCGGTCGAACGCGGTTTCGAACGAGAGCTAAAAAAACGCACAGACTACTTCGCAAAACTGCGCAGAAAACGGCTGTGACAATTTATTCTCTTGTCGATAGAATTTATCGACGGAAAATTGGGCGTGATCCGTATTACGCTCACCAATCTACGCCCACGCATTCTAAGGAGTAATTTCATGCGTTTTGCTATTTTTGCAGCAGCTCTTGCCCTCCCCACTGTCGCACTTGCCGCTGACCCGGTTCAGGATGTGGTTGAAGCCCGCCAAGGTTTCTACAAGCTTCTGGGCGCCAATATGGGCGTGCTGGCCGGCATGGCCAAAGGCGAGATCGAATATGACGCCGCCGCCGCGCAAACCGCTGCTGACAACATGGGCACGCTGACCATGTATAACATGTCGCATCTTTTCATGCCCGGCACTTCCAGCGCGGATTCAGACAAGACCCGCGCTTTGCCGGCGATCTGGGAAGACTTCCCCGGCGTACAGGAAAAAGGTACGGCCTTTGTTGGTGCCGTGCAGGCCATGCAGGCCGTGGCCGGAGCAGGCAAGGACCAGATGGCTGGCGCACTTGGCCCGCTGGGTGGTTCCTGCAAAGGATGCCACGACACCTACCGCGCTAAGTAAACAGGTATGAGCGACATGGACGAGCAGCTTCCCGAAAGCGTCGAGCGCGTCAAGCTGTGGGACACGGCCCTGCGCCTGTTTCACTGGGCGCTGGTTGTCTGTGTCGTCACGGGCTGGATGTTGGGCCGGTTTGGGCCCAACATCATGACCCTGCATTTCTATGCAGGTTACGTAGTGATTGGCCTGCTGGCCTTCCGTATTCTTTGGGGCTTTGTTGGCTCGCGCCCCGCGCGTTTCAGCCATTTTCTGTTCGGCCCGAAGAAGACGCTGAGCTATGTGGCGACTTTACCCAAGCGCAAACCAAGCTATTGGCCCGGCCACAACCCGGTGGGTGCCCTGTCAGTCTTCGCGCTTCTTGGTGTTCTGATCTTGCAGGTTGGGACGGGACTGTTCATCGACGCGGATGACTTCATCAACACCGGCCCGCTGGTGGATTGGGTCAGCTATGACACAGCGCGTGCCGCGGCGGGGCTGCATTATCGCCTGTCACTTCTACTTCTGGCGCTGATCGTGCTGCATCTTGGTGCAATCCTGTTTTATCGCTTCTGGAAGCGTGAAAACCTTGTAAAACCGATGATCACAGGCTGGAAAGAGGTGCGCAAGGACCACCCCGACGCTTGACAACACAGGCGCTTGGCCTCAGTCAGACCTCATGATGACACCCCTTTTGCAAGTTGCCTTGGGCGGCGCACTTGGCGCTTCGGCCCGCTATCTGACCGGCACAACGGTCACCCGACTTTTGGGCCACGGCTTTCCGGCCGGGACCATGGTGGTGAACGTTGTCGGCTCTTTCCTGATGGGGGCGTTGGTCGTGGTGCTGGCCAAGAAAGGCGGCCAAGCGGCTGCGCCTTTCCTGATGACCGGGCTGCTTGGGGGCTTCACTACGTTTTCGGCTTTTTCGCTGGATGCTGTTACCTTGTTTGAGCGCGGGCAGGTGATGGCGGCGATGGGCTATGTCTTGGGGTCCGTTGTGATCTCGATCGCGGCTTTGATGGCGGGCCTTTTGGTGGCTCGAATGGTACTGGCATGAGCGTTCAACACATTACACTTGGCCCGGACGAGGCCGAACAACGTCTGGACCGATGGGTCAAACGGATGTTCCCCCATGCGGGACAAGGCCGGATCGAGAAAGGCTGCCGCAAGGGTGAGTTTCGCGTGAATGGTGCGAAGGTTAAATCCTCGACCCGTATCGGCCCGGGGGATGAAGTGCGTTTGCCGCCACTTCCCGTCTCGAAAAACGAGCGTACCGAGCCCAAGGCCAAGGCGGCTGTTTCGGCGGCGGATGCCAAGATGATCCAATCCTGTGTCATTTACCGCGATGACCATGTGATTGCGTTGAACAAACCTCCTGGTCTGCCTACGCAAGGCGGATCGAAGCAGCTTAAGCATGTTGATGGGCTGGCAGAGGCGCTGAAGTTTGACCGGGATGAAAAACCCCGCCTTGTGCACCGCTTGGACAAGGACACCTCTGGCGTTCTGTTGCTGGCGCGTACGCAGGCAGCGGCCTCGGGGCTAACCGCTGCGATGCGTCACAAAGAAACCCGCAAGATATACTGGGCCGTCGTGGCTGGCGTGCCGACCCCCTATCTGGGCGAGATCCGCTACGGCCTGTTCAAAGCAGCGGGTGGCGGACGCGGTGCGGGCGAAAAGATGATCTGTGTGCATCCGCGCGCGATGAATGACTACCCAGACGCCAAGCGCGCGCACACGCTCTATGCAACGCTCTATCGCGTCGCAAGCCGTGCGTCCTGGGTCGCGATGGAGCCGATCACCGGCCGCACTCACCAGTTGCGCGCCCACATGGCCGAAATCGGACACCCGATTATCGGCGACGGCAAATATGGTGGCTCATCTCAGGACAACATGGGCGACGGCTGGGGCGCGATGATTGGTGGCGACATTTCTCGCAAACTGCATCTGCACGCGCGCTCGATGACGTTTGAGCATCCCGTGACGAAGAAGCCCATTACCGTCACCGCTGAACTGCCACCCCATATGGCGGATACGTTCAATACCTTCGGCTGGACACCGGATCTAGCCGCTGATGATCCGTTCGAGGCGCTCTGAATGACGACCCTTAAACTTGCCGTCTTCGATGTAGATGGCACACTGATCGACAGTCAGGACTTTATCGTTGAAGCGATGAACCGTGCCTTTGGCGAAATGGGCGTGGCGCTTCCAAGCCGCGAACAGGTTTTGTCGATCGTCGGTCTGTCCCTGCATGACGCCATCGCGCAATTGGTTCCTGACCTGTCAGACCGCGACGTCGACATCGCGGCCCAGCAGTACAAAGACATGTTTATCAAACTGCGCGCTGAAAAGGGTGGCGAGGCTGCTGCGCCGATGTATCCCGGCGCGCGCGAAGCTTTGGAAGTCCTGCACCCGCGCGACGAGTTGTTGTTGGGCGTGGCGACCGGGAAGGCGCGGCGCGGGTTGGATCACGCCTATGATGCGCATGATCTTCGCAAGTTTTTCGTGACTCATCAAACCGCCGACGATCACCCATCGAAGCCGCATCCGTCGATGTTGCAACGGGCACTTTCCGAGACCGGTGCCGAGGCGATCAACGCGGTGATGATCGGCGATACAAGCTTTGATATGGACATGGGCAAAGCTGCCGGGTTTCGCACTATCGGTGTCACTTGGGGTTATCACCCCCGAGAGCGACTGATCGCGGCTGGCGCAGATATCTTGATTGATGCGTTTGCGGAACTGCCCGCAGCGCTGGACGAACTTTGGGGAACAACATGAGCGGTTGGGCGGCAAAACGGTTCTGGAAAGAAACCACAGTAGGCGAAGCCGATGGCGGCTTTCAGGTGCTTTTGGATGGGCGCGCGGTCAAAACGCCAGCGAAGTCCCCTCTGGTCGTGCCATCGCGCGCACTGGCTGAAGCCATGGCTGCCGAATGGGACGTGCAAGAGGACGCCGTGGATCCCAACGCTATGCCAGTTACGCGTATGTCGAACTCGGCGATCGACAAGGTATCGGTGCAACACGCCGCCGTTGCGGACATGCTGGCCGCCTATGGTGACAGTGATCTTTTGTGTTACCGTGCCACCGAACCGCGTGAGCTTGTCACCCGTCAGGCCGAGAATTGGGACCCAATCCTTGACTGGGCGGTCGATTCTCTTGATGTGCGGCTTAAACCCGTCGCTGGCGTGATGCACGAAGCTCAGGATGCGCATTCTGTTCGGAAACTGACGGATTTGGTCCACAGTTTCGCTCCTTTTCAATTGACCGCGTTTCACGATCTCGTGTCGATGTCCGGCTCGCTGATCTTGGCATTCGCCGTAACGCACAAGCATTTGGATGCAGGTGCAGCATGGGAATTGTCGCGTTTGGACGAGCTTTGGCAGGAAGAATTGTGGGGCAAAGACGAAGAAGCGCAGGAATTGGTTGAAAAGAAGACCAAGGACTTTGCTCTTGCAGCATGGTTTTTCGCTGCAATCGGTGACGAAACTTAATGCAACCAAAGCGTTAAGTAGGGCTAATTTTATTGCTTTCCCCTAGGTTAAGCATCGCAAATCGCGATGTAACCCTTGACGAAATATGATCAATCCTTTCAAAATCTGTCGCAGTTGAAAGGGAAATACCCTTTCTGCACCACTCACTGCGGGCGTAAATCCGCAAATAAAGCCCGAAAAAAAATGGGCATAATCAGGAAGAGGTAAATATGAAGAGAACCGCTTTTCTTGGCGCACTCACTGTTGCTGGCATCGCTGCTAGCGCTGCCATGGCTCAGGACGTGTCGACAATTGATCAGGTCAAAGAGCGCGGCAAGCTGAACTGTGGTGTGACCACTGGTTTGGTTGGCTTCGCGGCTCCGGATGCAAACGGCGAATGGCAGGGCTTTGACGTGGGCGTATGCCGCGCTGTTGCTGCCGCCGTATTGGGCGACGCCAACGCTGTTGAATTCGTTCCGACCACCGGCAAGACCCGCTTCACCGCGCTTGCTTCTGGCGAAATCGATATGCTGGCCCGTAACACCACCTGGACCTTCTCGCGCGATGTCGACCTGAAGTTCGAATTCGTTGGTGTGAACTACTATGACGGCCAAGGCTTCCTGGTTGCCAAGGATCTTGGTGCAACCTCGGCCAAAGAACTGGACGGTGCAACCGTTTGTGTACAGACCGGCACCACCACAGAGCTGAACTTGGCCGACTTCTTCCGTGCCAACGACATGAGCTATGAGCCGGTTCCGATCGAAACCAACGCAGAAGCTCAGCAGCAGTATCTGGCGGGTGCATGTGACGTGTACACCACCGACGCTTCGGGTCTGGCTGCAACGCGTGCAACCTTCGAAGATCCTTCGGCACACATCCTGCTGCCCGAGATCATCTCGAAAGAGCCGCTCGGTCCGCTGGTCCGCCACGGCGACAACAACTGGGGTGACGTGGTTCGCTGGACCCTGAACGCTCTGATCGCTGCTGAAGAGCTGGGCGTGACCTCGGCTAACATCGGTGAGCTGGCAGCATCCCCAGGCAAGAACAAGGAAATCAACCGCCTGTTGGGCTCTGAAGGGACCCTTGGCGAAATGCTGGGTCTGGATGCTGAATGGGCCAAACGCGCCGTCATGGCGGGCGGCAACTATGGCGAACTCTTCGCCAAAAACCTTGGTGAAGATACACCGATCGCTCTGGCACGCGGCCTGAACGCACAGTGGACCCAAGGCGGCCTGCTGTACGCTCCGCCCTTCCGCTAAAACACTCATGAAAAGGGCGTGGTTGATCCACGCCCTTTTTCTTTCCATCTGAACGCACCTTGGCACCGCGGTCTAAGCCGCGCCTATAATCAAAACGCCAAGGGCAACGGGGATGTATCACATGACATCTATGACCGACCCTCATCAGGGCCAGTTCCGGCTATCCATGCTGTTTAACGATACACGCTATCGTTCACTGACCTACCAAGCCATCGCTGCCATCATCTTGGCACTGGTGATTTGGTACCTGGGTAACAACCTTATGCAAAACCTTCGCGCGGCTGGCCTGAATATCTCATTCGGCTTCCTGGGCGATCCCGCGGGGTACGATATCAGTCAGCGCTTGGTTGAGTATGACAGCCAATCGTCGCACGCGCGTGCCTCTATCGTCGGCATCTTGAACACGCTTCTTGTGTCGTTCCTGGCTTGCCTAACAGCTACAGTCTTTGGCGTTGTCGCCGGCGTCTTGCGCTTGTCCAACAACTGGTTGGTGTCCAAGCTCATGGCCGTCTACGTCGAAATCTTCCGCAACATTCCGGTGCTGATCTGGATCATCATCATTTTCACGATCATGACTGCAGTGATGCCTGCACCGCGCGACTTCCGGGGTGATACCCCCGAAGCCTCGATGCTGCTGGACATGTTCGCCTTCACCAACCGTGGCGTTTATATCCCGGGCCCATTCTTCACCTCGCCTCTTTTCGCGAACCCGTTCCTGAACTGGGTGCTGGTGCTGGCGGTACTGGCTGGCAGCCTGTTTGCAACACGTCGTCTCGGCCGTTGGGCCACGGCTGTTCAAGAACAGTCCGGCTTGCGCCCGACCACCTGGTACTACTCTCTGGCCATTTGGCTTGTCCCGGTAGGCCTGCTTTTGTTGGTCATGGGGCTGGCATGGGAAGCTCCGGCCCTTAAGGGGTTCAACTTCAAGGGTGGCATCAAAATCGGTGGCGCACTGATCGCTCTGTGGTTCGCCCTGTCGATCTATACCGGTGCCTTCATCGCCGAGAACGTCCGTGCGGGCATTCAGGCGATCAGCAAGGGGCAAACGGAAGCTGCAGGAGCTCTGGGCCTGCGCCCGCGTCGCACAATGAACCTCGTGGTCCTGCCTCAGGCCCTGCGGGTCATCATTCCGCCGCTGATTTCACACTATCTGAACATCACCAAGAACTCGTCTCTGGCGATTGCAGTGGGCTATGCCGATGTGACCGCAACCCTTGGCGGCATCACGCTGAACCAAACCGGTCGTGCGATCGAATGTGTGCTTCTGTTGATGCTCTTCTATCTGACGATTTCGTTGCTCATCTCGGTCGGGATGAACTTCTACAACAAATCCGTTAAGCTGAAGGAGCGTTAATATGACCAATCTTTCATTTGTACGCTCTGAAATGCTGCCCGAGCGGGCGCCGCCCGCGAACGAGGTGGGCCTGGTCAAATGGCTGCGCACCAACTTGTTCTCGACCTTGCCAAATGCGCTTCTGACAATTGTTGCGTTCTATGTGATCTATCTTGCCCTTGCGAATGTGCTTCCGTGGATCTTTGGTGGTGTCTGGACCACGTCCAGCCTGTCTGAATGCCGCGAAGTTCTTCAAGGCGAAGTAGGTGGCTGTTTCTCGGTCCTGACCGAGCGCTGGAACCAGCTGATCTATGGGTTCAAATACCCAAGCGAGCTGTATTGGCGCCCCAACATTGCGCTGGTTCTGCTGGCCTTTGCTATTGCTCCGGTGCTGTTCTTTGATCTGCCGCGTAAGCTGCTGCTGTTTACAGCCGTCTATCCCTTCATTGCTTACTGGTTGGTCTGGGGAGGCCCGATCGGTGTCCCTCTGACCGCCTTTGTCGGTCTCGTCGGAGCCTATCTGGTGTTCGAACGCTATAGCACGGCAAGTTTTGCCGCCGGGTCCTTGGGGGCAGTTGCCGTTGCATTTGTCCTTTGGTTCATTGGCGGCGCTCTGGTGGATGCGATGGCAAGCGAAAGCCCTCTGCTGACCCCGGTTGCTTCGCGTGACTTGGGTGGGTTCATGCTGAACCTTATGCTGGGTGTGACCTGTGTGTCCCTTTCGATTCCCCTGGGGATCGCCTTGGCGCTGGGCCGTCAATCCAGCATGCCGCTGATCAAAGGCGTCTGCGTGGTCTTCATCGAATTTATTCGTGGGGTTCCGCTTATCACGCTTCTGTTCGTGGCATCGGTGATGCTGGCCTATTTCTTCCCGCCAGAAGCAACTGTGGATCTGTTCCTGCGCGTGGTGATCATGATTACTCTGTTCTCGTCGGCCTATATCGCCGAGGTGATCCGGGGTGGTCTGGCTGCCTTGCCGAAGGGACAGTACGAAGCGGCTGATAGCCTTGGATTGGATTATCCGCAGGCCATGCGCTTCATCATCCTTCCGCAGGCGCTCAAGATCTCGATCCCGGGTATCGTGAACGTTGCGGTTGGCCTGTTCAAGGACACCACACTGGTCTCGGTGATCTCGATGTTCGACCTTGTCGGCATGATCCGCGGCCCGATCTTGGCATCGCAGGAATGGAACGGGGTGTATTGGGAACTGCTTGGCTTTGCCGCACTCCTATTCTTCGTCGTCTGCTACGGCATCTCACAATACTCGCAGTGGCTGGAACGTCGTCTCGCCACCGATCACCGCTAAAGGAGAGACTACATGTCTTCTATTTCTCTCGATCACCACGTTGATCGCAGCAAGATGGCCGTCTCGGACGAGGTGGCAATTGAAATCAGCAACATGAACAAGTGGTATGGCTCGTTCCACGTGCTGCGCGACATTGATCTGACCGTCTATCAGGGCGAACGGATCGTTATCGCGGGCCCGTCGGGCTCGGGTAAATCCACCTTGATCCGTTGTATCAACCGCCTGGAAGAGCACCAGGAAGGTCAGATCATCGTTGACGGGACCGAGCTGACCTCGGACCTGAAAAACGTCGATAAGGTGCGCTCGGAAGTGGGGATGGTGTTCCAACACTTCAACCTCTTCCCGCATCTGACCATTCTGGAAAACTGCACGCTGGCCCCGATCTGGGTGCGCAAAGAGCCCCGGAAAGAGGCTGAAGCGCGCGCGATGCACTTCCTTGAGAAGGTGAAGATCCCGGAACAGGCCCATAAGTACCCGGGCATGCTTTCGGGTGGTCAGCAGCAGCGTGTGGCGATCGCCCGCTCGCTGTGCATGATGCCGCGCATTATGCTGTTCGACGAACCCACCTCGGCGCTTGACCCTGAGATGATCAAGGAAGTGCTGGAAACCATGGTAGAGCTTGCCGAAGAGGGCATGACCATGATTTGCGTGACCCACGAGATGGGCTTCGCGAAAGAGGTCGCCAACCGCGTGATCTTCATGGATGCCGGCCAGATTGTGGAACAGAATGAACCGGAAGAGTTCTTCAACAACCCGCAATCGGAACGCACCAAGCTGTTCCTCAGCCAGATCCTCTGATCTTCGGACAAAACAATCCAAAGCCCCGCCATTTTGGTGGGGCTTTTTTGTTGCGAGGGTGCTAGAACGCGGCCAACACGGTCACCTCAATCACGGAATGACATCATGACTGCCAACAAACGTATCGTTCTTTCAAGCGACCACGCTGCCATTGATCTGCGCAAGATGATCGCGGATCACATTGTTGCCAAAGGGTACGAGGCTGTCGACATCGGCCCGATGACCCCTGAAAGCACACATTACCCCAAACACGGCGAAGCTGCTGCTCGGAAGGTCGCTTCGGGCGACTGTGCGCTGGGCATCATCCTGTGCGGCACCGGTCAGGGCATCATGATGTCGGCCAACCGCGTTGATGGCATCCGCTGCGGTGTGTGCTCCGAGGCGTTCTCGGCCCGTATGATCCGCGAACACAACAACGCCAACATGCTGTCCATCGGCGCGCGCGTTGTCGGTCAGGATCTGGCATTGCACATCGTCGACGCCTTCCTTGACGCCGAGTTCGAGGGTGGACGTCACGCCACCCGTGTGGACATGATGGAAGCGATCGAAGGCTAATCAGCAGAGGGCAGGGCGCCCATGACCGCAAAACCGATATTCGACATTCGAAAATCAGTTTCCAGACGCAATCTGGAATACATGATCATCATGCCGGTTGTTGTAGCTCTGTTCCTTGGTGCGGGGCTGTGGCTGGTGCCCGCTGATGCGGTCTGGGCCCTGTCCTTCGAGGCGCTTGAGACGTGGACCCTATGGGGGTTTCTCGGCCTCTTCCTGATCATCACAGCGCTGTACCATCTGGCAAAACTGATCTTCTTTGCGCGCCGCGCCGTTGGTACGACTGGGGAATGGCGGTTTCGCCTGACGCAGGATGATCTTCTCTGGCAGGTGCCTGATCATGCTCATGGCCCGGAAGAGGGATTCCATGTGCCACTCGTCGCCATCAAGGAGCTAGAGCACATTACGATCTACCGCTCAGATGAAGCCGAAGAGAACCAGTACTGGGTGCATTTCCACGATCACCCATCGATTCAGCTGCGGGAATATACCGGGTATTCCATCCGGGCTTTGATGGACAAGATCCATCAGGCGGGCGTCCCGTTCGAGCGGACGTTGCGTGGGGATTGATCCCCGTAGGGTCGATCAGATCAGTTCGCGCGGGACCACGAAATCCACAGCGCGGCCCGTACCCCAATTCACATCCGCCCAGGTTTCCACATCAAACTCGATCACGGATGTCGCCGCGGTGGGATAGTGATGGAATTTTTCATGCGGGTGCGGCTCAGCTACCAGTCGTCGCGCCATATAGGCCGATCCGGGATTGTGCGCGACCATCATCACGGTCCCCGCCGAGGCACCGCGCAGCTTAGCCAACATGGTTTCCGGATCCGCCAGATAGAGCGCAGACTGATAGCTTGCCTGCGGCACGCCCACCAATCTGTCCGCGATCAGCGCCCAGGTCTCGCGCGTCCGGGCGGCATCCGAACACAGCACCTCGCCCGGGGTGTGCCCATGATCTGCAAGCCAACGCCCAATGGCCTTGGCCGAGGCGCGCCCCCGCTTGTTCAGCGGGCGGGAATGGTCATCAAGGTCCGCTTCGCTCCAGCTGGACTTCGCGTGACGGGTCAGGATCAGGGTCAAGGTCATGTCGGGTTAAAAGCTCTCATGTGAAATGCGGATTGAAGGGGCAACCTGCCATAAGTTTGGCTGACAGGACAAGTGCGCCGCACTGCGCAACCTTGCGTCATGCAACCTGCTTGATCCTCTGCGTTGAGATGGGATTTGCAGGCAGGCACGTCGTAGCCATCGGGACCAAGGGCATCCACCGGGCAGGCGCTCAGACAAGGTGCGTCGCAGGTCAGGCAGGGTTTCGTTCCCGTGTCTGGCAGGTCTAGCAAATGCGGAATGCGGATGGCTCCGCGATAGCTGACCCACAAACCTGCCGTGTCGTGCACCAACATGCCCACCGGGCTGCCCCACGCCCGGCCCGAAGCCCGCGCCCATGCCTGAAAGGGTGGGTATGGTGGCCCATCCGACGGAAACACCGCACTGCCGCCCCAGCGCTGGGCAAGGTCGTTGAGCACCCGTTTTGACCAGCGGTCTATTGGATCCGCTGCACCGTCACGTGCCTCGGGTGTGTCAGAAAACGCCGCCCAGAACCCCGGCTCGTGCGGTCCAAGAAGAAGGATGGTGCCGCTATCCTCGTGCAACATACCGAAGATTTCGAGCTGAACGGCGCGTGCCTCGGCCGCGTGATCTATTTCCGCCTGAACGGCAGCATCAGGCTCCAGCCCAGCTTCATCGGTTTCTCGTCCTGCCATTCCAGTCCTATCACCATGTCGTCATGCCCGTCCTGCGGTTGGGCGGTATAGGTGCCAAACCACCGATCCCAGATCGACAGGCAGAACCCATAGTTGCTGTCCGTCTCGTGGCGGTGCACCGAATGATGCACACGATGCATGTCGGGTGTCACAAGAACAAGTCTCAAGGCGCGATCCAGAGCCAGTGGAAGCCGCCAATTGGCGTGGTTGAACATGGCGGATCCGTTCAGAACGACCTCGAACAGGATCACCGCAATCGCCGGCGCGCCGATCAGGTACACCAACCCGATCTTGATCAGCATGGAGGCTGCGATTTCAATCGGATGGAACCTAAGCGCGGTTGAGACGTCAAAATCTCGGTCTGCGTGGTGCACGCGGTGTAAACGCCACAGCGCGGGCACCTTGTGAAAGACCAGATGCTGCGCCCAGATTGCGAAATCGAGGATCAGGAACGCGGCTAGGACCTCTATCCAGGTGGGCAGGCCGATGACGTTAAACAGGCCCCAGCCCTTGGCTGTGGCATCAACCGCGGCACCGACGGCCAAAAGAGGCAGAAGCAGGCTCATCAGCCGCAAGGTGAGGCTGTCGATGATCACCAGTGATAGATTGGTGAACCACCGGCCCGAGCGCGGCTGCACGCGTGCACGGCGCGGGGCAAGCGCCTCGGCCATTGCAAAGAGGGCAAAGAGCAGCAGAAAGCTGCCCAGACGGATCAGGATTTCATATTCCACAAGGGGAATGTAAATCATCCCCCCGGAACTTCAACTCACGAAGAGGTGCGCGTTACGCGCGGATCAGCGATCCGGCACCGTGATCGGTATAAAGCTCGAGCAGACAAGCGTTTGGCGCGCGACCGTCCAGAATGACCACGGCGCGTACGCCGCCGTCGATTGCATCCAGCGCGGTTTCCGTTTTTGGGATCATCCCGCCCGCAATCACACCCGATGCCGTCATCTCGCGGATCTTCGTCGGTGTCAGCTCGGTCAGAACTTCTCCATCAGCGCCTTTAACGCCTTCAACGTCGGTCAGCAGAAGCAGGCGATCCGCCTTCAGCGCTGCTGCAATCGCGCCCGCCATCGTGTCGCCGTTGATGTTGAAGGTCTCGCCGTTGCGGCCCGCGCCTAAGGGGGCGATGACCGGGATGGCCTCGGCGTTTGCAAGATCATGCAGAACCGACACATCGACGTCCGACGGCGTGCCGACAAAGCCCAGATCTGGGTTGGTTTGAACGCAGGTAACCAGTCCGGCATCCTTGCCCGACAGGCCCACGGCTTTGCCACCTTCGGCATTGATGGCTTGCACGATCCGTTTGTTCACACGGCCCGACAGCACCATCTCGACCACTTCGACCGTGGCCGCATCGGTGACACGCTTGCCGTTCACAAAACTGCTTTCGATCTGAAGCTTGTCCAGCATTGCGTTGATCATCGGCCCGCCGCCATGCACGACCACAGGCTTAACGCCCACCTGACGCATCAGAACGATGTCGCGTGCAAAGCTGGCCATTTCTTCGTCGTCACCCATGGCGTTGCCGCCAAACTTGATAACAACAGTCGCGCCGGTATAGCGCTGCAGATAGGGCAGGGCTTGTGACAATGTGCGGGCGGTGGCGATCCAATCGCGGTTCATGTTCTGGGTCTTCATCTGCTGGTCCTTCGTTCCAACCCTGTTACGCGCTTGCAAGCGACCTGCCAAGGGGCATTGCAGCGCGGGCGCAGACTGATAGGGTGCATCACGCAAGCGGATGCCAGCAATTTCCCAAACCTGACCGCGAGGCTTCAATGAGTGACGACCGCAAAACCCTGCTTCTGACCGGCGCAAGCCGAGGTATCGGACACGCCACCGTGCGCAAGTTCAACCGCGAAGGTTGGCGCGTGATTACTTGTTCGCGTCATCCCTTCCCAGACGAATGCCCCTGGGGCGGAGGCGAGGAAAACCATGTCCAGCTGGACCTGGCCGATCCGTCGGATACGATCAAGGCCGTGGGCGTCATTCGGGAACGTCTGAACGGCCGGCTTGATGCGCTGGTGAACAACGCGGGCATCTCGCCCAAAGGGCCGGAAGGTGCGCGGTTAAATACGCTCAACACCGATTTGATGGATTGGGGCAAAGTCTTTCACGTGAATTTCTTTGCCTCGGTTGTTCTGGCCCGTGGCCTTCGCGCCGAACTGGCCGCAGCCAAGGGGGCGGTCGTAAACGTGACCTCGATCGCGGGGTCACGCGTGCATCCCTTTGCGGGCGCAGCTTACGCGACCTCCAAGGCCGCGCTTGCGGCGTTGACCCGCGAAATGGCGCATGACTTCGGGCCGATGGGCGTACGCGTCAATGCCATCGCCCCGGGCGAGGTCGAAACCGCCATCTTGTCCCCCGGCACCGAAAAGATTGTCGAGAAACTGCCGCTTCAGCGTCTTGGTCAGCCCGAGGAAGTCGCCTCGGCGATCTATTTCCTGTGTTCTGACGAAAGCTCGTACATCTCGGGCGCCGAGATCGAAGTGAACGGCGCGCAGCACGTGTAGCACAGCAGTTGGTGCGGAAGCTGGTGTCGGGCAGGGAATGAAGCTGACTGCACTGAAGCAGCAGCGCGTTAATCCAGTCCCGCGATGATCGCGCGCAGTGTCTCGATCCCGTCGCCCTTTTCAGATGATGTCAGGACCAGTTCCGGATAGGCTGCTGGGTGCTTGGACAGCGCTTTGCGAACCTGCTCCAGCATCTTGGCACGGTCATTTTCCTTGACCTTGTCAGCCTTGGTCATCACCACCTGAAACGTCACGGCAGACTTGTCCAAAAGGCTCATGATCTCTTCATCAACCTTCTTCACGCCGTGGCGCGAATCGATCAGAACGAATGCCCGGCGAAGGTTCTGACGGCCTGACAGATAGTTCTTCAGAAGGCGCTGCCATTTCTCGACAATCTTCACAGGCGCATTTGCATAGCCATAACCCGGAAGGTCCACCAGATAGGGGCCACCAGTCGTGGTAAAGAAGTTGATTTCCTGCGTGCGGCCGGGTGTGTTCGATGCGCGTGCAAGCTTGACGCGGCCAGTTAACGCATTGATCAGGCTGGATTTACCAACGTTCGAGCGTCCGGCAAAGCATACCTCGATCCGGTCCGGCGCGGGCAGGCCGTCCATCGCGACGACACCTTTCAGAAAGTCGGTCGCACCTGCGAACAACAGGCGACCTTTTTCCTTCGACGCCTGATC
This sequence comes from Aliiroseovarius pelagivivens, assembly GCF_900302485.1. Classification (NCBI taxonomy): domain Bacteria; kingdom Pseudomonadati; phylum Pseudomonadota; class Alphaproteobacteria; order Rhodobacterales; family Paracoccaceae; genus Aliiroseovarius; species Aliiroseovarius pelagivivens. The sequence goes on along the minus strand of NZ_OMOI01000001.1, from coordinate 2,474,711 downwards.
CGGTTCTTCCGCCATGGGAAATGGAAGCATTGTCATCCGATCACCTCTATCGGTTCTTCGCGAACCACGACGCCGGGTTTGGTCACCACGGCGTACACGCCGCAATCCTGATGTCCCCAGTTCTGATTCAAGACGCCCAACGTATCTGCGTCGCGCTCGCCGGTACGGGTGCTAGCTGTTGTGGCCATGCAACGTGTGATGTGTTCGCGGACCTCAAACTCAGCCTCTCCGATGCGGATAGTTTTGCCAATCCAGCTGCGCTCTTCCCACGGTTCGAAACCTTCCAACAGGAAGTTTCCGCGCCATCGCTGCGGCGAGATCTCACGGCCCAGCTTCTCTTCCACAGCACGGTGAGAGGCGAGGTTGATGAATGAAACACTTTCGTAGTCCGTATCAGTCATGCCTCGGCCAACGGTCACCAGTTGCTCTGGCTGGGCGCGGTTGGTGGGCGACAAGGGCTTGATCCAGTTCAGGAACCTATCTTGCTCCTCGGCGCGATCCGGGTTGATCGTGATGCCGGGTTGCGACGGATGAGTCAGCGTGATCGTGTTCGTTAGCTCGTCGGTGACAGCGGATATAGCCATCAGATTGGGAGCTTTAGACCCGCGCGAAAAATTCGAGCAGGGCACCCAGCTTTTACCGTCTTCAAGTTTGGCCGCCTCATGTGCGACAGCCCATTTGCGATCGAAGGGCAAGCAATGCCCCTCGGTCACGGGAACGCGAAGCAGTTCCTCGCGCCCATGCGATTTGATCGGGTGCCGCCAGATGCCGGCGACAACCCCGGTCATTTTGCGTCTTTCGGGCTTCTCTTGAAGCCTTTCAGCACGTTCCCCAACACGTCGGGTTTGTGCCCGTGGCTGCGCATGATCGTGTATTGCTGGATGAACGTGATGGTGTTGTTCGCAATCCAGTAGACAACAAGACCCGAGGCAAAGCCGCCCAGCATGAACATGAAGACCCACGGCATCCAGGCAAAGATCATCGCCTGCGTCGCGTCGGTGGGTGCCGGGTTCAGTTTCTGCTGCAACCACATCGAGATACCCAGCAAGATCGGCAGAACACCAAGCGAGATAATGGCCAGGATGCTTTCCGGGCCAGGGGTTGCATAGGGCAGCAGGCCGAACAGGTTCAGGATCGAACTGGGATCCGGGGCCGAAAGGTCATTGATCCAACCGATCCACGGTGCGTGACGCAGTTCAAGCGTGACGAAGATCACCTTGTAGAGCGAGAAGAAGATCGGGATCTGAAGAAGGATCGGCAAACAGCCCGAGGCCGGGTTTACCTTTTCCTTCTTGTACAGCTCCATCATCTCTTGCTGGACCTTCTGGCGATCATCGCCAGCGCGTTCCTTGATCTTCTCCATCTCGGGCTGAAGCTCTTTCATCTTCGCCATGGAAACATAGGATTTATAAGCCAGCGGGAAGAGGATCGCCTTGATCACGATGGTCAGGCCGATGATTGCCCAGCCCATGTTGCCGATCAGCGCGTTCAGCCAGTGCAGCACGGCGAAGATTGGCTTGGTCAGGAAGAAGAACCAGCCCCAGTCGATCGAGTCGATGAAGTTGTAGATGCCGTCTTCTTTTTCATAGGCGCGGATGGTTTCCCATTCCTTGGCGCCAGCGAAGAAATGGGTTGTGGCGCTGGCTGTCGCACCCGGGGCAACGTCTTGTGCGCGCAGGCGGAATTGGACCTGATAGATGTCAGCTTTGTCAGCATAGCGCACGACCGAGGTGAAAGGCTCTCCGGGTTCCGGGATCAGCGTTGTCATCCAATAGTGGTCGGTGAAGCCAAGCCAGCCATTTTCTTCAACCTGTTGGACGTCGGCCAACGAAGCTTCGCGCTCGTCATAGCTAAGGTCAGCGATATCCGAATAATCGCTTTCTTCCAGTTCGCCATCAACTTGGCGGATCAGGCCCTCGTGCAGGATGAAGAAACCCTTCTGGTCCTGCGGCTCGCCGTGGCGAGCGATCACGCCATAGGGGGCCATGCGTTGGGCGGCGCTGCTGGTGTTCTCAACAGCTTGTTCGATCGAGAACATGAAGTTTTCGTCGACGGAAAGCGTGCGGCGGAAGATCAGGCCTGCCGGGCTGTCCCAGCGCAGAGTGACGGGCGTGGACGGTGTTAGCTTGGTGCCATTTTCCACGGCCCACACGGTGTTCGGACCCGGGACATCTTCCAGTGCGGTGGTACCACCCGGGGCCCATCCATAGAGCGTGTAGTAGGCGTCTTGTTCACCAGCAGGTCGCAATAGGGTGACAATGTCGCTCTCTTTCGACAGCTCAACATGGTATTCTTTCAGCTTCAGATCGTCGATACGACCACCCAGAAGCGAGATCGATCCAGCCAGCTTGGGCGTGTCGATGTCCACCCGGCCAGCTTCGGCCTGTTGTGTGGAAATATCCGCTGGGGCTGCATCCGCAGGAGCCGAAGCCGCAGGCGTAGCGGCGGTCGCTGCGTCTTGCGTCGTTTGCGCAGCCGGTTCGGCAGGCAGTGGGGGCTCGGCTGGTGGAAACACAATCAACCAGCCTGTGATGACAATAAAGCTGAGAACCGTTGCCAAGATCAGGTTCTTATTCTGGTCGTCCATCGTGCCTACCACTCATAGATTTCGGTCAAAGTGGTTCAACAGGGCAAGGGCCCAAAGGTCAAGCAGTTTATCCCGATGTCCCAAGAAATGCGGGTCTACGAACTCTCTAGGCGTGCTTTGGGATGTGGTGGATGCGATCCGAGGTGGATTTGTGATTCCTGATCCAAAGGCTGATTGCATCCATCGGCATGGGTTTTGCTACGGCATAGCCCTGCACATCTGAGCAGCCCAGTTCGCCCAATTTGGTGTATTCACCGTGGGTTTCGACCCCTTCAGCCAGCGCTCCGATTTTCAACTGCTTGGCCATCGTCAGGATGGCGGAAATCATGTTCTGTTGGTTTGTATCAGTGTCGACATGGGTGACAAAAGAGCGGTCAATCTTAATTCGATTCAGATTGAAACGCCGGATATGTGCAATCGAAGCATGGCCAGTGCCGAAATCATCCAAATCAATGTTGCAACCCATGCGTGCCAAAGCGTTGATGTTACGCGCAATGACGTCATCGTCGCTCTGCGCAATGACGCTTTCTAAGATCTCCAGCGTCAAACGCTCTGGCGACACATCAAAACGGTCCAGATCCCAGCGGATTTTTTCAAATAGTTTGGGATTGGACAGCTCCTCTGATGTCAGGTTGATCGACACGGTTGGCACCTCATGCCCCAACTGGTCCCACTTGCAGATGCTGGTCAGGCATTCGAACAGCATCACCTCGCTGAGGCGTTCCATAAGTCCGGCTTGAGCCAGTGCGGGCAGAAAGGCCGCAGGGGCAATTAAGCCCAAACTGGGGTGGTGCCAGCGTACAAGCGCTTCCATCCCCGTCAGGCGCCCAGTGCGCAGGCAGACTTGAGGTTGGAACCACGGGGTCATCTGGCCAGTTTCCAGCGCCTCGGAAAGCTCGGCTTCGGAGTGCTCTGAAGGTGCGGCCTTTGGGGCCATGCCATTGGAGAAGGCGCGAATTGAACCTGGGCCGGCGACTTGGGCGTTCTGAAGGGCGCTCTCTGCGGCATGTAAAAGCGATTCCCCCGTTGCGTCGGGTACGCGTTGGGGTAACGCAAAGCCGACACTGGCTGTCAGGTGTAGGCGCGTCTCGTCCAGATCGATGGGGGTCATTATTACCGACTGCAGTCGCGTGGCGATCTGCAGCACAACCTCGAGATCGGCACGCGTTGCACGGTCAATTACAATCCCAAATCGTCCTCGCCCCAATGAGCAAATCAGGTCAGTCACGCGCAGCATTGACCGAAGAGCTTCGCCCAGTCGCGCCTCTATCTTGTCTCGCGCATCAAACCCATAGTGGTCGGCCAGTTGCGAGAAGGCATCCACCTCCAACACCAAGCAGTTTTTTTCATTTACTTCAGGGTCATGGAAGCATGCGTCCAGCATTTTCACTAGTTTGCCGCGCATGGGTAAGCCCGTTACTGGATCGGCAGCCCATTGGTTCTTCGACGACGTGCGCGTCAGCGCGCCGCCCAGTGCAAACAATCCAGGAAACAGGATGGCAAAGAGCAAAAGGGCGGTTTCACCCCCCAACCAAGTGGCCAACAGCAATGCCGCGGGAAGGATGGCAGTGAACTGGGGGCTGGTCAGAAGGCTTCGAACAGCGCTTTTGAGGGATTTTGGACCAAAGCTGGCAGCCATGACGGGTTCCTAAACATATACACCAAACACGGCCCGGGTTGCCGGGCGCTTTGGACAAAGTAGGAACATGTGGTCAATCAGGTATTAACGTGCACCGAAAAAAAGATAAAAAATTTATCAGGAATTCCCGTCAACTTTCGAAGGGTCGCGTGTTAGTCCAGCGAAATCAAATATTTGCGGGTCCAGAAGGTGGCTGGGGCGCGTGTTCATAAGCGCCTTGAACATGATCTGACGGCGGCCAGGGAAGTTCGCCTCCCACCCGTCGATGATCTTTTTCACCTGCTGGCGCTGCAACCCATCTTGCGATCCGCACAGGTCGCAGGGAATGATCGGATAGTTCATCTGAGTGGCGAATTTCTCGCAATCAGCCTCGGCGACATGGGCCAGTGGACGATAGACGAAAAGGTCGCCTTCTTCGTTCACCAGCTTGGGCGGCATTGTCGCCAAGCGTCCTCCGTGGAAGAGGTTCATGAAGAAGGTTTCAAGAATGTCGTCGCGGTGGTGACCCAGAACCACGGCCGAGCAGCCTTCCTCGCGCGCAATGCGATAGAGGTTGCCGCGGCGCAGGCGTGAACAGAGCGAACAAAACGTCCGGCCCTGCGGGATCTTGTCCATGACGATGGAATAGGTGTCCTCGTACTCGATCCGGTTGGGCACCTGCATCTTTTCCAGAAACTCAGGAAGGACAGTGGCCGGAAAGCCAGGCTGACCTTGATCGAGGTTGCAGGCAAGGATCTCGACCGGCAAAACGCCACGCCATTTCAGCTCGTACAGCGCTGCCAGCATGGTGTAGCTGTCCTTGCCGCCCGACAGGCAGACAAGCCATTTTGCGCCGCGTTCGACCATGCCGTATTGGTCCAAAGCCTCGCGCACATTGCGCATGATGCGCTTGCGCAGCTTCTTGAACTCGGTGGTCGAGGGGGCGCCGTGAAACAGCGGGTGAATATCGTCGAGATCGTCCAACATGGGCGCGGCATAGGGGAAAATGATCCGCCGGGCAAGGGTCAGCCGCGTGGTGTGCCGTCGATGCGCCACGGCGGAAAGCGCCGGTCAAGGCCCGCGTGGAATAGACACAGAAGATTGCCAGAGGGATCGCGAAACCGCGCCTCGCGCCAACGCCAGCTCATGTCTTCTGGGGGCGTATCGAAGATGATCCCGGCGCATTTCAGCTGTTCATAGCGGTGATCGATGTCATCGACCTCGAAATACAGCGTCGGGCCGTTCACCGTTGGGGCGTCGGACAGGTGCAGCGACAGGGTCGTGCTGCCCGAAGGCAGTTCGAACCGCGCGTATTCGCCACGCGCCGAGGTGATCAGACGCAGCCCCAGCGTTTCATAGAACGTTAGGGCTGCGTCGAAATCGGTGACATTCTGAGTGATCTGGTTCAGGTCCATGGATCACAACAGGTGCTGACGCGCTGACGGCAAGCTGTCCGATGGCGCGTGCAGGTTCAGATCACGACGCATATGCGGGGTCAGATCCTCGCTGCGCAGTTTTTGCGACGGGCGTGCAAACAATGCGGCCCGGACCACGCGCCAACGGCCATGACGCTCGATCAGACCGATCAGCGCGGATTGCAGCCTGGGCCGGTGCCGGCTGCGTGGGGGAAGTGTCAAAACATGTGTCATTTCGGGGTCTCCTAGCGATATTTTGCGATCCTCGGACCTCAAGTGAACTTTAGGTCAAGAGTTATTTTTGGACCGTCCGCGTCTGGCGCTTTGGACGGCCCGAAGGATCACAGCCGCGGTTCGCGGAACGGTGGCGGAGGGTGGCCAGGCGGAAGCCCGACGTCCCGACGCAGGTGGTCGGACAGATTATCTGCCTGAGGTCGACGCACGCGCTGCGATACAAGACGCATCGCAAGCGCGCGCACCACGCGGATCGCGCCGTGATTGGCAATCAAGTCATCCAGCAGTTCGTTCAGCCGGACAGGTTCGGAATGAAAATTCGAGTCCATCATGGGTTTGTCACCGGCAGAATGCCGGTCCTTCTTTGGAGTTTTGTTTTGGTTGCAAAGAGAACTGAAATGATCCGAAACGACGGACACAATGCGACCGTGGTCTTGTGTTACATGTCAGCTATCGAGAAGCCCGGCATACGGGCTGGTTGGGGCGGTCAGGCGCGTGACGCAAAGGTCACGAGGCGTGAGTGCCCCAATAGGCCGCAACACAGGTTTGGCGGAGAGCGTTGGTATTCGTCATGTAACGCCTCCTTCTGTTTGAGCGTTGCGGATGGCGCCTGTTTAGCGCAAACAGCTCAGATCTCAAGTTTCAAGTGAAAGTTGCAACAGTCTGTGGCCGTCAGGACACGCTGACCTCAGTCATGCGTAGAGCAATCGTGCTTTTTGCCGGGCACCGGGTCGTATCCGCACGATCCCCACGGGTTGCAGCGGGCGATCCGCTTGGCCGCAATCCAGCCGCCTTTGAAGGCCCCATGCTTTTGCAGGGCTTCCAGCGCATAAGCGCTACAGGTCGGTTGATAGCGGCAGTTGAACCCAACCCAAGGGCTGAAGATCAGGCGATAGGCCCGGATCGGCAGGGACAAGATGAAGGCTGCGGGGCTCATGATTTCTTTCGCGGGGCGTGGATCTGGTCAATGGCGCGGGCAAGGTCCGCTTTCAAATCCATATAGTCACGCGACACGGTTTTTTCAGCGCGACCGATGAGCACATAGTCCCAGCCGGGTTTGCCCAGACTGGGCAGAACCTCGTGCGCGATGGCGCGCAGGCGACGTTTGGCGCGGTTGCGGACAACGGCGTTGCCAACCTTTTTTGAGCAGGTAAATCCGATGCGGATTTGATCGGGCTCGGCGTTTTCGCCGTCACGCCGTTTACGAGCCTGTAACAGAAACGCAGGCGCCGGTGCACGGCGGGCACGGGCGGCGGCCAAAAAGTCGCGCCGCTCGGTCAGGGTGATCAGTTTGCGATCATCCACGCAAACGGAAACCGCCGCAGGCCCTTCGGCCTCGGCGGTCTTCGTTTTGTCAGCATTGGGCGCAGACATGACTGCGACCCGAGCGCTTATGCGCTCAGCGACTTCCGGCCACGTGCGCGGCGGGCATTCAGGATCTTGCGACCGGCTTTGGTAGCCATGCGCGAGCGAAAGCCGTGGCGGCGTTTGCGAACCAGGTTCGAAGGTTGGTATGTGCGTTTCATCGCCCGTCTCCGTTAATGCTCCCAATCCCGGTGGATTCGGAGCGTGTGTCATTCGAAGCCCGGTCTATAGGGGGCATTCTGGGGCAAGTCAAATGCCTGATGAAATATTTTCGCCCCTTTTGTTACATCCGTACGCGATTTCTTCACCCCTGTTCAAGCAAGCGTGAGGTGGGTGGGCAAGCCGGGCGATTGCGCTCATGTTGCAATCAACCACCGCGGCCTAATCGCGAACGTGCTGTATTGACCGGAAAGACCCATGATGATGACCGACCCCGACACGAAAATGTCGAAGCCCACGCCAAACGCGCTTTTGCGTCGTTTGCCCTTGATTGCGATCCTAAGCGTGGCCGTGATCGGAGCATTTACCCTGCGCGACTATCTAAGTTTCGAGACTTTGGCGCAAAACCGCGAGGCACTTTTGGCCTTCCGGGACGCCAATTATCTGCTGACAGTGGGCGCTTTCATCGCAGCCTATGTGGTGATTGTCGGATTTTCACTGCCCGGCGCGACCATTGCGACACTGACCGGAGGGTTCCTATTTTCGACCTTCCCGGGTGTGCTGTTTAATGTGACGGCCGCCACAATCGGTGCTGTGCTGATCTTCTTGGCTGCCCGCTGGGGGCTGGGTGAAAAACTGGCCGCCAAGATGGAGGGCAGCGAGGGCGCCGTAAAGAATATCAAAGATGGGATCGACGAGAATCAGTGGTCTGTCCTGTTCCTGATCCGATTGGTCCCTGCCGTGCCCTTCTTCGTGGCGAACCTGATTCCCGCGCTGGTCGGCGTGCCGCTGCATCGTTTCGTCATCTCGACCTTCTTCGGAATTATTCCCGGGGGACTGGTCTATACATCGGTCGGCGCCGGTCTGGGCGAAGTCTTTGCCCGTGGCGAAACCCCGGATCTGGGCATCATCTTCGAGCCGCACATCCTGTTGCCCATTCTGGGGCTTGCCGCGCTGGCAGCCCTTCCGATGGTGCTGAAGCTTTTCAAGAAGGACGCCTGACATGGCTGAACGTATCAAGACGGATGTCTGTATCATCGGCGCAGGCTCGGGCGGGTTGTCTGTCGCAGCTGGGGCCGTGCAGATGGGCGCATCAGTCGTGCTGCTGGAAGGCCACAAGATGGGTGGAGACTGCCTGAACTATGGCTGTGTCCCGTCCAAGGCACTGCTCCATGCAGGCAAGTCGGCGATGGGCTGGGACGCGGCTCATGACCACGTGCGCCAGACCATCGCGACCATTGAACCTCACGACTCGGTCGAGCGGTTCGAGGGTTTGGGCGTGCGGGTGATCACCGAATACGGCCAGTTCATCTCGCCGAAAGAGGTGCAAGCGGGCGACTATGTCATCGAGGCACGGCGCTTCGTGATATCGACCGGCTCGTCGCCGCTGGTGCCGCCGATTCCGGGCATCGAGAATGTGCCTTATGAAACCAACGAGACGATCTTTGACCTGAAAACCCGTCCCGACCATCTGCTGATCATCGGCGGCGGTCCCATCGGAATGGAAATGGCGCAGGCGCACCGTCGCCTTGGCTGTGAGGTCACCGTGATTGAAGGCATGAAGGCGCTGGGCCGGGACGATCCCGAGATGGCCGCGCACGTGCTGGACGCATTGCGCGACGAAGGTATCGCCATTGAAGAAGACGCAATGGCCGCCGAAATTCGCGGCAAGGCGGGTGCGATCGAGATCGAGGCCAAGGATGGTCAGGTCTTCAAAGGTACCCATCTTCTGATGGCTGTTGGACGCAAAGCAAATACAGACAAGCTGAACCTTGAGGCTGCGGGCATTGAACCCACCCGCACAGGCATCAAGGTCGATGCCAGCCTGCGCACCACCAACAAGAAGGTCTATGCCATTGGAGACGTCGCGGGTGGGCTGCAATTTACCCATGTCGCTGGATACCATGCGGGCGTCATTATCCGTTCGATGCTGTTCGGCCTGCCGTCCAAGCAGCGAACAGATCACATCCCGTGGGCAACCTATACTGCGCCGGAACTGGCACAGATCGGCCTAACCGAAGCTGAGGCGCGCAAGACTCACGGTGACAAGCTGGAGGTTGCCCGGTTCGACTTCGCTGGGAATGACCGCGCCATTGCGACCCAGCAGACAAAGGGTCTGATCAAGGTGATGATCGTCAAGGGACGCCCAGTTGGGGTATCCATCGTTGGCCCCGGTGCGGGCGAGATGATCACCCTTTGGGCGCTGGCCATCGCCAACCGTTTGAAAATGGGGCAGATCGCTGGCATGGTCGCCCCCTATCCCACCATGGCGGAAATCAGCAAGCGGGCGGCTGGGGCCTATTTCTCGCCTCGACTTTTTGATAATCCTATGGTCAAGCGGGTGGTAGGTTTCGTGCAGAAATTTATCCCGTAACCCCAACTGACGAGGGCGCGCAGGTGTTCAATACTCTTTCCGGCCGTTTTCTGATCCTGACGACGCTGTTCGTCATGCTGGCCGAGATTTTGATCTTCGTACCGTCGGTCGCGCGCTTTCGGGCCGATTACCTGCAGGATCGTCTGGAACGGGCGCAGATCGCGTCGTTGGCGTTGCTGGCCGATGATATGATCGCACCGGAACTGGAAGCCGAACTTCTGGAAAATGCGGAGGTCTACAACGTCGTTCTGCGCCGCGATGAGATGCGCGAACTGATGTTGTCATCGCCGCCACCCGGGGCGGTCACGCACGACTATGATCTGCGCGATGCATCCGCAATGACCCTGATCGGGGATGCGATGATGCGCCTGTTCAATCCCGAACCCGAGGTGATCCGCGTCATCGGGGATCCTGTACGTGAAGGTGGTCTGGTGATCGAGATCACGATGTGGACCGCCAAACTGCGCGCCGCGATGATTGACTATGGCCTGAACATCTTACTGCTGTCGGCTGTCATTTCAGTTATTACCGCGCTTCTGCTGTTCCTTGCGGTGCAACGGCTGATCGTACGCCCGATCAAGGGCGTCGTGGGCAATATGAAGGCCTATGCCGCCGATCCCGAAGATGCGCGGCGTATTATCGCCCCCGGAACAAACGTAACTGAACTGCGCGAAGCAGAAGTCACCCTGCGTAGTCTGCAAACCGACCTGACTGGCGCGTTGAAGCAGAAAGAGCGGCTGGCGCAATTGGGTGGCGCGGTCGCCCGGATCAGCCACGACCTGCGCAATGTGTTGACCACAGCTCAGCTGTTTGCCGACCGGATGGAGACCAGCGAAGATCCAATGGTGAAGCGGGTGGTGCCGAAACTTGTGAACTCGATCACCCGCGCGGTCAGCTTGTGTGAAAACACACTGGCCTTTGGCAAGGCGGAAGAGCCCGCGCCGACGATGCACCGCTTCAATCTGGCCGAGCTGACAGCCGACATCATCGAAAGCGAGCGTCTGTCGGCGGGCGAACACGACCTGTCCTTTGCGGAAGACATTCCCGCAGGGCTGAACCTGCGCGCCGACCCCGAGCAGCTTTATCGCGTGCTCTCGAACCTTGTGCGCAACGCGCGTCAGGCGATCGTGGCGTCTGGCAAACCGGGCGAGATTGCGTTGCAGGCCAGCGAAACCGAAAGTGATTGGCAGATCCGCGTGGTGGATACCGGCCCGGGACTTCCCAAATCGTCTCGGGATCATCTGTTCCAGCCCTTTGCTGGCACCAACCGTAAGGGGGGGTCCGGTCTGGGCATGGCGATCTCGGCGGAATTGGTGCGTGGGCATGGCGGCACGCTAAAGCTGGAACGCTCCGACGACACCGGTACGGCCTTCCTGATCACCTTGCCGCGCAATATCGCAGAGTGAGCTGCGGGCAAAGAAAAGGGGCCGCTTGGGCGACCCCTTGCCTGCCGTGAGGGGAAGAAAGCTTTAGCTTTCCGGGGGCAGGATCACGCTGTCGATTACATGGATCACACCGTTCGAGGCTTCGATGTCGGCAGCGGTGACGTTGGCGCCCTGAACGGTTACGCCGGACATGGTGCCGATTTTGACCTCAGCGCCCTGCACGGTGGCGGCCATCATGCCGTCCGACAGATCGCCGGACATCACTTTGCCGGGGACCACGTGATAGGTCAGAATTGATACCAGCTTGTCTTTGTTTTCCGGCATCAGCAGCGTTTCGACTGTGCCTTCAGGCAGGGCTGCGAAAGCATCATCTGTTGGGGCGAAGACGGTGAAGGGGCCGTCGCCCTTCAGGGTGTCGACCAGACCGGCGGCCTGAACGGCGGCGACCAGTGTGGTGAAGCTGCCTGCGCCGACCGCAGTATCGACGATGTCCTTGGAATGGTCATCTGCGAAAGCCGGAGCGGCAAAGGCGGCGGCAGCGGTGACGGCGATGAATGTACGACGAAGCATGTTGATCTCCTTGTTTTCAGATACAAGGAGTACGGGGGGCTTCCGGGTCCGGATCACCGATTGTGATGACGTTTCTGTGAGGTGCGCGTGAGGCTACAGATCCAGCGCAATCTCTCCGTCCGGGTCCTTTGCACGGCTTTGGCACAGGATCATGGCGCCTTCGCGCTGGGCGTTGGACAGGACAAAGTCGCGGTGTTCGACTTCGCCTGACAGCACGCCGCATTTGCACACGCCACAGATCCCGTCCGAGCATTTGACGTCGACATGGAACCCAGCGCCGTTCAAGGCGTCTGCAGCGGTTTGATCCGCAGAGACTTCGATCTTGCGACCATCTTTCAGGCGCAAGGAGAACGGGTGGTTTTCATAGTCAGGCTGCTCGGGCACGCTGAAATACTCCAGATGCCGCGCGTCCTCGGGGATGCCTTGAGTGGCCGCGGCCTGCATCACGGCGTCCATATAACGATCCGCCCCACAGGCATAAACATGCGCGCCATCCGGGGCGTCTGTGAACACAGTATTGAAATCAGCACGGCTGCCTTCGTCCGAGAAATGCAGATGTACGCGGTCGGCCCACGGCATCGCGGCCAAGTCGTCCAGATACCCCGCATCCTTCCGGCTGCTGGCCGAGTAATGCAGTGCGAAATCCGCACCGATGGTGTGCAGACGGTGCGCGAACGCGATCATCGGGGTGATACCGATACCGCCTCCCATCAGGAAGGTCTTGGGGGCGTCCTCGACCAGTTCAAAGTGGTTGATGGGGTGCGAGACGAAGACCTTGCGGCCCTCGGTGAAGATGCGGTGCAAAAGAGCCGAGCCGCCACGCCCCTCGTCTTCGCGCAGGACGCCGATCTGATAGCGGCTGCGGTCAGCCGGATCGCCGGACATCGAATACTGCCGCAAGAAATCGGGCGAGACGAGCACATCCAGATGCGCCCCGGCGGTCCATGCGGGCAAATCCGATCCGTCCAGCGCGGACAGCTCGTATTTTGTGACGTTCGGCGTCATCTGTTCGACCTTCGACAGGGTCAGCTGCAGCACGGGGCTGTCTTGCGGGACGAAATACTTGTGGATCATCGACAGATCGCCACGTGCTTTGCGATCGCGATACTCCTTGGCCGTGATCATCGCGTCATAGGCCGCAATCCCGGCCTCGCGGTCCATCGGGAACGGATAGGGATAGGGCGGCGGGGCCAGGGGCGCGGGATAGGTCGCAAGGGTCTGATCCTCGGGCTTCAGGTCAAGCTCGCGCTGAAGACCACGACGGTTCACCGGCTCGACCGGTGCGTGATAGCCGCCATCCGGCCCCAGCTCCAAATCCCACCACCATTTCTTAACCTCGTTCAGGCCGCCATTGCCGACCGCATCATCGAGCTTCGCCAAGACAGGCGCTGCCCCCGGCAGGTTTGAAGCTGCCCAGCGGAACGGCGTCTGCGCAAACAGCCCCTCAAGGTTCCACGGGCAGGTCTTCATGCAGCGCCCACACATCGCGCCGCCCGGCTGCGTCACGCGATAGGTGGTGCATTTCTGGCTGTCCGATTTCCAGATCTCATAGCCGTTGAACATCTTCTTTGGTCCGGCTGTGATCGCGCCCGAGGGGCACTCGCGGGCGCATTTGTTGCAAGATTCGCAAAACTTCTGCAGGCCGAAATCAATTGGTCTGTCATGGGACAGCGGCATGTCCGTCGTCACCGCGCCGGATTTCAGACGCGGGCCAAGCAGGGGATGCAAAATAACCTCGCCGATGCGGCTGATTTCGCCCAATCCGGCGAGAAGCAGCAGCGGCGGTTGTAGCACCGTACCATCCATCACCGTATGGGCCTTGGCGGAATAGCCGAGGTTGCGGATCTGCTGGGCGATGACGCCTCCGATCAGCGAGAACCGCAGATAGGCGCGCATGGATTGGCTGACCGCAATCCAGTCGTCGCCGGACGCGCCCTCCATCGTTTCAAAGCCCTGATCCACGATCATCGAGATCGCGTTGTGATGGGTCGGCACGATCTCGGCCCCGGTGGCGTCGTGGCTGTACCAAACCCAGTCCGGGCAGCGGCTAGTCCCGGCCGCGTCGATCCCAAGGAAATAGCTGGCGGCGCGCAGGGCGGCGGCGTTGTTTTCCGCGTCTGTCGGTCGCGCGCCCTTCGCCACAGGACCATCTTGCAGCGGCGTAAAGACCCCAAGCGCGCGGCGCTGGGCATAGCTGGGGGCGGCTTTGCGCACATACATCCCGCCCGAGGAATGCTCGTGCAGGTGCTTGCCCATATCGCCAAACTGCGCACGGGCGAACATGTCGGATCGTTTCGGCACGCGCGCGACGTTTTCTTCGTCGATATAGGACGTGGGCTTGTCGACACGCTTCAACCGCTCGAAGGGCAGCGGGCCTTGGGCATAGTCGCGACGTACATAAGGATCGCGGTTCATGCCGGATTTGGCGCTGTCCACGCCCAGCTTCCACCGCAAACCGGTCAGGTTCGATTGCTCAGCCTCGGGGGCAAGGGGGCGGTCGGGCGTGATCTCAAGATCGGTGGTGACGACGGCAATGCCGAATTGGTCGCCGACCCACGGGGCACGTGGGCCATCCGGCGTTGCCCATGTCAGCCCGGCCTGTACGGACAGCCGAGACATCCAGACATCGCTGGCCGCACCCGTGTGGGCCTTCGCGTCGAACCCCAAAAGCCGCAGATAGTTCGCAATTACGATGGCGGTTTCCGAGGACAGAAGACAGGCGCGGTGGTCCTGCGCGTCCATGATCCAATCCGCGCCCGGCTCGTCTGCGCGGGGGGCACGGTGGTGTTCGTACAGAAAGACTATCGCGTGGCTGTGACCCGACACGGGGCGGATGCCAGCAGACAGGCTTTCCTTCAACTCGGCCATCAACGTGTCGATCCCGGCGGCCAGCGTCTGGACCTCGCGGGTGCCGAGGGCCGTGACCAGCTCCTGAATGCCGGGATTTTCGGTGGGTGTGTGGCGACGGGCATCCGCGTCCAACCGTGTGATCCCGACCATCGACGCGTCCGAGAAATAGCCAAAGGCCTTCAGGTGACGCGCGCGCTCGTCTGGATCATCGGGAATGGTCGAGCGGGTTGGATTGATCTCTCCATCCCGGATCGCGTCCAGCGCCGCCTGATAAGGGGCCATTGCGTTGACAAGGCTTTCGGGGCGGTCGGGCCGATCAAAGGACAGATGCGGATCTAGGCCGAGCTGATCCAGTCCGGGCGCCGTGTCGCAACGGCGTAGGCGTTCAAGCGGGTAGGGGCCCAGATCCACGGGCCGATTGCGGGTCGAAAACAGGCGCATGTCGGTCGTCCATTCTGCCGGAAACGCCAAAGCTGCCTTCGGTCCGGTCAGGTATATAAGGTGTTAGAATACCAAAAGCATGGATGGAAAACAGACGCTAGAGAAAAATTGGATTCAATATCCGTTCCGTGCGCGAAAACGCCGGATCTCGTTTTCCGAGGGTGACTGACCCGTGAAAAGTTCGACATATAGTGGAACGCGGTCGATCCGGCCGATGGGGTCTTCTTTGATCTCCATCGCGATATAGCCGACCTGCGTATAGAGGATCGCCATGGTCCGCACCTCGGCGTCGTCGGGGGAATAATCGAAGCGTTCGAACATCGTTTTGATGGCAGCTTTGCGCTGGGCGTCGGCGGCTTCCACCCGCCGTTCTAGGTCTGCGTCATGATCAGCCCAGTTGCGGATGGCACGGTCAAGCTGGGCATCGAAAAGGTCTTTCTGGAACCAACAATCCTGAAGGTTGAACATCGCTTCGCAGATGGTCTCGGCATAGAGCGCGCACTGGGCAACCAAATTGCCTGTGTTCTTGTCCTCCCACCGTTTGATCATAGCGTCCAACAGCGCCTCGCGGTCGCGGAAGTGGTGATAGAATCCGGTGCGTGTCAGGCCGAGGTGATTGGCCAGCGGCATGATCTTCACCCCATCCACACCAACGGTAATCAAAAGCTCTAGCGCGGCATCAAGCCACATGCGTTCCGAGGCGCGCGGGCGGGGTATGTCGTTTTTAGCCATAGTCCCGCATCATAGGTGACTTGACACATGTGTCAAATCAGATGTCACCTGTGTCAACTATGCGACTCATGACAAGGGAGGACGTGATGAGCGAACCAAGCACAGGACGGCGGCGCAGCCGTGGTAAACGGGAGGCACGCGATGGTGCGCCGGGGCAGAACCCGCATCTGGAGCGTCCCTATATCAAGCGCGGCATCCCTACCTACGACATTCTTGGTGAAGACGCGTTGCAGCAGATCGAGGCAACAGCCGACCGCATCATGGCCGAGATTGGTATCGAGTTTCGCGATGATTCCGACACGGTCGAGATGTTCCGCAAGGCTGGCGGCGAGGTCACGCAGCTGGACGACACGCGGTGGAACACCAAGTTCGCGCCCGGTATGATCCGCGAGATCCTGAAGACAGCACCGGCGGTCTTCACTCAGCACGCCCGCAACCCGGCCAACAATGTCGAGGTCGGCGGGGACAATGTGATCTTCGCGCCCTCGTATGGAAGCCCTTTCGTGATGGATCTGGACAAGGGTCGCCGCTATGGCACGCTTGAGGACTTCCAAAACTTTGTGAAGCTGGGCCAGATGAGCCCGTGGCTGCACCATTCCGGCGGAACGGTTTGCGAACCGACCGATGTGCCGGTGAACAAACGCCATCTTGATATGGTCTATGCCCACATGCGCTATTCCGACCGGCCGTTTCTTGGCTCGGTCACTGCGCCAGAACGCGCCGCCGATAGTGTCGAGATGTGCCGCGTGCTGTTCGGCGCGGATTTTGTCGACCAGAACTGCGTCATCATGGGGAACTTTAACACCACCAGCCCCTTGGTTATGGACGGGATCACGACGCAGGGCATTCGCGAGTATGCCAAGGCGGGGCAGGGCTCGATTCATTTGCCGTTCTTGCTGGGCGGGGCGGTGTCGCCTCTGACGATGGCTGGGTCCATCGCGCAATGTCTGGCGGAAAGCATGGTGTCCTGCGCGGTGGCGCAGCTGGAACGTCCCGGTGCGCCGGTGGTGCTTGCCAGCTTCCTTAGCTCGATGTCGCTGCGCTCGGGTTCACCGACATTTGGGACGGCGGAGCCTGCGGTGGGCAGTCTGGTCTATGGCCAGTTGGCGCGCCGCTTGAACCTTCCCCTGCGCTGTGCGGGCAACTTCTCGACCTCGAAGCTTCCCGATGCTCAGGCGATGCAGCAGGCGATGATGTCGATGATGTCGGCGGTGCAGTGCGGGGCGAATTATCTGCTGCACTCGGCGGGCTTCTTGGATGGGCTTCTGTCCATGTCCTATGAGAAGTTCATGCTGGATCTGGACCTGTGTGGCGCGCTGCATTCCTATTACGATGGGGTCGTGGTGACCGAGGATACGTTGGGTTTTGACGCGTTGGCCGAAAAAGGACCGGGTGAGCACCTGTTCGCGACCGCCCATACTTTGCGGCACTATAAAACGGCCTATTACGACAGCGCGCTGGACGACAACCAGCCGTGGGAGACATGGGACGAACAGGGCGAGATCGACATGGCAACCCGTGCCAACACCCGCTGGAAGGCCCAACTTGCGGCGTATGAGGCGCCGGGGATGGATCCGGCAACAGATGAGGCGTTGAAGGATTTTGTTGCGCGCAAGAAAGCCTCGATGGATGACGCCTGGTATTGAGGGTGGAGGGGGCTTTGCCCCCGCGTCTGTGACGCTCCCCCAGGATATTTGTGGTAAGAAAATACGGGCGGGAAAGCCCCAAGTCGAAAAGGATGGATGATGTCGAACGATCCACTTTTGCAGCCATATCAGTTGGGGCATCTGACCCTGAGAAACCGGATCATGACGACAAGCCATGAACCGGCCTATCCCGAGGATGGGATGCCGAAAGAGCGATATGCTGCGTATCACGCTGAGCGCGCCAAGGCGGGTGTGGCGATGACCATGACGGCGGGATCAGCGGCGGTGTCGAAAGACAGTCCGCCCGTCTTCAACAACATCCTTGCCTATAAGGACGAGGTTATTCCGTGGATCAGAAACCTGACGGATGCGGTGCACGAACATGGCGCGGCCTGCATGATCCAGCTGACCCATCTGGGGCGGCGTACGGGGTGGAACAAGGGCGATTGGATGCCGCCTGTGTGCTCGACTCCGCATCGTGAGCCTGCCCACCGGGCCTTCCCTAAAATGGCCGAGGATTGGGATATTTCGCGGATCATTTCCGACTTCGCTGACGCAGCCGAGCGGATGAAAGAGGGCGGCATGGACGGGGTCGAGGTGATGACCCACGGGCACCTGTTGGACCAGTTCATCTCGCCCCTGACCAACCGATTGGAAGGCCCCTATGGCGGCGATCTTGCCGGGCGGATGAAGCTGACGATGGATATCATTGAAGCCGTGCGCGCACGCGTGGGACGTGAGTTCATCGTGGGGGTTCGGTTTGCACCGGACGAGGTCGAGACCGGCGGCATTGATCCAGATATGGGGCTGGAGATCGCGCGGATGCTGCGCGACTGCGGGCAGGTGGATTACCTGAACATCAACCGGGGCCGCATTCATACCGACCCCGCGATGACGGATATGATCCCCATTCAGGGCGCGCCGGCCTCGCCGCATTTGGATTTCGCAGGCCGGGTCCGCAAGGAAATCGGTATGCCCACCTTCCACGCGGCCCGCATTCCGGATGTCGCAACCGCGCGCCACGCGGTGTCGTCTGGGCAGTTGGATATGGTGGGCATGACGCGCGCGCACATGGCCGATCCGCATATCGTGAAGAAGATCATCGAGGGGCGCGAAGAAGACATTCGCCCCTGTGTTGGTGCCACCTACTGCCTGGATCGGATCTATCAGGCGGGCGATGCACTCTGCGTACATAATGCTGCCACCGGGCGCGAGCTGACCATGCCGCACGAGATTGCCCCTGCAGACACCCCCCGCAAGGTGGTGGTCGTGGGCGCTGGGCCTGCGGGGCTTGAGGCCGCGCGGGTAGCCGCCGAGCGTGGACACGACGTGACCGTCTTTGAAGCGCAGCCTGATCCCGGCGGGCAGGTGCGTCTGACCTCTCAGACGCCGCGTCGGCGCGAGATGATCGGCATTGTCGATTGGCGCATGGCGCAATGTGCGGCCCGCGATGTCACCTTCCATTTCAACACATGGGCCGAGACCCATGACGTGACCGCCCTGAACCCCGATGTGGTGATCGTTGCCACCGGCGGCCTGCCGAACCTTGAACTGTTCGAGACCAAGGGCGCGCAGGATTTGGCCGTCAGCGCGTGGGACGTGATCGCGGGCGACGTGAAATGCGCGGGTGATGTGCTGATCTATGACGAAAGCGGCGACCACCCGGCGCTGCAGGCCGCCGAGATCGCTTCTGAGGCCGGTGCGAAGGTCGAGGTGATGACACCTGATCGCGTATTCGCCCCGGATATCATGGCAATGAACCTTGTGCCCTATATGCGGTCGCTGCAGCCCAAAGGGGTGCGGTTCACCGTGACCGAGCGCCTGAAAGGCATTCAGCGCGACGGCAATCGCCTGAGGGTCACGCTGGGTACCGATTATTCCGAGTTCACCCGCGAGGCGACCTATGATCAGGTGGTGGTGAACTACGGCACGATGCCGATGGATGATCTGTATTTCGACCTGAAAGAGCAGTCATCAAACCGGGGCGAAGTGGACCACAATGCGCTGATCGAGGGGCGCCCGCAGACCATCCGTACAAACCCTGACGGGCAGTTCCAACTGTTCCGCATTGGCGACGCCGTGACAGCACGCAACACGCATGCTGCCATCTATGACGCGCTGAGGTTGGTGAAAGACCTGTAAGCTTATGCCTGCTGCGTGCGTTCGATATATGCGCGCAGCTCTTCCGCTTCGTGGCGGGCATCGCGCAGGCCGTCCATTGCGGCACGCAGTTCGGCCTCGGTCTGGTACAGCTGGTTTGCCATCTCGGCCTCGCGCGACTGCAAATAGGCGATTGCTTCGTCGCGGGTTTCTTCCGCGTCATGCAAGGCCTGTGCCATCTTGTCCAGCTCGCTCATTTCGCTGCCTTGAACCTGCACGAAGCGATGGATCAGCCAGTGGGCAAACCAGCCCAGCACGAAGGCCACGAAAAGAATGATGGCGGTGACGATGATAAACTCGGTTCTGTTCATCGGGGCTGTCCTTCAGTGTCAATCAACGTTCCGGGCGCGGGGCCGGGCGAACGTCGTCTGCGTCGGGGGCAAAGATCGCGGGACCACTATAGGGGGGATCGGCGGGGTCTTCACTTGATTCTGTGGCGGTCGTGTCTGGTGCGTCACCTGCAGTGACTTCGGGCGCGATTGCATCAGTTGCGACGCTCTCGGTTGGGTCGGTGTCCGTTGCGGATGGCTCGGTCGCGGGCAGGTCTTCGGCATCAGAGTTGGGCACTGCGTCGGGCGCGTTGGGGGTTTCCTCGGGTGCCTCTTCAGTAACTGCATCCTCGGTTTCCGGAGATGCCTCTACTTCGGCAGATGCGTCAACGTCTGTGTCCTCGGCCGGGGTGTCGGCAGTGGGGGCCGGGGTTTCTTCTGCGTCCGTCGCCTCAGGGTCGGTGGCTTCCGCTCCCGCATCCGATGCGACGTCGGCTTCGTTCGCATCTTCATCGCTGTCCTGCGAAACCCCACCAAGCAGGCGGAATTCGATCCGGCGGTTTGCTTCGCGGCCTTCCTCGGTTCCATTGTCGGCGATGGGGTTTTCCTCGCCATAGCCGACGGCGGACAGGTTCGAAGTCAGGATCCTGCGTGACAGAAGAGCTGACAGGACGGCCTGAGCGCGGTTCTGCGACAGGGCAAGGTTCATTTCCTCGCGGCCCTGACTGTCGGTGAAGCCCGCAATTTCCATCCGTACATCCGAGCACTCGCGCATGATCTCGGCAATCTTATCAACGGTATCGGCCGCAGAGGCTTCGATGTTGGCCGAGCTGGGGGCGAAGGTGATTTTCGTCTCAGCCAGAACTGCGTTGATATCTGCCGCACATTCTTCCGGGCTGGGCAGGTTCAGGGTCGGGTTCAGGCTTTCTTCGTAGGTGACATTGACCTGAAAGTTTTCCGAGGCCCCAAGCTTTTCGCCCAGTAGGCGCGAAATTTCAGAGCCAACTTCCGGATCTCCGGTACGCCCGCGAATGTCCACGATGTCGGGCTGAACGACGATCACGCCGCTGTGGACCAGCGACAGGGCCTCAAGGCCAGCCAGAACGCGCGTCGGCCAATTGCTGGGTAGATCAGGATCAAGGCGGGTTGCCGGATAGACGGCGCTGGACCCGAACTTGGCGCGGGCAAAGCTTTCGGCCGCGCTGCGCAGGGCTTCGTCCGACAGGCGGCCGCGGAGCTGTACCTGACCTTCGGGGCTGAGGGTCGCGACGAACTCGGGTGTGGCCTCGCCTTCGCCAGTGCCGTCGATCTTAACAGGTTCCGGCAGGACCGAGTGCAGCGAATAGAGGTCGGGCAGGTTGCTTTCAAGCTCGCCCACGATGACGTCGAATTCGGCCTGCGGTGTAGTATCCAGCGCGACCAAAGTGACATCTGCGTCCGAGAAGGTGACCGACCCACCGCCAAGCACCGACACGGCGTTAATACCCATCTCGACGGCTTCCGCCCAATCGGGCGATGGCACGCCCAAGCCGATGATGCAGTTGGTCACGCCTTCAAGCCCGGCTTCGGTCGCGGCTGAAATGATTTTCGCGCGCCCGATAGCGTTATGGGCCGAACACGCATCAAATCGCGGCCCGTTTTCGTCGATCAGGAAGCGCAGCGTGAACGGCGTGATCACCGGGCGCGGAGCGGAAATGTCGATGGACAGAAGGATCGAACGCGGGGCCTTGCGCTTCAGGCGGCGCGCCCAATCTTGTTGTTCTTCCGCACTATCGGCCACAGCAGTGATCGATACTTTGTTCGCATCCATCGATATCTTCGAGCGCGGAAGCTGTTTCAGCGCATACAGAGCGAACTCTAAGGTGGTGTCCCAATTCGCAGGGATGGGGTAATCAGCCACTTCCAGAAGGTCGGTGACCTCGGCTTTTCCGGCGATATCCCCCACTTCGTCAACCAGACTTTCACGGTCCGATTGCGTTGGGATCAGGCCGATCATCGAGATCCCGGAATTGTTGCGCAGAACTTCGATCGAGAACCGAGGCGGCTTCACGATCTCGGCTGCGGGAATGGTCATATTGTCGATGACTCGGGCCGCGTCGACCTCGCCTCCGGCGATGGAAAGCGCGCGAAAGCGCATGGCTTCGCTGGGTGCGCTGCCCGAAAGTACGACCTGCAAGCCGTCGGACTGAACTTCGGCCCATTCATGGCCGCGCAGCGTCAGGGCGTCATGCACCGCATCTTCCGAGTAGCTTTCGATGGCGTTGACCGAAAGGATGGCCGCAAACAGGGCCAGAAAAGCGCCGACCACAAGCGAGGCCGGGACCAGAAGAATTTGCGAAGGGCGCATACGAATGTGGGTCCGTTATCTCTTTGGTTTTAAGCTTATTATGGGGTGTTGGGGCAGGGTGCAATCAAACGATTAGGCTTGCGGCGAGAAACAGCACAAGAATAAGTCCCGCATCGCGGTTGGATCTGAACAGATTCAGGCAGATTTCCGGGCTGTCTGTGTCCAGTTTGCGCAGCTGCCACACCAGATGCCATCCCATGAACCATGCGCCCCCAAGAGCGATGACCAGTGTCAGCACATGTGCGCTGGGCACCAAGGCTAGAATGACGGCAAGTGCGGTGAGTGTCACGGTGGCGATCAGAAACATCCGCAGCCACGTGCGGCTGTTCTCTCCGAACAGGCGGGCGGTGGATTTCACGCCGATCAGCGCGTCATCTTCGGTGTCCTGATAGGCATAGATCGTGTCGTAAAACAGGGTCCACGCGATCCCGGCAGCATACAGCGTGATGGGGGCCATGCTAAGCGATCCGGTGTGTGCAACCCACCCCACCAGAGCGCCCCAATTGAAGGCGATGCCAAGGAAAACCTGCGGCCACCACGTAAAGCGTTTGGCAAAGGGATAGACCGCCACGGGCAGAAGGGCAGCGATGCCCAGAAGAATCGTGGCCCAGTTGAATGTCAGAAGGATGCCAAAGGAAATCAGCGCCTGTAGCCCCATCCAAATCAGCGCCTGTTTGACTGTCACTTGTCCCGATGGGATCGGGCGGGATTTGGTACGCTCGACTTTGCCGTCGAAATCGCGGTCCGTGATGTCATTCCACGTGCAGCCTGCGCCGCGCATCAGGAACGATCCGATGGCGCAGCCCAGCATGATCCATGCATCAAACCAACCAAACCGCCCAGTGCTTGCGGTGGCCAGAAGTAGACTCCACCAGCAAGGGATCAACAGCAGCCACGTGCCAATCGGGCGATCCGCACGGCTGAGCCGCAGATAGGGCCGCGACCACGCTGGCGCACGATGATCTACCCAATTGCCCGTATAGGCATCAGAAACCTGCCCCTTGGGGTCTGGCAAATCGGCGTTGGGGGTCATAGATTTCCCTCATGAAACAGGCAAAAGTTCGGCTCTATGTAGATCACCCCTTGGGTCAGGGGCAAACCGTTTCGCTGGATCGCGATCAGGCGCACTATCTTTTTGGGGTGATGCGGCTGGGCGTGGGCGATGTTGTGGCGCTGTTTAATGGCCGCGAGGGCGAGTTTCCTGCCCGTGTGATTGAGGCCGGAAAACGCAAGGGTGTCTTGGAGTGCCTTGAGCAGTCGCGCCCGCTGCATATGCCGCCCGATCTGTGGCTGTGCTTTGCACCGATCAAGAAGGCGCGCACCGACTTCATCGTCGAGAAGGCAGCCGAGATGGGTGCTGCCCTGATCCAGCCCATGTCGACCGAGTTCACCAACTCTGAACGGATCCGCCGCGACCGCCTGCAGGCCCACGCCATCGAGGCCGCCGAGCAATGCGGCGGCACCTATGTGCCCGAGGTCGTCGACCTGATGCGCATGGATAAGCTGCTGGATGCATGGCCCGACGACCGCCAAATCATGTTCTGCGACGAGGCCTTGGTGGGTGCCGCCGAGACGCTCACCGCTGCAAGCGGTCACCGCTGGGCGATCTTCATTGGTCCCGAAGGCGGCTTTTCTGACCGCGAACGCGCACGGCTTCATGCGATGGACAACGCCCACCCCGTCAGCCTCGGCCCGCGCATCCTGCGCGCGGATACTGCCGCCGTCGCCGCCATGACCATGTGGCAACAAGTGCTGGGGGATTGGGGATGATCCGGCCAGAGCTGCGGGCCGAACTGATCCGTTACCGAGAAGCCCTTGTGGGGGCTGGCATCATCCTGCTGGGTCTCTGGTGGGCATGGGGGTCGCTTGGGCTGATCACGTGGATGGGGCTGGCCTTGGCGGGCTTCGGTGCGGTGATTCTGTGGTCCGGCTTGCGCCGTGCGCGGATCCGCTCGGCTCATGGTGGCGTTGGTGTGGTGCAGATTGACGAACGCCAAGTGACCTATCTGGCACCGGTAGGGGGAGGTTTCGCTTCGCTTGATGATCTGCGTTTGATCGAAATCGCAAAAGACCGCGCGGGGCTGTCCGTTTGGCGGTTTCATCAACCCGGCAACGTGCTGGTGGTCCCTGCGCGTGCCGAAGGCGCTGAAGCAATATTTGATGCGCTCACCGCATTGTCTGGCGCGGATATCGCCGCCGCAATACGCGCGGTCAACACGCCGCCCGCTGACACTGTCGTGATCTGGGGTCGTGCCGTCGTAAAGCTGCATTGACACCGGGCGCGCGTTGCCCCACGACTGGAGCCCCCATAAGGGCGTTTTCTACAGGAGCCGAACATGTCCATTCCTCAGTCCGGTGGTGGTCCAATCACCCATCACGATCAGCTGGCGCAATTGCTGGAAGACGGCTGCAAGCCGCGTGACACATGGAAAATCGGCACCGAGCACGAGAAGTTCGGCTATTGTAAAGATACGCTGAAGCCGCTGCCCTATGACGGTGACCGCTCGATCCTGAAAATGCTTGAAGGGTTGCGCGACCGGTACAACTGGTCCGAGGTCCGCGAGGCGGGCAATCTGATCGGGTTGGAACGCGACGGGGCGAATATCTCGCTGGAACCGGGCGGACAGTTCGAACTGTCCGGCGCGCCCTTGGACAACATCCACCAGACCTGTGACGAGGTGAACGAACACCTGCGCGAAGTGCACGAGATCGCCGACGAGATTGGCGCGCGCTTCATCGGTCTGGGTGCTGCGCCCGAGTGGACCCACGAACAAATGCCGGTGATGCCCAAGGGGCGTTACAAGCTGATGACCGACTATATGGACAAGGTCGGCACCCACGGAAAACAGATGATGTACCGGACCTGCACCGTGCAGGTGAACCTCGATTTCGCGTCCGAGGCCGACATGGTTCAGAAGTTCCGCGTTGCGCTGGCGCTGCAGCCCGTTGCGACCGCGCTGTTTGCAAATTCGCCCTTCTTCGAGGGCAAGCCCAACGGTCACAAATCGTGGCGTTCGCGCATCTGGCGCGATCTGGATGGCGCGCGTACCGGCATGCTGCCGTTTGTGTTCGAAGACGGCATGGGGTTTGAGCGCTATGTCGACTATGCGCTCGATGTGCCAATGTATTTCGTCTATCGCGACGGGCAATATATCGACGCGCTGGGCCAGTCCTTCCGCGACTTCATGCAAGGCAAACTGCCCGCGCTGCCCGGTGAAACCCCGACGCTAAGCGACTGGGCCGATCACCTGACGACGATTTTCCCCGAGGCGCGGATCAAACAGTACATGGAGATGCGCGGCGCCGATGGTGGCCCGTGGCGTCGCCTCTGCGCTCTGCCCGCCCTGTGGGTCGGCCTGATGTATGACCAGAGCAGCCTTGATGCGGCGTGGGATCTGGCCAAAGGCTGGGACGCAGAAACCCGCGAGGCGCTGCGCGTTGCCGCATCCGTCGAAGGGTTGCAGGCCGAAGTGAATGGCATCCGGATGATCGACTTGGCACGCGATGTTGTGAAGATTGCTGAAGGCGGTCTGAAAGCCCGCGCCCGTGTCGGCAGCGGTGGCATGGTGCCGGACGAGACCCACTTCCTGAACGCGCTGCAAGAAAGCGTCGAAGAAGGCCGCTCGCCTGCCTGTGAGTTGCTAGGCAAGTATCACGGCGAATGGGATGGCGATCTAAGCCGGATTTACGACGAGTATAGCTACTAAGGTCCGGTTGCCGGAGTAAACGGTCGCTGGTCGGTTACTCCTCGCCAACAAGTGCGCTTCCCAAGAAGACATCGACGGCTTCACGAACCGATGTGCCGGGCTGTTCGATTTCGGACAGTACATCGTCATGAAATGCGTCTTCGATAACCAGTGTCGTGACTGCGATTCCGGCCGAATTTCCCGACGCCGCGAGATCCTCTAGATTGCTTTTCTCCACGAAAAGATCATGGGTTCCTCTTACCAAAAGCATGGGCGGTTCGGTGGTGTCGACGAAACGAGCAACGGGCCAATCCGGCGCGGTACTTTCGGGGAATGTGTGCGGACATGTTTCCCCAGCGCAGAGACCACCTTCATAGGGGCCCGCCAGGCCAATAAAGCCTGCGATCGCGTTGGCTGGTGTGTCTACCTCCTCCAGATAGCGCCCATCGTATGAAATCAAGGCAGCAATATAGGCACCTGCCGACCATCCTCCGATGTAAATCGGTCGAGGAAGCGTGGCCTCGTCGCGAAGGTTCTGCCAGACATAGGATACAGCCAAGGCCGCGTCCTTTACGAAGTCCGGGAAAGAGGCTTCCGGGTGGAGCCGATAGTTGGGTGCGACGACGATGATCCCGGCTTTCGAGAAGCTTTCCCCAATCCGCCGGATTTGCGACTTGTCCCCGTGCGAAAAACCACCTCCGTAGAAGAAGATTAGCACAGCTGTGCCCGACTTCACCGCTTCCGGCCAGTAGATATCCAAAACGTGCTGCGGGAGATTGCCAAAGCGAATGTCTTTCTCAACCGAATACGGTGTATTTTCCGCATGCGCATAGCCAGAGATTGCCATGAAAATGGCACAGATATATTGATTAAGCTTCATTCCGGCATGCTATCAGGGTCTGTCAGAAGGGGTAATGACGCAGGTCAAAAGCTGAAAGTGCCGTGGTCAGTATGGGCGCGACGCAGACTATTCGAGGAATGAGTGGTAGCTCACGTTGGCAACACTTTCCCCGGGTTCATGATCCCCTTCGGATCTAGCGCATTCTTGATCTGGCCCATCACCTCCAACGCAACGGGATCCTTGCGGCGCTGCATCGAGGGCAGCTTAGTTAGGCCAATCCCGTGCTCGGCCGAGAAGCTGCCGCCCATCTCGCGCACCACGTCTTCGACCCGTTCCATGATCGGGTCACAAAGCGCAGGGTCGCTCGGGAAAACCGTATAATGAATATTGCCGTCGCCCAGATGCGCGACCTCCAACACATCGGCCTTCGGATCCAGAGCGGCGAGCTCATCTGTCATGCGGGTCAGGAAGGGGTCGACCTGATCCAGCGGCAGGGCGATGTCGTTGTTCACCAACGGGCTGCGGGCAAGGCAGACCTCGGCGGCGGCTTCGCGGCGGGCCCAAATCTGGCTGCGCTGGGTGTCGTTCTGGGCGATGATTGCATCTTGGATTTGCCCCGCTTCGATCGCGTCGGCCAGCAGCGCCTCGAACGTGCTGACCAGCGGCAGGCTGCCATCCGGGTCGGGCTGGGCATCTGTTGGCGCGGTCGAAGCGATCTCGGCCAGCACTGTTACCGGGTGGTCGGCGTCGAAAACGGGCTTCAGGTCAGGGAAGTGGGTGTGCACCGCAGTCAGGTAACGCGCGGGCATGTATTCGAATGCCTCAACCGTGCCGCCGGTGGCCTCTTGCAGGCGGTTTAGAACGGACAGCGCATCGGTCAGATTGTCCAGCGCCAGCATTGCCGTCGCACGCGCGGCGGGGGCAGGGACCAGCTTCAGCACCGCGCCGGTAATCACACCCAACGTGCCTTCCGAGCCAATCAGCAGATCGCGCAGGTCATAGCCGGAGTTGTCTTTGTGCAGTTGGCTCATCAGGTCCAACACGCGGCCATCGGGCAAGACGGCCTCGATCCCGATGCACAGCGCGCGGGTGTTGCCGAATTTCAGAACGTTCGACCCGCCCGCATTCGTGGCCAGCATCCCGGCGATCTGGCACGACCCCTGCGCGCCGAAGGTCATCGGGAAACGTAAACCATGCTCGGCCACCGCGTTGTGCAGGGCTTCCAGAACCACGCCGCCGTCGACGATGGCAAGGCGGGCGTCTGGCTTGATTTCGCGGATCGTGTTCAGCCGTGACAGCGACAGCATCAGGCTGCCTTCGGGTGCGTGGGCGCCACCTGCAAGTCCGGTGTGGCCTGAGACCGGCACGACGGGCGTTTGCGTGTCATTTGCCAGTTTCATGATCTGCGAGACGTCCTCGACTGATCCGGGACGCACGGCCGCCAGGGGCGTGTTTTGGTACTTTCCAACCCAGTCCGTGGCGAACCCTGCCATATCGGGTCCGGTCAAAACATGGTCCGGGCCGGTGATGCTGCGCAGGGCGTCTAGAATGTCCATATCGGGTCCTTCGGGATGTGCGTGACTTGGATTTGGCAAGGTGCTAGCGATAACTTCTAGAAAGAACTGCGCGCGATGCCAAGAAGGAGAGCCCCCATGACCCATATCCTTGCCATTGATCAGGGCACAACTTCGTCCCGGGCGATCTTGTTTGATGGGGATATGCGGCCAAGTTCTGTGGCGCAAAAGGAATTCACCCAGCATTTCCCGGCCTCGGGCTGGGTCGAGCATGACCCGGAAGAAATCTGGGAGACCGTGTGTGCGACCTGTCTGGAAGCCGCCGAAGGGCAAGAGGTCACGGCCATCGGCATCACCAACCAGCGCGAGACCACGCTGGTCTGGGACCGTGTGACCGGGGCTCCGATCTACAATGCGATTGTCTGGCAGGACCGCCGGACCGCTCAGACCTGCGCTGATCTGAAGGCGGATGGGCACGAAGCGATGGTGACGGACCGCACGGGGCTGTTGCTGGACCCGTATTTCTCGGCCACGAAGCTGGCGTGGATCTTGGACAATGTGGACGGCGCGCGAGCCAAGGCTGAGGCCGGAGAGCTGGCGTTCGGGACGGTGGATACCTTCCTGATCTGGCGGCTGACGGACGGCGCGTCACATGTGACCGACGCCACCAATGCCGCGCGGACGATGCTTTATGACATCAAACGGGGGGCGTGGGACGCGGATATCTGCGCGCTGTTGAACATCCCGATGAGCATGCTGCCCGAGGTGCGCGATTGCGCGTCTCACTTCGGCGTGACCGACCTTTTGGGTGCGCCGGTGCCTATTTTGGGTGTGGCGGGCGATCAGCAGGCGGCGACCATCGGGCAAGCGTGTTTCCAGCCGGGGATGCTGAAATCAACCTATGGCACCGGGTGTTTTGCGCTGCTCAATACGGGCAATGTGCCAGTCGTGTCGAAAAACCGTCTGCTGACCACGATTGCATATCAGTTGGACGGCAAGCCCACCTATGCGCTGGAAGGTTCGATCTTCATCGCGGGTGCCGCGGTGCAGTGGCTGCGCGACGGGCTGGGCATCATCGACGATGCGGCTGAAACCACCGCGCTGGCTGATGCAGCTGATCCCGAGCAAGAGGTCATTCTGGTGCCAGCCTTCACCGGCATGGGCGCGCCTTATTGGGATGCGGAATGCCGGGGCGCGGTCTTTGGCCTGACCCGAGGGTCCGGCCCGAAAGAGTTCGCCCGTGCCGCGCTGGAGGCCGTAGGTTTCCAGACCCGAGATCTGCTCGAGGCGATGCAGGCCGACATGGGCAATGCCAGCGAAACGGTGCTGCGCGTGGATGGTGGCATGGCGGCGTCCGACTGGGCGATGCAGTTTCTGGCCGACATCAACGGTGCCGATGTGGACCGTCCAACGGTTTTGGAAACTACAGCGCTGGGCGCTGCTTGGCTGGCGGGCATGAAGGCTGGAATCTATCCCGATCAGGCCGGGTTCGCCGCCACTTGGGCGCTAGAGCGCAGTTTTGCGCCGCAGATGGACAGCGACACCCGCACCCGCCGCTATGCGGGGTGGAAAGACGCGGTGGCGCGGACCCTTAGTCGCCCTTGATCTCCGAACGATAGATCCCTTCGGGCAAGTTTAGGGCTGCGGTCAGGTCGCGCAACTGTGCCGGGGACAGGGTGATCTTGTGCACCTGATCGGTCCGCGGATCCCATTGTTCCAGCGTGACGCAATCGGCAAAGGCGTTGATGGTCACGTCCTCGTTCAGATGGGGGCCGTCGGCATCATCGCCCTCGTCCACCAGAGTGACGACGGTCGAGTCAAATTCGTGTTCGATGGTAAACATGATTCAACTGTAATCGCTTGGGCGGCAAAGACCAGAGTGATCTGGTGAAGCGATAGATCGGCGGCTATACAATTCTCATGGGCAAGACAGATATGCAGCAATTCAGCGGGTTTCTGACGGACCGGGGATCGAAATATGCGGTCTCGGGCGGGCCGGTGAACAGCCGCGCCGATGTGAAAGCATTTCTGAAGACCCTGACCCGCGACAAACGCTATGCCAAGGCCACGCACAACACTTGGGCGGCGATCCTGCCAGAAGAGGGCGGTGTGAAGGGCGACGATGGCGAGGCCGGCGCGGGAATGGTCATTTTGCGGATGCTGGAACGTGAAGGCGTTACGGGACACATCATCGTGGTAACCCGCTGGTTTGGAGGCACCAAGCTGGGCGGCGATCGGTTTCGCCGGGTGCAGGACTCAGTGCATCACTACCTCGAAAACGCGACGCTTGAGGGCGACACATGCTGAAGAAGCATCTGCATCGTTTCTGGATGACGTGCGTGTGGTCCTGGGCCGGATGGCGCGCCGCATGGCGGACAGAAGCGTCGTTGCGGCAATGGACGGTCGTCTGCCTGATCTCGTGTTCCACGGCGCTGTGGTTGGATCTGAGCCGCGGAGAAACCGCGCTGTTGCTGGCACTCAGCTTGCTGGTCGTTGCGTCCGAGCTGATCAACACGGCAATCGAACGCACCGTGGATCTGGTCACCCGAGAAGAACATGACCTTGCGCGCGAAGCCAAGGACACAGGCAGCGCCTTTGTCGGGCTGACGGCGATTGCGTGTGGAGTTGCGTGGCTGGTGATCTTGTTGGGGTGATCAGTCCTAGCCGATCTCGGTTTCTTCTTCCAGATGCAGCTTCATGTCGATCAGAACATGCTGAAGCGCCAGTGTTTCACGCAAAAGGCGCTTGGCCTCATTGATCGTGATGATGCCGTCTTCGATGGACTGCTGGTATTCAGCCATCAACATCGCAAAGCGCTGTGATAGGGCAATCACGTCGCTGTTTACCCCGCCTTCGGGCGAGTTCTTGCGGTCGGAATCATATGAAAGAGTGATCCCCCGAAGCTCGGACAAAGCGCTGGTGACGTGCGGATAGCGCGCGGCCTCTTCCAGTGCGGCAACGGCGTCGATGGGCATGAAGCGATCTGCGTGCTCGTCGCTGTCGGAATAGTAACGTCCCAGAGTGGCCTTGGATTTGCCCGTGGCAGCACAGGCGGCTTCCAACCCGACGTCTTTGACGAGGGCCTCTGTATGTTTCTTTAGATAGCTTCCAACACCAGCCATACTCTTATTCCTTTGTCTTCCCTGCATACGTGTGGGGAATTCCACACCTCTTTTCCCATTATTTTTGCGGTAAGGGAATGGCTTATTTCAGAAGTGTAGCGAGTTATCTTTTGCTGTTTGCGAGTAAGAGAGTTTTGACAAGTGCCCGATGCCACGTGCGTCGGTAGGAAAAGACCCGCAGTGCTAGCGCTGCGGGATGCAGGCCAATCGCCTGCAAGAGAAAGCTGGATGTGTCGGTTTACGATTGTAACGGTCAATTCCATCCCCGGGCTATGCCCTCTGACCATGTGTGTGTTCGCGTCCGCTTTCTCCTTTTCTATGCTCTCCACGATAACATGTAAGGTTTCACTGCTACGGCTGATTGTAGGTGAAACGAACGGTTGAACCGTGTCCCGTGGGCGCGTAATTCAGAGATATGGCAAAGCTCTATTTTCACTATTCGACCATGAACGCGGGGAAATCGACCCTGCTTCTTCAGGCCAGCTATAACTATCACGAGCGGGGGATGCAGACCTATCTGATTACCGCGCAGCTTGATAATCGCGTAGGCGAGGCACGAATTGGCAGCCGGATCGGGATCGGCACGGAGGCAGACACATTCGCCGAGGGCGAGGATCTGTTCGACAAGATCGCGCGCCGGCAGGCAGAAGGCCCCTGTGCCTGTGTGTTCATTGACGAAGCGCAGTTTCTCAGCCGCGAGCAAGTCTGGCAATTGGCCCGCGCCGTGGATGATCTGAGAGTGCCGGTCATGTGTTATGGGCTGCGGGTGGATTTTCAGGGCAATCTGTTTCCGGGGTCCGCCGCGCTGTTGGCCCTTGCAGACGAGATGCGCGAAGTGCGCACGATCTGTCACTGCGGAAAAAAGGCCACGATGGTCGTACGGCAAGACGATCAGGGGCGCGCTTTGACTGATGGCGATCAGGTGCAGATCGGCGGGAACGAGACCTATGTGTCCCTGTGCCGCCGCCACTGGCGCGAGGCGACCGGGGGCTGAGTTTTCCAGTAAGATTATGAGATCAGACGGGTGTCGGCAGCGTCTTTCCGTTTGCGTAAGCGTCGACATTGTCCATCGCCAGCATGCCCATATCCGTTCGTACTTCGAGCGTTGCAGTGCCCAGATGGGGCAGCAGCGTCACGTCTTCGCGGTCGGTCAGGGCTTTGGGCACTTTGGGTTCGAACTCGTAGACGTCTAGACCGGCGCCCGCGATCTGGCCCGTTTCCAGGGCGTCGATCAGGGCGGCCTCATTGACGATCTCGCCGCGCGCAATGTTGATCAGGAGTGCATGGGGCTGCATCGCGTCGAACGT
Source organism: Aliiroseovarius pelagivivens (assembly GCF_900302485.1). NCBI lineage: Bacteria > Pseudomonadati > Pseudomonadota > Alphaproteobacteria > Rhodobacterales > Paracoccaceae > Aliiroseovarius > Aliiroseovarius pelagivivens. The sequence goes on along the minus strand of NZ_OMOI01000001.1, from coordinate 2,442,089 downwards.
GCTTTTGTCGATCAGGTGGCGCGTATCGGCCCCACCCGGAACGGCGATGACAAGGATGTCTGCCACATGGGCGACGTCCTCGATGCTGGCCAATTGCTGCGCGGGCAGGTCCGGCGTTTTGGGGGAGCGGTTATAGAACACCACGTTCATGCCGAAACCGAAATGACAGCGTTTGGCGATGGCCTGACCAATGCGGCCCATACCGATGATGCCGACGGTTTTGCCGGACACGTGCATGCCCAGCAGCTGAGTTGGGTGCCAGCCTTCCCACGCGCCGCTACGTAGCATCCGTTCGCCTTCGCCTGCGCGCCGGGCGGTCATCAGGATGAGCGTCATGGCGGTGTCAGCGGTGGCGTCGGTGACGGCGCCGGGGGTGTTGGTCACCTGAAGGCCGTGCGCTTTGGCCGCGTCCACGTCGATATGGTTGTAGCCCACGCCGAAATTCGCCAGCAGCCGGGTGCGGATGTTTCCCGCATCGGCGAAGATGTCGGCCGTATAGAGGTCGCCCAATGTCGGCAAGACGATGTCATAGTCCTGTAGGCCTGCAATCATCTCGTCCCGCGTCATCGGGGTCGTGATGTCGCGCACCGTGGTGTCATAGGCGTCGAGGGCGCGGGTCAGAACCGGATCGGGCAGAGGGCGCGAGATGAAAAGCTTCATCAGAACATTCGCGCGCCGTTGGGGACGGATTTGTCGGGGGTCAGAAGCACGACTTCGCCGTCCGGGTCGGGCAGACCCAGAACCAGAACCTCGCTGCGCATCGGGCCGATCTGGCGGGGCGGGAAGTTCACCACGGCCAAGACCTCTTTCCCGATCAACGCTTCGGGGTCGTAATGCGCGGTGATCTGGGCCGAGCTTTTCTTTTCACCAATCTCGTCCCCGAAATCGACCCACAGCTTGATGGCGGGCTTGCGGGCCTCGGGGAAGGGTTCGGCGCGCACAATGGTGCCCTTGCGGATATCGACTTTCATGAAGTCATCAAACGAGATCTCAGCCATTGGCAAGCTCCTTGGAACGGTCGGCGGCGGCTTTTACCGCGCGGGTTAGAAGGTCGGGAAAGCCCATGTTTTCGTCCATTAGGACAGATAGGGCCGCAGCGGTGGTGCCGCCCGGGCTGGTGACATTGATGCGCAGTTGGGCGGGGTCGTCATCAGCTTCTTCCGCCAAAGCCCCAGCGCCGCCCACGGTGGCTTTTGCCAATTGCATGGAGAGCTCTTCGGACAGGCCCTGTTTGACGCCTGCGGCGGCCAGCGTCTCGATTAGATGGAACACATAGGCGGGGCCAGAGCCAGAGACCGCTGTGACGGCGTCCATCTGATGCTCTCCGTCCAGACGGACGACTTGCCCGACTGCGGACAGCAGCGCTTGGGCCAGATCCATGTCGACTGCAGATGCATGATCATTGCCGCAAATCGCGGTGATTCCGCGCCCGATGGCGGCAGGGGTGTTGGGCATGGCGCGGATGATCGGGGTCTGGTCGCCCAGCATATCTTGATAGGTGGAGATCGGCGTCCCCGCGGCGACCGACAGGAACAGGGTTGTTCCGTTGCCAAGGGCTTTCAAGGACGGCAGTGCCTCGGCCATCATTTGCGGTTTCACGGCAATCAAAACGATGGCGGGGTTTTCGGGAAGCTGCGTGTTCAGGTTCAGCCCGTCCAGCGATTGTAGCCAGTCCGACGGGTAGGGGTCGTTTACCCAGACCGAGCTTGTGGGCAGTCCGTCCGACAGCCAGCCTTCCAGCATGGCCGATCCCATCTTGCCGCAGCCCAGCAGCACCAGACCGCGCGATTTTACCTGATCCATCATGTTGATGCCCCATCCCGTTTCCTACTTGGATGCGAGATTAGAGCGCAGCACGGTCGGCGCAAGCCGAAACCGCGCCGGTAGGCGCGGCTGGCATAGTGAGTGGTGGGGTTAGGCTCGGCCGTAAGCCTCGGCGATGGCGACCTGCAGGGCGTCTTCGACGCTGCGGTCAGTCCATGCGACCAGCTGAAACGCGGGATAGTAGCGTTCCGAAGCCGACACAGCCGAGGCGATCAGGCGGTCGATCTGCTCGGGGCCCGCAAACTGTCCGCCAGTCAGGGGCAGACCGTAACGCCAGACCATCAGGCGCTGCTCTTCCCAATAGGTGAAGGCACCAGTCCAGCATTGGTCATTGATGCGGTTCAGGACATCATAGATGCGCGGCAGGCTGTCTTCGGGCGGCTCCATTTCGAAGGTGCAGATCAGGCGTAGGGTTTCATCGTATGGCGACCAAGCCAACGTGATCGAGTATGTACGCCACTGACCTTCGACGGCCATGGCAATCTGGTCTTCAGCGACACGGTCAAATTCCCATGCGTGGTGTTGCGCGATGGTTTCGACGATGTCGATCGGGTGAAGATCTTCGCTTTCGATGTACTGCTCGGTTGCGGCCATGATATGCCCCCCTTGGTTTCAGCATTTGTGGCGGGTTCGTGGCAGCGACCGTTAATGGCTACAAATGCTTGATGCCTGTACAAGGTTCAGCGTTCTTTGCGCCTTGCCTTACTAGATATGGTGTCACCCGCATTGCTCTCTGTAAAGTGAAACTTTGCCTGTTAAACGAGTTGTCCACAGAAAACTTTTGTTTCTCCACAGGTTAACGGATTGTGGGTGGGGTGGCAGTTTCAGGCCACCTTGGGGGCATGTGCTTGACCTTGTGGGCCAGAACCCCCAGTTTGGCGCAAATCTTACCCCGTCAGGAGCCCCAGTTGCCCAAGCGAACAGCCCCGTTTTCCCGTTTTGAATGGCAGATCGCGTGGCGGTATCTGCGCGCGCGCCGTGCCGAAGGTGGCGTCAGCACGATGACGTGGATCAGCCTGATCGGGATCACGCTGGCAGTCGCTGCGTTGATCATTACGCTGGCTGTGCGTACCGGATTTCGGGACGAATTTGTCGACACCATTCTGGGCGCCAATGCCCATGTCGAGGTCTATGCCCAAAGCCGGATCACTGCGAATGGCGGGTTGGATCGCACCATTTCAAACTATGAAGTCTGGGCTGACCGGATCTTGACGGTTCCGGGGGTTGTCCGTGCTGCGCCTTTGGTCAAGGGGCAGGTCATGGCGAACCGGGGCCAGTATAATGCAGGGGTCGAGGTCTTCGGGATCGCCTATGAGGACATCCTGACCATTCCGCGCATTGTTGAACCGGAAAGCTCGGCGGGCGCGCTATCTGACTTCGAGCGGGGCGTTGCCATCGGGTCGGGTGTTGCCGCTGAGCTGAATGTTGGGATCGGCGACAAGATCAAGATCATCTCGCCCAATGGGGTGAAGACCGCTTTCGGTACCAGCCCGCGCGTGAATGCGTATGAGGTCACCTATATCTTTACCGCTGGTCGCTGGGACATTGACCGCACCCGCGTCTATCTTCCCATCGCCGAGGCACAGAGCTTCTTCAACCGCGAAGGGCTGGCGGACGAGATCGAAGTGATGGTCAAAGATCCGGAAGGCATCGACGAATTGCTGTTGCCGATCATGGAGGCCGTCGAAGACCCCAGTGGTGTCTGGACATGGCGCGACCGGTCGGGCGCCTTCCTGCGGGCACTGGATATGGAGGACAACGTCATGTTCATCATCTTGTCTGTGCTGGTGCTTATTGCCTCGATGAACATCACGTCCGGCCTGATCATGCTGGTGAAGAACAAGGGGCGCGACATCGGTATTCTGCGCACGATGGGGCTGACGGAAGGGTCCATTTTGCGGGTGTTCTTCCTGTGCGGGTCGCTGACGGGAATTGTCGGCACAATCGCGGGCGTGATCCTTGGTTGTCTGTTTGCCCTGAACATCGACACTGTGTTTGCGGTGGTGAACTATTTCTCGGGCGGCGGCGTCTGGGATCCGTCGATCCGGGGCATCTATCACCTGCCCGCAAAGTTGGAGTTCTGGGATGTCGCTTCAGCTGTTGGCCTGTCGCTGACCCTGTCTTTTGTTGTGACCCTGTTCCCGGCGCGAAAAGCCGCGCGGATGAACCCGGTGGAGGCACTGCGCTATGAGTGACACGGTTCTCAGCCTCTCGGGCATCACCAAGACCTATAATGAAGACACGCCCGGAGAAATCCGCGTGCTGCGCGGCGCGAACCTGTCGATTGCCAAGGGCGAGGTTGTGGCGCTGGTTGCGCCCTCGGGGTCCGGCAAATCGACGCTTCTGCATATCGCCGGGCTGCTGGACGCGGCAGATGCGGGCGAGGTGTCGATCAACGGGCAGAAGATGGACGGCCAATCCGACCGTCGCCGCACCGCCACTCGGCGCAACGAAGTGGGCTTTGTCTATCAGTTCCACCACCTACTTCCGGAATTTACCGCGCTGGAAAACATCGTCCTGCCGCAACTGGCGAATGGCGTGGGCGAACGTGCCGCACGCGATCACGCGTTGGAGCTGATGGCCCGCGTCGGCGTAGACACCCGCGCCAGTCACCGCCCCGCCGAACTGTCCGGTGGCGAGCAACAGCGCGTCGCCTTCTGCCGCGCGCTTGCCAACCGGCCAGCGCTGCTTTTGGCGGATGAGCCGACAGGGAACCTGGACCCAGATACTGCGGAAACTGTCTTTTCGGCGTTGATGGAACTGGTGCGTGACACCGGTCTGTCGGCGCTGATCGCAACGCATAACCTTGAGCTCGCCGCGCGTATGGATCGCACCTTGCGTCTTGAAGGCGGCGAAATCCTCTAGCCGCTCGCACCCTCTGACAATCGCGTGAGACCCGATTGCACGCCCGCGCGGGATCGGCAATCTGGCAGGCGTAGTAATGTCCTGCCGGAGCTTCCAATGCGTATCCTGACCGCGACCCTTGCCCTGATCCTGACGGCCTCGATGGCCGCCGCAGGTCCTGTGAATTTCAATTCATGGCGCACGCATTGGTTTGCCTTCTTTTCGAAAGTCACATTCGCCGCGTCCGAGGGCGCGATTGGCGTGACGGCGGATGGATCGGTGTCGATCACCTATGACCGACTGGCCCCCAAGGATTGGGACGCACGCAGGGCCAGTTGGCGTTGGGCGGTGGACAGTTCGGTTCCGGCAACGGATCTGCGCCAGAAGGGCGGCGATGACCGCAACCTTGCACTCTACTTCGCGTTCCTGCCGAAGGCCGAGGCCGAACGTCTTCAAGGCACCCGCAGCCTGCGCAAGCTTCTGAACCATCCCGAGGGCCGCGTGCTGGTCTATGTCTGGGGTGGCGATCACGCGCGCGGGGCCGTGCTTGGCTCGCCCTATTTGGGGTCGCGCGGCAAAACCATCGTGCTACGCCCCTCTGGCACCGGATCGCATTCCGAAAGCGTCGATCTGGCGGCAGATTACCGCCGCGCCTTCGGGTCGAACCCCGAGGCTCTGGTCGCTTTGGCCCTGTCGGCGGACAGCGACGACACGGATGTGGTCATGCAGGGTCAGGTCAGTAATCTCGGTTTACAGTGACCTAGGGTTGCACGTGGGCGCAGGCGTGATAGAATCGCGCCAAAGCAAGCCTTTAGAAAGGCAACAGGGTTCCCAAATGTACCGCGCAGCACCTCTTCTTCTGATCCTTCTCGCTGCTTGTCAGCCCGAAGACATCTTTCGCACCAACCCAAAGCCCGATGTTCAGGACGTGTCCGAACTGACCGGGGCCGAGATCTATGCGGAAAACTGCGCGACCTGCCATGGTGATGACGCCAAAGGCGGCATCTATCCCAGCGCCCCGGGCCTGACCACATTGACCGCCAAACACGGCGGCAGCTTCCCGACCCGCTATGTCATGTCGACCATCGACGGCTATGCCAAAGGCACCCAACGCGGCCCCATGCCCGAGTTCGGCGCGCTTCTGGAAAGCGAGATGGAGGTCTGGGTGGATGAGAAGGGCGTGATGACGCCGACGCCGGCTGCGCTGGTAAGACTGGCGGAGTATTTGGAGAGCGTGCAGGGGTGACCTGCGCGTGGCTTAGCCTAAACACGCACCCTTCCGCTTGCATGTCATGTCAAACAGAGGGCCACGCCCGACCCTGGGTGGGTACTCAGGGTGGCGAGTTCAGTAACACGCGGATTGGTGCTTGACGAATTTGCTTCTCTATCAGAGGTTGCCTCCAATTGGAGGTAATTCTATTGAGTCAAGTTCAAATTCGCTTCGACGTACCAAGGCACTATGTAAGTGTTGATGCGTTTGTAGCATCTGCCAAGGCAACCCAGCGCACTCTTAACGCTCTTAACCAAGAGCTATTCGATAACCGGCTTGACTTAGAGCTGGTAGTCTTCGCGCCCGAGGCTGGAAGCGTCCGTCAGATACTGAAGGTCGTAGTGAAAGGAGCTGCTTACACGTATGGATTCCTTTGGTCCATCGTACAGGTGTTGGAAACGGATCTAGCAAAGGACGTAACCAAAGAACTCACAGGTAAGTACCCCTCTGAGTTAGTGTCGGAAATTGCTAGAGACTATAAAATGAAACTGGCTGCTGCTAACAGTGAAAGAGAACGCAAAGAGATCGAGGCGGAAGCTGTGGAAATCATGTGTTCTCAAGTATCGGGAGTTCTTGCCGATGCGTCGGCGTCTGCTTTGGTTGCCTCCCGCAGAACGCTCGAGAAGTTACCAATGTCGGATCAAGCCAAATTTGAACTAATTGATTCTCAAGCAGAACTTTTTGAAAAAGCAATATCCGATCAATCTATCTCGGCCATTGAAATTGAGGAGAGAGATCTGACTCCTGTAACGAGGAATGCTTTTCCTGAAAGAGCTATTCGCCCGCGGCGACCAAAAACTGAGCCTGAGGATATCAAACGTTGGCGTGTTGCAACGGATACTTTCACCGTGACCTCTCCTCAATTGGAAGAAGAAGATCAGAAGGCGCGTAAGTGGAAGGGTAAGAACTCAGCAGACAAAGTGGTCCTGTTCACAGTGGATGACAAAGAGTTCTGGTATCGTTTCCATCGAGGCGAAATCAGTTTTGGAGAAAACACTACTCTTACAGTTCAAGCTGCCACGCTGGTTGTCGATGGAAAGGTTCGGAGTACAACTGTATTGCGCGTTCTAAGTTTTGAGGGGCAGAAACTTGCAGAACCAATTGATGAAAGCGGACTTAAGGCTATCCTCGGTAGTCTTGACGAACAAGCAAGCGCCTCCGATTCCCGATCACTTTTCGACTAATATCTAAACATCCAACTCCTCCACGAACTTCGCGTTCTCCTGAATATATTGGAAACGAAGTTCGGGTTTTTTGCCCATCAGTTGCTCGACCAAGGCGGCGGTTTCGCCGGGTTCGTCCTCGTCAATTGTCACGCGGATCAGCTTGCGGGTCGCGGGGTCCATGGTGGTTTCTTTCAGGTCTTTTGCGTCCATCTCGCCCAGACCTTTAAAGCGACTGACGTCGATTTTGCCTTTTCCGCCCAAACCTTTTTCCAGCCACTCGTCGCGCTCTGCCTCGTCCAGACAATAGACACGGCGCGCGCCCTGTGTCAGGCGGAACAGGGGCGGGCAGGCCAGATACAGGTGGCCACCGTCGATCAGCGGGCGCATCTGGGTGAAGAAGAATGTCATCAGAAGCGAGGCGATATGCGCCCCGTCGACATCCGCATCGGTCATGATGATGATCTTGTCATAGCGCAGGTCATCCAGATTGAACTTGGTGCCGGTGCCGACGCCCAATGCCTCGCAAAGGTCGCGGATTTCGGCGTTGGTGCCGATCTTGTTCGAGGCGGCCCCCAGCACGTTCAGAATTTTACCCTTGAGCGGCAACAGCGCCTGATTTTTGCGGTTGCGCGCGCCCTTGCCCGAGCCACCCGCCGAGTCACCCTCGACGATGAACAGTTCAGTGCCTGCGCGGTCCTTCGAGGTGCAGTCGGTCAGCTTGCCGGGTAGGCGCAGCTTCTTGGTGGCGGTCTTGCGTTGGGTCTCTTTTTCCTGACGGCGGCGCAGGCGTTCTTCGGCACGCAGGACAAGGAAGTCGAGGATCGCACCGGCGGATTTCGTGTCCGCAGCCAGCCAGTTGTCAAAGTGATCGCGCACCGATTGTTCGACCATCTTGGCGGCGGCCTCGGTCGACAGGCGGTCCTTGGTTTGGCCAACGAACGCAGGGTCCGCGATGAAACAGGACACCAGCGCGCAGCCACCCGTCAGAAGGTCGTCGCGGGTGATGTTCGCGGCCTTCTTGTTTCCCACAAGCTCGCCATGCGCCTTGATGCCTTTCAGGATCGCGGCCCAGAAACCGGTGACGTGCGTGCCGCCTTCGGGCGTGGGAACGGTGTTACAATAGGACTGGATGTAGCCATCGCGCGACGGGGTCCAGTTGATCGCCCATTCGACATAGCCGGGTTCGTTGAAGCGGTCGCGAAATTCGACTTTTCCAGCGAAAGGCTGGTCGGCATAGATCGACGCGCTGCCCAGCGTTTCCTTCAGATAGTCCGCCAGACCGCCCGGGAAGTGGAACGTGGCCTCGGTCGGGGTTTCGCCATCTTCGATATGCGATTTCCAACGGATCTCGACGCCCGAGAACAGATAGGCTTTCGAACGCACCAGCGTGAACAACCGCTTGGGTTTGAAGCGGTGCTTGCCGAAAATCTGTTCGTCGACATGGAAGGTTACTTCGGTGCCGCGCCGGTTGGGGGCTGCGCCGATTTTCTCGACCGGTCCCAGCGGGATGCCGCGCGAAAAGCTCTGTTCGAACAGCTCTTTGTTCTTGGCAACCCTTACCACCATCGAATCCGACAGCGCGTTCACGACCGACGAGCCAACACCGTGCAGGCCGCCCGAGGTCTGATATGCCTTGCCCGAGAACTTACCGCCCGCGTGGAGCGTACACAGGATGACCTCAAGCGCGGATTTGTCGGGAAATTTAGGGTGCGGATCAATCGGAATACCGCGCCCGTTATCGGTGATGGTCACGGAATAATCCGCGTTCAGCGTGACCTCGATACGGTTGGCGAAACCCGCGACGGCTTCGTCCATCGAGTTGTCCAGGATCTCGGCGACCATGTGGTGCAGCGCGCGTTCGTCGGTGCCGCCGATATACATGCCGGGACGTTGACGCACGGGCTCCAGCCCTTCCAGCACCTCGATTGAGGAGGCGTCATAGTCGTCGGGGCCTTGGCCGGCCAGAAGGTCGTTGCTCATGTATTCGGTCGCCTTGAACGCTGCTCGGATTTCTTTTTGTTGGGGCATTATGTCAGAGCCGTCGGGAAGGGGGAAGAGCACGCTTTCCATTCGGGCAGAATTGGATGGGCGGAAGGCGATTGTGAAAGGCCCGCGCGATGACCAACTGCGCTTGGTTCCGGCAAAGAACGGCGCGATGGACCTGACAGACGGGATCGACCGCGATCACCAATCACCGCACACGTGATCACAACGTTTTCAGGCCTTCGCAGATGTCGCCAAAGCGGCTTAGCTTTTGAAAGGATCCGTTGGATAGCCGACGCCAGCCAAGTAAAGCCCTTGGGGTGGGCTGACCGGACCGCACGCCGAACGGTCACGCGCGCCCAACGCTTTTGTCACATCATCCGGTGACCATGACCCAGCCCCAACCTGTTCCAACGTGCCGATAAAACTGCGTACTTGATTGTGCAGAAACGATCTTGCCCGCACATGAAAGCGAAACTCTGTTCCATTGGGCAGTTCGATTTCTTCCACACGCAATTCATCAAGCGATTTCACCGGGCTTTCAGCTTGGCAAATGGTGGACCGGAAGGTGGTGAAGTCGTGCCGGCCGAGCAATCTGTCTGCACCAGCCTGCATCGCACCCGCATCCAGCTTGCGCTTCACATGCCACGCCAACCCGCGTTCGTGGGTCAACGGTGCGCGGCGCGAGATTAGCCGAAACAAATACCGCCGTTCGCGCGCAGAGAAACGGGCGTGGAAATCGTCCCCGGCAACGACGCACTGGTTGATGGCGATACGATGATTGCGCAGATGGTAATTCAGTGCTTCAGACAGGCGAAAGGGTTGCCAGTCCTGCGTCAGATCGACATGCGCAACTTGCGCCAGCCCATGCACGCCTGCATCGGTGCGCCCGGCGGCGACAATCGTGTGCTCGGCTGGCTCTAGCTTCGCCAAGGCAGCCTCAATCGCGCCCTGAATGGACGGGTGTTCCTTCTGGCGCTGCCATCCGACAAAGCCAGCTCCGTGGTATTCAACTTTTAACGCATATCTGGGCATGACCCCGCATACCCCGCTGCTCTCGCACAGACAAGTTCTCTCCGCGTGCATTATCTTGCCTGGAATATTCTTGGGTGAGGCCGCAGGCCGAGGGGCAACGCCCCCTACCACGGGGATAATCTGCCCAAACCTCCCCTCTGGCGAAATGCGCCCTGCGAACCTATCTTTAAGTCGAGCAGTGAAGGAGACAGCCGTGGGGCTTGGCGATATTGCAGACAGTGTCACCCGCCAGATCGAGGCGATTGGCGACGCCACAAGCGAGGCGCTTTTCGAGCCGGTGATCCGGCTGGGCGTAACGGGGCTGTCGCGGGCGGGCAAAACCGTGTTCATCTCGTCTTTGGTGGCCAACCTGATGGACCGTGCGCGGATGCCGGGTCTGGTTGCGGCGTCGGAAGGGCGCATTCAAAGTGCGTTCCTGCAGCCTCAGCCTGACGACACGGTGCCGCGTTTTGACTATGAAACACACCTGTCGGCCATGACCGGCCCCGCGCCGCATTGGCCTGACAGCACCCGCGCCATTTCCGAGCTGCGTTTGTCGTTCCGCGTCCAGCCTTCGGGCCTGCTGGGTGGCCTACGCTCGGCGCGCACGGTGCATTTGGATATCGTGGATTATCCCGGCGAATGGCTTTTGGATCTGGCACTGCTGGACCTCAGTTATTCCGATTGGGCCGCACAGGTCTTGGATCGCATCGATACCCGCGAACAAGCGCAGGGCTTTCTGGCGAAAGCTCGCACCGCGGATCCGACCGAGAAGCTGGATGAAGTGCAAGCCAAGGATCTGGCCGCCTCTTTTGCTGATTACCTGAAAGCCGCGCGCGAGGATGGCTATAGCGACTGCACCCCCGGGCGTTTCCTTCTGCCCGGCGACCTCGAGGGCAGCCCCGCGCTGACCTTTGCACCCCTGCCGAAACCCGACACGATCCCCCGCCGCAGCCTGTGGCGCGAGATGGAGCGCCGGTTCGAGGCCTATAAATCCCGCGTGGTGAAACCCTTCTTCCGCGACCACTTCTCGCGTATCGACAGGCAGGTTGTGCTGGTGGATGTGCTGGGCGCGATCCATTCCGGTCCTGCGGCGCTCGAAGACCTGCGCCGTGCCATGGCAGAAATCCTGACCGCCTTCCGTCCCGGCACGAACGGGTTCCTCAGCACACTTTTGCTGGGCCGTCGGATCGAGCGAATTCTGTTTGCCGCGACCAAGGCCGACCACCTGCACCACAGCCAGCATCCCCGCTTGACCGCCATCACCGAGGCTCTTTTGCGCGATGCCCGCGATCGCGCCGACTTTGCCGGAGCGAAAACCGCCGCAATGTCGCTGGCTGCTTTGCGCACGACGACCGAAGAGCGTTTGGACCATGATGGGCAGAGCCTGGATTGCGTGCGTGGGCAGCTATTGGATAGTGGCAAGACGGCGGCGTTCTATCCCGGAGCACTTCCCGAAGACCCAGCACAGCTTTTGAAACCCGCGCGCAGCGGCGACACGAAATGGCTAGAGGCCGATTACCAGATCATGCGCTTCGCCCCGGCGGCGATCTCGCTGAAACCTGGTGAGGGCCCGCCGCATATCCGACTGGACAAGGCCGCCGAGTTCTTGCTGGGGGATCGGTTGTGATCATCGCACCGGCCAATACATCTGACGTGCCCGCCATCGCCAACATCCTGACAGGCTGGAACGCATCGACGCATTGGATGCCCCGTGTGCATTCGCGCGCCAGTGAAAAGGGGTTTGCGCAAATGCTGGTGGACAATGGATGGACTTTGGTCGCGCGGAATGATGAACGCCTTCTGGGTTTTCTGTCGCGCGATAAGCGGAAAATTCACGCGCTCTATGTGTCTGTACATGCACGTGGAGGCGGCGTTGGAAAAGCTTTGCTGGATCAGGCTAAACAGGCCAGTGACAGCCTGTCGCTTTACACGTTTCAGGACAACGATGGCGCGCAAAGGTTTTATCTGCGCGAAGGGTTTTCGGAAGTTTTCCGTACCGATGGCGCGGGCAATGACGAAGGCCTGCCAGACATCTGCTATGAATGGAGGCGCGCGTGACAAGCGACCGCAAACAAGGCCCCGTGTTGATCGAGCTTGAAGACGGCCCGACGACATCTCCGGCAGAAGCCCCGCCCGTGCCCGATGTGACCGGGCCGAACGCGTCGGGTACCGCAATGCAAGGTGCGATTGCCATGGCCGGGCGCAAGCCGTCGCGGTTAATGCGGTGGTTTTGGTCGCTGCTTTTGTCGATTCTTGGCTTTGTTCTTTCGGTCGCGGCCTATGATTTCGTCACCGGACTGATCACGCGGAATTCCTATCTGGGCTATGCGGCTTTGGGCCTGACCGGAGCTTTCCTACTGGTGCTACTGATCATTGCTCTGCGCGAATGGATTGCCTTTGCGCGGATGCGTCGGGTTGATGCATTGCACCATGCCGCCGAACAAGCCCGCGCACATGATGACCTGACCGAGGCGCGTGACGTCATGATCCGTTTGAAGCGGTTGTATTATGGGCGCGACGACATGCGCTGGGCACTAGAACGCTTCCACGAACGTGAGGACGAGGTGTTCGATACAGACACACTGTTCACCTTGGCCGAGGCCGAGCTGATGGCCCCGCTGGACCAAGCCGCGTTGAAAGAAGTCGAGGCCGCCGCCCGCCAAGTCGCCACCGTCACCGCCATCGTACCGCTGGCGCTGGCCGATGTGGCCACCGCCCTGACCGCCAATATCCGCATGATCCGCCGCGTGGCCGAGATCTATGGCGGGCGCTCTGGCGCGCTGGGCAGCTGGCGGTTGACCCGTGCAGTGATGGCTCATCTTGTTGCTACCGGGGCGGTTGCGGTGGGCGACGACATGCTGGGGTCTTTGGCGGGGGGTGGAATGCTGTCCAAACTCTCGCGTCGCTTTGGCGAAGGTGTGGTGAACGGTGCCCTGACGGCCCGCGTCGGCGTCGCAGCACTTGAGGTCTGTCGTCCGCTGCCCTTTGGCGACGGTAAACGCCCCGGCGTCACGGGAATTGTCAAACGCGCGTTGGCGGGATTGTTCGGGAAATAGGTGCGTTAGCCCAAACTTGGCACGTCACTGGTTGGCCGCGTCATATCCTCGACCCCCATGCGCAATCCGCGCCCGATCCGGTGGACCAGCGCAATCCATGCGCGGGCGGTGTCTGCGGGCAGGGTCTGGGTGGCGACCTCCTCAAACAGGGCAATCCACGGGTCGAAATGCTCGGGTCGGACGTTGCCGGCCTGCATGTGGGCGCGCATCGGATTTCCGTCATAGCCCGGTTCGCGCAGGATCGCGCCGCGCCAGAAACGGGTGATCAGGGCAATATGTGTGTCCCATTCCGCGTCCGTTGTCCCGACATGCCCGTTGAAGATCGGCCCAAGTTGGGGGTGGACCCGGATGCGTGCATAAAACCGCGCCATAACCGCATCGATTTGCGCAGGCGAGATATCGAAAAGTTGCAGCGGGTTGGGCGTGTGGGACATGGGAACCTCTTTCCTGACCGAAATAGTCGGTTCACCCGTCCGAGCCAAGCCCTCAAACGCGGAAAATTCAGCGCAGCCTGCCTGTCCTTCATGGCTTTACGCCACGCCCCCACGGGCCTATAACGCGCCCATGATGCACGCCAAAGCGATCATTATTCGAATTATATGCCCGGCGCTCTGATCCAGACGAGCCGCCGGGACAAGGCGCATGAACCTGCGCGCCGCCCCCTCTTCGACATTGACGACTTATCCTGAAAAGGACCGGACACATGTGTGCCGATACACCCGAATACAAAGATACGCTGACCCTTCCCGTGACCGATTTTCCGATGCGCGCGGGCCTTCCCAAGCGCGAGCCTGAATGGCTGGCCCGGTGGGAGAAAATTGGCGTTTATGACCGCCTGCGCGAAACCGCTGGCGACCGCGAGCCGTTCATCCTGCATGACGGCCCCCCCTATGCGAACGGCCACCTGCATATCGGTCACGCGCTGAACAAGACCATCAAGGACATGATCGTGCGCTCGCACCAGATGATGGGCCATGATGCACGTTATGTTCCCGGCTGGGACTGCCACGGTCTTCCCATCGAATGGAAAATCGAAGAGCAGTATCGCAAGAAGGGCAAGAACAAGGACGACGTCGATGTCGTCGACTTCCGTCAGGAATGCCGCAAGTTCGCCGAAGGCTGGATCGATATCCAGCGCGACGAGTTCAAACGTCTGGGCATCACCGGCAAATGGGAAAACCCGTATCTGACGATGGATTTCCACGCCGAGCGCGTGATCGCCGAGGAATTCATGAAGTTCCTGATGAACGGCACGCTGTATCAGGGCTCGAAGCCCGTGATGTGGTCGCCGGTTGAAAAGACCGCACTGGCCGAGGCCGAGATCGAGTATCACGACCACAAGTCGCACACGATCTGGGTGCCGTTCTCGTTTGCCAACGCGACGGGTGATCTGGCCGAGGCGCGTGTCGTGATCTGGACGACGACTCCTTGGACGATCCCGTCGAACAAGGCGGTCGCGTATAACAACAAGATTGCCTATGGCCTTTATCGTGTTGATGCGACCGAGGAAGAAAGCTGGACCGCAGCCGGTCAGCTCTACATCTTCGCCGACGCACTGGCCGAAGACGCGCTGGGCAAATCCCGCGTAACCGAATTCTCGCGCGTGCGCGACGTGGCTGCAAGCGAGCTGGCTGGCCTGATCTGTAAGCACCCGTTCAACGGTGCCGACGGCGCTGACGGCTTCTGGGACTACGACGTTCCGATGATCGACGGCGATCACGTGACCGATGACGCGGGTACGGGTTTCGTGCACACCGCGCCAAGCCACGGTGCCGACGACTATGAAGCGTTCGTCGCCCGCAACTGGATCGACCGCATGACCCACAATGTGGGCGAGGAAAGCGAATTCCTGCCGCATGTGCCGTTCTTCGCGGGCCTTCAGGTCTTTGACCGCAAGGGCAAGGAAGGCAAAGCCAACAACGCCGTGATCGCCAAATTGGTCGAGGCCGGCGGCATCATCGCGCGTGGCCGCGTGACGCACTCTTACCCACACTCGTGGCGCTCGAAAGCGCCGATCGTGTTCCGCAACACGCCGCAGTGGTTTGCATCCGTCGATAAAGAAGTCGGCGACGGGCAGGACGAGATGGGCAAGACCATCCGTGAACGTGCCCTGAACTCGATCGACCAACTGGTGCAGTGGTGGCCGCAGACCGGTCGTAACCGCCTGTATTCGATGATTGAGGCACGCCCGGATTGGGTTCTGTCGCGTCAACGTGCTTGGGGCGTTCCACTAACCTGTTTCACCAAGAAAGGTCTTCTGCCGACCGACGAAGGTTTCCTTCTGCGCGATCCCGCCGTGAATGCGCGCATCGCCGAGGCATTCGAGGCTGAAGGCGCAGATGCGTGGTATGCTGACGGTGCAAAAGAGCGTTTCTTGGGCAACGATCACAACGCGGATGAGTGGGAGCAGATCTTTGACGTGCTCGACGTGTGGTTTGACTCTGGCTCGACCCACTCGTTCGTGCTTCGTGACCGTGAAGATGGCACGCCGGACGGCATCGCGGATGTCTACATGGAAGGCACCGACCAGCACCGCGGGTGGTTCCACTCGTCGCTGTTGCAGGCCTGCGGTACCAAGGGTCGTGCGCCCTACAAGAACGTCGTAACCCACGGTTTCACGCTGGATGAGAAGGGCATGAAAATGTCCAAGTCGCTGGGCAACACCATCGTGCCCGAAGCTGTCGTGAAGCAGTACGGCGCTGACATCCTGCGTCTGTGGGTTGCCCAGACGGATTACACGGTCGATCAGCGGATCGGGCCGGAAATCTTGAAAGGTGTGGCGGACAGCTATCGCCGTCTGCGCAACACGATGCGCTTCATGCTGGGCAACTTGCATGAGTTTGACGAGGCCGAGCGTGTGGACGTGGCAGACATGCCCGAGCTGGAACGCTGGGTGTTGCACCGTCTGGCAGAGTTGGATCACGTCGTCCGCGACGGCTATCGCAAGTTTGACTTCCAGGGCGTGTTCTCGGCTGTGTTCAACTTCGCGACCGTGGACTTGTCGAGCTTCTATTTCGACATCCGCAAGGACGCGCTGTATTGCGATGGGGCCGACAGCCTGAACCGCCGCGCCGCGCGCACCGTGCTGGACATCTTGTTCCACCGCCTGACCACATGGCTTGCCCCGGTTCTGGTCTTCACCATGGAAGACGTCTGGCTAGAGCGCTTCCCGGGCGACGAAAGCTCGGTCCATCTGGTGGACTTCGCCGACACGCCCGCCGATTGGCTGGACGAACCGCTGGCCGCGAAATGGGCCGGCATCCGTCAGGTGCGCCGCGTGGTTACCGCCGCGTTGGAAATCCAGCGTCGTGACAAGGTGATCGGCGCGTCTCTGGAAGCCGCTCCTGTTGTGCATGTGCGCGACAAGGACGTGCTGGCGACGTTGAAGTCTGTAAACTTCGCGGACGTGTCCATCACAAGCCAAGTGCAGCTGACCAACGACCCGCTGCCCGCCGAAGCTTTCCGCGTGCCGGAAGTCGAAGGCGTGGGCGTTGTGTTCGAAAAAGCCTCGGGCGAGAAATGCCAGCGTTGTTGGAAGATCCTGCCGGATGTGGGCAGCCACGATCACGCAGGCACCTGTGGCCGTTGTGACGACGCGCTGTCCTGATCGACCCGAAACAGCATGAAACGGAACGCCCCGGCCATTGTGCTGGGGCGTTTTCTTTTGCACCATGCCGACATGAATATTGCGGTGGTGGATAGCCCGGTTGGGCGTTTGGGAGTTGTGGAAGAGGGCGGCAGTATTGTCCGGCTGGTTTGGGATGCTGAGCCTGAAGGCGAGCAAACGCCGGTGCTGACTGAAGCGCAATCTCAGCTCACCGCGTATTTCGAAGGTCGACTGACCAAGTTTAACTTGCCGACTTTGGTTCATGGCAGTGATTTTCAGCGCGCGGTTTGTGATGCCATGTCTGCCATTCCCTTCGGTGAAACGCTGACATACGGCGACATCGCGAAACTGACGGGCAATTCGGCTCAGGCGGTCGGCAACGCTTGTGGCGCGAACCCGATACCGATCATTATCCCCTGTCATCGGGTGATGGGGGCAGGCGGTAAACTGGTCGGGTTCTCCGGTGCTGGTGGGGTCGAGACGAAAGTTCAGCTGCTGCGCCTTGAAGGTGCCGCAGGTTTGCTTATCTGAGAAGTTCTGCCTGCTGGTCATTGCTGGAAAAACAAGGCAAACAGGCAGCGACACTGGGGGACAACATGGCAACCATCCTAAACGTCAGCGGCGTGACCAAGACCTATGAAGGCGGGCACCAAGCGCTGAAAGGCGTCGATCTTGAGATCGACGAGGGCGAGATCCTTGCCCTTCTCGGTCCGAACGGAGCCGGGAAAACAACTCTAATATCAATTATTTGTGGGATTTCGACGCTCACCTCAGGGTCGATCACTGTCGCGGGCTTCGACCACATGAAAGACTTCCGCGAAGCGCGCAACCTGATCGGGTTGGTGCCACAGGAAATCAATCTGGAGCCGTTCGAGACGGTCATGAACTCGGTTCGCTTTTCGCGTGGTCTCTTTGGTAAGCCACGCGACGATGCGCGGATTGAGGAAATCCTGAAGCTTCTCAGCTTGCATGATAAGAAAGACAACCGGATCATGACGCTGTCGGGCGGGATGAAGCGGCGCGTGCTGATCGCCAAAGCGCTGTGCCATGACCCCAAAATTCTGTTTCTGGATGAACCCACGGCGGGCGTTGACGTCGAGTTGCGTAAAGATATGTGGGAGATCGTCGGCCAGCTGAAAGAGGCTGGTGTAACGGTCATCCTGACCACCCACTATATCGAAGAAGCCGAGGCGATGGCGGACCGGATCGGTGTGATCTCGAATGGGGAAATCCTGTTGATTGAAGAGAAAGACGCGCTGATCAAACGGCTTGGCCAGAAAGAACTTCTGATCGAGTTGGATGCGCCGATTGAAGCCGTGCCTGAAGCATTGGCGGACTATCCGTTGACTGTCTCGGATGGCGGTGGGCTGGTTTACACCTATGATGCGCAGGCGGGCAGCACCGGGATCACTGGATTGCTGGCAGACCTGCGCGAAGCGGGGCTGCATCTGGCGGACCTATCGACACGCCAAAGCTCGCTTGAAGACATCTTTGTCGATCTGGTGAAGGAGGACGTGGCATGAACTGGAATGCCATTGCGGCCATCTATCGTTTCGAAATGGCACGCACCTTCCGCACGTTGGTGCAGTCGGTCATCTCGCCTGTGCTGTCGACTTCGCTTTATTTCATCGTGTTCGGCGCGGCCATTGGATCGCGCATCGATCAGGTCGAGGGCGTAAGCTATGGCGCGTTCATCGTGCCGGGCCTGATCATGCTGACGGTGCTGACGCAAAGTACCTCGAACGCGTCTTTCGGGATCTATTTCCCCAAGTTCATCGGCACGGTTTACGAATTGCTTTCGGCGCCAATCTCGTTCTTCGAAATCGTCATTGGCTATGTCGGCGCGGCGGCAACAAAGGCGTTCATGATCGGTATGATCATCCTTGTGACCGCGCATTTCTTCGTCGACTTGACCATCGCGCATCCGGTCTGGATGCTGCTGTTTCTGGTTCTGACCTGTATCAGTTTCGCCCTTCTGGGCTTCATCATCGGGATCTGGGCGGGCAATTTCGAACAACTGCAGCTGGTGCCGATGCTGGTGATCACGCCACTCGTGTTCCTTGGAGGCTCGTTCTATTCGATCTCGATGCTGCCACCTGTGTGGCAGACGATCACGTTGTTCAACCCAGTGGTCTATCTGATCTCGGGCTTCCGCTGGGCGTTCTTTGGGCAAGCCGATGTGGCGCTGGGGTGGTCCTTTGCAGCGATCATTCTGTTTATGTCGGCCTGTCTGTTCACCATCGGCTGGATCTTCCGGTCGGGATACAAATTGCGCAGTTGATGCGCAGAGATGCCACAGGTGGGAAAAAGCGTGATCGCGTCACCCTTGTTTGAAGTGAATGGGCCATCTACATGACAGCCATGATCGAACATCTACCTTTTGTGAAGAAGTCACCCACGGTGGCCGTCATACGCTTGTCGGGTGTGATTGCCACCGGCACACGCGGACAGTTGAATGATGCCGCGATGGCCCCGGCCATCGAACGCGCCTTTCGCAAAGGCAAACCGTCTGCGGTGGCTTTGGTGATCAACTCGCCCGGCGGAAGCCCGGTGCAATCCAGCTTGATCGCCGCGCGCATTCGCCGTCTGGCCGCCGAAAAAGAGATCCCTGTCTATGGGTTCGTCGAGGATGTGGCCGCCTCGGGCGGATATTGGCTGGCGACGGCAGCAGACGAGATTTATGCAGACGAAAGCTCGATCCTTGGGTCGATCGGCGTGATTTCGGCCGGGTTTGGCTTGACCGGATTGATGGAGAAGGTCGGGGTCGAGCGTCGCGTGCACACGGCAGGCAAGTCGAAATCGATGATGGATCCGTTCCAGCCCGAAAAACCCGATGATGTGAAGCGCCTGAAAGCCTTGCAAGAAGACATTCACACAGCCTTCAAAACGCAGGTCGAATCCCGTCGCGCTGGCAAGCTGCCCGAGGGCGAAGATCTGTTTACCGGCGATATCTGGTTGGGGCGTGCAGCCATCGAAAAAGGGTTGGCCGACGGGATTGGGCATCTGGTGCCGACTATGAAAGATAAATACGGCGACAAGGTACGTTTCCGTGTCTACGGCCCGCGTCGGGGGTTGCTTGGACGGTTCGGGATGCGTCTTGTTTCTGACACCCTGCTTGGCATCGAGGAGCGCGCGGAATACGCCCGTTTTGGTCTCTAATGGTCATCAAGATTGTTGTTCTTTTTCTGGTCGGGATGGGTGTGCTGGCCATGTTTGGCAAGTTGCGCTATCCCGGTCAGCAACGCATCGAAGCGATGAAATGCCCCCGTTGCGGGCGCTATAAGCTGGGGAAATCCCCATGTGACTGCAAGGGAAAGGGCTGAGCCTTGGATCTGATTTTTGCCTCGCTTGGCCTTGTGATCCTATTGCTTGCGGGCGACAGCCTTGTGCGCGGTGCCGTGAACATGTCGCTGCGCCTTGGTGTGCCTGCGATGATCGTGTCTTTGACCATCGTGGCGTTTGGTACGTCGGCGCCCGAGCTGCTGATCTCGATCCAGTCGATTGCCGAGGGCGTGCCCGGGTTGGCGATGGGGAACGTGGTCGGATCGAACACAGCCAACATCCTGTTGGTTCTGGGTGTGCCCGCCTTGCTTGCTGGGCTGTCCACCAAAACTTGTGACAGCCGGAAAAGCTATCTTCAGATGATGGGGGCCACCCTTCTGTTCATGGTCCTTGCCTTTGGCGGCGAGATCTCGTGGCCTCAGGGGCTGGCGTTGCTGGCAGCATTGGGTCTGATCCTTGGGTCCGCCTTCAAAGAGGCGATGCGCCACCGGTGCGCGGTCAAGGCCGGGCTGGAAGAGGATTGCGACGACGACGAAGATGTCGAGGGCGCCGACCCCGACATGCCTTGGTGGAAAGTCATCATGTTCCTGTTGCTGGGGTTGATCGGTTTGCCGCTGGGTGCGGACCTATTGGTGGATTCTGCCACCAGTATCGCCCGCCACTATGGCATCTCGGAGACGGTAATCGGTCTGACGCTTGTCGCGCTGGGGACCTCGCTGCCCGAGCTTGCAACCACGGTTATGGCCGCGTTGCGCAAGCAGGCTGAGGTGGCCTTGGGCAACGTGATCGGGTCGAACATGTTCAACCTGCTGGCCATTATCGGTATAGCCTCGCTTGTCGGCCCGATCCCGGTCGAGCCGGGTATCCTGCAGTTTGATCTGTGGGTCATGCTGGGGGCGTCGTTGCTGTTGGCACCCTTCGTCTTCTGGAAATGGCATATGGGCCGCGTCTGGGGCATTCTTTTGGCGGCGCTTTATATCGTCTATGTATTGATTGTTCTGGGGAGCGCCTAATGCAGGTCAAACGCGCATTGGTAACCGGGGCAGGGGCGCGACTTGGGCGTGCGATGGCCGTCGAACTTGCCCGCCATGGCTTTGATGTTGCTGTGCATTACAGCAGCTCGGCTGAGGGTGCCGCGCAGACCGTGGCCGAGGTCGAAGCTCTGGGCCAGCGCGCCGTTGCCCTTCAGGCGGACTTCCTGAAGCTGAACGAAGTTCAGGCGCTGGTGTCGCGCGCTGCCGAGGCTTTGGGCGGCCCGTTGTCTGTTCTGGTGAACAACGCCTCGATTTTTGAGTATGACCGCATCGGCACCGTGTCGGGTGACAGTTGGGATCGCCATATGGCATCGAACCTACGCGCGCCCCTGTTTCTGATGCAGGAGTTTTCTCAGCAGGCCCCAAAGGCCGCGACCGACGAAAAGGGCGAACAGTTGTCACAAGCCCTTATCGTCAACATGTTGGACCAGCGCGTACAAAAGCTGACGCCCGAGTTTATGACCTATAGCCTTGCGAAGCACGGGCTGTGGACATTGACGCGCACGGCGGCTCAGGCTCTGGCTCCGCATGTGCGGGTCAATGGGATTGCGCCGGGGTCCACGATGATCGGGGAACGACAAACGCAGGACCATTTTGACGCGCAGCGCTCGGGTTCAATTTTGAAGCGCGGACCCAACCCCGAGGACATCACCGCTGCCTTGTCCTATCTTCTTACTGCACCTGCTGTGACCGGACAGATGATAGCCGTGGATGGCGGGCAACACCTTGGCTGGCAGACCCCGGATGTCATAGGAAAACCCAGCTAAACCTGACCTTTCGTCGGGGATTACCAGCCTGCCCTAGCGGAAGTTGTGCACCTGTGAAGCAATTCCATCCCTAGATCTGTATTTTTCGCAATGATTTCACATGTTTACAGAAAGTACATATTTCTTTTGTTTGAAAACAAAGGGTTATGGGTGTGCCTAAAAAATAGGCAGTTCGAGGAAAGCGGCTAAAAACAACGAAAAATCCCATGAGCAGACAACATGTCCTCAGACTTATCCACAGATTCTGTGGGCATGTTTTCTCTTGTATCCGAAACGATAAGATTGCAGCGGGATAGAGAATCAAGAAAGATGCCCCATGACGCGCGATAAGCAGGACACATCTCAGGTTGAGACGCCGGTTCAGACCGGACACGAGGTGATCCAGTCTTACCTGAAAACGCTTGATAATTCGCCCGGCGTTTATCGGATGCTCGATGCCAAGGGGCGGGTTCTGTATGTCGGAAAGGCACGCAGTCTGAAAAAGCGTGTGTCGAACTATGCCAAGCCGACGGGGCATAGCGCGCGGATTGCGCGGATGATCAGCCAGACAGCCTCGATGATGTTTCTGACCACGCGGACTGAAACCGAGGCGCTGCTGCTTGAACAAAACCTGATCAAGCAATTGAAGCCGCATTTCAACGTTCTTCTGCGCGACGATAAGAGCTTCCCGAATATCCTTCTGACCGGGCATGAATTTCCACAGATCAAGAAGCACCGCGGCGCGCGCAAAGAGAAAGGTCAGTATTTTGGCCCCTTTGCCAGCGCGGACGCGGTGAACCGGACGCTGAACCAGCTGCAGAAAGTATTCCTGCTGCGCAATTGTACGGATGCCACGTTCGACGCGCGCTCGCGCCCATGTTTGCAGTATCAGATCAAACGCTGCGCGGGACCGTGTGTGGGCAAGATTGATGCCGAAGGCTATGGCACGCTGGTGCAGGACGCGGTGGATTTTCTATCGGGGCGCACGACAAAGATGCAGGAAAACCTTGCGTCCGAGATGCAGGCGGCCTCGGAATCGATGGAGTTCGAAAAGGCCGCCGTCTTGCGTGACCGGATCCGCGCGTTGACGCAGGTTCAGCAAAGCCAGGGGATCAACCCGCGCGGCGTGACCGAGGCCGATGTGATCGCGCTTCATATGGAGGGCGGTCAGGCCTGTGTGCAGGTCTTCTTCATCCGCGCCAATCAGAATTGGGGCAACCGTGATTTCTATCCGCGCACCGGCGCGGGGGCCGGGACGGGCGAAGTGTTGCAGGCCTTCGTCGGGCAGTTCTATGACCAGAAAGACCCTCCGCGGTTGATCCTTCTGTCGGACCCGTTGGATGAATTGGACCTGATGGCCGAGGCGCTGACCGAGAAGCTGGGACGCAAAGTGGAACTGTCGGTCCCCCAACGCGGCGAGAAGTCCGAGCTGGTCGCCAATGCCCAACGCAACGCGCGCGAGAGTCTTGCCCGCAAAATGGCGGAAACCGCGACGCAGGCGCGGCTTCTGGATGGCATGGCCGAGGCATTCGGTCTGGATGGACCGCCCCATAGGGTCGAGGTCTATGACAACTCGCATATTCAAGGCGCACATGCGGTCGGAGCGATGATCGTGGCTGGTCCCGAAGGGTACATGAAAAGCCAGTATCGCAAGTTCAACATCAAGGGCGATGACCTGACGCCGGGCGACGATTTCGGGATGATGAAAGAGGTTCTGACCCGCCGCTTCAAACGTTTGTTGAAAGAAGATCCCGACCGCGAAGGCGAGCAGTGGCCCGGCCTTCTGTTGATCGACGGCGGCGCCGGGCAGGTCAGCGCCGTACACGAGATCATGGAAGAACTGGGGGTCACCGATATTCCGATGATCGGCGTCGCCAAGGGTGTGGACCGCGATCATGGTAAGGAAGAGTTCCACCGTCGTGGCCAGCGCCCCTTTGCGCTGAAGCGTAATGATCCAGTGTTGTACTTCGTGCAGCGCCTGCGTGACGAAGCGCACCGCTTTGCCATCGGCACCCACCGCGCCAAGCGCGCCAAAGCTCAGGGAGCGACCCCGTTGGACGAAGTACCAGGCGTCGGCGCCACCCGCAAACGCGCCCTGCTACAGCATTTCGGATCGGCCAAGGCTGTTGGACGCGCCGGGCTTGAAGATTTGAAGGCGGTAGATGGGATTTCAGAAACTCTTGCAGAAACCATCTATGGCTTCTTCCATGACAAGGCCTGACACGGTATTGAAAACACTATGAAATGGACTTTGCCTAATATCCTGACCCTGTCGCGGTTAATTGCAGCCCCGGCCGTGGCGATCATGTTCCTGTATTTTTCGCGGCCTCTGGCGGATTGGCTTGCGCTAATCTTGTTCCTGACGGCGGCGGCAACGGATTGGCTGGATGGCTATCTGGCGCGCAAATGGAAGCAGGAAAGCAAGATGGGCGCGATGCTCGATCCCATTGCCGACAAGGCGATGGTTGTGATCGCGCTGATGGTGATCGTCGGCTACTCGGATGTCTATTGGACGCCTTGGCTTGTGCTGCCTGCCACGGTGATTCTGTTTCGCGAGGTTTTTGTCTCGGGGTTGCGCGAGTTCTTGGGGGATACGGCGGGCACGTTGAAAGTGACCAAGCTGGCCAAGTGGAAAACCACCGCGCAGATGGTGGCAATCGCGGTCTTGTTCTCGCGCGGGATATTCGAACATCATTTTGGCATGGGATCGTTCGGAATGGACGCGGATCTGGTCAATCAAATCTTGATGGGCGAGGTTGAAGACGTGAATGGGCTTCGTGGCTATTTCCATGCAACCATCTGGTCAGGACGAATTGGTCTGTGGCTGTTGTGGATTGCAGGCCTGCTGACGCTGATCACCGGCTGGGACTATTTCCGTAAGGCACAGCCCCACCTGAAAGAGGACAATTCATGATTGACGTGATGTACTTCGCTTGGGTGCGTGAACGGATTGGCGAGCCGCGCGAACGGGTTGAAACTTCTGCGACAACGGTTGCCGAACTGATCGACGAACTGCGTGCCCGCGAGCCCCGCTATGCCGCGGCCTTCGAAGACTTGTCGGCGTTGCGCGTTGCTTTGGATCAGGAGCTTTCGGAATTCGATGCTCCGCTCGACGGCGTGCGCGAGGTGGCGTTTTTCCCACCGATGACAGGTGGTTAAGATGACCGTTCGCGTTCAAACTGACAGTTTCGATCAGGGGGCAGAGCTTAACGGCTTTGCGCAGGGTCGCAGCGATCTGGGCGCGGTTGTCAGCTTTACCGGCGTGGTTCGGGACGAGGCCGGCACGCTGGATCGGATGGAAATCGAGCACTATCCCGGCATGACGGAAAAGGCGATAGCGACCATCGTGGACGAGGCCACGCGCCGCTGGTCATTGGCGGATTGTCTTGTGATCCACCGCCACGGCCCGCTACGACCCGGTGATCAGATCATGATGGTGGTCACAGCCTCGGCGCACCGTGTGGCGGCCTTTGAAGCGGCAGAGTTTCTGATGGATTATCTGAAGTCCCGCGCGCCATTCTGGAAAAAAGAATTCACCAAGGATGGCGAAACCGATTGGGTTGACGCCAAAGTAAACGACGAAGAAGCCCTGAAGCGCTGGAAAGAGTGAAACGTGTTTCACATCCGGCAGGGTATTGCGCAGCAATGCCCGAGAGGTTGAAAGAGTGAAACGTGTTTCACGTCCGGCAGGGTATTGCTTAGCCGCTTAGGCTTTTTCTGGAATGATCTGCTGCGCGATCCCTGCTCCCAGCAGGTAGATCGACGTTACAACCAATCCCCAATGCGCCCAGCTTTCCGGGTGGAAATCGACCCAAGCCGCCCAGCCTGCAAAACCAGTCCACGCCAAGGCCATCGGTAGGCTGACAGAGCGCCAGCGCTCGGTGCGCACGGGGTGGATGAACTTCAGGGGCAGGAACATGGCGATCGCAATGGCGGTCACCAGCGCGGTCATGACCCAGAAATTAGGCTCGGTCGCGAACAGCACCAAGATGACCATGTTCCAGCAGCCGGGGAAGCCCGAGAAGCTGTTATCTTTGGTCTTCATCCGCGTATCTGCGAAGTACACGACGCTGGCAAAGGTGATCACGATGATCGCGAACCAGCCGGTCCACCCGTGCATGAGGCCGGACTTGAAAAGCGCATAGGCGGGGATGAACACATACGTCAGATAGTCGATGATCAGGTCCATCAACACGCCGTCATATTGCGGCGCGTTGACCTTGACCTGATACCTGCGTGCCAAGGGGCCGTCGATACCGTCTACGATGAAGGCAACCACAAGCCACAGGAACATCAGTCCCCATTTCTCGTCTACGGCGGCCAGCATTGCCAGCATGGCGAAAACGGCTCCGGTAGCGGTCAGCAGATGGACGAGCAGGGCTTTGGTCTGGATATTCATCCGCGCTTTGTGCCGGAAAACCGCTCAGGTGGAAAGGCGAAAAACTGTGGCGTGTCTGGGCGTGTGTCAGGCGCGAGGATGGGCGGCGTTATAAACTTCGACCAGCTTCGATGTATCAAGCGCCGTATAGCCCTGCGTGGTTGACAGGCTGGCATGGCCTAGAAGCTCTTGAATGGCGCGTAGATCTCCGCCCGAGGCCAACAGATGCGTGGCAAAGCTGTGGCGCAGCGCATGGGGCGTGGCGGTGGCCGGCAGCCCCAATTGCAGGCGCACCTGCTGCATCATCAACTGCACCTGTCGCGGGTTCAAAGCCCCGCCGCGCACGCCTCGAAACAGCGGAAGTTCCGGGGCTTCGGGGTGGGGGCAAAGAGTGCGATATGCCTCGACCGCGTCGCGGGCCGCAGGCAAAACGGGCACCAGCCGTTCCTTGTTGCCCTTGCCGCGAATGCGCAGAACCTCGTTCAGGGGCGCGTCGGCACCCGTCAGGCTCAGAGCTTCGGATATGCGAAGTCCACAACCATAAAGAAGGGTCACGACCGCAAGGTCTCGTGCGCCGACCCAGTCGTGTCTCGATTGCAAGGGGGCGATATCACGCACGGCCTGTGCGGCGTCCGGCGAAAGTGGGCGGGGCAGTTTCTTTGCAAATTTAGGGCTTCGTGTGGACAGGACGGCTGTTGCGTCAAACCCATCTTGTTCGCTTAGCCAGCTATAGAAGCTTTTGACCGCGGACAAAGCCCGGGCCAAACTGCGCGTGCTGACGCCGCGACCGCGTTCGGATGCCATCCATGCCCGCATGTCGCTGATCGACACACGCGCTAACGCGCCGCGCCCGGCCTCGCCGTCCAGATGGGTGGCCATAAAGGCTAGAAATCCACCGATATCGGCTCGATAGGCTTTGATCGTGTTCTCGGACGCTGCATCAAGTGCCCGCTTCTGGTCCAGAAACAGGATCAGCGCGTCCCGTGTTCCGGGGGGGATATGCAACGAGCCCCCGCCACTCATGACAGCCAGCGGCGCATCGAGCGTTCAAAGACGCCACCGAAAAATTCCAGCAGATCCGTGCCTTGTCCGGGGCGAAATTGGGTCAAGTCTTCGGTGCCCATGACCAGCATGCCGGGCAGTCGGCCTTCGCCCAGATCCAAGACGATGCAGGCTTCGGACCGAATCCAGAAACCGCAATCGCCGTAGATATCGGGGTCTTTTTCTTGCACTTGTCTTAGGAAGACTTTGCGCCGGTCAGGGCCGGCCGCTTGCCCCAGATAGTCTTCGATAAACCCAGCAGGTGTGGTGGAAATGACGGGCCCCAGTCGGCTGAGCGCGGCATCCGTCGCATCCTGCACGGTTTCCAAAACAAGGCGTATGCAATCGAGTTTCAGGGTCTCGGTAACATCGCCATCAAGATCTTGCATGAAGGCAGCAAAGTCGGCGGGGTCCAGCATGCGCAACACGGCACGGTGGATCAGCGCCACACCCGAGACATTTTCATAAGCCGCCGCGATAACCGAGCGGTGCGTGTCTTCAAGTCGGTCCAGCCGATTGCTCAGCCGGTCCATGGCCGCGCCGCGCAGGTCGACGATATTCGTGCCCATCTGACGTTCATGCGCGGTGACCAAGGCGTTCATGATGTCTTGGTCGTTCAAAATAATCTCGGGTTGCGCGATCAGATGCGCGCGCAGATCGTCATCCAGTGCCGGGGAACTGCTCATGGCTGCCTCGATGTTTCTTTTCGTTTTGTCGATATTACATCAATCGGCCGCGCAATGGGCGAAAATTGGACCTGCGGCAGAAATAGAAAAGGGGGCCGTGGCCCCCTCGTCACATGCATATGTGCAAGACCTGCTTACAGGATCTTGATGTCTGCGGCTTTGATGTCGGCCAGGAAAGCGTCCAGACCATTGTCGGTCAGGACGTGTTTCGCCATCGCCTGAATGACCGAGGGCGGAGCCGTAGCAACGTCCGCGCCAACCAAAGCGGCGTCTTTCATGTGGTTCACGTTGCGGATCGAGGCGGCCAGGATCTGCGTGTCGAACAGGTAGTTGTCATAGATGGTGCGGATGTCTTCGATCAGCTCCATGCCATCAAGGTTGATGTCGTCCAGACGGCCGATGAAGGGCGAGATGAAGGTCGCGCCAGCTTTCGCTGCCAGCAGCGCTTGGTTGGCCGAGAAGCACAGGGTCACATTCACCATGGTGCCTTCATCCGACAGGGTTTTACAGGCTTTCAGGCCATCCCATGTCAGCGGCACTTTGACGGCGATGTTGTCGGCGATCTTGGCCAGCTTGCGGCCTTCAGCGATCATCGTTTCGGCGTCGATGGCGGTGACTTCAGCCGAGACGGGACCGTCTACGATGTCACAGATCTCTTTCGTGACCTCGATGATGTCGCGGCCCGATTTTTTGATGATCGAGGGGTTGGTGGTCACACCGTCTACCATGCCAAGGTCGTTCAGTTCCTTGATGGCGTTGATGTCGGCGGTATCTGCAAAGAATTTCATGTGCGCGTATCCTGCGGAAGTTTGCGTTTGCGCTCTCTTACCCCATGGGCGCGCGAGCAGAAAGCCCTTATGCTAAGTCCGACGACTGGGAATCTGACCTTATGAGTGACATCGAGCAGTTTCCAGCAGGTGCAAGGGTCGGCGTGCTGACCGCCCAGCCGCTGGACCGAATCCTGACATATCGCGCGCCCGAAGGGGGCTGCGTGCAGGGCGACTATGTCGAAGTGCCGCTTGGCCCGCGCAAAGTGTTGGGTGTCGTCTGGGGACCGGGCGAGGGGGGCTTTGACGCCTCAAAGCTACGCGCCGTGATCCGGGTGCTGGACGTCGCACCCATGCGATCCGAGATGGCCGAGTTCCTGACCCGTGTGGGCGACTATACCCTGACCCCGATGGCGCAAATGCTGCGCCTTGCGACCCGCGCGCCGGGGCTGTCTGACCCGCCCTCGATGCGCAAGGTGCTGAAGGCCTCGGGTCATCGTCCCAACCGCCTGACCGATGCACGCGCCAAGGTGATGGACGTGCTGATGGACCAGCCCGGCGTTGGGTTCACGCAGAAAGAGCTGGCCGATCTGGCGGGCGTCAGCGGGTCCGTTGTGAAAGGCTTGGTTAAGCTGGGCGCGATCCGCGAAGAAGATACGCCGCGCGATATGCCTTATCCGCGGCTTGACCCCTCACTCCCCAGTAAAG
This sequence comes from Aliiroseovarius pelagivivens, assembly GCF_900302485.1. Classification (NCBI taxonomy): domain Bacteria; kingdom Pseudomonadati; phylum Pseudomonadota; class Alphaproteobacteria; order Rhodobacterales; family Paracoccaceae; genus Aliiroseovarius; species Aliiroseovarius pelagivivens. The sequence continues at coordinate 2,412,680 of NZ_OMOI01000001.1, read as the reverse complement.
AACTGACCGAAGATCAGGCCGCCGCGGCCAAACAGCTGACCGATGGGGTCCGGGGAGGACGCTATGGAACCACGCTTCTGCGTGGCGTCACCGGCGCGGGTAAGACAGAGGTCTATCTGGAAGCCGTTGCCGCCTGCCTGCGCAAAGGCCGGCAAGCACTGGTGCTTCTGCCCGAGATTGCCCTGACCGCCGAGTTCTTGAAACGGGTCGAGGAACGCTTTGGCGCCCGCCCCGCCGAATGGCATTCCGGCGTCACTATGACGGAACGCCGCCGTTGCTGGCGGATGGTCGGACAAGGGGACGCCTCGCTTGTGGTTGGCGCGCGGTCTGCGCTCTATCTGCCGTTCCGCGACCTTGGGCTGGTGATCGTCGACGAAGAACATGACAGTTCATACAAACAGGAAGACGGGGTGCTATATTCCGCGCGGGATATGGCGGTGATGCGGGCATCCATTTGCCATGCGCAGGTGGTGCTGGCCTCGGCAACGCCGTCGCTGGAGACTTGGGCTAATTGCGAGGCGGGTAAGTATAAACGCATCGAGTTGACCAGCCGCTATGGTCCCGCCGTCATGCCTGACATGCGCGCGATTGACATGCGGCAGGAAGATCTACCGTCGCAAAGCTGGATCTCACCTACGCTGAAAGCAGCCGTGAATTTGCGCATTGCAAAGGGAGAGCAATCGCTTCTGTTCATCAACCGTCGCGGCTATGCGCCCGTCACCATCTGCCGTGCCTGCGGACACCAGATAGGGTGCGATCACTGCGACGCACGCATGGTGGAACATCGGTTCCAAAAACGTCTGGTCTGCCACCAATGCGGCGAGACGAAACCGATGCCAGACGCCTGCCCAGAATGCGAAGTCGAGGGCAAGCTCGCCCCTGTTGGTCCCGGCGTTGAACGTCTGGCCGAAGAGGTTCGTGAAAGCTTCCCCGATGCTCGTGTCGCGGTGTTGTCATCGGACCTGTTCGGGTCCGCGCGGGCCTTGAAAGCGCAGATCGAGCTGATCGCCGAGGGCGGGGCCGACATCATCATCGGCACGCAGCTGGTTGCCAAGGGGCACAACTTCCCCAAGCTAACCTTGGTCGGGGTGATCGACGCCGACCTTGGCCTGCAAGGATCAGACCTGCGTGCCGCCGAACGTACCTTCCAATTGATCCGGCAAGTCGCGGGACGGGCAGGGCGGGCGGAAACGCCGGGCGTGGCGCTTCTGCAAACCTTCCAGCCCGAACACCCGGTGATCCGCGCCATCTTGGCGGGAGAAGAAGAGCGGTTCTGGCGCGCTGAGGCCAGCGAACGCCAAGCCGCTGGCGTGCCGCCTTACGGTCGTCTTGCGGGGATCGTCCTGTCCTCGCCCGATATCCAAGCCGTGTTTGATCTGGGGGCCGAGATGGCCCGAAGGTCCGAGCCGCTTCACCAAATCGGCGCGCAGCTTTTCGGACCCGCCCCAGCCCCTATCGCGCGTGTCCGTGGCCGCCACCGCGTGCGTTTGCTTGTGAAGGCCGAGAAAACCGCCCCCATCCAAGCTGCGCTTAAACGCTGGCTCGCTCAGTTCCAGATCAAGGGCGATATGCGGGTGTCGGTGGATATCGATCCGCAGAGTTTTTATTGAGCCACGCTGTGCGTTTTCCTTGCGGAAGGGCAATTTCACCGCGCGATAACGTGAAACATGATGGGCACCATGGGCAGCGTCACGATATACGGCACCACGAATGCAAAAATGCAGAGCCAGGCTTTCCCGTACTCGCCGGGTCTTGGCGCCTTTACGATCAGGGTGACGCCGCTTGCTGCAAAAAGCAGGCCCGGCAGAAAAAGCAGAAAAAGGGCGTCCTTATCAAATGGCATACTGAGAGCAGGCTGAAGCAGCATACCTCCCAGAACGAATTGTATCAGTGCAGCGCCTACGGCGATTGGGCTTTTCATTCTGGAAGTACATGCGACTGGCAATACCTGTGTCAAGAATGGCACTGCCCAGTGGATGAACGGAGCGCTGGTTAAGCTCTGCCTACCTCCCCAGCTAATCCCTCCAAGTTCGCCTCAATCACTTTGCCCATCATCGGCTTCATCATCAGCTGCCCAAGCAGCCAGCCCAGAGGGCCGTATTTGACCCTAAAATCGGTGGACCAGACGACTTTGGTCCCACCATTTGCGGTCGGCTCGATCCTGATCTCGGCTTCCAGCGCTTGCAGGGGTATTGGGTCCAGTTCTGATCCGGTGACGCTATAGCCCTTGCCGGGTGTCCAGCTTGTCACCTCTTCCACCATCGCGCCGCCATTGTCGAAATGACAGCGACGTCGGGCGCCTATACCAATACTGCCGGCTGTCAGGGCGTCCACACGCGTAACGGCTGGCGCGATTTCGTCGATATGCATGAAGCGGCCGAGCATGGTCCAGATGGCCTCGGGGGTGGCGTTGATGTCGCGGGTGCGTTCTACGTGTAGCATGTTGGCTCTCCCTCTGATGTTTGAGGCAGTTTACCGGAGGGCTCCTGACAGCATCATGTCAGGAGGATTGGCAGGATCGCATGTTGTACACGTCGATGGCGGCATCTCTCAGGCGGAGCGGTTCTTGATCAAACGGAGTATGCGGGTGTCGGTGGATATCGACCCGCAGAATTTTACGGAGTGAAAGCTAAGCTCAAGTGCTGAAATTCGGTGATTTGGCGGATGGATGATACACTCCCCGTATTTCATTATGGTGAGAGGGAATATGTCGATACATCTGATTGGTTTAGCGCTGCTCATGGGCGCAATTATTTCTATTTATCTTCCGATGATTACACAAACTGCAAGAATTCTGGGGTCCGGGCCGATGGCCAATGTCCCATTCTTCGCAATTGCGCTGGCGTCGTCGATTGCCATCGCCGTTGCAACGGGAAGCCGGGCCGAGCAGTTTCAGAAAATTGGCACCTTGCCCCTTTGGCTGCTGACCGCTGGGGTAATGAGCGCGGGTATGATCATTGGATCAAGCTACCTTATTCCGAAGATCGGGATCGGCGCGTTTTTTGTCCTACTTGTCTCGGGGCAAGTTTTGGCAGGAATGGTGTTTGGCTATTTCGGTATGTTCGGCGTGCCCGCAAGTGCGCTGACATGGGGAAAGGTCTTGGGCGCACTGCTTGTGATTACGGGCGTGTATCTGGTGACCTTTCGCTAAGCCTTTTGGGCTTCGCACATATACGAATGGCATCATCAGGCCAGCTGCTTGAAGCTGGCCTGTACGGCATTATTCCGCAGCCACTCCAACTGCTCCGCGTTGATCCACCAACGCATCTGTCACCATTGCCCCAATCCACATGCACAAAAGCGCAAGCCATGCAGTGCCGACGAAGATGGAGCCTCCGGTGACGCCGGCGCCGATTGCGCAGCCACCGGCCAGCATCGCGCCGAACCCCATCAGGACCGCACCTGTCATCGAGCGGCGCATGTTTGCCTCGTTCTCGAACCCCTGGAACTTGAATTCCTTGGTCAGCCAGCTGGCGGCGAAGGCCCCGATCACCACACCGGGTACAAGGCCCACGTCGAATTCAAGAACTGGGTTTGAGACAAGGAAGAACATCAGTGTGTTTGCGGACGGACCCGAGAATGTGGCCGAAGTCACAGAAACTGGCTCGAATGCGGCAAGTGACAGTTGATAGGTCAGGACCCAGCCAAGGGCGACGGCAAAACCGACACCCGACCCAAAGATCAGGCGGCGCGGGCCAAGACCTGCCTTGCGGGCAATCACAAGGGCCAAAACAGCAGTGAGAAGTCCAAGGGCCAGACCGGCCCAGTCAGGTGCGCCGACCATGGTCAGCAAGTTCACATTCGCCCCGCCATCGGTCATCCATAGGCGGGCAAGATAGTCGCGCGTCGGCGCCAGCCAGCCATGTAGGCTCATCTGGGCGACTACGGCGAAGATCAGGCCGGATACGACGGACCGCAGGTTTCCCGTTGCCGCCAGAACCAGCAGTCGACCTGAACAGCCGCGCGCCAGAACCATGCCGACACCAAACAACAAGCCGCCGATGATCGCGCCCGACCAGCTGCCGGTGACAGCCATCATACGCGCGTCCTCGGGGCGCATCAGGCCCAGCATCGTTGCACCCTGCACCCAGACAAGCGCGGTCGAGAAGGTCAGAAGCCACACCGCGACCGAGCTGTCCATCATGCGCCGTGCGAATTCGACCGCGGCGGCGCGCAGGCAAAAGCGCGAGCGCTGGGCCGAAACGCCAAACACGATGCCTGTGATCAGGCCGAACAATGCGGCGGTCGGGTTCTCTCCGATGCGGTCGATCAGGGGGACGATGTCCATTGGGGGCTCCTTCAAGTTGGCGCAGTTTTAGCGTCATCGGCGCGCGCCACCTTGACCTATGTCAGAAACGCATCTGCATGCGTGAATACGTTTATCACTCGCAAAACCCCAAGTTCAGGCGTAAGGCAGGCTTATGAGACACGTAATTATGCCCCTTGCCGATGCCCGCGATTTGCCGATCTGGCGTCGCCCCATCTTTCTTTTGATGCTGATGGCAGCCGGGATGCCGATTGCGTTCTTCACGTGGTCGGCCCTTCTGAACAACTTCGTGATCGAGGCCGCCGATTTCACGGGTGTCGAGATCGGTTGGCTGCACACCGTTCGCGAGATACCGGGCTTTCTGGCCATCGGCGTCATTGCCCTGTTGATGCTGTTTCGCGAACAGGTGCTTGGCGTTGTGTCTTTGGGCATGCTGGGCGCGGCGACCGCGATCACGGCCTGGTTTCCAAGTTTTGGCGGTATTCTGACCGTCACCATGCTCAGCTCGATCGGGTTTCACTATTACGAAACGGTGAACCAGTCGCTTCAATTGCAGTGGATCGACAAGAAAAAAGCCCCGCAGATGCTGGGCTGGATCATGTCCATCGGGTCGGCGGCGGCGCTGGTCAGCTATGGTCTTTTGGTGCTGACGTGGAAGACCTTCGATCTGAGCTATAACCTTGTCTATATGATCGCAGGTGGCACCACGCTTGCCATCGCAGTCTTTGCCTTCTTCGCCTATCCGCAGTTCGAAAGTCCCGAGCCTCAGCTGAAGCAGTTCGTGTTGCGGCGCCGGTACTGGCTGTACTATGCGCTGCAATTCATGGCTGGCGCACGGCGTCAGATCTTCATTGTTTTCGCCGCCTTCATGATGGTCGAGCGTTTCGGCTTTGAAGTGCACGAAGTGACGGCGCTGTTCCTGATCAACTATGTCGCGAACATTTTCTTTGCTCCCCTCATGGGCAAGGCCGTGGCCAAATGGGGCGAACGTCGCGCGTTGGCGTTCGAATATGTCGGCCTGATCTGCGTGTTCCTGGCCTATGGCGGGATTTACTATTTCGGTTGGGGAGTGGTTTTGGCCGCGACGCTTTACGTGCTGGATCATTTGTTCTTCGCGCTGGCCTTCGCCCTGAAGACCTATTTCCAGAAGATCGCAGATCCGCAAGATATCGCCCCCACGGCGGCGGTTGCCTTTACCATCAACCATATTGCGGCGGTCTTCCTGCCAGCGCTTCTTGGATATCTATGGGTGGTATCACCCGGTGCGGTGTTCGGGCTGGCAGCAGCAATGGCGAGTGTTTCGCTTGCCTTGGCCCTCTTGATCCCGCGCCACCCCGAAAAAGGCAATGAAACGATTCTGACCCAAAGGTTGGCGCGCGCACCGGGATAAGCGGGAAACTGCGTGTCCTGACAGGGTCGGATTTTCCTTACTCGCCGGATCATCTGCAATCTGACACAGTGATCGCGTTCGCCTTATGGTGGGCGTTGGTTTTGTATCCTGTTTTTATTCAAGAGATCTGATTTGAGCACCAATCTAGAGTTTTACTCGCGTTTCGATGCGATCGACATCGACTATGCCCTGCGCGCTCTTTCTGCTGAACGGCGGCGGCGCGCAGATGGGTGGGGCAGGCAGGTCAGAACGATTATCCTGATCGCCGCGTTCGTGGGTATTTCAGCCATTGTCGCGTTCGCCAGTGATGCAAGCATGTGGACCTTTCTGTCCTTCATGTTGCTGATGGGCGCCGGACTGCTTGTTATCCGGCACAGCCAGAAGTCATATCAGAAGACACTCAGCAGATCGCGCATGCGCGAAGGGGTCGCACGGATCGTAGTGTCTCCGCTGGGGATGCGTGTTTCGCATCCGGGCTACGAGGTGCTGATCTCGTGGAGCCATATGGAAGGCGTGCTTGTGACCGACCAAGGTATGCTGCTGTTGATCGACGCCTATGATTATTGTCCGATCGAGAAAACGGCCTTCAACAGCGACGCACATATGAAAGAGGTCGCCGCCCAGATCGAGGCATGGCGCAGCACGGCAAGTGCAGACGCGCCACTGCCCGACGCTTGACCCGCCTAGATCAGGGCGCTAGGGCACAAGGGCTTGTTTGAAAGGACACAACATGCCCACCTGGACCGCTTTGACCACCCTTGATGGACAAGATGCCGCCGAAGCCCTTGGGGCCGCGATGGAAAACCTTGTGCCGGAACCCACGGGCGTAGGTGTGTTCGAAATTGAAGATGACAGCGGCATTTGGGAGGTCGGGGGCTACTTCGTCGAAGAACCCGATGCGGCAGGTCTTGCGCTTTTGGCGGCCATGCATGGTGCCAATGATTTCACCGTGTCCGAGTTGCCCGAGGTCGATTGGGTCGCGCATGTCAAACGCGAACTGGCTCCGGTCGAGGCAGGACGCTTTTTCGTTTATGGCAGCCACGACGCTGCATCCCTGCCAGACGACAAGATCGGGCTGCTGATTGATGCGGCGATGGCTTTCGGAACCGGGCATCACGGCACCACTTTGGGCTGTCTGCGCGCTTTGGATCATCTGGTGCAGGACGGCTTTGAGGGTGAAAACGTAGCGGATATTGGCTGCGGCACGGCCGTTCTTGCTATGGCGGCGGCCAAAATTTGGCCCAATCCCGTGATCGCAAGCGACATTGACGAGGTTGCTGTGGATGTTGCCCGCGCCAATGTGTCGGCCAATGCGCTTGAAGACCGTGTGGCTTGTATTGAAGCTGCAGGGTTTGGAGCAGACGATATTTCATCGAAGGCTCCGTTCGATCTTGTTTTCGCCAATATTTTGAAAGGCCCCTTGATCGGATTGGCTCCGGATATGGGGCAAAACATCGGTCAAAATGGTTATGCGATCCTATCGGGGATTCTTAATCCTCAGGCTGATGAAGTGCTTGAGAGCTACAATCAAAACGGGTTCGATCTTGTGAAACGTGATGAGATTGGGGACTGGACCACATTGATTTTGCGGAAAAAGTGATGAAATTGTGGCGGGAAACAATAGGTTTCCTAGCATTTGCCACAAATTTGCTTTAATCTGACAATTGCTGCTTAATTATTAATGGGCTCTGCAACTAGGGGAAGTTGACCATGGCCGAAACTCAAGTAAGAGATTTTCGAAAACGCGTACGGCAAATTGATCGCCGTCATACTAAACTAGCTCGGGGCTATGTCCACTTGGTGGAACGTGACGGGCTTCTGGTTCCACAGGAAACACATTTGAAAAGTCACAGCTTTCCGCTGCGTGCGATTCTGCTCGTTCTTGTCGGATTTGTTCTGTTCAAAGGGATACTTGTCAGTCAGGTCGGTCTTTCAAGCTACACGACGCGGCTGGAAAGCCTCGCCGAAGGTGGCGCGATCGAGAAAGCTGGCGCCTGGCTGATGCAGATTGATCCGTTCACGCTGGCTGTTGCCGAATTCGTCGTGGGTCTATTCTGAACGAACCAATTGGTTCCTTCTAATCAAGTTGAAAACCCATCCGGAGAGCTCCGGGTGGGTTTGCTTTTGTGCCCTTATCCGGGCTTGTAAGAGCCTCGCGACATTTTTCGCCGCTTTTAGGCTCGAAAAAAGGCGACATCGTTGTTATCTGGTCTGTCGAATGAACAGCCGTAAGCTGTGCGACCGGTGGGAAGCCCGCCGTGCCGTGCGCGACACGCCAGAAAGGAAGAGGCCACATGGCGAAGATCACCTATATCGAGCACAACGGAACCGAACATGTCGTGGACGTTGCCCCCGGCCTGACCGTCATGGAAGGCGCCCGCGACAACAACGTCCCCGGCATCGAAGCAGATTGCGGCGGCGCCTGCGCCTGCTCGACCTGCCATGTCTATGTAGACAACGCTTGGATCGAAAAAATCCCTGCGAAGGATGCCATGGAAGAAGACATGCTGGATTTCGCGTTCGAGCCCGACGCGGCGCGTTCACGTCTGACTTGCCAGATCAAAGTTACCGATGAACTTGATGGCCTTGTCGTTCATATGCCTGAAAAACAGATCTGATGCGCGGCGTTAAAGCCGCTCTCATTTCCTTCTGTCTGGCCGCACCCGCTGCGGCCGACATTGCCTCCGCGCGCTATACCGAACCGACGGACCGCTATGGGCATGGTGCTGTGCCCGGCGGAGAGCACGGCGCGCTTGAAGTCACGCTGAACGACGGTACCCGTGTTTTGGCGCGCGTTTCCGGAGGCGTCTTCGAAGACACAACCCCACGCCTGCACGACTTTGACGGCGATGGCGCCCCTGAAGTCGTGACGGTTTTCAGTGGTGACAACACCGGCGCGATGGTCCGCATCTACGGGTTGCACGACGGTTCACTGACCATGCTTGGCAGCAACGCCCCAATTGGCACCCGCCACCGCTGGCTGGCCGTGGCCGGGATTGCCGATTTCAATGGCGATGGAGAAGCCGAGATCGCCTATGTTGACCGCCCCCACCTTGCGCGTCGTTTGCGGCTGGTGACCGTGGATGCGACACAAACGCCGTTCACCTTCAAAGAAATCGCGTCTGTGGGGGGGCTGACCAATCACAAATATGGCAGCCCCGACATCGAAGGCGGCGTGCGCATCTGCCCTGACCAAGCGCCCGTGGTCGTCACCGCCAGCGCCAACTGGTCTCGCGTGATGGAAGCGCGCCTGATCGATGGAGAGTTCGAGATCGCCCCGATCGGCAAGTACAACGATCCAAGCAGCCTAGCCGCAGCACTTCGCTGCGACTGACCTAATTTTCTTACCAGAAATATCCTGGGGGAACGTGTCCCCGATAGGGGCGCGTGGGGGCAAAGCCCCCTACAAGCTCACGACTCGAACCAAACGCCGCAATATTAAAGCGCGCGCCAGCCAATGTCCGAGCGGTTGAAGCCCTCTGGCCAGTCAATGCCCTCGATCATCGCATAGGCCCGGTCGCGGGCTTCTTGCAGGCTGTCGCCGCGTGCAGTGACGTTTAGAACGCGCCCACCCGAGGCAGTAATCTTGCCGTCTACTTCGGTCGTGCCCGCATGGAACACCATGTTTTTCGAATCTTCCGGCAGACCATCCAACCCGTTGATCACCGAGCCCTTTTCATAAGATCCCGGATAGCCATTCGCGGCCATCACAACGGTGATCGCATGATCGTCGGCCCAGTTCACCTGCGCTTCATGCAGACGCTCCTCTGCACAGGCCAGCATCAGGTCCAGCGCCTGTGCGCCAAGACGCATCATCAGAACCTGACATTCCGGATCGCCGAAGCGCACATTGTATTCGACCAGCCGTGCTTGTCCGTCCTTGATCATGAAACCTGCATAAAGCACGCCCTGATATGGCGTTCCGCGTTTGGCCATTTCGTCCACGGTTGGCTGCACAATTTCGCGCATGGCGCGGGCCGCGATCTCGTCCGTCAGAACCGGGGCGGGCGAATAGGCACCCATGCCGCCGGTGTTCGGTCCCGTATCACCATCCCCCACGCGCTTGTGGTCTTGCGCAGTGCCGATGGGCAGCGCGGTCTTGCCGTCGCAGAGGATGAAGTACGAGGCCTCTTCGCCCTCCATGAACTCTTCAATCACCACTTCCGCGCCCGCACCGCCGAAGGCACCGCCAAACATGTCGTCAATCGCATCCAGTGCGGTTTCAACGTCCATCGCGACAATCACGCCTTTGCCTGCGGCCAGACCATCGGCCTTAACCACGATGGGTGCACCCTGTTCGCGGATGTAAGCCTTGGCGGCATCGGCGTCGGTGAAGTGGCCGTAAGCTGCGGTGGGCGCATTCGCCGCGTCACAGATTTCTTTGGTGAAGCTTTTCGAGGCTTCCAGCTTTGCGGCCTCGGCAGACGGTCCAAACACCTTGATGCCCGCCTCGCGCAAACGATCCGCCACGCCCTTCGCCAAAGGCGCTTCGGGGCCGATGATTACGAAATCGATGGTGTTTTCCTGTGCGAAGGTCGCGACAGCGCCGCCATCCTCGATATCCAGTTTTGCGCATTCCGCGATTTGGGCCATGCCCGCGTTGCCCGGCGCAACGATCAGCCGGTCGCATTTCGGGTTCTGCATCACCGCCCATGCTAGCGCATGTTCGCGCCCGCCACTGCCGAGAATGAGGATGTTCATGGATGCTCTCCCTATGCTAGTTGTGAGGGAAATACAGAAGCAGTGAGGCAACGACAAGCATGCAGAGCGAAAACCTTTGGCGCGCCATCCAAGCCCATCAGTTTGACGTCCCCGGTGCCGATCTTCCATTTTCCCGAAAACTGGCAATAGCCGAGAAATGGAGCGACGAATTCACCCTTGGTGCGATCGAAGAATACCGCCGGTTTTTGTTTCTGTCGCAGCTCTCGGATAAACCTGTCACGCCGTCTGAAGTGGTCGATAAAGTTTGGCATTTGCACATGACCTATACGCGCGACTATTGGGACGTGCTGTGCAAGACGGTTCTGGGTAAGCCACTTCATCACGAGCCGGGTATGCAAAGCACGGACAGCGCGCGTTTCGCCGATCAGTTCAGCCATACCAAGGCGCTCTATCATGCGACGTTCGGAAACCCGGCTCCGGACGCGTATTGGGCGCCACCGCCCCCGCCGGGCGCGTCGAAGTTCCGCATTGCTATGGCGAGTTTGGTTTCAGCAGGGGTGGCTTTAGCTGGCGTCATAACCGGCGACCCTGTTTATATCACCATGAGCTTGGTCTTCGCTTTTTGCGCGTGGTTCTATATTTCTGGCGTTCTTATCGCGGGCAAACCGATTGCTGCTCATATGAAAACGGGGAACAACCCGACTGGTTGCGCAACAAGCTGCGGAGACGGCGGATGTGGAGGAGACTGAGATGGACCTGATCGACGATCCCCAGCCGGGTGAAAATGCACCGGAGTTTACCGTTTCCGAAATCTCCGGCGCGGTGAAAAAAACCATCGAGGGTGCGTTCGGTCGCGTCCGGGTACGCGGCGAAGTCGGCCGTGTGATGTTGGCGCGTTCGGGTCACTTGTATTTCGACGTGAAGGACGACCGCTCGGTCATTGCCGCGGTCAGTTGGAAGGGCCAAGTCAGCCGCCTGTCGATCATGCCGGAAGAGGGCATGGAGGTCATCGTCTCGGGCAAGATCACCACTTTTGGCAACCAGTCAAAGTACCAGATCAACGTGGATGACGTCGTCGTCGCGGGCGAAGGCGCGTTGATGGCGATGTTGGAAAAGCGCAAGAAAGCGTTGGCGGCCGAGGGTCTTTTTGCGCCTGAACGCAAGAAAAAGATCCCTTACCTGCCCGAAGTGATCGGGGTTGTGACCTCGCCTTCTGGGGCTGTTATCCGCGATATTCTGCACCGGTTGCGTGACCGCTTTCCCCGTAAAGTGCTGATCTGGCCCGTCGCGGTGCAAGGTGATGCCTGTGCACCGCAAGTTGCGGCGGCCATTGAAGGTTTCAATCGCATGACGCCGGGCGGAGCACTGCCACGCCCCGATTTGTTGATCGTTGCGCGCGGCGGTGGCTCGATCGAGGATCTGTGGGGCTTTAACGAAGAGAGTGTCGCGCGGGCTGTGGCGGCCTCGGACATTCCGTTGATTTCAGCAGTGGGACACGAAACCGACACGACGCTGATCGACTTCGTGTCCGACTTGCGTGCACCGACGCCCACGGCTGCTGCGGAACACGCTGTACCGGTGCGGCTGGAGCTTTTGGCGTGGACGGAAGAACAAGGCACCCGCCTGACCCGCGCGTTAGAGCAGGGCGTCAATCAACGCAGCCAGCGCCTGCGTGACCTGTCTCGCGCGTTACCCCGCGCGGATAGCTTGCTGGATGGACCGCGCCAGCGACTGGATACGGCGGGTCTTAAGTTGCCTGTTGCGCTGACCCAGATGACACAAGCGCGGCGGGTGAAGCTAAGCGAAGCTTCTGCCGGTCTACGTCCGCGGGCATTGACTGCACGTCTTGCGCCGCTGCGGGATCGGTTGAACATGGCGACCACGCGCCTTGGCCCGGGGTTGTCGCGTGGTACAGCGCAGCATCGACGCGACCTCGACCGCTTGGTCGCGCGTTTGGATGCTGGGCGCATTGCACAGGCCAATCAGCAGCGAAATCAAGCGCTTCAGGACGCATCTGCCCGGCTGGACAATGCCTATCTGTCAGCGGTGTCGCGTCAGAAAGACCGGCTGGCAGCACTTGAGCGGATGCGCCAGACACTCGGTTATACCGAGACCCTGAAGCGCGGTTACGCAGTCGTGCGTGGCGACGGCGATGTGGTGACGACACAGGTCGCGGCCAGCAAAGCCTCGGCGCTAGAGATCGAGTTCGCGGATGGCCGTTTGACGCTGGATGGATCCGCGTCGGCCCCTGTCACAACAGCTCCGACAGCCAAACCTGTCCGCAAAGCAAAGCCCAAGAAAGACGCCCCGGATCAAGGGTCACTTTTCTAAGCTCTAAGTCTTATTTCTTGCGTGGACCCGGTCGGCCTTGTGGTTTGCCGCCCGCGTTCCAGTCGCGTGACCCGCTGCCACCAAAGCTTTTGCCAGTCGGGCGTTGCCCGGGTTTCCCGCCGGGTTTCCCACCAGAACGCCCAGTGCCCTTGAATGCGGGCTTGGCGCCCGGTTTGCTGCCATGTTTCCCGCGCGGTATTTCAGCACGCTTGCGTACCGGGGTTTTCTCTGGTGCTTCCATGCCCAGCTGTTCACGCACGACACGCTGGCGAATCTCTTCAACCTCGCCGGACTTCAATTCGCCCAGTTGGAACGGGCCATAGCTGACGCGCAGCAGGCGGTTCACCGACAGGCCGATGGCTTCCATCGCGCGGCGAATCTCGCGGTTTTTGCCTTCACGAATACTGATGGTCAGCCACGCATTCGCCCCTTGTTGCCGATCCAGAGAAACCGACATGGGTTGGAACCGTTCACCATCAACGGTGATTCCCTTGCGCACGGGCGACAGCATGTCGTCCGTTGGCTTGCCCTTTACCCGTACGCGGTATTTGCGGGTCCACCCGGTCGAGGGCAGTTCCAGCTTGCGCTTTACGCCGCCGTCATTGGTCAGAAGCAACAGCCCTTCCGAGTTCAAATCGAGCCGCCCAATGCTCATCACACGCGGCATGTCTTCGGGCAGTTTGTCGAAAACGGTCTCGCGGCCCTTTTCGTCCTTCGCCGTGGTCACCAGCCCGGTCGGCTTGTGATAGAGCCAGATGCGCGGCGGCTCGGGCTCGGCCACGGGTTTGTCGTCCACAAGGATCTTGTCCTTGGGCGTCACGTTCAGGGCTGGGCTGTCGATCACCTTGCCGTTTACGCTGACGCGTCCGGCTTCGATCATGCGTTCGGCTTCGCGGCGGCTGGCAATGCCTGCACGCGAGAGAACCTTGGCGATCCGGTCGCCAGCTGGGGTGGGTTTATCCGTCATACCCCCGCATACCTTGCGCCGTCGGAAAGGGGAAGCCTTGGCAATCGCAGGCGGGCCGGGCATGAAGGGGCATGACACGTTTTAAAAGCCATATGGAGACGGCCTTGGCCGAGGCCCGCGCCGCCGCCACACGCGGCGAGGTGCCTGTGGGGGCCGTGTTGGTCTCGCCTGAAGGTGAGGTGATTGCGCAGGCCGGAAACCGCACCCGTGAGCTGAACGATCCCACCGCACACGCCGAGATCCTTGTGATCCGCGCGGGCTGTGCCAAAGCGGGATCCGAACGCTTGCCGGGCTATGACCTTTACGTCACGCTTGAGCCCTGTCCGATGTGCGCCACAGCCATTTCGGCGGCGCGGATCAGGCGGGTGTATTATGGCGCGGCGGACCCGAAATCGGGCGGAGTGGCGCAAGGCCCGCGCATCTTCAGTCATCCGCAATGCCATCACGTACCGGAAGTCTATGACGGCCTTGCCGCCGAGGAATCCGAGGTGCTTTTGAAAACCTTCTTTGCAGCAAAGCGGGATTGAGCCCCGCCAATGGCCCGCACGGCTTGCAGCCTGACGCCCCGCGCGATAAATGACGAGGCAACGCGCAACGGCGCACACACATCCGGAGACACCTTATGTCGATTGATATCGAAACCGCGCGCAAGGTTGCGCATCTGGCCCGCATCAAGGTCGAAGACGACCGCCTGCCGGAGCTGGCCGAGAATTTCAATGCGATCCTTGGGTTCATCGAGCAATTGAATGAAGTAGACGTGGAAGGTGTCGAGCCGATGACCTCGGTCACACCGATGCGTCTGAAGCGCCGTGAGGATGTGGTGACGGATGGCGGTATGCCGGAAAAAATCCTGTCCAACGCACCGGATGCCCGCGAAGGCTTTTTCGCGGTTCCCAAAGTTGTCGAATAAGGGGGCAGGGATATGACTGAGCTGAACAAACTGACGATTGCCGATGCCCGTGACGCGCTGCGGAAGGGTGATGTGACCTCGACCGAAATCACCGAGGCCTGCCTGACCGAAATCGAAGGCGCCGGTGCGCTGGGTGCTTTCGTGCACAACACCCCGGATCTGGCGCGCGAGCAGGCGAAAGCCGCTGATGCGCGTCTTCAGGCTGGCGACGCGCCCGCCATGTGCGGCATCCCGCTGGGCATCAAGGATCTGTTCTGCACCAAAGGTGTGCCTTCGCAGGCGGCTTCTAAAATCCTTGATGGGTTTAAGCCGGAGTACGAATCGACCGTCAGCCAGAACCTGCTGGATGCGGGCACTGTGATGCTGGGCAAGTTGAACATGGACGAATTCGCCATGGGCTCGTCCAATGAAACCTCGGTTTACGGCAACGCTGTGAACCCGTGGAAAGTGGATGACCGCGACCTGACACCGGGTGGCTCGTCGGGTGGCTCGGCTTCGGCTGTTGCGGCTGACCTGTGTTTGGCGGCAACTGGCACGGACACCGGCGGCTCGATCCGCCAGCCTGCAGCCTTCACCGGCATTACCGGCATCAAGCCCACCTATGGGCGTTGCTCGCGCTGGGGCATCGTGGCCTTCGCATCCTCGCTGGATCAGGCCGGCCCGATGACCAAGTCGGTGCGCGACGCGGCGATCATGCTTGAGGCCATGTGCGGACATGACGCGAAAGATTCGACGTCTGCCGATATTCCGGTTCCGGATTTCGAAGCCATGCTGACCGGCGACATCAAGGGCAAGAAAATCGGGATCCCGAAAGAATACCACATGGAGGGCATCCCCGCAGAGATCGAAAAGCTCTGGGCCGATGGTGCTGACATGCTGCGCGACGCAGGTGCCGAGATCGTCGATATCTCGCTGCCGCACACGAAATACGCGTTGCCGGCTTACTATGTGATTGCGCCTGCTGAAGCCTCGTCGAACCTCGCCCGCTACGATGGTGTGAAATACGGCCACCGCGCCAAGCTGGACGCCGGTGACGGCATTGACGAAATGTACGCTAAAACCCGCGCTGAAGGCTTCGGCGACGAGGTGCAGCGCCGCGTAATGGTCGGTACCTATGTGCTGTCGGCGGGTTTCTACGACGCATACTATAACCGCGCTCGCCGTGTGCGCGCGCTGATCAAGAAAGACTTCGACGATGTGTTTGCTGCGGGTGTGGACGCGATCCTGACCCCGGCCACGCCGTCTGCGGCCTTTGGTCTGGGTGAAATGAAGGACGCAGATCCCGTGAAGATGTATCTGAACGACGTCTTTACTGTGACCGTGAACCTTGCTGGTCTGCCGGGCATTTCGATCCCCGCTGGTCTGGATGCTCAGGGTCTGCCCCTTGGACTGCAGCTGATTGGCCGTCCGTGGGAAGAAGGCGACCTGCTGAATATCGCCCACGAAATCGAGGCACGCGCCGGCTTTGTGGCGAAGCCCTCGAAATGGTGGTAAAACGCGCCTGATTGGCGTGACATCAACCCTAAGGAGCCTGCGATGCGCATCACTGTTGGACTTGCCCTTCTTGGCCTGATGGCGGGGTGTGTGTCGCCTCTGCCGGATAGCCGGTCACCGGATGGTTTGGCGGGGCGGGCTGCTGCGGTGAATGCCGACGGGCAACCCCTGTCAGCCTTCGGGGACGGCAGCTCGGTAGATACAACGCCAACCATGGCATCCGAAGCCGCCGGGATTTCCGATGAACAGGATTTCGCAGCCGTGTCCGCGCGTGAAAGCATCGAAAGCGATGCCGCGCGTTTGGAAGGGTATCGCGCGAACTACCAGCAGGTACAGCCCGAGGCCGTTCCGGATCGGCCGTCCGGGAATTCGGCTTCGATCGTGCAGTTTGCTTTGTCTACGACCAACTCGGTCGGGCAGCCTTTGTATCAACGCTCGGGGCTGTCGGGTGATGCGCGTGCGCGACGGAATTGCTCGCGCTATACCTCGGCAGACTTTGCCCAGATTGCGTTTCTCGAGAGCGGCGGCCCAAAGCGGGACCGCTATGGAATTGACCCAGACGGCGACGGTTTCGCCTGTGCATGGGATCCGGCACCGTTCCGGGCCGCGCGCGGAGTGGCCGCGACGCCAACCGTGACGACCGAAAGCGTAAGTGCAGCCGAGCTGGAAGCAATCGGCATCACAACAGAACCGGCCACCGTGCCGGCTCCGACGCAACCAGCACCGGTCGCGCCTCCCGCTCCTGCGCAACCTGTTCCTTTGCCCGGTAATACGCTGAACATCTCGACCGAGTGATGCAGCCTATTTCGCACCCGTCCCCGAATTTCGGCCCGCGCCGGGATGGGCTGATGCCGTCTTTGATCGTTCTGCACTATACGGCTATGCCGGACCCGCAAGAGGCCTTGGAGCGCCTGTGCAGCCCCGAATACGAGGTGTCTGCGCATTATCTGATCCATCGCGACGGGCGGCTGTTTCAGATGGTTCAGGAAGACATGCGCGCCTGGCATGCGGGGGCAGGGTCTTGGGGCGGTCACGAGGACATCAATTCCCGCTCCATTGGGATCGAGATGGACAATGACGGGGCATCCCCGTTTTCCGAACCCCAAATGGCGACGCTTGAGGCGCTGCTGCCGGGGATCATGACGCGGTGGACAATTGATTCTACTGGAGTGATTGGTCACAGCGATATGGCCCCTTCGCGGAAATCTGATCCCGGACGGCGGTTTGACTGGGCACGTTTGGCGCGGCAGGGATTGGCGGTCTGGCCTGAAGGCGGGGCTGACGAGGTGAACCCAGAACGGTTTCTGAAGCTGCTTTCGCAATTTGGCTATCCCGTCGCCGATGGGGTGGACCCGTTGCTGGAAGCCTTCCGTCTGCGTTTCCGCCCTTGGCATCACGGGCCTCTGGATGCCTGTGACATGGGGATTGCAGCTGACCTTTCCCGACGCTTCCCCGTTGACCGGCCCGGTCTCATCGCCTAAGTCCGATTCTGCGCGGATGGCTGGATGACCGCGGGTGACTGTTGGGGCGTGCCCCTTCGTGACGCGAGGAAAGTCCGGACTCCACAAGGCAACGGTGCCGGGTAACGCCCGGCCGGGGAAACCCGAGGGAAAGCGCCACAGAGAACAGACAGCCTGCGCATGCGCGGGTTATGGTGAAACGGTGGGGTAAGAGCCCACCGCGCTTCTGGCAACAGCGGCGGCACGGCAAGCCCCACCGGGAGCAATGCCTAATAGGGATCGCGCGGGGGTAACCCCAGGGGTGTCTTGCCCCGAGCAGATCCGGGTTGGCAGCTTGAACCTGTTGGTAACAGCAGGTCTAGAGGAATGGTCATCCATGGTGGCAACACCGGGACAGAATCCGGCTTACAGGCCATCCGCGCGTATTAATTCTTCGGCCAAACGGGTTTTTCGCCCCAAGCAGGAGTTTAGCAGCAAGAAAATCGTATGGGCTGGGGGATTCCTCTGCTTTGCGGTTGACTCGGGTTGGAATGGCGCTAAAAGGCGGGTTCCAGAGATTTACGCCGGGCGGCATGCGCCCGCCCGATAGGAGCTGTTGTTATGGCGAAGCCGACCACAATCAAAATCCGCCTGAACTCGACTGCGGATACCGGCCACTTCTATGTGACCAAGAAAAACGCACGCACCATGACCGAGAAAATGGTTGTCAAAAAGTACGACCCGGTTGTGCGCAAGCACGTTGAATACAAAGAAGGCAAGATCAAGTAAGATCGCCATTCTTTGGGTAAAGAGCCGTCCCTTTGGGGCGGCTTTTTTCGTTTGTAGCTACCTGTGCAGGATTTGCGCTGCCACTTTGCGGCCTAGAAGGTAATAAGCATTCGGTCCCGGGTGGAACCCGTCTGCGGCCATCATCTCGGGCGTCAGCGGCACATCGAAGGGCATGTAGTCCACCCCCATGGATGCCGCTTGCTCGGCAAGTGCGTGGTCAAAACGGCGGGCTTGGAGCCCTAGAACCCAGCGCAGTGGGTTGGGAAGCAGCGGGAAGCGATCGATCGGAGGAATTCCGGTGGCGATCACGCGCTTCGCACCCCATTTTTCGAAAAGAAGTGTGTAAAGTTCGGCCCGGCAGGCCAGCAACCGATACAGCGGCATTTGGCTAGTCACGTCGTTCACGCCTAGAACCACCAGCACGATATCGGTCTGCTCGGGCTTTTGAGATTTCAACAGGGGCAGGGTGGTGCGGGTCGTCGATCCTGTCCGGGCCAGCAGGCGCCACCTGACGTGATACGAGGTGCCAAGCGCACTGACGAGCTGCCCTGATAGGGCCTCGGTCTGATGGGGGGCACCAACCCCTGAGGCAGAGCTGTCGCCTACGATCATGAGCGACAGGTTGGGACCGGTCCCCTGCGCCCCGAAGCGATGTCCGGGCGGCTCGGGAAGCGTGGTTGCTGTCTTCCGTACCTTCAGCGCCTGCGCGGTCAGCAGCGGGCTTAGGATGAGCTTCGCAATGTTTTCAAACAACCAGTTCATAGGCTTACCTTAGCGCAACAAAAAAGGGCCGGTCACTAGGACCGGCCCTGAAAGCACGTCAACGTGTTCCGATTACTCGCGGTTACCAAGGAACTGCAGCAGGAACATGAACAGGTTGATGAAGTCCAGGTACAGGCTGAGTGCGCCCATGATCGCGGATTTCGCCAGCCATTCGCTGTCCATAGCGTGGGCGTGTGCGATGTAGTCGGTCTTGATTTTCTGGGTGTCATAAGCGGTCAGGCCAGCAAAGATCAGAACACCGATCACCGAGATGGCGAAGTGGATCATCGACGAGCCGATGAAGATGTTCACGATCGACGCGACGATGATGCCGATCAGACCCATGATCAGGAAAGCACCCATCGGTCCAAGGTCGCGCTTGGTCGTGTAGCCATAAAGGCTGAGACCCGCGAAGGCGATGGCGGTGACCAGGAAGGTCTGTGCGATGGAAACACCGGTGAAGATCACGAAGATATAGGCCAGCGACACACCCATCACAGCCGAGAAGGTATAGAAGAACAGCTGAGCGCCAGCGGCGGACAGGCGGCTGATCATTGCGCCAAAGGCGAAGACCATGATCAGCGGGGCAAACATCACGATGTAACGGGTAAAGCCGGTGAACAGCGTTTCCATCATCGCGGCATTGTTGCCAACAGCCCATGCGGCGGCGAAGGTCAGAAGCAGACCCACCGACATGGTGCCGTATACTTTGTTCATGTGGGCGCGCAGCCCTTCGTCGATCGCGGCGCGTGTACCCGCACCTGCGCGAATCGTGTCAAACTCAGCCATTGAGACCTCCAAGCAAACTTATTGATGCGGAATCCCAAAAGAAAACCGCCCTTGACCGATATATTGGCAAGGGCGGCGCAATTTTCAAGTGTTTAACAGCGTGAATTGATCACTGTTGCCAATGCGAAGGCACATCCCAGATCGGGCGGCTGGCTTCGCGTTGCGCCTGTTCACGTGTCAGGCCCAGATCATCCAAGCGATGGGCGTCCAGCTGCGACAGAGCTGCACGTTCGCGGCGGATTTCCACAGCGGTCACAATCCATGTCAGTAGCGAGAAGTTGCGTTTCGCAACGGGGGCATTGGTACAGGTTACAGCGGTCATCTCGTCTCTCCTTCGTGATTGCGATGAATGATGTGTGTTGCATCAAATTTCGTGATTGTTATGGTTGATCGTGAGGGATAAGTAAAATGAATGATTTTGTAATGAATCATCACAGGAGTTGATATGCCGCGTAATCTTGATCTGACCGCATTGCGCAGTTTTGCGACCGTCGCAGATGCCGGTGGTGTCACCCGTGCAGCCGGACTTTTGCATCTGACGCAATCAGCGGTGTCCATGCAGCTGAAACGTCTCGAGGAAAGTCTGGGGCGTCCGTTGCTGGACAGATCTGGGCGGGGCGTGTCCCTGACCGCAGATGGCGAGCAGCTGCTGGGATATGCGCGCCGCATCTTGCGTCTGAATGACGAGGTTTACGCGCGCCTGACCGATCAGGCATTTGAGGGCGAGGTCGTTCTGGGGGTGCCCGCCGACGTCGTCTATCCAGCGATTCCCAAGGTTTTGCGCCAGTTCCACGCGGCCTATCCACGGATGCGGGTTCAGCTGATCTCGTCTTATACCAGCCGGTTGAAGGCGATGTTCGCGCGGGGGGAATGTGACGCTATCCTGACCACGGAAGAGGACATGGATGCTGGTGGCGAGACCCTAACGGCCCTTCCATTGGTTTGGGTTGGTGCACCGGGGGGGCAGGCGTGGCGTCAACGCCCATTGCGCCTGGCATTCGAGCACAACTGCATCTTCCGCAAAGGGGTGCAGCAGGCGTTGGACGAGGCAGGCATCGCGTGGGAAATGGGGGTCGAAAGCGATTCGACCCGTACCATCGAAGCGTCACTGTCTGCGGACCTCGCCGTTCATGCGGTGATCGAAGGCACAGTGCGCAGTGATCTGGATTTGGTCGATCATGGCGGCGCGCTGCCGGACCTCGCGGTGACGCAAGTGAACATGTACGCCGCCAAAAGCAGCAATCAGGCGATGGACGATCTTCTGATCATGATCCGGCGTGCCTTTGACGAACTGTAAGGCCCTCGGTGGGGCCTAGCTGTTCGGCCCCATCGTGACCACGACCTTGCCGGTGGATTTGCGACTGCGCAAAAGCTCTAGCGCATCCTCGGCCTGTTCAAGCGGCAGGGTGTGACTGACATGAGGGTTGATCTTGCCCTGCGCATACCAGTCCAGAAGCTGGCGCAAACTATCGGTCAGAACCTCAGGTTTGAACTTCAAATAGCCACCCCAGTACAGCCCGATTGTGGTGATGTTCTTCACCAGCATGTGGTTTGGCTTCAGGTTAGGCATGTTGCCTGAGGCGAACCCGATAAACAGAAACCGCCCATCGGGTTTCGTGGCGCGGAACGCAGCCTCGCCTTGTTCGCCACCTACAGCGTCATAGACCACATCTGCACCGCCAAGGGCCTTCACGGCCTCGCGGATGTCTTCGGCGGTGCTGTCTATGACGTGATCCGCCCCTGCACGTTTGCAGATCTCAAGCTTGTCAGCCCCGCGTGCGCAGGCAATGACCCGTGCGCCCATCACTTTGCCGATCTCGACAGCCGTCAAGCCGACGCCGCCCGCGGCGCCGAGCACCAGCAAGGTCTCGCCGGGCTGAAGGCGTGCTTTGTAATCCAGCGCAACATGGCTTGTGCCATAAGCGATCTGGAACGCAGCGGCGTCTTCAAAGCTCATGTTGTCGGGCAAAGGAAGGCACCGATCCGCAGGAAACACGCCTTCGTCGGCCAGCCCATCTTTGCCTGAGAACACGACAACGCGCGTGCCGGCGGCAGGGCCATCAGTATCTGGTCCAAGTTCGGTCACGATGCCTGCAGGCTCCATCCCAAGAGAAAACGGGACGTCCGGCGTGTCCTGATAGCTTCCTTTGGTCATCAGAAGGTCGGCAAAGTTTAAGCCGCAGGCGCGGATATCCACGCGCGCCTGACCGGGGTCGATGGGCAAGGGCTGCATGTCTGTCAATGCAGGGCGTTTGCCCAGTTCTGTAACGCGAAATGTTCTCATGGGGCCTCCTGATGGTGATGTAGCGCGGTAATAAGGAAAAATCGAGAGGGTCACAGCCGCAACTTTGCCCAAGCCGATTAACGGGTTAAATTGCAATGCTTTCTTGAATATGTTAGGGAGCACTTGTGCGCGGGCTATGCGGGGTTTCACCCGCAAGGGTGGTGAGCGGCTTTCTGCACTCGCCGTCCCTTCTTGTCTCTAGTGCTCGATTGTATCTTTTTCATTCGCTGACGCGGCGAGTGTTGCGTAGGAATTATGTAAGGCTGCTTTGCAGCTTGTTAACGAGGAGTTGTTGGATGAAGCATCCTGTGGATATCCATGTAGGCAAACGAGTACGCCATCGGCGTTGGATGGTGGGCATGACCCAGCATCAATTGGCCGAGAAAGTCGGCATCAAGTTCCAACAAATTCAGAAATACGAGACCGGCATGAACCGTGTGTCGGCGTCTCGACTTTGGGACATGGCTGCAGCCTTGTCCGTGCCCGTCAACTTCTTCTTCGAAGGGTTGGAAAACCACGCGAATGAAGTGGATGATGGCGCCGTGCCGAGCGATATCCTTGCCGACAAGGAAGCGCTGGAGCTGGTGCGCAGCTATTACGCTATTCCAGAAAACCAACGCCGCCGCTTGTTTGAACTGGCGCGCGTATTGTCAGATGTCGCCTGACGCTTGACGTGACTTGGGCATCGCTGGTACCGCGCTTATGACAGCATAGGGGATCGGCGATGCAGACGTTGGACGCACACACTCAGACTGACCTTATTCGCGTTGCAAACGCTTTGGCAGATGCAGCGCGTGAGGCGGTTCTGCCATTCTTCCGATCATCAGATCTGACGGCGGACAACAAGCTTGCAGAAGGCTTTGATCCGGTCACGGAAGGGGATCGGGCGGCCGAGAAAGTCATGCGTGAACTTCTGGCGGAGCTGCGCCCCGAGGATGCGATCTTTGGCGAAGAGTTCGGTGCGAAAGAGGGCACCAGTGGCCTGACGTGGGTGTTGGACCCGATTGACGGCACGCGTGGCTTTCTGTCCGGCACGCCCACATGGGGCGTGTTGATTGCTGTCGGGCCAGACACCGGCCCGCAGCTGGGCATCATCGACCAACCCTATATCAAAGAACGTTTCCTTGGCGGCTTCGGTGAAGCATGGGTCGAAGGGCCACTGGGTCGGCGCGATTTGAAGACCCGTACAACCTCGGACCTGTCTGATGCGATCCTGTTCACCACATTCCCAGAAGTCGGCACCGCCGAAGAAGGCGAGGCGTTTCATGCAGTGTCGCACCGGGCCAAGCTGACGCGCTATGGCATGGATTGTTACGCCTATGGGCTGGTCGCCGCCGGACAGATCGACATGGTGATCGAAGCAGGTTTGCAGTCCTACGACGTTCAGGCTCCGATTGCAGTGATCGAGGCCGCAGGTGGGATCGTGACCGACTGGCAGGGCGGTCCGGTGCATCAGGGTGGCCGTGTTGTGGCTGCCGCCAATGCAGACCTTCACGCGCAGGCGCTTGAGGTGCTGTCGAAGGTCTGAGGCCAGACCGTCCAGACAGATGCTTACCTGATTTTCTTGCCCCCGGCCCAGACCGCTGCAATTGCCCGGTCGTCTCCCATCATGATGGTTGGGAAGACTGCTTCCCAAATGCTTTCGGCCCGCGCTGCGCGTTGGGCGATCCCGGGGGTTGATGCCAGATCGACCGCGATGATGTCGGCCTCGTATCCCGGGGTCAGGCGGCCAATCTTGTCCTCCAGATGGATCGCCGCGGCAGACCCTGCGGTTGCCAGCCACCACAATTGCGCCGGATGCAGCGCTGTGCCTGAGAGTTGCCCGACCTCATAAGCTGCGGCCATGGTGCGCAGCATCGAGAAGCTGGACCCGCCACCGGTGTCAGTCGCCAGTCCGATCCGATGCCCCTGAGCCATCAGCCCCTGCATGTCAAATAGCCCTGACCCGATGAACGTGTTTGACGTCGGGCAGTGAATAAGGCTGGCGTCCAGTTCACGAATCCGGTCGCGTTCGCGTTCGGTCAGGTGGATCGCATGACCCAGCAGTGCACCTTTGCGGACCAGCCCGAATTTTTCGTACACATCCAGATAATCCCGCGCATCAGGGAAGAGATCCGCAACCCACGCGATTTCCTCGTGCTGTTCGCTGATATGGGTCTGCATCAGCAGGTCTGGACGCTCGGCCCAGAGCGCCCCCAATGCCTCCAGTTGTTCTGGGGTCGAGGTCGGCGCAAAGCGCGGCGTGATCACGTAGGACAGCCGGTCTTGCCCGTGCCAGCGTTCAAGCAGGGCTTTGCTGTCGTCATAGGCCGTCTGTGCGGTGTCTTGCAGATTGTCCGGAGCGTTGCGATCCATGCAGGTCTTGCCGCCAAGCACCCGCAGCCCGCGTGTCTGGGCTGCCGTGAAATAGGCGTCAACGCTTTCGGGATGAATTGTGCAATAGCTGACCGTCGTGGTGGTGCCTGCTGCTGTCACAAGATCAAAATAGGTCTCGGCGATCTGGGTGGCGTGGCTTGCGTCGCCAAACCGGCTTTCCTCGGGAAAGGTATAGCTGTTCAGCCAATCGATCAGCCGTTTACCCCAAGACGCAATAATGGCGGTCTGGGGATAATGAACATGCGTGTCGACGAAGCCGGGCGACAACAGCGCATCACCCATATCGGTCACACTGGCATCGGGGTGCTGGGCGCGCAGGGCGTCTGCTTCGCCTACATCTGCAATCACACCATCCTTCACCAACACAGCGCCGCGCTGGATATGCGTCGCCGCATCCTCGGGGCGCCCCTGAAACGGAGTATCGTTGAATTGAAGAACCTGTCCCAAAAGCAGTTCCATAGGAACCTCCTTGATCGCCGCCGTTTACGGTAGGCTGCGAAAATCCCCGGTTCAATGCCTTTCTGCTGGTTCACTTGCGGGATGGCTTGGCCTATGGTCAGCCCAAACATCGGACGGAGGGCGCGCGATGCTGGATGATCAACATAACGATAACGCGCCCGAAGAAGGCGACTACGAACTCGATCGCGAGATTTTTGGCCCGGTCCGAAACGCGTTGGCCGCTGAAGACGGTCCAGCGCTTCTGGCCATTCTGGATCCACTTCACGCCGCTGACATCGCCGACCTTGTCGAGCAGCTTCCAGAAGACGAGCGCGACACATTCGTGCGCCTCTATGGCGACAAGTTTGATGGCGAAGTGCTGTCTGAATTGGACGAGCGCCTGCGCGAGGATGTTGTCCACGCCATGGAACCCGCTGTTCTGGCCGAGGCCGTGCGTGTTCTTGAAACGGATGACGTTGTTGACCTGATCGAGGATCTGGACGACCCGCAGACCGAAGCCGTTCTCGAGGCGCTGGACGACGACGACCGGGTGGTGGTCGAACAGTCGCTTTCCTACCCCGAGGAATCAGCTGGCCGTCTGATGCAGCGCGAGCTGGTCGTGGCGCCCGATCACTGGAACGTTGGTCAAACCATTGATTTCCTAAGGTCTCAGGACGATCTTCCAGAACAGTTCTATCACGTGATCTTGGTCGATCCGCGCATGCGCCCGACGGGCTATGTCACGCTGGGCCGCCTGATGGGCAGCGCGCGTGAGGTGCCGTTGACCGACATTACTGAAGAAAGCTTCCGCACGATCCCCGTCCTGCAGGACGAAGGCGAGGTCGCCTATGCCTTCAACCAGTACCACCTTATTTCGGCCCCTGTTGTGGACGCGGATGAACGTCTGGTCGGTGTGATCACCATCGACGACGCGATGGCCATTTTGGATGAAGAGCACGAAGAAGACATCCTGCGACTGGCGGGTGTGGACGAAGAAAGCTCGTTGTCGGACAAGATTGTGGACACCACCAAGCGGCGCTTCCCGTGGTTGGCGGTGAACCTGGTAACGTCAATCTTGGCGTCGCTGGTGATTGCCCAATTTGACGAAGTCATTGCCCAATTTGTCGCTTTGGCAGTGCTGATGCCGATCGTTGCTTCGATGGGCGGCAATGCGGGTACGCAATCCCTGACCGTAGCCGTGCGCGCGATTGCCACCAAAGACCTTACATCCGCGAACTTGTGGCGGGTGATCTGGCGTGAAGCCGCCGTTGGGTTGGTCAACGGGATCATCTTTGCTGTGGTCATGGGGGTCGTCGGTGTCATTTGGTTCAGCACACCGCTTCTTGGTGTCGTGATCGCCGTGGCGATGGTCGTGAACCTTGTGATCGCGGGGCTGGCAGGCGTTATTATCCCAGTGGTGCTGGACCGAATGGATATCGACCCGGCACTGGCCTCGGGTGCGTTCGTGACCACGGTGACGGATGTCGTGGGGTTCTTCGCCTTCCTTGGCCTTGCCGCCGTATTGCTGATCTGACGACCCTGACTGGATCCCGACATGACCGACCTGACTGCAGTGAAAGCGGCCGCCCGCAAGGCGGCTTTTGCCCGCCGGAAAGAGGCTCATTCCGAAGCGCGTTCTGCGCTGGGCGTGGCCCATCTGATTTCGGTGCTGAGCGACCACAAAGGCAAAGTGATGACGGGCTATATGCCCATCCGGACCGAGATCAATCCGCTGCCCGCGATGGCAGCCATGGCGGCGTGGTCTTCGATTGGCGTGCCTTACATCGAGAGTCAAGGGCTGCCCCTGAAATTCGCCAGCTGGCGTCCGGACAGCGACATGGTGGACGGTCCGTTTGGTGCGCAAGTGCCAGCTAAGCTTGAGTTCATCACACCCGAGGTGGTCGTCGTCCCGCTGGTGGCGTTTGATCGCAAGGGTGGGCGTCTGGGCTACGGTGGCGGTTTCTATGATCGCACGTTGGAGGGGCTGCGGGCCCAACGGCCAACTTTGGCCATCGGATATGCCTATGGCGCGCAACAGGCCGAGGATTTGCCCCTAGAGCCTACGGACCAACCGTTGGACGCGATTGTGACCGACGAGGGTGTGATCTGGTTCTGACCCCTCCGTGACTGCAGGGTAGTTTGCGCCAAACGCTTGCCCTTGGGACGAAAGCCGCCTAGGGCTACGTCCCATGAAAATACTCTTTCTTGGTGACATCATGGGGCGCGCTGGACGGCGCGCGGTGACGGAGCGGCTGAAGACGCTGCGGAATGACTGGAAGCTCGATTTCGTCGTGGCAAATGGCGAAAACGCTACCAGCGGGCATGGGCTGAATGCCGGACATGCGAAAACGATTCTTGATGCGGGCGTGGACGTGATCACCCTTGGGGATCATGCGTTCGATCAACGCGATATGCTGAGCTTCTGCGAGCAGGAAAAGCGTATCATCCGCCCCTTGAACTTTGCAAAAGATTGTCCCGGTGTTGGCGCGCGGGTTTTTACAGATGTGCGCGGACGCAAAATCCTGGTCACGCAGGTGCTGGGACAGGTCTTTATGAAGCGGGCTTTTGACGATCCGTTCTCGGCCGTTGATCTGGTTCTGAAGCGTCACACTCTGGGTGGGGCGGTGCAGGCGTCTTTGGTTGATATCCATTGCGAAGCGACCTCCGAGAAGATGGCCATCGGTCATTGGTGCGACGGACGCGCCAGTGTGGTTGTGGGCACGCATACGCATATCCCGACAGGTGACGCGCAGATTCTGTCCAAAGGTACGGCGTTTATGGCGGATGCCGGGATGTGTGGCGATTACAACAGTGTGATCGGCATGCAGAAGGAAGAACCTATGCGCCGGTTTGTGACTGGCATGGCAAAGGGTCGCTTCACCCCCGCCGAAGGCGAAGCCACGTTGTCGGGGCTGTACATCGAAACTGATGATCGCACGGGCAAGGCCACGCGGGTTCAAATGGTGCGCAACGGCGGACGGCTTCAGAACGCATCCCCCTTGGATGCCGGTTAAGACTTTCGTCAAATTCCGGCTGATCGAAAAACCGTGCTTGCCCATGTCACATGCGCAGGGCAAAACTGGTCCAAGCGATTAAACGGGGACATTGCATGGGTTTATTCGAGTTCAGCGCCACCACACAGGCGGTGATTGCCCTGATGACAGTGGGCGGGATGTTCATCCTGTTCTTGCGAGAAAGCTTCCCAACCGAGGTCGTCGCCATTGGCGGTGTCTCGATCATGCTGGTCATGGGCATTCTGGACTATGAAAGCGCGCTCGAGGTGCTGTCGAACCCAGCCCCATGGACCATCGCAGCGATGTTCATCGTGATGGGCGCGCTGGTACGGACCGGAGCGCTTCAGTGGTTCACACAGATTGCCGAGAAGCAGGCTGAACACAGCCCGATGCTGGCGTTGTCGTCCCTTATGGGTTTCGTCGTGATCTCGTCCGCTGTTGTGTCTAACACACCAGTGGTCGTGGTGATGATCCCAGTCTTTATTCAGCTGGCCAAGAAGATCGGCAAATCGGCCTCGAAACTGCTGATCCCGCTCAGCTATGGGGCCATTCTGGGGGGCACACTGACGCTGATCGGGACCTCGACCAACCTTCTGGTGGATGGTGTGGCGCGTGAAGGTGGCCTTGAGCCGTTCACGATCTTCGAGGTCACTCCTTTGGGTATCGTTCTGGTCATCTGGGGCATGTTTTACCTGCGTTTCATCGCGCCGAAGATCCTTCCGGACCGCGACAGCATGGCCACGCTTCTGTCTGACAGATCCCGCAAGAAGTTCTTTACCGAGGCGGTGATCCCGCCGGAATCCAACCTGATCGGGCGCGAGGTGAACGGTGTGCAGCTGTTCAAGCGCGAAGGCGTGCGGTTGGTCGACGTGGTGCGCGGCGATACTTCGCTTCGCCGCAACCTTGAAGGCGTCACTCTTCAGGTCGGTGACCGCGTCGTTTTGCGGACAGCAATGACCGAGCTTCTTAGCCTTCAGCGCGACAAGAGCCTGAAGCGCGTTGATCAGGTGTCTGCGGTAGAAACGACCACGGTCGAAGTGCTGATCTCGCCTGGATGCAAAATGGTCGGCAAGCAATTGGGCAAGCTGCGTCTGCGTCGCCGTTATGGTGTTTATCCGCTGGCGGTGCACCGCAAGAACCAGAACATTGGCCGTCAGTTGGATGAACTGGTGGTGCGTGTGGGCGATACACTTCTGCTTGAGGGTGCCCCCGAAGACATCCAACGTCTGGCTCAAGACATGGATCTGGTCGATGTGACCGCACCGTCGGATCGTGAATATCGTCGAGGCCATGCGCCGATCGCTGTGGCCGTTTTGATCGGACTTGTGGCGCTGGCGGGATTTGGCGTTGCTCCGATTTTCCTGTTGGCCGTCTTGGCTGTGGCCGTGGTGCTGCTGACGCGGTGTATCGATGCGGACGAGGCATTCGGGGCCGTGGATGGGCGTCTTCTGGTGCTGATTTTCGCTATGCTGGGCATCGGGGCTGCGCTGGAGAACTCGGGCGCGGTGGCATTGATAGCCGAAGGCATTGCGCCACTGTTGGGCAAACTGCCGCCCTTCCTGATCGTCTGGGCGATCTATCTGCTAACCTCTGTCCTGACCGAGCTTGTGTCGAACAACGCCGTGGCGGTGGTGGTCACACCCATCGCTATTGGGCTGGCAACCGCGCTGGGCTTGGACCCGCGCCCTCTGGTCGTGGCGGTGATGGTGGCGGCGTCAGCCAGTTTTGCGACCCCGATTGGCTATCAGACCAACACGCTTGTCTACGGGCCGGGCGGGTACAAGTTCTCGGACTTCCTGAAGGTGGGCATTCCCTTGAACCTGTCGGTTGGCATTCTGGCCTCGGCCCTGATCCCGTTCTTCTGGCCGCTGTAAGTGGCGGCAGCCTTTCCAGAACGCGCGACCCTGCTGTTGCTGGGGCGTTGGGCGCTGAACTTCGATCTGGATGGTCAGGCGCAGGACTGGGCGGACCAGGTTCTGTCTTGGGCGGCGACGGTTGAGGCAGGCGCTCCGTTTCAGGTCGTCGCAGCGCGCGCCATCGAAAGCGGCGCGCTCTATACGCTGTCCAGCTTGCCCAGCCCAGCCCATTGGGGCGAGTTGTCTGACTTGATCCGGGACGCAGTGCGGGATTTACACCTGTCCACACCGGACACTCCAGACAGTGCCACACGTTGGCTGGCGCGGGTGCATCTGGGGGATGTTTTGGCCGCCGGGGGTGATGATTTCGATGCGCTGAAAAAGGTCTCGCGCCTGTGGTTTGATCATGGGACGCCCGATCTGCACCAGTTCTACCTGTTCAAACACGCGATCCGTGACGTGATGCGGGATGGACAGCAATCCCACATTCCGGGCCTGACCCGGGACAGTTGGCAGGGCGATCTGGTCCGGACCATCACGCGCTGGATGCAAGAGACCCCAGCGCCCAACCTGTTTTCCGATCCGCTATAGCGGCCAGAACACCAAGATCGCGGGGATCGACACGGCCACGACGAGGATCTCGAGCGGTAGACCCATGCGCCAGTAATCTCCGAACTTATAGCCGCCAGGGCCAAGAATCAGTGTGTTGTTCTTGTGCCCAATGGGGGTCAGGAAGGCGCAAGAGGCGGCGATGGCCACGGCCATCAGGAACGGATCGGGATTTTTATCCAACGCCTGTGCCATCTGAATGCCGACGGGGGCTGCGACGATGGTGGTGGCAGTGTTGTTCAGAACGTCTGACAGGGTCATGGTCACGATCATCAGCACGGTCAGGACCGCCCACGCGGGCAATCCTTCGGTGATCCCCACCAGTGCCCCTGCAATCAGCTCAGTCCCGCCAGAGCTATCCAGTGCGGCCCCCAAGGGAATCATGGACCCCAATAGGACCACCACCGGCCATTCGATGTGGGTGTAAAGCTCGGACAGAGGGATGATCTTGGCCAGCACGTACCCGATCACGACAAGTCCCAGGGCCACCGGCAGATAGATAAGACCAAAGCTTGCGGCAGCGACGGCAGCCGCGAACAGGCCGATGGCCAGCCAGACCTTTTCGTCTCGTGTGACGGTCAACCCGCGTTCCGCCAAGGGCAGGCAGCCCAGCCATTCGGTGACGTCCGCCTCGTTGCCCTGCGGGACCAGAAGCAGCAGGATGTCACCCGGATGAACCTCGGTCTTGCGGACCTGCTTGGTGATTTTCTGACCGGCACGCGAGATGCCCATCAGGACCGAGCTTTGTCGCCAGTTTAATCCGATCGATTGCGCGGTCCGACCAGCAATCCGGGCGTTCTCGGGGACGACGACCTCGATCTTTGACAGGCCTTCGCCTTCGGCTTTCAGCTTCTCTTCGCGATGCTCTTCCGCAAAGGCCAAGCCAAGTGCCGCACGGAATTCGTCCAGCGCCTCGGGCGTGGCTTCCAGTACCAGAGCGTCATGGGCCTGAAGCATGGTGCCGCGCTGGGTGCCATAGCGGCGCGAACCGTCACGCACCAGACCAAGGATGGCGACATCGTTCTTCTCGGCGTCCTCCAGAAGTTCCTTCAGGCGCTTGCCAATATGCTTGGAGCCTTCGGGCACGGTCAGCTCGGCCACGTATTGGCTGAACTCGTCCATTGGGTTGGATCCGTTTTTATCCGCGTCTGGTTGCGGGATCAGGCGCCAGCCAATCATGGCCACGAAGATCAGCCCTGCGATCGCGGTGACGCCGCCCACGGGGGCAAAGTCGAACATCTTGAAGGGTTCGCCCAAGGCGTCTTCGCGGATCGAGGCGATGATGATATTGGGGGGCGTGCCGATCAGCGTGACCATGCCGCCAAGGATCGTGGCAAAGGACAGCGGCATCAGGCTGAGACCCACGGGGCGCGCGGCTTTGCGAGCGGTCTGGATGTCGACGGGCATTAGAAGGGCAAGGGCGGCGACGTTGTTCATGAAAGCGGACAGCACGCCGCCGATGGCGCCCATTAGCGCGATATGCGCGCCTAACGACCGCGAGGCGTCGACCAGTGTGCGCGTGATCAGAAAAACTGCTCCGGATCTGACCAGACCTGCTGACACTACCAACACCAGTGCGACGACCAATGTGGCCGGGTGCCCGAAGCCAGAAAACGCCTCTTTCGTGGGGACAACGCCAAGGACGACCCCCAACATGAGGGCGGAAAACGCCACAATATCATATCGAAAGCGGCCCCATAGCAGCAGCCCGAACACAGCACCGAAAAGCGAAAAGAGAATGATCTGATCTGTCGTCATGCCCAAGGAGTAACCCGTGGGCGGGGTCGCGTCACCCGTAGATTACGGGGAAAAGCGTGGCAACAAGCAGCAGAGCCATGGTGATGTTAAAGGCACGCAGCCGTGCGGGGTTGGTCAGGATCACGCGGATTTTCTGCCCCAGAACGGTCCAAGTGGACACCGAGGGCAAGTTCACCGCGCCAAAGATCACGGCCACCATCAAGACGGCCCCCATGTCGCGCGTCGGAGCGTAAACACTGATCGCGGTCAGGGCCATCGCCCAGGCCTTCGGGTTCACCCATTGAAAGGCCGAAGCTTGCAGGAAGGTCATCGGCGTGCCGCCCGCCTTACCCGTACCCGGCTCGGACGCGCGGACGATTTTCCACGCGAGCCACAAAAGGTAGGCCACGCTACCCGCTTTTAGAATTGTGTAGCTGACAGGATAGAGATCAAACAGCTGCATCAGCCCCGCGCCAACCAGCACGACCATCAGTGTGAATCCCAGCGCCACGCCCAGCATATGCGGGATGGTGCGGGCAAAACCGAAATTGGCACCCGATGCCATCAGCATCAGATTGTTCGGTCCCGGCGTGATGGACGAGACGAAAGCGAAAGCGACAAGCGCAAGGATGAGGTCATAGGTCATTGCGGGATTATTGCTTAAGCTTTGCGACGAGTGATTGCAAAGTTGCGCATAAATAGGATAACTCTGCAATTAATGATGAAGCATGACCAAATAAATCAGAGAATATTGCGTGAATTGTCGAAAGACGGTCGTCTGCCCAATACCGAGCTGGCCGAGCGGGTAGGGCTGTCACCCTCGGCCTGTCTGCGACGCGTGCAAGAACTGGAGCGGCAGGGCGTGATCACCGGCTATCGGGCTGTGCTTAACCCGGTCGCGATGGGCGTGGGTTTTGTGGCGTATGTCACGGTAGGCCTGAAGGACCACACCAAAGAGGCGCAGGAAGGGTTCGAACGGGCCGTTGCGCTGTTTGATGAAGTGCGTGAGTGTCACAACATCACCGGCACCGTCGAATACCTGCTGAGGGTCGAAGCCGAAGACCTGATTGCTTACAAACGTTTCCACACCGACAAGCTGGGCACGCTGCCGCAGGTGCATCAACTGGTGACACATGTGGTGATGGGCTCGCCCAAGGACGAACGGGCTTAGCGCGCGTCGCTAAATCCATCAATGACGCGCTTCATTAATGCAATGAGTTGGGTTTGCTCGTCTGGTGTGAGCACAGCCAGCGCCTGAGTGTTGCTTGCCTTTGCTGCGGCCTGTGCGGGCACGCGCAAGGCCTTGGCTTTTTCGGTCAGCCAAATCTGTTGCGCCCGTCCATCACTTGGATCCTTAACCCGGCGCACGAGCCCGTCGCGCTCCATCCGGTTCAGTGTGTTGGCAACAGTGGCTTGTTCCAAATCCAGCCGCGTCACCAGCTCTTTTTGCGTGCGTCCGTCTTTTTCCCATAGCTCAATCAGGATGGGGAACTGGCCCCATGTCAGACCCAGATCGGTAATGTTGCTCTGAAGGGTTTTGGCGAACAGCCGAGCCATATGATTAACGAGAAAACCGGCGGAGGTGTTTTTGCTGAAGTCCATACCGAAGATTACACTTGTATAGCGAGCTATGCAATAATATATAGTAAGCTATATAAAATAGAATCAGGAAAGGAAACGCCATGAAAACGAAAATCCATGCCGCCGCAGGAAGCATCGCCTTTCTGTGTGTTCTCAGCTTTTGGACCAGCTCTGTCACGGTAGAGGTGTTTGGCAGCCACGCCGCGATTGCGATGGTCAAGCAGATGATCGTCTACGCTCTGATCGTGATGGTGCCCGCGATGGCCATAGTCGGCGCAACCGGGATGTCGTTGGGGGCCAAACGCAAAGGCGCGTTGATCGAGGCGAAGAAAAAACGCATGCCAATCATCGCGGGCGCGGGCTTGTTGGTACTGGTGCCAGCTGCGCTTTATCTGAACTACAAGGCCAGCAACGGCGCGTTTGATACGATGTTTTATGTGGTTCAGGGCATCGAGCTTGTTGCTGGCGCCATGAATCTGTCTCTGCTGGGGCTGAACATCCGTGACGGACTGAAGATGACCGCCAAGCGTCGTCAGATGAAGGCACGTGCCTGAATTCGAACTGAATGGGCCACGTTTCCATCCAGCTTGCCTTGCCACCTTGAACCTCCGGGCTGCCTTGCGGTATTGAACATGGCAACTGACAGATAGAACCGACACAGCAGACGGAGGTCGCCATGGCTGGCCACTCAAAATGGGCAAACATCCAGCACCGCAAAGGTCGCCAGGATAAACTGCGCTCGAAGCTCTTTTCGAAACTCGCAAAAGAGATCACTGTAGCCGCCAAAATGGGCGACCCTGATCCCGACAAGAACCCGCGTTTGCGCCTGGCTGTGAAAGAAGCCAAGTCGCAATCGGTTCCGAAGGACGTAATCGAACGCGCGATCAAGAAGTCTATGGGTGGTGACGCCGAAAACTACGACGAGATCCGCTATGAGGGTTATGGCCCCAACGGTGTGGCCGTCATCGTCGAAACCATGACCGACAACAAAAACCGCACCGCGTCGACTGTGCGTTCGACTTTCTCGAAGAACGGCGGAAATCTGGGTGAAACCGGATCGGTGGGCTTCATGTTCGACCGCAAAGGCGAGGTGATCTATGGCGCCGATGCCGGTGACGCTGACACGGTGATGGAAGCGGCGATCGACGCAGGCGCCGAAGATTGCGAAAGCGATGAGAATGGCCACCGCATCACCTGTGCCGACACCGATCTGAACGATGTGTCGACCGCGCTGGAAACCGCATTGGGTGAAAGTGAATCGACCAAGCTGATCTGGCAACCGAACATCACGACCGAGCTGGACCTTGAGAACATGCAAAAGCTGATGAAGCTGCTGGATGCGCTTGAGGATGATGACGACGTACAACGTGTCACCACCAATTTCGAAGCCTCGGACGAGGTGATGGCGCAGCTGTAAGCGCGACGTCAGAAAGAATTCAGACCCCGGTGCAGTCTCTCTGCGCCGGGGTCTCTTGTTTTTGGATCCAATCCGGTGTCTTGTCGCCAAATGAGCAGCGTACAGACATCACAACACCGCCCCGGGCACGGGATCGCTTGGATGTTGGCCGCAGGCCTGTTCTTCGTGATGATGAACGCGCTGGTGAAATATGTCGGGCAAGAGCTGCCATCCTCGCAGGCTGCGTTTCTGCGCTATGTTTTCGGATTGATCTTTGTTCTGCCTGCGCTTGGTCAGCTTGCCAAAGCGCGGTTCTCGGCGCACGTTTGGCAGCTTTTTCTAGCGCGCGGCGTGGTGCATACCGGGGCCGTACTGTGCTGGTTTTACGCGATGACCCAAATCACCGTGGCCGAGGTCGTGGCGATGAACTACCTCACCCCGATCTATGTGATGCTGGGGGCCGCGGTTTTTCTGGGCGAAAGCTTCTCGACCCGTCGGATGCTGGCGGTTGCTGCGGCATTTCTTGGGGTGCTGATCATCCTGCGTCCGGGTCTGCGCGAACTGGGGGCGGGACACATCTCGATGGTGTTCACAGCAATCTTTCTGGGGATTTCGTATTTGATTGCCAAACGGTTGGCCCAAGACGCATCAGCGGGAGTTGTGGTGGCAATGATGTCGATCACGGCAACCATCGGTTTGGTGCCTGCCGCGATCATGGTTTGGGTGCCGCCCAGCTTGGTGCAGATGGCATGGCTGGCCGTGGTCGCATTCTTTGCGACGGCCGGCCACTATTCCATGTCCCGTGCGTTTGCCGAAGCCCCGGTATCGGTCACCCAGCCTGTGACCTTCCTGCAAATCATCTGGGCCGCCGCGACCGGCGCAATCTTCTTTGCCGAACCGGTCGATTTCTGGGTGGTTGTCGGCGCCGGTGTGATCATGGCGGCGGTCACCTACATCACGTGGCGCGAGACAATTTTGAAACGCCGCGTGACGCCAAATCCGAACGAGCCGAAAACGTAATAGGGCGCCCGCTACGGACGCCCTTTCACTGTGCGTTTAGGTCTGGTTAGTCTGACCAGCTGACCCCTGTCAGATCATTTGCCTGCGTGGGCGCATTTTCCCACAGACCATTGATCTTCGCATTTGCCACACCGGTTTTCGCCAGCTGGAACAAATACCCGTTCACATAGTCATCCGCGATGACCTGCTGAGCTTCCTTGTTCAGCTCGGTACGCATGGCCGGATCTGATGTGACCGAGAGTTTCTCGATCAGCGCTTGGAAACCTGCGTTGTCATACTGGAAATAGTATTCCGGGCGGGCGTAGATATTGATGTCTGCGGGTTCGGTATGGCTGACGATGGTCAGGTCAAAGTCCTTGCCCTTGAACACCTGTTCGATCCACTGGGCCCATTCAAGGTTCGAGATCTCGGTATTGATCCCCACATTACGCAGCTGAGCAGCAATGATTTCGCCCCCGCGGCGGGCATAGGCGGGGGGCGGCAGCATCAGGCGCAGGGTTAGGTCCGTCGCTCCGGCCTCGGCCAGCAGCGCTTTCGACATTTCGGGATCAAAACCGGATTGGCCGGTCAGATCCACATAGTCCGGATTGTGCGGGGCGAAATGGGTGCCGATGGGCGTGCCATATCCGTGCATCGCGCCGTCAATGATGTCCTGACGGTCGATTGCATGAGCGATGGCTTTGCGCACACGGACATCTGCCAGCGGGCCGGATTTGTTGTTGGTGGACAGAATCGTCTCGCCCTCGGTAGAGCCAACGATCACGTTGAAACGTGGGTCCGCTTCGAACTGGGCCAGCGTTTCAGGCGCAGGGAAGTTCGGGAAAGCGTCCACGTCTCCTGCCATCATGGCCGCAAAGGCTGCGTTCGGGTCCGAGATGAACTTGAACGTGGCATTGGCCAGCGCGGGCGCGTCGCCCCAATATGCGTCGTTGCGTGCGATCGTCACGTGGTCGCCCTTGGCCCATTCCACAAAGGAAAACGGGCCGGTGCCTACGGGGGCGGTCGCTGCAGTGTCGATGCTTTCAGGCGCGACAATCACGGCATCGCCCCATGCCATGTTGAAGGCGAAATTGCCGTTGGGGGCAGACAGCTTCACCGCGACCGAAGTCGGGCTTAGGGCAGTTACGCTTTCAATATCCTTGAACAGCGCTTTCTGCGCGTTGGTCGAGTCTTCCGCGCGCGCACGATCCAGCGAGAAGACAACGTCGTCGGCATCCATCGTGGTGCCATCATGGAAGGTCACGCCCTCGCGCAGGGTGAAGGTATAGGTCAGGCCGTCGTCGCTGACGTCCCAAGCGCTGGCCAATCCGGGCAGCACCGCACCATCCGGGCCGAAACGGGTCAGGCCTTCGTAGATGTTGGCATAGACCACTTCGTCAATGGCAGCAGCTGCCCCGGCAGTGGGGTCAAGATTTGGCGGCTCAAGCACCATGCCGAGCGTGATCGCGTCGCTTCCAGCCAGCGCGGTCGTTGCCATCAGCGCCCAAGCGCCTGCGGTAAGTTTCAGGTTGGTCATCTTGATCCTCCTTACCCGTTTCGCGGGATACTGCGCCATGAAACGCGGGATTGCGGATCAAGGCAAGGGAAAGACGTCCCGTCATTCCCCTTTGATTTTTCTGCGCCGCAGCAATATATTCACCCCTAGCGAAGAGGATCAGGGAGGGGAAACCATGAGCGCCTCAGCAAAAATCAAGACGCTGACACCGTCAGAAGTACGTGCCCGCAAAGGGGGCACGCCGCTGGTCGTGCTGACGGCCTATGCGACACCAACCGCACAGATGATGGACGCGCATTGCGACATCGTTCTGGTGGGGGACAGCGTCGGCATGGTCGTACACGGATTGCCGGATACTCTGGGTGTCACGATGGAGATGATGTGCCTGCACGGTGCCGCCGTGAAGCGTGGCTTGGAGCAGGCCATGATGGTCGTCGACATGCCATTTGGCTCGTACGAAGAAAGTCCGGAACAAGCTTTCCGCAGCGCCGCACGCTTGATGCGTGAAACCGGGGCTGCGGCAGTTAAATTGGAAGGCGGCGTGTCGATGGAAGAAACCATCCGCTTCCTGACCAGCCGCTCGATCCCGGTCATGGCCCATGTTGGCTTGACCCCGCAGGCGATCAACACGCTGGGCGGCTATGCTGTGCAAGGCCGTGGCGAGGATCGCGACCGTGTGATGGCTGACGCCAAAGCGGTGGAAGATGCTGGCGCGTTCTCGGTTGTGCTCGAGAAAGTGCCGGAAAGCCTGGCGAACGAAATCACCGACGCTGTGTCGATCCCGACCATCGGCATCGGGGCGTCGGCGCAATGTGACGGTCAGGTTTTGGTCGTAGACGACATGCTGGGCTTGTTCACAGCCTTCAAACCGAAATTCGCCAAACGCTATGCGACGTTGGGCGTGGACGGCGAGAAAGCCATTGCCAAATATGCCCAAGAGGTGCGAGACCGCAGTTTCCCGGCGCCAGAGCACGTCTTTGCAGATGAGGTCAAAAAGAAATGAAGATCATTCGTTCCAAGGACGATCTGCGCACGTTGCGCCGCAGCTGGATTTTTAAAGGCGAACGGGTGGCTGTCGTGCCGACCATGGGCGCGCTTCATGCCGGCCATCTGTCCTTGGTGGACGAGGCGAAGAAACATGCAGATCGCGTGATCGTCACGATCTTCGTGAACCCCAAACAGTTCAACAACCCGGAAGATCTGGACAAGTATCCCCGCACGGAAGAGGACGACGCTGAAAAGCTGGCGCCTTACGGGATTGATGCGATCTATGTGCCTACGCCGGATCAAATCTATCCTGATGGGTTTGCCACCAATGTGCGCGTGACGGGTCTGACCGAAGACCTTGAGGGCGCACATCGCCCGGGTCATTTCGATGGCGTGGCAACCGTGGTGTCCAAGCTGTTCCTGCAATCGCGCGCGGATGTGGCCTGCTTTGGTCAGAAGGACTATCAGCAGATGCTTTTGGTGCGTCGTCTGTCCGAGGATCTGGACATCGAGACCGAGGTGATCGGCTGCCCCACAGTGCGCGAAGATGACGGGCTAGCCATGTCGTCGCGCAACGTGCGCCTGACCAAGGAAGAGCGCGCCATTGCGCCCGCATTGAAAGCCGAGATGGACCGCGCGGCGGACGCCATTCGCCGGGGTGCCGAGCCGCGTGTAGTTCTGGACAGCGCCAAGGCGCAGATTGAACGGGCGGGTTATAACACGGTCGAATATCTCGAGCTGCGCGACGCCGAGACCTTGCAGCCTGTCAAAGACCTCTCCCGTCCTACGCGCCTTCTGGCCGCGGCGATGCTGGGGGATGTGCGGTTGATCGACAATATCGCGGTCTAAGACGCGTCGACCTTAGACAGGTAGCGACAAGCAAAAAGGGCGGCCTGAAGGCCGCCCTTTTGTAAATTGTCTGCGCTGATTAAAGCTGGCGCTCGACCATCATTTTCTTGATCGACGCGATTGCCTTGGCCGGGTTCAGGCCTTTCGGGCAAGTCTTCGAGCAGTTCATGATCGTGTGGCAGCGATACAGCTTGAAGGGGTCTTCCAGCTGGTCCAGACGCTCACCCGTGGCTTCGTCGCGTGAATCAATGATCCAGCGATAAGCGTGCAGCAGCGCGGCCGGTCCAAGATACCGATCGCCGTTCCACCAATAGCTCGGGCACGAGGTCGAGCAGCTGGCGCACATAACGCATTCATACAGACCATCAAGCTTCTTGCGGTCCTCAATAGACTGCTTCCACTCTTTCGCGGGGCGGTTGGTCTTGGTTTCCAGCCACGGCATGATCGAGGCGTGCTGCGCATAGAAATGCGTCAGGTCCGGGATCAGGTCTTTCACCACCGGCATGTGCGGCAGCGGATAGATCTTCACGTCGCCCTTGATCTCGTCCATGCCATAGATACAGGCCAGCGTGTTGATCCCGTCGATGTTCATCGCGCACGATCCACAGATGCCTTCACGGCACGAGCGGCGGAAGGTCAGCGTCGGATCAATCTCGTTCTTGATCTTGATCAGCGCGTCCAGAACCATCGGGCCGCACTTGTCCATGTCCAGGAAATAGGTGTCCACACGGGGGTTTTCGCCATCATCCGGGTTCCAGCGATAGATCTGGAACTTGCGGACATTGCTGGCGCCCTCGGGCTTGGGCCATGTCTTGCCGACGCGAACGGTCGAGTTCTTAGGGAGCTTGAATTGTACCATCTTCTCGTCTCCTTAGAACGTCCGCGCTTTGGGCGCGATTTTCTTGAGGTTGATGCCGCCTTCTGCCTCGGTGGACAGCGGTTCGGTGACAACCGGGCGATAGCTAAGATCAACCTTATTGCCTTCAACGCGGCTGACAGTGTGGACACGCCACTTCTTGTCGTCGCGTTCTGGGAAGTCCTCGTGCGCGTGGGCGCCGCGGCTTTCTTCGCGGGCTTCTGCGCCGTGGATTGTCGCCAGAGCGTTCGGCATCAGGTTCGCCAGTTCCAGCGTTTCCATCAGGTCCGAGTTCCAGATCAGCGAGCGATCGGTCACTGCCAGGTCGTCCATCTTGGCGGCCACGGCGGTCATCTTCTCGACGCCTTCTTTCATGGTCTTGGCGGTACGGAACACGGCGGCGTCAGCCTGCATCGTTTTCTGCATTTCCAGACGCAGATCGGCGGTCGGGACCGCGCCACTTGCGTTGCGCAGACCGTCGAAGCGATCAAAGGCTGCATCAACCGATGCTTGGTTCAGAACCGGGTTGGCGCTGTCTGCGTCTACAACCTTGCCAGCGCGGATCGCGGCGGCACGGCCGAAGACCACAAGGTCAATCAGCGAGTTCGAGCCAAGGCGGTTTGCACCGTGTACCGACGCACAACCAGCTTCCCCCACGGCCATCAGGCCAGGCACGACGCCAGTCGGATCATCTTTGGTCGGGTTCAGCACTTCGCCCCAATAGTTGGTCGGGATGCCACCCATGTTGTAGTGAACGGTCGGCAGAACCGGGATCGGCTCTTTGTTCACATCAACGCCGGCGAAAATTTTGGCGCTTTCCGAAATGCCGGGCAGGCGTTCGGCCAGAGCCTCGGCAGGCAGGTGGTCAAGGTGCAGGAAGATGTGATCCCCTTCTGCGCCAACACCGCGGCCTTCGCGAATTTCCATCGTCATCGAGCGGGAAACATAGTCGCGCGGGGCAAGGTCTTTATACTGGGGCGCATAACGCTCCATGAAGCGCTCACCTTCCGAGTTGACCAGATAGCCACCTTCGCCACGAGCACCTTCGGTGATCAGGCAGCCCGAACCGTAGATGCCGGTCGGGTGGAACTGAACGAACTCCATATCCTGCAGGGCAAGACCCGCACGGGCCACCATGCCACCACCGTCGCCGGTGCAGGTGTGGGCCGAGGTGGCCGAGAAATACGCGCGGCCATAGCCGCCCGTGGCCAGCACAACCATCTTCGCGTTGAAGACGTGCATGGTGCCATCGTCGAGTTTCCAGCAGACAACACCCTGACACTCACCGTCTTCCGACATGATCAGATCGATGGCGAAGTATTCAACGTAGAATTCAGCGTTGTTCTTCAGCGACTGGCCGTAAAGCGTGTGCAGGATCGCGTGACCGGTACGGTCAGCGGCGGCGCAGGTACGCTGTACCGCGGGGCCTTCACCGAATTCGGTGGTGTGGCCGCCGAACGGGCGCTGATAGATCTTACCTTCTTCGGTACGCGAGAAGGGAACGCCGTAATGCTCCAGCTCGTACACCGCTTTGGGTGCCTCGCGGGCCAGGTATTCCATCGCATCCGTGTCGCCCAGCCAGTCCGAGCCCTTGACGGTATCGTACATGTGCCACTGCCAGTTGTCCGGGCCCATGTTGGACAGGGACGCGGCGATGCCGCCCTGTGCCGCAACAGTGTGCGAGCGGGTCGGGAAAACTTTGGTCACACAAGCGGTGCGCAGACCCTGTTCGGCCATGCCAAGCGTGGCCCGCAGACCAGCGCCACCGGCGCCGACCACGACCACGTCATATTCGTGTGTTTCGTATTCGTAAGCTGCCATTTTGGTTGCTCTCCGGTCTTAAAAGGCGATGCGGCCAAGGCCATAAAGGCCAAATGCCAGAACTGTGTAGGCCAGCGCGGTGCAAGCGATTACCAAAACCTTCTTGGTAACGCCGCGCGAGTAATCCTCGATCACGACCTGAATGCCATGACGGAAGTGAACCATGGCGGTCACGAAGGTCATTGCGGCAATGATCGCGGGGAAGGGGCGCTGGTAATAGGCGATTGCTTCTTCATAGGGCAGGCCAAGGGCGCAGCCAAATGTCAGAGCGAACAGCGGCATCAGGATCAGAAGACCAACGGCCGAGATAGCCTGTCCCCAGAAGTGTTCCGTGCCAGAACCCGAAGAGCCTTTGCCCACGGCGCGTTTGCGGTCGGTCATATAATGCATAACGGGCTCCTTACACGATCAGGGCGACAAGGATCGCCAGAACGACGGACCCGACGATGACGCCGATGCCCATTTTCTCTGCGGTTTCGACTTCCAGACCAAGACCAATGTCCCAGATCATGTGCCGAAGGCCGGAGAGTGCGTGATAGCAGAGCGCCCAGAGCGCAAGGAACATGATTACGTCCCCGACGAACGAGGTCATCAAACCGTTCACAAAGTTGTAGTAATCTGCACCCAGC
Source organism: Aliiroseovarius pelagivivens (assembly GCF_900302485.1). Taxonomy (NCBI): domain Bacteria; kingdom Pseudomonadati; phylum Pseudomonadota; class Alphaproteobacteria; order Rhodobacterales; family Paracoccaceae; genus Aliiroseovarius; species Aliiroseovarius pelagivivens. The sequence goes on along the minus strand of NZ_OMOI01000001.1, from coordinate 2,369,932 downwards.
GCTGCGGCAAAGAACCACCATGCGACCAAGATCGCAGCACCCAGCAGGGCTACCCCGGTGATCCGGGCGAAGATCGAGGTGATGGAGGTCAGCTGCGGGCGGTAAACTTGCAGATGCGGAGAAAGAGGGCGGTTGCCTCTGTTCACGTCGGCCATGGCGGCCTCCTTCTGTCTGTTTCGACTTTGCGACAGGAATAGCGCCTTTTGCGGCACAGAGTCACGCAAGAAGCGACCGGTAAGTCGGGAATTTTGCGCTAACGGGGGTGTTTTTGAGGGCTTGTGATCACAGTTTTCGGGTATGTGATCACAGATCGGTATGCAATTGTATCCCGACTTTTATAGTCGGGAAATAATCAGCTCGGGTAAGATTCTGACTTGAACGCGATGTCAGAGCGTAACATCTGAAGCCCCAGCATCAAGTGCGCTCTGTGCAAAGCGGTCAAATCTTAACGGTGATGCTGAACGCTTTGCAATGTTGCAGAGGCGGGAAGGTCTTGTTGTATCCCCGCCGTCTGCAGAAGGTTTATTTAGGCATCAGCACCCAATAGTCGAGATCCAGCATGACCTCGGGCAGGTACTTTCCGTCTTCGCCCTTCAGCGCGAATTCAGGCGCACCATGCTTGACCGCAACCAGACGCAGACGCACTGCGCCAACGCCCGGGGCATCGGTGTCGGCCTTGTCCAGAACTTCGGACCACGCACGGATTGTGTCGCCTGAGAAGCAGGGGTTTGCGTGCGCCCCGCCGTTCAGACCAACGATCATCTGGGCGTTGGCCAGCCCGTTGAACGACAACGCGCGCGCCATCGAGATCACGTGACCACCATAGATCAGGCGCTGTCCGTCCGGGCGGAAAGTGGCGTCGAAATGCACTTTCGCGGTGTTCTGCCACAGGCGGGTGGCCAACATGTGTTCGGCTTCTTCGACCGTGACGCCATCGACGTGGTCGATTTTCTCGCCCACCTCATAGTCACCCCAGCGATGCGGTTCGCCGGCCAGCGTGAAGTCGTACTCCTCGAACGACAGACCTTCGGGGATCGACAGGTCGCCCACCTCCAGCACGCCTTTCAGCTCGGGGATCACGGTTTCGGGCGCGGGGGCGTCCAGATCGCCTTTGCGCACCATCACCCAGCGGACATATTCCATCACCGGCTCGTCCATCTGGTTGAACCCGCGCGTGCGCACCCAGACCACGCCCGATTTCCCGTTCGAGTTCTGTTTCAGCCCGATCACCTCGGATTGCGAGCGCAACGTGTCGCCGGGATAGACCGGCTTCAGCCAGCGTCCCTCGGCATAGCCAAGGTTGGCCACCGCGTTCAGCGAGATGTCCGGCACGGTCTTGCCAAACACAACGTGGAAGGCGATCAGATCGTCAATGGGCGAGCCTTCCAGACCGCAGGCCCCGGCAAATTCGTCCGAGGAATAGAGCGCATGGCGGGCAGGATAGAGCGCGTGATAGAGCGCGCGTTCGCCCTCGGCCACGGTGCGTGGCACGGCATGGTCGATCACGTCGCCCAATTTGTAGTCTTCAAAGAAGCGTCCGGGATTGGTTTTGGCCATCAAAGCTCTCCAAATGTCGGGGCGGGCGCAGAGCTGGCCCGCCGGTGGTCTGTAGGCCCGTTCGTGCGGGCAAATGGGTTACCCGCCGAACGGGGTCGGGCCGATCAGCCCGTGGATATATCCGATGATCGCCAACAGAACGATCGAGGCCACAAAGAACATCGCGTCCTTGGCGATGGTGCCTTTCGGGTTCGGTTGCCAGTCGGGTTCCGCGCGGTTGATCACAATGATTTCCAGTACGGCCCAGATTGACAGAGCCCCGAACAGGATCATCGAAGCAAGATCCGGGTTCACGACGATGTGCGCCACGGCCCAGATGATGAAGCCGGTCAGCATCGGGTGGCGCATCTTGTAAAAGAGCGCGCCTTTTGATGGGCCGGGGCTGGTGAAATAGAGCGCGAACAGCACCATCAGGTTGTTCACGTGTCGCAACGCCGGCGGATAGTCGAGAAGGTCATGGCTTTCCATCACGCGATATCCGATCACCATGAACACGATGCCGATCAGGATTAGAAGTGCCGAGACCCCCTTGGCCCGCGAGCCCATAGTTTCATGGGCGCGGGGAAGGGCGCGTTTCCAGAAATGTCCGACATACCACAGGGCTAGACCGGCGATGAGCAACGTCATGGCGAGGTTCCTTTAAATGGGCCTCAGCCCTCCATCGCGGCGATGGCGTCGGCTTTGGCGAGAATGGATTTTGCCGTCTCAACATGCAGGTTTTCGACGATCTTACCATCTACAACTGCGACGCCCTGACCGGAAGCTTCGGCTTCCTCGAACGCAGCGATCTGACGTTTGGCCAGATCGATCTCGGCCTCAGAGGGGGCGAAGGCGGCGTTTGCGATGTCAAGCTGGGCGGGGTGGATCAGCGTTTTGCCGTCCATACCCATGTCTCGGCCTTGATCGCATTCGGCTTTCAGACCTTCGTCGTCTTTGAACGCGTTATAGACGCCGTCAACGATCACGACCCCGTGGGCCTTGGCGGCGATCAGGCACATATGCAGGCCGCCCATCATCGGCAGGCGATCGGCGCGGAAGCGGGTGTTCAGCTCTTTCGCCAGATCATTGGTGCCCATGACAAAGCCCTTCAGGCGGGGGTGGGCAGCGATCTCGGCGGCGTTCAGCGTGCCGATGGGGGTTTCCATCATCGCCCACAGATCCACGTCGGGGATCAGCGCGGCCAGCTCGTCCAATTGGGCGGCAGAGCCAACTTTCGGCATCAGGATCGCGTCAATATCTGCGCCCACGAAGGCAGCAACATCGTCTTTGCCCCATTCGGTGTCGAACCCGTTGATGCGGACGATCTTGGCACGGTTGCCATAGCCGCCTTTGTCAAGCTCGGCTTTCAGGATGGCGCGTGCCTCGACTTTGGCGTCGGGGGCAACGGCATCTTCCAGGTCGAAAATGATCGCGTCAGCGGCAAGGCCGCGGGCCTTTTCCAGCGCACGCTCTTTCGAGCCGGGGATGTAGAGGACGGAACGATAGGGGCGTGTGGTCATGATTCTGTGTCTCCGCAATATTGTTGCGCAAGGGATCACATTTGCGCACCAATTCGCAAGGCATACTTTGCCGCGATGCAGAAAATTTACACTTGCTTCATGGCTGCGCCGGTGTTTGCGCGGCGCGTTAACCAGTTCTTTGGCCTCAATGCGCAGGCTTTTCACTGAGATGCCGAATGACGGGAGGGCCCACGGTTGGCCACTGACGCAATGGGATGCAGATCGGCACCAGAGAAAACACGGCCCTGATGCCGCCGGTGCGCCGGTTGGCCCGGCAGAGCGGCCCAATTGAAAGGACAGATCCATGAAACAGGACATTCTGGCCCTTGGACTTGGTGTCGGCGCGATCCTTCTGTCAGCTGGACAATTGCAGGCGCAGGGCACGGCCCGTTGCGCCGAACGCGACGCTGTGGTGCAGCGCCTAGCCGAATCCTATGGCGAAACGCGACAATCTATCGGGCTTGCCTCGGATCGTCAGGTGGTCGAGGTCTATGCATCGCCTGAAACCGGAAGCTGGACGATTACGGTGACGATGGCGAATGGTATGACCTGTCTGGTTGCCGCTGGACGTGGATTTGAGCGTTTGGATGAAGAATTGACGCCAGCCCGTCTGGGCGATCGGGTTTAGGTTAACCCTTCCCAGATCAGCTTGGTTCCAGTCAGGATCAGGAACAGATAGGTGAAGCCAAAAAACAGGCGTTCGGACATCTTGTGGTGCAGATGTACCCCGATCCAGACGCCCAGCACGGCAAAGGGGATCAGCAAAAGATCTGCCTTTGCCGTTTGCCAGGTGAAGATCCCTAAAGCGAAATAGGGGAAAAACTTCATCAGATTGATCGCCCAGAAACAGATCACGGTGGTGGACTGAAACGTGGTTTTGTCCAGCCGTCGGGACAGAAGGTACACCGCTGCCGGGGGCCCACCCGCATGGCTGATGAAACTAGTGAAACCTGCGATCATCCCCCAGAACGCGCCCAACTGGCGCGACATGGGATGTGCCGCCGGGGCGATCAACCCGTTCGCGCGTGCCAGCTGGAATGCGACAAACCCCACAGCGATCACTCCGATCAACAATCGAAACACATCCGGGTTGGCAATCGAATACAGCGCCGCCCCAATGGCGACGCCGGGCACTGCGCCTAGAACCAATGCCCAGGCAGAGGGCGCGTCCCACTTGCGCCAATAGGGCTTCAGTGCGGTCACATCCATCAGCATCAGAAGCGGTAACATCAGGCCAATGGCCGCCCCGGGTTCCAGAATCAGCGCAAGCAATGGGGTTGCCGCAAAGGCGGCTCCAGACCCGAAGCCACCCTTGGAAATTCCGGCAAAGATCACTGCTGGAATGGCAAAGGCAAAGAAAGTGAGGTCTAGAACCTCGGGCATGTGACATCCTTCAAAAGGCTGGAAAATGGGCGCTTTAGCGCTATCGCGTGTCGCATTCTGTTGCAAGTCATCTGTGTCGCCGCAGCGCAGCGCCCTTGCGCGAAAGGCACTTTCAGACTAGGCATGCGCCCGAAAACAACTGATCGGAGATCACACTCATGGCCAGAACCAAGATTGCGCTTATCGGTAGCGGCATGATCGGGGGCACCCTTGCTCACCTTGCTGCACTGAAAGAAATGGGCGACGTTGTCCTTTTCGATATCGCGGACGGCATCCCCCAGGGCAAAGCACTCGACATCGCGGAAAGCGGCCCCGTTGAAGGGTTCGACGCTGCTCTTTCGGGCACCACGTCCTACGAAGACATTGCTGGTGCAGACGTCTGCATCGTCACCGCCGGTGTTCCGCGCAAGCCGGGCATGAGCCGCGATGACCTGCTGGGTATCAACCTGAAAGTCATGAAATCGGTTGGCGAAGGCATCAAAGAGCACGCTCCGAACGCATTCGTGATCTGTATCACCAACCCGCTGGACGCCATGGTTTGGGCGCTGCGCGAGTTCTCGGGCCTGCCGCACAACAAAGTTGTTGGTATGGCTGGCGTTCTGGACTCGGCACGCTTCCGTCACTTCCTGTCGGTCGAATTCGACGTATCCATGCGCGACGTCACCGCCTTCGTTCTGGGCGGCCACGGCGATACCATGGTTCCGCTGACCCGCTACTCGACCGTTGGCGGCATCCCGCTGCCGGATCTGGTGAAGATGGGTTGGACCAGCCAAGAGAAACTGGACGCCATCGTTCAGCGCACCCGTGACGGTGGCGCCGAGATCGTTGGCCTGCTGAAAACCGGTTCGGCTTACTATGCCCCGGCTGCTTCGGCGATCGAAATGGCTCAGGCTTACCTGAACGACCAGAAACGCGTTCTGCCTGCTGCTGCCTACGTTGATGGCGCTTACGGCCTTGACGGTTTCTATGTGGGTGTTCCGACTGTCATCGGTGCCAACGGCATCGAAAAAGTCATCGACATCGAGCTGAGCAAAGACGAGCAAGCCATGTTCGACAAATCAGTTGATGCGGTGAAGGGTCTTGTCGAAGCCTGTAAAGGCATTGACAGCTCGCTGGCATAAGGCCAGAAATCATACCGTTCGATTACAAGTTGCGCCGTTCAAATTGAGCGGCGCAATTTTTTTGGAGTAGGAGCGCATCGTGTCAGACCCCCAAGGAAATGGCTTCATCTTTGCCGCAACCGGCGAAACATATGTCAATCTTGCGCGCCGCGCTGTCCGCAGTTTGCGTCAGGTGATGCCGGATGCTCAGGTGGATTTGTTTACCGACGCTGATCTTGTCGACCCGGCCTTTGATCGCATCCACAAGCTATCCGACAGCTATTTTCGTCCGAAAATGGAGGCACTACGACGTTCGCGATTTGAACGGACGGTCTATCTGGACTGTGACATCGTGGTGTTGATGGATGTGTCCGAACTGTTTCACTTGCTGGATCGGTTTGATCTGGCATCGTCCTATGCGTTCGCGCGTGATGGTCGACGGCTTGTTCAGGACGGAACGATGCCACGCAGCTACGGTCTGCTAAATGCGGGCGTTGTTGCCATCCGAACGAACGAAAAGACCAAGGAACTTGTTGCGGATTGGGACAGAACCGTCCGCGAACGCGACGCCAACATGGATCAACCGACCTTTCGTGAACTGCTGTGGAAGTCGGATGTGTCAGTGTTTGTACTGCCACCGGAATACAATCTGATCGCGATTTGGACGCTAGACAGCTGGAAGCCCAAACAGGGTGCCCCTCGCATTCTGCACAGCCAGAGACTTCACAAGATCGCGCTGGGAGATCCGGAAACGCCTTTCACGCTGAAAGAAGCCTTGAAGCACGACCGGCATCGTAAGCACCTAGAGCTTTTGCTGGAATGCGATAGCGGGGTCGGGACGCGAGAAGTAGGCAGGTTGCCCACACCAGCAGAAGCAATGGCTGAAGAACTGCTTGAATTGAAGGCAAGGCGGAGCACGCTGACTTCTTTGCTTCGCAAGTTTCGCGCTTGGTTCCGAGGCTAGTTGAAGCGACGCGTCTGATTGCGGATTTTGCCAATTGTCTCATCAAGGGCGCTTGCGAGATACGCATCAAACCGTTCTGCTGAGAAGTCGGTTGTCCGGCCCGGCGCATGTGCGGCGACGGAAGCACCCAGATCAAGTTGGCAGGTCAAAAGGGCGCCTTGTGCGTCCAACATCTCGCGCTGTTTGTCGGAAAGATGAAAGATCTCGTTGTGAAGCGCCAACCCTTCGGTCAGCGGGTCAGGCGCATCCATCACACGTTCTATGCCCGCCCTGCGCCGGTTGTGAAGCGATTGAAGCAGCGCCTTGCCTTGTGCCGCATAGCGAAGCGACTTTAGCAGCCAATGACGGGCCGTCATTCCATCAAAGTGCAGGATACACGCATTTGCTGTGGTGTGGCCGGGTGAAACTTCGCCCCCGAATTCTTCTTTGACGGCGTGGATGGCGATGAACTTTCGGTCTGAAAGTCGCGCCATGGCTTTCCCGGATGTATGGCCCGAAAGGCCGCTTTGAAGATACCGGCGCGCGGGGCCATAGATGCGTTCGATTGATGAGGTTGAAAGGCCAGATGCGCGAAACACCCCGTCGAATATCCCAGCTTCGGGCGCTATCCACGCCCGTTCCAGATTTGGGATGTGCAGCCATGCCCCGGCGCGCGCAAGATCTCTTTCGATCCCATAAGGCGCCCACAGAAACTCATCGGCGTCCACGTGCAGCAGCCAGTCGGTGCGTTGTTGTTGCGCGATGAAGTTGGCATTCAACGTCTGCCGACGCGTTTGCCATGCGGGGCGATCTGGCTGACCCAACGCCGTCCAATGGGCAGAGTCACAAAGGGTGACGTCCACACCGGGAATGGATTTCATGACCTCTGCCGCTGGATCTGTAGGGTCGTCAAAGAAAAGGTGAACCGTCTTTGCGCCCATACTCAGGTGATGACAGGCAAAGGCCAGAACAAGCGAAAGCGGTTCGCGCACGGTTGAAACAACGGACCAGTTGGGAACAGGCATTCAGGAATACTCGGTGCAAAGGACGTCCAATTCTATCATCGTGGCCAAGTTACCAGCAATGGCAAAGCGTTGAGAGACGGGTGATTGCTGCCGAGATGGGATTGGACTAAAGCGGGGGCATACTGTCCAAGCTTTCGTAAGGAGCCTTACGTGACCCTACTTTTCCCAATGACCGCCGATGACGGATTTGTCTTTGCTGCGACCGGTGCTCAATATCGTGGGCTGGCTCAGCGGGCGGCACGGTCGCTTCGGGCGGTGATGGGGGATGATATCCAGATCGACCTTTTCGCGGATGCGGCGGTGGACGATCCTGTGTTCAATCAGGTCCACATTCTGAAATATGTCGGCACCCGTCCGAAAATGGAGGCGCTGCGCGAAAGCCGCTTTGCCCACACGGTCTATTTGGATTGTGACGTGGTCGCGGTGGCGGATTGCTCGGACATGTTCGCGCTGCTCAGGCAGTTCGATTGTATCGGGGCGCATGATCAATACGGCAATGGCACGGTGCCAATGCATCAGCCAACACAGGATCTGCCCACCGGATTTCGCCAGATCAACAGCGGAGTTATGGGGATCCGAAAGTCTGACAAGACGCAGAATTTTCTGCGCAGCTGGGAACAGCGCATGACAGGCGAGGGCGAACGTTGGGACCAACCGGTCCTGCGAGAGCTTCTGTGGAACAGTGATTTGCGCGTCTGGATCCTGCCGCCAGAATACAACCTGATGCACACGGGTTATATGCCGGCGATGGGCAAGCGGATGGCTGCTCCGCGCCTTCTGCACATTACCACCTTGCACGAAATCATCGGCATCGAAGAGAAGACGGACCAGCCCTTTGATTTGACCGAACTGTTGGGGAAAGGTGCGTTGACGGCGCTGCATGACCTGCTGGGCCGAGATCGCACTTTGGGGGCCGCCCCATCCGCGCGTGACCGGATCGGAGACCTGCTGCGCCGCTATCCGAAGGTCGAAAAACGGGCACGCTCGATCTGGCGTCGCTTGCGATAGATCAAGATTCGCAAACAGGCTGATTTGCCGAATGTTAATGATTTGTGATCACACATTTTGAGGTGTGATCACAAATATAGCGACTTCACCAAAAATTCGCCCGATTTTGCAAAAAACGTTTTTGCCTAGCGCTTCACCTGTGCATTTTGTCCAAGACCCAATGGACCAACTGGATAGGATGATTTCATGAACATTCATGAATACCAGGCGAAGGCCCTTCTGAAATCCTACGGCGCCCCCGTTTCGGACGGCCGCGTAGTATTGAAAGCAGAAGATGCCAAGACCGCCGCAGGTGAACTCGACGGACCGCTTTGGGTGGTCAAAGCCCAAATTCACGCAGGTGGCCGCGGCAAAGGTTCCTTTAAGGAAGCTGACGCTGGCGAAAAAGGCGGCGTACGTCTGACCAAATCGGTCGAGGAAGCCGCTGAAGAAGCCAAGAAGATGCTGGGCCGCACCCTTGTGACCCACCAGACCGGCCCCGCCGGCAAACAGGTTAACCGCATCTACATCGAAGCCGGTTCCGGCATCGAGCGCGAGCTTTACCTTGCTCTGCTGGTAGATCGCCAAACCTCGCGCATTTCGTTCGTATGTTCGACCGAAGGCGGCATGGACATCGAGGAAGTGGCAGCCGCCACTCCCGAAAAGATCCTGAGCTTCTCGGTTGATCCGGCAACGGGCTACCAAGGTTTCCACGGCCGCCGCATCGCATTTGCGCTGGGCCTGGAAGGCGCACAGGTTAAGCAGTGTGTTGCTCTTATGGGCAAGCTCTATAAAGCCTTCACCGAGAAGGACATGGAGATGCTCGAGATCAACCCGCTGATCATCTCGGACAGCGGCGACATCAAAGTTCTGGACGCCAAAGTTGGCTTCGACGGAAACGCCATCTATCGCCACCCGGACATCGCCGAGCTGCGCGACACCACCGAAGAAGACCCGAAAGAGCTGGAAGCGTCGAAATACGACCTGAACTACATCGCTCTGGACGGTGAAATCGGCTGCATGGTGAACGGTGCTGGTCTGGCAATGGCCACCATGGACATCATCAAGCTGTACGGCGCTGAACCGGCCAACTTCCTTGACGTAGGTGGCGGCGCCACCAAAGAGAAAGTGACCGAAGCCTTCAAGATCATCACCTCGGACCCCAACGTGAAGGGCATCCTTGTGAACATCTTCGGCGGCATCATGCGCTGTGACGTCATCGCCGAAGGCGTGGTTGCAGCCGTGAAAGAAGTGGGCCTGCAGGTTCCGCTGGTCGTACGTCTGGAAGGCACCAACGTGGAAGCCGGTAAAGACATCATCAACAACTCGGATGTTGATGTGATCGCTGCCGACAACCTGTCGGATGGCGCAGAGAAAATCGTGAAAGCGGTGAAAGGCTAAGACAATGGCAGTTCTTATTGACGAAAATACCAAGGTCATCTGTCAGGGTCTGACCGGCTCGCAGGGTACCTTTCACTCGGAACAGGCCATTGCATATGGCACCAAAATGGTCGGTGGTGTTACGCCGGGCAAAGGTGGCCAGACGCATCTGGACCTGCCGATCTTCAACTCGGTTCACGAAGCCAAGCACGTCACCGAAGCCAACGCTTCCGTGATCTACGTGCCGCCCCCGTTTGCTGCTGACTCGATCCTGGAAGCGATCGACGCAGAGATGGAACTGATCGTCTGCATCACCGAAGGCATTCCGGTGCTGGACATGATGCGCGTTCAGCGTGCTCTGGAAGGCTCGGCCTCGCGTCTTGTGGGCCCGAACTGCCCCGGCGTGATCACCCCCGGCGCCTGTAAAATCGGCATCATGCCCGGCCACATCCACCAGCGCGGCAGCGTTGGTGTTGTGTCGCGCTCGGGTACGCTGACTTATGAAGCTGTGAAACAGACCACCGATATCGGTCTGGGCCAGTCGACTGCAGTTGGCATCGGCGGCGACCCCATCAAGGGCACCGAGCACATCGACGTGTTGGACATGTTCCTGGACGACGATGAAACTCAGTCGATCATCATGATCGGCGAGATCGGTGGTTCGGCAGAAGAAGAAGCTGCTGAATTCCTGGCCGAACAGAAGAAAAAAGGCCGCTGGAAGCCGGTTGCTGGCTTCATCGCTGGCCGTACGGCACCTCCGGGACGCCGCATGGGCCACGCTGGCGCGATTGTTGCCGGTGGTAAAGGTGGCGCGGAAGACAAGATCGAAGCCATGCGTGCTGCTGGCATTGTGGTGGCAGACAGCCCCGCGACGCTGGGCGAGGCCGTGCTGGAAGCGATCGGCAAGTAAGACTTCTCTCGCGCGCCCCAAACCCTTGGGGCGCGCGTTTTCAATTTCTCAGGTGACCCAATGAACGACCAGAGCCCCAACGACATCTTCCATGCATCAAGCTTCATGCAAGGCCACAATGCCGAGTATCTGGAGCAGCTCTACGCCCAGTATGTGAAAGATCCCAGCGCGGTTGACGCCGCTTGGCACGCATTTTTCGCAGAGCTTGGGGATGATGCCCGTGACGTAACCGCCGAGGCCGCTGGTCCCAGCTGGGCACGTGGTGATTGGCCCCCGATGCCGGATGGTGACCGGGTTCATGCGCTGGACGGTCAATGGCCAGAAGCCCCTGCCGAAGAAGGCAAGGCTGCTGCCAAGAAGATCGAGGCGAAGGCTGCAGAGAAGGGCGTGAGTCTATCCGATGATCAGATGAAGCGCGCTGTTCTGGACTCGATCCGCGCCCTGATGCTGATCCGCGCCTATCGTATTCGTGGTCACCTTGTTGCGGATCTGGATCCGTTGGGCATGCAGAAGCCCACACCTCATCCCGAACTGGATCCCGCATCCTATGGCTTCACCGAAGCTGACATGGATCGCCCGATCTTTATCGACAATGTTCTTGGGCTTGAGGTCGCGTCGATCCGTCAGATCCTCGACATCGTGAAGCGCACCTATTGCGGCACCTTTGCACTGCAGTACATGCACATCTCGAACCCCGAAGAGGCCGGCTGGCTGAAAGAACGTATCGAAGGGTTCGACAAGGAAATCCGGTTCACGCAGGAAGGTCGTAAGGCAATCCTGAACAAGCTGGTCGAGGCCGAGGGCTTCGAGAAATTCCTGCACGTCAAATATATGGGTACCAAGCGTTTCGGCCTTGATGGCGGTGAAGCCCTGATCCCGGCGATGGAACAGATCATCAAGCGCGGCGGACAGCTGGGTTTGAAAGACGTGGTGATCGGCATGCCGCACCGTGGTCGTCTGTCAGTTCTGGCCAACGTGATGCAGAAGCCGTACCGCGCGATCTTCAACGAATTCCAGGGCGGCAGCTTTAAACCCCAAGACGTTGATGGCTCGGGCGATGTGAAATACCACCTTGGTGCTTCGTCGGACCGCGAGTTTGATGACAACAAGGTACACCTGTCGCTGACCGCGAACCCCTCGCACCTTGAGGCCGTGAACCCGGTTGTGCTGGGTAAGGTCCGCGCCAAGCAAGAACAGATGAACGACGTGGATCGCGATCAGGTTCTGCCGATCCTTCTGCACGGCGATGCGGCCTTTGCAGGTCAGGGTGTTGTCGCTGAAGGCTTCGGTCTGTCGGGCCTTGTTGGTCACAAGACCGGTGGCACGATGCATATCGTGGTGAACAACCAGATCGGCTTCACCACCGCACCGCATTTCAGCCGTTCGTCGCCCTATCCGACGGATATTGCCCTGATGGTGGAAGCGCCGATCTTCCACGTGAATGGCGATGACCCGGAAGCCGTGGTGCACGCTGCCCGCGTTGCGACCGAGTTCCGTCAGAAATTCCACAAAGACGTGGTTCTGGACATCTTCTGCTATCGCCGGTTTGGTCACAACGAAGGCGACGAGCCGATGTTCACCAACCCGATGATGTACAAGAACATCAAGAAGCATAAGACGACGCTGCAGCTTTATACTGAACGTCTGGTCAAGGATGGCCTGATCCCGGAAGGTGAAATCGAGGACATGAAAGCGGCCTTCCAGGCCCACATGAACGCCGAATTTGAAGCCGGGAAAGACTATAAGCCCAACAAGGCTGACTGGCTGGATGGGCGTTGGTCGCACCTTGATCGCAACCGCGACGAATACCAGCGCGGCAAGACTGAGATTTCGACTGAAACCTTCACCGAGGTTGGCAAAGCTCTGTCGACTGCGCCGGACAACTTCCCGATGCACAAGACCGTTGGGCGTCTTTTGGACACCAAAGCCAAGATGTTTGAAAACGGCACCGGTTTTGACTGGGCGACCGCAGAAGCATTGGCCTTTGGCTCGCTTCTGACCGAAGGCTTTCCAGTGCGCCTGTCTGGCCAAGACTGTACGCGCGGTACGTTCTCGCAGCGTCACTCGGGTCTGATCAATCAGGACAACGAGGAACGCTACTATCCGCTGAACAACATCCGCGAGGGCCAGGCCCACTACGAAGTTATCGACTCGATGCTGTCGGAATACGCGGTGCTGGGCTTTGAGTATGGCTATTCGCTGGCCGAACCCAACGCGCTGGTGATGTGGGAAGCCCAGTTTGGCGACTTCGCCAACGGTGCTCAGATCATGTTCGACCAGTTCATCTCATCGGGTGAATCGAAATGGCTGCGTATGTCCGGTCTGACCGTTCTTCTGCCGCACGGTTTCGAAGGGCAGGGACCGGAACACAGCTCGGCCCGTCTGGAGCGTTTCCTGCAGATGTGTGGTGGCGACAACTGGATCGTGGCGAACTGCTCGACTCCGGCCAACTATTTCCACATCCTGCGCCGTCAGCTGCATCGCGGCTATCGTAAGCCTCTGATCATGATGACGCCGAAATCGCTTCTGCGCCACAAGCTCTGCGTGTCGGACGCCAAGGACTTCACCGAAGGTTCCAGTTTCCACCGCGTGCTGTGGGATGATGGCGACCGTGACAATGGCACCGGTCGCTCCGAGGCCAAGCTGGTCAAGGACGACAAGATCAAGCGCGTCGTGATGTGCTCGGGAAAGGTCTACTACGACCTGCTGGAAGAGCGCGACAAGCGCGGCATCAACGACGTCTATATCCTGCGTCTTGAGCAGTTCTACCCGTTCCCGGCCATGTCCTGTGTCAAGGAACTGGAGCGCTTCAAGCAGGCGGAAATCGTCTGGTGTCAGGAAGAACCGAAAAACCAAGGTTCGTGGACTTTCGTCGAACCGAATATTGAATGGGTGCTGACCCGCATTGGCTCGAAGCACACGCGTCCGGTCTATGCTGGTCGTCCGGCTGCGGCCTCACCTGCAACGGGTCTGGCATCGACCCACAAAGCACAACAAGAAGCGCTGGTTGATGCTGCGCTGACTATTGAAGGGAAATAAACCATGAGCATTGAAGTACGTGTCCCCACGCTGGGCGAAAGCGTGACCGAAGCCACGGTCGCAACATGGTTCAAGAAACCCGGCGACGCCGTTGCTGTTGACGAAATGCTCTGCGAGCTGGAAACCGACAAGGTAACTGTCGAAGTGCCGTCGCCTGCCGCTGGCGTGATGGGCGAAATCGTTGCCGCAGAAGGTGAAACCGTTGGCGTTGACGCGCTGCTGGCCATGATTGGTGAAGGCGAAGGGGCGGCTCCTGCTCCTGCCGCTGCTGAGGCAGCTCCGGCTGCCGCACCTGCTGGTGACGCAGGTCAGGCTGTGGACGTGATGGTGCCTGCGCTGGGCGAAAGCGTATCGGAAGCCACTGTATCGACTTGGTTCAAACAGGTTGGTGATGCAGTTCAGCAGGACGAAATGCTGTGCGAGCTGGAAACCGACAAAGTATCCGTCGAAGTACCTGCACCTGCCGCTGGCGTTCTGGCCGAGATCCTGGCCCCGGAAGGCACCACTGTTGACGCCTCGGCCAAACTGGCTGTTCTGTCCTCGGGCGGCGCTGTAGCTGCTGCGCCTGCTGCGGCCCCGGCTGCTGCGGCTGCCCCTGCGGCGGCTGGCAAGGACGTGGAAGACGCACCGTCGGCCAAGAAAGCCATGACCGAAGCTGGTCTGAACCCTGCTGACGTTCAGGGCACTGGTCGCGATGGCCGCGTGATGAAGCACGACGTTGCTGCCGCTCTGGCCGCACCGAAGGCTGCAGCCCCCGCTGCTGCTCCGGCTGCCCCGCGCGCTGCTGGCGATCCCGCCCGCGAAGAGCGTGTGAAGATGACACGTCTGCGCCAGACCATCGCGCGCCGTCTGAAAGACAGCCAGAACACCGCCGCCATGCTGACCACCTATAACGAGGTGGACATGACCGAGACGATGGCTCTGCGTAAGGAATACAAAGACCTGTTCGAGAAGAAGCACGGCGTCCGTCTGGGCTTCATGTCCTTCTTCACCAAGGCATGCTGTCACGCCCTGAAAGAAGTTCCGGAAGTGAACGCCGAAATCGACGGCACCGACATCGTTTACAAGAACTATGTAAACATGGGTGTCGCGGCAGGCACGCCCACGGGCCTTGTCGTTCCGGTGATCAATGATGCGGATGCGATGTCCTTCGCCGAGATCGAGAAAGCCATTGCTGAAAAGGGCCGTAAAGCCCGCGACGGCAAGCTGTCGATGGACGAAATGCAGGGCGGTACCTTCACCCTCTCGAATGGTGGTGTCTATGGCTCGCTGATGTCCTCGCCGATCCTGAACCCGCCGCAGTCGGGTATCCTTGGCATGCACAAGATCCAAGACCGCCCGATGGCGATCAACGGTCAGGTGGTAATCCGCCCGATGATGTATCTGGCGCTGAGCTATGACCACCGCATCGTCGACGGCAAAGGCGCCGTGACCTTCCTGGTACGTGTGAAAGAAGCACTGGAAGATCCGCGCCGCCTGTTGATGGATCTGTAATGGACCTTGGCGCACCCGAAACCGGCCTGACAGATCAGGCTGCGGTTCGAGTGCGCCACCTTCCAGATTCTGGCGAACGCAACAAGTTTACGACCTGCCCGCTTCAGCGTGCTTTAGTCACCATTCACAAAGGGAGTTTCTGAGCATGGCAACCCATATTCTCTGGCAAGCCGATGTAGCGGATTTCGACGCGTGGTACACGGTTTTCAAGAAAGACCGTTTCAACCGGAAAGCAGTCGGTATCCGCGAGCTTCATGTTTGGCGTGATCCAGCACAAGACAACCACGCGGTTGCACTTTTTCAGGTCCTTGATCTTAAGCGGGCCCGCGCGTTCTTCGAGTCAGAAGAACTTGCCATGCATATGGAGCGTGATGGCGTGATCAATGTGAGTGTGAAACTGCTGACGCCGGTTTAACGGCGAACCGCGGCGGTTTTAAGCTTCAATTCGAATACGCAAGTTGCGCAGATACGGCAGTCGGCCAGCGCATGGCGAAGAAAGAAGGATAAAGAGATATGGCAGACTATGACGTAATCGTAATTGGCGGTGGCCCGGGTGGCTATGTATGCGCCATCCGTTGCGCTCAGCTGGGCCTGAAAACTGCTTGTGTCGAAGGGCGCGAGACGCTGGGCGGCACTTGCCTGAACGTGGGCTGTATCCCCTCGAAAGCGCTGCTGCACGCGTCGCACAGCCTGCACGAGGCCGAGCATAACTTCGCCAAGATGGGCCTGAAGGGCAAAAGCCCCTCGGTCGATTGGAAAGAGATGCTGGCCTATAAGGACGACGTCATTGGTCAGAACACCAAAGGCATCGAGTTCCTGTTCAAGAAGAACAAAGTTGATTGGCTGAAAGGCTGGGGCTCGATCCCTGCCGCTGGTCAGGTCAAGGTGGGTGACGAGGTGCACAACGCCAAGCACATCGTGATCGCTTCTGGTTCTGAACCGTCGAGCCTGCCGGGTGTTGAGGTCGATGAGAAAGTCGTCGTGACTTCGACTGGTGCACTTGAACTGCCGAAGATCCCTCGCAAGATGATCGTGATCGGTGCGGGCGTGATCGGTCTGGAAATGGGCTCGGTCTATGCGCGTCTGGGGTCGGAAGTGACCGTGGTCGAATTCCTCGACGACATCACCCCCGGCATGGACAAAGACATCCAGAAGACCTTCCAGCGCACGCTGAAAAAGCAGGGTCTGAACTTCATCATGGGTGCCGCCGTTCAGAACGTGGATGCCAAGAAGACCAAGGCGACCGTGAACTACAAGCTTCGCAAGGATGACAGCGAACATGCGATCGACGCCGACGTGGTGCTGGTTGCCACTGGCCGCCGTCCCTTCGTGGATGGTCTAGGTCTGGAAGCCGCTGGCGTCAAAATGACCGAGCGCGGTCAGATTGCCACCGACCACTGGAAAACCAGCGTTCCCGGCATCTGGGCCATTGGCGACGTGACCGAAGGTCCGATGCTGGCCCACAAAGCCGAAGACGAAGGCATGGCGGCTGCGGAAAGCATCGCCGGTCAGGCTGGCCACGTGAACTATGACGTGATCCCCGGCGTGATCTACACCTCGCCCGAGGTTGCTTCGGTTGGCAAGACTGAACAAGAGCTGAAAGAAGCTGGCGTTGACTATAAGGTCGGCAAGTTCAGCTTCATGGGCAATGGTCGTGCAAAGGCCGTGTTCATGGGCGACGGGTTCGTGAAGATCCTGGCCGATAAAGCGACTGACCGCGTACTGGGTGTCCACATCATGGGCCCAACCGCAGGCGAGCTGATCCACGAAGCCTGTGTGCTGATGGAATACGGCGGATCGGCTGAAGATCTGGCCCGCACCTGCCACGCCCACCCGACCTTCTCGGAAGCGGTACGTGAGGCGGCATTGGCCTGCGGTGACGGCGCGATCCACGCGTAAAATCCGCCCCTATGACGATTTAAGAAAGCGCCCTTTGCGGGGCGCTTTTTTCTTTCCGACAGAAATAATCGGAAAAGTGATCCTGAAGTGTGATGCGTTCGTACCTATCTTAGCGAAAGGTGCATCAACAGGAAAATCACATGAAAAAAGTACTAGGTCTCGACCCAACTCTTGCGGCCGGCATTACGCTTGCCATGGCTGCGTTGGCCGGGCTCATTTTCGAAAACACCCCAGTTCTGCAACCGATCTACGATTCAATGCTAACGACGAAAGCCACGTGGGCAATCGGAGAGCTTGCGGTCTCGAAGCCACTGATCCTTTGGATCAATGACGGGCTTATGGCGGTGTTTTTTCTGCTTGTTGCGCTAGAGATCAAACGAGAGATTAAAGAGGGAAGCCTGTCGAGTTGGCAACAGGCATCGCTTCCCGTTTACGGCGCCATTGGCGGCATTACGGTGCCCGCTTTGATCTTCCTAGGGGTCGTGGGGATCGAAAGTATCGAGGCGAAAGGCTGGGCTATCCCTGCTGCGACCGATATCGCCTTTGCGCTTGGGGTGCTGAGCCTTTTTGGTGATCGCGTTCCCGCGCACCTGAAGACGTTCCTTCTGACATTGGCTGTGGTCGATGACCTTGCCGCGATCGTGATCATCGCACTGTTCTATACATCGAACCTGTCGGTCTTCGCGCTGTCCATTGCAGCGCTCTGTCTAAGCGCTTTGGCCGTCATGAACCTGCGTGGCGCGTCCAACCTGACAGCTTACCTTCTGGTGGGGTTCGTGTTGTGGTTGGCCGTTCTGAAATCAGGCGTGCACGCGACCTTGGCGGGTGTTGCTCTGGGTTTTGCAATTCCCTTGGCCCCGAACGCGAAAGGCAAGTCGCTGGCAAGAAGCCTTGAGCATGACCTGCACCCGATTGTGAGTTTTGCAATCTTGCCGCTTTTTGCCTTCGGCAACGCCGGCGTGCCGCTGACAGGGCTGTCATTGGAAACACTCATGGCGCCGTTGACGCTGGCCGTTGCTGCTGGGCTGTTCTTCGGCAATCAAATCGGGATTGTCGGAGTGGTATTCCTGGCCGAGCGGATCGGTCTGTCAAAACGGGCCGAGGGGGTCACTTGGCCCATGCTGTATGGCATCGCATGCCTTGCAGGGATCGGCTTTACCATGTCGCTATTTATCGGGGGGCTCGCCTTCGACACGCTCGAGCAGCAAAATATGGTGCGCCTGGGTGTTCTGAGCGGCTCGCTGATGTCTGCGCTCTATGGCTCATTTGTGCTGTACAGTGCGACGGCTGCGTCTGCTACCCGACAAGCATCTTAAGGCCCTGTGTCACATCCGTGCGGACGGCCAGACGCAGGGCAGGCTCGTCCCCGGCTGCGAGGGCAGACAGGATCATGCGGTGATGGCGTTGCAGGTCGGTGCGCTGGCCGCTTGCGTAGAGCGCGCGCATGGTGGGTCCAAGTTGCAGCCAGACGGTCTCTGCCATGGCCAGAATGGCCGGAGCCTGTGCCCGCAAATAGATCGTCCGGTGAAATTCCAGATTTGTCCGCAGATAGCCGCTCGCATCCTGATTGGCGACGCATTCCGACACACGGGCGTTGATTGCGCGCAGGCGGTCGATCAGGGTCATATGGGCACGGGGCAGGGCGCGTGCGGCCAGTTCAGGTTCTAGAAGCGCGCGCAGCGCGGTCAGTTCCTCGATCCGCTCGGCTGACAGATCCGGCGCGGTCACCCGGCCTGAACTGGACAACGTCAACGCACCTTCGGCCGCAAGCCTGCGCACCGCCTCTCGTGCCGGTGTCATCGACACGTCGTAGTCGGCTCCGATGCCACGGATGGTCAGGCTTTCTCCCGGATCCAGCTCGCCATGCATGATGCGCGAACGTAGGTGGCGATAGACACGTTCGTGCGCGCTGGTGTTGTCTGGCGTAGGGCGGATCTGGCTTTGCATGAGGATAATTGTGATCACAAAATGCAGAAGCGTCAATCGCGAAAGCGATACCGATGCAATTCTGTCCCGTGATCCTTCAACCATTTCCGCGGGGCTTGGTAGTTCGGAAAGATCGCTTCGACTTGTGCCCAGAACAAGCGGGAATGATCCATGTGAACAAGGTGCGACACTTCGTGTGCGGCGACATAGTCAAGAACCTGTGGAGGCGCCATGATCAGGCGCCAGGAATAGCTAAGATTGCCGCGCGAACTGCACGACCCCCAGCGTGAACGAGTATCCCGCAAAGTGATGCGCCCATAAGGTCGCCCAACCTTAGCGGCATAGGTGTCGCTGGCGGCAACAAGTGCCGCACGCGCTGTTTCCTTCAGAAACATCTCAGCCCGGATCGCATCGCGCTCGGGTGACTGCGGAGGCAGCAACATGCTGTCGCCTGAAATCTCGACCACCCGGGCCTTGCCACGCTCCAGCGTCAGAGGCGCGCCGCGAAAGGGAAGGGTGGATCCAACGCCCGGAACCTCACTGGGCGCGGTCTGTGCCAGATGGCTCCGGATCCAGTCTAGCCGTTCGGTGGCAAACTGAAGCGCCTCGTCCTTGTTGGCACCAAAGGGGGCTGTCAGCGTCACGCGTCCGTCCAGCCGGGATACGCGCAACGACAGCCTGCGCGCGCGTTTCGACGCCCGAAGCTCGATCACTACAGGTTCGGCCGCCCCCAAAGTCAGGGTCGTGTTCTCTGTCAGCCGACTGCGTGAATTTCGAAACAACATGCCCTTCATTGAGGCCTGATTGCGCCCAAGGTCAACCCTTCGCTGCAAAAGGCTTTGACACCCTTGCAGCATTGTGGCAGTTGCCTGAAATCTCAGATGAGTCAGTATGAACGGAAAGGGTTTCAAATGCCCAAAGCTGAATGGGGCGTCAAGCGTATATGCCCGACGACCGGAAAACGCTTTTACGACCTGAACGCCGATCCGGCGGTTAGCCCCTATACGGGTGATGTCGTGAACCTGGAGACCGGTAAAGGGTCGCGCACAATGGTTGCCGACAAAGAAGACAAAGCTGTCATGAAGGACGATCTGGTCGACGACGCAGATGCCGTTCTGGAAGATGACGACGCATCCGATGTCGATCTGGGCGATGATGTTCTGGACGACGATGATGACGAAGAAGTGTCGCTGGAAGAAATCGCGGATATGCCCGCGGAAGAAGACGAGTAAGCTTCAATAATTTTTTGCAAAGGCGCGTTTTTTGGGTTGAACCCCTTCGCGCCTTTGCATAAATACCGCGCACAGACAGCAGCTTTGTTGTCACGGATGGGGCCTTAGCTCAGTTGGTAGAGCGCTTGCATGGCATGCAAGAGGTCAGCGGTTCGACCCCGCTAGGCTCCACCAAATCTCATTCCCAGATTTGATAATGGTTTGAAACGGTTGCGTGGTATCCGCCTACCGTTCGCGCATTGTGTCACCAGTTTGCATGCAGTCCTGTGTCACCCCTGTGTCACTCGATTGGGTGGGCAACGGGCTGGTTATAGCCCAAGAGCGATCAGAATAATACTTGGGCTGAGTTCGTGAGATGGTTGCTCACGGCCCATACCGGACATTCGTTTTGGTATATGACGCCGCAGCGCAGCTTCACTGAACCAGTCATTCGCTGCGGATGTTCTTTCGGGAGGTGGCATGCTCAGGACTTGCGGGACAAAGCCGACATCCGCGTCTAAACGACGAACGTCCGCTCCTGAAGTCACTTGAAAAATGGACAGGCCTCATTGAGTAGTCGACGCGATCAGTGCCTCTGCCAAGGCGACCTCTAACGCAGAAACAAGGTCAGTCGCATCATCGAGAACTCCCACATCAGAATTGATCTGAAAGGCGATGGTGAGGTCATGGTCGGCGTAGTGCCTGACGCTCGAGACGTAGCCCGGAATCCAGCCGCCATGCCCAAAGACTGGGCCATGTGGCGTATCTTGATAGATGGCAACACCACTGCCGTAAATTATTCCGGGCGCGTCCGGGTGAACCGGAACACCGTCAAGCAATCGGTCAAGATACTCGGACTCCATGGCTGCCCCATAAAACAGGGCGTGCCCCCATTTGGCGAGGTCTGCCGAGGTCGATGCAAAGCCTCCACCCGTCCATTCTATGGCTGGGTTCCAAACCAGACTCCCACTCTCGTCCATCGTGCGCGGCGCAAGGCCGAACGGATTGCTTTCCTCCGTGTAGCCGACGGCCAGACCCTCGATCCTTGGAGCGCTGGACGGGTTCGTTCCTGTCAAATCCAGCGGTATGAGGAATCTCTTGCGGGCAAGGTCGAATACGTCCTCGCCAGTCGCCGCCTCGATCACCAAGCCAAGCAAAAGATAGCCAGTATCGGTGTAAGCCCATGCCGACCCTGCCTCGAATAGCGGGGGTTCGTCCAGAATGAATGCGATGATCTCGTCCGGCTCAAAGGGCGTTCGCAACCCCAGGGCAATCAGCGAAGCAGCGACATCTTCCATATGAACGTGGTCCGGCAGGCCGGCACTGTGGGTCAAGAGTTGACCGACGGTCATGGTATCCGCATTTGGGAGGCGATCAAACCACGGAAGATGGCCGAGGTGGTCAGAGACAAGATCGGCACGGCTTAGCGCTCCTTCCGATTCAAGCGAGAGCGCCAAAGCCCCCCAGATCGTCTTTCCGATGCTCGCCGCCAGCATTCGGCTTTCTGTCGTCATCGGGACACCGGCCTCGACGTCCGAAAGGCCGATGGCAAGCGTCTCAATGTGGCCATCCGCCTGTGAGAACGCGACAGTTGCGCCGGGGAAGCCGTAAGTCTGTTGGAAGTCTTCAAGCAGACCCTGGACCCTTTTGCGTGTGTTGTTTTCTGTTGCGCTTACCGGAAGGGAGATCACGAAAGGCAGGACGAAAAGCGTGACGATTTGTAATAGAAGGCGTTTCATTGACTCGCTCCCCCATTGTCAGGAATGACCTCCGTCACAGAACCGGCACGGTGAAGCATGGTCTCTCGATTCCACCACACCACGACGACAGTGACCGCAACCAAAATCCAGGTATCAAAAGGTTGTGCATCCGGCCAAATTGGAAGGATCAACTGCCAATGGAACAGCATCGGCCAGAGAAGGCTGCCGCGGGACATGTTGAAGATTGGTGTGACAAGAACTGCAAGGGTGATGTTGCCGACGAGAAAGGGAAAGAAGTTCCACCCGGCAAAGACGGTGCCGGACAGAAAAAACGCTGGCAGGTGCCAGATCCCCCAAAGCGTGCCGATGATCACACCGGCCCAGAGCGGTGCCATGCGCCGTTGCAGAATTGGCTGTGCAATCCCCCGCCAGCCAAATTCCTCGATTGGTCCGAGAAAGAGCATCATCAGAGTGAGCGCGCCGACGGCGCCGACCCCTTCTGGTGGGAGCGGCGCAAAAAACGGCCCGCCTTTCATCAACGACCCCATCATGAAGACAAGCGGTATGCCGATCAGGATAAAGACCACCCAAGGCGGCGACCCCCGCCACATGAAGAGCCGTGACAGAAAGGCTTTAAGGCCCACCAATCCCCCAAAAAAGAGAACAACTGCAAAGGCTGAGATAGCCGGCGCCCATGTAGCAAGAAAGAAGAACGGGTGTGATCCGCTGATCTCGCCGAAAGTTGCAGCGGCCCAGTCAGGCGCAAGGATGTAGCCACCAACGAGCCCCCAGGTAATCGCGAACGTCAGAGCGTAGAAACCGATGATCGCGCGGGATGGCACCTGAACGGTGTGAGTTTGTGAGGCAATATCTGCCATGGGAATTTCCCCCGTGATAGAGTTGAAGCAGGGCAAGCCGGGGCGCTTTTGGCCCTCGAATTGCAAATAAGAACAGCCTTCCGATCCGCAGGATGCGGCACTGGAAAACCTTGAGTGTTTCTTTGCTCATGCCTCTACTCCACGGTCCGGATCGGATTCATGAAGTCAAAACTCCCCGGCTTGGCGCCGAGTGCTTTTTCTATGATTGTTTGCATCACCAAGCGCCTTGCACGGAGTTCGGTCTCGGAGAACCCAAACATGCTGCCGTCGGTCAGGAACTGCGCACCAGTGAAAAGAAATTGGATCGTTTCAAGTGGCCTATCGACCTCGAAAACACTTTCACCAACCCCCTGTTCGACGATCTGCGCCAGAATCGGTGAGAGTTGGAGAACGGTCTGAATGTTGGTGAGTTCGTGAAGCTCGCGGTTCTCTGGAAGGTGCAGCATTTCGGCGACTTCAAGGCTGCCGTCGTCGCCGATGTGGCTGTTTCCCAAGAGAGCTTCCATCTTCTGCATTGCTGTCAGTGAGGGTTCGTCAGCAATGCCTTTGGCAGACTCGACAATTTGGGCGAGGGTTTTGTCAACGATTGCTTCGAGGATGTCCGGCTTGGACTTGAAATAGTAATAGAAGGTCCCTTTTGCGACGCCGATCTCGCGAATGATCATCTCCACCGAGCATTTGGCATAGCCATGCT
Organism: Aliiroseovarius pelagivivens; assembly: GCF_900302485.1. Taxonomy (NCBI): domain Bacteria; kingdom Pseudomonadati; phylum Pseudomonadota; class Alphaproteobacteria; order Rhodobacterales; family Paracoccaceae; genus Aliiroseovarius; species Aliiroseovarius pelagivivens. The sequence continues at coordinate 2,346,307 of NZ_OMOI01000001.1, read as the reverse complement.
CGCGAAACAGCCGATCCGCTGTTTCGACGATTTCGGCGCGCCGTTCTTCAGGGGCTTTGACGATTCGTGCCATTATGATCCTCCGTTGGTCACTTGTTACTGACCGACCGTCAGTCAGTCAAGAGCAAGCTTAACTTCGAAGACTGCGATCTGACGCAGAATGGTCGTTCAGATTGTCGGTTGTATTCGTGAATCGGGCTCTGAGTTGGCTTGCGGCATTGCAGAGCAAGACTGGGCAGAGACGTCGCCTGAATGTCGACTTCCAACTCTACGGCACGTTGAAAACGCATGCAGCGACGGAACGGGGCCGGGCGCGCGTGCGGCAATTGTAGGCACTTGGTTTTGGTCGTCAGTGGACCAACGGTCTTGGCCGCTTTGGGTTATGGGAGCGTCATGGAATGCGTCTCGGAGAGGGGGCGCTGCTACACGCCGCCAATTGATCGAATGTGGTTCCAGACCTCATTGACCCCCTCGCGGATCTTTAAGTTGGTGAATTGCGTGGGCAGGTTTGGGCGCATCCGGGCCGCGTCGCGGTCCATCACCTCAAGGCTTGCGCCGACATGTGGGGCCAGGTCTGTTTTGTTGATCACAAGGATGTCCGAGCGCGTCACGGCGGGTCCACCTTTGCGGGGGATTTCCTCGCCCGCGGCCACGTCAATCACATAGATCGTGAGATCGGCAAGTTCTGGGCTGAACGTGGCGGACAAGTTGTCTCCGCCGCTTTCAATCAGCACGATTTCCACATCCGGATGCCGCTCAACCATTTCTGCCACGGCCGCCAAATTGATCGAGGCATCCTCGCGGATCGCTGTATGCGGACAGCCTCCGGTCTCGACCCCGATGATCCGGTCCGAGGGCAGGACCTGCATTCGCACCAAGGCCTCGGCATCTTCCTGCGTGTAGATGTCATTGGTGATGACACCGATCGAATGTGTATCCCGCAGCATTTCGGACAACGCAGCGGTTAAGGTGGTCTTGCCGGCACCCACTGGGCCGCCGATGCCGATGCGAAGTGGGCCGTTCGGGCTGGTCATGAGCGAAAGATCCTTGAGTACTGGGTTTCGTGTTTCATCGCGGCGATGTCAGACAGGAAGGCGGTTGCGCCGAGGTGATCCAGATCGCCATGCGCGGTTTCTTGGGCAAGGTCGGGCAGGGTGAGGGACAAGCGGCGCAGCATGGCTTGGCCAGCTGTTTGGCCAACGGGCAACAGCCGCTGACCAGCCGCGACCAAATTGGACAGAAAGGCCTGCAGATACATTGTTTGGGTTAGCGCAAGTGGCAATCCGTTCCGTGACGAGGCCGCCCCAAGCGCAACAGGATAGGTAAGACCGGACAGGTCACCGCCCCAGATGCCACTTGTAATCAAGGCAAAGCTTGCACCTTGCTGGGTCGTTTCCAAGAGGCGCTCCTTGGACGCCGCGAAGGCGCGCGCGATCTCGTCAATCTCGGCGATCATATCGGCGGTTTTTGCTCGCCAGGCGGCTGCCAGAATAAGGGTGTCGGACCGTCCTGCGCCGTGCCACATCACGCCTTCCAGCCAAGCCTCAAGACTGGGCGCATCCGTGACCCAGCCTTGACCGGCGGCGGCTTCAAGCCCATGCGAATAGGCAAACGACCCCACGGGATAGGCCGGGGACAGCCACTGTGTGAGGGTTAGGAATTGCGTCTCAGTGGGCGTGGCCATGGGTCCGTCCGTGGCCATAAGCGCCGCCTTCGGGCGTGAAAGGCTCGACGACGTCACGCAGGGTCGCGCCGAGCTGCTCCAGCATGTCGCGCAGGACGTGATCATGTTGGATCAGCAGGCGACCGTCTTCGATCTGGCAGGGGGTGTGGCGATTACCGATGTGCCACGCCATACGGGTCAGATCGCCCGTGACTTCCATCAGTGCTTCGCTGGCCGGGACAATCTCGATCAGGCGGCCGTCATCCAGTTGGAACGCATCACCACGGTTCAAGGAGGCCGTCTGGTCCAGATCGACAAGAAACTGGATACCGCCATTGCTGGTCAGCACTTTGCGGCGCAGGAACCGGGCATCATAGTCCAGCGTCACATGGTCGTCGCCATGATGGCTTTGCGTCACGGTGCGGGTGGTGGGAAATTGCATCAATTGCTCCTTAGAACATGAAATAGCGCTGGGCCATGGGCAGCACTTCGGCGGGTTGGCAGGTCAACAATTCACCGTCCGCGCGCACCTCGTAGGTTTCGGGGTTTACCTCCATCACCGGCGTGGCATCGTTCAGAAGAAGATCCTGTTTGCCGATGTTGCGCGTGTTCGTGACGGCAACTGTCTGCTTCGCTAGGCCCAGCGTTGACCGAATGTCGGCGCTTTGTGCCGCCTCACTAACGAAAGCCACTGCCGAATGCTCAACCGCGCGGCCATACGCGCCGAACATGGGACGGGAATAGACCGGTTGGGGCGTTGGGATCGAGGCATTCGGGTCACCCATCTGGGCCATCACAATAGTTCCTGACATCAGGACCATTTCCGGTTTCACGCCGAAGAACGCCGGATCCCACAGTACCAGATCGGCTCGTTTTCCTTCGGTGATCGACCCGATTTCGTGGCTGATCCCGTGCGCGATGGCCGGGTTGATCGTGTATTTCGCGATATAGCGGCGGACACGGAAGTTGTCGTTGTCGCCAGTTTCCTCGGCCAGCCGACCGCGTTGCTTCTTCATCTTGTCGGCGGTCTGCCAGGTGCGGATCAACACTTCACCGACGCGGCCCATCGCTTGGCTGTCGCTGGCAATGATCGAAAAGGCACCCATATCGTGCAGAATGTCCTCGGCGGCGATGGTCTCGCGTCGGATACGGCTTTCGGCGAAGGCGACGTCCTCGGGGATGGATTTGTCCAGATGGTGACAGACCATCAGCATATCCAGGTGCTCTTCCAACGTGTTCACCGTGAAGGGGCGGGTGGGATTGGTCGAGCTGGGAAGCACGTGGTCTTGACCGCAAATCTTGATGATGTCTGGCGCATGGCCACCGCCCGCACCTTCGGTGTGGAACGCGTGGATGGTGCGGCCTTTCATTGCCTTTACGGTGTGTTCGACGAACCCACTTTCGTTCAGCGTATCGGTGTGGATCATCACCTGCACGTCCATCGCATCGGCCACCGACAGGCAGCAATCGATGGCGGCGGGCGTTGTGCCCCAATCCTCGTGCAGTTTCAAGGCGCAAGCGCCGCCCAATACCTGTTCCTCAAGCGCGGCGGGCAACGAGGCGTTGCCCTTGCCCGCGAAGGCCAAGTTCATGGGGAACGCGTCGGCGGCCTGCAGCATCCGCCCGATATGCCAAGGGCCGGGCGTGCATGTGGTGGCCAGCGTTCCATGAGCTGGGCCGGTCCCACCGCCCAGCATCGTGGTTAGGCCGGAATGCAGCGCATCATCAATCTGCTGTGGGCAGATGTAATGAATATGGCTGTCGAAACCACCAGCGCTCAGGATGCGGCCTTCGCCTGCGATGGCCTCGGTGCCGGGGCCGATGATGATGTCGACACTGGGCTGCGTGTCCGGATTGCCCGCCTTGCCAATCTTGTGGATGCGCCCGTCCTTCAATCCCACATCCGCTTTGTAAATGCCCGAATGGTCCACGATCAGCGCATTGGTGATGACGGTGTCTACGGCGCCCTCTGCCCGTGTGGCTTGGGATTGTCCCATCCCGTCGCGGATCACTTTACCACCGCCGAATTTAACCTCTTCGCCATAACTGGTCAGGTCGCGTTCGACCTCGATCACAAGGTCGGTATCAGCCAGTCGAAGCCGGTCGCCCGTAGTGGGACCGAACATAGCGGCATAGTCTTGGCGTGAGATTGTGGCGGGCATGGTGGGTTAGTCCTTGGATTTGGCTTTCGAGGTGAATTCGGGCACCTCGGGTTTTGATGGCGCGCGCGAGCGGCGGGATTGGCTTGGCTTGCTGTCGCTCGCGGCAGCTTTTGCGGTCGGTTTCCGCTTGGAGGGGGCAGCATTGGATTTGGTTTTGTGTGTAGCCACCTTCGCTTTGGGTGCTGATGGCTTGGCCTTGCGGGCGACGGTTTTGGACGCGGGCGCAGGGGCTTTGGTTGCCTCAGCTTCAGTTTTGACTACGGGCGCTTTCGTTTTAGGAGTCACAGGTTTCTTCGCGGGCGCAGTCACCTTTGCCTTTCGCGGCACAGGTTTGGCGAGAGGGGGCGTCACCATTGCTTCGGGCGCCAACAAATGGATCATCGGGTTGGCATTAAGCATTGTGAAGTAAGCTGCCTTTAGCGCCTTTTCTTGGCGGGCCAGAACCGATTGCGTAAAATAGAGGGCCTCGAACGTGGCACCTACTGAAATTGCTGCGATATTCATTGTGGTCTCCATTGGTCGATTGGTGGTTACAGATCTCCCATGATCTGTTGGTTGAAGCCGAAGACGCGGCGATCTCCGGCCATTGGAACAAGTTGCACTTCGCGCCGTTGGCCCGGCTCGAAGCGAACTGCGGTGCCGGCGGCGATGTCCAAACGATGGCCGCGCGCCGCCTGTCGATCAAAGTCCAGCGCGGGGTTTGCTTCGGCGAAGTGATAATGCGAGCCGACCTGCACTGGGCGGTCGCCTGTGTTGGCCACCATCAGGGTGATCGAAGATCGATTGGCGTTCAGGGTTAATGCGCCCTCGGCAGGGAAAAGTTCGCCGGGGATCATGACAGTTTCCAGACGACTGCAATCAACAGGACTGACAGTACAAGGCCCAGCAGGTCCGCGGCGTGAAAATGAAGAAAGTCATCGCTGTGGGCGAGGGCCGGCGTGGCGACGAGACTAAGGGGAAGAGCATATTTCATCGTGTGCTCCTTTCAACGGATTGGGTTGTGAACGGTCACCAGCTTGGTGCCGTCGGGAAAGGTCGCCTCGACCTGAACGTCGTGGATCATCTCGGGGATGCCTTCCATGCATTGGTCGCGGGTGACCACATGGGCGCCTTCCTCCATCATGTCGGCGACCGAGCGGCCATCGCGGGCCCCTTCGACCACGGCGTCGGTGATCAGGGCGATTGCCTCGGGATGGTTCAGCTTAACGCCGCGCGCCAACCGTTTGCGGGCGACCTCGGCTGCCAGCGCAACCAGTAGCTTGTCTTTTTCTCGGGGGGTCAGGTTCATCTTAGATCATCCAGCATCTGGGCAGTTGGTTGTGTGTCAGGCGGTTTAGGATCGGGATCAGACTTTGCCGCAGCTTGTGGCTGTCGGTGGCAAGGATACGGCACACTAGAAGGTCGTCCCCGATCACGGTTGCGCCGGCGTGGTCAGGCAGCATTGCGCGCAAAGGATCGATCTGCCCCTGCGCGTCGGGCGCGACATAGGCCAAGAAAGCCATCGCGCGCGCGCCATTTGCGATATGAGGGCGATCCAGATGCGCGGCCATATGCCCGTCAAATCGGGTGGCATCCAGAAACAAGGGCTGGTCATCGCGCCGGAGCTCGATGCGATCACGCAGGCGCAGGTCTTTCAGCTCTTCACCCATTGCCTGGCGACCGAACACGATCGGCTCGACAACAAGTGCCTTCGCGCCATGGGCCAGATTGACCGAGAGCTTGCGATCCAGAGCACTGCGGTCAAACACGATGGTCTCTTGCGGGACCCAATTGAGACATGCGCCGGGCGCGACCTGCAGATCCGTCCGCATCCGCCCGAATTCTGTCGGCTGGGCGCGATAGGCCCGTTCCGAGGCTTGGGTGGTCAGCGTCAGACTGCATCCCAGTGCAACTTCAGCTGAGATCTGGAAGCTGTCACCGCCGGTGATTCCGCCCGCTGTGTTTACGACGACGGCCTCTAACACATCAGATTTGGGGCGCGGGAACAGGCAGCGCAGAGACCCTGACTGGCGCAGACCGTCCAAGACGGACCCGCGTGGTCCCGGCTTGACCGACAGGGACACACGACCAATTGCGCGCGGTTGAACCGGCTTGGCCGTCGGGGTGGATATAGGTGTGGACAGGGTTATAGCGGGCCTCATGTGGCTGGCGCCGGTATTGGCGCTTCCCCACTTTCTTCCGAAGGGCGCGCGCGCGATTCCACAAAAATCCGCTGACGCTGCACTGCAAAACTACAATTGCCCGGTTTTTAATGTTCTCTGCCGTGCTCAGCCAAAAAATTAAGCAGTCGCATGCAGGGCACGGAAAAATCATGGCCTAGGGATTGCGTTTTTCGCCGCAGCGCAGAATCGCTATTCATGTCCGCCGAGAGCGATCTTGGGAAACGGGTGTGTGACGACCAGACGAATTGCAGCTCGGAAAGGTCGCCACACGGGTGCAACAGAAGTTGCGGGGACTGGGTACGGAAAGATGCGCGTTGACGCAAGCACCCCCGACCCCCTCCGCCTGGAGAAATACATGACTATTCTGAGAACCACACTGACGACCACTGCCGCAGTTGCCGCGATGACCGTTGCGGCCCAAGCCGCCGACTGCCCGGTCAAGGTCGGAGTTTTGCATTCGCTGTCGGGCACGATGGCAATTTCGGAAACGACGCTGAAAGACACGATGCTGATGCTGATCGAGCAGCAGAACGCCAAGGGTGGCGTGCTGGGGTGCGAGATCGAGCCGGTCGTCGTAGACCCCGCCTCGGACTGGCCGCTGTTTGCCGAAAAGGCGCGTGAGCTTCTGACCGTGCATGATGTCGACGTGATCTTTGGCAACTGGACATCGGTGTCGCGCAAATCCGTGCTGCCAGTGATCGAAGAGCTGAATGGCCTGCTGTTCTACCCGGTTCAGTACGAGGGCGAGGAAAGTTCGAAAAACGTGTTCTACACCGGTGCAGCTCCGAACCAGCAGGCTATCCCTGCAACCGACTATTTCCTGGAGGAACTGGGGGTCGAGAAATTTGCTCTGCTTGGCACAGACTATGTCTACCCCAGGACCACCAACAATATTCTAGAAAGCTATCTGCAGGATAAGGGCATTGCTGCTGACGATATCTTCGTCAATTACACCCCGTTTGGCCATTCCGACTGGTCGAAGATTGTGTCCGATGTGGTTGCATTGGGCGCGGACGGAAAGAAAGTCGGCGTAATCAGTACTATCAACGGCGATGCCAACATCGGCTTCTATAAAGAATTGGCCGCGGCCGGCATCTCGGCGGATGACATCCCGGTCGTCGCGTTCTCGGTCGGCGAGGAAGAGCTATCGGGTCTGGATACCTCAAACCTGGTCGGCCACCTGGCCGCGTGGAACTATTTCCAATCCGCTGAAAGTGACGCCAACACCGAATGGGTCGCCGCATGGAAGGCGCGCATGGGCGAAGAACGTGTCACCAACGATCCTATGGAAGCACACTTTATCGGCTTTAACATGTGGGTGAATGCGGCCGAAGCCGCTGGCACCACAGATGTGGATGCTGTGCGCGGCGCCATGTACGGGCAGGAATTCCCGAACTTGACCGGCGGCACTGCTGTCATGCTACCCAACCACCATCTGGCTAAACCGGTTCTGATTGGCGAAATCCTGGAAGATGGTCAGTTTGACATCATCAGCCAGACCGAAGAAGTGCCGGGCGATGCCTGGACCGACTTCCTGCCTGAATCCGCCGTTCTCAAGTCCGATTGGAAAGAGCTTGGCTGCGGGATGTACAACACCGAGACCGCAAGCTGCGTTCAGATGAACTCGAACTATTGATCGCAACTGTCCCGGAGGGGTTCTCTCCTCCGGGGCCTTGAGGCATGAGCATTATGAAACGTCCCCTCCTAGCTGGGCTTCTGGTCCTGCTGACCACTCTGTCCGCCTGGGCGCAGAGCACACCGGTGCAGGATATCCTGCAGCAGCACAGTGACTTGATCGTGAAAAGCTCGCGCAAGACGATTGAGCCCGCGATCCAAAGCGTCGCCGCCAGTGGCCTTCCACAAGCACAAGATGTGATGCAGGCCTGGCAGGCAAAGAAGATGTGGATGCGCACCTCTGACGGGCTGTTCTTTCGCGCAGATAAGCTGGATGCAACGACATATCGTCTGTTCGATTTCGATACGGGGGCCGTGGTTGGGGACAGTCCGAAATCGGACCTGAAACAGATCAAACCCAACAGTGGTGTCCGCGCATTGATCGCAACTGCGCTGGTGCGGTTCCAGCTGATGGATCCGGACCCGGTGCTGCGCGCCGAGGCATTGTCGGCCATTGAGCGTGCGCCAGACGGAAAGCTTCTGGAGCCCTTGCGTGCCTCGATCGACAGCGAGAGAGATATGGTCTTGCAAGCCCGAAAGATCAGGATCGAAAGACTTCTGACGATTGCCTATGACCAAGATGAACCGACCCGGATTGCCGCAATTAACGAAGTGTCAGACGACCTTGGCCTTGATGTGCGCGCGACCCTGAACCCGCTGGTCACTACAAAGCTGACAGCCTTTGCCGGGGATATCCCGGACACTGTGAATGTCGCACGCATAATAGAGCCAGGACAGGATGCCTTGTCTCTGGACGTCGCCTATGGGCTGCTGGTCGCGGAGGGTATGGCCCCTGCGCAGGTAATGCGGGATGACATCCGCGCCGCCCTGTTAGAACACAGTAATGGCACCCGCGTCGGAGGCATGCCGGTCGCACAGTTGGATACTGATGCTGCCCGGTCCCGCGCGTATACGGCCTTGATTAACGCCGGTCTTGTTCCGCCATTGGTCAGTGACACCGATGTTGCGACAAGCCTTGCCGCCCATAGATTTGCCGAGATCTATGACGAACCCTCTGCCGCGATCACCACCGCGGCCCAGGACGCTCTGGATCGCATCACCACACGGGTCGCTGCGGGTCAGGCCATTGATCTGACACTAGACGCGCTGTCGCTTGCCTCGATCTATTTTCTGGCTGCAATCGGCCTTGCGATCACCTTCGGCGTGATGGGGGTCATCAACATGGCCCATGGCGAGTTTATCATGATGGGCGCTTACACGGGCTACGTTGTGCAGCAAATGGTTCCGAACCACACCGTGTCAATCCTGCTGGCCGTGCCTTTGGCATTCGCCGTGACCTTCGTGGCCGGTGTCGCGATGGAGCGCCTTGTCATTCGATGGCTTTATAACCGCCCGCTGGAAACGCTGCTGGCGACCTTCGGCATCTCGATTGCGCTGCAACAGTTGGCCAAGAACATTTTTGGGACACAGGCCCGTCCGCTGACCGCGCCGGGTTGGCTGGATGGGGCATGGGTGCTGAACGACGTGGTGTCGATCAGCTATATCCGTATCGCGATCTTCGTTCTGGCGCTGATCTTCCTTGGCGTTTTCCTGTTCATCATGCGCCGCACGCGCTTGGGTCTGGAAACCCGCGCCGTGACGCAGAACCGGTCGATGGCGGCCTCGATGGGAATCAACCCGGAACGCGTGAATATGCTGACCTTCGGCCTTGGATCGGGCATTGCAGGTATTGCAGGCGTGGCTATCGGCTTGTTCGCCAAGGTCACCTCGGAACTGGGCAGCGACTATATTGTGCAAAGCTTCATGACGGTTGTTGTCGGCGGGGTCGGCAATATCTGGGGCACGCTGGCCGGGGCCACAATGATCGGCTTCTTTCAGAAAGGGGTCGAGTGGTTGAATCCCTCGAACACGCTGGCCGCTCAGACCTACATGATCGTCTTTATCATCATCTTCATCCAGTTCCGCCCACGGGGCATCATCGCCCTTAAGGGCCGCGCGGCGGGGGACTAAGCCATGCCGAATACCTTTCTGACACGCACCCCCTCGAACATCATCTTCCTGATCGTGCTTGCCGTGTTCGCGCTGGGCGTGACCGTTCTGGCCGAGGGCTCGGGTATCGGGTTCATCTCGACCAGTTTCGTGAAAACTCTGGGCAAGACACTGTGCCTTGCGCTTGTCGCCGTGGCGATGGATCTGGTCTGGGGTTACACCGGCATCCTGTCCCTGGGGCACTTCGCGTTCTTCGGGCTGGGGGGCTATATGATTGGCATGTGGCTGATGTATGCCCGCACGCATGGGATCGTCGTCAGCTCGATGGCCGATGCGCCAATCCCACCCACCGAGAACGAGATCGTCGATGCCATCGGCAACCAGATCTTTGGCGTGGTCGGGTCCAGCGAGTTTCCTTTGGTTTGGGCCTTTGCCGACAGCTTCGCGATCCAGATTGTTCTGGTGGTCGCCGTGCCCGGATTGCTTGCACTTGTCTTCGGATGGCTCGCTTTCCGGTCGCGCGTGACCGGCGTCTATCTGTCGATCCTGACCCAAGCGATGACCTTGGCGCTGGCGCTGTATCTGTTCCAGAACGACAGTGGGCTGCGGGGCAATAACGGCTTGTCCGGGCTGCAGAACCTTCCGGGACTGGATCATGTGCCGCAAGCCCAGATCTCGATCTGGTTCTTCTGGGCCTCGGCCGTGGCACTGGCGCTGGGCTATGTGTTCGCGGCGTGGCTGGTCTCGGGCAAGTTCGGATCGGTCATGCGCGGCATCCGGGACAACGAAGCGCGAGTGCGCTTTCTGGGCTACTCGGTCGAAGGATATAAGCTGTTCGTCTTCACGGCCACCGCGATGATCGCAGGCGTGGCCGGCGCGCTCTACTATCCGCAAGCGGGTATCATCAATCCCGCCGAGATCGCACCCATCGCATCCATCTATCTGGCCGTTTGGGTCGCCATTGGCGGGCGCGGGCGGCTTTATGGAGCTGCCATCGGCGCGGTGTTTGTCAGCCTTGTGTCTTCGTGGTTCACGGGTGGACAGGCGCCTGATCTGAACCTTGGATTTTATACGCTGAAATGGGTCGATTGGTGGCTGATCGTACTGGGATTCAGCTTCGTGCTTGTGACGCTCTTTGCGCCAAAGGGGGTCGGAGGACTGGTCGATCTGTGGACGGATCGCAAAAGCCCCGACCGTCACGGGGCCGATCTGGGCCCCGATGCTGGTGCACTACGAGAACAGGAGGCCAGCCAATGAGCCGTCTTCTTGAAGTCTCGGGCGTGTCGGTCAGCTTCGACGGGTTCAAAGCGATCAACAATCTTAGCTTTGCCATCGGTGACGCGGAAATGCGTGCCATCATCGGGCCGAACGGCGCGGGCAAGACCACCTTCATGGACATCGTCACTGGTAAAACGCGACCGGACGAAGGGCGCGTGACCTGGGGCGAGCGTAATATCTCGCTTCTGGGAATGTCCGAAGCCCGGATTGCCCGCGAAGGGGTAGGGCGCAAGTTTCAGAAACCGACTGTGTTCGAGGATCAGACCGTGAAGGAAAACCTGCTGATGGCGCTTCAGGCCAATCGCAGCCCCTTCACCGTAATGTTCTATCGCGCAAGCGCTCGGGATCTGGCCCGCGTCGATGAACTGGCCGAGGAAATCGGCCTTTCAGATGCGTTGAGCCGAAAATCGGGAGAGCTGAGCCACGGACAGAAGCAATGGCTGGAGATCGGGATGCTACTGGCGCAAGAGCCGCGCTTGTTGCTGGTCGATGAACCGGCCGCAGGTATGACGCCTGCAGAGCGCGAGCATACGACTGAAATTCTGGTTGAAGCGGCCAAGACCCGGGCTGTGGTCGTGGTGGAGCATGACATGGAGTTCGTGCGCCGTCTGAACTGCCGCGTCACTGTGCTGCATGAAGGGTCGGTGCTGGCCGAAGGCAGTTTGGATCACGTGACCGCGAACCAGCAGGTCATCGACGTTTATCTGGGGCGCTAATCATGTTGAATATCGAAGATTTCACTCTGCACTATGGCCATTCGCAAATTCTGCACGGCGTGTCCTTGGACGCACAGGCCGGGGCCGTTACCTGTGTCATGGGCACGAACGGCGTGGGGAAGACCAGTCTGATCCGCGCGATCTGCGGGATGCATGCCCGGTCTGGGGGGCGCATGGTTCTGGACGGGGAAGACCTGCCGCCAATGTCTGCCCACGCTCTGGCCAAGAAGGGTGTCGCCGTGGTGCCGCAGGGGCGCGAAATCTTTCCGCTTCTAACCGTGCGGGAGAACCTCGAAACCGGGTTTTCGTGCCTGCCCGCCGCTGATCATCGCATCCCGGACGAGGTGTTCGACCTGTTCCCGATCCTCAAGGATTTTCTGGACCGGCGCGGCGGCGATCTGTCCGGCGGGCAACAGCAGCAACTGGCCATCGCGCGGGCAATCATCACCCGTCCGAAGCTTCTGTTGCTGGATGAACCGACCGAAGGCATCCAGCCCAATATCATCCAGCAGATCGGCGATGTCATTCGCCTGTTGCGGGGCAAAGGGGACATGGCGATCGTGCTGGTCGAACAGTATTTCGATTTTGCCTATGACCTTGCTGACAGCATCGTCGTGCTGCGTCGCGGAGAGGTCGTATTCTCGGGCCGCAAATCCGACACGAGCCGGGCGGAACTGTTGCCGCAAGTGTCCGTCTAACCTCTGCTCAATCAACAGGCAAACCCGTTACAAATGCGTCGTTTGCAATGTTTTTTTTACCAATCGGTCTAAAAATAATGGGGCGCGTCTGGACCCCGATCTCGGATGCTCAACAATGGGCAAAACCCTATGTGAAATCACAGGAGATCAATGTGTTTCTAAGAACTGTTGCTGCCATCGGTGCAAGCCTTGTCCTCAGCGCCACGGCTCAAGCCGAGACGCCCCTTCCGTTTGCGTTGGATTGGAAATTCGAAGGTCCGGCTGCCCCCTATTTCGTCGCGATCGACAAAGGCTATTTTGCTGACGCTGACCTGTCGGTCGAAATCACTGCCGGATCCGGGTCGCTGGATGCGATCCCAAAGGTGGCAACGGGTGCGTTTCCGGTTGGTTTTGCGGATATCAACAGCCTGATCAAGTTTCTTGATCAGAACCCCGGCGCGCCGGTGACCGCTGTGATGATGGTCTATGACAAGCCGCCCTTTGCCGTGATCGGCCGGAAGTCATTGGGCGTCGAAGCGCCTGCGGACCTCGCGGGCAAAGTGCTGGGCGCTCCTCCCCCCGATGGGGCTTGGGCACAATTTCCTATCTTTGCGGCTGAAAACGGTCTGGATATGGATGCGATCACGGTCGAGCCCGTGGGCTTCCCGACCCGCGAACCCATGCTGGCAGGAGGCAACGTGGCCGCGATCACCGGATTCAGTTTCTCGTCTTTCCTGAACCTTGTCCGTCTGGACGTGCCCGAGGACGACATCTCGACCATCCTGATGGCGGACTACGGCGTAGACCTTTATGGTAATGCGGTCATCGTGAACACCGAATATGCCGCCGCGCACCCAGACGAGATCAAAGGATTTCTGGGCGCGATCGCCAAGGGGTGGATGGATGCCATCGCGGATCCCGCTGGCGCGATCACCAGCCTAATAGAACGCAACCCGGCTGCCGACCCCGCGTTGGAACAACGTCGTCTGCAACTGGCAATCGATGCGAATGTTGTGACCGATTACACGATGGCAAACGGTATGGGCGGCGTGGATAGCGCGCGGTTTGCCAGTGCGCTGGACCAGATCGCCACGACGTATGAATTCCAGTCTGCCCCCGAAGCGGCATTGTATTTCACCGATGCATACCTGCCCGAGGGTGGTTTTCCGCTGCAATGACTGGAGCGGGCCGCGCGGGGGAACCCGCGCGGTCCACCATTGAAGGCAAGCTTATGTATCCCATGATCAAGATTGAAGGTGTGCGCCACGCCTATCAGACACCCACGGGGCCATTGCCGGTGCTCGACGGGTTAGAGATGTCGCTGGACGAAGGCGGGTTTGTTGCCGTGGTCGGCCCGTCAGGTTGCGGCAAGTCCACACTGACCCGGTTGGTGTCAGGCCTTATGAAACCCGACGAAGGCCGCGTGATGCTGCATGGCGAGGTCGTGGCCGGACCACGGTCCACCGTGGGCATGGCGTTTCAGAACCCGGTCCTGTTGGAATGGCGCTCGATCCTGCAAAACGTGATGCTACCACTGGAGATCGTGTCGAATTCGCTGTCGAAATCTGACCGGGTCGAACGCGCGCGCTATCTGTTGTCCTTGGTCGGCCTTGAGGGGTTCGAGGACAAGCGCCCCTCGGAACTGTCTGGCGGGATGCGGCAGCGGGCTTCGTTGTGTCGGGCGCTTGTGCACAAGCCCGAGGTGCTGATCTTGGACGAACCCTTCGGGGCACTTGATGCGTTCACGCGCGAGGATCTGTGGCAGACCATGCACAAGGTCAAGGAACAAGAGCCCTTCACCGGGGTGTTGATTACCCACGACCTGCGCGAGGCGATATTCCTTGCCAATCAGGTCATCGTGCTGTCGGGGCGGCCCGCGCGCACGCAATACGTCCTTGATGTACCAGATACCGGCCCGCGGGATCTGGAACATCTTTACACACCCGAAGCCGCCGAGATGCTGGCCACCTTGCGCCACCAGATCGAGATCGCGCAAGGTCGCGCATCATTGGATCAGGAGGTCGCGTGATGTCACTGCGCAGTGCATTTGTCCCCGCTACGGCTTTGATCGTATTCCTTCTGTTGTGGGAGGGGCTGGTCTGGGTCAACGGTTGGCCCAACTATAAGATGGCCTCGCCGTCAGATTTGAGCCCAGCCTTCACCAAGCATTGGGACTTGTTCCTTGTCATGAGCTGGCAAACCCTATGGCGGACCGTGGTCGGGCTGCTTTTGGCCATTATCGTCGGTACCGGGCTGGGAATGCTGATGGGGTTCTCTCGCCTGATGCGCGATGCGCTTTATCCCTTGTTGGTTGGGTTCAACGCCATCCCGAAAGCAACTGTGGTGCCAATCGTTGCGTTGATGTTCGTGGGTCAACATGACTTCAACACGGTGCTGATCGCCTTCATGATCAGCTTCTTCCCAATCGCCGTATCGGTCTCGATTGGATTGTCGACGCTGGAACCTGAATACCGCGACATCCTGCGGTCGCTTGGGGCCAGTCAGGCCACGATCTTTTGGAAAATCGCGCTGCCGAAAACCTTGCCCGAGTTCTTCGGTGCGTTAAAAGTTGCAGTCACCTTGGCCTTCATCGGTACCAACCTGATGGAGATCGTAAGCCCCCACGGTCGTGGCTTAGGCGCGCTGTTCGATAGCGGCAAGACAAACTCGGATTATCCGCTTATGTTCGCGGTGCTGGTCATGTTGGCGTTCTTGGGAATTGTGCTGTTCTATGTGGTCGTTTTCCTTGAGCGAATTTTTGCAGGCTGGGCAGATAGGTAGCGGAAATTCTAGCGCAAGTTTTGGGTGCTGGTTTTTCAGAAGCGCTGAGTTTCCAATTCTATCATCGGTCACAATTGTCTCGCACATTTGGAGCTGAACCTGTCCGATCTTTGACCGCCGATGGCAAACTATGAATTGTCACCCTCCGGTCACCACTTCCAAACTCAAAGACTTCCGACAAAACTGCATGAAAGTGCACCTTTCGTTAGTTTCGCCAAACTTCCAGTGAGCCTTAACTTTGGTTCAATTCCGTCCACTTCCCTTCAACCACCTCAACTGGCCTGACAAACCAATCTCGCCCATGGCATGCAAGAGGTCAGCGGTTCGAGCCCGTTAGGCTCCACCAAAACGCTCTCCTAGATTTTATAATGGTTTGAACCGGTTAGACGGTATCCGTCTACCGTTCGCGCATTGTGTCACCATTTCGCATGCAATCCTGTGTCACCTCTGTGTCACTCATTTGGGGGCCCTCGAGCTGGTGCAGCTTCGAGACGTGACACTTGAATGACCAAGGATTTCATGTTCGCGTGGTGACAGTGCTCGCACGATGTAGCCGGTTACCTCGATAAGGTCTCAGGATTCCTTCGAAGAGTGTTCGAGTGAGATCGTGGATTTCTTGCAAGGCTATCGGAGCTTCAAAGACGCCAAGCAAGAGGTCAATTCTTGACGGTTAAAGAGGGAGGCGTATTCGCTGAGCCGGCAGGAAGCGGGCGCACCTGTACATGCTCGCGAAGGATCACGGTCTTTCGAAGCGCGAAGATTTCAAGTTGAGCCGCACCGTCGTTTTTACAGCGTGGCGCAGATTCTGCGCTAGATATGGGGCAGTCATTCTAGCCTAACTGAGAGAAGTTCGAATTAGTCCGGCGGCACAATTCAATCCGCCAACCCGGAGAAGCGGAGACCCAAGTTCGGTGTGTAAGACAATCCGTGACCTTCAGGGCTATAACCCAGAGTTCGCAATGGCCGGTCGGGCAGATTGCCATTCATTGCATCCCAATCCACATATTTGTCGAAATCCGCCATGCGCTCGCGCAGTTCTTCTAGTGCAAAATCCGATCGCATGCCTCTCAACATGTCGCCTGGGTCAAGGATATGTCGTTGCATCTGGGGTGCCAGGTGCGCAAATTCGGGCTTCAGGACAATGACCATACCGTCGTCCAGCGGGACCACCTCCAGTGCGTTGGCCGAATTGGGATTGGTCGATGGTCGGAACCCGAAATTGTCCGCTTTCAGGTCACTCACAACGATCCCTTTGGCATTGAGAGGTCTGACGAAACTGTTCAGGGCCGCTTTGCGTTCTGCACCAATTCCCTGTCCGGCCGCTTCTAAAGCGTTGGCAGTATCGTTGAAGGAGTCTGGCCCACGTTCCAAGACGCTCAATCGGCCACCCGACAGAGGCATTTCTCCATTCAGTTGGGATCCGGGGGCGATGGAATACCGTTTGTGCAGCTCTGGAATTGGAACGACGCCGGACATGCGTTCGCGGCCAAGATCGTCAAGGTGATTTGCGACGGGATCCCATTGACTTGTTTTAAGAACATTGGGCTTCTGATCCGCCCCAAATACCGTTGAAGTTGCTCCCTGACCGATCTGTGCCTTACTCGGCACCTCAACTTGGCGACCGCCATGTTGGAAAAGATAATTACCGTCCGCATTGCGGGAGATGTGAACTGGCTGTGGATCGGTGGGGACAATTGCTGGTCTGGGCGAGCCTTGCAGTGAGCGGGCGAGCTCTTCCGGCGACAATCGTGCGGTGGCGTCTTCCGTTGCGCCTGCCCCCGGTAGAGTAGTTCGCGCGGGTTGGGGCGCTAGGGGTGTTTCACCAACGGCGGAAGGCTGCGCTGCAGTGCGTACTTCTGTAAGCGTCTTGATCAGCGGTGCCTCGGCTCCGGCCATTTCCTCGGGCGTAAACTTTTGCGTGGCTGGCGCGCTTTTCGAGGCTGCAGGCGGTGTGGCCTGTGCCGCAGCCAATTCCTCTGGAGTAAATTGTTGAGTGGGCGCGCGTTTGGTTTCGGCTGCTTGCTGGGCCGCCTTTTCAGCTGCCGTCATCCGAACGGTTGGTGCTTCGGGCGAAGGCAAGCTATCGGGTGACATACGTGCCGTTGGAGCTGTCTTTGCAGGCAAGGATTGGTTTGGGGTCGGTGATAGCGGTGCCTCGGCCCCGGCCATTTCTTCGGGGGTGAATTTTTGCGTGGCAGCGGGATCTTTGCCCGTAATTGATTGCGCAGCAGCAACGTCTTCCGGTGTGTAGCGCTGCGTTTTCGCAAGGGGATCGGCCTGTGCTGCGCCATCTGCGGCCAGTCTCTTGTCAAGCTCCGCACGACTGTAGCGACCGGCTTGTCCACGCTGTCGCGGTTGCGTGGCGAGCTCCGCCGGGTTCATGGGCGCTTCAGACGCGAGGGCATTCGCTTGTGCACCGCCAGCATCGGGCGCACGGGGGGGCGTAGGGGAGGCGGTGGCCGCGCTGGGCGGTGGCTGATTCATGTAGCGATCGATGGCGGCGGCCCGGTTTTCCGGAGGCACGCCCATTTCTGCGAAATAGTTGTTGAGCCCCTTGCGCAGACCTTCTTGGTTGATCGCCCCGTTTTCATAGAGCTTTGCGGGATTGACCCCCGATTCAAAAGCGCCAGCGGCGATTGCTGCATCCTTGTCGCGCGCAGCAGCACGTGAACCGAAAACGCGCGCCAAATGCGGGTCGACGCCTGCAGCTTCCAGTGCGTCCTGAGCCTGACGTGATGGCGATGCTGTTCTAAACTTTGGTGGTTCGCCCGGAGGCAACGGGCTGGCGCCAGATGTTGGAGGAACATGGGTGGTCGTTTTGGATGGGTCCAAGGGCGGGGGCTGCGTTGCGTCGACGGAAACGATGCCTTGATCCGGATTGGTTGTCGTCTTGAGCGCATCACCACTTGCATCGGCCCCGTCATCCAAAAGCCGACCGGCAGTACCAACTTCATCAGATGCGCTGCTTGCAGTGCGCCCGAGGTCACCGGTAGTCTCTGACAGTCGCGCAGCATCAGCAGCGGTGTTTCCCTGTCGCGCAAGATCACCAACTGTGTCGGCAGCGCGGGTTGCATCACCGGCTTTGTCGAGCACCCCTAGCCCTCGCGCGGCTTGACCCGCACGGGCGAGGCCTTGGATAACGACTGCCTCACCGCCCACGATCATCGTGCCTCCTTTGGCGCCAAGTCGCGTCGCTTCGCGCATGCCGCGTTCACCTTGACCGGCAAGGTTTTCGAATTTGCGCCCCAGTTGATCGCTTCCGGTTTCAGAGAGTTTCTCTAGGTTTTCATTGAAGTTTTCGAAATAGCCCCGCTCGTTCAGTCGATCATCGGCGCCACGTGTTCCCAAATCCTCGATCTTGTCTCCAAACCTGGAAATCTTTTCGGTTGTATCGCCCTCGAACCCATCAAACCCGTAGAATTCGGCATTGAGGTCAATGGCTCCTTTGCCGATGTCATATGCGCCGCGCAGCCCTTCCTCGACCGCTTGGCCAATGCCTTTGGCGGCGGATGGGCCGTATTTGATTATGTTCTCAAGCTGCTCTTCGTCTGACATTGTGAGGACGTCAGTGAAAGCTTCACCAGCTATCTCGCCAAGCGAAGGCTCTTTGGCGATGTTGCCACTTAAAGTGCGCGCATCTTTTTCAGCTTGGCTTTGGTTTTGTGCTTCCTGAGGCTCGCGGGCGAATTGTTGATCCGGAAATCTGGCCCTAATCACCTCATCAGGATCTCCGCCTGCGGCGATAATCTGGTCGTCCAGCTCGCCCTCATTTGTCGGACCAATGCCATCCTTGCGGTTCTGTTCAAAAGCGCGGTTGTGGTCTTTCCAGCGGTTATGCTTGATCGCGACCATACGCTCGAGCCAGGTATCATACGCATAAAGATACCGATCGCGGTCTTCTTTCAGTTTGGCGATTTTGTCGGCTTTGTCGGGATCGTCACCCGCCTGAAGCGCGGCTATCTCGTCGTCGTATCTCTTGAGGTTCTTTTCATAGGCCAGCATTCCTTTTTGAATTTTCTCATCCTGCTTGACCCACGCAGCGGCTGTGTCGATTGCCGCTTCGCGACGGCGTTTTTCTTCTGCGGCCAACAGCTTCGGATCTGACTTGATCGCGTCCATATGGCGCTTGTGCTGCGCGCCGGCGAGCTTGTCTAATTCGGCGTCATAGTCGTCTTTCGCGCGGCGATGGGCGCGCGATATCGCTTTCAACTCGCGATCACAGGTTCCTTTCGCGTTCTTCAGATTGTTGAGATGTTCGTCCGCTCTGAAAAACTGGGCGACGACATCAAGAACACCGCCGTTTGCATTTATCCGTTCCTGCGTTTTGATTTTCGCAGCCACTCGATTGCACTCGGTCTTTTTGTCTCGCAATGCATTGGCTGTGCGTGCAACCAGATCTGCTTTTTGCACGAACGGAATACACGCCCGCGGAAGCGTGGCGCCATCTGTAATCGGAGGTGCGATGAATGTATCATCTTCACCGCGCACATTGAGGGGGATCGTGTATCCTGCCCCCCCCGCCATCAGTTGCGAAAGGGCAGGGCCAGTCACTTGAAACGGCGGCGATTTGCGTAGTGCTTCAAGGTTGCTTCGCATTGTGCCTTCTACGCGTTTGGCATCAGCGGCGCTAAGCGCTTTCGATGACTGGTAGTCCGGGCGACCAACAGGAACTGTGTGGATCTCTGGAGGGTTCCCGGGTCTTAGAAGCCTGCGAAGCGGTACGGTCGCGGTCACTTTCGCATCTGCAATGGACCTAGTGCTTTCAGCCTCAGGGTCGGCGACCTTGTCGGCTTCGGTACTATTTCCCAGCAGAACAAGACCGTTGTCAGATGTGTCGCGGTTCGGATCGATCGTTTTTTCTAGGGTCTGGAAGCCCGGCTCGCCTGCTTGTTCACTGGGCGTAAAAGGCATCAGCTCCGCGTCCAATGACTTTATGGGCTCGGTTACATTGCATGCCAACGCTCCCGTTATGCCGCCGCCGCTGCATGGGTTGTCCGCGGGTCCGCCATTGGTCCAGTCATTGGACAGGTCGATGTTTTCCATGGACGCTGTCCTGCTATCAGATGCAAGGCCAGGTTTTACTTTGGCGTCGTTGACCACATAGGTTAGCGATGCAGGCCCGAGATCGATAAAGCCACCGATCAAGTTGCAATCTGGCGCGGGTGAGTTTTGTGATGCGGCAGGTGCACCAATCAGAGATATCAGCAGCGCCGTAGCAAGCGTGTGGCGTTCGGACGTGAACAACCGAGACACCAAACGGCGATCACGTTCGTGTGGTGCGTCACATGCTTGTCCCATCTGCTTTCCTCTCTCTAAGTCTGAGCTATGCCCTAGCTTGCACTGCCACGAGATCATCTACTGAAATGAAACCTCTCCGAAACGAACCCTGCTTTCAAATGCGAAGGGGGAATGATGAAGGGGGAAGCTGATCGTCCAGGCATTTGTTGGCTCGCCATCCACATCCTTTGTTTCGAAGAATACGTCCAGAACAGCATCCGTTGCGCTTATATCTGCAGTCTTGCCGGAATATGCGTGGATCCCATTGGACAGGGTGCCGACGAACTCAAGCGGATGGGCGTCAGTCCCATTTCTGAATTCCACTTTCTTGATCATCTGAATGGCCCCGCCTTCGGCATTTGCCTGAATCATTTCAGGATCGCGCGCAATTATTGCCCCCAATTCACCCTCAGTATGCCCGGTTGCCTGTACAGAGATTCCGAACAGAACGCTCTGTGATTCAGGTTCGATTTGAATGCGAAGGTCAACAAGGCCCAAAGCCCAAACTTGCCATGTATCCGCGGCATCGATTTTGAAAGGCTGCATGAACATGCGTCGCATCGCATTGCCGGTATAAGGACCGGGATCATAGTAACCGCTTGTCGTGGCGACCCGTCGGTAGGCCAGATAGTTCTGGACGCCCGGCTCGGACTGTACGTCGCGGAGCGCGGTATCGACCCATTGATCCGGCGCTGGATCAAACAGCCGACTATAGATGAAGGGAATGTCCAAGCTTAAATTCTGTTCGGCTGCGATGGCGAGATCTTGAGACGCAAAATGCCAAGGAAGTGGAAAGACCTCTGAACCATTGAAAAGCGTGGTTTCGACCAGGTCCAACGCGCCGGCTTCGAGGTGGCAATTTGACATTCCCGACGACAAAGCTGTTGAAGCCCACCAATTCGGACGAATGTGGTCTATCCAAACCGCATACTGCAGAAACTCGTTGTAGATACGATCGAGAAGATCAGGGTCCGGAGACCTGCCACTCAGCGCCTGACAGACCATTTCGGTCATCTCAGAAAAGTTGTACTCTCTTCCACTCTTAAGGAAAAAACCAAGAAGCTCGGACGGATCGCGAAGTGCCGGAGCGAGTTCCATCAGGTAGTAACTGTTGACCTGAATTGGAAATGAAAGCGCGTGAGGAGATGTCGACTGCCCGGTCGCTGCGTAAAAAAGCGCCTCGTCGATTGCGTCATCTAGCTGGACATGAACAGAAGAAGGTTGGCGGTCTTTTCCTTCAAGGTATCTAATTTTCTCTTCGCGATAAGCCGCAACGATTTTCAGAGATAAATCATGAAGGTCAGGACTGCCGAACCGTAGCAATGTTGAAAAGGCCCGCGACTTGTCCCATTCATCAAACGAAGGCGAGAAGTCATCCGTTGGTAAAGCATACAAGAGAGCCTCTAAAGCCGGCCGGTACCCTTTCGCGGCGAGTTCATTGACAACAAAGGGGTACAGATCGCCATCCGCACCATTCATGTATTGATCGAACAGGGCGGCCGATCGGCCTGTCGCAAGGGTGTTTAGCCGCGCTTCGATCACAATGGCGGTCTTGGCCAACGGTCTCCATGCGTAGGTCACGCCTTTTTCTTCAAGTGAAGCTGCCTTGGTGAGAAGCATCTCGGCATCATCCAACGTTCCAATCGCCGCTAATCCATCGAGCGCTGGCTCCAGAACCCGCAACGTCAGACTGATTGTATGAGACCGCACATCACGGTCTAATTCCTTGAGGTTTTTTCCATCCAGGAGCGTCACGATTTCACTGTAAGTGCGATTTGCGATCTGCCGGAGCTCTTCAAGCGCTTCCGCTCTGTCTTCGGAGGTTAGCCCGGGCCGAGACACTGCAATGACTTCTTCGTCGTGGTAATAGGGCCAGCGCGACAGCAGCATTGAAGAGATTTCGTCAGGCGCGCGCAGTTCGAAACCGTCGGTGCGATAGTGTTGCTCATCCTTGGTGAAAACCCCGAACGGTCCCGGTTTGTAGGCCGCGGTTAGATAGGCCTTCGGTTCGTCTGCGGTCAGTTCAATCGTTTCGCGATCCCCA
Source organism: Aliiroseovarius pelagivivens (assembly GCF_900302485.1). Taxonomy (NCBI): domain Bacteria; kingdom Pseudomonadati; phylum Pseudomonadota; class Alphaproteobacteria; order Rhodobacterales; family Paracoccaceae; genus Aliiroseovarius; species Aliiroseovarius pelagivivens. Next base: position 2,323,923 of record NZ_OMOI01000001.1, on the reverse strand, counting down.
TTCGCTCTTTCAAGTACATACGAGCCAAAGCCTAGATCCATCGGCAGATCGGCAGCAGTAAGCTCTATCATCCATTCGACTTCGCCTGACGACTTGTCTAGTCGCCCCAAGTCACCCAGAGCGACAGAAGGAGCAGGCAACACAACAGCCCCCACTTTTCGGCCAAGCAAATCAAGGCCAGACTGAGCTTGCGCAATCGTGCTTGTGGTTAGAAAGGTTACCAACAGGCCGAAAAATAGCTTCATATCGCCGTTCCAAATGAGTGAAGTATCCAAGAAAAGTAGCTGAGGCCGGGGAAATTGTCACCAAAATTGGGGCGCGAAGCACCACTACACTGGCACTGCTAGGGGGGCATTGCACATGTTGCGGGGGGCTAAGGGCGAGACTGGAAATTGCTCGAGGCCGAAAAACGCGTTAGGGTCACAACTATCAACAACACTTCCCGAAGGCTCTTATTTTGACGCGACCTGCGAAGTTTTCGATATTCTCGGTGACACGCCTACTGGCGATTTCGATCTTGTTTTCGACCAATGCATCGGCACAGGTCACCGACTGTTCCACGCTGAGTCAAACCGGTTGTCTAACCTCTACAGAGTGTATTCTTGCGCAAGATTTGCCTGGAAAGGCGTATCAGTGCAAAGCACCCTGGGACACCTGCCAAATTGGATTTGCGCAGGAAGTGCTCGATGATAGCGGCCATTTCGCCCTTCCAAATTCTTGGAGAATTGCTTCTGAGCAGTGCGAAGCGCGCGAAGGGTGCACATACGTTTCTTCGGGGGCTTGCTATTGTCCACCGGGCCTCTCGTGCATTTGCGGAGGCGGTCCACCGCCGGACTGCAGAACGACGGGGTCAACCTCGCTAACCCCGCCCTCAGGTGAATTTGTCATTGTGGACATTCGATCGGTAGCTGGTGTCGCAACGACACAGATTCAGACACCTGAAGCGATCGGAAAAACCATACGTCTGGGCGCCGACGCCCTTTCGATGGACGGGCTTGGATGCGACGAATGGAAAATCGAAACCATAGCATCACCGATGAATATGTGGGATCCGCTTCTGGCCGATGTCCTGCTTGGCCCCGCAGACGACAAAGTTCTTGATTGGGACAAGCGGACCCTGAACGGGTGGAGTTATGTCTGCGAGGGTGAGCGCTTTTTGGAACTCCTTGAAGTCGACAGCCGGGTTTTGGTGATTTCCTGGGCAAACGGCTCGCTGAACTTGATTGCCGAAAAGGCACTGAAGCCCGAGCAAATTGAACAGATACAAAAGGCCCTGATAGACGCGAAACTCTATTCGTCGGACCCTTCAGGAGTTCTGGACAAGGAGACACAAGACGCCATCAGCCGCTGGGCTGAAGGTCACATGTCCTCTGATGCTCCTTACCGCTTCTTCAGAACGACGATTACCGAAAACCTGCTTCACCTTATGGGGGTGCCTGATGAGTAGTCGATCCGTGTCAGAAAAATCGGTTTGAGACGGGCAGGGTGATGAACGCAACCGGAGCATCATTTGGCGAGCTGACCGCGATCGGCGGCAGTATAGCGCCGCGCTATTGGTCGGAAGAAGGCCTGGGCTGAGAAGCGCATTCGCCCTAATCGCCACCCTTTCTGGAAATCCACAACTTGGTTCAAATTCGTCCACTTCCCTTCCGTCACCTCAACTGGCCTGACAAACGTATCTCGCACATGGCATGCAAGAGGCCAGCGGTTCGACCCCGAGGTACTGAATGCTGCAGCTTGCATGAAGGGCAGAAGGAACGATGTGAAAACCGCTCTCTGGATCATCTTGGTTTTGCTTTGATGAAACGGGTTGGCGGCGGTTGGTCTTTGATGTTCTGAGGCAAGACCCGTGCCGTCAAATCAGGCGCCGATCAGTCGTATCTCGGCGGCACGGGCGTGGCCTTCCATCCCCTCCATGCGGCTAATACGGGCCGTCCGCTGCGCCAGTTCATGTGATGCTTCGGTGTTGCAACGTTGCCAGGTCACCGTCTTGGTGAATTTGTGAACCGACAGCCCGCCGGTATAGCGCGCAGCACCGCTTGTCGGCAGCACATGGTTCGGCCCCGAAGTTTTGTCGCCGAATGAGACCGTCGTTTCTTCACCTAGGAACAGGGATCCGTAGGCGCTGAGCTTGTTCAGCCACCAGTCAAGATCGTCCGCTTGAACCTGAAGATGCTCGGGTGCGTAGCGGTCAGCGATGGCGGCGGCCTCTTCCCGGGTGTCGCACAGGATAACTTCGGCCCGGTCTTCCCAGGACGTCCGGGCAGCCGAAGCGTTGGGTTCGGGCAATTCGGCGATCAACGCGTGCACCCGTTCAAGAACGCCATTCGCCAAATCGCGCTCGGTGGCGATCAGCCAAACCGGGCTATCGACACCATGTTCGGCCTGACTGACCAGATCCCAGGCCACGGTTTCGACAGAGGCGGTGTGATCGGCGATCACCAGAGAGTCTGTCGGCCCGGCGAACATGTCGATGCCAACTTCACCAAACAACATGCGCTTGGCTTCGGCGACATAGGAATTGCCTGGACCGACCAGAATATCAGCGGGTTTTCCGCCAAACAGCCCTTGCGCCATTGCGGCAATGCCTTGCACTCCACCAAGGTTCAGGATCAGATCGGCGCCAGACAGATCCATCGCATAAACAATGGCATCCGGGATGCCGCCTTCGCGCGGCGGCGAAGCGGCGGTGATATGTGGAACTCCGGCAACCTTGGCCGTGGTGATCGTCATCAAGGCACTGGCGATGTGGCTGTAGCGTCCACCAGGCACATAACACCCTGCACTGGATACGGGGATCTGCTTCTGCCCTGCAATCAGTCCCGGAATAACCTCGATCTCGCATTCCTGAATGGTTGCCTGCTGTGCTTGTGCGAAGCGTCGTATGTTGTTGTGCGCAAACTGAATGTCCGCCTTCAGATCTTCTGGCACCCGGGCGCAAGCGGCGGCGCGGTCCGCGTCGGACAGGACGATGTCACCTTCCCAACGGTCGAGGTCCTTGGCATAGCGGCGCACGGCCTCTTCGCCGTCGCGTGCGATGTTGGTCAACATTATTCTGACGATATCGCGGATATCGTTGTTTTCCGTTGCAGGACGAGGGGCAGCTTTCTTCAAGTATGTGACGGTCACAGGGGTACCTCGTTTGCAGTGGTATGGTCATGGATCGCATCCGCCAATACGTCGACAGTGTCGATAATTGGAAAGTCTTTCGGCAGATCGCGTGCGATAAGAGAAAATTCAGAACAGGCGACAAACAAGAGCGTCGCACCTTTGGTGGTAAGTTCATGGGCGGCCTCGCCGAGGGTTTGGCGTGCCTGCGCGGTCGGACCCTTTGCTTTGATCTCGCGAATGATCGAAAGCATCCGTTGGCCATCTTCGGGCCAGACGGCCTGCATACTGGCTTTGTTGAGCGCTTCGTCGAAAACCCCCGCAGATTGCACGGCCGGAGAGGCAAGAAATCCAATGCTCTGCCCGGGTTGCATACGCGACGCGGCTTTCACAACAGAAAGGTCAACCATGTTCAGAAATGGGATCGACACCGCCGAGGTCACGGCTTGCGCATAGTGATGGGCCGTATTGCAGGGCATGGCCAGTGCTGTTGCTCCTGCCGCTTCAAGGCGTTGCGCCATCGCGCCAATGCACGGACCGGGGTCCTCTCCGGTTTGTTCGATCAAATGGGCGATGCGCGACGGAACATGCGGGTTCATGTCGATCAGCAACGGCAGGTGATCAGAATCATCTGTGGCCTCGACCGTTGCCAGAACGCGCTGTTGTAACAAGATCGTCGCTTCTGGTCCCATACCGCCAAGAATGCCGACCACGCGTTTTGCTTTCGATCGGTTCATGCGGCCACCGTTTCGGCAACGTTGCCGAGGATCGAGGCAACCAAGGCGCAGTCCTCTGTCGAAAAAGTCAAAGGCAGGCGCATGTCAAACAGCGTGGCCAGTACTGCATCCGTGCGTGGCAAGTTCTGTGGCGTGACGTAACGCCAGCTGCCATGGGCCGAAGTGAAGCCTGATGGGTCTTGTCCACCGAACCACTTTAGGTCGACCCCGCGCGCGGCGGATTCAGCTAGCAGGGTCTGGCACTGTGCATCGGTGAAATCGGGTACGCGGAACTGGATCGACGACCCGACCGGCTGTTCCTGGATTGGTCGCGTGATCGGCGTGATGCCTGGGGCGCCGCGCAGGCCGCGTTCAACAATCTGGTAGCGTTCGTTCCAGCGCGTGATCGACTGATCCAGCACCGCCAGCTGCGGGCGCAGGATGGCGGCGCGCAGTGCGTCCATGCGGGCCGAGCAATTGGGCATGTCCAAACGGGCGGCGGCAAACGCCTCTGCGTCCGGACCTGCGCCGTGGCGTTCATACTGCATATAGCTGCCCGACAGGATTGTCGCCCGTGCCGCAAGGGCTGCGTCATCGGTTGTTAGCAACCCGCCCTCACCGGAATTCATATGTTTATAGGTCTGGGTCGAGAAACAGGCCATCTTGCCGAAATTGCCCGACCGCCTGCCATTCCAGCTTGCCCCCATCGTATGAGCGCAATCCTCGATCACGAGAACCTTGCGGGCGTCACAGATCTGCACAAGGCGATCCATGTCACAGAGATGCCCACGCATATGCGACAAGAGCAAAACCCGAGCCCCGCTTGCCTCGATCTTCTGCTCCAGATCGTCAAAGTCCAGTCGTAGGTCTTCGGTGATTTCCACAAGAACCGGTTTGCCACCAACAGCGGCAATCGCACCCGGGACAGGGGCCAGAGTGAAAGCATTTGTCAAAACGGGATCGCCCGCAGACACACCACAGGCGCGTAAGGCGATTTGCATGGCCTGACCACCGGATGTGACCGCCAGACAAAATCCACAACCCTGCCAATCGCGATACTCGGATTCCAGCGCTGAAACCTCTCCGATTTCGTCTTCGGTAAGATTATAGCGATGCAGCCGACCAGTCTGCAAAACGGCCACCGCGGCATCCACAGCACCGGCAGGAAGAGCTTCCTGCTGCGTGAACGAGCCTGTGAATTGAGATGCCACGGTGACCATATTCTTACAGGCTGACCCAGCGATTTGTGTTGTCGAAAGCAAAATCGTAACCGCCCAGAGCAGCCGCTCCGCCGGTGTGCAGGAACACGATCCGTTCGCCATCAAATGCGCCCTTACGGGCAAGGTCGATCAGACCAGCTGCCCCCTTGGCCGAGTAACAGGGATCCAGCAAGATGCCTTCAAGCTCGGCGAACATCCGGATCGCCTCGATGCCGCTTTCGGTGGGAAGGCCATAGCCTTCACCAACATAATCGGTGTTGGCCATGACATCCTCGCGCGACACGACGCCCGGACAGCCCAGTTTTTCCGCAGTCTTGCAGGCCAGATCAAAAACCATCTGTTCCTGCTTTTCTTGCGGCGCACGGGTGCCGATGCCCAAAACAGGAATCTGTGCATTCATTGCGCACATGCCCGTCACCAGCCCAGCTTGTGTGCCGGACGATCCGGTTGCATGAACCACGCGATCAATCTTCATTCCGGCGTCATTGGCCTGTGAGACCAGCTCGAACGCACAGTTCACATATCCAAGCGCGCCGGTCGAGTTGGACCCGCCGCCAGGAATGACATAGACTTTGTGCCCCTTGGCGCGCATCGTCTCGGCGGCGCGCTCCATCTCGGCGGGCATATCGTGGCCACCGGGGAATTTCTCGGTCGTGGCGCCGTGCAGGTGGTCCAGCAGGACGTTGCCGTTGGTGTTGTAGTTTCCATCCTGATAGCCGGTCCGATCTTCCAGCAGGATATGGCATTTCAGACCCAGCTTTGCTGCAAAGGCTGCGGTTTGACGCCCATGGTTGGTCTGCGTTGCCCCTTGGGTCATCACCATGTCAGCGCCCTGTTCCAGCGCCTCGGCCATTAAGAATTCAAGCTTGCGGGTCTTGTTGCCGCCGGTTGACATGCCGGTGCAGTCATCGCGTTTGATCCAAAGATCAACGCCCAACTCTTTGGATAGACGCTTCATCGGTTCGAGCGGTGTGGACAAGTGGGCGAGGTGGACGCGCGGGAAGCGGGACAGGTGCATTTTGAGTTCCTTGAGTGTGTGTCACGGATTTGTCTTGAGTGGCTGTTGCTTAGCTTCGCATCAGTGCGAAGCTGGGGTCGTAGGGCGACGGCGTTATGACAGTAGCCGTGACGCGATCTCCGCACAGGTCCAGATCCATGGTGCTGCCTTCCGCTGCGAACGACGGCTCGACGAAAGCATAGGCAAGGTTCATGCCCACACGATGGCCCCAGTCGCCCGAGGTGATGGTGCCGACCACCTTGTCGCCTTGCATCAACGAGGCGCCGCCATGTGCTGGGGCGTGGGTCGTGTCGATCTTAAGGGACACCAGCTTCCGGTTCGGGCCAGAGGCATGACGCTTTTGCAGGGCCTCTTTGCCGATGAAATCCGCGTCCTTGTCCAGCTTTACGAAACGATCCAGCGCAGTCTCAAACGGATCGAACTCGGTCAGCAGGTCCGCTTTCCAGTGCATGAAGCCCTTTTCCATACGCATCGAGTCAACCGCGCGGGCGCCGAACAGTTTCAGACCGTATTCTTCGCCCGCAGCCCGCAGGGTCAGATACGCGGCATAGAGCGAGGCATTCGGAACGTGGATTTCATAGGCCAATTCGCCCGAGAAGCTGACGCCCATGACGGTGGCAGGCGAGAATCCGATAAAGCACTCGCGCACCGACAGCCACGGGAAGGCATCTTTGGACCAGTCTCCGCGCGCGCAGGCGGACAGGACTTTGCGGGCATTGGGGCCCGCCAGAACAAGAATAGTCTGGTCATTGGTCAGCGATTTGATCTGAACGTCTTCGTCCGCGTTTACATGCTGGGTCAGCCAATCCATGTCGTGGAATTCGGCGGCAGCGGCCGACCCAAACCAGATACGCTCGGGCCCTCGATCGCTTTTGGGCAGGTTGGCAACGGTGGCTTCGCCTTTGACCATGCCGTGATCGTTCAGCATGTAGCCAAGACCAACCCGGCCGTCGCGTTTGGTCACGTTTCCGCAGAACATGCGGTCAAGGAAGCTGTGGCGATCCGCACCGGTGATTTCAAATCGGTTGAAGCCGTTGACCTCGCACAGGCCGACATTTTCCTGAACGTTTTTGACTTCTGCCCCAACGATGTCAAAAGCTTCGTCAAAGTTGAACGACAGTGTCGGGTGAAAGTCGGAAGTGGGCTTGATGTAGTCCATCCGCTCCCAACCGTTGACCACGGTGAATTCCGCGCCTTCGGCGGCAAGGATCGGGGTTAACGGCGTGGTTTTCGCGGGGCGACCGGCGGGGCGGTGTTCATGAGGGAAGTGGAAGCGGAACTCGTTCTGGTAATCCTCGATCGCTTTCAGCGACGTCAGCTCGACATTCGTATGGCCGGTAAAGCGGCGCGGGTCGATGCACCACGTGTCATAGCAGGCTTCCCCATGGACGATCTGTTGCGCCAGCAGCCAGCCATGACCGCCGCCTTCGCCGAGGCCCGCGCGCAATCCGATGATGCAGAATGCGTTGCGTTTGCCGGGGATCGGGCCAACCAGCGGGGCGCCGTCGATCGTATAGGTGATCGGGCCGTTGACGATGGCGCGGATACCGGTTTCTTCCAGCGCAGGCATACGTTCGAAGGCGCCGGCCAGAACGTCCATGACGCGGTCCAGATCGTCGGGGCAGAGCGCGTTTACGAAATTTGGGTCGATCCCGTCCATACCCCAAGTCTTGCAATCCTGTTCGTAGAACCCGACCAGCAAACCGCCTTTTTCCTGACGGCTGTAATAATCCGAGATCGGGCAGCGCAGCAGCGGCATGCGGTGGCCAGCCTCGGCAATGGCCGGAATGTCCTCAGTCAGAAAGTACTGGTGCTCCATCGAGGCAACGGGGTGGTGAACACCCATCATCGCACCGACTTCATTCACACGATACCCGCAGGCATTCACAACGATGTCACAGTCGATATCGCCATGTTCAGTGTGCACGGTCCACGTGTCATCCTTGTGCTGGGTTAGGGCGGTGACGGGCGTGTTGCGATAAACCTCGGCCCCGGCCTTGCGGGCGTGGAAGGCCAGCGCCTGACACAGCTGCGCAGGGTCGATGTCACCATCCAGCGGATCCCAGAGTCCCCCCAGAAGGTTGGTGGTGGAAATTAACGGGTGGCGGCGGGCACATTCTTCGGCGTCGATCACCTCGAGATCTACGCCCATGCCGCGGGCCATGGACGAGAAATGGCGGTAGCCCTGCATCTGCTCTTCGGTGTTGGCCAAACGGATTCCACCATCAGCGTGGTGATAGTTGATCGGGTAGTCCGGGTTCTCGGACAGCTTTTTATAGAGGTTGATCGAATGCGTCTTCAGCCCGACCATTGTCTGGTTTCCGCCGAAGTTTGTGACCTGTGCAGCCGAGTGCCAAGTGGTGCCGCTGGTTAGCTCGTTACGTTCGACCAGAACGACATCGCTCCAGCCTTCTTGCGTCAAGTGATAGAGGGTAGAGCAACCAGCAATGCCGCCGCCAATAACTACAACCTTGGTCCGCGATTTCATACCAGGAGCCTCCAAATTCTCGGAGCTCCATTGGATAGGACGATTGCGGAATTTCACAATCCGGTAGTAACTAATCCCATAAAATCGAAACCAATATTTGAATGCATCAGTCTCTTGTCGGCGGCGGCTTTGCCACTGGCCCAAAGCCTGGCAACTAACTAGATATGCTCAGGCCTCTGTTATCATTGCTAAAAGCAGGTTTTGAGTTTCACTTTCATCCTGTGTACAAGCTGGAATGCGGCTTCCATCAGACCAGATTTCCAAGTTGCTAGGGTTTTCAGATTTGTTCGTCTGCATCGGTTAACAACTGAAAATCATGTAGCAGCCAGGGCGTGCTGGCTGTGACCTGCTCAACGACATGACGTGACAAGAGCCGGCGGATCGTATCCGCGATCAGAGTGGCCAATTCATGGGGGTAGAACTCTGTCGTATAAAGCGAAATCGTACGTGCGAAGTTTTTCCTTGGAAATGGAAGAAGTGTTATCCGGTCGTGAAACCGTTTGGCACGTACATATTGAGACGGAGTGGTGATCGCCCAGCCGATTTCCTCAGCAATCATGCCCATTATTGACTGGTTGCTTTCCAGTTCAAACCGGTTCTCCAGCGAAACCTTGCTGCGCCGTAGGTGGGTTTCGATCAGGTTTCCGATAATCTGTTCTCGTGAATAGCGCAAAAAGGGCAATCCGGACCCGTCTTGCAGCAAATCCTCGGCGGGGGTTTTGTTCGATTTTGGCACGGCCAGAACAAACGGATCGCGCAGCAGTGGGTATTCAATCAGCCCGGGCAGGTCGTGGGGGGGGCGTGTCGCCACACCGGCATCCAGATTCTGTTTCTGAAGCAGCTCAAGAATTTCGAGACTTGGACGCGTATAATGTTTGAAGATACATTTGGGCATTGCCCTCATCAAAAACTGCATCAACTCGGGTGCGACTTCGCTTTCAAAGTCGTCTACAATTCCAAGGCGCAGATTTTGAGCTTCGATCAAATTGCCCGACGCCAGTTCTATTTCCCCTCGACGGATCAGTCGCAAACCTCCGTCAATATAGCGAAGAAATATAGTTCCAACTGGTGTAAGGACCATCGGGCGGCGTGTATGATCCAGAAGGCTGACACCAAGATCGTCCTCTAAGCGGCGCAAATGGTGTGAAACGGTGCTGATAGAAAGCCCAGTGTCAGCAGCAACTTTGCGGACAGACCCGGACTTGGCAACAAGTTGAAAAATTTCGAGGCCCCGAAGGCTCAGTTTCGTTAGTTGCATGATCGGCCTTTCGAAGTTGATTTTAGGCGAAGCTAGCAATTCGAATAATTAGAAACTACAATTTAATTATCTTGGAGAAGATCTCTTTTCAGAGATTTGCGACGAAAACTATAGTGAAGTACGCGCGTCCAACTAAATAAAATGCGCCCGCCACAAAGACGGGCCAGTCAAAAAACCAACCGGGAGAAAATCATGAAATCTAGATCCATTCGGAAAGCCGTGGCCGCTCTGGCTGCCGGAACCGCAATACTGACGGCGTCACATGCCAGTGCCGACGAAATCACCGTGGCGTATTTCCTCGAATGGCCGATGCCGTTTGAATACGCCAAGCAAATGGGCACTTATGACGAGGCGCTGGGCGTTAAGGTCAACTGGGTCAGCTTTGAATCGGGCGTGAAAATGTCCGCCGCCATGGCTTCGGGCGATGTGCATCTTTCGGTCAGCCAAGGTCTGCCGCCCTTCGTGGTTGCTACCTCGGCTGGGCAGGACCTGCAAATCCTCGACGTGGCTGTCAGCTATGCCGACAACGACAACTGCGTTGTGCGTTCGGAACTGGAAGTCGACAAGACGAATGCGGGAGAATTGGCCGGCAAAAAAGTTGCCGTGCCGCTTGGCACCGCAGCACACTATGGCTTCCTTAAGCAGATGAGCCACTTTGGCGTGGACGTTGGCAGCATGGAAGTTGTCGACATGGATCCGCCAGATGCTGCGGCTGCGATTGCCCAAGGCTCGATCGACATGTTCTGCGGCTGGGGCGGTTCGCTGCGCCGCGCGCTGGAACATGGCAACGTGCTGCTGACCGGTGACGAGAAAACCGAACTGGGCATTTTGGTGTTTGACGTGACCTCGGGCCCGGCGGGCTGGGTTGCCGAGAATGGCGATCTGGTGTCGAAATTCCTTAAGGTGACCGCGGACGCCAACGCCATGTGGGCGGACGAAGCCAACCGCGCTGAGATGCTGCCGGTGATCGCCAAGGATGCGGGTATGGACGAAGACGCCACTATGGCGACCATCTCGACCTTTAGCTTCCCGACCGTGGAAGACCAGCTGAGCGAAGCTTGGCTCGGAGGCAATGCCCAGACCTTTATGAAAGGCGTGGCCGACGTGTTTGTAGAGGCGAAAAGCATCGACAGTGCGCTCGGAAGCTATGACGGTGCCGTCAATACCGGCCCGCTGGCAGCCGCTGGTGGAATGTAAGACATAACTATTGCGCGGCCCGGGATCATCCGGGCCGCTGCGCATCTTCGCAGCCGTTCTTCCATCCTATCTCGTGGCCTCTCGGGGCGCACACCAAAAGGAGCGATGAGCAGTCAGTGCAAAGCAATTTTCAATCAGGAAAGGCAGGCCATGTCGGGACTGTCCATCGAAAACGTCTCAATGCGTTTCGACCTGCCCAACGGCAGCTCGGTGCAGGCATTGAAAGACGTATCACTACACCTCAACGAGGGCGAGCTGTTGAGCGTGCTTGGCCCATCGGGCTGTGGCAAGACTACGCTTCTTAATATCGTGGCCGGGTTTCTGGCCCCCACCGAAGGCGCGGTGGTGATGAACGGCCATACCTGCATCGGGCCCGATGCCGAACGCGGCATGGTGTTCCAGCAGGGCGCGCTGTTTGAATGGATGGATGTGCGCGAGAATGTCAGCTTCGGCCCACGTATGAAGGGCCAGAAAGAGGCGCAGTGGGGTGAGCATGTCGATCATCTGCTTGATGTCACCGGCTTGGGGGACTTCAAGGACAAAGCGATCTACGAATTGTCAGGCGGCATGCAACAACGTGTCGCCTTGGCGCGCTGTCTCGCCAATGACCCCGATGTCATCTTGATGGATGAACCTTTGGGCGCACTTGACGCGCTGACCCGCGAAAAGATGCAAGGCCTGGTTTTGAAGCTCTGGAAAGAGACCGGCAAGACCATCATCCTGATCACCCACTCGGTGGAAGAAGCGCTGCTTCTGGGTGAAAGGTTGCTGGTTATGGCCCCCCGTCCGGGGCGCATCCACAAGGAATACCGGCTACCCTTTGCCGATATGGGCGTCGGCGCCGACCTGCGCGAAGTCAAGAAACACCCTGAGTATGGCCCAACCCGCGAGGAGATCCTCGAAATGATCTGGGACATGGAAGAGGAAATCATGGGACGCACGGAGGACAACCAATGACCGGCATCATCATTCTTCTCGTCTATGTCGCGATCTTTGTAGGGTCGTTCTTTTTCATCAAGTTTGTCGTGCGACGCGCACGGGCGGACTACACATCACTTAAAACCGTCACCTTTGGCGATGAAAGCGCGGTCGTCTCGAACCGGTGGGCCAGCGTCATTTCGGTGGTCACGATCTTTCTGATCTGGGGTGCCTTTACCGGCTCACAATGGGTGCCTGGTTTCTTGCAGGCGCCGTCACCGTTTGTTGGCGAAACCACGTTTGACTACACGCTTGATGATGGCAACGGCAATCGCGATGACGCCACCGTCTTTGTCCAGGTATTCAATTTCGGCGACGACGTGGTGAAATTCCAGGTCGAACCTGGCGACGGGTTCGCAAAGGACGATGCCGTGGCCATGACCGCGTCGCGTACTCAAACGGTTTTGTTCGACCAAAATGACGAGGCCAAGCGCAAAGAAGGCGCATCGGTTGTTGCCATCGAAGGCGAACCGATTTCCGCAGGCATGGTTGTCACCAACGACAAGGGCCGCTTTGCCCTTACCGACAAGGGTGCGATCAGTTTCACGCCGCCTAAGGGCCTGCAGATGGACCCGGTATATCTTCCCCCGCCCGAGGCGGTGTTAGACCGAGTTGTCGAGATTGGCAGCGAAGGCTATCGCGGCAGCACGCTTGCCGTGCATCTTGGCTATTCGCTTTTCCGAGTCATTGCAGGCTTCGTTGCTGGGGCGCTGGTTGGCATCCCACTGGGCTATGCGATGGGTCTTAATGGCTGGTTCCGCGGCTGGTTCGACCCGATTGTCGAATTCATGCGGCCGGTGCCGCCACTGGCGTTGATCCCACTGATCATCATCTGGTTTGGTATCGGCGAGACGGGCAAGATCATCCTATTGTTCCTGGCCGCGCTCTGGATCATGGCCATTGCCGCACGCTCCGGCGTATCGGGTGTGAATATCTCCAAGGTGCACGCCGCCTATTCGCTGGGTGCTAGTAAATGGCAGATCATGCGTCATGTGATTGTGCCCAACTCGCTGCCCGAGATTTTCACCGGCGCCCGCGTGGCGATGGGGGTCTGTTGGGGCACGGTTGTGGCCGCCGAACTTGTGGCCGCATCCGAGGGTGCGGGGATGATGATCATGGTCGCTTCCAAATTCACCCTGACCGACATCGTTTTGATGGGGATTATCCTGATTGGCGTGATCGGCTTTGGTATCGATATCCTGATGCGCAAGGCCGAGAGCATCCTGGTGCCGTGGAAAGGCAAACACTAAAGGCTTTCCACCACCCCTGAAAACTGAAGCGCGCCGGCCTCACAGGCCCGGCGCGCTTCTTTATTGTCTGACTGGCTGACATCGACAGTCCTTGGTCGTTCTTCTGTCACCAGCATCTCACTTTACAGCTTTCAACCAAACTCCACGAATCTGAGCTTTTGCCTTGGCCGCCTTGGGTTCGTTCTCGTGAAATCTGCATCCATGGTATATTTCGATCTGAACGCTCGTTAATGTATCGTTCCACACGAATTGATTGAGAACGCCAATGGACAAACTCTCTGTCATGAACGCCTTCCGCCGCATCGTCGAGCGCGGCAGCTTTGCGCGTGCCGCGGAGGATCTCGGGGTCTCGCCCGCGCTTTTGAGCCGCGAGGTTAAGTTGCTTGAGGAAAGCTTGGGTGCCGTATTGCTCACCCGCACGACACGTTCGATGTCTCTGACCGATGCAGGACAGCTTTACTACGACGAAGCAAGCGGCATCCTTGATGCCGTGTCCCAGATCGAGACGCGCATTCGTGACGGCGCCGGAGCAGTTCGCGGTCATCTTAAAGTGAATGCCTCCAGCTCTTTCGGGCAGACGGTTATCGCACCGATCCTGCCGGAATTTCTCGACGCTTATCCTGACCTGCGATTAACGCTGTCGATGGATGACCGGGTGGTCGACATGGTGGAAGGTGGTTTCGATGTCTCGATCCGTATCCGTACAGCCATGCCGGATTCTGCGCTTGTGGCACGCAAGCTGGGGGTCGTACGGCAACAGATTTTTGCCGCGCCGGCCTACTTGGATCGGGTTGGCATTCCGCAGTCGCCGCAGGACGTTCTGAACCACCGTGTGATTGGCTTCCTGTTGGCAGATCACCTTACTGGCTGGACCCTTCACGGTCCGTCTGAAACGGTGACTTTGGATCTCGATCCAACCATCCGGGTCGGCAACAGCCTTGTCTTGCGCGATCTGCTGATTTCGGGCCAAGGCATCGGCACCTTGCCGGAATTCGTTTCAAAGGATGCGGTCGCGCGCGGCGAACTGGTCTGCGTTCTTCCCGATTGGGAGCTGCCCGCGCCCGAGATCTTTGCTGTGACGGCTTCGCGACTTGGGATGGACGCGAAAGTGACGGCGTTTCTCGATCATTTGAGCTTGGCGCTGCAACCCTGACATTCTTCAACAGGCGTAAAGAATGAAGTGAAAGCGCGCCGGTTATTCCCGGCGGCCTCATCCCCCATCCTCTCAGGCAACGAAACCCAATGCCTTGAGAGGTTCCCATGACCCGTGTTCTTGTTCTTTATTATTCCAGCTACGGACATGTCCGTGCGCTTGCCGAAGCCGAAGCCGAAGGCGCGCGCTCTGTGCCCGGTACACACGTCGATCTGCGGCGCGTTCCTGAAACCGTGCCTGCTGAAGTCCGGCAAAACGCCGGATTCGCTCTGGATGATACCCCTGTGGCCAGTCCCGCCGACCTAGAGGCCTATGATGCTGTCATTTTCGGCACCCCGACACTTTTCGGCATGATGGCCGGTCAAATGAAGTGCTTTCTGGATCAGGCCGGTGGGCTTTGGGCGCGGAATGCGCTGGTCGGCAAGGTCGGGGCCGTGTTCGCCTCTACTGGGTCTCAGCATGGCGGACACGAAGCGACACTTCTGTCCACTCAAATCCCGCTGCAGCATTTCGGCATGGTGATCGCCGGAATGCCTTACACCTTTGCCGGTCAGACCACGGGCGAGGAAATCGTAGGCGGCGCACCTTATGGCGCTGGCACAATCGCTGGTGCGGACGGATCTCGCACACCATCCGAGACCGATCTTGCGGGCGCGCGGTTCCAAGGCGCACATGTCGCCCGGATTGCGGCAAGCCTTGCGGGTACCAATTGGCAAGAGGAGGCCGCGTGATGGCCTCTCTTACCATCGTCTTTTTCCATGACGTCGTGTGCTGCTGGTGTTTCAACATCTCATCGCGCATGCGCGATCTGGCAGACGAGTTCGATCTCGACATTCGTCACCGGACTTTCGTCCTTCAAGCCAGCCGTGCCGAAATGGCCTCGCGGTGGGGGACACCCGAAGATGCCCGCAACACGATCCTTGGCCACTGGGCGGTCTGCCGTCAGGCCAGCGACCGGCCCGGGCTGGTCGATATCGATGCGATGCGCGCCGCGCGTTTCGACTACCCCCACGGGATGATCGCCGCGCTTGGCTGCAAAGCCGCCGAACGGATTGGCGGACAGGCCGCGCACTGGGACATGTTCGACCGTCTGCAACGCGCGCATCTCAGCGAAGCTCGCAACGTTGCCGACCGCATGACCGTGCTGGCCGTAGCACAGGATCTTGGCCTTGAAGCTGCTGCTTTTGCCAGTGCCTTGGACGACCCAATGACCGCTCAGGCAGTCGAGGCTGACCGGCAATGGGCCCGGAAGCTTCAGGTCCGCTCGATCCCCACACTCATTGTCCGGCAGACAGGCGCGCGCCTCGTCAACGGACCGCGCGAGGATTTGGCTGCTCAACTGCGCGCAGCCCTCCGACGTGTCGCCTGAAAGGACACCCACATGCTTTTGCCCCGGCTTTCTTTACGCACCCGACGCGATCGCCGCAGATCACGCAATTTCACCCATGACCTCTCGACGCATATGCGGCGGGATATCGGACTTGATTCCTGCCACATACCACCCCGGCTACCCGTTCACCTGCTCTGGTGATCCCCGAACGAAGGATAAGATGATGTCACGCAACAGCGATATTATTCTGACGGCACTTGCTCCGGCGATCTGGGGCAGCACTTACCTTGTTACGACCGAAGCCTTGCCCGCGGGTTATCCAGTGACAATCGCAGCGCTGCGGGCGCTGCCTGCAGGCCTTCTTCTGCTCGCGCTCACTCGCTGCTTGCCACCGCGCGCATGGCTAGGCCGCACTTTCCTGCTGGGCAGTTTCAACTTCGCCCTTTTTTGGGTTCTTTTGTTTGTCGCCGCTTACCGGCTTCCCGGTGGGGTCGCGGCGACGCTTGGATCGTTGCAAGCGATGATGGTCATTCTTATGGCGCGCGGTTGGCTTGGCACGCCGATCAAGGCAGGCGCTGTCGTTGCGGCGACTATGGGTATCCTCGGCGTCGGGTTGTTGTTGATCGGGCCGGAAGCCAATCTTGATCCCATAGGAATTGCCGCCGGTCTGGGCGGTGCGGCTTCCATGGCGGCGGGCACGGTGCTTAGCCGCAAATGGCAACCACCAGTCTCGGCCCTTAGCTTCACCGCATGGCAGCTGACCGCCGGAGGGCTGATCTTGTTGCCGCTTGCCCTGATTGTCGAGCCACCCTTGCCGCCGCTGTCAGCGACCAATTTCGCCGGGCTGATCTGGCTGAGCCTTATCGGTGCTGCCGCAACCTATGCGCTTTGGTTCCGGGGTGTCGCGCGGATCGAACCCGGTGCGGTTTCCATGCTTGGCATGATGAGCCCCGTGACAGCGGTTCTGCTGGGCTGGGTGGTGCTTGGGCAATCTCTCTCACCCTTGCAGGCCCTCGGCGCGGTCATTGTCCTCGTCTCAGTGTGGGCTGGGCAGCGCGCGAACCGACCCAGCATTAAAGCTGCAACCGCAGGGCACATGACACCACGCGCACGAAACGCCTGACCACCTCACAAGAAAGGATCGATGCAATGCCCAATTCAACTCTCACACCCGACCTTGCGCGCAAGGCGCGGTTCGCCGGAATGCTCTATCTTGTGATCATCATCACAGGCCTTGGTGCGGAACTTGGCTTGCGCGCGCCTTTGATCGATCTCGGGAATGCTGATGCCACAGCTAACGCGATCCTGGCCGCACCGGGGCAGTTTCGTCTGGCCATCGCCGCCGACCTTGTGATGGCGCTTAGTGATGCGGGGCTGGCCATTCTGCTCTATCTGATCTTCCGGGCAAAAGCGCCGGGCCTTGCGCTATCGGCCATGGTTTTCCGCCTGATCCAGACCGTATTGATTGCCGCCAGCCTTTTGAGCCTGCTGACTGGCTGGCTGGTTTTGTCGCGTGCTGATGCCCTCTCTGATGCGCCGACGCTTGCGCTGGTGTTCTTCGACTTGCATGCACATGGCTATGATCTTGGCCTCGTGTTCTTTGGCGTGAACAGCCTGATCATGGGGCTTCTGGTCTGGAGGTCAGGCCTCTTTGCACGGGTATTCGGCGCGGGACTTGCGCTTGCCGGGCTGGTCTATCTTGCTGGCAGTGCTTTGCGTTTCTTTGCACCCGAGCTGACCTTGGTATTCGCGCCTGCCTACGGATTGACGATCCTTGCCGAGACGGCATTTTGCCTAAGGTTGCTTGTTCAAAGACGTGCCAACGCGGCTGAGACCGGGGCACATGTTTCCGCCGCATGATGAAAGAAAGGAGAAGTTCAATGGCTCAACGAGGTTTCACTGTCCGCGCCCTTGGCGACACCGTGTTTTTCCGGATCGCCGAAGTCTTCTTGGGCCAGCGCTAAGATACCTTTCAGCATCACAAGACGCGGTTGCCGGTATGCGCGCCAACTTCCTTGCGAACTTTGCTGTGCCAGCGGCGCAGCTGCGCATTGGTCAGTTCGGAGACGAGGAAGGGCCCTAGCATCTCCAAGAGCTTGGTGTCGTGCTTTGGCTTCTCGCCACTCGGGGCATCGTGGACCTGCTCCTGCGGGGTGTCTTGCGGCTGCGGCCCCACGATCACCTTGAACAACGGCCCGTAGATGAGGTGAGGTTATAGAACTTCCGAGGAACCTTCGTGAAAGTGGAACATGTTAGTCGGAAAAAAGCACTCTACTCAGCTGCTTAGCCGCATTTTGGATCAAATCCACCTGAGATACCAATAGGTCGATAGACAACCTTTGGGTTGGGCCGTGCATAGCGATTGATGCGACAAACCGACCATTGGCATCTGTGACCGGGACCGCCAAAGCGATCATTCCGTCTAGGAACTCTTCGCTGTCCAGAGAGTACTTCTGTTTACGAATATCGGCCAATTCCTCTAACAACGTGTCCGCAGAAATGTGCGTTTGCCCCGTCATGGCACTAAGGTTCAAATTCTCGACCAGGCTTTGCTGTTGTCTTGCGGGCAGGCTTGCCAAGAAACACTTGCCGCTCGCGGTGCAATGAAATGGCACATTCGTTCCGATGGGCAACTGAATGCGGAAGGCCCAATCGGTTTCGACCCGGTCAAGGTATCGCATGCCGTCATCCTCTGGGACAACGTAGTTGACGGTTTCCCCCACACTGTTTGCGAGATCCTTGAGAATCTGACGTCTAACTATGTGGTCTCTTGAATTGTGCAGAAGCCCTGATCCAAGTTCGCGTAGCCGCCTTGCAACTTGATACTTTTTCGAGCTCCCAATCCGCGCAATGAAGCCGTTTTGTTCAAGTGTCGCACACAGACGATGCACAGTTTGTTTGGGCAAGCCGAGCACATCATTAATTTCTGTGGCGGTCATAGGCTGATCACTTCGCCCTAACACCTCAAGAATATGCAGCGTCCGAAGGTTTGTCGGAAGCCGATCTGACGCAGCCATAGCAGGCCCTCCAAAAAAGAATATTGCGTTTATTCCGAATCATCGTAGGCTCTTTCGTTACGAAAAACGAGACTAAAAGTCTCATTTTTTGATAATTTGGAGGATAAATGGAGTTTGACTTCATCGTTGTCGGGGCAGGGTCCGCTGGATGCGCACTTGCCAACCGTCTTTCCGAAAGCGGAAAGTACTCGGTCGCGCTGCTTGAGGCGGGGCCGAAAGACAGCAATCCATGGATCCATATTCCGGTTGGGTATTTCCGCACGATGGACAATCCGCGCAGCGATTGGCGCTACAATACTCAAGCAGATCCGGGAATCGCAGGACGCTCCATTCCTTGGCCGCGCGGTCGTGTCTTGGGGGGATCAAGCTCGATCAATGGATTGCTCTACGTTCGCGGCCAACCAGAGGACTACAATGGCTGGGCACAGATGGGCTGCTCGGGCTGGGGCTGGGATGACGTCTTGCCCTTCTTCAAGCGCTCTGAAAGCTGGGAAGGTGAAGACAGCACGGGCTTGCGTGGCAAATCCGGACCGCTTTCTGTTCAGCATTCGAGATTGAAACGAGACATCGTTGATACGTGGCTGGATGCTGCTGTCGCGGCAGGTTACCCGCGCAACCCAGACTACAATGGCGAAGACCAAGAAGGCGTCGGGCATTTCCAACTGACGATGAAGGGCGGCCGGCGCTGTTCGTCTGCTGCCGCGTATCTGACGCCCTACCGTGACCGGAAGAATTTGCATGTCATCACCGATATCCAAACTGAAAAGGTCCTGATCAAAGACGCGCGTGCAGTTGGTGTGCGCGCCCGTCAGAATGGAAAGATGCAAGAGCTTAAAGCGCGGCGCGAGGTGATCCTCAGCGCTGGTGCAATTGGGTCGCCACAGATCCTGATGCTTTCAGGCATTGGCGATGCTGACGAACTGAAGTCACTCGGGATTGAGGTGAAAGTCGACCTTAAGGGAGTGGGCAAGAACCTGCAGGACCACTTGCAGGCGCGCCCTGTTTTTAAGACAAATCTCAGCACGATCAACACCGAGACAAGCAATATCTTCAAGCAAGCCATGATCGGCATCCAATATTTGCTGACGCAGCGCGGTCCGATGACTATGGCAGCCAGCCTCGGCACCGGGTTTCTGAAAACAGAAGACCACCTTGCGACGCCCGATATTCAGTTTCACATTCAGCCTTGGAGCGCAGACAAGCCCGCCGACGGGCCACACAAGTTCTCGGCCTTTACAGCTTCAGTCTTGCAGCTGCGCCCTGAAAGTGCGGGTCATCTGACGCTGACCTCGGACAACATGGATGACCATCCGGAAATCCATCCGAATTACCTGTCGACCGAAACAGATTGCAGGACAATCGTGAAGGGCATTCAGATCGCGCGTAAAATTGCGCAGACCGAACCGCTTAGATCACATGTCACCGAAGAGCACGCGCCGGGCGCGCACGTTGCGTTTGACGATGAAGAGGCGACCTTGGATTGGGCGCGTCGTTCATCTGTGACGATCTATCATCCAACCGGAACCTGTAAGATGGGCGTCGACCCGATGGCAGTTCTGGACCCTGACCTTCGGGTCAAAGGGGTACAGGGCCTGCGCGTGGCCGATGCCTCGATCATGCCGCAGATCGTCAGCGGCAACACCAATGCACCAGCCATAATGATTGGAGAGAAAGCCAGTGACCTTGTTCTGAGGGATGCGAGCTTATGAGCAATTCAATCAAGAAACTAAGACCTTTTGGCATGCGGATGCACGCATCAGCTTTGCCAACCGACAACTGCCAGGATCATGCCTTCGCCTTTGGCAGCAATGAAAACAAACGTGAAGGCAATACAACTAGGGAGGAACAGCAATGTTCAAACTAAAACATGTAGCAGTCAGCGCTGCAGCATTGGCACTTTCCGTGTCCGCTGCGATGGCTGAAAAAGTGCTGCGCATTCAATCGGTTCTGCCGAACACAGCTGACGAAGTCTTTATGCTGAACGAATTTGGTAAAGACGTCGCCGCATTGACCAACGGGTCGCTGACCATCGAGGTTTTACCAGCAGGTGCCGTCGTCGGTCCGCGTGACATCATGGACGCGGTTGACGCCGGTCTTGTTGAAGGTGGCTTTGCCTGGACGCATTATTGGGGCGGCAAGCATGTTGCAGCCAACCTCTTTGGTGCACCGGTCGCGGGTGCTGGTGTTGGCCTCGACAACATCGCGTTCCTGAGCTGGTTCCAATATGGCGGAGGCCGTGAGCTGTACGACCGCCTTTGGGATGAAATGGGCGTGAACGTTAAAGCCTTCATGCTGCAGCCAGTTGGCCCCGAAGCTCTGGGTTGGTTCCCGAAGCCAATCGAGTCTATGGATGACTTCCGCCAGATGCGTTTCCGCGCACCTCCCGGAATGGTTGGTGCAGCCTATGCTGACATCGGCGTTCCTGCCGTTGCCATGGGTGGCGGTGACATCCTGCCAGCACTGGAAAAAGGCACGATCGATGCGGCTGAATGGTGCTGCCCGAAGCCTGACTCTGTCTTTGGTTTCCAGAAAGTGCTCAAGCACTACTACCTGCAGGGTCTGCACCAGGTTGTTGTGAACGCCGACATGTATGTGAACGGCGATTTCTATGACTCGCTCACTGATCTTGAAAAGAAAGCTCTGGAAGTTGCGGCAAACGCCTCGCTGTCCAAGTCCATGTCCTACCGCATCTATGAAAACGGTAAGGCGCTGAAGGATCTGACCGACAACCACGGTGTTATCCTTGAGGACACTCCAGCCGACTACTTCACCGAGTACATGGCGGCTGCCAAGAACGCGCTGCAAGCCGCTGCGGATGAAAACGAGTTCTTCGCAGAAGTTTGGCAGTCTCAGAAGGATTTCGCGGACATCGCGGTTCCATTCTGGGCCGGCGCACAAGCTTCGAACGCAAGCTTGGGTAAAGCTCACGCCGACACGCTGAAGTAACACCAGCCTTTTGTGCGGGGCCTCTGTGGCCCCGCGCTTCATTTTCGACAAGGGCCACGGCCTTTTTCAAAAATGAAGACCCAAAATGGGCATCGACAACAAGGGAGAGCGGGAATGGCCGCAGATGAGGTTAACCCCGAAGAGCTCGAAATAGCTGACGAGCTTATCGCGGAACGACGGGCCGAAGCGCCCGGCGAAACGCCTGAGGATATGACGCCGTGGCAGCGCCCGATCACGGCTGCAATTGACGTGATCAACTACCGCGCAGGTCAACTCATCGCGCTGTTGATGGTGCCGTTGATTGTCGTGGTGGTGTTCGAGGTCTTCTCGCGCAACTCATTCGCGATCCTGCAAAACGCAGGCTTTGCCGATTTTGCGCGCTCGATTGGACTTGGCCCTACGCTTTGGGTCTATGACACCAGTCGTATGATCGCAGGTGTGCTCTTTATGGCAGGCGCAGGGTACGGCCTGATGCGCGGCGTGCACATCCGTGCAGATTTCCTTTACCGCAACTGGTCCGACAAGACGCAGGCCACAGTCGATGCGACGCTATATCTGTGCTTCTTTATGCCTTCGATGATCTTCTTCACCGTGGTCGCCTCTGAATTCTGGTGGCTTGCATTTTCAAGAGGCGAAACCATGCAAATCGACAGCGCGTGGGGGCCGCTTTTGTGGCCAGCGCGTATCGCGATGCCGATCGGTGGCTTCCTTCTGATGCTGCAAGGCATACCAGAAATTTTCCGCGCCTTTCACAAGATGGGGAAAGAGCGTGAACGTTGGTTTGTTCGTGCATTGCCCATCTATCTGATCGCGCTGATCTGGCTTGTCTTGGCAGTGTTCCAGCCAGATTTGGTTCCAGGTGGTGAGTGGTTCTCGGACGTGATGGCGGCGCGTCCCAATCTGTCAAAACCCACTATCGGTTTGATCATGCTTGGTGCGATGCTTTTCGTAATCTTCATCGGTTTTCCGATCTCGTTTACGCTTATCTTTTTGGCCTTCGTGTTTGGCATCTGGGGCGCCAATTTCAAACTGACGACCCTGCTTCTGACGCTGAACACAAACTCAACAATGCTGAACGACCAGTTGATGGCTGTTCCGCTGTTCGTGCTGATGGGGATCGTCATGGAGGCCGCCGGTCTGATGGAACGCTTGTTCGCGTCCATCCAGATGATCATGGCGCGCGTGCGCGGTGCGCTGTTCATCGCGGTGTTGATCGTCTCGACAATCTTCGCTGCAGCAACCGGGATCGTAGGCGCATCTGTGACGCTTCTGGGCATCATGGCGGGCGCCACGATGAGCCGGTCTGGTTATAACGTCCAGCTGGCCGCAGGTACGATTACCGCAGGGGGCACATTGGGCATTCTGATCCCGCCCTCGATCATGTTGATCGTGATGGGGCCGGTTC
Source organism: Aliiroseovarius pelagivivens (assembly GCF_900302485.1). Classification (NCBI taxonomy): domain Bacteria; kingdom Pseudomonadati; phylum Pseudomonadota; class Alphaproteobacteria; order Rhodobacterales; family Paracoccaceae; genus Aliiroseovarius; species Aliiroseovarius pelagivivens. Next base: position 2,300,839 of record NZ_OMOI01000001.1, on the reverse strand, counting down.
TGGAAGTGTCCACGCTGGACCTTTTCCGTGGAGCATTCATCCCCGGCGCGCTTTTGGCGACGCTCTATCTGCTCTACACGCTCGGGCGGTGCTGGCTGAACCCAGAGCTCGGCCCGATCTTGGCGGAAGAAGATCAGCCAGATACGTCGAACTTCTATGGCGCTGAAGTGGCCTTGATCTGCTTGGGTGTCCTGACTGTGTGTCGTGTGTTTGGCCTGAGCATCGGCGGAGCCTTTGGCGGGATCATTCCGTTCGGCGGGTTGATCGTCTTGGTCGCGACACTGTTCGTCGCCTATCAGGCCTATCGGAAACTGAGCATCCTGCGGATCGTTCTGCCGATCGCGGTGCTGTTTCACATCTACATGATCTTTGCGAACATGGGTGACGGTGGCGGCTTGCCAATCTGGTCGACAGTGTTGGCGGCCTTCATCCTTCTTTTGGCATTCCTCGCGCGCCCAATTTACAACCCAGAGGCCGAAGGCAGCTTCTATTTCTCGGACCTGTGGGACGAGTTCTTCGCCGGGCTGATGCCCCCCACTATCCTGATTTCCTTCGCTCTGGGCTCAATCTTGCTTGGCCTTGCAACACCTGCAGAGGCCGCAGCGATGGGTGCCTTTGGTGCGATCTTGCTATCCATCGGGTATCGCAAGTTCACGATCCCAAGTTTCTTCGACAGCCTGATCAAAGCGCTAGAGATCACTGTACTGATCATGTTCCTCGTCGCAGCCTCCAACTTTTTTGGGGCGGAATTCAGCGCACTTGGAACGCCCAAGATGATGACCGAGCTTCTGCTTGGACTGGATATGTCTCCGTATCTGATTTTGCTTTTGGTCATGGCCTTGATCTTCCTATTGGGCTGGCCGTTGGAGTGGGTTCCTATCGTGTTGATCGTAGTTCCTATCCTACTGCCCACCGTGGAAGCTTTGGATGTCCATGGCTTGGAACGCTACGACATGATGGTCTGGTTCGGCATTCTGGTTGCGGTGAACCTGCAAACCGCTTGGTTATCACCACCTGTCGCACTTTCGGCCTACTTCCTTAAGGGCGTCGTACCCAACTGGGATCTCAAGGACATCTACCTTGGCATGATGCAGTTCATGCTGGTCCAGCTCTTGGGCCTGATCCTTCTGTTCATCTTCCCTCAGCTGGTGCTTTGGCTGCCAGCGGCAATGTCAGGAAACTAGACCATGAGTGAGCAACGTAGTTCTCTTTCCTATCTGAAATGGCCACTGATCACGACTGTCATCGGCTTGGGTTTGACCGGTTGGTTAGGGTGGGCGACTGAAGGCAATATGTCCGGAGTCCTGTCTTTCCTAATGGTTGGAACGGTGCTGGCGGCGCTTGAGATTGCCCTGTCTTTCGACAACGCAATCGTTAACGCCAATAAGCTGGAAGAGATGACACCGGTGTGGCGGCAACGCTTTCTGACCTGGGGTATCCTTATTGCGGTCTTCGGAATGCGGATTGTCTTTCCGCTGGCCATCGTTGCCATTTTCGCATGGATCAATCCGTTTGCAGCCATGCATTTGGCGCTTGCCGATCCTGACGAGTATTCGCGGATCATCGGTCATGCTCATGGGCCAATTTCGGCCTTTGGCGGCACCTTCCTGATGATGGTGGCACTGAAGTTCTTCATTGACGAAGACAAGTCGATTGACTGGATTGAGATGCTCGAAAAACGTCTGCGCGTTTGGGGATCGATCCGCGGCTTCGAGATCGCATTGGTTCTGGTGATCGTGTTGCTGATTTCGCGGTCCTTACCCGGACCTGAGGTCGCACCGTTCCTGACTTCAGCTGTCATGGGCTTGCTGGTATTCACCATGGTGGACGGGCTTGGGACCTATTTGGACAACGTGGCAGGTTCGACCGCTGCGATCGGAGCTAAAGGCGGTCTGGGGGCTTTTCTATATCTCGAAGTGCTCGATGCCAGTTTTTCTTTTGACGGCGTGATTGGTGCCTTTGCACTGACGACCAACATCCTTCTGATTGCGATCGGCTTGGGCATTGGCGCGATGTATGTGCGTTCGATGACAATCATGTTGGTCGAGCGGGGCACGTTGGCCGAATTCCGTTACTTGGAGCACGGCGCGTTCTACTCGATCTTTGCTCTGTCTGTCGTGATGTTCCTACAATCCCTCGTACACGTTCACGAACTCATAACCGGTGGTATCGGCATGGCGTTGATCGCCTTGGCCTTCTACGCCTCCATTATTCACAACAAGCGCGAAGCATAGTCTCTCGCTAGCCAACAGGACCTCCAGTTATGACACGTGAATACTTGAAAAAGGCAATCCTCACTTCTCGCTCGGACGAAGGCGAGACGGCAAAGACCGTCAGACAGATCCTCTCAGATATTGAAATCGGCGGCGAGGCTTCAGCGCTGGAGTATGCAAAGAAGTTCGACAAATACGACGGGAACGTGCGGCTTACCCCCGACGAAATCGAAGAGGCAAGCGCGCTGGTTCCGCAGAAACTAAAAGATGACATACTATTCGCGCATGACAATGTGCGACGGTTTGCGGAAGTGCAAAAGGCGACGGTTGCAGATGTGGAATACGAGATCAATCCGGGCTTGATTGCTGGCCAAAAGGCAATTCCGGTCACGGCCGCTGGATGCTACGTCCCTGCTGGTCGCTATCGCCACATCGCCAGTGCGATCATGACCGTAACAACCGCCAAGGTCGCTGGCTGCGAGCACATTACTGTCTGTTCGGCACCTCAACCCGGCGTAGGTCTGTATCCCGCAATCGTATATGCGGCCCACGCGTGCGGGGCTGACAAGATTATGGCAATCGGGGGGGTGCAGGGCATTGCCTCTATGGCGTTTGGTTTGTTCGAGCAACCCAAGGCCAACATCATCGTCGGACCGGGAAACCAGTTCGTTGCCGAGGCCAAACGCACCCTTTATGGGCGTGTTGGCATCGACATGATCGCGGGCCCGACAGACAGCCTGATCCTTGCAGACAAGGGGGCTGACCCACACATCGTCGCGACCGATCTCGTGAGCCAAGCAGAGCATGGGTATAATTCTCCAGTGTGGCTGGTGACGGATCATCGGCCTTTGGCTGAAGATGTGCTGGCTCGGGTGCCGGGGTTGATCGCGGACCTGCCTGAATTGAACCGGGAAAACGCCGAGGCCGCATGGCGCGACTATGCAGAGGTGATGGTGTGCTCGGATCGCGAGGAAATGGCGGCCACGTCCGACGAGTATGCGCCGGAGCATCTGACCGTTCAGGCCGATGACTTGGATTGGTGGTTGGGGCGGTTGCGCTGCTACGGATCGCTGTTCTTGGGTGAAGAGACAACTGTTTCCTATGGCGACAAAGCAGCAGGAACCAACCACGTTCTACCCACGTCAGGTGCGGCGAGCTACACGGGTGGCTTGAGCGTGCACAAATACATGAAGATCGTCACATGGCAGCGCGCCACCCGCGAAGGGTCGAAAGCGGTCGCCGAAGCAACGGCCCGTATTTCACGTCTTGAGGGCATGGAAGGGCACGCACGAGCGGCGGACGTCCGTTTGGAGAAATACTTCCCCGACGAAACCTTCGATTTGACCGCAAATGGATGATCCGCGATCTCTATTTGACCTGACGGGTAAGGTCGCCTGCATCACCGGGGCCAGTTCTGGTCTTGGTCGGCGGGCGGCGATTGCTTTGTCTGCGGCAGGTGCGCGAGTCGTATCCGTTGCGCGGCGTAAAGATGCGCTTCAAAGCCTGACCGCCGAGATCGGGGGAGATGCTGCCTGTGTGGCGGCGGACGTCGCGGACCGGGAAAACCTTGGTTCCCTGTGTGGCGCTATATCAGCACCGTTTGGATCGCCAGATATCTTGATCCATGCGGCTGGGGTGAACACGCGTCAGCCAGCGGATGAGGTTACACCTGAAGGATGGGATCAGACGTTGGCCCTGAACCTCTCGACCCCGTTTTTTCTAAGCCAAGCGCTCGTTCCGGCGATGAAGAAGAAAAGCTGGGGCCGCATCGTGAATTTTGCATCTTTGCAGACCACACGTGCCTTTCCTGGCGGCATTGCCTATGGCGCGAGCAAAGCGGGGGTCGGCCAATTGACCCGCGCGACGGCCGAAGCTTGGTCGCCCTATGGCATCACCGCCAATGCAATAGGTCCGGGGTTCTTCCCGACCGAACTGACACAGGCGATTTTCGATGATGATGACCGTGCAAATCGCAACGCCGCCCAGACCTGTATCGGGCGCAATGGGCGGCTTGAGGATTTGGACGGTCCGCTTCTCTTCCTGTGCTCGGACGCGTCATCCTTTGTGACGGGGCAGGTCCTGATGGTAGACGGAGGGTTCACAGCGAAATGAAAGCTCTGGTTTGCGAAGGTATTGAAACGCTCGGGTATCGCGATGTCCCCAAGGCTGAAGCGAGAGAGGGTGAACACCTGATCCGCATCATGGCGTCGGGGATTTGCGGCTCCGACATGCATGCCTATCTGGGGCATGATGACCGGCGACCGGCGCCGCTGATCCTTGGGCACGAAGCTGCAGGCATCATCGAAGGCGGCCCGCAAGACGGCCGCCGCGTGACCATCAATCCGCTTGTGACCTGCGGAACCTGCGCGGCTTGTGTCGCTGGGCGCGAGAACCTTTGCGGGGACCGCCAGATTATCTCGATGCCGCCGCGCGAAGGGGCGTTTGCACAATACGTGGCGATGCCGGACAGCAATCTTGTGACCGTCCCGGACACCGTACCTTTGTCCAAGGCCGCGTTGGCCGAGCCGCTTGCAGTGAGCTGGCACGCAGCGCGTTTGGCGCTGGACGCGATACATCCAAAGATGAAGCGTACGGCGCTTGTCATCGGTGGTGGAGCGATCGGATTGGCAGCGGCGCTTGCGCTGCGCGCCATGGGCGTGGATGACATCACGATCGTCGAACCGAATGAAAAGCGCCGCGTGTTCCTTGCCGAGCGTTGCGATCAAACCGTGATGGACAATGCCACCAAACATGCCTCAATTGTTATCGATGCGGTCGGATATGCCGCCACACGCGCCCTTGCGTCCGCAATCGCAGTTCCCGGCGGAGTGATCGCGCATGTAGGATTGGGGGAAGACACCGACGGCCTCGATATCCGACGAATGACACTGCAAGAGATCACGTTCATCGGAACCTACACCTACACGTCGCAAGACTTCCGCGACGCAGCTCATGCCATATTTGATGGGCGCTTAGGAATGCTTGACTGGATTGAAAAACGCGGGCTGTCTGACGGGGCAGAAGCCTTTCGCGATCTGCGCAGTGGCGCGGTCGCCTCGCCTAAAATCGTGCTCGATCCATGGTCATAACGTGATGAGCCTGAAAGGACTAAACCATGTATAAAAAGATACTCGTACCGATGGCCCTTGATCATGGGATTTCCCAGCACACGCTGGAAATTGCCCGCGCACTTTGTGCGTCTGGGGGTCAGATCACGGCCCTACATGTGTATGAAGTGCCCAAGGGATCGGTCAGCACTTACATCGGTGAAGACACCGTGCGCCGTGGATATGAACGTGCCAACGAGATCCTTCAGGAAAAGGTGGCCGGGCTTGACGATGTGAATGCGCAGATCACGCGCGGACAAGCACATCGGGCCATAATCGAATATGCTGTGACCCATGATTTCGACTGCATCGTGATCGGATCACACAAACCCGGTCTTACCGACTACCTTATTGGGTCCACAGCCGCGCGGGTGGTGCGTCACGCCCCTTGTGCGGTGCACGTGCACCGAGACAGCTAGAATTCACTCAAACAGGACGCCTACTTATGAACATCGACAAAAAGATCGCGGATGATCTCGTCGCCAATGACGTCTCTTTCATCACTACTGTACCCTGCAAGCAGCTGGCCGGGGTAATTGAAGAAGTCGATCAACGCGACGACATTTTCCATATCCCGTCCAACAAAGAAGACGAAGGCATGGGCCTGTGCGCAGGTGCATGGATGGGGGGCAAGCGCCCGGCAATCATCATGCAAAACACAGCCATCGGCGTGACCATCAACACATTGGCCACGCTAACCCAGTTCTACCGGATGCCTCTGCCGATGCTGATTTCGTATCGTGGCGAACTGCGCGAACCCGTGGCCTGTCAGGTTGAAATGGCAGTGCATACCAAGGCGCTTTTGGCGCAGCTCAACATCCCGACCTATCACTTCCACAAGCAAAGCGATGTCGAGGAATTTGACAACATTCTGAAATACACCTTCATGTGCAACAAACCCGTGGCGATCCTCACCGATGCCAACTTCTGGGGAGGCTACGGCGACCAATGATCCGTTCTGAAATCCTGCGCGAGATCGCGCCCATTCTTCGTGACCAACTTGTCGTTTGTAACATTGGCATTCCCAGCCAGGAACTGCATGCCATCGACGATCAGCCGTCAAACTTCTACATGCTCGGCACCATGGGGCTTGCGTCCTCAATCGGACTTGGCCTTGCCTTGGCACAACCAAAGATCGTGATCGTGATTGACGGCGACGGGTCGGTTCTGACCAATCTTGGCACACTGCCCACGATCGGCAACAACGCTCCGGACAACTATATCTTGATGATCATCGACAACGGCTCCTATGGGTCTACAGGCGATCAACCCACTTACACCGGCAAGAAAACTGATCTTGCTGGCATGGCAAGCGCCGCGGGCTGCGACAACGTCGTGGTGGTGCAGGATGTGGATACGGGCACAGCGCTGCAAGAGGCGATTGATGGCGGCAAATCCACCGTGATGGTGGTGAAATGCGACAGCGGAAACGCCAAGATGCCGGTCATCACCATGGACCCCGTGATCATCCGTGATCGCTTTATGAAAGCGGTCGCTAGCTGATGGGTGCAAGTGCCATCCACTGCGCTGAAGATGCCCGTCGCCTTGCGCGACGCAGGCTTCCGTGGATGGTGTTTGATTATATCGACGGCTCTGCTGGTCGAGAAACAGGGGCGGTACGAAGTCGGGCCGCCCTTGATGCAGTTACTCTGCGTCCCCGTATCTTGAAGGATGTTAGCCAGAAGTCATTGGCCACAGAAGTATTCGGTGCTCCTGCGGGTCGCCCCTTTGGCATCGCGCCCATGGGGATGTGCAACCTGTCGCGCCCCGGTGCGGACCTGATGCTTGCCCGGTTGGCTGCGCAGTACAGTGTGCCACATGGTGTCTCGACAGTCGCCTCGACCCCGTTGGAGAAGATCATCGAAACTGCCAATGGTCATGCGTGGTTTCAGCTTTATTTTAGCGGTGACGGTGTTGGTACGTTCAAGCTGGTCGAGCGGGCAAAAGCGGCGGGATATACAACCCTGGTCCTAACCGTGGACGTACCCGAAGTTGGTCGACGTCCACGCGAGTTGCGCCATGGCTTCACAATGCCGTTCCGCATTGGCCCAAGCCAGTTCATCGATTTTGCCCTACATCCACAATGGTCCTTGGCCACGCTGTTCGCGGGCAAGCCACAGATGGCGAACTTCGAAATGGACGGGTTCGAGTTTGATCGCACTGCAACACGGGCCAATGTCACATGGGACACGCTTGCCCAGCTTCGTGATGCATGGCCTGGTAAGTTGGTGGTCAAAGGCGTTTTAGATGTCGAAGATGCCACGCAGCTTGTCAGCGCAGGTGTTGACGCCATTCAGGTGTCCAGCCACGGCGCACGTCAGTTGGAAAGCGCACCTGCCCCAATCGACATGCTGGTGAAAATCCGAGCCGAACTCGGATCAAATTTCCCCATATTCTACGATAGCGGCATTCGATCAGGGGAAGATGTCCTTAAAGCACTGAGCTTAGGTGCCGATTTCACGTTCGTTGGCCGCGTTCTACAATACGCTATCGCCGCAGCAGGTGAGGCTGGGCTTGAAAGAATGTGGGAAGTTCTTAGTGAAGAGTTGAGCAATGCGATGGCTCAAACAGGCATGACGACAACGTCTAGTCGGGGGTAGCCCTTATTCACTCTCTGCTTTCATCGCCGCCAAGGTATGCGCCAAACCGTTGCGAATATGCTCTTCAAGCAGCTGTTTGGCTTTGCTCGCGTCTCTTGCAAGCGCTGCGTCAAACATTGCCTTGTGCTCGACCACTGCATCCTCGCCGCGATACGTCAGAACCAGCATCTGGTAGCGCAGGTATTTGTCGTAAAGTGTCGTGTGGAGCGAGAGCAAATTCTTGGAGTTACACGCCTCGATCATGGCCAGGTGGAATTCCCAGTCATAACGTTTCCACATCTCTTTCTCGGAATGATCGCCGGCAAGCATGCGTTGTTCCATCAGGTGTAGCTTGTGATGGGCTGCGACCAGATTGCCTTCCCAGTCGGTGTCCCCGTTCTTGATCGACTGCTCCAGCGCATGACATTCCAACAGCACACGCAGCTCGGTGATTTCGATCAGGTCTTCACGAGAGACGGGGGTCACGAAGAAACCGCGTTGTTCGGGCGCTTCGACGAACCCTTCGCTAGCGAGACGATTAAGGGTTTCGCGAAGCGTCGATGAGCTGGCCGAGTAGCGCTGCTTTAGCGCCTCGAGCTTCAGTTTCGCGCCCGGGATCAATTCGCCGAAAATGATGTCGTGCTTGATGCGCTGATAGGTGCTCGATCCGACAGTGGCGAATTGTTTGTTCATTTTTTTATCCGGTTTTTTCTGCTTTTCCATTTTTTGTACCATTTTGACGATACGGTCACAATAACTCAATAAATCCGCTAAAACAAAAAATATCAGACATTATTGCAAATTGCGTTGGCCGCGCCTAGGGTGAGGTGACGACGCCGGCGACTCTGTCGGTTAACGAAAATCAAGGCGCTCCTGTGCCTCTAGGGGGGACTGTCCCAGTGGAGACTGTTCAAATTGCAATCGCTGGGGTGGGCTTGGTTGGTCGACGTCACGCGGATGCCATCAACCAACTGAAACATGTGACCCTGTCCGGTGTGGTGGATCCCAGCGACGAAGGGCGTGCGTACGCACAAGACAGGGGTGTTCCTTGTTTTGACACGCTCGAAGACCTGTTTGCAGCGCAAAAGCCGGATGGGCTGGTTCTGGCAACGCCCACTCCGCTTCATGTCGAGCAAGGACTTGAAGCTGTTCGACACGGTTGCCCGGTCTTGGTCGAGAAGCCTTTGGCGACCTCTGCCAGTGAGGCGCGGACGCTTGTTGATCAGGCTGAAGCCAATAGCGTACCGATTCTTGTCGGCCATCACCGACGTCACAACCCGCTTATCCGCAAGGCGCACGAGGTTGTCTCGGCGGGGGGGATCGGCGAGGTGCGCGCGGTGCATGTCAATTGCTGGTTCTACAAGCCAGACCACTATTTTGATGAAGCGCCATGGCGCAAAAAGGCCGGAGCTGGGCCGATTTCGGTGAACTTGGCGCATGACGTGGATCTGATCCGGCACCTGTGCGGCGAGGTTCAAAGCGTACAGGCGCAGTCCGCACCGTCGATGCGCGGGTTCGAGAACGAGGACGTCGCCGCTGCGGTCCTGCGTTTCGAAAATGGCGCGATCGGAACCATCACGGTGTCCGACAGTATCGTCGCACCCTGGAGCTGGGAGCTGACCTCGAACGAATACCCGATTTACCCGCCGACGCCCGAGAGTTGCTACATGATTGGGGGCGCGCATGGATCATTGTCGGTCCCCGATTTGCGGCTATGGACGCACCAAGATGGAATGCGCGATTGGTGGACGCCAATCGCGGCGACAACACTGATACGCGAGGCGTCGGATCCGCTGGTCAATCAGATGCATCATTTCGCCGATGTCATTGCGGGGCGGGCCGATCCCTTGGTGTCCGGACGCGAGGGATTGCGCACCTTGAAGGTGCTTGAAGCCATCCAGGCGGCCTGCAAAACAGGTAAAATCGTCGAAATTCACCCCGGTCAAGATATTGAAACTGAAGGGGAATATGCGGCTGCAGGATAAAATATCAGATATTTTGCAAAAAATATTGCAAAATATCCAAAATCAGGCAAAGCTTTCAATCGAGCTGATCAATGCGATATTCAGGGAGGAAAATCATGATCACCAAACTAACACGCCGCGCGGCGATTTCTGCCATCGTGGCAGCGGGCGTTGTCGCTGGCACATCGGGTGCCAGCTTCGCGGCCGACAAAATCCAACTGCGTCTGGCAACTTCGGGTTCGGAAACGGACCAACGTTCGGTCGCAATGGCCGAAGTCTTTGGGCCGATGGTTGCAGACTTCGCTGACTATCAACCCAGCTATAACGGTACGATCTTCGCCCAAGGCACCGAGCTTGACGCGATCTCGCGCGGGAACCTTGAGATGTCGATCGCCTCGGCACAGGAACTGGCACAGTTCTTCCCCGAGTTCTCGATCTTCGCGACCGGCTATGTCCATCAGGACGCTGCCCACCAGGTTGCCGTGTTCAACGATCCGCTGATGGATCCGTTCAAAGCCAAGGTGGAAGACGAGCTGGGCATCAAGCTGCTGTCGGTCATGTATCTTGGCCGTCGTCAGGTGAACCTGCGCCAGTCGAAAGACGAACTGACAGTCATGAAGCCGGAAGATCTGGCTGGCGTGAACCTGCGTATGCCGGGCACGGATGCATGGCAGTTCCTGGGCGCCGCTCTGGGTGCCGCCCCGACGCCGATGGCATTCTCGGAAGTTTACACCGGTCTGTCGACCGGCGCCGTTGATGGTCAGGACAACCCGCTGCCGACCGTTGTGGACAAAAAGTTCTACGAGGTGACCAAACAGATCGTTCTGACGTCGCACCTTGTTGACCTGAACTACATCGCGATGTCGAAAGCTGTTTGGGATGGCATGTCGGCCGACCAGCAGGCCACCGTTCAGAAAGCCGCCGATGCTGCTGCCGAAAGCGGTCGCGCCAAGCAGCTTGAACTGGAAGGAAGCCTTGTGTCCTTCTTGGAAGAACAAGGCATGTCGGTTTACGAACCTGATCTGGAAGCCTTCCGCACCCACGTGCAGGCACAGTATGTTGGATCCGAGTTCGCAGCCAGCTGGCCTGAAGGCGTGCTTGAGAAAATCAACGCGCTGGGCAACTAAGCCTGCCTGATAAGAGGGAGAACGACCATGGAGAAAGCCTTCAAGTGGTTCTCCCGTCTTGCAGAAGCGATTGCCGGCGGCTTGCTGGCGGCAATCTTCCTGACCTTTCTTCTACAGATCGCGCTGAGATACCTGTTCACGCCCGCCGGATGGACGTTGGAGTTGATTGGTATCCTGTGGGTCTGGGTGATCTTCTTCAGCTGTGCCTTCGTAGTGCGCGAACAGGATCACGTGAAATTCGACATCATCTATCTGTCTGTCCCGCGCCGGGTTCGAAAAATCATGTCCCTAATTGCCGCCGCAGCAATTGTGATAGCGATGCTTTATACGTTCCTGCCCACTTGGGACTACATCGAGTGGATGAAAATCCGAAAGACCTCGACCGTGCGCAATCCGTTTACGGGCAACAAAATCCCACTGCGCGATGTCTTCTCGGTCTACGCGGTCTTCATGATCGCCGTCGCTGCCCGTTATGCGTGGCTATTCGTTGACGTCCTACGCAACGGCCCCCCGAAGACCGAACTTGAAATGGTTGTCGAAGAGATGGCCGAACACGAGAGCGATGACGGAGACGCATCATGACATTCGAACTTCTGTCTTGTTTGCTGACGCTTTTCGTGTTGGCCGGTATCGGTACGCCAATCGGCTATTCGATCCTTTTGGCCTCGATCGTCTATCTGGGCTTTGCTGGCCTTGATGTGGCACTTGCAGGTGAGAAGATCCTGCAAGGTTTCTATCGCAGCACGATCCTTCTGGCCGTGCCGCTGTTCATCGTCGCAGCGAACATTATGAATGCGGGCACGATTACCGACCGATTGCTGAATTTCTGTGTTGCGGCCGTGGGGCGCTTCAAAGGCGGGCTGGGCCATGTGAACGTGGTCGCCTCGCTTATCTTCTCGGGCATGTCCGGGTCTGCGGTCGCGGATGCGGCGGGCATTGGAAAGATCATCATCGAGATGATGACCAAGGACGGTCGCTATAGCCGCGGCTATGCGGCGGCGATCACTGCGGCCTCGGCCACCATCGGTCCGATCATCCCGCCCTCGATCCCTATGGTGCTGTATGCGCTGGTCTCAAAAGCCTCAATCGGTTCGCTGTTCCTTGCTGGCATTCTGCCCGGCCTGATCATGGGCGTGGTTCTGATGGCGATGAACTATTACCTCGCCGGCAAACGCAACTTTGCGCTTGAAGATCCCATTCCGTTGAAGGAACTGCCGCGCAAAACAGCCAACGCATTCCCGGCACTTCTGATGCCCGCAATCCTGCTGTACGGTATCTATGGCGGCGTCACCACGCCGACCGAAGCCGCTGCGGTTGCCGCCTTTTACGCCCTGCTTCTGGCCGCGCTCTTCTATCGCGCCCTGTCGTTCAAAGCACTCTATCAGGTCTTCGTCGACAGCGCCCGGTCGTCGGCTTCAGTTGGGGTCGTCATCGGTGGCGCGTTCATCCTGAACTTCATCGTCATTCAAGAGCAGATCCCGCAGTCGATCTCGGCCCTGTTGCAAGGCGCTGACGTCAGCCCGATCATGTTCCTGATCGCGATCAACGTGCTGATCCTGCTGCTGGGCTGTGTGTTGGACGCGACGACGATCATCCTTGTAATCGTGCCGCTGTTCATCCCGACCTGCGAAGCGCTGGGCATCGACCTTGTCCACTTCGGCGTGCTGGTCGTGGTGAACTCGATGATCGGTCTGATCACGCCACCTTACGGCATCCTTCTTTTCGTCATCAACGCGGTGACAGACATCCCGCTGCGCGAGATCATCGCAGAAATATGGGCTTTCCTGGCCGTGCTGGTTCTGGCTCTGCTTCTGTTGCTCTTCTCGCCTGATCTGGTTCTGTGGCTGCCGAGGCTCTTCGGATACCAAGGCTAATGTCACTTGCAATTTCGACCACGTCGATCCCCGGTGACCTCGAGGAAAAACTCTCGGTCATCGCGGATGCGGGATTTACCGCTGTGGAGCTGCACGAGCCGGATTTCACCGGGTTTCACGGGTCCGCTGAAGACGTCGCACAGATGGCGCAGGGATTGGGACTGTCGATCAACCTGCTGAAGCCTTTCAACGATCTCGAAGGGTGGGGCGGGGAAGAACGCACCCGCGCTTTTGATCGGCTCGAGCGTAAATTCGACCTGATGGGCGCGCTGGGCACCGATATTCTGCTGATTGGTGCCTCCAGTCGGGAAGTGTCGATTGAACAGGCCACAACAGACCTTGCAGATGCTGCCGCCCGTGCGAAAGCGCGTGGGATGCGTCTGGCCTATCTTGCGTTGCCGTGGGCGGGTTCAGCTCAAACCGATGCGCAAGCATTGGACCTGATAAGTCGGATCAACAGCCCCAATCTGGGCCTCGCGCTGAACAGCTACTTCTCGCTGGCAGATGGTGCGAAGCCTGCCCAGTTGCGCGACCTTCCGGGGGACCGTGTGTTTCATGTTCAGCTTTCGGACGCGCCACGCGCACAGGGTGCCATTCGCAGCCTGAAACGACATTTCGGCATGCTGCCCGGTCTGGGGTCGTTGAACCTTGCGGGGTTCGTGAAGGTGCTGTCGCGGGCGGGTTACAATGGCGCGTGGTCGGTCGCGCGCGTGAACGAGCACAGTCCGCGCCCGGGTGGCCGCACATTGGCACAAGATGGCTATCGGGCACTGGTGAACCTGCTGGACGAGGTGTCCCGCAGCGATCCTGATCTGCGGTTCGACATCCCCGACCTTCCGCCGCCTGTTTACACTTCGGGGTTTGAGTTTATCGAGTTCGCGGCGGATGCGACCAGCGGCAAGGAGCTGACCGACATGCTGTCGGCCATGTGTTTCCGGATGGAGCGTAAACACGTCTCAAAATCCGTCGAGCTGTGGCGACAGGGTGCGATCAACATCGTCGTGAACACCGATACAGAGGGCTTCGCGCATTCGGCCTTCATCGGCCATGGTCCGTCCGTCTGTGACATGGGGTTGCGGGTGAAAGATGCAGACCAGACTGTCGCGCGCGCAACCGCGCTTGGCACGCCGAAGTTCTCGCAACCCGTTGGTACGGGCGAATTGGACATTCCTGCGATCCGGGGCGTCGGCGGCAACGTGGTGCATTTCATTGACGAGAAATCCGACCTGCACCGCGTCTGGGATATCGAGTTCGAACCCGTCGCCAAAACCGAAGCAACGCAACCCGCGGGCCTGCGCCGTGTCGACCACGTGGCCCAGACCATGCGCTACGAGGAAATGCAAAGCTGGCTGCTCTACTACACCTCGACCTTTGAGATGGCGAAATCTCCGATTGTCGACGTGGCGGACCCTGCAGGTGTGGTGCACAGTCAAGCGATCGAAAGCCCGGAAGGCGAAGTGCGGCTGAATTTGAACGGTGCCGAAGGGCATCGTACCTTTGCGGCTTCGTTCCTAGCCGACAAGTTCGGGGCAGGGGTCCAGCATATTGCCTTCCTGAGCGACGACATCTTTGAAACCTCAGCGCAGCTTGCCGTACATGGCTTCCCGCGATTGGAAATATCGCCCAATTACTACGACGATCTACAGGCGCAATTCGGGTTGGAAGACGACCTGATCGCGCGGTTGCGCGCTGGCAATATCCTTTACGACCAGCAGGGAGACACGGCCTATTTCCAGATTTACAGCCAGCCGATCTTTCAAGGTTTTTTCTTCGAGATCGTCCAGCGCACCCGCAGCTATGCAGGCTACGGCGCACGCAACGCGTCCGCCCGTTTGGCTGCGCAAATGAAACACCAACGACCAGCAGGGATACCGCGCACATGAAAGCCGCGCTGATTGGACAGAATATTGGGGGTTCTTTAACCCCGGACATGCATATGGCCGAGGCGAAAGCTCAGGGCATTTCGTATGACTATTGCCGGTTTGATACCGCAACAGCGCCGTATGACGCGATGCCCTTGAAGGACATCCTGCGACAAGCCGAGGCCGACGGCATGGCCGGCGTGAACGTGACCCATCCGTTCAAAGTAGACGCCGCCGGGCTGATGCACGACCTCTCTGAGACCGCGCAGGCGCTTGGGGCTGTGAACACGGTCCTGTTCGAAAACGGTCGCAGGATTGGCCACAACACCGATTATGTCGGGTTCCGGTCGGCGCTGCGCAGCGAGATGCCCATGGCCTCGATTGCGAAGGTCATGCTGGTTGGGGCAGGGGGCGCGGGCGGTGCCGTTGCGCTGGCCTTGATTGATCAAGGTTGCGGAACGCTTTGCGTAACCGACTTGTCCACCGATCGTGCCGAGGCACTCGCCACGCGGCTGAAGGCGGCGCGACCTCGGGCGGATATTCAGGTCGCACGCGACTTTGAAAGCGCTGAACCCACCAGCCTAAGCGGTGTGGTTAATGCGACCCCCGTTGGGATGGACGCTCATCCGGGCGTGTCGTTTGACCCAGACCGCCTTGCCCCTGCCTGCTGGGTCGCTGACATCATCTATTTCCCGCGTCAGACCGAGCTGCTTAAGCGCTCAGCGTCGCGGCGCCTGCGCACGATGGACGGGTCTGGCATGGCGATCTTTCAGGCGGCGGCCGCGTTTCACTTGATAACCGGACAAACTGCCTCGCCCGAACGGATGACCGCGCAGTTCAAGCATCTTGTGTCTCAGGAACGGAAGGAAATGGCATGACCAATGACCGTTCAGATGCAGACGCCATGCGCCATTGGTGGCGCACCTCGATTATCGATATGGAACCGGGCAAGATCGCGTTTCGCGGCCATCCGATTCAGGACCTGATCGGCAATGTGTCCTTCCCCCAGATGATCTGGTTGATGGTGCGCGGTGACAAGCCAAGCGCTGACGAAGCCGCGCTGTTCGAAGCCGCTTTGGTTGCAGGCGTGGACCATGGGCCGCAAGCGCCCTCGATCGCCGCCGCACGCATGGCGGCGACCTGCGGGGTTGGGCTGAACAACGCGATGGCGACGGCTGTGAACATGCTGGGCGATGTGCATGGCGGCGCAGGCGAACAATGCGCCGAGCTTTACTATGGCATCTCGGACAAGCTGCGCGCGGGGCAGGGGCTGAGCGAGGCCGTGACAAGCGGGTTGGACGACTGGCGTGCTGAACACGGAAAGATTGTCTCGGGGTTCGGGCACAGGTTTCATAAACCCGTCGATCCACGCGCGCCACGGCTGATGCAGCTGGTGCGCGAGGCCGCGGCTAAGGGCACCGTGTCCGGGCGGTTTGCCGATATTGGCGAAGAGGTACAGGCCGAGCTTGGCCGCCAGCGTGGCGGGCGCCCGATCGCGATGAACATCGACGGCGCGACCGCAGTGATTTTCTGCGAACTTGGCTTCCCTGCGCCCCTATCGCGGGGCCTTTTCTGCTTGTCCCGATCCGTCGGAGTGCTGGCGCATGCTTGGGAGCAAATGAATCAGGGCGGTCGGAACAAAGGTCCGATGCCGCCCAGCTATTTACCACTTTATGAAGCGAAAGAAGATGACCGGTGATGCACCGAAAACCTTCCGGGTCGGCCTTGTTGGATGTGGCCGAATAAGTGACATCTATCTGACGACACTTGCGAACTTCTCAGAAGTCGAGGTCGTGGCCTGCGCCAGCCTTGATCTGGAGGAAAGCCGGGCAAAGGCCGCGCAACACGGGATCGCGCGTGCCTGTTCCGTGGACGAGGTGATCGCCGATACGCAGATCGACTGCATCCTCAACCTGACCATTCCGGCAGCCCATGCTGATATCACGCGGCGGGCGCTTCTGGCGGACAAACATGTCTACTCGGAAAAACCCTTCGTGACGGGCATGGACGAGGGGCGCGAGCTGCTGGAATTGGCCGAGGCGCGCGGGCTGAAGCTGGGCAATGCGCCCGATACTTTCCTTGGTGGGCGCTGGCAGACCGTGCGCCGCCTGATCGACGAAGGCGCGATTGGGCGTCCGACCGGTGTGTTTGCCCATGTGGGCACCCACGGCACGGAACGGCACCATCCAAATCCGGATTTCTATTATCAGGCAGGAGGCGGGCCGCTTCTGGACCTTGGGCCTTACTACCTGACTGCCATGGTGTTCTGCCTTGGCCCCATCGCGCGCGTGGCCGGCATGGCAAACCGCGCCTTTGATCGTCGCCAGATCGAAAACGGCCCCCGCTATGGGGAATGGATGGATGTGCAGATCGACACCCATTCGCTCAGCATGATCGAGTTCGAAACTGGGGCCATCGGTTCGATGACCATGAGCTTCGACATCTGGGACAGCGAAACCCCTCGGTTCGAGATTTACGGCGAGACCGGCGTGATTTCGATCCCCGATCCCGACCCTGTACATGGCGCGAATGATTTTCACGGGCCGGTCTGGCTGCGCACGCAAGACACGTCGCGCTGGTCGCACCAACCCCGCCCGAAAGCGCGCGAGGATTGGCAGGTGGTGATGAACCACCACGGCTTCAACGAAAACAGCCGGGGTTTGGGCTTGCTCGATCTGGCCTTGGCCGTGCGGGACGACCGACCCGTTCGGGCAAGCGGTGCGCTGTCGTTCCACGTGTTCGAGGTAATGGATGCCATCGCCCGCGCCCCACAGGAAGGGCTTTACCAGCGTATAGAAAGCACGTGTCCCGTGCCCGAACCGCTTCCCGAAACCTTCCCTGCCAGCGAAACCATCAGGGCTCATGAGGCCGCCAATGCCCATTGAAATCGTCACCATTGCCGAGCCGTTTTTCGGCATGTGCCACGTCACGGACGAGGCCCAGTATGAAGTCGCCGACCGCGCGATTGTGGTGAACGTCGCCGACCGGCCAATATACATCGAGGGCCAGACCCTCGCCCCACTGCAATCGGCCATCTTTGCCAATATCACCATGCGCGATGTAGATCGCGCCATTGTGGTAGAGAGGTTCGACGCTCATGCCGATGACGCAGACCTTTGCATTGACGTGCGTAAGGCGTGGCCGACGGCTTTTGAGTTGCGCGGCGAAGAACGGCTGCGCGGAGTTGAACACTACATGTCGCCCAAGGTTTTCGTCGGCAATATCGGCCTGACCATGTATCATTCGGCCTCGGTGCCGCTGAATGTCGGCCTGCACAAGGACCACCCGTTCTGCCCAGTTCCGGGCTTTCGCGAGGTACACACCCAGATTGTCGGGTTCGGCAAGATGCAGCAATGCCGCGAACGCGACCCTGCCACGCTGTATCTGGAAGAACCAATGGCGCCGGGCATGACGCATCGTCCGATGTATGACGACCAAGGCAACTATCCTTGGCACCAATATGAAACCACAACGCCCAGCATCTTCATGGCGCTGGAAATCCTGCCCGAGGGGGCAGAGATCCCGAAACTGGGAGGATAAATTGACCGAGAGACTTTTGCCCGAGACCTTGGATTTCAATAGGCCGTTCCCGGCGCTCTCGCGCCGCCTGCGTCTTGGTGTTGTTGGGGGCGGGCGCATTTCGGCGACGCAGGCCACCGCGGCACGGATGACCGACCGGTGGGAGGTTGTCGCGGGGGCGCTGTCGTCCGACCCAGAGCGGGCGAAGGCGCGGGGCGCGGAATGGTTCATGGATCCAGATCGCTGCTATGCCTCGTTCATAGAGATGGCGCAGGTCGAGGCCACTCGTCCCGATGGCGTGGACGCGGTGATGATCACCACGCCGAACAACTTGCATTTCCCCGCGGCCAAGGCGTTTCTGGAAGCGGGCATCGACGTGATCTGCGACAAGCCACTGACCAACGAGGTCGACGAGGCCACGGCGCTGATCGACCTGACCGCGCAAACCGGGCGGGTGTTCGGCGTGGGCTATGTCATGTCCTGCTTTCCAATGATCCGTCAGGCGCGCGAAATCGTGGCCGAGGGGCGCATTGGCAACATCAACCAGATCCATGTGGAGTTCCTGCAGGACTGGATGACCCCCGACGACGCGGCCGACGCGCCGCATGTGAAATGGCGGCTCGACCCTAAGATTTCGGGCCCGACCAGTTGTGTGGGCGACATCGGCACCCACGCGGCGCATCTGGCGAGCTTTGTTAGCGGGCTTGGAATGACGGATCTGCGAGCGGAGTTCCATGTCTGCGGTGCGCCAAAGCCGCTTGAAGACACGGTGTTCATGTTCACGCGTTTCCAAAATGATGTGCCCGGTACGCTGATGGCGACCCGTCTTGCACCGGGCAATCGCGGCGGGTTGCGGCTCCGGATCTACGGGTCCGAGGGTGGTCTGGAATGGGATTTGGAAAACGCCGAGCAACTGAAATTCTATCGCTTTGGCGAGGCGGATCGTGTGATCAGCCGTGGTCATGGTCACGGGGTCAGCACGGTAACTGAGCGGCTGGTGCGCACTGGCCGCGGCTTTTCAGAAGGGTTCATTGAGGCTTGGGCCAATCTCTATACCGAGTTTGCCATGGCTGTGGCGGCGCGGCGCGACGAAGTGGCGTTGCCGGATGATTGGCTGAGCTTTCCAAAAGTGGCTGAAGGTGCCGCCGGGGTGCAGTTCATCGCGGCCTCGGTGCGGTCAAATGAGAAAGGTGGGGAGTGGGTCGCGATCTGACCCGAACCGGGCAGGAAACCGGGGTCGAAATCAGTAATTGATATTATCAAAAATATCAGATATTTTAGATTGCGTAGGATAAACCTGCGACTCGCTGATTTCGTCCGGAGCCCGTTCCATGCCCGACACTGCCCATCAGGCCGATGAAACATCGCTGTATTCATTGGCGCATCTGACCCTGATCGGGGCGTCACCGCCCGAGCTGGTCTATATCGCTGCACGCGCGGGCTATGACGCCGTCAGCCCGCGCTTCATCCCGATGAAAGTCCCGGGGGAGTTCACGGAAGCCCCCGTAGACAAGGCGCAGGTACAGGCCACGAAGACGGCCTTGGCGTCGACCGGGTTAAAGGTGCTGGATGTCGAGCTGGCCCGCATCACCGAAGACGTCGATCCACGCAGCTTCGAACGCGCCTTGGAACTAGGTGGCGAACTGGGTGCCAAGCGGATGATCATGTCGGCCTGGACGCCGACCCGCGACGACCGCAATTTTCTGGTCGATGTCTATGGCGAAACCTGCGATTTGGCCGTGCCCTACGGCATCACGGTCGACCTTGAATTTCCGTCCTTCTCGCGCTTACGCACACTGGACGAAGCACTGGACATCGTTCGTGCTGCGGACCGTCCCAATGGCGGCATTCTGGTGGACACGCTCTATCTCCACCTCAGCCGCGTCGATCTGGGCGAGCTTCTGCACGTCCCGTCCGAGCTGTTTCACTTCCTGCACATCTCTGACTGCTTGCCGGGCATTGCCGACACGCGTGAGGGGATGATCCAGCTTGCCCGCGATGCGCGGCTGTATCCGGGCGAGGGCTGGATTGATTTTGCGGGCATCATCGAGCGGATGCCCCCGGTGGATTACTCGATCGAACTGCCCAACCAAAGCCGTGTGGCGGAACTGGGATACGAAGAACATGCGCGGCGTTGCTTGCAACACGCGAAACGAACCTTCGGCGAGGCGCGCTCTCAGCGCCGGATGCCGGATGCAGCTACTCTCCAACACAATGAGGATCATCATGAGCAAAGAGCTCACTGACGCGGACCGCCAGCTGGCGGCTGACATGCTGGCGCGTGCGCGTGCAGCCATGGCTGAAATCGAAGACTGGTCGCAGGAGCGCCTGGACCGCCTGTCACAGGCGATCGCTTGGTATGCGGGCAACGAGAAGACATTCACCCGTCTTGCGGAACAGGGCGTGGATGAAAGTGGCATCGGTGACCGCGCAGGTCGTCCCGGCAAACGCTTCAAGATCCAGATGGTGCTGCGCGATGTGTTGCGTACGCCGTCGACGGGTGTGGTAGAGGTGGATGAGGAAAAAGGGTTGGTGAAATACGCCAAGCCAGCGGGTGTCATTGCCTCGCTTATCCCGATGACCAATCCGGCCATGACGCCACCCGTGACCGGTGTGTCCTCGGCCAACGCACGCAACGCGGTGATCTTCTCGCCGCACCCGCGCACGGCCCAAACCACATGGGAAATGACCGAAGTGATGCGCGCGGCCTGTCGCGCTGCGGGCGCCCCGGAAGATCTGTTCCAAGCGATCCGCAAACCGTCCATCCCGCTGACCCAGCACCTGATGGAGATCTGCGATCTAACACTGGCCACCGGCGGCAAGCCGATGGTGAAAGCGGCCTACAGCTCGGGCCGTCCGGCTTATGGCGTGGGCGCGGGCAACAGCTCGATTGTCATCGACGAGACCGCAGATCTGGACATCGCCGCGCAGAACACCCGGATTTCCAAAACCTCGGATTTCGGGTCGGGCTGCTCGGCAGATGGCAACATCATCATCCAGAAGTCGATCTATGACGATATGGTCAAGGCGCTTGAGGCCGAAGGCGGCTACCTGTGTTCTGCGGAAGAAAAGGACATGCTCGAGGCCGCGATGTGGGACGAAAAGGGCAACCGCACCTTCCCGACCATCGCCTGCCGTCCACAACAGACCGCCGAGGTTGCCGGGTTTTCGATCCCCGAGGATCGCAAGTTCCTGATGGTGGAAAACCAAGGCCGGATCGGGCCAGAGCACAAGTTCTCGAAGGAAAAACTGACCACGCTGATGGCGCTGTATCACTTCGAGACCTTTGACGATGCGCTGGACACGGTCAGCAAGATTTACGCCACCGGCGGCATT
This sequence comes from Aliiroseovarius pelagivivens, assembly GCF_900302485.1. Taxonomy (NCBI): domain Bacteria; kingdom Pseudomonadati; phylum Pseudomonadota; class Alphaproteobacteria; order Rhodobacterales; family Paracoccaceae; genus Aliiroseovarius; species Aliiroseovarius pelagivivens. The sequence continues at coordinate 2,279,258 of NZ_OMOI01000001.1, read as the reverse complement.
GGCCATTCCTGCGGCATCTATTCGCATAATGACGAAAACATCGACCGTCTGGCCCGTCTGGCACCGGTCAGCCGCATGATGGTGCGCCAGCCGCAATCCAAGGCCAACGCGGGCGCTTGGACCAACGGTATGCCGATGACCAGCTCGCTGGGGTGCGGCATCTGGGGCGGCAACATCACCAATGAAAACGTCACCATGAAACACATGATGAACTACACATGGGTTAGCCGGCCCATCGCCGAAGATCGCCCCTCGGAAGAGGAGCTGTTTGGCGAGTTCTACGGACAGGAGGTCGCGTGATGGATGGATCGAAAGTAGACGGCAAAACGGTTGCCGAACATATCGTCGATTTTCTGGAACGGCGCGAGGTCGAGCACGTGTTTGGCCTCTGCGGTCACACCAATATCTCGGTGCTGGCGGCGCTGGCCGAAAGCCCGATCGACTTCATCACCGTGCGTCATGAACAGATCGCCAGCCACGCGGCGGACGCCTATGCGCGCGTGACCGGCAAGGCCTCGGTGGTATTGTCGCACCTATCTCCCGGTTTGACGAACTGCGCCACCGGGGTCGCAAATGCGGCGCTTGATTGTATCCCGATGGTGGTGATCGCGGGCGACATTCCGACCCACTATTATGGCAAGCACCCGCACCAAGAGGTCAACCTGCACGCGGATGCCGCCCAGTGGGAAATCTATCGCCCCTTCGTGAAACGCGCTTGGCGCGTGGACCGGGCGGACCTGATGGCAGAGATTCTGGAAAAGGCGTTCCACTTGGCTGAAAGCGGTCAGCCCGGTCCGGTTCTGGTCAACGTGCCGATGGACATCTTCTCGGAGGTGATCACGCCAGATAGCTTTGACCGCATCATCGACAACACCCGCGCGCTGAAGAAGCCGTCGATCGACGACGAAACCGCGCGCGAGATCGTCGAAAAATTGGCGCAGGCTGAAAGCCCCGTGGCCTATGTGGGTGGCGGCATTCTGTTGGCGAAGGCCAGCGAAGAGCTGCGCGAATTTGTTGAGCATATGGGCTTGCCGGTTGCGCATTCCCTGATGGGCAAGGGCGCATTGCGCGATGATCACCCGTTGGTCATGGGCATGACCGGGTTCTGGGGCACCGAACTGGTGAACCAATCCTGCCTGAATGCGGACTACGTCTTTGCCGTAGGGACCCGCTTTAAAGAGGCTGATTGCTCCAGTTGGTATCCCGGCTACACGTTCAATATTGGCGGAAAAGACGACAAAACCAAAGTCATCCACATCGATATCGAACCGCAGGAGATCGGGCGCAACTATCCGACCGAAATCGGTGTGGTGGCAGATGCGAAAGCCGCGTTGCGCGTGCTGACACGGGTTGCAAAAGAGATGTACCCCAACGGCTTCCCGCGCACGGAAAAGAAGGCCGAGATCGCCGATTTCCGCACCAAGTTCAAAGCCTCAAACACCGAAATGCAGACCTCGTCTGCTTTCCCGATGATGCCGGAACGTATTCTGGCCGATGCGCGCAAAGCGCTGCCCGAAGACGCGATCATCACCACCGACGTGGGCTGGAACAAGAACGGGGTCGGGCAGCAGTTCGATATCCTGACCCCCGGCTCGATCCTGACGCCCGGCGGCTTTGCCACGATGGGCTTTGGCCCACCCGGTGCGCTGGGCGCAAAGCTGGCCGCGCCGGATCGGGTGGTGATCAGCCTTGTGGGTGACGGCGGCTTTGGTCAGAACCCGTCGATGCTGGCAACTGCGGTCGAACTGGATCTGGGCATCATCTGGCTTGTGATGAACAACAACGCCTTTGGCACCATCGCGGGTCTTCAGAAAGCCCACTATGGGCTGACCTATGGCACGACCTTCCCGGGCACTGCTGCCGCGCCCACCAACGGACCGGGCTATGCCGAGATTGCGCAGGCCTATGGCGCAGTCGGGGTGCGGATTTCATCTGCGGACGAGTTGCTCCCAGCGCTTGAAGCGGCGATTGCCAGTGACAAGCCCACGGTGCTGGACGTTCCGATGATCAATAACCCGACGCCTACGACCGGGCATTGGAATATCCTCGATATCTATTCGCCGGACAAGGACGTGTCCCACGTTGCAACCTAAAACCAGCCGCCGGGGCCACGTGCCCCGGCCTTTAATTGGGTGATCACCATGTTCAATACCATCCTCGTTCCCGTCGCTTTGGATCACATCGAAACGCTTACGCGAAAACTGGACGTCGCCCGACAGTTGCGGGCGCCAGAAGGCCGTATCATTGCGGTCTCTGTGTTCGAGGACATTCCGTCCTACGTTGCCGAATACGCGATGGTAAAGCCCGACCGGAAGAAGATGGTGCAAGAGATCAAGAAAGCCTTTGACGATGCTTTGGTCGGTCACGATGACGTTGAACGGGTAACTCTTGCAGGCAAGCCCGGCGTGGTGATCGCGACCTATGCCGAAGAGATCGGCGCAGACCTGATCGTCACAGCAGCAAGCCGCCCTGGAAGCGAGGGCTACGCGTTGGGGTCAACCGCATCCAGGCTGGCAAGACGCGCGCCGTGCTCGGTTTTCGTGATTAGGTGACCTCTAAAGTTGGCAATCGGGCTGGTGCGAATTCAAGAAGTGACACCTGAATGACCAAGGGTTTCATTTTCGCGTGGTGGCAATGCCTTCACGAGGCAACCGATTACCTTGAACACGGCTCTGGAAACTTTCGAAAAGTATTCTCGGGCAACCGCAGGTTTCATGCCATTCAATCAGAGCTTCATAGACGCCAAGTAAGAGGGCGGTATGCGCGAAATAGCGGTTAGCTTGCATCCTTACCTTCTTGTAGCCGCGGGACAGACACTAGAATGGTGGCGATCTTCCTTCATTGACCCAAAAACCACATATGGCGCTCAAGAATTCTGATAGCTGTTCAAAACAACACGTGTGTCGGGGGCTTGGCCTGCAGCCCAAATCAAGGGCATCTTCATAGGATCTTCTTGCTGCCCTAACTGCAAATTCGAAAGAAAGTGATCCGGATTTCACAGTTCTGCGTAACTAGTTTATGTTGACACAAACACTAGATATCCCAAGCTGCGCGAAGAGCATCTGCACGAGAACTCGCAAGGAAAGAGAAGCTGTGTCGCAAAGTCGAACCGATTACTCGCAACAGACCCAGTGGATGCTTGCCGTCCGGGACAAGCGCGATCGTCATGCCTTCGTGGCACTGTTTGATTACTTTGCGCCGCGACTGAAGGGTTTCATTATCCGTTCAGGAGCTTCGCCGCATCAGGCCGAGGAGATCGTGCAAGACGTCATGCTGACGATTTGGCGCAAGGCGGCGTCGTTTGACCCGCACCGTGCACAGGTGTCCGCTTGGATCTATCAGATTGCCCGTAACCGCCATATCGACATTGCACGGAAAGAAAACCGTCCGATGCCGGAAGAGTTGAAGGAAGAGCCCGGCATTGAACCGGATGCCAGCCAGATACTTGGACTGGAGCAAGAGGCCGGTCAGCTCAGACAGGCGCTTGCCAATCTCAAGCCAGAACAGCGCGAGATTATCGAGAAAGCCTATTTGGGCGAGCTGACACATCAAGAGATCAGCAGCCAGACCGGGCTGCCATTAGGAACCATTAAGTCTCGTATCCGGCTTGGGCTGGAACGATTGAGACACGAGTTGAAGGACCTCAAGCAATGAGTGCCATAAACCATCACACCCCCGACGCCATGTTGGCGGCCTATGCAGCCGGCACGCTTCCGCATGCTTTTGCCGTTGCTGTGGCCAGCCATGTGTCGTTGTGCGCAAAGTGCCGCGTGGCGCTTGAGGCGCATCAAGCAGTCGGTGGAGCCGTATTGGAAGACACAAGTGCTGTGGCTGTGTCGTCTTCGCTAAAAGACAGCATCCTTGCGCAACTGGACGATCCTTTTACGCCGGAACCTGTCTATGACCGGAACGGGATCTATCCGGGACCGATCATGGAAGTCATGAAAGGGCGCGCACCCAAGTGGAAGAAACTGGGTATGGGCGTGCGACAGGATATCCTGACAGAGGACGCTTTTGGCTCGGTCAGGCTTCTGTACATCCCCTCTGGACAAGCGGTTCCAGATCACAGCCACAATGGGCTAGAGATGACACTTGTCTTGCAAGGCAGCTTCAGTGACGAAACGGGTCGCTTCGGGGTAGGGGACATTGAGATCGCGGATGAGACATTGGAGCATACGCCAATCGCGGATCCGGGCGATGCATGTATCTGCCTTGCTGCGACCGATGCTCGGCTGCGATTTAACGCACTGATCCCACGACTTTTACAGCCTTTGTTCCGCATCTGAAACCAAGCTGAATTTTTGACTGAATAAACCACCGGATTTCCGGTGGTTTATTTTTTGTTTACAGCTAGTTAGATCACAAAAACGTGAGTGATTGGTCCAACGGGACTGCTGCGCCGTAACACTTGTACGAACACGAAATCAAATCGAGCGACACGCTCTCACCGACATGGAGTTCCTACAATGAAATCGAAATTCAAAACCGCATTCGCCGCCGCTGCACTTAGCCTTTCTGCTGTTGCTGCCCATGCAGACAACATCGTTGAAATTGCTGCTGCTGATGACCGCTTCTCGACCCTGGTTGCCGCTGTGACGGCGGCTGGTCTGGCCGAGACCCTGTCGGGCCCGGGTCCGTTTACCGTTTACGCCCCCGTGAATGATGCCTTCGCGGCGCTGCCGGAGGGCACGGTTGAAACGCTGCTGAAGCCCGAGAACAAACAACAACTGACCAACGTGCTGCTTTACCACGTTGATGACCGCAAGCTGATGGCCGGCATGATCCCCGCCGGGTCGAACTACTTCAAGCCAATCCTCGCAAGCGAGCGTCTGTGCATCACCGCTGGTTCGGATGGTGTGATGATTGCTGATGGTACAGGCGCGATGGCCAACGTGATCATCGCTGACATTCAAGCCGACAATGGCGTGATCCATGTGGTCGACAAAGTCCTGCTGCCCGGTACACGCCCGGCTTGCCACTAACCCCCCCAGCTCCGGCCGCAAAGCCGGAGCCTTTCCCCAAGGGTCGACGCTATTCAGTCTGAAATGCGTCGGCCCTTTTTTGTGTTTGAAGGTAGAGAAGTCTGCGGTTGCAGAAGGGGTGCGCCGTTACTTGCCTCGATAAACGAGGATGTCCGGCGCATAGGATAAGCAGCGGATGGCCCAGGAAAATGGGGCCGGGAAATCCGTGCGGAACCGGCGCTTTTTCATCGCCGATAGCACACGCTCGGCGGCGGCCTCGGGTGTCATCAGCATCGGCATGCGAAAACTGTTTTTCTCGGTCAGGCGTGTCTTGATGAAGCCAGGATTGACCAAGCGCACGGTCACACCGCTTCCTTTCAAATCGGATCGCATGGTCTCGGCAAGGCTGACAAGCGCCGCTTTGCTGGCACCGTATCCGATCGCGGCAGGCAAGCCGCGATATCCTGCAAGCGACCCAACCAACGTAATGTCGCCGTGAGCCTTGCTGACAAACTCTGGCACAACCTCACCCAGCACACGTAGAGCGCCGGTGAAATTGACATCGCTCATCCTTAAGGCTGCATCGCTGTCCCAGTCAGTTGCGCGCATCGGCTCGTAGGCGCCAGCGTTGTAGATCACGCCATCCAACGGGCCGACAGATGCGGCGGCGGTCCGAACGGCGTCTATGTCGGTGACGTCCAGCGGCACCACTTGGCCGTTTCGCAACTCACCGCGCAACTGTTCAAGCCGTTCTGCATTGCGTGCAGACAGGATCACATGCGCGCCTTCTTCATCCAGACGTTTTGCAAGCGCACGTCCTAAGCCTTCGCTGGCACCGACCAGCCAATAGGTTTTGCCGGAAAATTCGGTCATTCGCCGGCTCCGTGCAAATCGTGCCCGTCGCTGATTAGCTGTTCGGGTGGTTTCTGCTTTTTCAGGAACGGCGCGCGTTTCAAATACAGGATTGCGGCTTGCCAATGGATCAAGGCCAGAACTCTGGCCGCCCCCAATGGTCGCCGGATCGCAGCCCATGCCAGTGACCTGCTGGTTGCAGGCTGACGTTGGCCAGCCAAGGTGGCCAAAACACCGTGATCGCCGTTCTTGAAGGTAATGCGAATGTCGACATTGTCTTCGGTCAGGCCGAAATTGAACGCGTAGTGCCCCGCGATTTTCTGGAAAGGAGAAACGTGCATCAGTTTCTCGGCGATCAGGGTGTCGCTTTTTTGGATCGGAGCAAACCCGTCCCGCGCGCAGAAATAGCAATGCCGCTGCCCGAAGGTGCTGTTGACCTCGGCGACAAAGGCGCGGGGTGTGCCATCCACAACGGCGATCCAGAAGCTAACCGGGTTGAAATGGAACCACAGGAAACTTGGTTGTGTCAGCAGCAAAAGCTGTGCGTTCTCGGTTGGCATCCCACGTTCTTCAAGGACGGATCGGAACCATTCCACGCCGTGCCCAGCATCGCGCGCACCGCCATGTCTGTGATCCCAGATGGACCACAGATTAAAGCGATTGCGAGAGATCAGAAGGGGGGCCGCTGAACCAAGATCCGTCAGCACATAGTCCACGCCATAGGTGAACGCGTTCTTCAGCGCGCCGCGTCGGGCGTGATGGGTTTGGGCTTGAATGTGTTCCAGCTTCATACAGGGTCTACGCGCGTGATGGGTGTCTGGATCACTTTAGGTGAAAGATTTCCAAACAAAAATGATCCGAATGCCAAAGCCTTACGTAATCGCTTCATACCATTCTAAAGGCGAGGACAGCATGTACGATCAAACCCACGGCCCCCGCAAACGGATCGCCATCGTCGGCGGCGGCATTTCAGGCCTTTCTGCCGCATATTATCTGGCTCCTTTTCACGACGTGACCCTGTACGAAGCCGCTCCTCGCTTGGGTGGCCACGCACGCACCGTGATGGCGGGAAAAAACGGCGATCAGCCGGTCGACACGGGTTTCATCGTTTTCAATTACGTGACTTATCCCAATCTGACACGTCTGTTTCGCGACCTCGACGTACCGGTGATCAAAAGCGAGATGAGCTTTGGCGCCAGTATCAATGACGGGCAGCTGGAATACGGTCTCAACACGTTCAAAGCAATTACGGCGCAAAAGGGCAACCTGCTGCGGCCGCAGTTCTTCAAGATGATTTCTGACATTGTCCGGTTCGGAAAACGTGCCGAAGAGGCCGCCAAAGATGACGAAAAAACCATTGGAGAGCTGGTGGACGAACTGGGTCTGGGGAACTGGTTTCGCAACAACTATCTGATGCCCATGTGCGGCGCGATCTGGTCGACGCCTGTCGCGGAAGTGGACCAGTTCCCGGCGAAATCGCTGGTACAGTTCTTCCGCAATCATGCGCTGCTGGCGGGGTCGGGCGAGCATCAATGGTGGACCGTTAAAGGCGGCAGCATTGAATATGTCCGCAGGCTCGAGGCCGCGTTGGTTGCACGTGGTTGCGACATTCGTACAGGCACGCCGGTTGAGCATGTACAGCGTGACGAGTTTGGCGTTCACATCCATACCGGTGACTCTGACATTGCCACCTTTGACGAACTGATCCTCGCGTGTCACTCTGACCAAACTCTGAAGATTTTGGGCGAGAATGCCACCGAAGCCGAGGCCGCGGCGCTGGGCAGCATTCGCTATCAGCCCAACAAAGCTGTGCTTCATTGCGACACCGGGCAGATGCCGCGTCGCAAGGCCTGCTGGTCAAGCTGGTCTTATCGGTCTCAGGACGGCGATATCGGGGTCACCTATTGGATGAACAAGCTTCAGAACATCCCTGAAAGCGATCCGCTGTTCGTTACGTTGAACCCGTCAAAGCCCATCCCGCAGGATGCGATCTATGACGAGGTTCAGTTTCACCACCCGGTGTTCGACAAGCCCGCGCTGAAGGCCCAGCAGGACATCCGTCAGATGCAAGGCCAGAACCACACGTGGTTCGCCGGTGCGTGGAACCGGCACGGGTTCCACGAAGATGGCATTGCCAGCGCAATGCGCATCGTCCGCGCACTTACCAACACTCACCAACTCAAAGGAATGGATCATGCGTTTCACGAACAAAGCCCTGAAGTCGAACTTCCTGTCGACATGCGAGCGACTGCGTGAGGGACAGCTGACCCTGCGTACGCCTGAAGGCGAACGCTATCAGTTCGGAACGTCCGGTCCCGAGGCGGAAATGGTCATTCGTGACTGGTCCGCCGTATCCGCCATGGCGGCGCATGGGCAAGTTGGCCTGGGCGAGACCTATGTTCAGGGGATGTGGGACACGCCCTCGATCGAAGGGTTGATGGCTTTGGCGATGAAAAATCGCGACCATCTGGGCGCCTTTGATCAGGCAAGCCCATTCAACAAGGCCAAGTTTCGTCTGGTCGATACAGTGATGCGTGCGAATTCACGTCGTGGGTCGCGCAAGAATATCCGGTCTCACTACGACGTCGGCAACGAGTTCTATGCGCTGTGGTTGGATGACGGCATGACCTATTCGTCGGGGCTGTTTGACAATGGGGACACCGATTTGGCGCGTGCGCAGGCCCGCAAGAACGACCGCGCTTTGTCGCGGATCGGCGATGGCGAGCGGGTGTTGGAAATTGGCTGCGGCTGGGGCGGTTTTGCGGAACACGCCAGCCAGGAAGGTCGGGATGTCACCGGTGTCACAATCTCGCGCAATCAGCACAGCTATGCCGAATGCCGCCTTGATGGGAGGGCCGACATTCAGTTGCGGGACTATCGCGACATCGATGGCAAGTATGACAACATTGTCTCGATCGAGATGATCGAGGCCGTGGGTGCGCGCTATTGGCCAAGCTACTTCTCGACCCTCAAACGCAACCTTGCTGAAGGCGGGCGTGTGCTGTTGCAGGCAATCACCGTCAAGGACAGCTTCTTTGAGACCTATAAGACCTCGTCCGACTATATCCGCCAATACGTCTTCCCCGGCGGCATGTTGCTGTCGGATAGCATGATTGCGAAACAAGCCAACGATGCGGGTTTTGCGGTCCGTGACAACTTCGCTTTCGGTCAGGACTATGCCCAAACCTGTCGGCTCTGGGCCGAACGCCTGAACGCCCAGAAACGTCGGATTGCCGAAATGGGTTACAACGAGAGCTTTTTCCGCAACTGGCAATACTATCTCGAAATCTGTGCCGCCTCGTTCGCCGTAGGCCACACCAATGTGGTCCAAGTGGAGCTGGCCCATGCGTAGATACGTTGCTCTGCTCTGGTTGTTGCTGATCCCGGTAAGCGCGCAGGCGAATACCGTTGCATCGGTGTTGCCAGATGCAGAGCTGCGGGGCGCTGCGACTTATCGGTTCCTTGGGTTCCCGCTGTACAAGGCACGCTTGTTCACCCCGTCTGGCGCACCGTTGGACTGGAGCAAGGATTTCGGGCTGGAGCTTCAATACATGCGCAACCTGACCCAGTATGATCTGGTTGAAGGCACGATGCGCGAATTCGCGCGGGTGGGGGCACCTTTGCCGGTTCGCGATCAGTTGACGACCTGCTTCAATGATGTGCGCAAAGGGGACCGCTATACGGCGATCTCAAACGGTCAGAACAAGATCTCGTTTCTGTTGAATGGCCGACGCACATGCACACTTTCGCATCCGCAGATCAAATCTCGCTTCATGGGGATCTTTCTGGGTGACAACACGCGGTCGAACTCCTTCACCCGCAAGCTGAAGGGTGAATGATGCTGTATCCGCGCGTCAGTCTCTATGCCTTGATGTTGGCTGCGGCGGGCATCCCGCTGTACATCCATCTGCCGCGCTTCGCGTCTCTGAATCTTGGGATCGGGCTGGGCACGGTGGGTGCAATCCTTCTGTTGATCCGGCTTGTAGATCTTGTTCAGGATCCGCTGATTGGTTGGGCCATTGATCGCTGGCCGCGCGCTCAGAGCAGCTTTGCGGTTACGGCAGCATTTGGACTTGCGATAGGTTTCCCACTGCTCTTTTCCCTGAAGGCCGGCCCGAATGTCGTAGTCCAGATTATCGTGATCCTTGTGCTGCTTTTTTCGTCCTACAGCTTGGGCATGATCCTGCTATACGCCCGCAGTGCAACGCTCGCAGCCACGCCGACGCCGCGTGCGTTGATGACGATGGCAGCCTTTCGTGAGGGTGGGATGCTGACAGGTGTGGTCATTGCATCAATCGTACCGACGATCTTCGTCGCCTTAGGGGCAAGCGCACAGGGCTACCCAGCATTTGGACTGTTCCTTGGTGCGCTTGCGGTGGCCTGTGCTGTCCTTTCGTTCCCCATTTGGCAGCGCAAACCGATCCCGGGTCAGCCCTTGTCGCTTGCGGGTCTCAGCCAATCCGGTGCGATGCGGCTTTTGGTGCTGGCACTGGTCAACAGCCTGCCGGTCGCCATCACATCAACCCTGTTTCTGTTCTTTGTCGAAGATCGCCTGCAACTTTCGGGCAAGGCTGGTCCGCTGTTGATCCTTTTCTTCCTCAGCGCAGGCGTAAGCCTTCCGCTTTGGACGCGGTTAAGCCATCGTACCGGGCCGAAAGTCACCCTGCTGATTGCGATGCCACTTGCCATCCTTGGCTTCGTCGGGGCCGCGTTCCTTGCGCCCGGAAACCTTGCTGGGTTCGCCGTGGTCTGCATCGCGTCCGGGGCTGCGCTGGGGGCGGATATGGTGATCCTGCCTGCCATGTTTTCGGTGGCTCTGAATCGGGCAGGGCTTGAGCCATCCCTTGCCTTTGGCATCTGGTCATTCGCTGGAAAACTGGGCCTTGCGCTGGCCGCGTTCCTTGTCCTGCCCATGCTTGAGCGCAGCGGGTTCACGCCCGGAGGTTCGAACAGCGCTGACGCCCTCACCACGCTGAACCTCTCATACGCCGTCATTCCCTGCATCCTAAAACTTGGCGCAATGGCCCTTGTCCTTGCGCTCCCGTCAGAAGGTCAAACCTCATGAAGATTCTTACCGTCATTTCCCTGCTGGTGGTCTGTGCCATGATCGCAAAATCAATGTTCCTAAGCTTTCGCGCGCAGGATCCCGACGACTATGCCGGAACTGGCCCAGAGTTTGCGCTTAAGACGCATCTGTCTGGCCCGATCCTGTCCGAAGGGCTGATCTATGGGCCGACGGGTAAAATGACCAACAGCTTTGTCGCCAAGATGGTTGGCGAATGGGACGGGAATACCGGAACCCTGAGCGAAGAGTTCACCTATTCTAATGGCAAGCAGCAGAGCCGGAAGTGGTATCTGACGCTGGGCGAGGGCAATACCTTCACGGCCACGGCGGATGACATCGTCGGAGAGGCGCGCGGCACGGTCTCGGGCTCGACCATCAAGATGGTATACCAGATTGTTCTGCCCGAAGATGCAGGCGGTCACACGCTGTCGGTGACGGACTGGCTGTATCTCACCCAGAACGGCGTGATCATGAACAAGTCAGAGATGCGCAAGTTCGGCATCAAGGTTGCCGAGCTCGTTGCCACAATGCGCCCTGACGCTGCTGCACAGCAATGAACACGGTACACCCAAACACGAAAGATCAACCGGAATGACAAGGAACATCCCACTTCTCGCAATTGCAGTTGCCCTGGCGACGGTGGCCTTCGCACTGTCCCCTTTCGTAACCCGCGAGTTTGCAGGCTATCGGCCAGAGCAGTTTCCTGTGGTGCTGGACTTCTGGCCTGTTCAACCCGCTGGCTGGGCGTTTAGCATCTGGGGCGTGATATACATTTGGCTGATCGCAGGTGCGGTTTGGGGCTGGTTCAACGCACCGCGTGACCGCCAGTGGCAGAAGATGCGCGCGCCGTTGTTGATCAGCCTTGGCCTTGGCATTTTCTGGATTGCCGCTGCAAACGCCGCCCCGATCCTGGCAACGGTCATGATCTTTGCCATGGCAGTCTTTGCCATCATTGCAATGCTGCGCGCCGGGGATGATGCCCGAGCTTGGCAGGTCCGTCCGGTCGCGCTTTACGCGGGGTGGCTGACGGCAGCGACTGGGGTTGGAACGGGTGTTGTCCTAAGCGGATATGGCGTTCTAACCGCACAGCAAGCAGCTTTGGCCATGCTTGCGATGGTTTTGCTGGTCGCACTTGCGATCCAGTCCCGCAGACCAGCCGAGTGGGCCTATCCGGCGGCGATCATCTGGGCCCTTACCGGAGTGATTGCAGCAAACGTCCCCGCAGGAAATTGGCCGGTGATCGCACTGTCAGCGATTGGCGTTGCGGCGCTGACCATTGTCTTCGTTTTGCGACGACAGGCGGGTGTGCCACGCCGCACATCATAGAGGCGCAGTTTCGGATCCTGCCCAGCGACCAACCGCTCGAATGAACGAGCCACGAACAAAGGAAACAGACCATGAAAAAGACACTCGCTCTACTCGCACTGCTTGTCCTGTCTGCATGTTCGGGAGCACCGGATTTGGATGACGACGTTCTGTCCGAACGCACATTCAACCTCGAAGAATTCTTTGAAGGTGAAACGGTTGCCCGTGGTCAGTTTCAAGACAGGTTCGGTACTGTCCAACGCCGGTTCGACGTTCAGATCACGGGTGAATGGGATGGCCGGACACTGACGTTGGTCGAGGATTTTACTTATGACGATGGTGAAACCGAACAGCGTATCTGGACACTTGAAAAGACTGGCGAAGACACGTGGAAGGGTACGGCGCCGGGAGTGCTAGGTACTGCTGCTGGCCGCGAGAAAGGCGATACATTCAATTGGGCATATCGCATTGATCTGCCCGTCAGAAAGGGCACGATGCGTGTCGATTTTGATGACTGGATGTGGCTGCTTGATGACGACCGCGTGCTCAATCGCGCTTACGTGTCGCGATACGGCGTACGCATCGGTGAAGCGATCATCGTTTTTGAAAAATCATGAGGGATGCATTGCGCAGTCGAACAGTCGTAACTAGGTGAGGGCCGAAAGCGGATCAATCCCGCCAGGCCCCACCAACTCTCTTTCCCAGACTTTATAATGGTTTGAACCAGTTGCATGGCAACCTCTTACCATTCGAGCATTTTGGCGCCAGCTGCCTGCACGCCGCTTCTAGAAGATGAGTACCCCCAAGCCCGCCGCGATCAGCACGGTCCAGATTTCACCTTTTTTCAGATACATCAGTATGAAGCAGGACAGGCCGAAAATGGATGCCGGTGCCAAGAGGTTTGGCGCCTCACTGGCGATCCCTATCAGCAGCGAGACTGCCGCCGAGATGATCAATCCGAACACTGCCGTACGAATGCCAGCTTGTGCAGCTTTGAAACGCGACAAGTGACGGAAACGCTGTAACTGGTGCGAGGCCAGAATGGTCAGAGCAGCTGGAGGCATGAAGATTGCAATCGTCGCAATCACAGCGCCGGCGAGCCCCGCGACTTTATACCCGATGAATGTTGCGCTGATTAGAATGGGTCCGGGCGTTACCTGCCCGAGCGCAATACTTGCTGCGAAATCCTCGATGGTCAGCCAACCGTGAGTATTCACGACGGCCTCTTGGATCATCGGGATAAAGATATACCCGCCCCCAAAGAGCAGCAGGCTCATGCCGGAAAACACCGAAAACAACTGCACAAGGATCGATGTGATATTCAACTGAGGCAAAAACAGGAACAGGCCGATACACATCGCCAAGAACAACGCGATGGCACGTGACCCACGTCCAAAGGTTGGTTGATGGCGCGTTTCTTCGGCGGGAGTATCCGCATCGGCCGTCTGATGTCGCAGGATCCCCACGACCGCCGCGACGGCGAATATGCAGATCACGATCCAGATGCCACCGACGGTCAAAAGCAGGACGGCCGCAATTACTGCCATAGCAATGTCGATTGGTCCCTGAAGGGCTTTCTCACGCATCTGCAGGCCCGCATTCAGGATAATGGCGGCAATCGCGGGCAGAACGCCAGCCAGCGCCTTGTCCGCGACAACCATCGTTCCCCACGACAGGTAAAGGGCCGCGAAGCCTACCATCAGAAGGAATGACGGAAGGATCACCGCCACGGCGCACACCGCACCGCCAAGCGGGCCGCGGATCTTGTCGCCGACATATGCGACGACATTCACCGCGACCGGTCCCGGAAGTAGCATCGCCAGGGCAACACCGTCCATGATATCGTCATCCTCAAGCAAACGGTGCTTCCCAACGATCTCGGACCGAACAACCGAGATCAGTGCCATATATCCGCCCCACGAGATGCACCCAATTTTGAAGAAAATTAGAAACAATTGGGTGAGCGAGATTTCCCCGGCGTGGGCGCTGACAGATTTATGCGACATGGCGTTTTGTGTTGCTGTTGGCGAGACGTTCCTTGATCCCTTGCATCACCGAAGACTGAGCCTTTCGTTTCTGCAAGTCATCGGGGTTCGCGTTTTCGAGAGCTTGCACCTTAAGGCGCTGGTTCTCATCGTCAAAATCGCTCATCAATGGGTAGCCCATCTTGGTCAGAGTATCGCCCGCGACGGCTTCGAACACCGCGATGTCATGCGGGCTCATCTCGCGCATGAACTTGTTTGTGTTCTGCGACATGACCGGTTTTTGCACATTAGACCACATCTGCCCGGCCACCGACGTGCTCGCGGCTTCGCGGGATTTATGGAACTCTAACATGTCGGGATAGAACTGGATGTTCATGAAGTCGCACAACCGACGCAGCTCGGTTTCTGGACGCGTGATCAGATCGGAATACGCGACCGATATGAAGCGGTCGGCTGGTAGTTTCCGACCAAGTTCCAGTGCTTTCTCCTGTTCTGCACGCCACTGCTTTGCGATGTGATAGAACGACTTTTCGCCGACGATCGCCTTGCGGAACGACAGTGCTGCATCCCGGCCGTCACGATGCAGGTGGATGAACTTGGCGTTCTCGCCACCAAAGCGGTCAATCTCATCCGCGAGGTGAACATTCGCTAGGGATTTGCACACCCAGTCCGTTGCCATGTTGTGGCGCGTCAGCAGGTTGTGGATCTCAAAATAGACGGCGACGAGTGAATTCTCTGAGCAAGCTTGCTCCAAGGCGGTGCGATCAATCTGGCCCAGTTTCCAACTGACCGGGTTGGTCTCGACAAGCAGACAAACATCATCAACCAAGCGCGAAAACGCCCGTGGATCCTGCAAGTCGCCATATTCAACCAACAACGGCCAGAGTCGTTCAAGAATATGTGGTGGGTGAGGGGCAACAAGTTCGGGTGATTGATTCAACATGATACGCAGTAGGTTCGAACCAGACCTTTGCGTCCCGATCATAAAATATGGCATCTTCAGCGCTCCGTTTTGGGCCACCTTCTCTGATGTTTCAGGATTGCGGTGGTAGCTTCGATGCTCAACTAAAGCGTGTAAATTATTTACGTTTCGTTAACGCAAATGAAAGTCCCATTAACCTCAAGAGCCTCATCTCTGTGTGGCGTGAAATTGGGAAAACCATCTGCGTAGTGAAAATATTAAGCAATCTTCCCCAATCTCTGAAATCGAACTCGCAAATGCATCGGCAGAGATGTTGATCGACTACCGACGACGTCCAAAGGGGCACACATGATCAGACATATACTTCACTCAACTATTGGTGGCATATTTGGCGTGATTGCCGTGCTGTGGCTAAACGCATCGCCGCTAAGCGCGCAGACCTATACATTCGGCATCGTTCCGCAATTCGAAGCGCGAAAGCTCGCACGGATTTGGGAGCCGATCATCAGCGAAATCGAAAAGCGCACTGGCTATGACTTCGAGATTGTGGGCTCGCCCCGGATACCAGAATTTGAAACCAGCTTCATGAACGGTGAATTCGATTTCGCCTACATGAACCCGTACCACGCGATCATCGCCGCCCAAACGCAAGGGTATCAGCCGCTCTTACGGGATGGCGGGCGTGAATTGTTCGGCATTCTGGTTGTACGCGATGATAGTAACTATCAATCGGTTGAAGACCTTGAAGGTCAAACCATCGCGTTCCCGGCGCCAAATGCACTTGGTGCTTCGCTGTTAATCCGTTCCGACTTGACCAATCAACGCGATGTCGAGTTTTCGCCGATGTACGTGTCAACACACGGGTCGGCATACCTAAATGTTATTCTGAACCAAGCTGCGGCAGCTGGTGGGGTGATGGGAACGTTCCGTTCGCAGCCGATTGAAATATCCGAACAGCTGCGCGTCCTCTACAAAACCACCCGTGTTCCGCCGCATCCCATTGCCGCTCATCCACGTGTTCCTGAGGAAGTACAAAGACAGGTGACGCAGGCCTTTCTTGACCTTTGGAAAACTGGATATGGTCGTGAATTGCTTGAACGCGTTCCGATCCGCGAGGTGATCGAAACAAGTCTGGAAGACTACACCGAATTGCAAGGAATGGGTCTGGATGCGTTCTTTGTTGAGTGACCCACCACTATTGGCGTCTGCCAAAGCGGCCACTACCTCGGCTTTGGCGCGCGTACGCTTCAAACTGCGCAGCCGCTTCGTGGCGCTGCTTGCCTGCATGATGTGCATATGTGTGCTGGGGCTGTCCTATATTTGGGAGCCGCGTCTGACTCGAGAGATGACAGTTTCGCAGGTCCGAAATCTGGATCAGAACGTCGAAATTCTGTCAGATGCGCTTATCCCGTTTCTATTGCAAAACCAGATTGGTGCGGTCTTCGAGACTCTTAGCAGCATGCAGGGACGATACCAGAATTGGGAAACCGTTATTCTTACAACGCCTGATGGCACACGTCTGTATCCCTTGTCTAAGGCCGACCCGGTGGCCAAGCCTGACATAATTCAGACATCGCGGGTTATCACGTTTGAAGGCAAAGAATTGGCGGTGCTTTCTGTTCGTGTTGATATCTCCGACGATCTTGGTCAGATCCGCCGGCAAGTTCGATATCTTACAATCCTGATCGCGGTTTTCTTCCTTGGGGCGCTTGTTGTGGTCGGCGTTCTTCTGGAGCATTGGGTTGTGAAACGAGCTGCCCTGCTAGCCTCGGCGGCTCAGCAGCTAGCCCAAGGCAACTATCAAGCGAAAATCCCGCCCAGCTCAAACGATGAAATTGGCGATCTGACCAATAGTTTTTCAACGATGCGGACAACCATCAAGGAAAACGAACAAAGTCTGATTGCATCCCGCGACGAAGCTCAGGCGGCAGCAGAGGCAAAATCACGTTTTCTGGCCACCATGAGCCACGAGATCCGCACACCCTTGAATGGGGTAATACCGATTGCCGAACTTCTGCTGGAACAAGAGTTACCGAAAGAGCAGGCACAGCTTATTGAAACAATACAGGAATCCGGAAAAGCGCTTAAGTCTATTATTGATGACATCCTGGACATCACAAAGATGGACGAGGGCAAATTTGTGCTCCACAGCGATGAATTCTCTATCTATAGCTTGGTTCAGAACGTCGTTGGTATTTTTCAGGTCGCGGCACAAAACAAGGGAATTAGCCTTGATTTTTCGGTGCCGGAGACATGCCCAAAGACCGTTATTGGCGATGCTAATAGATTGCGTCAGGTTCTGATTAACCTCGTCGGGAATGCCATCAAGTTCACTTCAGAAGGTGGCGTTACACTGAGTGTTTCCGCTGTCGCTGACACCAAGTCGCCAAACTGCACAATTTGCTTTGAGGCTTCTGATACCGGAATTGGAATCTCGGAACAGGATCAGGCACATGTCTTCGAACGGTTTGTTCAGGTGGATAATCGAAGCAATCGCGAATACCAAGGCACGGGTCTTGGATTGTCTATCTGCAATATGCTGGTGGCAGAAATGGGTGGCGCGCTGTCTGTAGACAGTCGAGAGGGCGAAGGCAGCCGTTTCTATTTTTCTTTGCCGTTCAAACCTGTGGAGGTTGATCGGGAGTCTAAAGCAAATCTTGAGACCGACCAGAAAGTTGTATCGCATCTTCATCGGCCCCCCACCAAACCGTCCCATGTGCTGGTGGTCGATGACAGCAAAACAAATCTTAAGATCGCCAAGGTCATTCTACGTTCTCTTGCACATGAAGTAACGACCGCCGAAAGCGGCAAAAGTGCTATCAATTTGATGCGAGAAGAACGGTTCGACTTGGTGCTGATGGACGTCAATATGCCGGGAATTGACGGGCTGGAAACAACGCGCCGAATTCGGGACGGATCCAAACAAATGATCCAAACTCCAATAATCGGTTTGAGCGCGAGTGCCTTCTCAGAAGATATCGAAAACTGTTTAGAAGCTGGCATGAACGGCTTTCTAGCCAAGCCTCTATCGAAAATTGACTTGGTTGAGACGCTATCTGAACATCTAACTCAAACTTGCAGGGCGTGATTGTCCATCATCAACTCTTAACAGGGCGCTGAGCCGACCTCGAATGCGGCGCAGTATCAACCTGAGGTGGCCGCTCGAACTACCTGGCAAATCCCTTGCGCGGAGGTCTGGCAGGGTAAACCTTTTTGTGTCTGACGTCAGCGGCAATGGGTCTAAATTGCGGTATTCGAAAAGTGGGTTTCTTGGCTCGTCTTGACCATTGAGGGGTAGACGAAACTTGACGTCGATTTCTTTGCCATGCCGGATCGTCTTAATCCTGCGACGGTCCGCATGAACGGGCAGCTGATCTATTCTGGGAAGGTCTGGTTGGATGCTTGGGGCACGCCGCATAAGAAGACCGATCTGAATCGGCCCGACAGTGCGACAGGTGACAATTCAACGGATCGGCAACGGGTCAACCAACCTCGATACATCCAGTTTGATCAGTAGACGACGTTCAGCATTACAAGCGAAACGACAAGAAACAAAACAGTCATGATCGAGCCGGATCTAACGAAGTCTTTCACTTTGTAGCCAGCCGGCCCCATGATCAATGCGTTTACCTGATGCGTTGGGATGATAAACGAATTTGAGGTCGAAATCGCAACGGTCAAAGCGAATATCGCGGGATCGCCCCCGGCGGCCAAGGCGATAGAGACCGCAAGCGGTACAAGTAAAACAGTTGCACCAACATTCGACATCACCAGCGAAAAAGCGGTCGCCAACACGGCTACGCCGGCTTGCAGCGACCAAATTGGCCAGCCATCCAAAACCTTCAGAATGTTCTGCGCAATCCATTCCGCAGTTCCGGTGTTTTGCACTGCCTGTCCTAAGGGGATCAAACAGGCCAGCAGAAACACAGTGTTCCACCCGACCGCGCCGTAAGCCTCATCAATGCTCAGTACCCGCGACAGCAGCATGCCGACAGCCCCGGTCAGCAGACATAGCGACAGACGCACATCCGTAAACAGGATCATGGACAGCGAAATTGCGAAGAAAAACAGCGCCCAGCCTACCTTGTGTGGGCGCAATTCCTCTTGTGGGAAATCTGAGGTCACGATGACGAAATCGCGGTTATTCTTCAGCCGAGTGAGGTTGTCCCATTTGGTGTGCGCAACCAGCATGTCACCCGCATTAAACACTTCCAGCCCGATCTGAGTGGAGTCATGGTCTTCGGTTTCCACATGGCTCATCGTGTCCTCGCCACGATGGATGGCCAACAGGGACATGCCATAGGTCTTTCGGAACAACAGGTCGCGCGGGCACTTGCCAATCACCTTGCTGTCCGGCGGAATCACAACTTCGGCGATCCCGGCATTGGTCGAGGCAAACTCCTCTACGAACACGTCCAGTTCCGGCAGAACAGTCAAGCCAAACTTTGCAGCAAACTCGTTGACCGCAGCCTCGCGGCCAATGATTGCCAACCGACATGGGGCTGCGATTTCTGCTGTTAGCACCTGCAACATCGACGTCTTGCCGCGATAAAACGTCGAGATGATGTAGAGATGGTTTTCGTGGTTGATGTCGGCCAGGATCTTACCAACCAATGGACTTTCGGCTGGAACCTCAACTTCAAATACATCCGCTTGCAGACCGTAGACGCGCTTGAGGTACTCTTGGGTCCCTTGTCCTGTTCCAGTGCTTTCAGCCTCACTGGCGCTTGGAAGCACCCACCGACCTAGCAGTAGAAAGTACAGTATGCCGGTCAGGATCAGAGCCGCCCCAATCGGGGTGACGGAAAACAGGCTGAACATCTCCATCTTTTGATCGTCTGGCAGGCTTGTGTTGGCGGTGAGGATCAAGTCATTCAGCAGGATCAGAGGGGAGGAGCCAACCATAGTCATGGTCCCGCCAAGGATGGCGCAAAACCCCATCGGCATAAGCAGGCGGCTTAAGGGGATGCCGGACCGTGTGGAAATCCGGCTGACAACCGGCAGAAACAAGGCCGCAGCCCCGACGTTCTGCAAAAAGGATGAGATGAACCCGACGGTCCCCGAGACGATGGGCAGCACCCTTGCTTCGGTAGAGCCACCATGTTTCAGGATGACTGCTGCAACCTTGTTCATGATCCCGGTTTTATCAAGCCCAGCCCCGACGATCATGACCGCGATGATCGAAATGACAGCATTCGATGCAAAGCCATCAAACAAGTGGTTCACATCTGCCAATCGATCAAGGCCGGGAAGATAACTAAGGATCCCGATAATTACCAAGACTAGTATAGCGGCCAAATCAATTCTTATGATCTCTGAAACAAACAAGAAGATGGTGAAAGCCAGTGTCGCCATTACGACACCCATCTCGAAAGAAAACGCTATTGTTTGAATCATTTTGGCTCGCTCGCGTATTGAGACGCGTTCCGTAATGGAAAGGTCAGTAATCAAGGTTAGGCCTGCAGACCGCGATGTGGCAAGCTTATGCGACACAAATGCCAGTCCCTTACCTGCGATCGGGCGAGCTGGAGCCCTAACGAGATTGCGTTTCTTTGGCCCCCCAATCCTTTCGCTGAAGTGTTTGTACGTGAAGTTCGGGATCTTTATGGCATGGCATTTACCGAGCTCCCGCCAATTGGCTCAATTCCCCAACGACTGCAGTGCACCGACGCGGACCTGCCAGCTTTCGGTCCAAAGCGATACTTCGTGATCATTGTGGCCAACCTTCGGGTCGAGACCGTTCTATTGGTGAAGCTCCACAAGGGAAATTCCCTTGATGTATATCATTGCGGGCGTGCTCAGTTTGCGGTGACCATCATCGCGCCAGTGGTAGGGCGCTGATTGAAAATCTTACGCCTCACATTTCTGGATATACTTTCAATTCGATCAGACACAGCGGCTCGTCGTGTCTGAAGTTTTCGAAATGGATCGGACTGAATAAAGACAACCCGCTCCAGCGGATAATTATACAAAGAAAAGGGTGTTTCATGGCGAACTGGCATAGAGGATCATTGAAAAGCGTTTTGGATGATCTGGACAGTTCGACCGAAGGGCTTACGACAGAAGACGCGGATAGGCGCTTGGCGCAAGTCGGTCGCAACGAGCTGAAGGTTTCGAAAGACACCCCGGAAATTTTGAAGTTCCTTTTGCAGTTTAAGAACTTCTTTGCGTTGCTCTTGATTGTCGGCGGTGCTCTGGCGATGACGGCCGAGCAAATGGACCCAGGCCAGGGCAACCTCTACATCGCTATCGCCCTGATTGCTGTGGTGCTGCTTAACGCTGCTTTCACCTATTTTCAGGAACACCAGAGCGAGCGGATCATGGACAGCTTCAAAAGCATGCTGCCCTCTATGATCACAGCGTTTCGAGACGGCAGCCCGCAGGAAGTCGCCGCTGGGGACCTTGTGCCCGGTGACGTAATTATTCTGAACGAGGGCGATCGAGTGCCTGCCGACGGACGGTTGATCGAGGCCAAGGAGCTGAAGGTCGACAATTCCAGCCTTACCGGTGAAAGCGAGCCACAGCTTCTGGACGAAGGGAAACAAGCGGATGCGGTGCTGGAAAGCCCGAACATGGTGTTCTCGGGCTCGCTTGTGCAGAACGGCGAAGGAAAGGTCGTACTGGTTGAAACGGGTATGAATACCCAGATTGGCGGCATCGTTGAACTGACGAAATCCACGGATGCTCACGAGACTCCGATTCACAAAGAGCTTAGCTATTTCATCAAAGTCATCAGCTTCATTGCGATCTTCCTTGGTGTAAGCTTTTTCGTCGTTTCCGTCGCCATCGGAAACAGTTGGATCGGCAGTTTGATCTTTGCCATCGGCATTATTGTGGCCAATGTCCCGGAAGGGTTGCTGCCGACCGTGACGCTCAGCCTCACCATGGCTAGTCGCCGGATGGCGCAAAAGAACGCGTTGATCAAGAATTTGGAAAGTGTCGAAACACTGGGATCGACGACTGTCATTTGCACCGACAAGACCGGGACGCTGACTCAGAATCAGCTGGGTGTGAACACTGTCGTTCTGAATGGGGAAGAATATGCGGCCACCGATCATCTGATAAAGGGAACGCCGTCTTTCGATCGTTTGCTGAAAGTTATGTGCGTCTGCAACAACGCATATTTGACCGAGGACGGTTTTTCCGGCGATGCGACAGAGGGTGCGCTGCTGGTATACGCGCGCGAACATGCCGACGTGGCCGCGCTGCGAGAGGTGGAAGAACTTGCAGAGCAACCCTTCAATTCCACCAGCAAACGCATGATCATTGTGACCGATGCTGGCGACGGCCCTCAGGCTTACTTGAAAGGTGCTCCTGAGGTTGTGTTGGCGATGTGTGATCGCATCGTATCAAACGGCAAAGAATACCCCCTTAACAAAGAACGTCAGGACGAGGTTATCCAACAATACCGCGTGCTGGCAGGCCGGGGTGAACGCGGTCTTGCCTTCGCGGCCCGATCCTGTGGCAAAGGTGACGTCCCGGAAGATGGCTATGTGTTCCTAGGGCTTTCCGGGATGATCGATCCGCCGCGACCGGAAGTTCCGGATGCTCTTGCGCGCTGCCACTCGGCCGGTATCCGGGTGATCATGTTGACCGGTGATTTCGGTTTGACGGCAAAAACAATTGCCTGCCAGATCGGCTTGATGGGCCCCAATGGCCGTGTTGTTCAAGGGGACGAGCTTTCCTCGATGGAAGACGCAGAATTGTTGCAGGTTTTGCGTGACGAGCCCGAGATCATTTTTGCCCGAATTGCGCCTGCCCAGAAGCTGCAGGTCGTGCAGGCGCTGCAATCGCTTGGGGAAATCGTCACGGTGACTGGGGACGGTGTAAATGACGCCCCCGCGCTGAAACATGCGGATATGGGCGTGGCTATGGGAGTCGGCGGTACCGAGGTCGCAAAAGAAGCATCGAATATGGTGCTGATGGACGATAATTTCGCCACCATCGTCTCGGCCGTCGAGGAAGGGCGGACCATCTTTGACAATATCAAGAAGTTCATTGCGTATATTCTGACGTCCAACATCCCAGAAATCCTGCCTTTCGTGGCGTTCGTTCTGCTGGATATTCCCTTGCCCCTGACGGTTATTCTGATCCTGTCGATTGACCTGGGAACGGATATTCTGCCGGCACTTGGGTTGGGCGCGGAAAAGCCGGAAACCGACGTTATGAAGCGCAAACCACGGCCACGGGGTGAACGGCTGCTCAGCCGGAACCTGCTTTTGATGAGCTACGGTATCGTTGGAATGATTCAGGCCGCGGCGGGTTTCTTTACCTATTTCACCATTCTGTACAGCGGAGGGTGGGAGTGGGGACAGGACCTTGCCAATAGTGACCCGTTGTATCGAACCGCCATCACTGGTTTCTTTGCATCGATCATTATCTGTCAGGTCGCGGATGTGATCATCTGCAGAACGCGAACCCAGAGCCTATTCACGGTTGGCCTGTTCTCCAATCCGCTTGTGTTGGTGGGCATCTCGTTCGAGCTGCTTCTATTGGCGGGCATCAGCTATGTCCCGGCTTTCAATACATTCTTCGGAACCGCACCGTTGGAAATGTGGCATTTGGCGCTCTCGCTTCCCTTTGCGTTTGCGATCCTATTGGGTGACGAAATTCGCAGGGTGTTCGTGCGTCGGGATAATCCCTTCGTGCTCCGCTGGCTGACTTGGTGATTTGCCTCATAGCTCTTGGCGTCGGCCTTTGACCTAGGGCGCTCAGAGATATGCGCGCAAACCCAAAGAGGCGTTATACCTTTCAGCCCGGTTGGGTTTGATGGTTGCGCGCTAAGCCAGATTGCAGTTCCAAACGACACGCGAGCATCTAACCGGCCAGTCTTCCCCTTGGAAGCATTTGCCTTCCTTACTGCGCCCATTCCGAGCAGGGGATGCCGCCGTTCAGACGGAAAGCGATCGCCTGTAAGATGACGCCATTGGTGTTGACATCGCTGTAAGCCTGATCCGATTTGCCGGTCACCGAGAACACGCCGGGACTGAACCCAAGTTCACTTGTCGCGGCTTTTTCGCGCACTTGATTGACCAAGCGATCCGTATAGTCATTTGGCCGGTGGGCATTCCAGAGGAATGCACCTTTGCTGTTCAGCATATCGACAGCCCGAACAAATCCTTTGGTCTGGAAACGCGGGGACGGGTCAAGGGTCTCGGCGGTCCATTTCCCCCCGTCATCGGCGATCTGATAGCCTTGGTACACGAACCACGGCTCTCGGTTTACGGGGCCTTCTGAGACGCAGACCAGCTTCCCTGTTGCGCGGTATTCATCGATTTGCGCTGCGAACAGAGCCTCGGCAGCAGTGTGTGCCAGAGGAGAGGCGCCAAGCTCCACTGCTTCGAGAAGATGCGGTTCTGTGCCGATAGGGCCGAACTGCGCTACTTCATGCAGAATTTGAACCCCTTGATCGAAACGAGATCCGGGTCTGGGGTCCGTGTAGGGCGACGTCACCGGATAGCCCCAAAGACCAAAGCCGCGCGCGATGTATCCTGCGTAGTTGGATTGATAGGCAGACACCAGTTTGCTGCCGCGCACTGTCATTGGGGTTCCGTCTTGAATGGTTTTCTCTAAGTCCCACCCACGAACGATGTCGCCGATCCCCAAATCCTGTTTGGCATAGGATTGGACCAGATGAAGCGAGGTCAGCAGCCTTGCGGTGTCGCTTGCATTGTAGTCGTCGTCGCCCTTGGCTTTTCCATCTGTCGACGTCAGTCCCTTGGGCAGCCGCAACCCGTTGAACGTACCGGTCGAAAGCCCATCCAAGGCTTTCTTCAAGCGCAGTTCAAACGCGTCGTCGTCCAAGATGCCGATGCTATGCGCACTCACGATCGCCAACAGAAGGGTTCCCGTGTCCCACATCGTGCTGAACCGATAGGTTTCAATCTGATTGTCTTCAACCCAAGCTGTCGCAGGCACCAACCCTGTGTCGGGATCCGTCAGACCGTCGAAATAGGACCAAGCCATCTTGGCGTCTTCAAACAATCGCGCACGCTCATTCGGTTCCATGTCCGCGTTGGTGATGCGTGCTGGCCAGCGGCTGGCGGATCGAAGAAGCCGTGCAGGTTCGCTTTTTGTCGTAACGGCTTTGAAAAACTGTTGAAGGTCCAAGACACGAAACTGGTCTGACTGCGCCAATTCGACAAGGCTGTTGACCAACGCGTGCGCGTCTTCAGGCTGCGTGAAGGCGCTTTCTTTGATCCGCAGCGTGACGTCTTCACTGGACGGGATGGTTTGCAGCAAATCTTCCAGAAGTTTCTGCGCAGATACAGGCGTGTCGATCACCACTGATGTTCTCAGACGAAGCGCGCCCTGAGCATCAAATCCGATGTCACCCTTTTCGGTTTCCGCAGTGTCGAGAATAACTTCAAAGCCCGCGAGGGCAGGGGCGTCTGGGGCCCCGTCCCCTGCGCGATCAAGCGCGATACAGTGTACGGGCTCGTCTGTGCCGGTGGTGCTTGTCTCGAACGCTGGATTCCTGATGTCTTGCCAATCGTCCATGTCAGAGTTTGAGACCATGAGGCATTGGTGGGCCCCGGTTTCAGTCAGGCCGTTTGCGATACTCTCTGCCCGCGCGGCCGGCAAAAGCGCGGTGAAGGGCACATTCGCGGCGGCGAGTTGCGACCTGAGGCTATCGCTTGTTTTGTCGGACCCGTCCGCTTCGACGCAGAGAACCATGTTGCGGGCGAAAGCGGTGCCGGAACGAAACCTGAGTTCCGATGGCAAAATGAAATAGTTGCGACTGGAAGTCAGATTGCGTCGAAAGGCGTCTCCAAGAATGGCACCCTGATCAAAGAAAGCGTCTTCTTCCTGTGTGTTGTCGTCAGGAAAAGACGCGACAAACACCAAAGGCCCATCTTGGGATGTCGCTTGAGCAAATGTGTTTGCGATCTGATCAGAGGTAGGCGAGGGGGGAAGACGCCATCCCCCGTTAACTTGCTGCGTACCATCAGCATTTCGCCAAACCGTCGGTGCGCGCCCGCTTTCCGGGATCAGGAACGAGGTCAGAAAGCCAGTGCTCCGAAGCCCTTCAAGGGTCGGAGGCTCGCCATCTTGCATGTCGGTGATCACCGTTTGCGGTGCGTAGGTACCATTGGCTTTAACCATCGCGTGTTGGAACCTGTTGCGGGCTTCGCTTGCGCTTCGCATACGCAAATAGGGAAGTTCACTTGCAAGTCCCGGCAGCTCGATCGCCAAATCGACCAGACCGGGATAGTCGATGGTCAGCCTTTGCAGTGCTTCCATCAGACTGGCGTTCTGGTCTGCATTTTCCCAGTCCTCGGGGCCAAACTTAACCGCGATGCAAACGGGCAGGTTCTGCGAAGTGATCGGGTCTAGGAAAGACACGAGTGCGGACGCCGAACTGCGTGGGGTAACGTTTCTGACAATCAGAAGACTTGGGTGTGTGGCTGCGGCATGCGCCATTTGCCATGACGAAGTGAATGCAACCGCCCCTCCGGCCATGGTGCGAGAGAGAAAAGTCCGACGATCCATCACCACTCCTTACTATTGCCGCCCCGTTCACCATTGCAGCTTTAGGCTTTGCGGCCAACAACCAAGACGTCACACCCTGCAAGCCTGCGACCATATACGCGTTCCTTCAGCCTGCTGGCTGTGACAGACTGAGGGTAACACCAAAGCATTACGGGACGCGACACAGGTAGCTGACTTGAAAAGCCCGAAAGACAAAAAGAACAAGCCCAAGACGAAGCCAGTGTTCTTCGATCCGACGTCCCATCGGTTCGTCTTCTTCAGCGTGTTGTCCGGCGTATTCCTGGTGTTTGTGGCGGTTTGGTTTGTTTCGTTCATGGTCCATCTTCATCAGTCCGAACTGCCGTCTCAGAATTGGGATGCTGTCTCAAACGAAGCGGCCAATTCCGGTGCCGCCGGATCACCACGCGTTTCTGGGATTGAGGGCGAGGGCGCAACGACGTCGTCTTCGCAGCTTTGGACCGATGCATTAGAAGGTGCTGTTGCGCCTGACGAAACCTACGCCGTTCAGAAAACCAAAGTGCATGCCTTTGTGCCGTCATGGTCGTTGGCGGGCGTCGTAGAGGCCCGAACAAATATCGAAGCGATTGATGTGTTGCTGTCCGACTGGGTTACGATTGATGGTGCAACCGGATCTGTCACGAACCACCCATCGCCCTATCGAGATAAGCTTCTGAATCTGTGGGAGGTGAACAAAGGCCGCGTTGGCTTCCTTCCCATTGCTCGGATTGAGGTTCCCCAAGAAACTGCACAGTCGAATTTATTTACGTCTGTTGCGCTGCAAACCGATCTGATTGCCGCGCTGAAGTCCTTGGCCGTTTCGGAAGGTGCCGACGGGCTTTGTGTGGACCTTTCGGGTGCCTTCAGAATTGCGGCTCAAGACCTGACAGGATTTGCGACAGCTTTGCGGGCTGGTCTTAATAAGGTCGGTAAAGACAGCTGTCTCATCGCGGGTGTGGATCATGCGCTTTGGGATCAGCCCAATGCGGCTGATCTGGCGGACAAAATGATCGTGCTTGCCTTCAATGAACCGGGACCCTTCAGCGGACCCGAGCCGCTTGCGCCGCAGGCATGGTTTGAAGAGAAGGTATCTAAGTTGCTGGCTGATCTGCCTGCCGACAAAGTGGTCATCGCCATTGGTGGGTTTGGAATGGACTGGATCAGCGCCAGATCCGAACCGTCCTATCTAAACTATTTCGATGTCACAGAGGCAGTGCTGAGCCATGGCGGCACCATACGCATCGATAATGACGCCTTGAACACCGAGGTGCGCTTTCTGGATGACAAGGGGCAGCGGCATCACATCTGGCTTTTGGATGCACTGAGCGCCCATAACCAGCTCTCGCGGCTTCCGCTCAGCGAACTGGATGGGGTTGCGCTTTGGCCCGTTACAGGCGGAGACCCCGGAGTTTGGAAGATTGTCTCGCCAGGTTTGCCGGAACCTGAGGTTGCGCTGGGCCTGCTGCAAAGGATCAGTGCTGCCCCATATGTAAGATATGTCGGCGCGGGCCCGTTTCTGACTGGGAATAACTCGGCAGCGACTGGAAGGCGTGTTTTGCAGTTGGATCAGGAGCGCGGCTTGATCGTCGAAGCGACCTATCTGGACCTTCCACGGGCGTTTACGGTGACCCAAAGTGGCGACATGCCGGATCGGTCGGTGATACTAACCTTCGATGACGGCCCCAGCGCGAAATACACACCAGCGATCTTGGACATTCTCAAAGAGCACGATGTTCCGGCGGTTTTCTTTGTGATTGGAACGCGGGTTCAGCAGCACCCAGAGATCGCACGCCGTATTGTCGATGAGGGGCATGAACTGGGTGTCCACACGTTTTTCCACCCCAATATCGCGGAGATATCGGACTTCCGCCTCAAGCTCGAACTTCATGCCTCGCAAGAACTGATCGAAAGCGTTTCCGGGAAAAGCACAAATCTGTTTCGCGCGCCCTATGGGTTTGATGAAAATCCTGAAACACCGAAAGAAGCGCGGGTTCTCAGCCTATTGTCGGACGAGAACTATGTCGTCGTCGGGATCGAGATTGACTCGACCGATTGGATGCGTCCGGGTGCTGAAGAGATTGTCGGAACTGTGACGTCCCGTGCCGAGGCAGATCAAGGCAACGTTGTGCTGTTACACGATGCAGGTGGTGATCGAGAACAAACGGTCAAGGCGCTGCCCAAGATCATTCAGTCGCTCAAGGACGCCGGGATATCCATCGTGTCGGTTGCCAGCGTCGCAAGCCATGACAGCAGCATCCAGCCGGGCAGGGTGGTGGAAGATGGCGATCAGATGAGCGGCCTTTCGTTCTTGCTGATCCGCAGTCTGAAATCCGCCGTTACAGCCGCGTTTTTTGTACTGATTACTGCGGGCGTATTTCGGTCTCTGACCGTCTTGGTGTTGGCGCTGATCAAGGAGCGGCGTGTCCACAAGGGCGGCGAACCGATCTTGCCGGTCTCGGTTCTTATCCCGGCTTATTGCGAAGAAACAGTGATCGTGAAGTCGATTACATCGGTGCTTCAGTCGACCTACCCGATTGCTCAGGTGATCGTGATTGATGACGGCTCGACCGATGACACGGCTCAAGTGGTCAGTGACCACTTTGGTGCCGACCCACGCATTCGCCTGATCCGCCAAGACAATCAGGGCAAGGCCGAGGCGCTGAATACTGGCATTCGACATATCGACACACCTGTCTTTGTTGCCATTGATGCAGATACGATCATCGCGCCCGAAGCGATCGGAGAGCTGGTCAAGCATTTCAACGACCCTGAAATCGGTGCGGTTGCGGGGAATGTTAAAGTTGGAAACCGACGCAATCTTTTGACCCGTCTTCAGGCGATCGAATACATTTCTGCGCAGAATCTGGACCGTCGTGCTTACGAGGTTTTGAACGGGATCATGGTGGTGCCGGGCTCGATCGGGGCATGGCGCACAGAAGCCGTGATCACCTCTGGCGGCTATACGACCCAAACACTTGTCGAGGACGCGGACCTGACTGTCTCGGTCATTCGCAATGATTTCAGGGTGGTCTACGAACCTGCAGCCCATGCGTTCACAGAAGCTCCGGAAACCATCCGGCAATGGATGCGACAAAGGTTGCGCTGGCATTTCGGAATGCTGCAAATCGCCTGGAAACACAAAGGCGCGTTTTTAGAGCGGCGTGCGGTTGGCTTGGTGTCGATCCCCGATCTGTTCTTGTTCGGCGCCGTGTTTTCCCTGTTTGCGCCCATTGCAGACCTTGTCATGATCTTCAATCTGTTCGCGCTATTCGAGCTTCTGTCAGACGGTTCCCGGGCAGCACTTCAAAGTTCGTCTATACTGGTCGCGATTGGGTATGTGGCTTACCTGCTTTCGGACCTCGTTCTGGCCACCATTGCATTCGGGCTTGAGCCCAAAGAGGACAAGCGCCTGTTGCCTTGGGTTTTAACGCAAAGGTTTTTCTATCGTCAGATCTACTGGATGGTGGCCTTGCGCTCGATCGCGCGCGCCGTCACTGGGCGCTTTACAGGGTGGCGTAAAATCACGCGTACGTCGTCGATTGATCTGAAAAGTGCGCTTGAGCTTTCAAGGGCTCAAGCACGTGTTGTTCATGTTGATAAGGTCGCAGAGGATCCCCGCGGACAGGCTTAGCTGCACACCTGAAAATTAACGGTGCCCGAGCCTGATCCAAAGCGTCCCATCGTGAACTTCTCGATGTCGATCAAATAACCGTCGCCGCCAAGGTTCTTTGTGCAGCAGCCGTTGCAGTCGGAATCGGCACAAAGGTCCAGCACTTGAACAACGATCTCGCGGTTGCCCTGACGCAAACGCAGGTGTTTCCCACCAAGACGGCTCCAGTGCTTTTGGTGAACAGCAGCGATATTTTTGCTGGCCACCCAGCTTTCGGACTTCTTGCCACTGACACCATAGAACTGACCTGCCCATTTGCAGCCATTGTACTTGACGCACTCGACACTTCCCGGATCGGGATAGCTTTCATAGTTGGTCAAAGCCGCACTCTGCCAGTCGCCTTTACAAGTCACATCCGCCATTGCCATTGGTGCGATGAACGAGAGTATCAAAAGGAGAAGGGGCTTCAGCGTTTTCGGCAATGTCATACTTCTCTCCTTAAAGTGGCGTCGGGGCGATGGGCTGGCACTTAGGTACGTTTTCAGTTTTTTCAACAGATTGGACCGTATAGGCACATGCTTTTAGATGTGAATTCGAGCAATAATATGTTCATATCGCAAAATCTATATGTGTCTATGGCGCACGCGATTTCTTGCCCATGGCCTGCAAGAGGTCAACGGTTCGACCCCGTTCGGTATTCACCAAATCTGTTTTCCTGATCTGCAAATGGCTTGAATGGTTGCACCGTAACCGCTTCCCGTTCGCGTATCTTTTCGCCAGTTTTCACAGAGTGCAGTATTCCCTCTGTGTCACTCGATGGGGGTGATAAATGTGGGACATCCCAAGAATAGTCAGATCGTCATTCGAGACGAGTTCGTGAGCTGGCAGCCATCGGACCATAGCTGTCAACAAACGGGGGGAGTCGTGGCCGCAACGCCGCCTGCCATCGCGAAACTTGTTTGTGCTATTGAAGTCAGGGCTTGAGACAACTCAATCGGGCAATGCGAAGTTGGTATGATCACTGGCCAGCCGCACGTTTCCTGAGGCGATGCGACCAAGCCAGATTTTTGCAGGTGTTAGCGGTTTTCGCGCGTCGACAACGGACCAAACTCACATGTGCTGGTGAAACGACAGCCCCATCCGGACTCGGCGTCCGGAAAGCTTAGCGTTGGCATGGGCATGGCCTGCGCGGCGGTGGGCGTCGCAACAATTCCAAGACCAATCGTGGATACGGCAATTGCGATTTTAAGGGATTGGGTGAACATTTTCATTTTTGAAACTCCTTTTATCTGATGTCTGGATGATGCCGTGGACCAGAGGTGTGTTTCATGAGGAGTATTACCCATATCGCTTTGGGTACCTTTGCTCATGCGGGTCCTACGTGCGCAATGCCAGGTTCGAAACATCAGCAAACGACGCGCTGAACAACTAAGCGTCGAGGATGTTTCGAAGGAGAAATTTTATGAAAACCCTTACAGCTCTCGCATTTATAGCTTCGACCGGCGCCGCTTTTGCCGGTGGAGCGTCCTACGATGTCAGCGGGTCGACCGTTGGCAAATCCGAGAACAAATACATGCCGCTTGGCGAGACGCATGTCTTTGTCGACCTCAAATCGATGTACACACTGCCCCAAAGTGGATCCCCCCTTGATGGAATGACCGGGGAATGCCTGGGCAGCATGCAGATCGCCCTTGGCTCTGGTGCGTCCGGTATGGGCGTTTGTATTTGGTCCGACGCAGATGGAGACGCTTGGTTTGGCCCCTGGAATGTCACTGGTATGACCCCGGATAGAGCCTCGGTTGGCACGTGGTATGTCTCGGGTGGAACCGGCAAGTTCGCCAATGCAACTGGCGGTGGCACCTTCACCACAGCGACCAATCCCGAGACTGGGGAGTCGAAGCTCGATGTTCTTGGTTCGGTCGTCGTGAACTAAAGGGATATTTCGCGTGAATTGAAATGCGTTGAGGCGCTTCGGTCTGCGAAATCTGAGTTCGGCGTTCTACAAAAGGCGCCGAGCTTTTGTTGGGCGACTATGGAGGCATCCGAGAAGCCTTTGTGGTTTGTGCAATCCGCGGTCTCAAGTGACCCGAGGTTGTTGTTCTCCGAACAAATACGGGTCTTCTGAATCAAACATTGCGCCGACCGCCCGAAACACGGACAGCGCATCTGACAGTTCGCGGTTCGAAGCGACACCGACCTTGTCATACACTGATTGAATTTGGTTCCGGATCGTCTTCTCTGCCCGACCCAGTTCGACCGAGATCTGCATCGGCGTTTGCCCAGACGCCAAAGCGTTACAAATCGTCGCCTCGCGGGGGGTTAGTTGGAAAACATCCTGCAACAGACCAGAGTTTATCGAGTGTGTACCGTGTGCCCCGACAAATATTGCTAGCAGTTGGTCTTTATCAAAAACGTCCTTCTCCGCCTGCAGATGGGTGACCATGGAAGGGTGGAATGGCGCGACGCAAAGTGAAATAACGCCATCCGCCTGCTCCAGACGCAAGCCGCGTGCATCGTTATCTATTTCGACATCAAGCAGGATTTTGCGAAACGCGTTGAAATCATGCACATCCACCAACGACAGACTCCCGTTCTGGGACAGCCGAAATAAGTCTCCTCGGTCCAACAGGCGCTGCCCTGCAGAGTTCGCAGTTTGCAAGGTCCGACCGCTATCCGTGATCAAAAGCGGGATGGCTATCGCATCCAAAAATCCTTTGTAAGTTTCAGCGACTTCCTTCGCCATATAAATCGCCCGTGCAATTCTTGTTGCACGCACCACATGTGGCGAAATGAGCTCCAGAATTTGGCGGAGCCCGGCGAAGTCTTTTTCAAGCGCTTCTTCTTCGTTCTCAAAAAACATGAGGGCTGCCAGACGCGTACCATTCAAAGCGAAAACAAGAGTTGTCCAATGACCGGTTCTGACGGGCTTCATGAAAATCCGATTGAATGCCGTGTTGCGATACTCTTCATCAGAATACCAATCCCGCGAGCTACGGACCCGGCCCAAAGTCGGCGGATCGCGCCGAAGCGCTGCTGCGCGCTCGTCGGCATAAGCCGTCTGGTCACCGATAAAATGCCCATCGTCCCAGCGGGCTTCATACATTGACTTGAATTGTTCGGTCATAAAGCCTGAAGGGGAATACCCTCCAAGGAAATGGCCTCCGTCAAAAGTACCTGTCAATGCCATGTGACCGGGGAACATCTCGCAAATCTTTTGAAGCAGCCTCTCCCATTGGTTCGGCTCCAGAGCGGAATCATAAATAAGTCCAATGAGTTCGCTTAATTCTTGTGCTGCTCTAATTTCAGAGCTGGCCACGATTGACCTCCCCACTCCAGTCAATGTCTTCGATAAGTCATGTAGCAACTTCAATACTTCACACTGAAAGCAATTCCGTCAAGGCTGGGGATTTTACAGGCTACACAGGTTTTCGATCTTCGAAGTCTAGGACGGAGAGCGTTGTAGAGCTGCCCGTTTCCTAGCCGGGCAAAGCCCAATGAGCGTTGTCTTTGACGTTGGCTCGTCAGGAGATTCCAGTTTTTTGACGGTCTGAATGTGCGCGTCCGCGGTATCTGCTCGCCGGCTTCTGGGATGCAGCAAATGTCCACGATCCGCCCACTATGACCGATGCGCACGGAGGCATATAGGCTGCACCGGATTCTATCTTCCGGCCCACGAGAGGGTGCGTGGAGCGCCCTGAGTTATGGGCACGCTATCTGTTCCTCCGGGCAGGTTGGGCAGGCCTCCCCGGGGCTCTGTCAGATCAGGCCCCGCTTGCGGTTCGATAGGCATGATCCAGGACGGCCAAGGCCTCTGTGCCGCGCCGTATGATGGGCCGCATAACGCACATCATCGTCATGCCTTTTCTCTGAATATCAGGATCAAGTGCCACTCAGGCGGCTGGATTTATGGCGACGTCACTGCGCTGTCACCACACCATAATTCTGTGGTTTTGAACCCTCATGTTGAGTTCAGCAAAGAGCATGAATGACCGCTGGCAGAAGGGTCTTGATACGTCAGTTCACATAAACGGTCGTCAATTGCGTTGGATGAGCAAGCGCGCGGAAACGCCCGCAGCAGTGTCTTCAAATGTCAGAGTGCCACCATGCAACTTCGCAATGGTGGAAACGATCGTCAGTCCCAGCCCATGTCCATCAATCGTTGTCGTGTTTTCACCGCGTTGAAACGGGGCAAGCAGATCTTCGATTTCTGCGGCGGTACTATCTGAGCCTTCGTCTTCGATAATCACAGTTGCGGATTGTGCGTCAGCTAACAGGGAAATGGTCGCTCTTCGGCCATACTTCAGTGCGTTTTCGATTAAGTTTGTGATCGCGCGCTCTAGCGACACAGGCCGTCCAAAGACAACTGTATCGCGGTCGTTGGAAACCACGCCGTAGCCTTGGCGGGACATGAAGATGGATTGCCCGCCTTGAACAATCACGTCTTTGGCCGGGCGAAGTGTGACCGGGCGACCCATGTCTTGATAATTGACAACAATAGCATCGATGAGCGACGTCAGCGAAAGTTTGCGAGGCTCTTCAGCGCCCATTTCTGCATGGGTATATGTCAGCACGCTCTCGATGATGGCTGTCATGCTGTCGATGTCGGCTTCGAACTTCTGGCGAAGTTCAGGATCTTGGACAAACGCAGCCCGCAATCTTAGGCGCGCAGCGGGGGTGCCCAGATCGTGGCTGACGCCAGACAGAACCGCAGCGCGACCTGCCAATTGTTCGCGTTCGATTTCCAGATAGCTGTTCACCGCGCCGATGATCGACTGCAGCTCTTGCGGTCCTTCAGGTTCATAACGCGTCGGCCCGCCAACGCGGCGGCGGTTCCGAAGCTGTTCGGCAAAAGTCAAAAAGGACGCTGACAGGTTTAGGGAGAGCGTCATCAGGATACTGGTTGTAACCACTGCAAGCAGCGTCACCAAAATGCGCAGATCTGCTGGCGCCGCCGCGCATCCCCAAACGGGATTGCCATCAACACGCAGCCAGTCCCCATCTCCCATGCGAACAACAACCACCGGATCGCTGCAAAAGGTCGCCATTTTACGGGTGATCGCGCCCATGGTTTCCGCAGCCGTTTGACCATCGCGGTGCGGCAGGTCGGCAAGGCTGTAGGTCAGGTCCGGCGACAGGATGGCCATTGTGACGGCGGCCCCGGTAATTTGGTTGGCGGCATCCGGCAAGATCGGGACAATGGTGATGCGCGCAGCAGGCGGGGTTCCTGCGATTTGGCGAAACGACCCCGCTGTTGCATGGCCCTGATCGACTGGCGGTAGCGAAGTCAAAGTCACGCCCTCGGGCGGAGCGGTCCCGTTCTGGAGCGCATAGTACAGCGTTACCCCCGCATCAAAAGCCGCGCCACCATGGGCGCGCCAATCAGAGGTCGACTTCGCCCATACCCACACCGTACCAGCGCCTGTCACAAGCGCGGCAAGCACCAAGGCGGGTCCGAGTATGCGCAGGCTGTTGAGTGGTTTTTTCACCCGTCCAACTCCGTAACATCAACGGCAAATACATAACCGACGCCGCGTTCTGTCTTTAGGATTTGGGGGTCTTTGGGGTTGGATTCAATTTTGTTGCGCAAGCGGCCAACCAAGACATCAATAGCACGGCCTGATGCTTCGGTTGTGGGCGCGGCCTCGCCTGTCACATCAAGGTTGGCCGCGATCTCTTCGCGAGTCAGGGGGATGTGTGGATTGGCCAACAGGACTTGCAGCAACGTGGTTTCTCGCCGTGACAGGGCGACCTGAATATTAGCAGGAGAGAGAACCTCGCTGGATTTGGCGTCATAGGTCCAGCCGTCAAACTGGAAGGTCTTCGTGTTGCGCCGATGAACAAGCGAGGCTGACCGCCGAGTACGCGACAGTACCGCTTTGATCCGCGCCAGCAGTAGATCGGGGTTAAACGGCTTGGCGATATAGTCGTCCGCGCCCACAGCATAGCCTTCCATGCGTTGGTGATCTGCTGATAGGGCAGAGACCATGATGATCGGCACATCCTGTTCACGCCGCAGACGTCTGCAGATCTCCAAACCGTTCTCATCCCCCAGCATGACATCGAGAATGATTAGATCAACACGGCCACCTTCGATATGGTTATCCACTTCACCCTCGTTGGCGGCGGGCAAAGCGATTGACCCGTTTTGACGCAAGAACTGTGTCATCATTTGGCGCATGTCGGGGTCATCATCGACCACTAATATACGTGGAATCGCCATCGTCATTTACCTCCAGCGCAATGGGCGGCTTCCTCCGATCCGCACCTGCGTGTCATTGTTATGTAACAAAATGCAACAGAATCGAGCCTAACGTAACAGCGTGTAACAGGGGGACGAAATTTCTGCATGCGCCGCAGGAATACCTGTCATGTGCGATTGCGCGGAGGCGGTGTAGGCAGCAACACTAAGGTCATTCGAGCCGCGAGGAGCGGTTTTTCTGGGAGGAAATCGAAAATGAATACTCATGTTACGGGCGCCGTGTCCGGTTTGGCCATTTTCGCAGCGACAGCTGTTTTCGCCGAGCCACAGGCAGAAGTTTTGCATTACTGGACATCGGGCGGCGAAGCGAAATCCGTGGCCGTTCTGCAAGAAGAATTCGCAGCCAATGGCGGCACATGGACCGATATGCCAGTCGCTGGCGGCGGTGGTGATGCAGCAGGCACTGCTCTGCGTGCACGTGTTTTGGCGGGCAACGCACCAACCGCAGCGCAGATCAAAGGCCCAGCCATTCAGGAATGGTATGAAGAAGGCGTATTGGCTGACATCTCTGCTGTTGCCGAAGCCAACAACTGGGCTGACGTTCTGCCGGCCTCAATTGCCGGTCACATGCAGTGTGACGGCACATGGTGTGCTGCCCCTGTAAACGTTCACCGCGTTGACTGGATCTGGGCAAACGCCGACGTTCTGGAGGCAAACGGCATCGGCATGCCAACCTCATGGGCCGAATTCAATACCGCCGCTGAAAAACTGATGGCTGCAGGTATCATCCCATTGGCGCACGGTGGTCAGGCATGGCAGGACGCGACAGTGTTTGAAGCCGTTGCTTTGGGAATTTTGGGGCCAGACGGTTACCACAAAGCGTTCGTTGAGCTGGACACAGACACGCTTACATCGGACGAGATGGTTGCCGTGTTCGACCAGATGCGCGTCATGCGCGGTTTCGTCGACAGCAACTTTTCCGGCCGCGATTGGAACCTTGCCACAGCGATGGTCATGAACGGTGAAGCAGCGTTCCAGATCATGGGCGATTGGGCCAAGGGCGAATTCATGGCCGCAGGCCAGGTCCCGGGCGAAGACTTCCTCTGCGCCTCTACACCGGGTGATGGCTTCCTGTACAACGTTGACAGTTTCGCGATGTTCGAAGTGAGCGGCGAAGAGAAACAGCAAGGTCAGGCGCTGTTGGCAGAGCTGGTTGTTGGCCAGAAATTCCAAGAGGTGTTCAACCTCAACAAAGGGTCTATCCCAGCGCGTACAGATGTGTCCTTGGATGCGTTTGACAGCTGCGCAATCCTGTCCGCCAAGGACATGGCTGCCAGCAACGAAGGTGGCTCACTGTTGCCATCCTACGCTCACGGCATGGCCCTGCGCGGTGCGCAATCCGGTGCCATCACAGACGTTGTGACTGCACACTTCAATTCTGACATGTCGTCAGAAGACGCTGTTCAGCAGCTTGCCGCTGCCATCGCAAACAGCCTTTAATGCACGTTCCTCAGCCCCGGTTATCGCGGGGCTGAGGACCATTAGGAATTTGTCCCATGACCAAATGGCTTGAAGAAAATACGCCAAAATTGGTACTGGCCCCATCGTTCATCATTGTCCTGATTTTCGTCTATGGCTTTATTGCCTGGACTGCTTGGGTGTCTTTGACGCGGTCGCGCCTTCTGCCAAAATACGAAATCGAAGGGTTTATCCAGTACGACAGGTTGTTCGACTCCCCCCGTTGGGACACGGCGTTTGGCAACCTGTTTGTGTTTGGTTTCTTGTTTATCGTGATCTCGATGATCCTTGGGCTGATACTGGCGATCTTGCTGGATCAAAACATCCGCACCGAAGGCGCGATCCGTACAATCTACCTTTACCCAATGGCCCTTTCGATGATCGTCACAGGGACGGCGTGGAAATGGATATTGAACCCCGGATTGGGGCTTGAGGCCACAGTACGCGGTTGGGGG
Source organism: Aliiroseovarius pelagivivens (assembly GCF_900302485.1). NCBI lineage: Bacteria > Pseudomonadati > Pseudomonadota > Alphaproteobacteria > Rhodobacterales > Paracoccaceae > Aliiroseovarius > Aliiroseovarius pelagivivens. The sequence goes on along the minus strand of NZ_OMOI01000001.1, from coordinate 2,240,896 downwards.
TTCGAGACATTCTCGTTTGACTGGCTCGTGAATCCCGACATGGCAATCTACACTATTGTCATCGCCGCGATCTGGCAAAGCTCTGGTTTTGTTATGGCGCTGTTTCTGGCAGGTCTTCGATCTGTGGATCAGGAAATCATCAAGGCCGCGCAGATCGATGGAATCCCCACATGGCGCGTTTATACCGCCATTATCCTTCCTTCGATGACCCCGATATTTTTGTCTGCCTTCATCGTGCTGTCGCACCTGGCAATCAAGAGCTTCGATTTGGTCATTGCGCTCACTGGGGGCGGCCCCGGGTATGCGACTGATCTGCCCGCGACCTACATGTACGCCATGGCGTTCTCGCGTGGTGACATCGGTCAGGCGGCCAGCTCTGCAATGGTGATGATGATGGTCGTCTTCGCGATTGTCGTTCCCTACCTCTATTCAGAACTGAGGTCCAAAAATGACTGATATGTCCTACACACCCGCTGCATCAGGGAGCAACGCAGGTAAAATCGCCTTGCGATGGGGGTTGTACCTGATGCTTGGCCTGTTCGCCTTGTTCTATCTGACACCGCTGTTCGTCATGATCACCACCTCGTTCAAAAGCCTCGACGAAATCCGAACTGGCGATCTGATCTCGCTTCCGCGTGAGGCGACGTTAGATGCATGGCGCACCGCGTGGTCTCAGGCCTGCACAGGCATCCAATGTGAAGGCGTACGCCCGTTCTTTTGGAACTCGGTCTTAATTGCGATCCCTGCGGTCTTTATCTCGACCCTGATTGGCGCATTGAACGGATTTGTCGTGGCGCAGTGGCGGTTCAAAGGCGCTAACCTGTTTTTCGCGCTGATGCTGTTTGGCTGTTTCATCCCGTTCCAGGTTGTTCTGCTGCCGATGGCACGGATGTTGGGACTTATGGGCCTTGCGGGAACCATCCCCGGCCTGATCTTTGTCCATGTCGTCTACGGTCTTGGGTTCACCACGTTGTTTTTCCGAAACTACTATGTGTCGATCCCATCCGAACTGACGAAGGCTGCAAAAGTCGACGGCGCCGGGTTCTTCCGCATCTTTTGGTCGATCTTTTTGCCACTGTCGTTGCCCATCATCGTGGTGACAGTCATCTGGCAGTTCACCCAAATCTGGAACGACTTCTTGTTTGGCATTTCGTTCAGTCAGGCGGGTACACAGCCTGTGACTGTCGCCCTGAATAACATCGTGAATTCAACCACCGGCATCAAAGCCTACAACGTAGATATGGCCGCAGCGATCATCGCCGCTCTGCCCACACTGTTTGTCTATGTCGTCGCTGGTAAATACTTCGTCCGCGGTCTGACCGCTGGATCTGTGAAAGGATAATCACATGGCCCCCATCCTCGAAATCAACAACCTGTTCAAGAACTACGGGTCTGTTGAAATCCTCAAAGACATCAACGTGGCCATCGAACAGGGTGATTTCCTTGTGCTTGTCGGCCCCTCTGGTTGCGGTAAATCCACGCTTTTGAACTGCATTGCAGGGTTGGAACCAATCACAAGTGGGAACATGGCGATTGGCGGTCAGGACATGACCAATGTCAGCCCCAAAGACCGCGACATCGCGATGGTGTTCCAATCATACGCGCTGTACCCGACCATGACTGTGGCCAAGAACATCACGTTCGGAATGAAGGTGCGTGGCATTGATCCAGCCACTCAGGCCGAGAAGCTGGCCTATGTGGCACAGCAGCTGCAAATCGAACCGTTGTTGAACCGCAAACCGGGGCAGCTGTCGGGCGGTCAACGCCAACGCGTCGCCATGGGCCGAGCCTTGGTGCGAGATCCGAAACTGTTCCTGTTCGACGAACCCCTTTCCAATCTTGATGCCAAATTGCGGGTCGAGATGCGCACCGAAATCAAGGCGCTGCATCAACGTCTAGGTGCGTCGATGGTTTACGTGACCCACGACCAGATTGAAGCCATGACACTGGCGACCAAAATCGTCGTGATGAAAGGTGGTGTAATCCAGCAAATCGGCACGCCCGCGGAAATCTATAACCGTCCTGCCAACCTGTTTGTGGCCGATTTCATGGGCAGCCCTGCGATGAACCTGATCCCCGCCAAAGCAAAGGCGAACGGCAACGACATGCAGATAGAGATCGCGCGAAACGATGGGGGACCGATTGTGTTGACGGACACACGCAATATGGATTTGCCCGAAAACGTGATCCTCGGAGTGCGTCCAGAAGATATCGTAGACTCCGCCCTTGCCCGCGCAGGCGACACACAAGAGGCAGAGTGCGTGATCGATATTGTCGAGCCCGCGGGCGCCGATACATTCGCTGTGATGCAGCTGGGTGGTAAACACGTAACAGCGCGTTTGCATGCAGAGACCACGGCAACTGCGGGTGTCGCGCAACGTTTGGCGTTTGATCTTGGCAAAGTGTCCTATTTCGAACCGGACACCGGCCTGCGCCTGAACTGATCTTTTGCGCCCGGTGGCCGATATTGGGGGGACGAATGCGCGTTTGGCATTGACCGAACAAGGCGTGATCGTCCCCCGCACCGCGCGTAGACTTACCAATGACGATTGGCCTGACTTTCACGATATGTAGGGCGCATACTTGATAGACCAATCGGACCCGGCCTCAAAAGTGCTTTGTGAAAACCAGCTTGAGATAGTTCATCACTTGGCGCTCAGCATTGGTGCGCAGGAACGTATCTGGGTACATGAGCATGTTTAACCAAAACCCGTCGAACATGCCTTCCAATGTCTCAGCGACCTGCTTGGCATCGGCATTCATGTATTGCCCATCTGCGATAATGGTTTCCAACAGTTCTGCACAAAGCTCTTGTCGCTCCATGTCGATTTGGGATGAGATCGACCGATAGGTCTTTCGATAACTTGCCTCTCCAAAGAAGGCGAACCAAACCGCCAGCTTCTTTCGGCTGCAGATGCGGGGGTGGAATTGCGCCGACACGATGGAGAGCAGCTTGTCTGTGTCCGACAGATCGTCGCGCATTGCATCTTGTTGCCACATATCGCGATGCTCTGCCGCCAAGTGTTTCAGCGTTTCAGAGAGCAGAGCATCCTTGCTCTTGAAGTGGAAATTAGCCAGCCCCAAGGAGAGCCCCGCCTCGGCGGCGATGGCGCTTAGAGTTGTTCCCGAAATGCCCTTGCGGGCGATGCAGGAGATGGTCGCATCAATCAGCTGTTTGCGCCGGACCTCTGGGGGCGCTGTGCGCGATTTCTTAGAGCTTTTGGTCGAAGTCATGAAGAACCTATTGAATGGTTGTTCAATCAATAGGTTGATTTGCGACGCCGGTCAATTGTAGGATTTGATCAAAATTACGATTCGCACTGGAAGGACATCCCGATGGCTAAGACGCTTCCCACACACGCGCAGACGGTAATCATCGGGGGTGGGTCCATTGGCTGTAACACCGCCTACCATCTGACCAAGCTCGGCATGACGGATGTTGTCGTGCTGGAACGTGACCAGCTGACTTCAGGCACCACATGGCATGCGGCGGGTCTGATCGTGGCGGGTCTTCTGCAATCGGAAGCCGAATGCGAGATCTATACCCACGGGCGGGACCTATATGCCAATCTTGAGCAGGAAACTGGTGTTCCGACAGGGTTTCGTGACGTTGGCTATCTGCAGATTGCGAACAACGAGGAACGCGTGCACGAAATGCGTCGGCTTGCGCCTTTCATGCGCCGACACGGCATCAATATCTATGAAATCTCCCCCAAGGAAACGGCGGATCTGTTTCCCATCGGAGACCTCAGCGATGTACTGGCGGGTTTCTATATCCCCGAAGATGGGCGTGCCAATCCCGTTGATGTCACCATGTCCTTGGCCAAGGGTGCGAAAATGGGGGGCGCAAAGATACACGAGGGGGTCACGGTCTCGGAAATCTTGGCTAAGAACGGCACCGCGACGGGGGTGCGTACTGCCGATGGTCAGACCATCACAGCCGAAAACGTGGTGATCTGCGGCGGCATGTGGTCTCGGCAACTTGGGGCGAAAGCTGGGATCAATCTGCCGCTGCAAGCCGCCGAGCACTATTATCTGATCACCGAGAATATTGACGGTCTCAGCCGCGATCTGCCCGTGCTGGAAGACCCCTCGACTTACACCTATTACCGAGAGGAAGTCGGTGGGTTGATGCTCGGTTTGTTCGAGCCCGGCGCGGCACCTTGGAAGCTGGATGGGATCCCAGACAACTTTACCTTTGGTGAAATCGAGCCTGATTGGGATCGCGTTGGCCCACACCTTGAAAAAGCATACTCCCGCGTCCCTGACGCCCTGAACGTGGGTGTACGCAAGCTGTTCTGCGGCCCTGAAAGCTTCACCCCCGACCTTGCCCCGCTGGTTGGCGAAACACCCGAACTGCGCAACTGTTTCGTGGCCTGCGGTATGAATTCTCTTGGTATTCTGAATGGTGCTGGCACAGGGAAGGTGCTGGCTGAATGGATTGTCAGCGGTCATCCGCAGATCGATGTCACCGGCATCAATGTCAACCGCTTTACCCGTCACGAGGCGACCCGCGCCTTCCGCCGCGACCGCGGGCCGGAGTTGCTGGGCAAAATGTTCGGCCAGCACTTCCACAATGAAGGCTTTCACACCGCCCGCGACCTTAAGCGTTCCGTCCTGCACGATCGACTAGCCGCGAATGGCGCTTACTTCGCCGAGGGGCATGGCTGGGAAATGCCCGACTGGTTCGCGCCCACCGCTGAGCAGGCAAAGATCGAAGAATATAGCTGGTCCCGTCAAAACTGGTTCGATTGGCACGCTGAAGAACATCGTGCCGCCCGCGAGGATGTGATCATCATGGACATGTCAACTATGTCCAAGTTCCAGGTCGAAGGCCCCGATGCGCTGGCGCTGATGAGCCGCCTGTCTTGCAACGAAGTCGATATAGAGCCGGGGCGGCTGGTTTATACAGCGTGGGTTAACGAGAAAGGCGGGTTTGAAGCTGACCTGACCGTGACGCGGTTGGCCGAAGATCGCTTCATGGTCGTCGTCGGCGAAAACAGCCATGGGCACACACTTATGCGAATGAAGCGCCACATTCACGAGGGCGAAGTTGTTGTGATAACCGAGCTCACACCCGCCATCACGCAGATCAACATCCATGGTCCGAAAGCACGCATGTTGATGGAAAAGGTGACGTCGGCGGACATGTCGAACGAAGCGTTTCCCTTTATGACTTGGCAAGACATTGATGTCGGATATTGGGTCGTCAAAGCCTTCCGGGTCACTTTCGTTGGTGAGCTGGGCTGGGAACTTCAAGTGCCGTCATATGCCGCCGTGCAGGTTTATGATCTGTTGAAGGAAGTAGGCCAAGAATTCGGTCTACGTGACGCCGGGATGCAGACCCTCAACTCGTTGCGACTGGAAAAAGCCTATCGCGATTTCGGGTTGGACGTGGACAATACTGACAATCCTATTGAGGCCGGGCTTGGCTTTGCGGTTAAGCTTGAGAAACCCGGCGGATTTATCGGACGCGATGCACTTGCTGAAATAAAGGCGCGTGGCATTCCGAACAACCGGATGCTTCAGTTCCTTCTTCATGACCCCGAGCCACTTCTTTATGGCAATGAGTGTATCTATCTGAACGGGGTCGAGGTCGGTCACCTGCAAGTCGGGGGGTATGGCCACAGCCTTGGCGGCGCTGTCGGTATTGGCTTTGCCGAACTGGACGAGCCGCTGACCGCCTCTATTGTCGCCGAAGGTAGCTGGGAAGTCGAAGTGGCAGGCGCGCGCGTTAAGGCCACTGCGTCGCTGAAGCCCTTGTTTGATCCGGGAATGCTGAAAGTGAAATCGTAGATCGATCTGCCCGTAGTACGACAGGGAACAGCTTTCCAAAGGATGGATGGCCTACGCCGTCTTTGGGGGCAGGGACCAGTGTTGGGCATACCGAACACGCAGAGCCTGCCATCCAGACGCGGGCAGGTAAAGCGCTACCCAGACAGCGGGTGACTGTGCATCCGTCGATTGGGGGGGAGTGCCTCACCTTAACAGTTCAATCGAGGTATGGACGAGGATTGCCCGAAGGAGTTGGGGCTATGTATCCTTGTTGTCGATCAAAGGACTGGGCTTGGCGAAGTTAACCAATTCAGTTTGATTCTTGATCTCAATCGTACTGCCGTCGACAAGAACCCCGTAAGGTTTCAAAGACTTGAAGGCGCGGCTTAGGTTTTCGGGGGTCATGCCCAGATAAGAAGCCAGCCGGCGTTTCTCGGATTCCAACTCGAACACGCTCCCTCCGCCTGCTCTGATTTGCTGACGAAGAAGATAATTGGCGAGACGCTCCAACGATGTGCGGAGCTTGAGCTCTTTCGTTTGCTTAACAACCGACCGGTAACAACGCGCAAGTTCGGTTACGATGGCCCGTGCGAACTGATGGTCTATTTCAAAGATACCGCGAACATCTTGGCTGGGGATCATCACAATTCGGCTCTTCCCTAGCGTACGCGCGGACATCAGATACGGCGCGTCTTTGATGGTTGCAGCCAGAATGAAGGTCGAGATTGGTCGAACCGTGGCGACGCTGGTCTCTCGCCCGTTCAAATTTGAGAACAGCTCTACCGAGCCATTGAGGACGATGTGAAGGAAATCACTGGCCTCACCTTCGGTAATAAGTTCAATTTGCGGTGGAAAATTCTGCACATAGCCAGCACGCATCAACGAGTGGAAGTTCGCTTCATCCATGTGGGCAAACAGGTCCAGTTTGCGAATTTCGGTATAGTGCGACTCGGGCATGACTGTCTCGTTTACCAGCAAAGAAGACCGACCATATGGCTAATAATTGATAATTGTCAATTGAACTCTTGCAGAAATGATAGCGCTCTCTTGATCTGTCGATGCGCGCGATCTGATGAACTTGGGGTCCAAGTTTATTTCGTACGCAGGTTTCCAAATTCTTGATTTGGATCAAACCCAAGAGTCTCACCCCGGCAGAGGTTGCATTCATCGAAATACCTCTGGAGCCAATTCTAGCGCCAAAAGGCGGGACGGCATCAGAGGAGTTAAGGGGACAGAGTAATGGATATCCAAAACAAGGCGACAAGCCTTTGGAGTAACTTCTTCAACGTCCGAATGGTGCAAATCAGAACTTTCCACATGACGTGGTTTGCGTTCTTCTCCTGCTTCTTTGCATGGTTCGGTATCGCGCCCTTGATGATCATCGTGCGCGATGAGCTTGGGTTCACGAAATCGCAGGTTGGCTGGACGATCATCGCCTCGGTGGCGATGACGATTGTCGGGCGATTCTTTATTGGTTGGCTGTGTGACCGGATCGGTCCGAGGCTGGCCTATACATGGCTGCTGATCCTCGGCGCCTTCCCGGTGGCCGGGATTGGACTGGCCGACAGTTTCGAAAGCTTTCTGCTGTTCCGACTGATGATCGGTTTCATCGGTGCGTCGTTCGTTATTACCCAATACCATACGTCAGTGATGTTCGCGCCCAACGTGGTGGGAACCGCCAACGCAACCAGTGCAGGCTGGGGTAACCTGGGTGGCGGTGTAACGCAGTTCGCCATGCCGTTGATCTTCTCGATCTTCATCACGCTTGGCTTCACGGACGCCGCAAGCTGGCGTTTCTCGATGGTGGTAGTTGGGTGTGTGATCTTCGTGGTCGGCATTGCCTACTTCTTCCTTACACAAGATGCGCCGGACGGAAACTTCAAAGAACTTCGTGAAAAAGGCCAACTTGAGAAGAAAGAAAAGGTTACCGGTACGTATTTCAAAGCGATGGCAGATTATCGCGTTTGGGTACTGTTCTTCATCTATGCTGCTTGCTTCGGCATCGAGCTGACCGTCAACAACGTCGCCGCGCTGTACTTCTATGACTACTTCGATGGCATTACCCTTGTTACGGCCGGTTTGATTGCAGCATCGTTTGGTCTGATGAACATCTTTGCCCGTACTTTGGGCGGGATCTTCGGGGACAACTTCGCCTCACTCTGGGGCCTAAGGGGTCGTTCGTACTGGCTGTTCATTGTGCTTCTGGGCGAAGGCCTTGCGCTGATGCTGTTTAGCCGCATGGACGTACTGTTCCTGGCCATCCCAATGCTGATTATCTTCTCGCTGTTCACGCAGATGTCCGAGGGCGCCACCTATTCGGTCGTTCCCTTCGTCAACAAAAAGGCACTGGGCGCTGTGGCTGGTATCGTAGGTGCTGGTGGTAACGCCGGTGCGGTTGCCGCAGGCTTCTTGTTCAAAAGCGAGATGCCTTGGAACAACGCATTCCTCGTTATCGGCATCATGGTCTGCTGTGCTTCGGTCCTGGCTCTGTTCGTCCGCTTCTCGCCCGAGAAAGAAGCCGAAGAGAAGGCATTGTTCGAGAAGGCTCAACTTGAAGGGCTCGAGCTTCGCGCTGCCCGTGCTGTGAACGCCGTGAACAATTCGCGCTCTGTGGTGGATGAGTACAACCGCACCCACGCCGAAAAAATCTAATCGAAGAAAATTAGCGAGCCGCCCGTCCCGGTGGCTCGCCCGTCAAAATTCCTGAGGAGGGATCATTGTGGGACAAGATCTAAGAAACTGGACACCGGATGACGAGGCCTTCTGGGCTTCCACCGGCAAGTCCATCGCCAACCGAAATCTGTGGATTTCCATTCCCAGCCTGCTGTGTGGCTTCGCCGTTTGGCTGTACTGGGGCATCATCACAGTTCAGATGATCAACCTTGGCTTTGGCTTTGCCAAATCCGACCTGTTCACGCTGGGTGCGATTGCTGGCCTGACCGGCGCGACTTTGCGTATTCCGTCGACCTTCTTCATCCGTATTGCGGGGGGGCGAAACACCATTGTGTTTACCACCGCACTTTTGATGATCCCGGCCATCGGCGCTGGTCTGGCACTGCAAAACCCAGATACGCCGCTGTGGTACTTCCAAATCCTGGCCTTCCTGTCGGGTATCGGCGGCGGTAACTTCTCGTCCTCGATGTCCAACATCAGCTTCTTCTATCCGAAGAAAATTCAGGGCTATGCACTGGGTATGAACGCAGGTCTGGGCAACTTTGGTGTGACCACCATGCAGATCCTGATCCCGCTGGCCATGACTATGGGCATCTTCGGCGGTGAAAGCCGTACGCTGGTTAATACCTCGGGTACGCTGATCGGTAAGATCCCTGCTGGCACTGAAACTTACATCCAGAACGCGGGCTTGATCTGGCTGGTGTTCCTAGTCCCGCTGGCCATCATCGGCTGGATGGGGATGAACAACATCCGTGATGAACATGTGTCTCCGAACATCCCCGGTCCGCTTGGCGCCTTCGCTACGATCTCGGGCATGTTGCTGATCGGGTTCCTGACCGCTGCTTTCGGCCTGTGGCTGCTGCTGCCGGGCACCGAAGCCGGTCTGCCGACCTCGGGTCTGGGCGTGTCCAAGTGGATCGTACTGCCCATCGTTATCGCTTTGACTGTGCTGGGTCTGAAAATGATCCCCGGCGCTGTGGGGCAAAACCTGAGCCGTCAGTACAAGATCTTCGGAAACAAGCACACTTGGGCGATGACCGTGATCTACACCATGACCTTTGGTTCGTTCATCGGCTACTCGGCCGCGCTGGCACTGACCATCAAAGTTGTGTTCGGCTTCAGCCACATTGAAGTCGACGGTGTGATGACCCACGACATGGTAAACCCCAACGGCCCGTCGGCCCTGATGTTTGCCTGGATGGGCCCGTTCATCGGCGCTCTGATCCGCCCGCTGGGTGGTATGTGGGCTGACAAAGCTGGTGGCGCGAAAGTGACCCAGATCATCTCGGTCGTCATGGTCGCCTCGGCCTTGGGTGTCGCCTACTTCATCCAGCAGGCCTACTCGTCGGCAACCCCGGAACAATACTTCTACCCGTTCCTGGGTCTGTTCCTGATCCTGTTTGCCGCCACTGGCATTGGTAACGGTTCGACTTTCCGCACCATCGCGATGGTCTTCAACAAAGAGCAGGCTGGCCCTGCACTGGGTTGGACTGCTGCGGTTGCGGCTTACGGCGCCTTCATCATCCCCAAAGTGTTTGGTGAACAGCTGAAAGCCGGGACGCCTGAGTATGCGCTCTATGGTTTTGCGATCTTCTATGCGGTCTGCATCGCCATCAACTGGTGGTTCTATCTGCGCCCCGGCGCTTACGTGAAGAACCCCTGATACGTCTGCCCGCCTATCCCGGCACATGCCGGGGTAGGCCAGCCAACCTAGGAGAAATCAGATGAGCCACCTGCTCGACAGACTGAACTTCTTCCAGTCAAAAGAACTGGAACAGTTTTCAAACGGTCACGGCCAAGTGACCAACGAAAACCGCGACTGGGAGGACACCTATCGGAATCGCTGGCGCCACGACAAAGTTGTGCGCTCGACCCATGGTGTGAACTGTACCGGATCGTGTTCGTGGAAAATCTACGTGAAGTCGGGGATCGTAACCTGGGAAACCCAGCAAACCGATTACCCACGCACCCGCCCCGATCTACCCAACCACGAACCGCGCGGTTGCGCCCGTGGCGCGTCCTACAGCTGGTATCTGTATTCCGCAAACCGCGTGAAGAACCCGCTGGTACGTGGCCGCCTAATGAAAGTATGGCGCCGGATGCGCCAGACCATGTCGCCGATCGAGGCCTGGACCGCAATCCAGAGCGACCCGATCCTGCGCGACTCGTATGTGAAGACCCGCGGTAAGGGTGGCTTTGTCCGCGCAAGCTGGGACGAAGCAACCGAGATTACCGCCGCCGCCAACGCCTATACGGCTAAGAAACACGGCCCTGACCGCATTATTGGCTTCTCGCCGATCCCGGCGATGTCGATGATCTCATACGCTGCTGGCGCGCGTTACCTCAGCCTGATTGGTGGGGTCTGCGGATCCTTCTATGACTGGTATTGTGACCTTCCGCCGGCCTCGCCCATGACGTGGGGCGAACAGACCGACGTGCCGGAATCGGCCGACTGGTATAATGCTGGCTACCTGCTGCTCTGGGGCTCCAACGTGCCGCAGACCCGGACGCCGGATGCGCACTTCTATACCGAAGCCCGTTATCGCGGCACCAAGTCCGCCGTCATCTGCCCCGACTATTCGGAAGCTGCCAAGTTTGGCGACGTTTGGCTGAACGTCAAACAGGGTACCGACGCGGCGCTGGCGATGGCCTTTGGTCACGTGATCTTGCGTGAATTCCACTTGGACAACCAAGTTGAGTATTTCGAGGACTACTGCCGCAAGTATTCCGACTTCCCGATGCTGGTGAAGCTGGAAGACAAAAACGGCAAACTGGTTCCCGGCCGCTTCCTGCGTGCTGACGATCTGGACGGCAAGCTGGGTGAAGACAACAACCCGGAATGGAAGACCGTTGCTCTGGACGAGAAATCCGGTGGTCTGGTCGCGCCCAATGGCTCGATCGGGTATCGCTGGGGCGAAGACGGGGAATGGAACCTCGAAGAACGCGCCCAAGAGGCCGACACAGATCTGAAAATGACGCTGATCGGCGATGGCGACCATGATCGTGTTGCTGGCGTGGACTTCCCGTATTTCGGTGGCGACGCGACCGAACAGTTCTCGACCGGTGATGATCGTCCCGACGTTCTGACCCGCAACATCCCTGTACGCGAGATCCAGACCAAAGAAGGTGTGATCCGTGTAACCACCGTCTTCGATCTGTTCTGCGCCAACTACGGCCTTGATCGTGGTCTGGGCGGCGACTGGGTTGCCAAGGACTATAACGAAGACGTGCCGGGCACACCTGCTTGGGCCGAGAAGATCACCGGCGTGTCCGCCGACAAGATCGTCCACGTCGCCCGTGAATTCGCGCAAAACGCCGAGAAGACCAACGGCAAGTCGATGATCATCATCGGTGCTGCGATGAACCACTGGTACCACATGGACATGAACTATCGCGGCGTGATCAACATGCTGATCATGTGCGGTTGTGTCGGTCAGTCCGGCGGTGGTTGGGCGCACTACGTGGGTCAGGAAAAACTGCGCCCGCAGACCGGTTGGTTGCCGCTGGCCTTTGCGCTGGATTGGAACCGCCCACCGCGTCACATGAACTCGACCTCGATGTGGTATGCGCATTCGGATCAGTGGCGCTACGAGACACTGACCGCCAGCGAGATCATCTCGCCCACTGCACCGGAAGGTGACTGGGATGCGTCGATGATCGACTATAACATCCGTGCTGAACGGATGGGCTGGTTGCCATCGGCACCGCAGCTGAAAACCAACCCGCTGGACGTGGCAAAACAGGCCAAAGACGCCGGGATGGAAATCCCCGCCTATGTAGCCCAACAGCTAAAATCCGGCGATCTGGAAATGTCCTGCGAGGACCCGGATGCACCCGAAAACTGGCCGCGCAACCTGTTTGTCTGGCGCTCGAACCTGTTGGGTTCGTCGGGCAAGGGGCACGAGTACTTCCTGAAGCACCTTCTGGGCACCGATCACGGTGTTCTGGGTAAGGATCTTGGGGAAGAAGGCGGACAGCTTCCGAAAGAAGCCAAGTGGCATGACGAAGCCCCGCGCGGCAAGTTGGACCTGCTGGTTACGCTGGACTTCCGTATGTCGACCACCTGTGTCTATTCGGACATCGTTCTGCCCACGGCCTCTTGGTACGAAAAGAACGATCTGAACACCTCGGACATGCACCCGTTCATCCACCCGCTACAGGCGGCTGTGGATCCGGCATATGAAAGCAAGTCGGACTGGGAGATCTTCAAAGCGATTGCCCACAAGTTCCAGGAAGTTGCCCCGGAAATTCTGGGCGTGGAAACGGACATCGTTCAGGTACCGCTTCTGCATGATACCCCGGGCGAGCTGGCTCAAGATCAGGTGCGTGACTGGAAGAAGGACGAATGTGACCTAATTCCGGGCAAGACCGCGCCGAACTATGTGGCGGTGGAACGTGACTATACTGCAGTCTACGACCACTTCGTTTCGCTTGGTCCGCTTCTGGACAAGCTGGGCAATGGCGGCAAAGGCATTATGGTTGATGCCAAGCACGAAGTTCAGCACCTTCGCGAGTTGAATGGCGTGCACGAGGAAGGCCCCGCCAAAGGTCAGCCCAAGATCGTGACCGACATTGATGCGACCGAGGTCGTGTTGATGCTGGCGCCGGAAACCAACGGCGAAGTTGCTGTAAAAGCATGGGAGTCTCTGTCCAAAGCAACGGGCCGCGACCACACCCATCTGGCCAAACCTAAGGAAGACGAAAAGATCCGCTTCCGCGATATCGCGGCACAGCCACGCAAGATCATCTCGTCCCCGACATGGTCTGGTCTGGAAAGCGAAGATGTCTGCTATAACGCGGGCTACACCAACGTGCACGAGCTGATCCCATGGCGGACCCTGACCGGTCGTCAACAGACCTATCAGGATCACAAGTGGATGCTGGCCTTTGGTGAAGGCTTCCTGTCCTATCGTCCTCCGGTCGATCTGAAAACTATCACCGACGATGTTCACAGCGAGAAAGACTGGCCGCATGTGGTGTTGAACTTCATCACGCCGCACCAGAAATGGGGCATCCACTCGACCTATTCCGACAACCTTCACATGCTGACGCTGAACCGCGGTGGCCCGGTGATCTGGATCTCGGAAAACGACGCCAAATCGGCAGGTATTGTCGATAACGACTGGGTCGAGCTTTACAACTCGAACGGGGCACTTACGGCCCGTGCGATTGTGAGCCAGCGGATGAAGGACGGAACGACCTTCATGTATCACGCGCAAGAGAAAATCGTGAATACGCCCGGGTCTGAGAAGACCGGTAAACGTGGCGGCATTCACAACTCGGTCACGCGTACGACGCTGAAGCCCACCCACATGATCGGCGGCTATGCCCAGCAATCTTACGGTTTCAACTACTACGGAACTGTTGGTGCGAACCGCGATGAATTCGTTGTGGTGCGCAAGATGAAGAAGGTTGACTGGCTCGACCGTGAAGCGACCCCGAATAAGGAGGCAGCAGAATGAAGGTACGTGCTCAAATCGGCATGGTGTTGAACCTTGATAAATGTATCGGGTGCCACACCTGCTCTGTGACGTGTAAGAACGTCTGGACCTCGCGCGATGGTGTTGAATACGCATGGTTCAACAACGTGGAAAGCAAACCGGGCACCGGCTATCCGACCGACTGGGAAAACCAGGCGCGTTGGAACGGTGGCTGGGAACGCACCAAATCGGGCAAGTTGCAGCCCAAACAGGGGTCGAAATGGCGGATCTTGGCGAACATCTTCGCCAACCCCGACCTGCCCGAGATCGACGACTACTATGAGCCGTTCGATTTCGACTATGACCACCTGAAGTCGGCCCCTGAAATGGAGGCCTTCCCGACCGCGCGCCCGCGTTCCAAGATCACTGGCGAGCGGATGGAGAAGATCGAGAAGGGACCGAACTGGGAAGAGATCCTGGGTGGTGAATTCTCGAAGCGTGGTGAGGACTACAACTTCGAAGGCATCCAAAAGCAGATCTACGGGGAATACGAGAACACCTTCATGATGTATCTCCCCCGTCTGTGCGAACACTGCCTGAACCCGGCTTGTGCCGCGTCCTGCCCATCGGGCGCGATCTATAAGCGTGAAGAAGACGGCATCGTTCTGATCGACCAAGAGAAATGTCGTGGTTGGCGGATGTGTGTCTCGGGCTGTCCTTACAAAAAGGTCTACTATAACTGGTCGACCGGTAAGTCCGAGAAATGCACCCTGTGCTATCCGCGCATCGAAAGCGGCAACCCGACCGTATGTTCGGAAACCTGCGTTGGCCGGATCCGCTATCTGGGTGTGATGCTCTATGACGCCGACAAGATCGAGGAAGCCGCGAATGCGGAAGCCACCACCGATCTTTACGATGCGCAGCTGGGTGTCTTCCTTGACCCGAGCGATCCCGAGGTGATTGCCGCCGCAGCACGCGACGGTGTCCCGCAGGATTGGATCAAGGCAGCTCAGGAAAGCCCGATCTGGAAGATGGCGATGGAATGGAAAGTGGCGTTCCCGCTGCACCCCGAATATCGCACCCTTCCGATGGTCTGGTATATCCCGCCACTTAGCCCGATCCAGAACGCAGCCGAAGCCGGCGCAATCGGCACAGACGGCGCAATGCCCGACGTGAAGAACCTGCGTATCCCGGTCAAATATCTGGCCAACATGCTGACCGCTGGGGACGAAGCCCCCGTTGTCACGGCTCTGGAGCGGATGCTTGGTATGCGGGCCTATATGCGCTCGAAAACCATCGAAGGTGTTACCGATGAAGGTCTAGCAGAACGCGTTGGTCTGACCGGTCGGATGATCGAGGACATGTATAAAATCATGGCCTTGGCTGACTACGAAGACCGTTTCGTGATCCCAACCACGCACCGTGAGCAAGTCGAAGATGCTTACGATCTACGCGGCGGCTGCGGCTTCACTGACACCAATGGCTGTTCCGGTGGAACGTCGAAAGCATCGCTCTTTGGCGGTGCCAAGAAAGCCCTGAAAATGCCGTCGGAGGTGATGTAATGGACCGTTCGTTAAAAGCTATCTCGCTGGTTCTAAGCTACCCCACTCGCGAACTGCAGCAGGCCATGCCGGAAATCGGCGCGGTGCTGGCTTCGGACAGCCGTCTTACGGCGGCTGCCCGTCGCGACCTGCGCCCCTTGGTTGACGCCTTGGGTGCGCAGGACATCTATGATCTGGAAGAGCGGTATGTACTGCTCTTCGACCGCTCGCGCACTTTGTCGCTGAACTTGTTTGAACATGTTCACGGCGAAAGCCGCGATCGGGGCGGCGCGATGGTGTCGCTGGTCGAAATGTATCGCGAGGCCGGCTTCGATCCGGTGTCGAGCGAGCTGCCCGATCACCTGCCTGTTCTATTGGAATTCCTGTCCACGCGTCCCTATGCCGAGGTACAGGATACCCTGGCGGACGCGGCGCATATTCTGGAAGCGTTGAGCGAACGACTGGTTCGACGCGAAAGCCCATATGCTGCCGTGTTCGCCGCTTTGCTACAGCTGACAGGCGTAGAAGCCGACAAAGCGGCCGTGGCAGAGCTTCTGGAACAGCCCGAGGTCGATCCCAATGACCTCGATGCACTGGATGAGATCTGGGAGGAAAGCGAAGTCCGCTTCGGCCCCGATCCCAATGCCGGATGCCCACAAGTGCGCGACATGCTTTCGCGCATGGATGAACCCAAATCAGACACAGCAGCCCGCGCCCCTGGCGTGGCTGCGGAATGATGGAGGCAGAGATGCATAATTTTCTGTTCGGAATCTTCCCCTATATCGCCCTTGGCGTGGGGATCATGGGAAGCATCGCGCGCTATGACCGCGATCCCTTCACCTGGAAAACCTCGTCATCCCAAATGCTGCGACGCAAGCAGTTGGTGATGGGGTCCATCCTGTTCCATGTCGGTGTTCTGGTCATCTTCTTTGGCCACCTTGTCGGTCTTCTGACCCCGATCTGGATCTTTGACGCCATGGGCATCAGCCACGGCGCGAAACAGATTCTGGCCGTTGTGGCCGGTGGTATTGCAGGCGTCATGGCGCTGGTGGGCGGCGGTATGCTGTTCCACCGTCGCTGGACTGATCCGCGGATCCGCCAGACATCAAGCTTCTGGGATATTGCCATTCTTGGCATGTTGCTGGCGCAGCTGGTGCTTGGGATCTGCACGATCTTTGTCTCGCTGGGTCACCTAGACGGGCACGAGATGGTCAAGTTCATGTCGTGGGCACAAGGGATCTTCACATTTGATGGGGCTGCCGCCAGCTACATCTCGGATGTGTCGCTGATCTTCAAACTGCACCTGTTCCTTGGGCTGACAATCATCCTTGTCTTCCCGTTCACGCGCCTTGTGCACATGCTGTCGGCCCCTGTGCGCTATATCTGGCGTCCCGGCTATCAGGTGGTGCGTTCGCGCCGTCAGAAACCAGCGAACCCTGCGGAGTAAAGACCATGAATGCGGCCCTGTTCCCCGATCTCGTCGTCAATGGTGAAACCGTGCCTCATGCGGTGGTTGCCGCTGAAGCACAGAACCATGACGCCCCTACCGGCAAGCCCGGCATTGCCTGGCGCAAGGCAGCCAATGCTGTGGCGGTGCGGACCCTTCTTTTGCAAGAAGCCCGCCGTCGCCAGATCCCGGCCGAACCGGCCGAGGTCGCACCGGGCCGCTTTGAAACAGACGAGGAGGCCCTGATCCGGGGCCTTCTCGAAACCGAAGTCGAGGTCGCTTCGCCCAGCGAAGACGCCATTCACACCGAATGGTCCCGCGACCCATCCCGTTTTCGCGCACCGCCCTTGTGGGAGGTCTCGCACATCCTGATCGCTTGCGACCCGCGCGACACGGATGAAACAACTGCAGCAAAGGCCCGCGCCGATCACGTGCTGGCTGCTGTGACTGCAAACCCACGCAAGTTCGGCCACATCGCCGAAGAACACAGCGATTGCGGTTCGAAATCCTCAGCCGGGGCGCTGGGCCAGCTTGGGCCGGGCGACACAGTCCCCGAGTTCGAAAAGGTACTGCGTGGATTGGCCAGCGGAGCCGTCACGACTGAACCGGTTCTGACCCGCCATGGCTGGCACATCATCCGCATGGACGCTGCCGAAGAGGGGGCCGAACTGCCGTATGACAGCGTGAAACCCCGCATTGCCGACGCAATGGAAAAAGCCGCATGGGCCAAAGGCGCGCGCGCCTTTGTAGCCGAGCTTGCCGCCAAGGCCGAGATCTCGGGTGCGGATCTGAAACCGGTGACGTGATCCAACGGGACCGGGGCTAGGGAAAGGATTGAGAAATGAAGATTGCCTTCACGATGGCCTCGGGCCGCGGCGATACCGATGAACTCTTGCTTGAATTGGCAAGCCGGCTGACCTCTTTCGGGTGGCGTCTGGGCGGCATCGTCCAGATCAACACTGAACGGAGTTATGACGGTCCGTGTGACATGGACGTCAAAGTGCTTCCCGAAGGTCCTGTCCTGCGTATCTCGCAAAACCTTGGTCAAAACTCGCGCGGGTGTCGACTTGATGCAGGCGCGCTTGAAGCCTCGGTGGGATTGGCCGAAGCTGAACTGGCCAAGGGCATTGATTGCCTGATCATCAACAAATTCGGCAAGCAAGAGGCCGAAGGGCGCGGGTTTCGTGATGTGATCGCCAAGGCGCTTGCGGATGATATCCCCGTTCTGGTCGGGCTTAATCACCTGAACCAAGAAGCCTTCGAAGCGTATACAGCAGGCTTGGCCGTGCAGCTTGATGGCAATCTTGCCGCGCTTGAAAGCTGGTTCCTTGAGCATTCCTCGGACTTGAAATGCGCTTAAGGGTCGCGCTCTGAAATAGCGGCAACTTGAACGGATCGCAGAAACTGCGGTTTGTGATTAGACGCCGCCATTCGCTGCACTTGTCATGCATGAGCTCAGCGGTTCGAGCCCGCTGGGTTCTGCTGAATCCCTTTCCAAAATTTTGCAATGTTTCTAGACTGTTGCGCGGTAATCTCTTGCCAACCGCCGCTGCGGCACACGCCTCGACGAGCGGATTCCCTGATGCTAGGTTGCACGAAGATAGGGCAGGTCTATCGGACGGTGACCAGGGAAGCGGCTTATGGAAGATCGAAATTCGGACGAAAACGGCTGGGCCAGTGCTGCGCAATCCTGGATCAAGATCATGGATAGCTCGGACCACTTTGTGCGTCAGCACGTAATTGATCCCCTGATTGATGAACGGTTTCGCGCACTTGCACCAAAGACCGTTTTGGATGTTGGGTGCGGAGAGGGTCGCTATTGTCGCATGTTGCGCGATCTTGGGGGCGACGTGACAGGGCTGGATCCCGTGGATGCGTTGGTGGACGCCGCCCGTGAACGTGATCCGTCGGGCAGTTATGTGGCTGGGTTTTCTGAATCCCTACCGTTTGACGACAACAGCTTCGATCTGGTGCTCTGTGCAATGGTGTTGGGTACTGTGAACGACCTGAGTGCTGCGATTGCCCAAATGGCACGGGTTGTGAAGTCGGGGGGGCATATCCTGTTTGTCGACCGCACAAGCTTTGCCACCGCAAGTCACGCAGCCAACACGCCCAAATGCCAAGACACCGGGCGCAATTTGAACGTCGTGTCGAACTATCTGAAACCCCGGCAATACGACTTTCAATGGGGCGAGTTGCAAACCCGAAATTGGCATCGCCCTTTGTCCCATTACATGCAGGCATTTCTGGCCACCGGACTGACCCTGAAACGTTTTGACGAACCGCGCCCTAAGACGGGGCCGACGGACGCGTTCTGGAACTACATGAATTTGCCGTCGATCATGACAATGGAGTGGAGAAAACACTAGACAAGAAGCTTTTCAGTCTGGCAGAAAAAACTTGTTCTGGATTGGGTGAAATCCGCACTTATTGATTGAAATTGAGGAGTTACGCCCCCTGTCGCCCACATGTCGGCGACGAGGCGTGCAAACGAATGACTGTCATCCAATCCAATTCGGATTCAATGAAGCAAGCGGGATCTATCGGTACGGTCTTCATGGCACATGTGCTGGCCGATCCAGATGCGCCGTTCTTCATTCAGGGTGACACTCAAATCTCGCGCGGTGATTTCCTGCGCCAGGTCGTAGGGGTTCGCGCGTTCTTCAGTGCTCAGGGCATTGCTGCGGGTGCGGTGGTCGGATTGGCCAACACAGATCAGATACGAAGCTTTGCGGCGATGTTCGCGTTGTGGTCGCTTGGGGCCGCGCCGTTGGTGTTGGATTATCGGATCTCGCAGGCGGAGCGGCAGCATGTTGCACAGGCGGCTGGAGTCTCGGCCATCTTTAGCGACTTCAAAGGGCTTTCGGCACAGAGTGGCTGTCACAGTCTGCCTCGTGATTTGCCGCTGTCCGATGACATCATGGCGCTTACTTTCCCAAGCGATCCTGACGCTATCGTTGATTTTCGACAAAGCTCGGGCACGACGGCGCTGCCCAAATTGCAGCCCATCAGTGCCCAAACCCTATTTGACATGACCGAGAAACGCTGTGATCCACCCAGCCATGTCACGCAGGGAAACATCGTTTCGTGCTTGAATTTGGCCTTCGCGGGAACACGATATCTGTGGTTCCGCAATGCCTATCTGGGACGCGCGATTATTAGCGTTCCCTTGTTCTTCACACCCGCCCAACTGGACACGGCGATGCGCCACCCCTTAGCAGAAGAGGCGACACTTCCCCCGGTGATCATGAAGCGGCTGGTGGAGTATGTAGACGCGTTGGATGGCCAGCCCGCACACCCGCGTTATCCCAACCTCAGTAAACTGCAAAGTATTGGGGGGCCGTTGACCGGGCAGATGCTTTTGGATGTGCAACGGCTGCTGTCGGACCGGATCAGTACCACCTATTCCTTCTCTGAGGCGGGCGTGGTTTCGCGCCTTTATGGCGATGATATTGCCCGAAATCCCACCGCCGCTGGGCGTGTCCTGTCGGGCGTCACGGTTGCAACCGAAGACCAAGACGGAGAGCCCCTGCCAGCCCATATGCCCGGCAGCCTTGTTGTAACCAAGGATGGTGAAACTTTTCGCCCCGGTGATCATGGATATCTGTCGGACGAGGGGCTTCTGTACATCACCGGGCGAAGTGCCGAACGGTTCTGCCGCAACAGCGTAACCTTCACCGCATCCGACGTGGCGGAACGTATCCGCAGCTTGGATACGGTCACGGATTGCTGTGTTTTTGCGGCTCCCGGCCAACTGGACGGCGAGGACATCGTCGTCGCCGCCATCGAAAGCGATCCGGCAAACCAAGTCGACATTGCGTCAACTCTGCGCTCTCTGATGCTTGCCGAGATACGTCCTGACCATATCCGTTGCTATCCCGCCCTTCCACGCGGTTCGGCGATGAAAGTGTCTATCCAAGACCTTAAGCAACACCACTTACAGGAACCTGAAAAGTACCATGACCTCTGACTCGAACCATTCTGCCGAGACTTTAATGCCGATCATTCTGGATGCGTTTCGGGGATGCTTTCCGGGGCAAGAGATTTCGCCCGAAGAAGACTTCTTCAATCTGGGAGGTGACTCTTTGAAAGCGCAAGAATTTTGTCTCGCACTCGAAAAGCACCTGTCCGGTGAAATACACCCTTCGCTTTTGTTCGAAGCGTCCTCGCCAGACGAGATTGCAGAGTTTCTTGCCAGCACCCTTCCTGCCGCATGAAACGCCTTAGATTGTTGGCCAGTTGGTCGACATGTCCGGGGTCAAAGTATTGCCCGTGTGTACAGTGCAATCGGGCTTGTTCCCAGTTGGCGTAGAAACGGGCATTCACCTCGAGCGGATCGGGGGTATTGCCTCCGAACGATGCATCTTCCTTCCAGTCGATGCCAAAATTCAGAAGTAGCGGCAGTTGGACCTCGACCCAGGGCCGCGCATCAACCACAGCGGCGCACCCGACATCGTGACCACGTTCAAGCAGCCCATTTGCGATCCACAGCGCAATAGGTGCGCCTTGGCAGTTTCCGGCAACCAACTGCACATTGTTGGGAAGGGTCTGTGCAAGCTGATTTGCATAGTAGGCCGCTAAATGCTCGGCGCTGTCATAACGGTCCGAAGAGGCGCGCTGGATTTGGTTCAAAGATCTGAGAATGACGAGCGGCTGATCCTTCCCCAAGGCATGGGCCAGTTGTCGCGGTTCGTGCGCTGCGTTGAACACCCACACGATGGGGGGACGATCGCCTTCCGCGTTCAAAATTCGAATGACGCCGTGATCATCAAGCGGTTCGCCGGGCCAATGCCGGGTCAACTTGGACAGGGATTTCAGCGTTTTATGCAAGGCTGCTTCATTCATGATGTTTGTCTAGAACATCTTGCATTCTCCGCCAAGCTATGTGGAAAGAATACGACCTAAAGGTGAGTTGGCGATGAAATGGTTGCTTGCGTGGTACAGTTCTTAAATGCTCAAACAGGCAGGTCACAGTTTCGAAAATCAAGGAAGTAGCATGGAATTTCGTGCGCTCCCCCGGGGGGCAATCATACTGGATAACGTGTCAATTCCAGGCTGCATCATTGGAAGACCCGAGGATTTTGTTCTGGCCAAAGTTCCTTTGGGTAGCTGTGTGCCGGATCAGGAAGACGCGCCAGTTATCGACATGCAGGGGGCCATGGCCCTTCCTGCCTTTGTCGACATGCACACTCATTTGGACAGCGCGCAGACTTGGCCACGCTTGCCTACAGGAGAGGTGTCGCGTGACGGTGCCTTTAAAACCCTGACAAGCGATCATGCACACTGGACGCGTGACGACCTGATGCGCCGCATCGACTTTGCCCTGCGCTGTGCCTTTGCTCACGGCACATGCGCGATGCGGAGTCATATCGATGTGTCGAACCCTCAGCTGGATCTGGTCTTGTCAGTGCTCGACGAGATGCGCACCACATGGGGCGGGCGCATCGCCCTGCAAGCCAGCAGCTTAACGGCGCTGGGCCGGTTTGATGCGGATGAGAGAGACGCGCAGATTGCTAGTCGCTTCGCGGGTATGGGCGGGGCGCTGGGAGCTATCCTCGATCCGATCCACGATCTTCGTCCACGGCTAAAGGCGTTTCTGAGATTGGCAGCCTTGCATGGGCTGCCTGTTGATTTCCACGCCGATGAAACGCTTGTCGCAACCTCGGAATGTCTGCGTGTTCTTGCCGAGACGGTTACCGAAATCGGGTTTGACCTACCTGTCACCGTGAGCCACGCCTGCGCGCTGTCGGCACAGTCCGAGGCACGCGCCGTGCAGACCTTGGACCTTGTCGCCAAGGCCGGATTGCACGTCGTGTCGTTGCCCTTGGTCAATTTGCACCTGCAAGATCACCAGCCGGGCCGCACCCCACGCCGTCGCGGTATGACCTTGGTGCAGGAAATGCAGGCCCGTGGCATTCCGGTCAGTTTTGCCTCTGACAACATGCGCGATGCGTATTACCCGTTCGGGGATCTGGATATGTTTGACGTCCTACGCGATGCGACCCGCATTGCGCATCTGAACCACGCGGGGACGGATTGGCCGAAATCTGTTTCTCAAACACCCGCGCAGGCCTGTGGGTTTGATTTACCCGATCTGTTGGGTGGCGCACCGGATATGGTGATCTTCAACGCGCGCAATTGGTCCGAGCTTTTCGCCCGCCCGCAATCGGATCGCATCGTGGTCCGCAGCGGCCAAGCCATCACACGTAGTATTCCGCAGTTTCAAGAGCTTGATGACCTGTACGGCAGGCGATAACACCTTGGTATCGACAGATACGGCCGGTATGGAGCCCCCTATGTCCGACGCAATAAATAACCGGGTTCTCGTCGTGTTTTGTCACCCGTCACCCGAAAGCTTCAACGCCTCGGTAAAAGAGGCGGTGCTGGATACGATCCAAGAAGCCGGGGCCGAGGTCCGCGTCAACGACCTTTATGCGCGCGAATTCAATCCAGTGATGGAAGCGGATGAGCTGCGCAACTATCTGGATACCGGGCGCAACCGTCGTGGGCTCGAGGAAGATGTCGAGAGCATCTTGTGGTGCAATGCACTGGTCTTCATTTATCCCACTTGGTGCTATGGCGCGCCTGCGATGCTGAAAGGTTGGCTGGAACGCTGTCTTTTACCCGGCGTGGCTTTTGATCCAACGCTTGGGGACAGTGACACGATCCCGCGTGGGCTGGCACATATCACCCGCCTTGGCGTTTTCACCACCTGCGGCGCCAGCCTTGCGTTGACACATATGATGGGATCCCCCGGCAAAAACACGTTCCTACGCGGCGTGCGCGCACTGCTGGCACTGCGCTGCAAAACCAGCTTTGTGGCACATTACGCGATGGACAAATCCACCCCGACCAGCCGCGCTGCACACCTGCGGAAGGTCCGCTCGAAGATGCGCACCCTGCTTACATAATCGACGCGTGGGGGGCTGGAAACGCAGCCGTCGTCTGATGGACGGAAACGGGCAGTAGTCATTATCCGGGACGGTAAGGTTTGCAGGTTGACTATTTGTGGGTAACATCGCTGTCATATTCCACCCGAAATGCGAGCGTACCGCCTTTGGGTGACACCGATGCGGCTTCACCTGTTTTTGGGTCAGCCGCCATCAACAAAAAGGAACGATCCATGGCCAAGACCCCCAACAAAAACCCTTTTGATCCCAGTGAAATGTTCAAGATGTTCGACTTGGAGAAGTTACAGGAAATGTTCGATCCCCAAGCCCTGATGGACCAAATGCCAGATATGGGCGCACAAGGGGGCGACGTTTCAGACGCTATGGGGCGAAACAAACGCAACTTCGATGCTATGGTTGCAGCGAACAAATCTGCGGCAGAAACCTATCAGTCGCTGATGGCCCGCCAAATGGAAATCTTTAATCAACTGACCGCTGCTGCACAGGACTATGCACAGAACGTTGACACTTCAACTGAGGCCGCCAGCAAGAACGCGACGGCCTATTCCGAAACGATGGAAAAAGCATTTGGCCTGATGCAAGAGATGGCCGAGGCCACCCGTGACGCCAATGAAAAGGTCTATGAAGACACAAAGGCACAGGTTGGTAAGGTTCTGGATGAATTGAAGAAAAGCTGAACGGAAGTCAGCGGACCTCGCAATAAAGACAGGCACTCCTGACTTAGTCAGGGGTGCCTGAAAATACCTGCAGCTCGTTTGGTGTGTTGGGCGTTCATTGCCTCAGTCACTTAGATTGGAAATGGTTTGATATCCGGCCTCTGGGCTCGTGCGAAACCAGCCCTTTGCAAACCCCCGGCCACCAGTGCCAAAATTGATGCGCACCAAGCTCCAAAGCGTGAGAACAGAAAGCGCATCGCTTAAGAGCTTCTACCGGCCCCTTTTCACCACAATGCCCCACAATTGCTGCGCCGCTTCAGGCAATGCTTGACACAGGCAATCGCTTCTCGCCTTCTGATCCGAAAGGCGCAATTTGCGCGACGAACACCAGATATGAGGTCCCGATGAAACGTATTGTTGCAACTTGCCTGTTTGTTACCACGCTCCCCATGATCGCGCAGGCGCAAGAGGCGCGGAATTGGCAAGAACAGTGCATATCTGCAGTTCGCGGGGGCACGCTGGTGTGCCGTGCAACACAAACCGTGGTGGACGCGCAGAGCGGTGCGCCCATCGTGCGCAGCACCGTGGTCACGTCAGAAGAACTTGATCTTCCAGGCCATGCGCTTTTGTCCGTTGAATTGCCTGTCGGTGTGCACATCCCGTCTGGCGTAACTCTTGGCAATATCACCTTGGCGCTGGAAACCTGTGACACCGCCGCTTGCTATGCGCGCACGCCGTTCTCGGGCGAGGTTTCGGACATGTTTCTATCCGGAGGCACCCAGCCCCTCACATTCCGGATGTCGCCTGATCAGGACGTCAGCTTTACCCTTCAGCTTGATGGATTTGCACAAAGCTTCGACGCGATCAAACTTGCTGAATAAGCCGATTTAGAACGCGTGTTCGAACCGGAAACCGACGCTGTTTGACGTCGATTTGCCAAGCCAGCGACGCTCGGCCACGATCTCGGCCGAGGTTTGCGGTGCGAACTCTATTCCGACGGATGCTTCTACCGCCCAGCTGTCCTCCAACGCATCCGTTACGGTAAACGGGTCGGATCCTGCCGGGCTGGCAATGAACCGGCCTGTGGCGCTGGCCGAGCGGTTGCCCAGATAGGTTTGACGCGACAGTTTCAACCCACCGATGACCGAGCTGCAACGCGCGCGGCAGCCGTCTTGGACCGGACCATCAAAGCCCAGTTCGACGGAGGGCGTAAAGACCACGAACCAGTCCGCGCTTTGTTCCAATGTCAGACCCAGATCTCCGCCGCGTTCACGGGTTGCTTGTGATGAAGTCTTACCGATGCTCAAATGCGCGCCCGGACGGACGAACAGGCCATGTGCCAGATCAAACTGTTTTTCGGCCCCAAGGGACAGGGCAATACTAGAGGTGGTCAGTGTCCCCTCGGTCGAGCCGCCAATGAATGGGTGACGCTTGATATCCGAGCTGGCTTGCCCTGCGACCAACCCAAAGGTCCAATCAATTCCATATCTCGCCACATCATAGCTAAGCCCCAACATTGTGTGCTGCCCCGAGGCGCTGGCTCCGGCATTCATATGGCTGGTGCTGTGCGAGCCGAAATCTAGCCCGAACCCCAGTCGTGCGCCATTGTCCAACACACTTGCTGCACTTAGCTGCGCAGATGCACGAGAGGTCGCCTGGTCCTGATGTTCGAAATCCCCGGTGCGACGGCTCTTTTCGCTCGCAAAGCTGAACGTGAGGCAGCTGGATTGCACCTCAGACAGATCACAGCGACCAAACCGTTCCGAGAAGCCCAGTAGACCTAGGTGATCACTCGCTTTGCGGGCGGCATAGACGTCGGCGTTCATGCTGTCATAGAGCAGCGGAAGATAGCTTGCATCCGGCACAGAAAACAGAGCTGCCGAGAGGCCCTGCAATCCAGTTGGGGCGCCCCCTTTGAAGGCCGAGTTCAGATGATCGCCAAGCGATGTCTGGTTGCGGTTGAAATTGGCGTCTTCGGGCGCAAAATCCACGTCCCATTCCACGGCAAGTCGGGTCGCAGACAGTGCCGCAATCCGATAGTCGACGATTGCGCTGGGCGCGATATCAAGGCTTAGCCCACCCATATCCGCACCTTCAGATGCCGTCGAGAAACGGGCACGCGAAATGCCAGACCGCAAATGCGTCGAGTTATAGGTCAGGACGGACAGCGTTCCATCCCAGTTCGCGTATCCCGTGTTGATCAGGTGATCTGCGGTGCGGGTTCCGAAATCCAGGTCGATGAATGTGGTCCCGACTGCTGCCTGCTGGAAATCTCCGGTCAGATGCAGGTCGTCCAACGTCGCAGGTCTTTGCGCGGGGTCAAACGCGGCCAGACGCGCTGCGTAATTCAAATAGCCGGTGTCGCCAAACGACAGCTCGCCTGCATTCATCAAAAGCCCCGACGCGCCCGCGCTGCCATCATGCAGATAGGACCGCTCGCCAAGAAGCATCAGACCGCCATCTTGGTTGTCGAACAGGTTCTGCCCGGCCCCAAGATCGAACGTGCCTACGAAAATTCCCGCGTTGGTGATCACGTCATTGCCGCTTTGGGCTTCGATTACGGTGGCGTCCAACCCGCCGGAGGACTGCAGCTGCCCTTCGTTGTTCAGCGTGTTGTCGGTGCCGCCTACCAGAGACACGGTGGCAGTGTCCGTTCCGCCGGTGACGGTCGATCCTTTGCCGATGCCGATCTCGACCCGGTTTGCCGGACCACCGATGGCAGTAGTTTGCGCAATGATCGCATGGGCATTTTCACCCAGAACAGTAATGTCGCCCGTATAGTTGACGGTCACGTTGCCAGAGGGTGCCCCAGCGCCATCAAGCGAAGTGGCGAAGATACCGTGTGCGCCGTCCCCGGCGGTGATGATCGTGCCCGTGTGATCCACAACCACATTGCCCGCTGTACCGATGGCACCTGTGCTGCCGACAAGCCCAGTTCCTTGGCCGATCTTGCCAAGAACGCCGCCGCCGCCGCCAACCGATTGTGCGAAAATCGCCGTTGCGCCGTCACCCAGCGTGACAATGGCACCCCGGCTGACAACGGTGACGTCGCCGCCATTGCCGCCAGCTCCGCCCGAGGCACCAAATGCCAAAGCGTCGGTGTTTTCCTCGCCATGTACGCCACGATCCACATTGCCGCCCATTCCGCCGCCACCGCCAATGGATTGCGCGAAAATGCCATAGCCTGCGGTTCCAGCGGTTAGGATAAGGCCTTCATTCGTGACCCGAACATTCCCGCCATTGCCGCCAGCACCACCCGAGCCACCAAGCCCGATGGTGCCAGTCTCGCCCACGGCGCCGTAGCCGCCAAGGCCACCACCGCCACCGACGGATTGTGCAAAGACACCAATGGCCCCTTCGCCCAACGCCATCACATTGCCGCGGTTGGTCACGGTTACCAGACCGCCATCACCACTGGCACCGCCGCGACCGCCGACGGCAATCTCAAACCGGCTTACACCATCCTCTTCCTCGTCCGCTTCAGGGGGCTCGGGGGCGGTGGGGGCATCGGGTGCAGGCGGAAGACCCGGGACATCCGGTGCTTCGGGAAGATCCGCGACCACTGGCAGCCCAGGCAGCGCGGGCAAACCCGGAAGTCCGGGCACAGTCGCGCCATTCAACCCGGGCAGGCTGCCCAGATCCTTCAGGCTTGGCAGGTCAGGCAAGCTGGTAAGGTTTGGCAGGCTGGGAAGACCGGGAAGACCCGTCGCGCCGGGCAAGCCGGGCAGGGATCCCAGCGACGGGAACGCTGGTAGGGCAGGGAGGGTCGGCAGGTTCGCGACCAGATCGCCCCCGATAGCCACCAGTTCATCTATGGTGGGTTTGCCGTGTTCACCATGGCCGCCGACACCGCCGCCGCCGCCAACCGATTGCGCCATGACGCCGAACGCATTCGCGCCATAGGTCACAATCCAGCTGTCATTTTCAACGGTCACATCGCCGCCATTGCCAGCCGCGCCGCCGTCGCCGCCCATGGTCAGAACACGCGAGCGGTTCTGCGGCCCGTTGGGCTGGTTCGTGTCAGCGGTTCCCGCAAAGATCGTCACGGCCTTGGAATTCCCGCCTGAACCGCCGCCGCCGCCGATGGATTGTGCCATGACACCGTGCGAGTTCAGGCCGAATGTGTTCACGATCCCGTCGATATCCACGGTCACGGTGCCTCCGTGTGCGCCGGTGCCTCCTTGGCCGCCAATTCCAACGGCAACCGCAAGGTTGCGTGCGGGATCGCCACTCTGGCCGGTCGCAGGCGTTGTTGCGCGCGTCATCGCAAGGGCAGAGCCGCCCGCGCCGCCACCGCCGCCAATTGACTGCGCCAGAACACCTTCCGAGAACGCTCCGGTGGTCAACAGATAGCCAGAATGGGTCACACTGACCGCGCCGCCGATATTGCCGTCGCCGCCCGCGCCACCGATCGAGAACGCATATTGGGTGGTGTCACCACCGCGTCCCAAAGCAGCGCTGCCGGTGAAGCCACCTGCACCACCACCGCCACCGATGGATTGGGCCTGAATACCTCGGCTGAGAACACCTTGGGTGTAAAGCGCGGCACTGTTGGTGACAGCGACCTGATCGGCATAGCCGCCCGTTCCGCCGTCGCCACCAAGCGACAAGCCGAAGGCTGTGCTGTCCGCGCCCGAAAAGCCGATCGATAGCGCTTGATTGGCAGTGCCGCCACCGCCGCCGATCGATTGGGCGAGGATCGCGTGGGAGTTGCCAGCCAGCGTTGTGATGCCAGCGTGGTTTTGAACATCGACAGCACCCGCGTGGTTTCCGTCTCCTCCGGAACCGCCAAGTGCCACATAGAACTGGTTTGCGCCCGAGCCGGCTTTTTTCGCAATGATGCTACCTGCCACGGCTTGTCCGCCGTTGCCGCCACCACCACCGATGGATTGGGCTGTGATGCCATGGCTGCGCGTGCCACCTGTTGCGATCGAGGCCATATTGGTGACCGTAACCCCTGAGGCATAGCCACCCGTTACGCCTGATCCACCGTTGGCCAGCGCCAGCTGTGTCGCTTCGTTGTCTAGGGCGAAGTTGAAGGCCATTGCGCCGCCGCCCGAGCCACCGCCGCCACCCAGCGACAACGCGCTGATGCCTGTCGCATCGGCGCCGCGTGTCAGGATGGCGCCGTTCGACGTCACGTCCACTGTGCCACCAAAATGACCAACGCCACCATTGCCGCCCAGCTGCAGGCTCAGCGTTTTGCCATCCGAGAACGATCCGGCAAATGCTCCGGCAAAGCCGCCGGTGCCGCCACCGCCGCCAATCGCGTGTGCCATGATGCCGCCGCTGCCATCCGAGGCTGTGTCGATCACGCTACCGGACACCACCGTGACTGCGCCGGAATGTCCGCCGCTGCCGCCCGTGCCGCCCAGCGTGACGGCAACCCCGTTGGATTTCGAGGAAAGGGCCAGGCCGGCATTTACACCGGCATTGCCGCCGCCGCCGCCCAGTGACCGCGCGATGATACCCGCTGCATTCACGCCCTGTGTGATCACCTGCCCATTGGACACAATCCGCACGTCACCCGCACGCGATCCGGTGCCACCATCTGCACCCAGTTGCAGTGACAGAGCGTTCGATTTCGAGAATGCGCCCGACAGATGCACGTTCGCCGAGCCGCCACCGCCACCGATGCTTTCCGCCGAAATGCCAGCACTGCCTGCGCCCGCCGTGTAGATATTGGCGTGCAGTTGCTCCAATGTGACCGCGCTGCCTGCGCCGCCAGATCCACCGCGACCACCCATGGTCAGGCTCAGACCGGCACCGCTTGTCCCCTGTGCAGCCATCGTGAAGCTGCCGTTGCCGCCGCCTCCGCCGATGGACTGCGCGCGGATCGCTGCTGCGTCATCGCCATGCGTATAAACATTGATCAAAGCGCCGGCCGCACCAACTTGCCCGGTGACCGTGCCACCGTTGCCACCTGCGCCGCCGCTGGACCCTATGGACAGGCTGCCGCCAAACCCTTTGTTGCCACCGCCCGCAATAATGTAAGAGCCATTGCCGCCACCGCCGCCGATGGATTGCAGCAGCATGGCCTCTGCTCCTTGGCCACGTGTCTGCAGCACGGTACCGCCACCTGCCAGCCCGGTTTGGGTCAGGTCCACAGTGCCGCCCGAGCCACCGATGCCGCCACTGGCGCCGATGGTCAGGCTGGCCGATGCCGCGCCCGCTGCCCGCAAGGACAAGGTGCCGCCCGCAGTACCGCCGCCGCCGCCGATGGACTGTGCCAAAAGCGCTTGGGCGCCTTCGCCAACTGTCGATACGGTGCCGGAATTGGCTACGGTCACAGCGCTGCTATTGCCGCCGTTGCCGCCGTTGCCGCCAAGCGCAAGCGTCAATGCATTGCCCGAGGTTATCGACAAGCTGCCAGCGGATCCGGCCGCACCACCGCCACCGCCAATGGATTGCGCCACCAGCCCTGCCGAGCGGTCGCCCAGTGTAAACAGATCTCCGGAGTTGTTGACGGTCACCGTACCGCCCCGCCCGCCGCTGCCGGCGTTGCCACCAAGGCTGACGGTCGCCGCGCGACCCGAACTGGCTGTGCCGCCAAGCGAGAAGCCGCCATTGCCGCCTCCACCGCCGATGGACTGGGCCCGGATCGCGGCGCTGTCATCACCTTGGGTCAGGATCATTGCAGTTTGCGTCACGTTGACCGCGCCGCCATTGGCGCCGCCTGACCCGCTGCCGCCCAGTCGAAGCGAAGCAGAATTCCCGCCACCAGCCAGACCTGCAGACAAGCCGCCCGTGCCGCCGCCGCCGCCAATCGATTGTGCCAGCAACCCGTCTGACTGCGCACCACCCGTCGTGATGGCGCCAGTGTTCGTAACTTCGACCGTTCCGCCGTGCACGGCTCCTGCGCCCGATCCACCGATGGTCACGCCAAGGCTGGCGGACCTGGCCAGCGTGCCGCCGATGGTAAAGCCACCATTGCCGCCCCCGCCGCCAATAGACTGTGCTGCAAGGCCGATGGAGTAGTCACCCGCAGTATTGATTGTGGCTGCATTGGTCACACGCACAGTGCCACCGGCACCACCGGAACTGCCACGACCACCAATGCTCACCCGGGCCGAGGCTGTTCTGCTGAACCCGCCGGTGATCGCCATGCCGCCATTGCCGCCACCGCCGCCGATGGATTGTGCCAGAATTCCGGCCGAGTGATCTCCGGTCGTTTGCAGTTGGCCTTCGGCGCTGACTGTCACTGCCCCAGCTGAACCGCCGGACGCGCCGCGTCCGCCAAGGGTAAATCCGCCATTTGCAGTTGTGGACACACCTGCCGAAGCCGAGAAGCCGCCGTTACCGCCGCCGCCACCGATTGATTGCGCAAGGATCGCACCCGAGAAGCGACCCGCAGTGACGATATCGTCGTAGCTTGCCAGAATAACGTTGCTGCCCGCGCCACCTGCGCCGCCTGCGCCGCCCAGTGCGACGTTAAGCGCTGCGGTGCCTGCGTTCAGTCCGCCCGAGACGGCAAAGCCGCCATTGCCGCCGCCACCGCCGATCGACTGTGCTGAAAGACCTGTGGCGTGATCGCCAAGCGTGCTGACTGTGGCGCGATTGGTCAAAGAGACCGTGTTGCCATTTCCGCCCGTGCCGCCAAATCCGCCCATGGAAAGTCCGGCTGTAAATGCGCTGTTCGAGGCATCTGCCCCAATCGCGAAGCCGCCATTTCCGCCGCCACCGCCGATGGATTGCGCCAAGACACCGACAGAGCCGTCTCCTTCGGTGTGCACCCATGTGTCAAAGGCCGTGGTGCCCAGCGAGACTGTCACCGCGCCGCCATACTGACCGTTGCCGCCGGTTCCGCCCATCGCCAGGGTGGCCCGGTTACCGCCGAAGCCACCGGATAGGGCGAAGCCGCCATTTCCGCCGCCGCCGCCAATAGACTGCGCCACCAGACCATGGGACAGATCCCCTTTGGTCAGGATGCTCTCGGTTACGCTGGCGGTTACATAGCCACCGCGTCCGCCGATGCTGGCAGAGCCGCCGAAGGCCATCGTGGCGCTGCCGGTGCCTGCGTTCGCGCTGGAGGCCGTAAAGCCACCATTACCGCCGCCGCCACCAATGGACTGTGCCAGAACCGCCGTCGAATTGTGGCCATAGGTTTCGATGTTGCGGTCCGGGATGGCCGAATTGTTGACGACAACGTCAACCCGGCCGCCGTGTCCGCCAATGCCACCAGCTCCGCCGAACCCCAGCCCGACCGAGCCCGTAGCCGCAAAGCTGCCAGAGCTGGACATTCCGCCATTGCCACCACCGCCGCCGATGGACTGTGCCACCAGTGCATTTGCGTTGTCGCCAAAGGTCCACGCCCCGTTCGAGGCGCGCAGATCTACCCGTGCGCCATTGCCGCCGAGGCCGCCTGTTCCGCCGATGCTGGCTGTTGCGCTGGCAGTGAAGCTGGCAGATGCGCTGATCGCCATGCCACCGTCTCCGCCGCCGCCGCCGATGGACTGTGCTAGAACGCCGGTCGCACCGTCGCCCTGTGTCAGAACCAGCCCGGCCGCATTGGCCCAAACCTGTCCACCGTGACCGCCGCTGCCACCTTTGCCGCCAAGGGAAAGGCTGCCTGATGCGGACCCGGACAGTGCGCCGGCAATCGTCATGCCGCCACGCCCGCCACCGCCGCCGATAGATTGCGCCACAAGGCCAGAGGACATGTCGCCTGCGGTGACGATGGCTCCGTTTGCGGTCACCGAGACGCGCTGGGCATAGCCACCATTGCCGCCTGCGCCCCCAAGCGAAACAGACAGCGCCCCTTTGCCCGAGGCACCTGCGGCAAGGCTCATTCCGCCATTGCCACCACCGCCGCCAAGAGATTGCGCCAGAATGCCTGTGGCATGGTCGCCTTGGGTGCCGATCCGATCATATGTGGTTACCGTGACGGTACGCCCGCCGCCACCACCACCGGCAGCGCCGCCCACGGCCACCGACAGGGCACCCCCGCCACTGGCCGAGCCCGCAATGGCGAATCCGCCATTTCCGCCGCCGCCACCGATGGATTGTGCAACGATCCCGTGGGCCCCATCACCCGATGTGTCGATCTGACCACGCGACGTGACCGAGACCTGCCCGGCATAAGTGCCCAGCGACCCGCTGCCGCCCAAGGCCAACGATCCTGCGCCAACGCCGCCAAAGCTCTGCGCCATCGAGTGGCCGCCGTTGCCGCCACCGCCGCCGATGGATTGCGCAACGATGCCCGAGGACATCAGCCCGCGTGTCGCGATATTTCCGTGACTGTCGACAGCCACGTTCGCACCGCCGCCGCCTCGTGCGCCGTCGCCGCCCAAGGCGAAGCTCAGGCTTCCGACGCCGCTCATCGCGCCTGCGAAAGCGAACCCGCCATTGCCGCCACCGCCGCCGATGGATTGCGCAAGGATCGCAGACGAGCGATCTCCACGTGTGGTAAGGTTATGATATGTCGTGACATTCACGCTCTGTGCCTGTCCGCCAGTTTCACCAGATCCGCCGAGCGCGAAGCCAAGAGCGCCGGTCGTTGAGGCCGATCCTGAGATTGCATAGCCCCCATTGCCACCACCGCCGCCCAAGGACTGGGCGCGTACCGCATTGGACCAGTCGCCCCCGGTCCAGATCGCGCCGCGATAGGCAACGTTCACACTGCCAGCGCCGCCTCCGACGCCACCATTGGCACCGATGGCAAACGCCGCCGAAAATCCAACGCCGAACGAGCTGGCCATCGCAGCCCCGCCATTGCCGCCGCCGCCACCGATGGATTGCGCCAGAATGCCGTCCGCGAATCTTCCGCGTGTTGTGATGTTGGCAGATCCGTTGAAGCCGCCCGTATTGGTGACGCTCACCGAGGCCCCAACGCCGCCAAATCCGCCGCTTCCACCCAGTGCGAACGAGGCAAATGGCCCGGACGACACCGCCGATCCCCCCGTGCCACCGCCTCCACCAATGGATTGTGCTGAAATCCCGGCCGCGTAGTTGCCCCTCGTGGAAATGTGCCCACTGTTGCGCACGATGGCGAAATGGGCGTTGCCGCCAAACCCGCCACGCCCACCGATTGCGGCCATACCATTGGCGTTGCCGCCATGACCGCCACCGCCGCCGATGGACTGCACGAAGATGCCGATTGCGTCCCGTCCGGCCGTATAGATCGCCCCAGAGTTTTCGACGATGGCTTGACCCGAAGACCCGGCCGAATTGCCGTTGCCGCCCAGAGCACCCGCGCCCGAGGCATTGCCGCCGACGCCGCCGCCACCACCAATGGATTGCGCCAAAATGCCGTGGCTGCGCAGACCCCAATGGGTGTTGATCGTGCCGCGATTGGTGACCTGAAGCCCGGAGCTGTCGCCGCCAAGGCCGCCTGTGCCGCCAATGGCATAGAAACCATCCGCTGCGCCACCCGCACCGCCGCCACCGCCGATGCTTTGTGCCAAAATACCCACGGCATCATAAGCGCCATAGGTGTCGATTGAGGCATTGTTGGTCACGAAGACACCGCCGCCGTTGCCACCGGACCGTCCGTTTCCGCCCGCCGA
Source organism: Aliiroseovarius pelagivivens (assembly GCF_900302485.1). Lineage (NCBI taxonomy): Bacteria > Pseudomonadati > Pseudomonadota > Alphaproteobacteria > Rhodobacterales > Paracoccaceae > Aliiroseovarius > Aliiroseovarius pelagivivens. The sequence goes on along the minus strand of NZ_OMOI01000001.1, from coordinate 2,205,968 downwards.
GAACAAATAGCCCCCGGATCCGGCTGTTCCGGCAAATCCGCCAATGGATTGCGCTAGAATACCGTTTGCACCGGCACCGCGCGTGACGATGCTGGCCCAATTCTGGTTGGTCACTTGAACGATGTCCCCACGCGAGGCTGAACCACCTGCACCGCCGGATCCAGACACCCAGCCGCCATTGCCGCCCAGACCGCCTCCGCCGCCCAACGATTGCGCCACGATGCCCGAGGACCGGTACCCAAATGTATTGATCGAGGCCATGTTATTCAGGACAACATATTCTCCGTGACCGCCGACGCCGCCAGACCCCCCCGAGCCAAACACGGTACCATTGTGTCCATTGCCGCCATTGCCGCCCAGACTGCGCATCAAGATCCCGGCCGCATCGTTGCCATAGGTGGTGATATAGCCCTGAACGATACCGCCAAGCGTTCCGCCCCGGCCACCCGGTCCCCCGTATGTACGGTCGCTTGACCCACCGGACCCGTGGCCACCCGCGCTGGCCATGACAACGCCATGTCCACGGTGACCGGTTGTCACCATCGAGAAGGCATTGCCCGCGGCCCAGTTTGCGTATTGGGCATTGGTTCGATCATGGCCGAAGTCATGCAGAGTGTTGTCGAAATAGATCGCCCCGTCACCGGCAGTACGGCTTGGGAACGAGTTGTCGATCCGTAAAGACAAATCGCTGCCAGAAAAGCCGAAGCGCTCATCAAGGTATGGGAAGTTCACATCCCCTTGCATCAAGAACGCGCCATACGAACTGAGCTCAACCGCAGAAGCCCCGACACCGTTGGCACCTATGTATCGTCCGGCCCCATCCGGCAGAAGCCGCGCCTCGAAGTCATGGCCGTAGTCCAGATAGGGCTGTGCATAGGTAAGTAAGCGAATGGCCGAGATGTTGTTGGTGACAATCGGGCCGTCCAGATAGGCGATCTCGATCTCAGAGAATGTGTTTGGATTGAATGGATTGACCAGATGCCACCCGGCCATGGGAACATAGGTGAATTTTGGAAAGTGAACGCCGTCGGATTGGTCGCCTTCGCAGAAGACCTCGACGATCGCGCCAGAGACGACGCCCCCATTGTCCTCGATACAGGGATCATTGGCCCATGCGGGCGCCCCAGCCAACACATTAAGGCCAGCCAAAAGACCGAGTCTAGAAACGTAACAGGTTAATTTTTTAGCGACACCCCAGCCACCCCGGGACACGCTCAACCATCGAAAAATCATCTATATATTACACAGAGCGCCGTGGCAGTTTTCCTGCACTTTCGGTCACCCTTCCCCCAACTACATGACGCGAGGTTAGAGACGCGGATTTCCCCTGTCAATAAGCCTAAAAATCGACACAAAATTGACAGTTTTTCGAGTGGAGGACGGGCCACGTTCGGGGCAATTCTTTGCCGAAAAACAGCTATAAGCGCCGCGATTGAAACGGCCAAATCCGCCCCAAGTGCACCGTGCAGAAATTGTCGTTCTGGCGCGGTCAGCAGCGCCGGGAAAAGCAGCCTTATTCAGACGCAGGTTGGAGCGTTTCCGCATAGGCCTTTGAGAGCGGGTGCGATGCGTCCTGAGAGAAGCGGCGCATCGGGAGGTCTTCGACAATACGGGTCTCATCCAGAACGAGAACACGGTCGGCCAGTTGCCGAAGGGGTGCCAGATCGTGACTGACGATGAGCATGGCCAGACCGGATTCGGCATGAATTTCACGCAACACTGAAATTGTGCTGACCTGTGTGGCCAGATCCAGCGAAGACAGTGGTTCATCAAGGATGAGCACTTGCGGTGCGGCGGCAAGCGCACGGGCAAGCGCGACGCGTTGGTTTTGTCCACCAGACAGTGCGTGCGGACGGCGTTCGTGCATCGATTGGGGTATGCCCAGCGAGTTCAGAAGTTCTATTGCCCGAGTGTTTCTTGCCTGCGAAGTGCCCACGCCAAACCCCGACAGGGTTTCCATCACAGCCCCCTTGGCGGTGAGGTAAGGGCTAAGGGATTGGGTCGGGTCTTGCCACAGATACTGGATGTTTTGGCGCGCAGCGCCTTCGCCCGGTGTAATTGGCGCACCGTCCAACAGGATCTCGCCTCTTTCAGCCCGTTCCAGACCCACAAGGCAGCGCGCAAGGGTAGATTTCCCCGCGCCGGAATGGCCAATCAACCCGACGACTTCACCTGCCGCTATGTTCAGGTCAATGTCGCTAAGCACATCCCGTCCGTGGAACCGCTTGGAGAGGCCACGAACCGTCAGCATGCGGCTTGCAGCGCATCGGCGGCCTTTGCAAGTTGGCGCGCAGCCGGTGCCTTTGATTGCGCGAGTTCAGCGATTGGGGCGTCCTCTACAAGGCGCCCGTTTTCCATGACAAGTGTGCGGCTGGCCACTTCGGCAACTGCGCGCAGGTCATGGCTGATGAACAAAAGTGCGGCACCAGTTTCGTCGGCCATGGTATTGAGCGCCGCAAGAACATCGCGTTCAGTAAGAACATCAAGCCCGGTCGTCGGCTCGTCTGCGATCAGAATGTTTGGGCGCAAGATCAGCGCCATGGCGATCAGCACCCGTTGCTTCATGCCGCCGGACAATTGATAGGGGAAGAACCCCGCCACATGAGGGGCGAGTGAAACAGTTTCCAGAGCACGTTCAACTGCTGTCCCCGATGTGTCGCCAGCGATGCGTGCCGCCTCGGCGAGTTGTGGCCCGATGCGGCGTGTGGGTGTCAGGGCGGTGCTGGGGCTTTGAAATATCTGGAAAATTCTGCGCCCACGGTGCATGCGCCATACGCGTGGGGAGGCATCGCCAATGTCTTGTCCGTCGATCCGGATCGTGCCGTGTGTAAGCGCAAGCGGTGGCCGTAGCAGCCCGGTAAGCGCCGCGGCTGCCAAAGACTTGCCGCAACCACTTGCACCGACGAGGCCGACACGTTCTCCAGACCGTATCGAGAACTCCAACCCGTTCAGCAATGGCTTGGTGCCGGGGGTGGACACGGTAAGGTCGCTTACCTGCAACGCATTTACCATTGGTATGGCTCCCTTTTGTCGAGCAGCGATTGCAGGCCTTCACCCACTAGGTTGAAGGCAAGGACCGCGAGCGTCACCGCGAGACCCGGCGCGATAAGCATATGTGGGGCCTGTGCGAAAAAGGGACGCGCTTCGTTCAACATCGCGCCCCATTCCGGGGTCGGGGGCTGGGCTCCGATGCCGAGAAAGCTGAGCGATGACAGCGCCAGCAGCACCGAGGCTGTTTCCAGCGAAATGATCACGGCCAGCGGCGGAAGGATCTGAGGGAAGACGTGGCGCAGCACGACGCGCAGGCGCGAGGCGCCGGACAGATAGGCGGCACGAACGAAATCGCGGTGGCTGGCCGAAAGTACAAGGGCGCGAACCAGTCGTGCATTGGATGGCCACCAGGCGGCGGCTACCCCAAGGATCGATGCTTCAAGCGATGCGCCCATGAAGCCGATGATGGCCAGCGCCAGCACCAGCATCGGAAACGCCATGATGATGTCGGCAAGTCGCATCATCACGGCATCGGTGCGCCCACCTGCCAATGCGGCAATGACGCCCCACGGCAGGGAAATGGCCAGGATTGCCGCCATCGCCGACAGTGCCGCCCCAAGGGACACAGGCACTGCACCCATCAAGCGGGCGAGCACGTCACGCCCCAGATGATCCGTGCCCAGCGGATGCGCGGCAGTGGGGCCAGACAACCGGGCGCGCAGGTCCATATGTTCGGGTGACGGCAAGTCGAGGACAGCAGGCAACAGCCCAAGCAATGCAAAGCCCACAAGCAGCGAGATCCCGAGGCCAAGGCCAAGTGGAGTGCGGCTTGCACTGGCCAGCCATCTTAGGCGTGGAAAAATCCGCAAGGCGGGGACGCGCAGGCTTTGATCACTCATCTGAGAACCTCCTGCGCAGTTGTGGATCAGACAGGATCACGGCGAGGTCGGCGATCAAACTGGTGGCGAAGAAGATCAGCCCCATGAACACAAGATAGGCTTGGATCACCGGGAAATCCCGTTGTGCGATGGCCTCGAGAATGAGCTGACCCAGCCCGGGCCAGCCAAAAATGCTTTCGACAATAACCGTCCCGCCCAAAAGCCCGCCAAACGCATTGGCCCATGCCGTTGCCAAAGGTCCGATGATGCGCGGCGCGACGTGGCCGACAAGGATTTGTAAGGGGCCCAAGCCCTTGGCAATGGCGAGCCGGACATGGTCCTCGCTCATTTCCGACCGAATGCGTTCATAGACCATACGTCCAAGCGCGGCACCGACGGCAAGGCTGAGGGTCACGGCTGGCAAAACAAGGTCGGACAGGGAACCATCCCCCACCAAACGCGCCCAGCCAAGTTTAAGCACAAAGATGTAAATCAGCAGCAAGGCAAGCCAGAACGATGGCACCGAGACCAGCAAGACTGTCATCCCCCGCAGGCCTGCACCAGTGAAGCGCCCGGCCATCACGGCAAGGCTGCCTAATGTCAGCGATATAAAGATGGCGCCGATCAGTGCGCTGACTGCAAGCGCCAACGTGGCGGGCAGGTGGATCATGATCTCGGCCATGACCGTGCGGCCTGTGGCAACCGAGGTGCCAAACTCGAACCGTGCAGCGCGGCCGAGCCAGTCGAAATAGCGTGCGAAGAATGGCTTATCGAGCCCGTATTCGGCCTGAATGGCGGCGATGTCTTCGGGATTGGGCACGACGCCCATGGCGCGTAGTTCCATCATCACCGGATCACCCGGCGCAAGGGCCACGATGGCGAATGCCACAAAGGACATGCCCAACAACGTGGGCAGCGCAGCAGCAAGGCGAATTAAGGTGAAACGTAACATGAGGGTATCCGTACGGCAGAGCCCCGAGGGGCCCTGCCTTTTCAAAAGGACAGCTTAGTTGGTGAAGGTCGTATGACCGTATTCGATCCAATCCGCGTATTCCGACATCTGCACGTCGATACCGGGGCGCGACAGGACGAAATTGGGCACGGTCAGGACCGGGATGGTCGAGACATGCTCGTCGATCACTGCGCGATAGGCCTGACGCACAAGCTCGATCACCTCTTCGCGGCTTTTGGCAACCCGCGAGGCGGCAGCCAGTTCATCGACATTGCCGCCCGGCGACGTCACCGCATACCCCCATGGGCTCATGGTCGTGAAGACGTTGTAGAGCAGATAGGTCGGGTCGGTGTTGTTGTTGGACGCGTATTCCAGATAGATGTCCGCTTCACCCGTCTTGAAGTAGTTGTCGTAATAGACGCCGCTGTCTTCGATCTCGATATTCTCGATATCTACGCCGATGGCCGCGAACATCTGGTCCAGCATTTCCGGCATCGGCTTCACGGTCGAGACATTGGGATAGGCTGACACCATGCGCAGGGCGAGCTTGCGCCCGTCTTTTTCGCGCACACCGTCTGCGCCCATGACCCAGCCAGCCTCGTCCAGAAGCGCATTGGCGCGACCGAGGTCGTAGGAGAACCCCTTGGCATGGTCATCGCCCATGTTAAACATCCAGCCGGGAAGGATCGTCTTGGCGGGCTGACCGCGACCATCCCAAAGCACCTGAGCCAGCGTGGCGCGGTCAATCGCATAGGCCAGCGCCTGACGGACTTTCACATCGCTTGCGATGTCAAAGGGTGCCTTGCCCTGCATGTTGAACATCAGAGCGGCATAGCGGATCGGGCGGCTTTCGTGCAGCACAACCGATCCGTCTTTCGGCATCGACAGCATCATCTGTGGTGTCACCTCGCCGATCACATCCACTTCGCCGTTCTGCAGTGCCAGCAGGCGGACATTGTCGTCGCCGATGAAGCGGAAAGTCATGCGGTCCACATTGGGTGCTTCACCCCAGTAATCAGGGTTGCGCACAACGGTGATTTGCTGCTTGGGATCGTAGCTATCCAGCAGATAAGGGCCGGTGCCAATCGGGTTTTCCGCCATATCGTCGCTTGGCAGGAACAGCGAGGTGCCACGGTGAGTCATGTTCTCGATCACCAGCGCCGAGTCGACCTCAGACCGGAACGAGATCTGATGCTCGCCCAGCTTTGTAAAACTTTCCTGATCCAGCTGAAGGAAGTCAGATTTGTTCTGGTCATACTGTTTGAATGACGCAATGGCGCTGTCGGCGTTCCAAGGTGTGCCATCCGAGAACTTCACACCGTCCTGCAGGGAGACGGTATAGATGCCGTCCGCATAGCTCCAATCCTTGAACAACAGCGGGCTTGGGTTGAAGTTGGCGTCGGGTCGCACCGCAGGCTCTGCGATCTGGGCCGCCGGTCGACGGGTGGTGAACGTGAACTTGTCTTCCTTGACGCTATAGCGGTCGGATTTCACGGCAATGGTAAGAGAGGTTTCGGCATGCACCGGGGCAAGCGTCAGCGGCAGGGCCAACGTAGCAGCCGCAGCAATCTGCGCGGCCTTGATCAAGAGAGTCATGGGTTTGATCCTTGTGAGTTGATTTCGGATTTGGTCGAAGTCAGCTCACAAGCGGGGGTGCGCGTGGCGCGTTGGATGTTTTTGTGGTTTGCCCGATGAAGCGGTGGGCATGGGGCAATGACACCACGCGGGTGGCTTTGGCATCGGTCGGTACCGAATACGGTGTCGTCGCCAGAAGGGCCCCGATCTGTGCCGCGAAGAAATCGCACCCGAGGTCAATTTCCTCTTGTGTATCACCATCAAGCGCGATGGTGACGGGTTCCATATCGCTGCCACTACAGATCTCGTAGGTGATCGTATCACCATCGAGCACCAGCATTGTGCCGGGTGGGCGCAGGAACACACTGACGAGGATCGTCAGGGCCAAAAGCAGCCGTATGACAATCTTCCCGTTCATTGGTCCCCCGGTGGTTTCGCGCAGGCCAACGCTATCGTTGCACATGCGGCAGCGCCATGGACATTGTGTCGCAGCCCGCACCTGTGAGCTGAGCTAAGCGGTGTTTGGTTGAGCGTTCCAGGGGATGGGCATACACTTGAACCTGTTTCAAACCGGGGAATGACATGTCGCGTGAAAGAGGCAGCGAGCGGCCCGCCAAGGCCGTATCCCTTGGCCACTGGATCAGATTGGCCGTGGTGTATCTTTTAATCCCGCTGGTGTTGTTGATATGCGGCGGGGATCCCAAGTGGTGGCAGGCGTGGCTCTATTCCCTTCTGATCGTTGCAGCAGGGTTTGGTGGGCGGTTGTGGGCGGAACAACATCACCCCGGACTAACGGCCGAGCGTCAAAACACCAAAACCATCCAAAACGCAAAACCTTGGGACAAAGTGCTCGCACCCCTTATGGCGCTGAGTATTTCGTACCCTGTGGTCATGGTTGCAGGGCTTGATCACCGGTTTGATTGGTCGCTCGAATTCCCGCTCTGGCTAAACGTCATTGGGTTCGCCTTGATCTCGCTCGGGTACGCTTTCGCGGCATGGGCATTTGCAGAGAACCGCTTTTTTTACAGCGTGGTAATCATCCAAACGGATCGAGGGCACGTGGTATGTGACAGTGGTCCCTACAGATTTGTGCGACATCCGGGATATGCCGGAAACATCTTTTCCCTGTTCGGAGTTGTTTGTGCTCTAGGCTCGGTGTGGACACTTGTCCCGGTGGCGATCGCAGTCATCATTTCAGTTCTTAGAACGGCACTGGAAGACCGGACGTTGCTGGAAGAGTTGCCGGGCTATCCGGACTATGCGTATAGGGTTCGTTTCAGACTGGTTCCATATGTCTGGTGAGATCAAATCGCTATGATCGAAGTGTTCTCATGTGGATGGTGAAACCTTCTCAGCCGTCAACTCGGCCTGACCCGATGGTCGCAACCTTCACCCCCCAAAGCAGAAGCAGCCCCAGATTTGGGACTGCTTCGTGTTGTGTGCAATCTGCCAGAACGTGGCATTGCCTGTTGGGTTGGCTTAGGTCCTGAACACCCGATAAATCGCGGGGATGACCAGAACCGTCAGCAGGGTCGAGCTGAGCAAGCCGAAGAGCAGCGACAAGGCAAGCCCTTGGAAGATCGGGTCGGCCAAGATGACCGCAGCACCAATCATCGCCGCAATGGCGGTCAAAAGGATCGGCTTGAAGCGGATGGCGCCGGCCTCGATCAGCGTTTCCACCTTGTCCTTCGCGGGATCGGCATGCCGGATGAAATCCACCAGCAGGATCGAGTTCCGCACGATGATACCCGCCAAGGCAATGAACCCGATCATTGACGGTGCCGAGAACGGCGCGTTGAACAGCCAGTGTCCACCCATGATCCCAACGAACGTCAACGGGATGGGCGTCAGGATCACCAACGGTAGTTTGAATGAGCCAAACTGCATAACCACAAGGATGTAGATCCCAAGAAGCGCCACGGCAAAGGCGGCCCCCATGTCGCGGAAGGTGACCCAGGTGACTTCCCATTCGCCGTCCCACAGCAGGGAGACGATGCTTTCATCCTCGGGTTGGCCGTTCATGCGGATTTCGGGCTTTGTGCCCTCTTCCCACTCCATCGCGTCCAACTGTTCGGCAACGGCGATCATGCCATAGACCGGGGCCTCGAACTCTCCGGCGACTTCGGCGGTGACCATTTCTGCCGTGCGTCCGTTGTGACGGAAGATTGGGTACGAGGCCTTCTCTTCGGTGATCTCGATCACGTCGCCAAGTTCGACCACGCCACGGGCACCGGGTAGGGCGTTCGCGGGAATAGGCGTGGACAAGAAGCGTTCGTCCAGCACCCGGTCGGCCTTGTCACGTTCCACGATGATAGGGACCGGATAGCGGCCCTCACCCCGGTGCGAATACCCAACGGTCTGCCCGTGGTTCAGAAGCGCGAGCGTCGAGAAGACGTCCTGCTCCTGCACCCCGAAGAATTCCAGCTGGTCCTGCGAGATCGTGATGCGCAGACGGCGCGGTTGTTCCCCGAAGCTGTCATCGACGTCGACGACGAAGGGCACGCTGTCGAACGCGGCACGGATCTTACTGGCAGCCTCGCGCCGGGTCTCGGCATCGGGGCCGTAAACCTCGGCCAGCAAGGTTGCCATAACCGGCGGACCGGGGGGCGGCTCGACCGTTTTCACGTTGGTGCCAGCAGGCAGGTCAAGTTGGTTCAAGCGGTCACGCAGCTCCAGCGCAATCTCGTGGCTGGTGCGTTCGCGATGTTCCTTGTGGTCCAGCAGGATCTGCACATCGCCAAGATGCGGCTGCGTACGCAGATAATAGTGCCGGACAAGACCGTTGAAGTTGAAGGGCGCGGCGGCCCCGGCATGGGTCTGTGCGGACACGACCTCGTGCATTTGCAGAGCTTCCCGTGCCACGGCCTGAGCCACAGCATCGGTCGCCTCGATCGAGGATCCTTCTGGCAGGTCGATAACGACCGACAGCTCGGACTTGTTGTCGAAGGGCAGAAGTTTGACCGTCACGTCCTTGGTATAGATCAGCGCAAGCGACCCGAACGAGATCGCGGCGGCGACCAGCAAGAACGTCAGGCTGATGGTCTTGGTCTTCAGCAAAGGTCGTGCGACCGAGGCATAGATCCGCCCCAGAGCGCCGCCATGATGTCCTTCGTCGTCATGGTCATGTGCAGGTGCTTTTCCAGCAATCTTGATCATCAGCCAAGGCGTGATGATCACAGCCACAAAGAACGAAAAGATCATCGCAGCCGAAGCGTTTGCCGGGATCGGGCTCATATACGGCCCCATCAGGCCGGATACGAACAGCATCGGCAGAAGGGCGGCCACAACGGTCAAGGTGGCGACAATCGTCGGGTTGCCCACCTCGGCGACGGCGCGAATGGCCTTGGATACGCGATCCGCCTTGTCGGGCATGCCCCAATGGCGGGCGATGTTCTCGATGACAACGATCGCGTCATCCACAAGGATCCCGATCGAGAAGATCAACGCGAACAGCGACACGCGGTTCAAGGTGTAGCCCATCACCCAAGCCGCAAAGAGCGTCAGCAGGATGGTGACCGGGATCACCACCGCCACCACGATGGACTCGCGCCAGCCGATGGTGAACAGCACCAGCGCCACGATCGAGACCGTCGCCAGGCCCAGATGGAACAGAAGCTCGTTGGCTTTTTCGTCTGCCGTTTCCCCATAGTCGCGGGTGACGTCGATCTGAATGGTGTCAGGGATCAGGTCGTGTTCCAGCATGTGGACGCGGTGGAGGATTTCCTCAGCGACGACCACGGCGTTGGCACCAGCACGTTTGGCGACCGCCAGCGTGATCGCGGGTGTGCGGAGGATCTCGCCATTTTCGCCGCGTGTGACGTTAGCGACGATCTTGTCCGAAGTGTCGGGCACGAAGCTGACATTGGCCACGTCACGGACGTAAACCGGACGGTTGTCGCGCGTGGTCAGAAGCAGGTTGGCCACATCAGAAGACGACTGAAGTGTCTGACCTGTTGCCAGCAAAATCTGCTGACCACCATCGCGCACATATCCGTTGTTGAACGCGCGGTTGGCACCTTGGACCTTGCCCACCAGCTGCTGCAGGGTCACGCCATACAGCGCCAGACGCTCGGGGTCAGGGGCGATGCGGATCGCTTCGGGGCTTTCGCCCACCAGATAGGTCAGACCCACATCTTGGATCTTTGCGACTTCAACCTGCAGCTTGCGTGCAATGCGGGTCAGGTCGTTTGCGGTAGTTTGGTCCGCCGCAGGTTTGGCCGACAGCGTCAGCGATACAATGGCCACGTCGTCAATTCCACGACCAACGATCAAGGGCTCGTTTATCCCGACCGGGATGCGATCCATGTTCGCGCGGACCTTGTCGTGTACTCGCAAGATCGCGGTATCTGCCGATGTACCGACCAGAAATCTAGCCATCACAAGGGCATAGTCATCGCTGGTCTGCGAATAAACGTGTTCAACACCGTTGATGCCCTGCACGATGGATTCCATCGGTTCGGTCACCAGTTTTGCGGCGTCTTCCGCCTTCAGGCCCGGCGCTTGGATATGGATATCCACCATCGGAACCGAGATTTGCGGTTCTTCTTCGCGCGGCAAGCTGATCAGCGCCACGAGGCCGACGGCAAGGGCCGCTAAAATCATCAGAGGGGTCAGCGCCGAGCCGATGAACGCTTTGGTCAGCCCGCCCGCGATGCCCAGAGAAGTTGTGTGTGGTTGATCACTCATGATTGGCCACCAATTGCTCGCCTTCGGACAGACCCGACAGGATTTCAATCATCTCGTGGCCGTCTGCTTGGCGTGATCCGCCGGTGACGACGGTACGCTGCGTCTCAGTGCCGTCAGCCGCTAGGACAGTGACGAAATCCAGCCCCATGCGGGTGGACACAGATGCAGCAGGCACCAGCAACGCGGTTGATTTGCCAACCGGCAGGCGCACCAGAACGCGCGCGTCCACGAAATCTGTAGCCATGCCCGCGAACTCGACGTCTACGATCACACGACCGTTTTCGATCTGAGGGTATAGCTTGGCCAGAACGCCGGTGGTCTCGCCTTCGTCGCCGCCAATACGAATTTCCGAACCTTCTTGCAGGTAGCCGGCATGACGTTCAGGCACAGCGAGCCGAAGGAAGAATCCGCCGCCACCAATCTCGGCGACACTTTCGCCGGGCATGATGACAGATCCCTCGGTGACCGGCACCTGAAGAACAGTGCCACCGATTGGGGCAAGCACAGCCCCTTCAGTTTCCAGCTGTTTAAGAACACTCCGTTCAGCCTGAGCTGTCCCGATATGTCCCTTGATCACATCCACCTGCGTCCGCAACTGATCCAGCTGCTGTGCGGTGGCGACGCCGCGTTTCAGCAGGTCTTCGCCGCGCTGAAGATCGGCCAAAGCCGTTTCCAGCTGAGATTCCAACGAGGTCAACGTCGCATCAATCGCATTCAGCTGCAGGGTCAGTTTCTCGTCGGTGATGCTGGCGATTTGCTGGCCCTTCTCAACTTTGGATCCCTCGGAGACGGCGATTGAGATGATCGTTCCTCCAAGCCGTGATCGCGCCTGAACACGGTCACGCGCTTCAATCCGACCGAAGACGGCTTTCCATTCGGTAACGTCAACGTTGTTTGCGACGAAGGGCTCTTCAGCCATGGTCGCAAACGGGAACAAGGCAACCAATAGGGGCAAGACGATTCTACGCATCGCAATCTCCTTTGCGGTGAGTGGCCCAAACCATGTCCGTTGCTTTCAGATGCAACACGTCCAGTGCCAGATTGTTTCATGAACATACACAAGTCGCCGGGTGGAAACTTGATCAAGATCATATATTCAAATTAGTGAATATAAAAGCCCAAAACAAGAGGCCCGATGTCGATACGCCACCATGAAAGAGCGGTGGCAGGCTGCACTATGTATCTAGTTTTCAGGATTGCCGCGTTTTCAGTACGATACCGCCCATGTCAGCGTCAGGGTAACCGTCTGGCGTAGGGCAGGGCAGGGCATGGTGAAGCCCGCAAACGGGTTGCGGGCTTCAAATCAATCTGGATCAGGCCGTGGCAAGAAGCGTTGCTTCGTGGCGCTTTGCGACGCGGCGCGCGATAGAATCTAGGCCTGCGTGGCTCGTCAGTTCAGAGGGCAGGTTTAGAAGTTCCTCGACGGCTTCTTCAGGCAGCGCTTTCACGCTTTCCGGCCCGACATACAGGCTTTCGGTTAGCTCGCCAGAGGCATATGCTGGGAACTTGCAGCAATTCGGCCTGTGTGTAGGAAACCGTTTTGCAGCGCCTCGGAAAGCACTGCGCCCTCATATGCCTTCAACACAGGCGCAGCAGTTTGGTCACTCCACATTTCGGCGTGATCTTCCCGCGGGAACTTCGCTTCGATCTCGGCCAGAGCGTCATCCGACAGCATGGTCTGCGCTTGATCCCCAAGGAACAGGCTTTCCGCCGGGGCGCCATTGGCGATCAGCATGTCATGCTTGTCCAGCAGGATGTGGAAATACTTGACCTCGGCAGGGCGTTTCTTGCCCTTGGCAAGATCACCAAAGTCCAGATGCTTCGCGGCTACCAGTACTTCAGGTACGCCAAACAGTGTTTCGGCTAGATAGCCCTGGACAAGAACACGGTGCTGAGGCGAGACCCAAAGGTCAGTGGTGGGTGTGCCATTGCCAAGTGCGCCAGCAGGGATACACACCGGACGGGCGCTAGCGGTCAACATCAAGTCTACCAACGAGAATGTGCGCGACCCGATCCATTGAATTGTTGCGGTCTGCCCAGATTCGAGCACGACGCGGTCTCCGTTCGCCAAGCTTTCGACAGCAACGATTCCAGAATTAGTTCTGATCAAAGTTCCATTGCAGAAGCAAACAGGAGTCGGATCGGTATCAAGATTATCAAGCGTGATGTTCCCGTTTCCGAATTGTGCCCAAGTCGCCGCAGAAATGGAGCCATCAGGAGCAAAAATAATCTTAAGCTCTGTCGGGAATCCTACGACCTCGATCTTTACAACAGTAGTGCCCTGAACGGCTCCCGGGACCTTGCCGTCGACCGGAAGTTCTCCTACGCCCTCTACAATAAATTCGTATGCAACACCATTAATGACAACCATGGTATCGGGATCAGAGGCGCCACCATTTGCTTCCAGAATAAGATCACCTGAGGCATCTTCAACGCCATCCAGATCGCCGTCAGTGATGAAATGGAAGGTGAAGTAGTCAGGGTATAGGTTCAAAACATTGTTGCCAGCATCAAATTTATTTTCGCGGCCATCATAAGTTTGGCTTTGTGCCATTCGAAATCTCCAGCTGACCTATACATTGTACCAAGACATGTCTCGGTAATCTATAGCAGGTCAAATTCATGATCCAAGTTCTAAGTTCTTCGCAAATGAATCGCGAAACATACCGTTGCGTAAAGTTTAAATATGGCGCCTTTGAGGCGTTTCACTTGAAACCCAGAAAACACAGCCAATGGGCGAATTCAATCGGTTCAATTGACGAGATTGGGTAGGGCGCAGAGCGCGTTGTGGAGCCGCCGAGACCCTCGTTCTGTACGTTGATCAATCGGCCATTCCTTTGCCGCGCGATGTCGTTGAATGTAGTGTGCTGGGCTGGTTCCTGACAAAACGCTGACAAAGCTTTTCAGGCTGTTGAAATAATAGGTGTGCTATCAGGAGTTGAGGCGCAAAATTACAAGGCGCTGAGAACATCAATAAAGGACAGAGCAAATGACCAAAGAAGACAACAAGGTATACTCACGGCGCAAGGCGCTTACTCGCATTGGTGGGCTTGCATTGGCCGCTTATTCCGTGCCTGCACTGACAACGCTGTCGGCTGCTCACGCATCTTCATCACCGTCGCCTGCCAGCGCTCCGTCGCCGGCTAGCGCACCGTCGCCAGCCAGTGCACCGTCGCCGGCCAGCGCACCTTCGGCGTCCAGCTCGCCTTCATCGTCCAGCTCGCCTTCGTCGGCTAGCGGCGTATCCGGGCCCAGCTCGTCCAGCGGCCCCAGCGGTCCCCGCGTTGTGACGGCTGATGAATGCGAAAGCGGCGGCGGAACCGTTGTGACTCGTGAAGACGGTGTTAAAGTCTGCCGCTAATAGAGTGATCCGGGTGATCCCCACCTGATCAACGGCCTGCCCGCGATTTACTGTGGGCAGGTCGACTTGCGTTGACGCATAGGGGGAAATCGCTGGTATGATCAGCGACAAATGGGAGCGGAACGTGGTGGAACCGCAATATGTGCAACTTGATGGATTGGAGCATCCCGTCGCGTTGGAAAACGCGGACGAGATCGCGGCTATGTTGCCCGCCGCCCTGTCTTCCTGGCCGCACCGCATTCTATCGACACCGCCGCCCGAACCGCCCTTCATAACCGTCCGCCCCGCCGGACAAGACCGTTGGAATGTGCTCCATGCGGACCAGCCCGATGCACCCCGCATCTGGGATGGGGTCAACACCGTCTGCGACATTGTGGCCGAGATGGCGTGGGAGCGCTTGCGTTCGGATCCTGATCTGTTCTGTCTGCACGCTGCGGCCATCGACTTTAACGGGCGTCTTGTGGCGATGCCTAACGCCAGACGTGCCGGCAAAAGCACATTGGCTATTGCCTTGGCGCGCCTGGGTAGGCCCTTGTACTCCGACGATTTTTTGCCGGTGCGTGTGGACGCCGAGACTCAGACTTGTGAAGGCATCGCGAATGGCATTCAACCGCGCCTGCGTCTGCCCCTGCCTGAAGGTTTCAGCGACGCCTTCCATGCCGAGGTCGCGCAGGATCCCGGCCCGTCGAACCGCCAGTACAAGTACCTTTCCAATGCGCCAGTTGCCACGTGGGGCGAAACGCTGCCACTGGGCGCGATGGTAATGCTTGAGCGTTGCGAAGAGCCGCGACCGCCGTGTCTGAGCACCATGGCGCGCGAGGACGCGCTGGCCAGCCTGATTACTCAGAACTTCGCCCGCACACGTCATGCGGGGGCGATTCTGCGTTCGATCGATCTTCTATCCCGAAACCTGCCAATTTTCCGGCTGAGTTATCATTGTGCCGAAGAGGCTGCAGAATACCTATCAGCCCATCCTGATCTTGCGACCCTCCCCGCCGCCCAACTGACTGAGTTTGCACAGGATGATCGCCAAGCTCCGCTGGACCAACTTGCGCGCCCTGCCGCAAATTTCGTCAAGGAACTTCGCTATGAACAGGCCGCAGGCGTGACCGAAAGCGCGGTGGGCGACGAGTGTTTTCTGGCCGATGGATCAGGGATCGGCATTTTCCGTCTGAACCCGGTGTCGGCAGCAATCTGGACCCTTTTGGAGGAACCGACCGATCATGGCGAGGTTGTCGAAATCCTGACAGCAGCCTTTCCCGATGTGGCCGTCGAACAGATCGCTGCGGATTGCGAAAACTTGATGCGTGGCTTGGCCCGAGCGCATCTGATCGTCCCCAGATCCCAGGATATGGCTGCGCAATGAGCGACGGAAAACGCATATCACGTCGCGCTGCCCTGCTCCGGTTAGGATTGGGGGCCGCTGGAGCCTATATGGCACCCAGTCTGGTTGGATTGAGCCAGGCGAGGGCTTCGTCGACCGCCTCTCCTGCCAGCGCAGCGTCGCCTGCCAGCCCGGCCTCCGCACCTAGCCCGGCTTCTGCACCCAGTCCGGCGTCCAGACCCTCGGCGGCCAGCCCTCCCAGCGGACCGAGCGGCCCAACCGATCCGAGAGGCTCGGGCAAAGGGACGCCGACCGGCCCCAGCGGCCCCAGCGGACCGGGGACATGCCGAAGCTCTTCGATATCGGGGAACGCTCAGATTTCGCGCCAAGACTACAAACGCGCGCAGCGTGCGATTGCACGCGGAGACGCGCGGCCGTTGAAAGAAGTCCTGAAGAAAGTTCAGACCAAGCAGCCAGGGAAGTTGCTGCAAGTCGGATTCTCTGACAAAGGACAGCGATCGACCTATCGGGTTCTGATCGTTGACCAATCCGGCGCGGTCGTTTCGGTCACGGTCGATGCAGGTTCGGGCCAGATCACAAGCATGCGGAAGTGTTGAATGCGTATCCTGATCGTCGAAGATGAACACAAGATTGCCGAGCTGATCGCGGATGTTCTGGAAGGCGAGGGGCTGATCCCCGAAATCGCCCACGATGGCGAAGAAGGCTGGTTTTTGGGAAGCACCGAAAGCTACGCAGCTGCGATCCTCGACATCGGCTTGCCTAAGCGCGACGGCCTTTCGGTGCTGCGCAAATGGCGGGACGAGGGGCTGGACCTGCCGGTAATTCTGCTGACGGCACGCGCGAACTGGAACGAACGGGTCGAAGGGATCGACGCGGGTGCAGATGACTATCTGGGCAAACCGTTTCAGATGGAGGAGCTGGTCGCGCGTCTGCGTGCCCTGTTGCGCCGGTCCAGTGGACAGAAGGCCACGATCCTCGAGGCCGGGCCGCTCAGGGTCGATCTGCGTCAGATGCGCGTCTCGGTCGATGGTCGCCCGCTGAAGATCACACCGCTGGAATATCGGCTGCTGAACTACCTGATGCACCATCGTGGACAGGTAGTGACTCAGGAAGAGCTGGTCGAGAACATCTATTACCGAGATCAAGAACCTGACAGCAACGCGGTCGAGGTTCTGGTTGGGCGTCTTCGCCGCAAAATTGGCGGTGGCCTGATCGAAACACGTCGCGGTTTTGGATATATGATCGCCGGAGAAGACGCATGAAGATGTCGCTGAGCCTGCGCCTGTTGCTGGCCGCGGCCATGACAACAGCGATTGCCTTGGTGGCGACTGCCATTGTGTTCAACTTCCTGTTCCGCCTCTATTTTGAGGATCGTGCACGGGACGAACTTGAGACTTACCTGATCCTTCTAAGCGGGAATGTCTCGATGAATAGCGCGGGTGAGGTCGAGATCGTCCCGATCCCCGATCCGCGATTCAATCAGGCGCTGTCGGGATACTATTGGCAAGTGCAGGTGGATGACACCGACCCGCTGTTGTCACCGTCCTTCTGGGCGGCACCGTTGGAGCTGGTCCGTCCGCAGACAGCGGGCTTGATAGTTTTTGCCGATGTGATCACCGGCACAGGTGAGCCGGTTGCTGCCGCCAGCTGGGTCATCACAATGGGCGACGGAGAGAGCCGACGCGAGGTCTTCCTGACGGTGGCAATCGACCGGGCCGGCTTGGATATTTCGGTATCCCGCTTCACCATGAACTCGGTCTTTTGGCTGGCGGTTCTGGGACTGTTTTTGTTGGTTGCAAGCTGGTTTCAGGTCCGCTTGGGGCTTGGTCCGCTGCAGAAGGTTAGATCCGAAGTCGCCGGTGTCTCGCAAACTCCAAACGGACGGCTGTCTTCGGATTATCCGACCGAAGTCCTGCCGCTGGTTGAAGAGGTGAACCAGTTGCTGAATGCCAACGCCGAGGCGCTGGAACGCGCCCGATCGCGCGCGGGTGACTTGGCCCATGGCCTGAAGACACCACTGACGATCATGCATGGAATCGAGCGCAAAGTGCGGCGGGCCGGTCATGATGATCTGGCAGAAGATCTTGTGACAGAGATCACCAGCATCCAGCACATCGTTGAACGCGAACTGGCATCAAGCCGCGACAGCCAACAGATCCTGCGCCAATGCGATGCTGGCCCGATCATTGAACGCTTGCACAAGGCGCTTGGCCGCCAACCCGGCGCCGAGCACATCCAATGGGAAATCGATTTACCCGGTACACTGCTTCTTCCGTTCGACGAGTTCGACCTGACCGAGCTGTTGGGCAACCTTCTGGACAACGCGGTGAAATGGTCGGAAGGCAGGATTGCTGTACGCGGCGGACGCGATGACGCACAGGTGTTCCTGAGCGTTGAAGATGACGGCCCAGGTATCCCGCAAACCGAACACGACGCAGTGCTTGCGCGTGGAACCCGACTGGACCCGGAACAGCCGGGCACGGGTTTGGGTCTGAGCATCGCGCAGCGTATGGCCCAGACCCATGGCTGCACCCTTTCACTTGAGCAATCTCCGCTGGGAGGTTTGAAAGTGTGTCTGACATGGGCTGCCGCCCGGTCTGCCTGAAACGTCTGATCAGCCTCCCACTTATATCAGCAGTTCTAATATGCAGGGGACGGTGTGTCGCTGCCGCAGGCATGTTGCGTTGTGAAGATCGTGAGGGATGCTCGGGTGGCTCTGGCGTTGAGAGATGCGGGGTAGGGTGCGTCAGGTTTTCTTGAACTCAAGCCCCTTCTGGTCCAACCTCACTCTATATTTAGTTTTGTCGCGGTTTTGCTTGGAGGATTGGGGAATGATGAGAAAACTCGTGGGAAGTATTTCAATTGTAGTCGGCCTTATGGTGGCGACCATAGGATCGGCGGAGGAAGCAGGCACAGCTTCACTTACCGTTGATGGCACCGAATACCAATTCAAGCTGAACGCCATGCAGAGCGATTGGTCGGGGTCCGAGAGCTACGCAAGCCTGAACATTTGGTTGAGCGGAGCCGACGATGACACCAGAAAAACGTTTCCCGGAATGACACTGGGCTTTGAGTATGTTGGAGGTCAGCCCAACGCCGTCGAAATGCGGTTGATGAAATACGAAGGTGGGAAAACACAACGGTTGTACGGCAATCCGGACACCAGCGCGTTGGTTCTGGATCAGGCTTCCGTTGTGATCGACGGAAACGAGATCTCGCTTTCTGGCACATTCAGCTCGTCTTTCGGCACCAGCGGCGACTTCGGAAGGACGATTGATTATAGCTCTGGCATTTCCGCTGAAGGATCATTCAGTGTGACGCTTGGGCCGGTTTAACGGTGTGCGTTTCATATGTGCACAAGACTGCTTCACTTTTGGATGAAAAGGTCGATCTCGTCAGGCGCAACGCTCTTCTCTCCTAAAGAACGGTTTTCTTCCTGCATTGGGTGTGTTTTCGACGCCAAGTGCACAGATATCTGGGCGCACTAGACCTATACAAACCCCTTTGCACCCGATAGACGGCAGTCTTAACCTAGGACAAGGCACAGGCAGCGGGCTTGCGCCAGCCAGGAAACACAAAGAACCTTACTCGTGAAAAAAACCATCGCAGATGCGCTTGCCCGTAAGGGCTATGACACTTTAACCCCTGTCCAGCAGGCGGTCACCACATCGGATTTGGAAGGTCGCGACCTGTTGGTTTCGGCCCAGACCGGATCGGGCAAGACGATTGGGTTCGGGCTGGCCATCGCGCCGACATTGCTTGGGGACGAAGACAAATTCGGTTCGTCTGGTGCGCCGCTTGCGTTGGTCATCGCCCCGACGCGTGAACTGGCGATGCAGGTCAAACGTGAACTTAGCTGGCTCTATGCCGATGCGGGCGCATTTCTGGCATCCTGCGTAGGTGGTATGGATATGCGCGACGAACGTCGCGCCTTGGCACGGGGCGCACATGTCGTTGTCGCCACGCCGGGACGCCTGCGTGACCATATCATGCGCGGATCCATCGACCTGACACAAATCCGGGCCGTTGTGCTGGACGAAGCCGACGAGATGCTGGATCTGGGGTTCCGCGAAGATCTTGAATTCATCCTTGAGGAAACGCCGTCTGACCGTCAGACGCTGCTGTTCTCGGCCACGGTTCCCAACGCCATCACCAAGCTTGCCAAAAGCTATCAACGCGACGCCGAACGCGTCTCGACTGTTGGTGAACAGAAACAACACAGCGATATCGAATATCGCGCCATGGCGGTCGCTTCCCAAGACAATGAACACGCGATCATCAATGTGCTGCGCTATTACGAAGCGCCGAACTCGATCGTGTTCTGCAACACCCGCGCGATGGTTTCGCGGCTGACTGCGCGGCTGTCAAACCGTGGCTTTGCGGTTGTGGCCCTGTCTGGCGAATTGACCCAGAGCGAACGCTCCAACGCGCTTCAAGCGATGCGCGACGGGCGCGCGCGCGTTTGTGTGGCGACCGATGTGGCTGCACGCGGGATCGACCTGCCCAACTTGGATCTTGTGGTTCATGCCGAACTGCCAAGCAGCCACGAAACCCTTCTGCACCGCTCGGGCCGGACCGGACGGGCCGGA
The DNA here is from genome assembly GCF_900302485.1 of Aliiroseovarius pelagivivens. Classification (NCBI taxonomy): domain Bacteria; kingdom Pseudomonadati; phylum Pseudomonadota; class Alphaproteobacteria; order Rhodobacterales; family Paracoccaceae; genus Aliiroseovarius; species Aliiroseovarius pelagivivens. The sequence goes on along the minus strand of NZ_OMOI01000001.1, from coordinate 2,185,591 downwards.
CGCAAGGGCGTGAGTGCTCTGGTTGTTGTGCCGTCGGCGCGCAAGAAGGCCGAACGCATTTTGAAATTTGCCAAACTGAACGCTGAATGGGGCTCTGCCCCCTCGGCCGAGGATGTGCATGGGCGCGACGAGCAGCGGATGCTTGCCTCGGATGACTGGACGGTCGAGATCGCCGATAGCGAACAATCCGCCGTTGCGCAGCTTGTTGAAAAGTTCACGCCGGAGCAGTTGGCTGCGGCCTATCTGCGGCAATACAAGATACGCCACTCGGCCCCCGAGGAATTGCAGACGGTTACGGATCAGAAACGGAAGCCCAAAGCGGCGTTCGGCCCCAGTGTGTGGTTCTCGATCTCGGAAGGACGCAACCAAAATGCGTCGCCACGTCATTTGCTGCCAATGATCTGCAAGGCGGGCAAGATCACGAAAGACGAAATCGGCGCTATTCGCATCGCGGATGAACAGTCCTATATCGAAATCCGTGAAAGCGCTGTGGACGGCTTTGTATCGGCAATCGGGTCGGGCATGCGGATCGAGAAAACAAAGGAACTTGTGCGGCTTGACGGTGCACCCAATGTACCCGAGTTTAAACGGCCGAAGCGCGACTTTGACAAACCTGGAAAGCCGCGTCACCGTAAGGGTAACACCCCCCCGGTCGAGTGGAATGACGACCCCGCGCCCAAGCGCCGCAAACCCAAACCCGAAGATCGCAAACCGCGTTACAAAGGGGCAAAGGATCATACCGCTGATGACGGCGCACATGGCGCTGTGGCCCCGCGTCGGCCCGCGGGCGACAAGCCCAAAGGCAAGCCCAAAGCGGGTGCCGGAGGGTCTGAACGCGGCCCGGCTAAACCTCGTAGGGAAGGCCCCAAAGGCCCACCGCCGCCGAAGAGCAAGCCGAGCAGCAAGAAAAACCGCGCACGCGCTGCGGTCGCTCGTGCTGGAAGCGACACACCAAAGCGGCGCAAATAATCGACGCCGCGAGGTCTTGGCACTTGTGCCATGATGAACGGCACTGCCCACTGGTATGACGTGGAACCAGAGGGGTTCGAAGGCAAAGCCAGAGTCCAGTGCTTGAAACACGAAGCCCCGCGAACGAGAGCGTTCGCGGGGCTTCGCTTTTGGTGACGAAGAAACACTTCCGTCACGGATTTCGTCTCGGGTCAGTCGTCGTGCTTTCCTACCGGGTAATCACCTTCGTCGGCGAGCTTGCCCCACAGCGATTTGAAGACCCGTAGGGATGTTCGGTCACCCCAAAGCCACCCGAGGTCGGCCGCTCGCTTCGACCATCACGGTGCATTCAATGAACACATTCTGCCCTTCAACTTGCGCGGACCGAATATCGCGTTCTGAAACAATGTTGATATCATCAGCACCCGCAGCTTTTGCCGCGTCTTTAGAGACTGTGCGCAGATGGTCTTCCAAGACGGTCATAGCCTTTTCGGCTTCATTGTAATCCTGTGGCCCAGTCTCGAGGTGAACACGAAATTTCCCCTCGGCGGGCGATGTCACGGTGCCTGACCTGCGAAACGTCACACGGCCGACAACGGCGCCGACGGCATTGGCGACACCCGCATGTTCTGGTAGCCGCATCTGGCAATGCAAACGCTCGCCAACGGCGGGGTAATAGCTTGACGCGGAAGCGCCCAAGCCAACAACTTCAACATTCAGTGCAGCATCTAGTGCCAGCAGGCCCCGATGATTGGCGAGGCCTCGTTGGGTCAGAACATGCTTTGCCAGAACCGCGGCGGGAAGCCCGAAATCTTCGTCATCCTCGGCAAAGGCGGTTTCGAGCAGCGTCAGGGCCGTCTGTTCGGTCATCTGGTCAATGATCTTCTGCGCCATCTCTTCCGGGGTGGTTGCCAAGCGTGCCCCGCTGCCGATGCGCTTGCGCGAAAACAGCTCTAACCCTTTCTGCGCAGCGTCCGCGTCCCACGTGTCAAGTCGCCCCAAAACGTGGCTGGCATCGGATGGGGTCACGCCAGACACCTGGACGATGCCGCGATCAACCAATCGAGTCAGCGCACTGCTTTCCAGTCTGGTTTGCAAAAGCTTGTTCAGTGCGATGACATCATCGCCAAGTCGCTTCAACAAGGTTTCAGCGCGCGCATCGATGCCGTCGGTCGGCACGTTCGGAACACGGCGCGCGAAGCGGGCATCATGCTCGCCCGGTGCGGTTGAGCGCAATTGCTCGTCGAGCGCGGCGTGGACAGCTTCCGGTGCCTCGGCGGCGATCAAGGACACGGGAAGCACGCGGCGCGGTCCCAGAGTGACGCCGCCGCCTAGGCCTTCGGTTACGGGATGGACCTGACTGTCGCCACCCAGCCCATGGGTGCGCATGGCCACGGCCTCGACCATGGTGCGAAACCCGCCGACCTGTGCGCCGTCGGGGTCGATCATGGGCTTTCCGTTGCGGATCAGCGCAATGTCGGTGGTGGTTCCGCCAATGTCCGAGACCAGCGCATCCTCGACATTGGTCAACCAGCGTGCACCTACAATCGAGGCGGCTGGGCCGCTGAGGATGGTTTCAATCGGACGTTCACGCGCTTGTTCGGCGCTCATCAAAGCCCCGTCGCCCCGCACGACCATCATGGGCGCATCAATGCCTATGTCACGTAGCGCATCCTGTGCCCTGCCTATCAGCCGGTCAATCATCCCAATCAGCCGTGCATTCAGAACAGCGGTCACTGCGCGCTTAGGACCATTCAGTTTCGAGGACAGCTGATGAGAGCAGGTCACAGGCGCGCCGGTGACCTCGGAAATGACCTTTGCCACCTCAAGCTCATGCGCGGGATTGCGGGTGGCGAATTGCGCCGCGACAGCAAAGCCGGAGATCCCCTCATGCGTCCCCAGAAATTCCTTGAGCGCATCGAGATCCAGTTCCGCCGCCACCCCTCCGGCGTGGTTGTGCCCGCCAGAGATCACCAAGGCAGGATCCCCTTTCAGGGCGTCGTGCAAACCATGCTTGTCGAGATCACTTTCGCGAAAGCCAATGTAGATGAGCGCGACGCGCCCGCCCTGGCCTTCGACCAATGCGTTCGTCGCCAGTGTTGTGGACAGCGATGCCATCGCGATATCGGCAGGTGCGACAGCGGCATTTTCCAAAACAGCCTGAATGGCTTTCCCCACACCAATGGCCAAGTCTGTGCGGGTTGTGAGCGATTTCGCACTGGCGATGACTTCGGTTTCGTCCCGGATCAACACCGCATCGGTATAGGTTCCGCCGGTGTCCACACCCAAAGATAATACCATTTCCACGCCCTCATTCAAAAAGCCCTAACCTGCCAGTGTCAGGGAATCGTCGGTTTTAGTGAACTCTAATTGGACCAGTTTCTAGCGAAAGAGCGGCACATTCCTGACGTTTTCTGCGTCTGATTTCAAATTGGCGTGTCCTCAAGCCGTTTCCCCGATTCCTCGAGGTCGAACTTGGCACCCAGCACAGGCATTTCTCAACGGATTGGTTGCATTGAAAAAGTACGCTCTGGTCATCTCTCCGGGCCGATCTGCATTGCTGATTGTGGCCTCAAGACCACGAAAACACAGGGAAATGCTTCTGACCCTGCGTCACCTTTGCGAGAACACATATAAAAATTGATATATATCAAAATTAAATCAAGCCAAGCGCGATACGTTGAAATTGTGTGCACGTAAGGGGTGACGTGTTGGGTCGTTTTGAAGAAGCGAAGGGAAGACAATGAAATCGGGAAAATTTTATCTAAGCACAGTTGCACCAGCAGCCTTGTTGCTAACTTGTGCGCCGCTGTTGGCAGACACTTTGGGCGACAACTTTTTCGTTGGGACCTTCGGTGATGGACTGATCTACGTCGATACAGAGGAAGGCGTTCTGGAGCCGGGAATGAAGGTCGTTACCTTCACGCGTACGCGCGAAGATGATGGCTCGTTCGTCGATCCGTACGAAGTAATTATTACAGACTTCACCGGCCTGACTTCGCGCGGCGAGGTTACCAACTGTCTGATGGCCAGCAACCCCGGCGTCTACTGTGATTCCGAAAGCGGAGCGGGCAAGCGGATCAAAACCCAGCTGACGGGTCCGAACCCCTTCGGCATCACGATGCAGACAACGGCGAGCGATGACTATCCGTCGGTCGACTATTTCACGTTCGGCAAAACCTCGAATTTCACAGGTGCCCGCATGATCGGCTTCTCGGTCGAACTGATCGATGAAAACGGCAATTCAATGGGTGCGCTGACCCCAGAGAACGCGGTTCTGTTCAATCTTGATGCAACCGCCATTGGGCTGGGCGCCAAGATGCCCGAAGGCCTTTTTGGTGAAGGTGGTCACGAAGGCGAAACCGGATTTTTCTCGGATACGAAGGCGGGGTTGACGCCGGTTTCTCTGACCGAAGACGCCTTGGTGTTTGGGGCGCTTACCAACCCTGATTTCACAACGCATTTCGGGACGGCTTTGCTGGACAACACCATGACGCCTGATGGGCTGTTCTGGGATGACAACGGGGATCCCAGCGATGAATCCGCGTTGGTTGCCTGGAACAATCTGGCTGGGGGTGGCTGGACCTATGGCACCTTGGCTTTGCCCGCAAATGAAAGCGCAAGACTGGCCGAACTTGCAGACGCCTTGGGCGTCGACGTGGCTGACCTGGGCTATGCGCCGGGTGGTCTTGTTCCCGATGAAATCGTTGCAGCTGCTGAAGCCAACGGTTTGTTCGAAACAGCCGAGATTGAAGACATTCGCAACGCGAACCTGAACTTCACGATGACGGTTGGAAGCCTGGACGGGGGCGAGTTTACGTTGTTGTTCACCCCGACCTTTGCCCCGATTGTCGAGCAAGCGACAACACCCTATCAGTTCAAAGTCGCTGGGCATCTGGATGCTGCAGCCAATGTTCCGTACATGGATCTTGGAAATGCCGCTGCCTATGGAACTGCAATCGCAGACCTCATGGGGATGAGCGACGCGGACCGCGCTGAGGCTTTGGAAAGAACTGGTTTCAGCTTCTTGCCTGCGTTCTCAAGTCTTGCATTCGATTTCTCGCGCAGCCAGATCAACACGATCACTGGCGTCCTTCCGCAAGCGGCCGATTCTGAAGTTGTCGTGTCGAGCGCTGGCGCCGCCAGCAGCTGGGGACTGGGGGAAGATACCAATTGGCTTCTCAACGTTGGGGGCGGCCAGTCATCCTTCGAGACCAACCCAAACAACATTGGCTATGATACCGAATTCACCTCGTATTCTGTGGGTGCAGAGAAGCAGTTGGATGACGGACGTTCGTTCGGTTTCTTGATCGGAAGCGCAAGTGGTTCGGCTGATGCCTATAAATCTCGGGGTAGCATCGATTCCGACGGCGTGTCTGTGGCCGCATTTGGTCGCGCCAAAATTGGCGAGAACGGCATGATCCATGGTGTCATTGGCTATCAGGATCTGTCCTTTGACTCGACACGCCGCGTGATGGGGCAAACTGCCAAAGGCAGCACCGATGGATCGCAAGTGTTCGCTGCGATCAAAGGCGAATACATGTACAAGCAGGGCAACCTGAATTTCGGCCCGACAGCGTCCATGGAATATTACAACCTGTCCATTGATGCCTTCAAAGAAAAGGGTGCCGGGATCTGGAACCTTGCTGTTGGCGAGCAGTCGGGAAGCATGCTGCTTGGCTCGCTGGGTGTTCGCGGTGACTATATGATGCCCAATGGTGCGGGAAATACCCTGCTGACCGGAAGCTTGGCCTATACGATGGCTGGTGGAAGCGACATGTTGGTCGAAAGCGGTTTTGTTGGTCTACCCGGAGCCGTTCATCCTGTCGCAGCTGTCGACGGAAACTGGGTGGACGTCCAAGTTGGCTTTGAGACCGTTCTTGCCGAAAGCGGCAGCTCGCGCACCACATTGGCAGGCGGCTATTTCGGTTCGTTTGGCAGCGGATATGAGAGCCATAAGATCCAGATTGGTCTCAACGCGACTTTCTAAAATACACGTTTAATTGACGTGATTGAAACGGCCCCGAAAGGGGCCGTTTTTTGTTTGCGAATAGTGCCTCTCAGCTCGGCGGATTTATGCGTATTAACCTTATTTTAAAGGGCATCGCGTCTATATGCCACGGAGACAAATCAGACAATTTGTGGTTGAGAATAGTTGACGCAAGTCGAAAGAAACGCGCGCACAATTGAGGAGTTAAGAATGATCAAAACAGGTATACTAAGTGCTGTTGCTGTTGCCGCTTGTTTGGCGATGCCTCTTCAGGCAGCAACAAAGACCTTGTCCCCCGAGGCCGAGGCAGCGCTTCTTGAGGCACTCAATGACGAATATCACGCACAGGCTTTCTATGCCGCTTTGGTAGACGAATACGGTGCCAACACACCTTTCACCAATATCATGGAAGCCGAAGCAAAACACGCCGAGAAACTGATTGCGCTTCTAGAAAAGTACGGTGTTGAAGTGCCGGAAAACGGCTATCTTGATGGCAGTTTGCCCTTGGCACCAATTCCTCCGACGCTCGCCGACGCATATGCGACGGGCGTACGGGGCGAGATCGACAACATCGCCATGTATGAAGAAAGCCTTTTGCCCGACGTCGTGGGCTATAAAGACATCACACGTGTCTTTACGTCGTTGAAAACGGCATCTGAAACCCAGCACCTTCCCACCTTTGAGCGGTGCAGTGCAGGTGATTGTCAAACGGTCGCCTCGAATTCCGGTAGCGGTGCTGGCAAACAAACCGGCAAGGTCGCTAAGGGGACTTCCTCTCAGAAAGGGAAGGGCCAAAAGGAACGACAGAGAAAGGGCCAAGGGAAGCAAAAAGGACGCGGCAATAGCTGAACGTTCACACAGCTTCGTAAGGTTCCCTGAGTGAGCAACCTACATATATGCCTGGTCCCAGTGCGTTGGGGCCAGGTTTTTTAATCTCGTGCGGGCGAGTTGGCTATGTCGCTGGCGGCGAAGGTTTCGACAGATAACAAGCGGACTTCATAAGGCCGCGCCAATTTGACGTGGTTCCTGTTTCAGCAAAACGCTCGCGAAGACCTGCAAATACTTAGATCGTTCTGACCGAACTGATTGTTTTCAGTGTTTTCCGGCACCGGGCAGCTGGCAATCAATCCCGAACTTCGTTCGCAAAGGTCAGATCAATCTTTCCCAACAGATCAAGGCAAAGGGACAGTTGGTCGAGCGAAAGGAACTCATCTGCCTTGTGGGCCTGTTCGATGCTACCGGGTCCGCAAACAACCACATCCATGCCAAGCTGTTGAAAGATGCCGGCCTCGGTCCCGAAGGGGACGACATCTGCCGAATTGGCCCCGGTCAGTTCGGACAGAATGCGCTTGGCTTCATTGCCCTCGACAGGGATCAGGCCTGCGACCTCGCCGACGATCTCGGTTTCAATGGTGGCACCCGGATGAACGGCCTGCATGGCGGGCAGAAGCGTGTCATTGCAGTAGGTGGCGATGGATTGCTTGACGAAAGCTGCATCCGAGTTCTGCACCGGCCGCATCTCCCAATCGATCTGCGCTTTGGGGGCGATGACATTATGCACGCTGCCGCCATGAAGCGCGCCCACGTTCATCGTCGTCCATGGCGGATCAAAGGGGCTGTCCTTCGGGGCCATTCCCTTCAACTGCTCGCGCAGTTCCAACAGCCGCGCCACATAGCGCACCGCGTATTCCACCGCGTTCACGCCAAGATCCGGGGCTGATCCGTGCCCTTCCAGCCCCTGTAACCGAGTCGTGTACTCAAAGCACCCCTTGTGACCTTCGATGATGCGCATCATCGTGGGCTCGCCAATGATGGCCATGGAGGGGCGCAGGCCACGTTCGGTCAGGGATTGGGCCAGATGCCCCGCCCCGATACATCCGGTTTCTTCGTCATAGGTGAAGGCAAAGTGGATCGGTGATGTACGCGGAGTTTGTGCGAAGTGGGGGGCCATCGCCAATGTCGCAGCGATGAACCCTTTCATGTCGCATGTCCCGCGCCCGTATAGGCGCCCATCACGTTCAACCATCTCGAACGGGTCCGAGGACCAGTCCTGATCCGTGACAGGGACCACGTCGCTATGCCCGGACAAGACCAGCCCGCCATCGGTATCCGGACCCAGTGTGGCAAAAAGATTGGCTTTCTGCCCGGTCGGATCGTGGAAGACCTCGACCCGCGCGCCACAGGCTTCGAGGTGATCGGCCATATAGCCAATCATCGCAAGATTGCTGTCCGCCGAGACCGTCGGAAAGGCGATCAGGTCTTTCAGAATGCGCTTGGCTTCGTCCAGCATGGGTTAGCCTTTCACAAAGAGCTTGCGGTCGATGCTGCACATCGGCTCGGCCGCGCCGTTGTCTCGGATCAGGATGGTCTCGGTTGTTTCAAGTCCCCAGCTGTCCATCCAGAGCGCGGGCATGAAGTGAAAGACCATACCGGGTTTCAGAACTGTTTCATCCTCGCTGCGGATTGATGCGGTGCGTTCACCCCAATCGGGCGGATAGCTCAGACCGATGGAATAGCCCATGCGGCCAGACCGCTCGATCCCGTGTTTGGCAAGGACATCCATGAATGCATTGGCGATGTCGCAAGTGCGATTGCCCGCACGCGCGGCGTTCAATCCTGCTTCGATGCCTTCCAGCTGCGCCCCTTCAGCGCGCAGCATCTCGTCCGAGGGTTTGCCAAGAAATACGGTTCGGCAGAGCGGCGCGTGATAGCGGCGATAACAGCCCGACAGTTCAAAAAACGTCGCTTCGCCTTCGCGCATTGGGGCACCGTTCCATGTCAAGTGGGCCGCCGTTGCGTCCAGACCAGAGGGCGTCAGCGGAACAATGGCGGGATAGTCGCCCCAATCGTCCCCGACCCCGGTGATGCCTGCATGCATGATGTCGGCCACCAGATCGTTCTTGCGCACCCCCGGTTCGGCGCGGTCAATTGCGGTCTGGACCACCTTGTCGGAAATGCGTGCGGCCTTGCGAATGAAGCTGATCTCGTCTTCGGATTTGACCAGCCTCTGCCAGTTGACCAAGGCTGTCGCGTCCACCAGCGTGGCCTCTGACATCTCTTCGGTCAGAACCGCATGTGCCTTGGCCGAGTAATAGTAGTTCTCCATCTCGACGCCGATGCGAGCTTTGTCCAACCCGCGCGCTTTCAGATGAAGGGCGAGATCCTGCATCGGGTGTATCTCGGTCGATTGAACGAAGTGGTCGCCATAGCCAAGGATGTTGTCGTGATCCATCCAGCAGGTGCGACGCCCGCCCATCATGTCCATATAGCGACCCCACCAGATCGGTTCTCCCTCCATAGTCAGGATGACGCCTTGATGAACATAGAAAGACCAGCCGTCATAGCCCGTCAGCCAGGCTTGGTTTGACGGATCCGTGACAAAGATCGCATCCAGGTCGGCCTGCGCCATAGCGCTGCGGGTGAGGGCGAGCCTGCGTTGGTATTCCGCTTGGCTGAAGGGTGCGTTGCTGTGTGTCATTGAAACCTCCTTACCCCAGAACCGCGTGAACGGCCCGCGCGGTTGCGTCCACGATCTGATCCACTTCTGCTTTAGTCAGGCAGAAGGGCGGGGCCATTCCCAAAATGTCCCCCTGCGGCATGGCACGGGCGATGATGTTGTCTTGCTCCAGCAGCCTGGCCGCGATCTGCGGGCCAATTTTGTCGCTGGCATCGAAGAAGCTGCGGCTGTCCTTGTTGGCCACGAACTCGACCGCGCAAAGCATACCTTCGCCGCGGACTTCGCCCACATTGGCGTGTTGCCCCAATGCGTCCTGCATGGCCGCATTCAGATAGGCGCCTACGGACCCGGCGTTTTCGACCAGTCCCAGATCATCGATGAGCTTCAGGTTCGCGACCCCCGCCGCCGCGCCGATGGGATGAGCAGAGTAAGTCCAGCCGTGGCCGATCGGGCCGTTCTCATCCGTTCCCTGTTCCAGCACTTTCCACATCTTGTCCGAAACGATGGTCCCAGACAGCGGCGCATAGGCTGATGTCAGCCCCTTTGCGATGGTGATCAGGTCCGGGCGAAGGCCATAATGCTCGGACCCGAACATCGTCCCCAATCGGCCAAACCCGGTGACGACCTCATCCGCGACCAGAAGGATGTCGTGTTTCTCAAGCACCGCTTGGATGGCCTCCCAGTAACCCGCAGGCGGCGGCACGATACCGCCCGTGCCCAGCACCGGCTCGCCGATGAAGGCGGCGATGGTGTCGGCACCTTCGCGTGCAATCAGCGCCTCCAACTCGGCCACGCAATGAGCCACGAACTGGGCCTCGGTTTGCGCCAGATCCGGGCGGCGGAAATAATAGGGTGCTTCGGTGTGGATCACCTGCGCCAAAGGCAGGTCGAACTTGTTGTGAAACAGCTCGAGCCCGGTCAGCGATCCGGTCATCAGCCCGGACCCATGATACCCCCGCCAGCGCGAGATGATCTTCTTCTTTTCAGGCCGGCCAAGGATGTTGTTGTAGTACCAGATCAGCTTGATGTTGGTCTCATTCGCATCCGACCCGGATAGACCGAAATAGACTTTCGACATGTGGTCTGGCGCCCGATCAAGGATCATCTTGGATAACGTGATCGAGGCCTCGGTCCCATGCCCGACATAGGAATGGTAATAGGCCAGTTCGCGGGCCTGATCGGCGATGGCGTCGGCGATCTCGGGGCGGCCATAGCCCACATTTACACAGTAAAGACCGGCGAATGCGTCCAGCAGCCGGTTGCCGTCGCGGTCTTCGATGTGGCAGCCCGTACCGCCGGTGATGACGCGATGAGGCACGTTGCCTCGCGCAAACTCGGCCAGATGTGTCGAGGGGTGAAAGAAGTTTTCACGGTCCCATTTTTCAAGTTGATCGTTGTGAAGCATGGTTAGCCCTTCAGGTTCAGGCGGCGCGCCGCCGGTTGTCATGAAAGGAGCCGTGTGCACGCATCAAACCGAATTGGTTCAACCAGAGCAGACGGGCTCCGCTCACCCGGACAGCAGCGCGCAATGCCTTTATTGCCAGAGCACGGTGATGGAAGCACAAAATAGCTTGGCGCGGCAAATGAAATCGGCATGCCCTCTGCTTGCTTCAGGGGCGTGCGGATTTGATTTGGGCCGGAAGTTACCGTTGGGGGCAAGACAGACCCTGTTTCATGTCACCCGATCAGGACGGCAAAACCGCACGTGCATGCGAGATCTGTGGCATCTTGACGGCTATATGAGGCCATATGGCGCATTCTGTTAGTCCAAGTTTTGAGGTAGTTGAGTGAGTGTGCGATGGCATTTCGAAAAGCATTGTCGGTGGGGTGCCGACAAAGCCTAAATGGGGCCTTTTTAACGGCCATTTTAGCTGAAAACGTTGGAATAGCCTAAGCGCGGATTTAAGGGGTGGGATATGACAAATTTAGAGGCTGACGCTATTCAGGTATTGGTCACACATCGAGATCCTCCTTCTTGGTATGAGGAGTTCAGCTCGGCGGTTACCTATGCTGATCACATCATCCTGTCTGGAAACATCCGTGACCTGTATCCTTCCTTTACTGGGCAAGGAGATCCGTTCCCAGATTTTGAAGAGACGCTGTGGGATCTGTTGCATGCTCAGGGCGTCAGGGTGCTTTTGCTTTATGACCCTGTCTCTGGTCTGAAAATTCACAAAGCAAGCTCTGACAAGGACGCCGCGGTTCTGAAAAAGACCGACCTTCTTTCGGGCAAGGCGGATGGGAAGACTGATGACATCAGGGATATTCATGCCGCTGTCGCAGACTTCGAAGAGTTTCCGATTGCGCTGTTGCTCGATTATGCTTCGCATTTCCGCACCCATGACGAAGTGGCGTATGATGACTGCATGGTCGCCATCGACCGCAAGTCACGAGAACGCAGATATGCGAATTCAGGTGCGCATCTAAATCCTACCATCTGGGTTGCAGACCATCCCGCCGATTTGCCTGACTGGTTTGTTCTGCAGAATGCCTCGGTGCGCGAGATTCAACTCGAACTTCCAAACCTTGAAGATCGATACTTCTTTGGCAGACATCTTGCCGAGCAGAGCCGCTGGACCAGTTCAGATCCTACGCCTGATCAGGAAAGGCTGTTGCAGCAGTTTGCATTTGAATGCGACGGCGGTCCGCTGCGGGCCATGCAGTGCATCCGAACGGTTGCTCAGGAAGAGGGATTCCATCTTACCCACATATCTGATGCGGTCAGAGTGTTCAGAACGGGTGCGAGAAGAAACCCTTGGGCCTCGCCGGTTTTGCGTGAGCGGATGAAACGAGCGAACGAGATTCTGGAAACACGCATCAAGGGGCAGCATCACGCCTTGGAGCGGACACTTGATATTCTGGCACGGTCCATTCTTGGCCTGTCAGGTGCCCAATCAGGGTCCATGCACACACGTCCAAGGGGCGCGCTCTTTCTGGTCGGTCCCACAGGCGTTGGTAAAACCGAACTTGCCAAGGCGATTACCGAACTTCTTTTCGGCGATGAAACGGCCTGTCACCGCTTTGATATGTCAGAATTTATGGAAGAAAGCTCTGTCGCTAGACTGATTGGAGCGCCGCCCGGACATCACGATCACGAAAAGGGCGGGCAGCTTATCAATGCTGCGAATAGGCGGCCTTTCAGCGTGTTTCTTTTCGATGAAGTCGAAAAGGCCCACCCGCGGGTTCTCGACCTCTTTCTTCAGATCCTTGATGAGGGGCGCCTTGCCGACGCGCGCGGCTCTACCGCCTATTTCTCAGAGGCGCTGATCATCTTCACGTCCAATATTGGCATCGTGCAGGATTCACGTGCAAGCAACATGGGAATGAATGTTCTGCCTTCAGATTCCTATTCGCAGCTGTCTGCGAAGATCATGAAAGCTGTTGAAGAGCACTTCAGAAATGATCTGAAACGACCTGAGCTTCTGAACCGTATCGGTCAGAATGTCGTCGCTTTCGATTTCCTTAAGCCAAGTGGGATGGCCGCAATTTTTGAAACGATCCTGGAAAGGGTTCTGAAGACCGTTGAGCAGGAACATGGCGTGAGGATTTCGTTAACCGACGCCGCCTACTACAAGCTTAAGCAGGTTTGCACACAAGACTATTTCTACGGTGGCCGGGGTATTGCCAATCGGATTGAGGCGCATTTCATCAACCCGCTTGCTCGACAGTTCTTCGAGTCAGGAATTGCAGCGAGTCTTCAGATTGTGGATGTGCATGTCCTTGAGGATAAGACGACCTTGGAGATTGAGGGCGACAGCTCCAGCGCTTTTGTTGGAACATCGGTTTCTGCACCCCACGGATCAGATCACCAGAGACACAAAACACGCCTCCGACGACCGGCAGAGCTTCATGTTCCCCAACGCAAAAGGACTGGCGGCGAGTAGCTATCGCTTAGTTCGCTGGCGCAACGGGTGCTTCCCCGCGCGATATCGCCCTTAGCCCCTGAAAAGTGATCTGGTGCCTGCAAACAGTTGTGGCCGCCGTCAGCCAATTTGCTTGCTTCGTTTTCGTCGTGGGATAATGCCTGCTCTGCCAACGATGTTGATTCAGATCATTTGTTTTGCTGCGTCGCTGCGTACATTTGCGCAGTTCGGCAAGGGTCGCGGACTGCTCTCGACAGCCACGTTTTGATGAATATCAGGCAGTAGTTTCACGAACAAATACCACCCAAAAAGCGCGTGCCTGAATGCTGTCGAGTTTTAAGTGGTTTCTTCGACGGAAACCCAAGCTGAACCCGTTTAACGAACGTAGAACAGCGCGTTTGAGCGCGACACGAACTGGAGAGCATCAGATGCCGACGTCCAACGATGATATTTCTGACAAGATTGGCCTCAATCAAAAGAGCAGCCGTTCTTGGTTGTGGATTGGCGTGGCCGCATTGGCGATTGGTGCAGGCGGGTACTTTTTTCTGGCCAATGGTGATGCTGCTGGGGGCTCTTTAACCTACAGCACCGAAGCGGTGGTACGTACGGATCTGGATGTTGCGGTTTCCGCCGTGGGTTCGATCGAGCCTACCGATTTGTTCGATATTTCGTCTGAACTCTCGGGGACTGTCAGCGAGGTTCTGGTCGACTACAATGACGTCGTGACCAAAGGCAGCGTCCTTGCGCGTCTTGATGCGACCAAGCTTGAAGCGCAACTGGCGGTTCAGCAGGCGTCGGTCGATAACGCTGCTGCCAAGGTCGAACTGGCCGAAGCAACGCTGGAGGAAGCCCGCGAAAATTATGAAATCGGGCAGCAGCTAATCAAGCGTGGCGTGGAATCTGAGACTGCGTTCATCGCGCAAGAGGCTGCATACCGACGCGCTGGTGCTGATCTGAAATCGGCACAAGCATCGCTGCATCTTGCCGAGGCAAATCTGAAACTGGTGCAGGTGGATCTGGAAAAGGCCTGTATCTGCAGCCCCGTCGATGGCGTCGTTCTGGATCGCGACATTGATCCGGGTCAGATCGTGGCGGCTTCGTTTTCGGCCCCAACGCTGTTCACCGTTGCCGAAGATCTGACCCGGATGGAACTTCGCGTTGATGTGGACGAGGCCGACATCGGCATGGTGCGCGTCGGCCAAAGTGCCAGCTTTACCGTTGATGCCTATGACGCACGTTCTTTCCCAGCCGAGATCTTTCAAGTGCGCTATGCCAGTGAAACCGTGGATGGCGTGGTGACCTACAAAGCCATCCTGAGTGTCGAGAACGCGGACATGTCGCTGCGCCCGGGCATGACAGCGTCGGCGGACATCACCGTGGCCTCAGTTGATGATGCTTTGGTCGTGCCGAATGCCGCCCTGCGCTATACGCCGTCGTCCGAAAAAGAAGAGATCACCGCAGGTGGGGGTGGGTCTGGTCTTGTCGGTATGATCATGCCGAGCCGTGCCGATGGTGAGGACGCAGTTCAGAACGTCGGCAAGGCTGTCTACATCTTGCGTAACGGGGCACCTGTGCGTGTCCCCGTGCAAGTGGGGGAAAGCGATGGATCGGTCACCGAGGTCATCTCGGACAACCTGTCCGAAGGCGATCTGGTGGTTACGGATGAATTCGATGGCTGATGATCCGCTTATCCGCCTGACCGATATCACGCGCTATTATGGCACTGGTGAAGCCGAAGTGCGCGCCTTGGATGGGGTGTCGTTCGACATTTATCCCGGAGAGTTTGTTTCCGTCATGGGGCCGTCAGGTTCTGGTAAATCCACGGCGATGAACGTGTTGGGGTGTCTCGATAGTCCAAGTTCTGGAGAATACCTTTTCAACGGGGTCGACGTGACCGGGCTAAACCTTGATCAACGTGCGCTTCTGCGCCGCCACTATCTTGGGTTCATCTTTCAGGGCTACAACCTTCTGCCCCGGACCACAGCGCTGCAGAACGTCGAATTGCCGTTGATCTACAAAGGTATTGGCCGCGAAGAGCGAGAAGCCCGTGCGCATGCCGCGCTGGATAAAGTTGGGCTTGCCTCGCGCGCCCATCACGATCCGTCAGCCCTGTCGGGCGGACAGCAGCAGCGCGTGGCCATTGCCCGCGCCCTTGCCGGCGATCCGCAGGTGATCTTGGCGGATGAACCGACCGGGAACCTTGATACCAAGCGTTCGGTCGAGATCATGGAGCTGATGGTGGACCTGAACCAGCAGGACGGGATCACCATTGTGATGGTCACTCATGAAGAAGACATGGCCGAGTTCGGCAAACGGTTGATCTGGATGGTTGACGGCAAGGTCGAATACGACCGCCCGACAAAGAGGGCTGCGTGATGATCTGGGAAACATTC
This sequence comes from Aliiroseovarius pelagivivens, assembly GCF_900302485.1. NCBI lineage: Bacteria > Pseudomonadati > Pseudomonadota > Alphaproteobacteria > Rhodobacterales > Paracoccaceae > Aliiroseovarius > Aliiroseovarius pelagivivens. The sequence goes on along the minus strand of NZ_OMOI01000001.1, from coordinate 2,169,940 downwards.
AAGCTCGCCCTGCAATCGATCTTGCGAAATCCGATGCGCAGCTTTCTGACCGTTCTGGGCGTCGTGATCGGCGTGGCCTCGGTTATTGCAATGGTCACGGTGGGCAATGGCTCGACCGCGCAGGTCACGGCGGATGTGGAAAGCCTTGGCGCCAATCTTTTGACACTGCAGCCGGGGCAGGACCGGATGGGGCCGGGCAATGATGGTGGCGGTGCCGCGCGCCCCTTTGATATGGACGATGTGGATACGATCCTGAAACAGGTGAACTCTATTTCTGTCGCGGTGCCAACAGGATCGCGGCAAGCTGTGGCGATCTATGAAGGCGAAAATTATCAGACCAGCATCACTGGTACGATGAACGGATACTTTGATGCCACCGACTGGCCGCTTTCCGACGGCCGCCTGTTTTCCAGTGCCGAGGAAAAAGGACGCTCGGTCTGCATCATCGGCGAGACGGTTCGAGAAGAGCTTATGGGGCAAGCCGATCCGATCGGGCAAAAGATTCGTATTGAAAGCCTGAATTGCACGGTGGTTGGACTGCTGGAGGCCAAGGGCGCAAACACATTCGGTATGGATCAGGATGACATTGTCCTGATGCCGTTCACAACCTTCGCGCGTCGTATTGCCGGATCAGATGACGTTTCTTCGATTACCCTGTCCGTGCGCGAAGGCTATTCCACTGATCGCGCGATCGATGACCTGACCGATCTGATGCGCGAGGTGCGCCGGATTGATGACGGCGAAGAAGACGACTTCTCTATTCGCGATACAGAGCAGTTGGCGAACATGCTGGGCAGCATTACATCGGTTCTCACCGGCCTGTTGTCGGCGGTGGCAGCGGTAAGCCTGCTTGTTGGTGGGATCGGGATCATGAACATTATGCTGGTTTCCGTCACCGAACGCACGCGCGAGATTGGCATTCGCATGGCTGTCGGGGCACAAGCCAGCCAAGTGCTGTTGCAGTTTCTGGTCGAGGCCATTGTGCTTTCAGCCTTGGGCGGACTTCTTGGGATCGCTTTGGGGCTTGGAATGGGCGCCGTTGGGGCGTCGATGTTGAATGTGCCATTCGCACCGCAACCCGGTGTGATTGCACTCGCCTTCGGGTTTTCGGCGGTGGTCGGTGTCGTCTTCGGGTACTTCCCGGCGCGCGCTGCTGCGCGGCTTGACCCAATCGAGGCGTTGCGACACGGGTGACGATGGTGTCTGGCCGATCAAGGTTGCTTGCGGTTGCCGTGAAGGTGACGTGGGCAACGGCGCATGTTCTTGGCTAGAGCCCCAGAGATACCCACAGCACTTTCGCATCTTCTTCGCTGGTCGAGATCAGACCATGCCCCATGCGGGCGTCGTAGTAGACTGAATCACCCGGACCCATCTCGAGCGGTCGATAGTGTTCCGTCACCAGCGTCAGTTCGCCTGACAGGACGAACATGAACTCTTCGCCATTGTGGCGCACCCAATCGTCATACTCGGACACGTCGCGCGCCGTGACGGTCGAGATATAGGGCACCATACTTTTCGAGGTCAGCTCGTTACACAGCAGTTCGTGCGTATAGGTCGGCGTTTGCTTGATCTCGCCTTCGCCTGCACGGGTGTAATCACGGCGCCCCGAAATGTCCGATTTCGCGGATTGCAGGAACAGTTGCGGGGTCTCAAGCTCCAGCGTCTGCATCAGGCGGCGTATGATGTCGAAGCTGGGCCGGGTCTGGTTGTTTTCGATCTTTGATAGGGTCGAGCGGCCAATGCCCGCGGCTCTGGCTGTGTCTTCCAGCGTCAGCCCTTTGGCTTTTCTTGCCTCTCGAATCATGCGGCCCATGGCTTCGCCATCCGGTGCTTCAGCAGCATCATTTCCTATTTGCGAAGCGCTATTCGTGTCGGTCTCCAAGTTGTTCTCCCGCAATTTCCCCTTGTTCCCTCGAAGCTTAGTAACCTCCTTGGAAGCTGTCAAAGTATCCCTCGGCACACAATTCTTGCAAATCCCCCAAAAGTTTCCTATAAGAAACAAGAAATCCCGAATAGGAAACTATTCCACAAAGATACGCATTTTTGAATGTAAGCGGGAGCGGAGGACCAGATGTTTGACCTTATCGTGATCGGAGCCGGCCCCGGTGGCTATGTCGCCGCCATCCGTGCCGCACAGCTGGGACTAAAGGTTGCCTGTGTCGAAGGCCGTGGGTCCTTGGGTGGCACCTGTCTGAACGTGGGCTGCATCCCCTCAAAAGCGCTTCTGACCTCTTCGGGTAAATATGACGAGCTGTCGCATCTGGCGGCACATGGGATCGCCGTCGAGGGCGCCTCGCTGGATCTGGGTGCCATGATGGCGCGCAAAGATAAGGTCGTAGGCGATCTGACCAAAGGCATCGCCTTCCTGTTCAAAAAGAACGGGGTAGAGCTGATCGAGGGCTGGGCGACCATTCCCGCTGCTGGTCAGGTCAAGGTGGGCGACACGGTTCACGAAACAAAGAACATCTTGATCGCAACCGGGTCTGAGCCGACCCCTCTTCCGGGCGTCGAGATTGACGAGGTAGACGTGCTCAGCTCGACCGGCGCACTGGCGCTGGATGCCGTGCCCGAGCATCTGGTGGTGATCGGCGCTGGCGTCATCGGTCTGGAACTGGGGCAAGTCTGGGCGCGTCTGGGGGCCAAGGTGACCGTGGTCGAATATCTCGACCGCATCCTGCCCGGCATTGACGGCGAGATCGCGAAGCTGGCGCAGCGCGCCCTGTCAAAGCGCGGGCTGAAATTCCAACTAGGCCGCGCGGTGAAAGCTGTTGATGCGGGCGAGGGTGGCTTGTCCCTGACCGTTGAACGCGTCGGCAAAGACACATTGGACACCATTGAGGCCGACAAGGTTCTGGTCGCCATTGGCCGTCGCCCCGTCACCCGCGGTCTGGGGTTGGAAGCGCTGGGCGTTGAGGTCAACGAGCGCGGTTTCATCCCGGTGGATGGCACATTCCAAAGCTCGGTCCCCGGCATCTATGCGATCGGCGATTGCGTGCCCGGCCCGATGCTGGCGCATAAAGCGGAAGAAGACGGCGTGGCCTGCGTTGAAACTCTGGCTGGTCTGAAAGGCCACGTGGATTACGGCAAAGTACCGGGCGTTGTTTACACCGATCCCGAGGTCGCCTCGGTCGGGGTGACGGAAGAAGCTCTGAAAGACGCGGGCACCGACTATATCAGCGGCAAGTTTACCTTCATGGCGAACTCGCGCGCGCGCTCGACCGGGGAAACGGACGGCGCGGTCAAGGTTCTGGCTAGTCCGGACGGCGTGCTACTGGGCGCACATATTTGCGGTGCCCATGGCGGCGATCTGATCGCCGAGCTGGTCTTGGCGATGACGAAGGGTGCGACACTCACGGACGTGGCGGCCAGCTGCCACGCGCACCCCTCGATGGCCGAAGCCGTTAAAGAAGCCTGTCTGGACGCGCTGGGCCGCGCCATTCACGCGTAAGGGGGCGACGATGAACCAGATCCCCCGCCTGCGTCACCCCGAAAAGGCGCACAAGCCCGACAGCGCGATCCCGCGTAAACCCAGCTGGATTCGCAAAAAGAAGATCGAAAGCGCCGAGTATTACGAGACCCGTCGCCTGATGCGCGACCATGATCTGGTCACCGTCTGCGAAGAGGCCGCGTGCCCCAATGTGGGCGAATGCTGGTCCAAGCGTCACGCCACCATGATGATCATGGGCGAGATCTGTACCCGAGGGTGCAGCTTCTGCAACGTCTCGACTGGTCGTCCGGATGCGCTGGATGCGTTCGAGCCCGGTCGCGTCGCGGTAGCAGTCAAGAAACTGGGTCTGCGCCATGTGGTGATTACCTCGGTTGACCGCGATGATCTGGCCGATGGCGGGGCAGGGCATATCGCCCAGACCATCCGCGCCGTACGTCACCAAAATCCCGGCACCACAGTTGAAGTGCTGACCCCGGATTTTCTTGGCAAGGGCGACGCGGCGGATCAGGTGTTCGACGCTGCCCCCGACGTGTTCAACCACAATCTGGAAACCGTGCCGCGGCTTTACGCAACGGTGCGCCCCGGCGCGCGCTATTATCAATCGCTGCGCCTTCTGGACGACGCCAAGCGCGCCAATCCCGGCATTTTCACCAAGTCCGGCCTGATGGTCGGGCTGGGCGAGACGATGGCCGAGGTGAAGCAGGTCATGGACGACCTGCGCGCAGCCAATGTCGATTTCCTGACCGTGGGGCAGTACCTGCAACCCACCGCAAAACATCACAAGATCGACCGGTTCTGGACACCGGAAGAATTCGAAAGCCTGGAACAGGCCGCCCGCGCCAAGGGTTTCCTTGGGGTCTCGGCCACTCCGCTCACACGATCATCGTTCCACGCTGACGAAGATTTTGCCGCCTTGAAGCACGTGCGCGAAGCCGCGCTTGCGACGGGGGCATAACCGAAACGCGCAGGCCCACTCCGGGCCGAATTCACTGGGAGGAAACCATGGAAGCGTTAAACAACATCGTAGGAGCCATCAATGGCGTCGTATGGGGGCCGCTGATGCTGGTCCTTATTCTTGGCGTAGGCTTCTTTTTGCAGGTCGGCCTGAAGTTCATGCCGATCCTGAAACTGGGCACAGGCTTTGGTCTGCTGTTCCAAGGCCGTTACAGCCAAGGCGAAGGCCAGATCAGCCCGTTCAACGCGCTGATGACCTCGCTGTCGGCGACCATCGGTACGGGTAACATTGCCGGTGTGGCCACTGCTGTCTTCCTAGGCGGTCCGGGCGCATTGTTCTGGATGTGGATGACCGCTTTGGTAGGCATGGCCACCAAATACGGCGAAGCCGTTTTGGCCGTGAAATATCGCGAGCAAGACGAGTTGGGCAACTATGTTGGCGGCCCGATGTACTACATCAAAAACGGCCTTGGCGCGAAATGGGCTTGGCTGGGCGTTGCATTCGCTCTGTTCGGTGCAATCGCAGCCTTCGGCATCGGCAACGGTGTGCAGGCCAATGGTGTTGCACAGGTTCTGGAAGCAAACTTCGGCCTGAACACCTCGGTCACCGGCGTTATTTTGATGATCCTGACCGCTGCCGTTATTCTGGGTGGCATCACCCGTATTGGCGCAGTTGCTGGTAAACTGGTTCCGTTCATGGCCGTGGCTTACATCGTCGCCGGTCTGCTGGTTCTGCTGATCAACATCGGCAACATCGGTTCGGCCCTGTCGCTGGTCTTCTCCCACGCCTTCACCCCGTCGGCTGCCGAAGGTGGCTTTGCAGGTGCGGCTGTCTGGATGGCAATCCGTTTTGGTGTGGCGCGTGGCGTCTTCTCGAACGAAGCCGGTCTGGGATCGGCCCCGATCGCACACGCTGCTGCATCGACCAAAGGCCCGGTAAACCAAGGTTTGATCGCCATGCTGGGCACGTTCATCGACACCATCATCGTGTGCTCGATTACTGGTCTGGCCATCATCTCGTCGGGTGCTTGGACATCGGGCGAAAGCGGTGCGGCGCTGACCTCGCTGGCATTCGAAACCTCGCTGCCGGGCATCGGCGGCTATCTGATCGCCATCGCTCTGTCGATCTTCGCCTTCACCACCATCCTTGGCTGGTCCTTCTATGGTGAAAAATGCGTGGGCTTTCTGGCGGGTCACAAGATCCTGCCGGTCTACCGTATCGCATGGATCGTGATGATCTATTTCGGGGCAACCGCCGATCTGGGCTTCATCTGGCTGCTGGCTGACACGCTGAACGCCATGATGGCCATTCCGAACCTGATCGCCTTGGCCCTGCTGAGCCCGGTCATCTTCAAGCTGACGAAAGAGTTCTTCGCCAGCAATGGAGCTTCGGAAGAAGGTGGCACAACGCCTGCCGAATAAGTTTGATCCCGGGGGCGGCGCGGGTCGCCCCCGGACCCTCCAATTCCTTTCGTTAGGAGAGAGACCATGACAAGCAAGATCCTGCTTCCCATTGATCACACGGATGATCGTTCGTGGAAGAAAGCCCTGCCGTTTGCACTGGAACAGGCGAAATTTTATGGGGCCGAGTTGCACGCCGTGTCGGTCATCCCCGAGATCATCCTGCTGCCCAACCTGCCTGCAAACTATGGCGCAGGGGCCAAGGACCACGTGTCAGGCGCCGTGAAGGCGATCCTCGAGGCAGGTGGTGCTTCTGACGTGCCTGTTCACATTGAAGAAGGCAGCGTTTACCGTGAGATTCTGAAGCTCGCCCACAAAGAAGGCTTTGATCACATCATCATGTCTTCCGCGAAGGGTGACTTCCCGAATTTCGAGATCGGTCCGAACCTCGCACGCGTCGTGCGCAATGCGCATTGCACCGTGACAGTCGTTCGCGACTGAACCAGAAAAACAAACTGACAGGAGGCGCGGCCATGACCGACACCCCCAAACGCACACCGCTTTACGACCTGCACGTCGAACTTGGCGGCAAGATGGTAGATTTCGCCGGCTGGGAAATGCCCGTTCAATACCCGATGGGGATCATGGGCGAGCACAAACACTGCCGCGAGAAAGCCGCGCTTTTTGACGTCAGCCACATGGGTCAGGTGATCCTGAAGGGCGACAATATCGGCGAAAAGCTGGAAGCCATCTGTCCGCAGGCCTATGCCTCGCTGAAAGAAGGCAAGGCACGCTATGGCTTCTTCACCAACGAAGACGGTGGCATCATGGATGACCTGATCGTCTCGAACGCCGGTGATCATTTCTTTGTCGTGGTGAACGCGTCCATGCGTCATCAGGACATCCCCCACATGGCCGCCAATCTGGACGGCGTCGAAGTGATCGAGATCTTCGACCGTGCGCTGGTTGCTGTTCAAGGCCCCAAGGCCGAAGACGTGGTAGGCGAACTTTGCCCTGCTGCCCGTGGCCTGACCTTCATGGAAACCACCGTGGCGGACATCAACGGCGTCGAATGTCGCATCTCGCTTTTTTTTTTCAAGCAGAAGACGGCATACGAGATTTCGATCCCCGAAGATCAGGCCGATGCCGTAGCACGCGCCTTCCTGGCCCATGACGATTGCGAACCCGCTGGTCTTGGCGCCCGCGACAGCCTGCGTCTGGAAGCTGGTCTTTGCCTGTATGGCAATGACATCGACCAGACGACCTCGCCGATTGAGGCAAGCCTGAACTGGGCCATCCAGAAACGCCGCAAGGAAGAAGGCGGGTTCCCGGGTGCAGACCGCATCCAGCGTGAGCTGGCCGAAGGTGCCGCGAAAAAGCTGGTGGGCATCAAGCCCGAAGGCCGCGCGCCCGCCCGTCAGCACGTGGAAATCCAATGTGCCGAAGGCAACACCATCGGCGAGATCACCTCGGGCAGCTTTGGCCCGACCGTCGGCGGCCCGGTTGCCATGGGCTATGTGGCCAAGGGCCACGGCGAGGTTGGCGAGAAAGTGAACCTTATCATTCGCGGCAAGGCCCAGCCTGCCGAAATCGTATCGCTGCCCTTCGTGCAGCAGAACTACAAACGCTAAGACAGGGGACTTCCTGAAATGACAACTTATTACTCGGAAGAGCACGAATGGATCACCGTTGAGGGCGATATCGCCACCATCGGCATCACCCAACACGCCGCTGACCAGCTGGGCGAAATCGTCTTTGTTGAACAGCGCGAAAAAGGCGACGAATTCGAAAAGGGCGACGAAATCGGCGTGATCGAAAGCGTGAAAGCCGCGTCCGAAATCTACGCTCCGGTTGACGGCGAAGTGGTCGAGGCCAACGGCGCGTTGGAAGACACCCCCGGTGCGTTGAACGAAAACCCCGAAGGCGACGCTTGGATCTATAAGGTCAAGCTGGCAGACGCTTCGCAGCTGGACGATCTGATGGATCTGGACGGCTATAAAGCCCTGATCGGCTAAGAACAGACCGCCCGCCGGGCAACCGGCGGGCCACTTCCCCCCTGCACGAGGATCACACCATGGCTTTTAAGCTTACCGATTACGAAGCCTATGACTTCGCCAACCGCCGCCATATCGGTCCGTCTCCGCGCGAGATGGCAGACATGCTGAAGGTGATCGGCTTCACGACGCTTGATGAACTGATCGACGCAACAGTTCCGCCCGCAATCCGTCAGGAAGAGGCTCTGGACTGGGGCCCTGCCATGTCGGAACGCGACGCGCTTTTCCACATGAAACAGGTCGCGTCCAAGAACAAGGTTCTGACCTCGCTGATCGGGCAGGGGTATTACGGCACCACGACGCCTGCGCCCATCCTGCGCAACATTCTGGAAAACCCGGCGTGGTACACGGCTTATACGCCCTATCAGCCTGAGATTTCGCAAGGCCGTCTTGAGGCGCTTCTGAACTATCAGACCATGGTCTCGGATATGACCGGTCTGGAAGTGGCCAACGCATCGCTGCTGGACGAAGCCACCGCCGCCGCCGAAGCCATGACCATGGCGCATCGCGGGTCGCGCTCGAAAGCCAACAACGCCGCGTTCTTTGTCGATAAGAACTGTCACCCGCAGACCATCGCCGTGATCAAAACCCGCGCCGAGCCTCTGGGCATCGACGTGCAGGTAGCCGATCCCGATGCGCTGGATGCTGGCGCCGTGTTTGGTGCGATCTTCCAGTATCCGGGCACCGAAGGTCACGTGCGTGATTTCACCAAAGAAATCGAAGCCCTGCACGAGCACAAAGCGATTGCTGTTGTGGCCGCTGATATTCTGGCACTGGCGCTGCTGAAGTCGCCGGGTGAAATGGGCGCCGACATCGCCGTGGGTTCGACCCAGCGTTTCGGAGTTCCGATGGGCTATGGCGGCCCGCACGCTGCCTATATGGCGACGACCGACAAGCTGAAGCGCGCCATGCCGGGCCGTATCATCGGTGTCTCGATCGACGCGCGTGGCAACAAGGCTTACCGTCTTGCCCTGCAAACTCGCGAACAGCACATCCGTCGCGAAAAAGCGAACTCGAACGTCTGTACCGCACAGGCTCTGCTGGCCGTTATTGCCTCGATGTACGCTGTGTATCACGGCCCCGATGGGATCAAGGCTATCGCGCAGTCGGTGCACCGCAAAACCTCGCGTATGGCTGCTGGTCTGGAAGAGGCTGGATTCTCTGTCGAGCCAGAAGTGTTCTTCGACACCATCACCGTCGAAGTCGGTCAGCTGCAGAAGACCGTCATGGAAGCTGCCGTCGCACGCGGGGTGAACCTGCGCAAAGTGGGCGAAACCAAAGTTGGTATCAGCCTTGACGAACAGACCCGCCCCGAAACGATCGAGGCCGTCTGGGGTGCCTTTGGCATCGACCGCAAGGATGACAGCTCGAACGTGGACTATCGTCTGCCCGACTATGCGCTGCGTGAAAGTGCCTATCTGACCCACCCGATCTTCCATCTGAACCGTGCAGAGGCCGAGATCACGCGGTATATGCGTCGTCTGGCTGACCGCGATTTGGCGCTGGACCGTGCGATGATCCCGCTGGGGTCGTGCACCATGAAGCTGAACGCCACGATCGAGATGATCCCGGTCACCTGGCCGGAATTCGGCAACCTGCACCCGTTCTGCCCGGAAGATCAGGCCCAAGGCTATCACGAGATGATCGCCGACTTGAACGACAAGTTGTGCCAGATCACCGGCTATGACGCGATCAGCCAGCAGCCCAACTCTGGTGCGCAGGGTGAATATGCGGGTCTTCTGACCATCCGCAATTATCACGCGGCACGGGGTGAAGCGCACCGCAACATCTGTCTGATCCCAACTTCGGCGCACGGCACCAACCCGGCGTCCGCACAGATGGTGGGTTATAAGGTTGTTCCGGTGAAATCGGATGACGATGGCAACATCGATCTGGAAGATTTCCGTTCGAAGGCGATCCAGCACTCGGATGATCTTGCGGCCTGCATGATCACCTATCCCTCGACCCACGGTGTGTTCGAAGAAACCGTGCAGGAAGTCTGCCAGATCACCCATGATCACGGCGGTCAGGTCTATATCGATGGTGCGAACATGAACGCGATGGTCGGCCTTGCCCGTCCGGGCGACGTGGGCGGCGACGTCAGCCACCTGAACCTGCACAAGACCTTCTGCATTCCGCATGGCGGGGGCGGCCCCGGCATGGGTCCGATCGGTGTGAAGGCACACCTGACCGAGCATCTTCCGGGTCACCCGGAATACGGCACTGCCGTTGGTCCGGTTTCGGCAGCACCCTTCGGCTCGCCTTCGATCCTGCCGGTCAGCTGGGCTTATGTCCTCCTGATGGGCGGTGCGGGTCTGACCCAAGCCACCAAGGTTGCGATCCTGAACGCCAACTACATCGCGGCACGTCTGCAGGATGGGTACAACATTCTGTACACGTCCAAGACTGGCCGTGTGGCGCACGAGTGTATCCTCGACACCCGCCCGCTGGCGGACGAGGGCAACGTGACTGTGGATGATGTGGCCAAGCGCCTTGTGGACAGTGGCTTCCACGCGCCGACCATGTCGTGGCCAGTTGCTGGCACGCTGATGGTCGAGCCGACGGAATCCGAACCCAAGGCCGAGCTGGATCGCTTCTGCGACGCCATGCTGTCCATCCGGGCCGAGGCTCAGGACATCATCGACGGCAAGATCGATCCCGAAAACAACCCGCTGAAACACGCCCCCCACACGGTGCGTGATCTGGTGGGCGATTGGGATCGTCCCTACACCCGCGAACAGGCGTGCTTCCCTCCGGGCAACCTTGGCGTGGACAAGTACTGGCCGGTCGTGAACCGCGTGGACAACGCATACGGCGACCGCAACTTGATCTGCACCTGCCCGCCGATGGACGCCTACGAAGACGAGGCATAAATACTTCCTCCGCCCGATCCTAATGGGGTCGGGCGGGGTCTCATAATGTCTACCAGATAACGGGATGCATCTATGAATATTCAGAACACACTTATGACCCCGATGAATGACCTGTCGGCCATTGGCCCCATTCAGGGCATCACAATCATTGTGCCGGATCGCAGCCATGTGGCCTTGGCCAGCGTCTTTCGCGACTTCTTCATCTCGCTTGATCAGTTCACCAACGCGGAAACACCGCGCGACCTGTCTGTCTATACGCTGGATAGCTGCCCGTCGCATGATCAGGCATATTGGCGCAACCGCACCGTGGTGTTCTGGGCCGATTTCCACGCGCGTTGGCAGTTGGACCAGAAACAGCTTGGCCGCGCCCACCAGATTCTGCGCCTTAGCCGTCAATGCGTGTTGGTGGGCGGCGGCGTGTTCGTCCTGTGCAAATCGGTCTTTGCCAGCCGCACCGCCTTGGCCGTGCATTCCAACCTGCGCTTCGTGGCGGAAGAAGAGGGGCTGTTCTGCATCGACACCGGCGCGCCCTTTGCCATTGATGGGCGCATCTGCAGTGCCACCAGTATCTTCGCGGCCCTGCGCCTGTTCTTAAGGTTGCTCGAAGCCGAGATGGGCGGGTTTTCCGCCGCCACCTTCGGCGACTATGTCGGGCTTGAGGTCTCGGGCGAGCCGTTCCACGGCAAGCAAGAACACCTCATCAAACGCTATTCCGGTGGCGACAGGATCATCGGCGACTGCGTGGCCGTGATGCTAGAGCATCTGGAGTACACCCTGTCGATCGTCCAAATCGCCCGGATCATGAACGTGTCGTCACGCCAATTGCAGCGCCGGTTTGCTACTCAGCTGGGGGTCAGCCCCCTGACGATCTATCGCAGCTTGCGGTTGGAACGTGCCAGCCAGCTGGTGCAGCAGACCAGCTATTCCATGCATGAGATTGCAGCGGCCACCGGGTTTGGGACTCGCTCCAGCCTTGTGCGATCCTTCAAGAAACAGTTCGGCATGTCGCCGACGGATGCCCGCGCGAAGATGTTTTAAGGCTTACGCTAACTCGGCGCAGGCCTTCACCAACTCAGCCACGCGCGCGGCATTGTCCTGTGCAACGGACCCGTCCGCGTGCTGGCGCGAGTTCTCGAATCCGATCCGGCACTTCCCACCAGCCTGAACCGCTCGCACAAGGGCGGGGGTTTCGCTTGGACCAAAGGCGCAGACGGCCCAGTCGGGTGTCAGGCCTGTTGATGTCAGCCACGCCAGAAACGGGTCCAGATCCTTCGGGTCGGATTTCTGCCCGACGGCATAGCGCCCCAGCACGAAGATCAGTTGAAGCTCCGGCGCGGTCAGAAGACGTTCATCCAATACGCGTGTCAGAAGTTTCGCGTCTTCAACGTCGTACAGGATATGCTGCACGGCAATGCCGCATTGATCGCAGTCGTTGTAAAACGCCCGCGTTACATCGTGATCATCGCGGCACAGCTCGCGCACGGAAGCCGAGACCATGTCCGCACCCGAGTTCAACGCGATATGCCTTTGATGGGCGGGTTCGTACATTCCGACCGCCTCGGTCGTGATTTGTACCGGAAAACCGGGCATCTCGGAGCGAAACAGCTTCAGAGCGCCGGAATAAGCGTCAGCATCCAGAAGATGCTTCCCATCTTGATCTCGCAAATGCAGATGTAACCCATCTACGCCCAACGCCTGACAGGCTTGCGTGGTGTCCAGAATCTCTTCCGGGATCATCGGCAGGGCAGGGTGGTCGGCCTTGGTCAAACGCGCCCCGTTTGGGGCCAGCATGATCTTGGGAAGTGGCGTCACAGAACTTGCTCCAAGGACATGGACAGCTTGCCCACCAGCTCGTCAATCTGATCATCCGAAATGATGAAGGGTGGGGCCAGAAGCACGTGGTCCCCGGTCTGCCCGTCAATCGTACCGCTCATTGGATAGCAGATCAGGCCATTCTCAAACGCCTGCTTCTTCAGGCGACCCGCGATGCCACGGGATGGGTCAAAGGGCGCTTTGCTGTCGCGATCCGCCACGATCTCCAACCCGCGAAACATGCCGCGTCCGCGGATGTCACCGATATGGGGATGCTGGCCAAACTCGGCGTGGAGCGCATCGTTCAGTCGTTCGCCCATCTTGGCCGCGCGCGCGACCATGCCGCCTTCGGTCAGTTTGCGAACGACCGCATCTGCGGCGGCAGAGGCCACCGGGTGCCCGATATAGGTGTGCCCATGCTGAAAGAACCCGCTGCCCTGTGCGATCGCTTCATAGATCGCGCCCGCGCACAGCATTGCGCCGATCGGCTGATAACCAGCCCCAAGCCCCTTGGCGATGGTGATGATATCGGGCGAAATCTCGTCTTGCTCGCAGGCGAACAGGGTGCCGGTACGGCCCATGCCGCACATGACCTCGTCAAGGATCAGAAGGACCCCGTATTGGTCACAGATTTCGCGGATGCGTTTGAAATAGCCTTTGACGGCGGGCACCGCCCCCGACGTAGCACCGACCACTGGTTCGGCAAGAAAGCCGATCACGCTCTCGGGTCCGACGCGCAGGATTTCGTCTTCCAAGGCATTCGCAGCACGCAGTCCGTATTCTTCTTCGGTCTCACCTTCTTGGCGCAGGCGGTATTCATAGCATGGGTCGATATGGCTGGCTGACATCATCAGCGGGTCAAAGGGTTCGCGCCGCCACATGTTGCCGCCGGTTCCCAAAGCACCCAGCGTGTTGCCGTGGTAGCTTTGCTTGCGGGCAATGAAACGGGTGCGTTGGGTCTGCCCAATTTCGATCATGTATTGGCGCGCCAGCTTCAGCGCTGCCTCGACAGCTTCCGAGCCGCCAGAGACAAGATACACCCGTTCGATTCCCTCGGGCGCGTGCGCGATCAAACGGTCCGCGAGTGATTCTGCCGGTTCCGAGGTCAGGAATCCGGTATGGGCAAAGCTGAGTCTGTCGATCTGATCATGCATGGCCTGGGCCACGTCCGGGTCCGAATGACCAAGGCAAGACACCGCTGCACCACCCGACCCATCAAGGTACCTTTTTCCTTCAGAATCAATCAGGTAAATACCATCTCCGCGTGTTGCGACAGGTGGAGCTGATTTGCAGTGACGCGGGAAAATATGTGACATGGTGTCCCCTCGCATGTCCCGTTAATACTGTTGGCATTGAAACAAAAAATACCAGAATTGACAATATGTGAAACAAAAGGAACACTGGACCAGTCCAAGCAGGGAGGCATCTGGACGTGAACACGAGTGAAAGCTTCGAAAAGAGGCTGGCTGTGGCCTACGGTGATCTAAGTGGTGCGCTGCGTGCTGCGGCGGATTACCTTGTGGCCAATCCATTGGATGCCGTGTCGCGCCCTTTGCGGACCGTGTCGGCACAAACCGGCGTGTCACCTGCCACGTTCTCGCGACTTGCCCGTGCACTGGAGTATTCCAACTTCGATGAGCTGCGGGACGAGATGCGCGACAAGATCGATCGGAAAGTGAACAACTTTGCGGATCGTGCGGGGCAGCTTCAGAAGGCGCATGGTGACGGGAAATCTGACTTCGTGCAGGACCATTTCGCCGCATGCGAGAACAACCTGAGGCAGACGATGGCCGGTCTGGACACGGACGCGATTCGTGACGTTGCAGACCGTTTGGCCAAGTCACGAAAAGTGCTTTTGCTGGGTGCATTGGGGTCAACCGGTGTCGTCGAATACCTGTCTTATATGGCGAATTTCTGCGCAGATAACTGGATTCTGGCCAATCGAATGGGGGCTTCCCTAGGGGGAGCCTTGTCAGGGCTCGATGAACGTGATGCACTACTTATAGTTACCAAGCCGCCATTTGCTGTCTCAGTGATCAAAGCAGCCAGGCTTGCGCGTGAGTTAGGGGTTTTCGTTGTGGTGATCACCGATACACATACGTGTCCAGCGTTGGAATTTGCGTCGGCGGGGTTCACCGTGTCGACCGATAGCCCTCATTTCTATTCGTCTTATGTCTCGACGATGTTTCTTCTGGAAACCATCGTCGGAATGGTGGTCGGACGCGCAGGCGTTGCGGCCCAAGAACGAATTGCCGAAGTCGAGCTTCACAACCGGCAATTGGCCGAAGTGTGGAGCGAATAAACAAACATCAACAAGGGAGAAATCTGATGTTTAAAGGGTTCAAGATTGCATTAGCAGGGGTTGCTGCCACCGCAGTGATGGCGCCAGCTGCGTTTGCAGAAGAGTTCATCACCATCGGTACCGGCGGCGTGACCGGCGTGTACTATCCGACAGGTGGCGCCATCTGCCGTCTGGTAAACAAAGGTCGCAAAGACCACGGCGTTCGCTGCTCGGTCGAGTCGACCGGTGGTTCGGTCTACAACATCAACACCATCCGCGAAGGCGAGCTGGAATTTGGTGTGGCCCAGTCGGACTGGCAGTACCACGCCTATAACGGCACCTCGAAATTCGAAGATGCCGGCAAGTTCGAAGGCCTGCGCGCTGTGTTCTCGGTCCACCCCGAGCCCTTCACCGTCGTGGCGCGTGCTGACAGCGGCATCAAGACCTTCGCAGACCTCAAAGGCAAACGCGTAAACATCGGCAACCCCGGTTCCGGTCAGCGCGGAACCATGGAAGTTCTGCTGGAAGCGCTTGGCTGGACCACCGATGACTTCGCCTTGGCAACCGAGCTGAAAGCTTCGGAACAGTCGGCAGCGCTCTGCGACAACCAGATCGACGCCATGGTTTACACCGTTGGTCACCCCTCGGGTTCGATCCAGGAAGCTACCACCGCGTGTGACTCGGTGCTGGTCGAAGTCTCGGGCGAGGCAGTTGAAAAACTGGTTGCCGACAACTCGTTCTACCGTACCGCAACCATTCCGGGCGGCATGTATCGCGGCAACGACGCTGACACCGCCACCTTCGGTGTGGGCGCAACCTTCGTCAGCTCGGACGCTGTGTCGGAAGACGCTGTGTATGCGGTTGTGTCGTCGGTGATGAAAAATATCGAAGACTTCAAAGGTCTGCACCCGGCATTCGCCAACCTTGATCCCAAGGAAATGGCAACCGCTGGTCTGTCGGCTCCGCTGCACCCGGGTGCTGCGAAATACTACAAAGAGGCTGGTATTATCGAGTAATCTGTAACCAGTAAGCCTTTTGATCGGGGGGCGGTCTTACGTCCCCCGATCATTTGACCCGGCAGAAGATCGGGCATGTATTCAAGTACACTAGTGCGGTCGCTTGGAGACCGAGGGAGAGACAAGATGTCCACGAAAGAGGAACGCGCACTTAGCGAAGAAGAGCTTCAAGAGCTCGTCGCCGCCAGTGACACCGGCGCGCGAAATCCGCAGGGCGCGGTCGGGCTGATGATTGCCGCCGTCGCCCTGATATGGTCGATTTTTCAGGTTCTTCTGGCCTCGCCGGTTGCGCCTTACGTTCTGCCTGGAGACCTGATTAACAACTCGCGCCAGTTCCATCTGGCCTTTGCGATATTCCTGGCCGCGATGGCTTATCCATTGTTCAAGTCCAGCCCGCGCAACTATATTCCGTGGTATGACTGGGTGCTTGGGGTCGGTGGGGCGTTTTTGGCGCTCTACGGTTATTTCTTCTACGAAAAGATCGTTTCAAATGGTGGTCTGGCTGACCAATCTGACGCGTATTTCGCGCTTGCGGGCCTGACCTTCCTGTTCATTGCAGCCTATCGTACCCTTGGCCCCGTCATGGTGGCCTTGGCGGTCGTTTTTCTGTTTTACGTCTTCTTCGGATCATCCGAAGTGATCCCCGACCAGATCCGCTGGGCAGGTGCGTCGCTTCGTAAAGCGATGAGCCACATGTGGATCACCTCGGAGGGTGTGTTCGGCATCGCGCTGGGCGTGTCCACCAAGTTTGTCTTCCTGTTTGTTCTGTTCGGCGCGCTTCTGGATCGCGCTGGCGCAGGCAACTACTTCATCAAGATGGCGTTTGGCGCGCTTGGTCACCTGCGTGGCGGCCCCGCAAAAGCTGCGGTCGTCGGCTCGGCGGCCACTGGCCTGATCTCGGGCTCGTCGATTGCCAATGTTGTGACCACTGGTACCTTCACCATTCCTCTGATGAAGCGTGTTGGCTTCTCGGCCGAAAAAGCGGGCGCGGTTGAAGTTGCGTCGTCTGTGAACGGTCAGATCATGCCGCCTGTTATGGGCGCCGCTGCGTTCCTGATGGTGGAGTATGTGGGTATCTCGTACGTCGAGGTCATCACCCACGCGTTCCTGCCTGCAATTATCTCTTACATTGCGCTGGTGTATATCGTGCATCTTGAAGCGGTGAAAACCAAGATGCCGACCATTGGTAACAAAGTTGTCTCGATGGGCAAAACCATTGGTGGAATGTTTGCGTTCTTCGCAAGCTTTGCGCTCTTGTGTTATGCGACTCAGTATCCTGTTGGATGGATCACATCTCTGTTCCCTTCGGGTTCAGGTTGGATCCTGTCTCTGCTGCTGTTCGCACTCTACATTGCCCTGATTTATATTGCAGCTCAGGTACCTGATCTGGAACCCGATGATCCGAACGCAGAGGTGGTTGAACTGCCTGACGTGGCCAAGATCTATAAGTCGGGCCTGTACTACCTGCTGCCGATCATCGTGCTGGTTTACTTCCTGATGATCGAGCGCAAATCACCCGGCCTGTCGGCTTTTTGGGCCACGTTCCTTCTGTTCGGCATCCTTCTGACCCAGAAGGCGCTGAAAGCGCTGTTCCGGGGGGAAACCAACCCGGTTGGCCGTCTGCGCGATGGTCTGATGGACCTGATCGAAGGTATGATCGACGGGTCGCGCAACATGATCGGCATCGGTCTGGCCACGGCCACCGCGGGCATCATCGTGGGCACCGTATCGCTGACCGGGATCGGTCAGGTGATGGCGGACTTTGTCGAGTTCCTGTCCGGCGGCAACCTGATCCTGATGCTGATCTTTGTGGCGATCCTATCGCTGATCCTTGGGATGGGCCTGCCGACCACGGCGAACTATATCGTTGTGTCCTCGCTGATGGTGGGCGTTGTCGTTGAACTTGGCGCGCAGTCCGGCCTTGTTGTGCCGCTGATCGCGGTTCACCTCTTCGTCTTCTATTTCGGGATCATGGCGGATGTGACGCCCCCGGTGGGGCTGGCAAGTTTCGCGGCAGCGGCTGTGTCTGGTGGCGACGCCATCCGCACCGGTTTCACCGCGTTCTTCTATAGCCTGCGCACCGTTGCCTTGCCGTTTGTCTTCATCTTCAACACGGATCTTCTGTTGATTGATGTGACGATCACGCAAGGGGTCATTGTCTTCGTGGTGGCGACCATCGGTATCCTTGTCTTTACGGCGGGCACCATGGGTTTCTTCCTGACGAAGTCGCGCATCTGGGAAACTGTTGCCCTTCTGGTCGTGGCCTTTGCGCTGTTCCGTCCGGGCTTCTTTATGAACCAGATCCAACCGCCGTTTACGCAGATCGCGCCTGCTCAGATCGAGCAAGCCATTGGTGAAGCGGTTCCCGGTGCTCCGCTGCGCGTGGTGATTTCGGGGCCGGACTTTGACACGCTCGAGGTCAAGGACCTGACGGTTGTGCTGAACGTCCCCGAAGCCGAAGGAGGCGCGGCCCGACTGGATGCAGCTGGGATCATGCTGATGCCGGAAGGTGATGTGATGCGGATTGACGAGCCGATGTTCGGCACGCCGTTGTCCGATCAGCTGTCGACCTTCGATTTCTACGGGGATGATCCCGTGCAGATCTCGTCGGTACAGGCGCCTTCGAACCAATTGCCGAAAGAACTGATCTTCATCCCGGCGCTATTGCTTCTGGGCCTCGTGGCCTTCCTGCAATCGCGTCGCGCCAAGGAAGAAGAGATGATGGAAGGAGAAGCGGCATGACCCAGACCATCC
Organism: Aliiroseovarius pelagivivens; assembly: GCF_900302485.1. NCBI lineage: Bacteria > Pseudomonadati > Pseudomonadota > Alphaproteobacteria > Rhodobacterales > Paracoccaceae > Aliiroseovarius > Aliiroseovarius pelagivivens. The sequence continues at coordinate 2,151,347 of NZ_OMOI01000001.1, read as the reverse complement.
TTTGTGCAGTCGATATCAACCGCGTTGACGCTGAAAACTCTGTTCTGAAAACCGCGTCCGAGCTTGCAACTATGCGTGATGCGCAGTTGGACGTGATTACCGTTGTGCCAGATTTCGGCATGTCGGTGGTCGGGGCGTATTTTCAGGACCACCACGTCAAATCGGCACAGAACGACGCCAGTGAACTTTTGAAGGCAATGACCCTGAAAACCTTGGGGGAAGAGGCCGACAGCAAAGTGCGTCACATTGTGGCGATCGGCTCGGTCTATGAAGAGGTGCTGCGCGCCGCCGAGCTTAGCAAAGCCGATCTGATTGTTCTTGGGGCGCACCGGCCTGACCTGAAAGACTATCTTTTGGGGCCGAACGCTGCGCGGGTGGTGCGCCACTCGACCTGTTCGGTCTATGTGGTGCGCGGCTGACGCCACTGATTGGAACGACATCGAAACGGGCGCGGTGCAGATCGCGCCCGTTTTCTGTTGGGCTTTCCCTTGGCGGGGTGGGCTTCTACAAAGGGCGCAGGCTATCGCCAAGAAAAGGGCAGCAAGACGCCATGCGGTTTCGGCAAGACATGCAAAGCACCGTCCACTTTCCGGATGAGGGCGCGCCCGAACAGGCGCGACGCGCGGCGCGCGCTGTGCAGCTTTTAGCGAATGGATTGCGCGACGGGGCTAGTATCCGTGCGCGTCAAGTGACGGGCGATCCGATCGAGGTCTGGCAGGCCGATGATGGGCAGCAGGTGCTGCAATGCCAAAGCTCTGGATCCAGCGGTGCCCCAAAGACCATCCAGCGTCGCCCAGAAAGCTGGATCGCCAGTTTTGAAATCACCCGCCGCCAGTTTGGTGCCGGGGCAGACACACCCTATGCCGTGCTTGGCGATCCCGGGCATTCCTTGGTGCTGTTTGCCATCATCGAGGCGTTTCATCTGGGGGCGGATCTATCCGTGCTCGCGGGCCTGTCGCCCCGTACCCAGCTGCTGGGACTTAAGCGTGACAAGGTACACGTGCTCTATGCCACACCGGCGCAGTTGCGCCTGCTTTTGAAAGCGGACACCAGCCCTCTGCCAGATATGCGGCAGGTCTTTTCTGGTGGTGGAAAACTGGACCAAGATACGGCAACAGCGCTCGCCTGTCTGTTTCCCAATGCCGAACTGCACGAGTTCTTCGGCGCGTCAGAAACCAGTTTCATGAGTATTGCCCCAACAGGTACGCCGGTCGGCTCGGTCGGTCGCGCCTATCCGGGCGTGCAGATTGATCTGCGAGACAGCGATGGGCAACCGGTCGCGCAGGGGGCAGGAGAGTTGTGGGTGAAAAGCCCCTATCTGTTTGATGGCTATGTGGAAGGCGACAGCGTCGATACCAGATGGCAGGACGGCTTCCTGACTGTTGGCGAGATGGCGCGCCTAGACCCAAACGGCTTTCTGTATCTTCTGGGCCGCAAGTCGCGCATGGTCACAGTGGCGGATCAAAATGTCTTCCCGGAAGTGATCGAGACCGTGTTCCACCGTGTAATGCCACGCGCACGTTGTGTGGTGGTGCCGGTGGACGACGCGCTACGAGGGCAGGTGCTTGTCGCCGTGGTGGAAGGGGCTGCACAGCCTGATCTGACGCGCGCGGCCTTGAAGCTATGCCACGATGAGTTGGGCGCACATTCGGTCCCGCGTCAGGTGAGATATATACAAGAGTTGCCGATGTTGCCCGCAGGCAAGCCGGATCTTGTGCGTCTGGGGAAGATAGTAGGAGCGGGACATGAATAACGCTTGGATCGTTGGCGCAAAACGCAGCCCGGTTATCCCGCATGGTGGGGCGTTCGCTGCGCTGGACATCCATGACCTTGCCGCTCCGGTCATTCGTGCGCTTCTGGACAGCGCCGGCATGACTACCGATCAGGTCGGCGAGCTGATCCTTGCAAACGCACTGGGCGCAGGCGGCAATCCGGCGCGGGTGGCTGCACTGGCTGCGGGCCTGCCGGAAACCGTCGGGGGCCTGAGCATAGATCGCCAATGCTGCGGCGGGCTTGATGCAGTGATGCTGGCGCAGTCTATGGTATTGTCTGGCCAGCATGATGTGGTGATCGCGGGCGGGGCCGAGAGCTACTCGCGCAGGCCCTTGCGATACCGAACCTTCGCGGATGGACGTGCGCCGGAACCCTATGACCAAGCGCAGTTCACCCCGTGGCCGGGCCGTGATCCGGACATGGCCGAAGCCGCCGAAGCGTTGGCGCAGACATTGGGGATCACGCGACAGGCGCAGGATGAGTGGGCCGTCGCAAGTCATCAAGCAGCTTTGCAGGCGGACCTCTCGGGGCAGATCGTCACGCTAGAGGGGCAGGACAGAGACGCCTTCACCCGCAACTTGAACGCGCGCCTTTGCGCACGCGCGCCGGTGGTGGCGGGCAGCGTGACTGCCGCCAACATGGCTGTCGCCGCAGATGGTGCGGCGTTCGTGCTTGTCGTGTCGGATCGCGTGGCGCGGACGCTTTCAGCGCCGAAAATCCGGATCGAGGCTGGATCAAGCCTTGGCGGAGCACCCGATCTGCCTGGCATCGCCCCGGTGGTCGCGATCAAGGCCGCATTGGACCGCGCAGGGCGGACGGTTGACAGTCTGACCGTCGCCGAAGTCATGGAGGCGTTCGCCGTTCAGGCCATTGCCTGTCAGGAGGGTGCGGATCTGCCGCGAGATATTGTGAACCCGAATGGAGGCGCTTTGGCTCGTGGGCACCCAATTGGCGCATCCGGTGCGATCGTAGCGGTCGGGCTTTATCATCAGCTTGTACAAAAGGGTGGGGCTGGCGTGGCCGCGATAGCAGCAGCGGGCGGATTGGGCAGCGCGTTGGTTCTTTCTGCCGTTTAATCGTCAAAGCCGTGAAAACTGGTGAACACGTCCAAAGCATCGCGTTCGGTGCGGAACTGGTTCACAGGCGCGGCCTCGTCCTTTTTGCCGATGGCAATGCCACAAACGACCAACTCGTCTTCGGGCAGTTTCATATGGTCATGCACCACATGGGCATAGTTGGCCAACGCCCCAATCCCCGTCGCGCCATAGCCCAGATCCTCGGCCGCCAGCAAAAGCGTCATCAGCGACATGCCCAAATCCATGAAGCACCCCTTGCCCATGCGTCGGTCAATGGTCGCCACCACGCCCACGGGTGCGTCAAAGAAGGCATAGTTGCGCGCAAATTGCGCCCGTCGCCCTGCTACGTCGCGCTTTGCAATCTCCAGCGCCTGATAAAGCGCGTATCCGGCCGCACGCTGCCGGGCTTTCAGGTCAGCCGGCATCGGGATTGGGAAATAGGAATACTCGCTGACAGGCTGTTCGTTGCGATCTAACGCGTCGTGTAAGGCGCCTGTCAGCTCGTCCAGCGCCGGGCCTGTTAGAACGTGGAACTTGCCGGGCTGCAAATTGGCCCCGCTGGGCGCTTTTCGTGCCGCCTGACAGATCTGTTCCAGATCGGTTCTGGGTACCGGATCTTTGGTGAAGGCACGTACCGAATGGCGTCGGGACAGAAGGTCTTGGAATGGGCTTTGCATGATCTGGGATGTGCCTTGCGCCACCGCAGCCTGTCAAGCGCGGGGTGAATCGTTTGAGGATCATTTCACATCCAATAGTTCCGCATTGATGTGTTGTTTTCACCCTTAACGCTTAAAAATGATGCGTTGGGGAAGGTCCGCACGAACAGGTGAAACTGTCAAGATTTTACATTTTTGACCAAGGGTATTTACAAAAATAGTTAGTAATTATAAGTACTTGATGTGGTGAATAAGTACAAAATAACAGTTTACATCGCGTCAGTTAAACAAATTTACACAAAATCTGTTGTTTAGATGTGATTAATCCTCCAGTTTTCAAGGCAAGTTTGGGAATAATCCTATTTGGTGATTTCCCAGCCCGCGCGCTCCGGTCGCGTTTGGAGGAATATCTGGGAGGAACCTGAATGTCGTCGCAAGCTACGGCTGATAAGACCTATGCTCCGTCTGAGGAGTTTGTCTCGAATGCACATATCGATGCTGCAAAATATCAAGAGATGTATGCCGCATCCGTAAATGACCCTGAAGCATTCTGGGCCGAGCAAATGACGCGTCTGTCTTGGACAAAGACGCCGACCAAAATCAAGAACACAACTTTTGCGCACCCCGATGTGTCGATCAAATGGTTCGAAGATGGCGAATTGAACGTCTCGGCCAACTGTATCGACCGCCACCTCGAGACCCGTGGTGACCAGGTCGCAATCATCTGGGAATCGGACGATCCGAACCTCGATAAGAAGATCACGTATAACGAGCTCCACCAGCAGGTGTCGAAGCTTGCCAACGTGATGAAGGGCATGGGCGTCAAGAAAGGCGACCGCGTCGTTCTTTATCTTCCGATGATCCCGGAAGCAGCTTATTCGATGCTGGCTTGTGCCCGCATTGGTGCCATCCACTCGATCGTCTTTGCTGGCTTCTCGCCCGAGGCTTTGGCCGCACGTGTTGAAGGCTGTGGCGCATCGCTGGTGATTACTGCAGACGAAGCCCCCCGCGGTGGACGTAACACCCCGCTGAAAACCAACGTTGATGCCGCTTTGGCTCACGGTGATCTGGGATCGACCCCGGTTCTGGTGGTCGAGCGTACCGGTGGCGACGTGCCGATGGTGGATGGTCGTGACCATTCCTATGCCGCGCTGATGGCTGATGCCTCTGCTGATTGCGCACCTGAGGTCATGAACTCGGAAGATCCGCTGTTCATCCTTTATACCTCGGGGTCGACCGGCCAGCCGAAAGGTGTTGAGCACTGCAGCGGCGGCTACCTGCTTTGGGCAGCAATGACCCAAGAATACGTGTTCGATTATCACGAAGGTGACATCTATTGGTGTACCGCTGACGTGGGCTGGGTCACTGGCCACAGCTATATCGTCTATGGTCCGCTGGCCAATGGTGCGACCACAGTGATGTTCGAAGGTGTGCCGACCTATCCGGATGCAGGCCGTTTCTGGGCCGTGTGCGAAAAGCACAAGGTGAACCAGTTCTATACTGCTCCGACCGCGATCCGTGCCCTGATGGCACGCGGTAACGAATTCGTTGAAAACTATGACCTTTCGGACCTGAAAGTACTGGGTACCGTGGGCGAACCGATCAACCCGGAAGCCTGGAACTGGTACAACGACGTTATCGGAAAAGGTAAATGCCCGATCGTGGATACCTGGTGGCAGACCGAGACTGGTGGTCACCTGTTGACCCCGCTGCCCGGCGCGACTGCGACCAAACCCGGTTCGGCTACCACTCCGTTCTTCGGTGTGCAGCCTGTGATCCTCGAGCCGACCACCGGCGAAGAAATCCACGAGACCGAAGCCGAAGGCGTTCTTTGCATGAAAGACAGCTGGCCCGGCCAGATGCGCACCGTCTATGGCGATCACGAGCGTTTCGTAGCGACCTATTTTGCCGACTACAAAGGCTACTACTTCACCGGTGACGGCTGCCGCCGTGACGCGGATGGCTACTACTGGATCACCGGCCGTGTGGACGACGTGATCAACGTATCGGGTCACCGTATGGGCACCGCCGAGGTGGAAAGCGCTCTGGTCGCTCACGCCAAGGTCTCCGAGGCTGCCGTTGTTGGCTTCCCGCACGACATCAAGGGGCAAGGCATCTATTGCTACGTCACTCTGATGGACGGCGAAGAATATACCGACGAGCTGAAGGTCGAGCTGCGCAATTGGGTTCGTCAAGAGATTGGCCCGATCGCAAGCCCCGACCACATTCAGTGGGCGCCGGGTCTGCCGAAAACACGTTCAGGCAAAATCATGCGCCGTATCCTGCGCAAAATTGCCGAAGACGATTTCGGCGCGCTGGGCGATACTTCGACACTGGCTGATCCTTCGGTCGTTGACGATCTGATCGACAACCGCATGACCAAAGGTAACGCATGATGGACGGCGCAACGACAACCGCCGCGCCCGTTCTGATCCTTCTCGGCCCTCCGGGCGCCGGGAAGGGCACTCAGGCCCGGATGCTGGAAGACAAGTTCGGACTTGTTCAGCTTTCGACCGGAGATCTTTTACGCGCAGCCGTAGCAGCAGGGACCGAAGCCGGCCTTGCTGCAAAAGCCGTTATGGAAGCAGGTGAACTGGTCTCGGACGAGATCGTGATCAACATCCTGCGTGACCGTCTGGCAGATGCCGATTGCGCCAAGGGCGTAATTCTTGACGGTTTCCCCCGCACCACCGTTCAGGCCGAGGCGCTCGACGCCCTGCTGGCGGAAAGCGGACAGAAAATCAACGCAGCCATCAGCCTCGAGGTCGATGACGCTGCAATGGTGACCCGCATCTCGGGCCGTTACACCTGTGGCGGTTGCGGTGAAGGTTACCACGACGAGTTTAAGCAGCCCGCCAAAGACGGCGTCTGCGACAAATGCGGCGGCACGGACATGAAACGCCGGGCCGACGATAACGCCGAAACTGTGGGAAGCCGCCTTGTGGCCTACCACGCACAAACGGCACCGCTCATTGCCTACTACGGGGGCAAGGGCAGCTTGCAGAAGGTCGATGCCATGAAGGCTATCGATACCATTGCAGGTGACCTTAATGAGATCGTTCAGGAAGCGGTCGCATAAGAAAGGGAAGGGCGGGGCCGCATAAGCGCCCCCGTTGGAGGAACTTCAGAGGGAGGAGGCTTCATGGCCGACAACTCACAAAACGACGCATATTGGTCCGCCAACTTGCGCATCATTAAGATCAGCCTAGTGATTTGGGCGATCGTATCATTCGGATTCGGCATTCTGCTGCGCCCGATGCTGTCTGGCATCGCCGTTGGCGGAACCGATCTTGGTTTCTGGTTCGCTCAGCAGGGGTCGATCATTGTCTTCTTGATTTTGATCTTCAACTACGCGTTCCGCATGAACAAACTCGACCGTGAACACGGCGTAGACGAAGAATAAAGGGGCCAGAAACAGATGGATCAGTTTACGATCAACCTGCTGTTTGTGGGTGCGAGCTTCGCACTTTACATCGGCATCGCAATCTGGGCCCGTGCGGGCTCTACATCAGAATTCTACGCCGCTGGGCGTGGTGTTCACCCGGTCACCAACGGTATGGCGACTGCTGCTGACTGGATGTCGGCTGCATCGTTCATTTCGATGGCTGGCCTTATCGCCTTCACCGGCTACGACAACAGCTCGTTCCTTATGGGCTGGACCGGCGGCTATGTGCTGCTGGCACTGCTGCTTGCGCCTTACCTGCGTAAGTTCGGCAAGTTCACGGTGTCGGAATTCATCGGCGACCGCTTCTACAGCCAGACAGCACGTATCGTTGCTGTTGTATGTCTGATCGTTGCGTCGACTACCTACGTTATTGGTCAGATGACCGGCGTTGGTGTTGCATTTGGTCGCTTCCTTGAAGTGGACAACACAACCGGTCTGTTCATCGGTGCTGCAGTTGTTTTCGCTTACGCAGTTTTCGGCGGTATGAAGGGTGTTACATACACTCAGGTTGCTCAGTACGTTGTGCTGATCATGGCCTACACCATCCCGGCGATCTTCATCTCGCTGCAGCTGACTGGCAACCCGATCCCGGCCCTGGGCCTGTTCGGCGAGCACGCTGCTTCGGGTGAGCCTCTGCTGGCGAAACTGGATGCTATCGTAACGGAACTGGGCTTCAACGAGTACACAGCACACCATGCTGACACGTTGAACATGGTTCTGTTCACTCTGTCGCTGATGATCGGTACTGCGGGTCTGCCGCACGTCATCATGCGCTTCTTCACCGTTCCCAAAGTGTCCGACGCTCGTTGGTCCGCTGGTTGGGCGCTGGTGTTCATCGCACTGCTTTACCTGACCGCTCCGGCTGTTGGTGCAATGGCGCGTCTGAACATCTCGGAAATGATGTGGCCGAATGGTGGCATCAACGGTGGTGCTGTGACTGTACAGCAGATCGAAGAAGAGCAGCGTTATGACTGGATGGCCACGTGGCAGAAAACTGGTCTTCTGAATTGGGAAGACAAGAACGGCGACGGCAAAATCCAGTACTACAACGACAAGTCGACTGCTATGCAGGCTATGGCTGCTGAAAAAGGCTGGACCGGTAACGAGCTGACCAAGTTCAACCGCGACATCCTGGTTCTGGCTAACCCCGAGATTGCTAACCTTCCGGGTTGGGTCATCGGTCTGGTTGCTGCTGGTGGTCTTGCCGCTGCGCTGTCAACCGCTGCTGGTCTGCTTCTGGCGATCTCGTCGGCTGTATCGCACGACCTTATCAAAGGTGCGATCAACCCGCAGATCTCGGAAAAAGGCGAACTTCTGTCGGCACGTGTGGCGATGGCAGTAGCAATTGTTGTAGCTACCTATCTGGGTCTCAACCCTCCGGGCTTCGCAGCACAAACCGTGGCACTTGCCTTCGGTCTGGCCGCCGCGTCGATCTTCCCGGCTCTGATGATGGGTATCTTCTCGACCAAAGTGAACAACACTGGTGCCGTTGCAGGCATGATCGCGGGTATCACTGTAACCCTGATCTACATCTTCCTGCACAAAGGCTGGTTCTTTGTTCCGGGTACCAACAGCTTCACCGATGCTGATCCGCTTCTGGGCACAATTAAGTCGACCTCGTTCGGCGCAATTGGCGCAGCGATCAACTTCACCGTTGCTTACGTTGTCTCGGGCATGACCAAGCCGCTTCCGGCAGAGATCAAAGAGCTGGTAGAGTCGGTTCGCGTTCCGCGCGGCGCCGGTTCGGCTCAGGATCACTAAGTTGGTTCTGGCGGGTGGCCCACTGCGGCGACCCGCCCCCTTTTAAATTTGTCCCGTCCGGTGTCATATCGGGCGGGACTAACTTTTGAAGAAGGCAACTAAATATGCCCCTGAGCCAAGATCAGATCTTCCGATTTCTGAAATCCGTTCACCCCTATGACGCCCTGACAGCCGATGTAGTCGAGAAACTGGTGCCGACGCTTCAAGCGCGGGCCGTGTCCGCAGGCGAAAGCATCTATGCATTCGGCGATGATCTGCCCGGCGTGTTCATCATCTACGAAGGTGAAGTCGAGGTCAGTGACGAGAACGGTTCGGTCATGTCGCATCTGGGGCTTCGAAATTCCTTTGGCGAACGTGGGCTGTTGCGGGGCGGCAAGGCCGTGACCACGGCTCAAGCGGTAACAGAGGCAAAGCTTCTGGTCCTGCCAGTGGATCAATTCCACGCCCTGATTGCTGCCGAAGACACTGTTAAACGCTTCTTTGACCGATCGCGTGCGGATCGGGTTTCCAAGCAGGATACTCAAGATCTGGCGACCATTCAGGTGGACACACTGATGGCGGCCAATCCCGTGACCTGCCCGCCCACGACCTCGGTGCAAGAGGCCGCAGTCCTGATGCGCGACCGTCGCGTGTCGTCACTTTGTGTCACTGACGGCGATGCCCTGACGGGTATCCTGACCACCCGCGACATGTCGGGCAAGGTGCTGGCAGTCGCGCTGCCCGTAGAGACCCCCGTGTCGCAGATCATGACGTCGAACCCGATCACGCTTGCCCCGTCCGCCATTGGCTCGGATGTGCTGCACGTGATGATGGAGCGCCGCATTGGCCATGTTCCGATCGTCGAAGGCGGCAAACTGGTTGGTATCGTCAGCCAAACGGATCTGACCCGCTTTCAGGCCGTCAGCTCGGCCGAACTGGTACGCGAGATTGCGCAGGCCGAAACGCCTGAAGAAATGCGTGAGGTTACGGCCCGTATTCCACAGCTTCTGGTGCAGCTGGTCGCCGGAGGGCGCCCGCATCAGGTGGTCACACGCCTGATCACCGACATTGCCGACACCTGTACCCGCCGCCTTCTTGCGCTTGGCGAGGCCAAGCTGGGCCCCGCGCCGGTGCCATACCTTTGGGCCGCCTGTGGATCACAGGGCCGTCAAGAACAAACCGGCGTGTCCGATCAGGACAACTGTCTGATTTTGCACGATGATGTCACTGATGCAGATCGCGACGGATACTTTACCGAGCTTGCTAAGTTCGTCTGTGACGGTCTGGACGTCTGCGGTTATTTCTATTGCCCAGGTGACATGATGGCGACAAACCCGCGTTGGTGTCAGCCCCTTGCGGTTTGGAAAGACTATTTCGACGGCTGGATCGCCAAAGCAAGTCCCGAAGCGCAGATGCTGGCTTCGGTCATGTTTGATTTGCGGGCCATTGCCGGAGATGAAAGTCTCTTCGAAGGCATGCAGAAAGACACGCTGGCGTTGGCAGCTAAGAACTCGATTTTCGTGGCGCATATGGTGTCGAATTCGCTGAAGCACACGCCGCCCCTTGGTCTTCTGCGCGGGTTCGCAACCATCCGTTCGGGCGAGCACAAGAACCAGCTGGATATGAAACATAACGGTGTTGTGCCCATCGTCGATCTGGGTCGTGTCTATGCGCTTCAAGGTGAGCTGAAAGAAGCGAACACTCGCGCTCGGCTCGAGGCTGCGATCCACGCAGGTGGGCTGAGCCAATCGGGTGGGCAGGATCTATTGGATGCTTATGACCTGATTGCCGACACGCGTCTGGAGCATCAGGTCGCCGAAGTCAAAGCTGGCGGTAAGCCGGACAACTATCTGTCGCCCTCGGATCTGTCCGAGTTCGAACGCAGTCACCTACGCGATGCGTTCGTGGTGGTAAAATCCATGCAAAGCGCCATCGGGCATGGCCGTGGAATGCTGGGATAATGCGCGTGCGCAATACGGGAGAAAAGCATGTTCTTTGAAATGGTAGCGACACTTGTTGCAGGCTTTGCAGGGGCAGGGGTCGCACTTCTACTGAACAAACTGACACGGGGTCGCATGCCGAAATGGGCGATGCCGGCAGGGGCGGCCTTGGCCATGATCGTTGCCACGGCTGCGAACGAATATGGCTGGTATGATCGGACGCAGCAAACCTTGCCCGAAGGGTTCAAGATCGTCCAAACGGTTGAAAACCAATCCTTCTATCGTCCGTGGACCTATATCAATCCATTCGTTGAACGGTTCATCGCCGTGGATGAACCGTCACTGCGGACCCACGATGACAAACCAGCCCTGCGCATGGTTGATACCTATTTTCTGGGCCGCTGGTCAGCGCCCGAAAAGATGGTGGTGTTGGCGGACTGTGCCACGGGCAGGCGTGCCCCTTTGATCGACGGCGTGTCTTTCAACGCTGGTGGAGATATTAGCGGAATCGACTGGTTCGCGCCGGGTGAGGGGGATCCGCTGGTCACAGCAATCTGTAATCTGGAGGGATCTTAATGCAAATCCTGACGAAACTGTCTTTGCGCTTTCGGATATTCCTGTTCTTTGCCTTTTTGGGCGCGGCCGCAGTGCTGTTGGTCATTGGGGCGCTTCTGGTGGGTGCCGGGCGTGCCACGCCGGAAGACATCGTCTCGGGCTTTGTGTTTGCGGGGGTTTTGTCCAGTTTTGGTCTGTTGGCGCTGGTTGCTGGCGTGTGGTTCCTGTTTGACGAAAACGTCGCGCGCCCGATTGAGCGTCTGGCATCAGGTTTGCGGTCACGGGCCCACGCGGGAAGCGGTGGCGTAGATACCCATAGCGCGCGTTTTCTGGGCGATCTGGCACCTGCTGCGGAAGCAGTTTCCGAGCAGTTGATGAAGTCCACCATGGATCAGGCCAGCATTGTCGCGGCCGAAACCCGGCGCCTGTCCGACGACAAGGCGCGTCTGACCGCGCTTTTGTCTGAGATCCCGGTCGCTATGGTGCTGATCAACCCGGCCCATCAAATCGTTTTGTATGACCAACAGGCAGCTTCGGTTCTGTCACAAGTCAGTCCCGCCCGCCTGAATGCCTCGATCTTCGACTATTTCCAACGCGGTCCGTTTATGGCGGCGTATGAGAAAATGATTTCGTCGGGGTTGGAGCAAAGCTTTTCTGATTTGTCTGCAGCCAATGGGCTCGAGTTCGATGCTCGTCTGAAACCCCTTGCGCCGGGCGAAGGCTATCTGCTGATGATCGACGAGGCCCATACCACCATCGCGCCCGACGAAGGGCGCCCGGTTGTGTTCGATTTCGACCTGATGGAGGGGCAGGCCACCGATGATTTGATGCAGATGAGCCTGCGTGATCTGATCTATGTGGTGTTTGACACGGAAACCACGGGGCTTTTGCCGCACAAGGACGAGATTGTTCAAATCGGCGCGGTACGCGTGGTGAAAGAAAAGATCGTCCCCGGCGAAGTGATCGACCAGCTTGTTGATCCTGAAATGCCGATCCCGCCGGCCTCGACCAAGGTGCATCATGTGTCCGATATGATGGTGGCAGGGAAACCGACCATTCGCGAAGCTGGCAAGACCTTGCATGATTTCTCGCGCGGGGCTGTTCTGGTGGCCCACAATGCGCCGTTCGACATGGCGTTCCTGCGTCGTCACGCGGATGACTGTGGTGTGGATTGGACCCATCCCATTCTGGATACGGTTCTTCTGTCTGCTGTTCTATACGGCACGACCGAGGTGCATACGCTGGACGCGCTCTGTGACCGTCTTGGCGTGGTGATCCCGCCCGAGCTGCGCCACACGGCGCTTGGCGACGCCCATGCGACCGCCGAAGTTCTGTGCAAGATGCTCGCTATGCTGCATTCCAAGGGGATCGAGACACTGGGCGGCGCGATTGCCGAGGCGAAAAAGCACAAGCGTTTGTTGGAAGACCTGAATTAACGCACGGGGCTAGCGGCTTTCATCCGCCCCCATGCGTCGTTCCAGCCAGCGCACACCGGCCGAGATGATCAGGACCAGCACCAGATATTCTAGGATCAACAGCGTATAGATCTCGAGCGGACGGTATTCCGTCACCACAAGTTCGTTCGCGCGCCGGGTCAGTTCCTGCATCCCGATGACGGATGCAAAGGCCGACATTTTCACGATGTAGATGAACTGGTTGGCCAGCGGCGGCAGGATGCGCCGTACCGCTTGCGGCAGGATGACATAACGCATTGCCTTGGCACGGCTCAGTCCGATGGTCTGGGCGGCCTCGGCCTGACCGCGGGGGACAGCCTGAATACCCGCACGGAAGATCTCGGCGGTGAAGGCGCTGTCAGACAAGGCCAGAGTGATCACAGCCCCCCAGAATGGGTCGATCGAGATACTGATCCCCATACCGCGCATCACGACAGGCAAGCCGTAAAAGACCCAAAACAGCATCGGCAACAGCGGGATTGCACGGATGAACTCGACATAGATTCTATTGGGAAGGCGCAACCAGCGGTTCTGCGCAAAGGCGGGAAGCGCCACCAGAAGCCCGATAATGATCGACGCCACCGCCGCCAGAAGCGAAACTTGGATGGTCGACGTAAATCCTCGCATCAGAAAGCGGATATTGGTCCATCCGGTGTCTGTTGTGGGATCAAGAATATACCAGCCCCACGTTCCGGGCGCAGCCGAGCAGGCGGATAGAAGTAAGATCGGCGCGAGAAGAGCGATTGTTCGAAAAGTCATATCAGCCCCCTCAATGCTTAAGAATTTTGTCTAAGAAAAGTGCGAAACGTTCAGATTTGGGTGCTTTAAACACCTGCTCTGGCGCCCCTACCTCGACGATCTCGCCCCCGTCCATAAAGGCAATCCGATCCGCGACGCGCCGCGCGAAGCCCATCTCGTGCGTTACACAGATCATCGTCATTCCATCGGCGGCCAGATCCTCCATGACCTCCAAGACTTCTGCAATCATCTCGGGATCCAGCGCAGATGTCGGTTCGTCGAACAGCATTAGCTTGGGTTCCATGCACAAAGCACGTGCGATGGCGACACGCTGTTGCTGGCCGCCAGACAGTTGGGATGGGCGTTTATCGGCCTGTTCTGGGATGCGTACCCGATCCAGATACCGCCGTGCGCGGTCCTCGGCCTTGGCGCGTGACAAGCCAAGTGCCTTCACCGGTCCAAGCGTCAGATTATCCAGAACCGATAGATGTGGAAACAGGTTAAAGCTTTGAAACACCATACCAATATCGCCAGGCTTCTGCGCGTTCATCGTTCCACCCTGCAAGTGGATATCGCCTTCCTGATGAGCTTCCAACCCGGCAAGCAAACGCACAACAGTAGATTTTCCGGATCCGGACGGACCGCAAATAACCAGTTTCTCGCCGACATCAACGGTCAGTGAAATATCCCGCAGCACCTGAAAGTCGTCATACCATTTTGAGACGCCCGTCATCTGAACAGCGATGTTTGTCTGTTTCATGTTCTGCACTTGTTCCACGCGCTGTTTTTTGTTCAACTCATTGTGACCGATGATCCATTCCGGATACGATCCCGTAATCTATATGAATGAAAACTCGTATTTATAACCACCAAAAGGACAAGGTGTGATGAACTTTTTGAGAACTCTCGGTGCAGGGCTGCTGGCTTTGACAACACTGACCGGCGCCGCCTCGGCACAATCCGCGTTGAACGAAGTCCTTTCGGGCGGAGTTCTGAAGGTGGGGACGACGGGTGATTGGAACCCGATGTCGGTGCGTGATCCGGCGACCGAGAGCTATAAGGGGTATGACATCGACGTCATGACCGAACTTGCCAAAGACCTTGATGTTGAACTGGAGTTCGTACCGACCGACTGGAAAACGCTGGTGAATGGCATTGTTGCCGGGAACTATCATATGACGGGGTCTGCCTCGATCTCGCCCTCGCGGATGAAAGTTGCTGGGTATTCGGACCCGTATATCTCGGTCCAGATCATGCCGTTTACCACGAACGACAAGTTGGCTGGCTTTGATGGCTGGGATGCAATCAACAAGCCTGAAGTGAAAGTGGCGACCACGCTGGGCACGTCGTTTGAGAAGATGGTGAAAGAGTGGTTCCCGGACGCGGATATCAAGGTGGTTGAGGCCCCGGCGCGTGGCTATCAAGAAGTACTCTCGGGCCGTGCAGATGTCTTCATCACCTCGAACATCGAAGGGGCGACGCTGACACAGAAGTTCCCGCAAGTGACAGCCATTCCGGTGGCCACGCCGCGTGCACCGACCCCGATTGCGATGCTGTTGCCGCAGAACGATCAGGTCTGGATCAACTATGTAAACAGCTGGATCAAGCTGAAGCAGGAAAAGGGTTTCTTCGACGAAACTGCTGCGAAATGGGGCCTGAAGTAATCAGGCCTTCATAAATAAAAAAGGCCGGGGTGACCCGGCCTTTTTTCATCGAAGCGGTGCAGTTTGGTACAGCTTCACCTTGGTCCCGCCATGATCGATAGGGGGGCCGGGGGGCAGAAACGGCAGGCCCGTCGCCTTGGCCAATCCACCATCCGAGGTAATGATCGCCACGCGCCACCCTTTGAACCGCTCCAGAAATACTTTGCCCATCGTGCCATAGAGCGCGAAGAGCAGTTTCTTGTTGCCGATCCGCGCCCCGTAAGGCGGGTTCACGATGATCAGGCCGGGTTCGGTGTCGGGACGTTCAATGTCGCTGATCGATGCTTCGGTGAACTGACATACGGCCGCCACACCGGCGCTTTCGGCATTCTTTCGGCTGTTGGCAATGGCACCGGCATTCCGGTCGGACCCGAAAAAACGAACATTTTCCGGCAAACCTGGTGCATCTGAACCTTTCAAGTTCTGAAAAGCTCTAGCATCAAAGCTTGCAAGCTTTTCAAAGGCAAAGCTGCGATCACGACCTGGCAGAATTCCAGCCGACATCTCTGCGGCCTCAATCAAAAAAGTACCCGATCCGCACATTGGGTCCAGAACCGGCGTTTCCCCGTCAAAGCCTGCGGCACGCAGGAACAACGCCGCCAAATTCTCGCGCATCGGCGCCTTGCCGGTCGCAGTTTTGTGGCCGCGCTTGTGCAGGCTTTCGCCCGAGCTGTCCAAACTGATGGTCACAAGGTTGTCGTCGATCCGAACTTTAATCACCAACGCTGCATCTTTGCTGATCGGTGCGCCGAGAGTTTCGGAAATCGCGCGTTCGACCCGCTGGGCAGCACCTTTGTGGTGATAAATCTTCGAGCGTTTGCAGACGGCCTCGACGCGTACGGGTTCGTCAGGGCGCAGAACGTCGCCCCACGGAAACTTGCGTGCACGTTTATCAAGCTGTGCCATATGGAACGCGCGAAACTCGCCCAGTCGGACAAGTACGCGGGTCGCGCCGCGCAACGTCAGGTTGGCGCGCCAGACCTCGGACCAGTTACCACGCGTCGTGACGCCGCCGGGGCTGACCGTGGGTGTGGGAAAGCCAGCTGCGCGGGCCTCGTCCGCCAAGACCGGCTCCAAACCGGGGGGGGCGACAAGGAAAATCTCAAGATTATCGGTATTCATGGGGCCTTCTAGCCCAAAGGCCGCGGTGCGGCGAGCGAAATGCGCAGGCCACTTATCGCAGCTCGTCCGTGGGAATAAGCGGAAAGAACTGCCCGTCGGACCAGACGCCAAACCATGATGCGCCATCGTGATCTTCGGCCACGCCTTGTTCAATCAGACGATAGAAGGTCTTGCGATCAATCAAAGCCTCAAGCCCGGCGCGGACTTCGACATAGGGGCAGGGGGTCTCGAACGTGCACCCCAGTCGCAAGGGGTGATCCGGGCCAGCGGTCACGCCGTCGCCCACATGCGTGGTAAAGGTCAGTCGCTGATCTCGCCCTTCGCCGGTCACGGTCATGTCGGTGGCCACAAAGGGCGCGTCTTCGACGGTGATGCCCCATTTTTCGACCGGCGTTACAAGGAAATACTTCCCGTCTTCCAATTTCAGGATGGATGAAAATAACCGTACCAGAGCTTCGCGACGAATTTCGCCGCCTTCGTGAAACCAAGTGCCATCGCGGGCGATGCGGATGTCAATTTCGCCGCTGTACTCCGGTGTCCAGAGATGCACTGGAGGCAGTGATTTCCCAGCCTCAGACCCGATGGCTTTCGACAGGGCATCGGCGTCAAAGGGCCGAGTTCCCGCTGCTTTTCCAGAGCTTGGCGAATTTGTCATTTGGTCCCCATCTGAATCTGGCCTTTAATGTACTTAGTGTTCACGCAAAGGAATTGCCATGCAGACGGATGATTTACTGGGCGATGTGGAAGACCTTGGCAGCAAACTTGCCGAGGCGCGCAAGATGGTTGGTCGCAAAATTATGGGCCAGGATCGTGTTGTGGATCTGACGCTAGCTGCCATTTTGGCCGGTGGGCATGCTTTGCTGATTGGTTTGCCGGGGCTGGGCAAGACCCGACTGGTCGAGACCTTGGGGACGGTCATGGGGCTGCATGACGGGCGCATCCAGTTCACGCCGGATTTGATGCCCTCTGACATTCTGGGGGCCGAAGTGTTGGAGGAAAGCGACAGCGGCGCGCGGTCGTTCCGTTTCATCAAAGGTCCGGTGTTTTGCGAACTTCTGCTAGCTGACGAGATCAACCGCGCCAGCCCACGCACCCAGTCGGCGTTGCTTCAGGCGATGCAGGAACACGAGGTTTCGGTCGCGGGGCATACCCATGATCTGGGCGAGGTGTTCCACGTGCTGGCCACGCAAAACCCACTAGAGCAAGAGGGTACCTATCCTTTGCCCGAGGCGCAGCTGGACCGGTTTCTGGTGCAGATTGATGTGGATTATCCGGATCGTGATGCCGAACGGGACATTCTGTTGGCCACGACAGGGACCGAGGACGCAAGCGTTTCGCCTATCTTCAGTCGCGCCGAGTTGATCGCCGCGCAGACGCTTTTGCGCCGAATGCCCGTGGGCGAAAGCGTCGTTGAGGCTATCTTGGATTTGGTCCGTGCCTGTCGCCCCGATGATCCCAGCGCGCCGCAGATTGTGCGCGACAATGTCAGTTGGGGGCCGGGCCCTCGTGCCACGCAGGCGCTGATGTTGCTAGCACGGGCGCGAGCGCTCTTGGATGGGCGCTTGGCACCGGGGATCGACGACATTCACGCGCTGGCGGCTCCGGTTCTTAGTCATCGTATGGCCTTGGGCTATGCCGCACGGGCCGAGGGGATAGACCTGCCTGATGTCATCGGGCAAACGGTTGCTTCTGTACTTCAAACAGAGGTCGCGGCGTGACCGCCCAAGGCGCTCCGGTCCAGCTTCGGTCCCGTGCCGAAGCCTTGGCGGCGCGCCTTCCGCCCCTACTTGTGGCGGCGCAGCGCTTGGCGCAGTCGGTCGAAATGGGCGAGCATGGGCGGCGACAATCCGGGCAGGGCGAGGCATTCTGGCAGTTTCGTCGCGCGCAGCCGGGGGATCCGTCCCACCGCATTGATTGGCGTCGCTCGGCGCGATCCGACCGGCACTATGTTCAGGAAAAGGAATGGCAGGCAGCACATTCAGTTCAGATCTGGGTGGACCCGTCCCCGTCGCTTGAATTTACTTCAGACGCGAAGCTGCCTGAAAAACGCGATCAGGCGCAGATGATCGCGCTTGCGTTGGCGTCCCTGTTGCTGCGTGGCGGGGAACGGGTCGGTCTTCTGGGCAGCGGACACGCGCCGGGACGTGGGCAGATGGCTCTGTCGCGCATAGCCGATCAGGTGTTGCGCGCAGATGCCCCCTTGAAGGATGCCTTCGCAGTGCCCCGCGCACGGCAGGTCGTGTTCTCAGACTTTCTAGCCCCCCTAGACGCCACACGCGCTTTCGTTCGCGCCGCGCAAGATCGGGGCCAGAAGGGGGTTTTGTTTCAGGTGTTAGACCCGATGGAAGAGGTGTTTCCCTTTCATGGCCGGGTTCTGTTTCAGGATGTGGGTGGCGCAATACGTCATGACACGCGCGAGGCGGCGGATCTGCGTGCCCGCTATCTGGACCGACTGGCACGACGCAAGGCCGAGCTTTCCGAACTGGCGAAATATGCAGGGTGGCGGTTTCACAGCTATCACACACAAGACCCGGCAAGCGCGGCCCTACTTTGGCTGTGGAATGCTATCGGAGGACCAAAGTGAGCGTTCTCGGCATAGGTTTTACCGCGCCCTTGCTTTTTCTGGGGCTGATCGCACTGCCGGTGATCTGGTGGCTGCTGCGTGCCGTGCCACCTTCGCCCCGCAAGCAGGTTTTCCCGGCTGTCACGTTGCTTTTGGGGCTGGAAGACAAGACGGCTCAGGCGGATCGTACCCCGTGGTGGCTTTTACTTTTACGACTTTTGGCGGTGGCTGCGATGATCATCGGATTTGCTGGGCCTGTTCTTAATCCGGATGACACGCCGGGCAGGTCTGGACGGCTTTTGATCTTTGTCGATGACTTCTGGCCCGCTGCATCGGACTGGTCTGAGCGAGTGCAAGTGATCGAGACCCGGCTTGAGAAAGCGCAGGCTTCTGCACGTCCAGTAGCGATCCTTATGGCAAGTTCTGTTGGGCGTACCGATGTCGATCAAAGCACCGTTTGGCAGGCTGCGGATGCATGGCGATCCTCGTTGCCGGGACTGTCTCCGGTGGCGTGGGATGCGGAGTACGCTGGGGATGAAGATTGGTCACAGGCGTTGGGCCGCACAGATATTTTGTGGGTTTCAGACGGTGTTCAACGTGTGGGACGCCCTGAGCTGATTTCACATTTCGAACAAGTGGGCCAACTCGAAGTCTTAGAACCGGCCTCGGCTCGGCTTGGCCTTCTGCCCGCTACATTGGATGGCGGGGATGTGGTGCTTCCGGTCCTGAGTTCCGGTCCCGGCCCCATCGACGCACTTACGATAGAAGCGCTTGGTCCTGACCCGGAAGGGGTCGAGCGTGTGTTGCTGTCAGTCCCTGTGACGTTCGAAAGCGAGGCTGGCAGGGCCGACCTTCGGATGACCGTCCCAAGCGAATTGCGCAACCGGATCGACCGTCTGCAGATTGCGGATCATCGGGCTGCCGGGGCTGTGACCCTTGCCGATGACAGCCTGCGCCGCCGCCGGGTTGCGCTGTTGAATACAGTAGGTGAGCGCGAAGGGTTAGAGCTTCTGTCGCCGCTTCATTACCTGCGCGAGGCGTTGGCGACTACCGCCGAAACGGTCGAGCTGCCCGCATTGTCTGAACTGATCAAGGCGGGCCCTGATGTAATCGTCCTGCCGGATGTGGCGAGCTTTTCGGATGCGGATCGAGATGCCCTGACCGATTGGGTTACCCAAGGTGGGCTGCTGTTGCGGTTTGCGGGGCCACAACTGGCGTCTGCGGATCTGGGGCAGGGGCTGGAAGACACCCTACTGCCGGTGCGGTTGCGTGCTGGCGGGCGGGTGGTCGGTGGCGCGATGAGCTGGGGCGACCCGCGCGCGCTGGCGCCGTTCCCGGAAAACTCGCCCTTCTTTGGACTGCCCGTCCCGAATGATGTGCAGATCGAGGCGCAGATACTGGCCCAGCCCGGCCCGGATCTGGCCGAGCGTACGATTGCCACCCTGTCTGACGGTACCCCGATCGTAACCCGACGTGCGCTGGGTGCAGGGCAGGTGGTGTTGTTCCATGTCTCGGCCAATGCAGAGTGGTCCTCGTTACCGTTCTCGGGGCTGTTCGTGCAGATGCTGGAGAGATTGGCGGTGTCGTCTCAAGGCAGCGCGCGTGATGGTGTCGCGCTGGAAGGAAGCACTTGGGTGGCGACACATGTTTTGGACGGGTTCGGGCAGGTGTCACCGCAAGATGCTGCGGCAGGTGTGCCGGGGCCAAAATTGGCGGATCCCGCCGGACCTGACCTTGCGCCGGGGCTGTATGCAGATGGTGATCGGGTGCAGGCGGTGAATGTGCTGCGATCTGACAGCGTGCTGGAGCGCGCCGAGTGGCCCACGCATATTACGCCGCGCTGGCAGATCGAGGATACCCGGAAAGAGTTCGGCCCGTGGCTGTTGGCGTTGGCGCTTATGTTGGGCGCGCTGGATGTTCTGCTGACGCTTTGGCTGGCCGGTCGCCTGCTGCCAGCCGCGCGGAAGGTCGCGACGGGGGCGATTGTGGGGCTTTCCATGCTTGCCATGCCGCATTTGGCTGACGCGCAGACCGACACCTCGCCCAGCGTGTTGGACGCGGCCAGCATTGTCACATTGGCCTATGTGCAAAGTGGTGATCCTGCTGTGGATCAGGTGGCGCAGGCCGGTTTGCTGGGCCTGTCCGACCAGCTTTTTCTGCGCACCTCGGTCGAGCCTGCGCGCCCTGTGGGGATCGATATCGAGGTTGATGACCTCTCGGTCTATCCGATGCTTTACTGGCCCCTCATCGACACGACACCGATCCCCAGCCCCGATGCGATCCTGCGCCTGAAGCGTTATCTGGCAGCCGGGGGTTTGATCTTGTTTGACACACGCGATGCTGGCACCGGGGGGGACTCTGCTGCCAGTCGCCGCCTGCGCGCGGTGGCGCTGCCGCTGAATTTGCCGCTGTTGGATCAGGTGCCGAGCGATCACGTATTAACCCGCAGCTTCTATCTGTTACAGGAATTTCCCGGCCGCAATCGCGGCCCTGTCTGGGCGGAAGCCCCGCCTCTTGATGCCGAACGGGCCGAAGGCATGCCCTTTCGCAATCTGAATGATGGCGTGACGCCGGTGATCGTTGGCGGCAATGACTGGGCTGGGGCCTGGGCTATCCGCGACGACGGGCGGCCAATGTTCCCTGTCGGACGCGGGCAGGCGGGTGAAAGGCAGCGCGAAATGGCGGTGCGGTTCGGCATCAACCTTGTGATGCATGTGCTGACCGGAAATTACAAATCCGATCAGGTCCATGTGCCCGCGCTTTTAGAAAGGCTCGGGGAATGAGTGCGCTGTCGCTTCAGTTCGCGCCCGGCCTGCCGTGGCTGGTGATCGCCATACTGGCCGTGCTGGCAAGCGCGTCGCTTGTGGTGGCTTTGTGGCGTGGACTGCCCGGTTGGGCGCTGCGCGCGGTGGCTGCGCTTGTGCTTCTGGCGGCACTGTGTGGGCCGTCACTTCAGCAAGAAGAACGCGATCCGCTGACAGATATTCTGTTGGTGCTCGAGGATGACAGCGCCTCGCAATCCTTGTCAGACCGCTCAGCGCAGAGCCTTCAGACGCGCGAGGGAATGATGGCGCAGATCGCTGCAAGGTCATCACTTGAACCAGTATTGCGCAGCCTTTCAGACCTTGCGCCTGAAGGCGACGGTGCGGATGAGGGGACGCGTCTTATGACCGCCTTGAAGAAAGCTGTGGCTGAGCTTCCAGCGAACCGTTTGGCGGGTGTGGTTCTGATCACGGATGGTGTTGTGCATGATGTACAGAATACGCCCGGATTGTCTGTCCCGCTGCATGCCATGATTTCGGGTCGTGCAACGGACTGGGATCGGCGGCTAAGCGCGGTGGATGCGCCAGCCTTTGCCATTCTGGGCGAAGAAATCGAGTTGCGCCTGAGGGTCGAGACCCTTGGCAACACCCCAGACGCGCTTCCCCCTGCGTTTCTTTCCGTGTCGCATGATGGTGCGCCAATTGCTGACGTGCCTGTGATCGAGGGGCAGGACATCGTGGTGCCGCTAACGTTGGAATATGCGGGCCGAAATCTGATCCATGTGACCCTGCCTGTGGAAGAAGGTGAACTGACCGGGCGTAACAACGAAGTGGTGATCGAACTGAATGGCGTGCGGGATCGTCTGCAGGTGCTTTTGATCTCGGGAACGCCACATCCAGGCACGCGCACTTGGCGCAATCTTTTGAAGTCTGACAGCGCCGTGGATCTGGTGCATTTCACAATTCTGCGCCCACCGGACAAACAAGATGGTGTGCCGGTGAGCGAGCTGAGCCTGATCGCATTTCCCACGCAGGAACTGTTTATCGAGAAGATCGATGAGTTCGATCTGATCATCTTTGACCGCTACCAACTGCGTGGCATTCTTCCCGGAGGCTATCTGACCAGCGTGCGCGATTACGTACGACGCGGCGGGGCGGTATTGATCGCGGCAGGGCCATCATTGGCCAGCGCCGATAGCATCGCACGCACTGGGCTTTCTGATATCCTGCCTGCCATGCCCACAGGGCGTCTGTTCGAGGTTCCGTTCCAGCCTGATGTGACCGAAGACGGGCAGCGCCATCCTGTGACCCGCGAGCTGTCCCAGCACGCACCTGAAGGGGGGTGGGGGCCGTGGATGCGCCATGTCGAAGTTACACCACACCGCGGCCACGTCATTCTGTCGGCTGCGGACGATGCGCCTCTTCTGGTGGTCGACCGCAGCGACGAGGGGCGCGTGGCCTTGCTTGCCTCGGACCACGCATGGCTTTGGGCGCGAGGGCATCAGGGCGGAGGGCCGCAGCTGGAATTGTTGCGCAGGTTGGCCCATTGGCTGATGCGCGAACCCGAGCTGGAAGAAGAAGCGCTGTCCGCTGTTGCAACCGATGAGGGGCTTTTGATCAGGCGCAACACGATGCTGTCCGATTTGCCCGAGGTGACTGTGACCACCCCAGCCGGAGAGGACGTGGCCGCGACGTTGACCCAAGGGACACCGGGGGTGTTTGAAGCGCCCTTTATCACCGACGCGACCGGGCTTTTCAGTGTGACTCAGGGCGAATTATCAACCGTTGTAGTCCGAGGCGCGGCGACCTCGGTCGAGTTCAGCAATCCCCTCGCGCGCAGCGACGTGATACAACCCGTATTGGCCAATACCGGTGGGACCGCGAAGCGGATTGAAAATGGTCTGCCCAGCTTGCGGGCCGTGCGTACTGGTCAGCCAGCCTCGGGGAATGGGTGGCTGGGCTATACCCCCCGCGAGGCCTATGTCACCACAGCGATCCGCTTGCGCCCCTTGGCACCTCAGTGGGCCATGTTGCTTTTGGCCGCCGTGGCTCTGGTTTTTGCATGGCTTTGGGAAGGTCGTGGTGGTGCGGTACGACGCGACATCTGAACTGATTAGGCGTCAGGCTGCATCAGCACTGAGCGCGATTGGGACGCAAACTCGCGACGCCACAAAACCGCAAATGTAAACAGGGTTGCGCCGATCAGGCTGACTGGTCCGACCAGCCAAGCCAATGCAGCCATCGAAAAGTATACCGAACGTAGACCTCGATTGAAACTACGTGCTGCAGTGATGTTGATCTCGCCAGCCTTTTGCGCGCGGGGCAGGGCGGTCGGGTCGGCTTCATCATTGGGCACAGAAGCCATGACCACAGCGCAATACCCAAAAAGACGGTGCGACCAGACAAATTTCAGAAACGCGTTGGCCAGAAACAGGATGACCAGAAGGATTTTCACCTCCCACACCAATTCTGGCGCACTGGTTTGGGTCAGGTCGTGCGCGACACCGCGCAACCGCTCGGTATTGCCAAGCAGGGCCAGCCCGCCGCCCGTGGCGATCATTGTGGCAGAGGCGAAGAAACTTGCCCCTTGCCGCAAGCTGGACAGGATCGCGCTGTCAAAAATGCGCGGTTGGCGCGTGACGAACTGTACCATCCAGTCGCGCCGATACTGGGCCACAATTTTTGACACTGATTGTTTTTCACCCGTGGCACTTTCAATGCGCCACCCGATCGCGACCCAAGCCAGCAAGATCAAAGCGACAGCGGCCAGATCAAGCATCGAAAACAGTGTGAAACGGTCAGCAAAGGTCATGTTTCACGCATAAGCCGTTCCTAACGGTTGCTAAAGTGGAAAATTGGTTATATTTTCTTACCAATTCAGAGTCGCGGAGATATTCCATGCAGATGCCCGAACCGAACGCCAGCATTTTGTCGCGCAAAGATCATATCGTCGCGCGGCTGCAATCTGTGTTGCCGCAGGGGGCTGTCGTGCATGATCCGATCCAGACACGAGCTTATGAATGCGATGCGCTGACGGCCTATAAATGCCCGCCACTTTGCGCGGTGTTGCCGGCCTCGACCGACGAGGTGTCGGCGGTAATGCGCATCTGTCATGAAGAAGGCGTGCCCGTGGTGCCGCGTGGGGCAGGGACGTCGCTTGCGGGTGGTGCATTGCCCACCGCTGATAGCGTGATCCTTGGCGTGGCGCGTCTGAATGATGTGCTGGAAACCGACTATGACAACCGGTTCATCCGGGTGCAGTCGGGACGTACCAATCTGTCCGTGACGGGTGCCGTCGAAGAGGACGGGTTCTTCTATGCTCCTGATCCCTCGTCTCAGCTGGCTTGTGCGATTGCTGGAAACATCGCGATGAACTCGGGCGGAGCGCATTGCTTGAAATACGGCGTGACCACCAACAATCTGATGGGCGTAACCATGGTTATGGCCGATGGCGAGGTGGTCGAAATCGGTGGCGCGCATCTGGATTCCGGCGGGTTGGACCTGCTTGGACTGATTTGCGGATCCGAGGGGCAGCTTGGCATCGTGACCGAAGCCACTTTACGCATTCTGGCCAAACCCGAAGGGGCACGACCTGTTCTGGTTGGGTTCGATAGTAACGAAGTTGCGGGCCACTGCGTGTCCGACATCATCAAATCCGGCATTCTGCCCGTCGCGATCGAGTTTATGGATCGCCCCTGTATTCGTGCGACCGAGGCCTTTGCAGGTGCAGGCTATCCCGATTGCGAAGCGCTGTTGATCATCGAGGTCGAAGGATCGGACACCGAGATTGACGACCAACTATCGCGCATTGTTGAAATTGCCAAACGTCACAACCCGGTGGAAGTGCGTGAAAGTAACTCGGCCGAGGAAAGTGCGAAGATCTGGCTGGGCCGCAAATCTGCTTTTGGCGCGATGGGGCAGATCAACGACTATATGTGCCTGGACGGCACCATCCCGGTGTCCGAGCTACCCTTGGTGCTGCGCCGAATTGGCGAGATGAGCGCAGACTATGGGCTGGATGTGGGCAACGTGTTCCACGCGGGTGACGGAAACATGCACCCACTGATCCTATTCGATGCCAACAAACCCGGTGACCTCGAGAAATGCGAAGCCTTTGGCGCAGACATTCTGCGTCTGTGCGTCGAGGTCGGTGGTTGCCTGACCGGTGAACACGGTGTGGGCGTCGAGAAACGCGACTTGATGGTGTCGCAATATGATGATGCCGATCTGGAAATCCAGTTGCAGGTCAAGGACGTGTTCGATCCCAATTGGCTTCTGAACCCGGCCAAGGTTTTCCCGCTGGACGCCACTGAAACCCGACGCGCCGGATAAGGGCTCTGCGCCTCCGCCGAGATATTTGAGACGAGAACATGAGCAATACTCCGACAAGCGAACAAAACCTGTCCGACTTGATTCAAGCGGCAGAGGGACCGATCCGGATCTTGGGGGGCGGTACACGTGATATTGGCGCGCCGGTTGATGGAACGCTGGTTTCCACGGCTGGTCTGTCGGGTGTGACACTCTATGAACCGGGCGCGCTGACTCTTGTGGCGCAAAGCGGAACGCCGCTGGAAGAAATATCCACGCTTCTGGTCAAGGAAGGCCAGCGGCTGTCTTTCGAGCCTTCCGATCTGCGCGGGCTTTTGGGCACCTCAGGTGCATCGACCATCGGAGGGGTGGTAGCGACCAATGCCTCAGGCCCGCGTCGCGTTCAGGTCGGGGCCGCGCGGGATTTCTGCTTGGGTGTGCGCTTTGTCGACGGCGCTGGGCGCGTGTTGAAAAACGGCGGCCGCGTCATGAAAAACGTGACGGGCTATGATCTGGTCAAGCTCATGGCCGGTAGCTGGGGCACGCTGGGCGTGATGACCGAGGTTAGCCTGAAAGTGATGGCCATTCCTGAAACCGAAACCACGTTGGTCGGCGAAGGTCAGACAGCTACGCAAGCCGTGGAAAGCCTGTCGGCAGCGCTGGGATCGCCCTTCGATGTGACCGGCGCTGCTTTCGCCGAAGGGAAGACCTTTGTTCGGATTGAGGGGCTTGAGGCCTCGGTTTCCTATCGCACTGCAGAGCTAGCCAACGGCGTGCTGGCCGGGTTCCAGCCTGTGTCAGGCGCTGCGTCGTCCGACATTTGGGCGCGGATCCGGGATGTCAGTTCTTTCGCAGATCGTGATGGTGCAGTCTGGCGAATCTCGGTCAAACCCTCGGATGGCCCTCGTTTGGTGGCTACGCTGGAAGACCTTGCGCCCGACGCGATCTATGACTGGGGCGGTGGCCTTGTCTGGCTGCACGTTGCGGATCAGGCTGATGCCGGGGCCGCGCGTGTGCGGGCCGAGCTGGCAAAGCTGGGTGGTCATGCGACCTTGGTCCGTGCCCCTGCAGAGGTGCGCGCGGCCATCCCCGTGTTCCAACCCGAACCCGCCCCGATTGCCGCCCTGACCCGCGGTCTTCGTCAGAAATTCGACCCGCGCGGGATCCTTAATCCCGGCCTGATGGGAGCCTAAGCCATGCAGACCCATTTCACGCCCGAGCAGTTGAAAGACCCTGCTATCAAACGCGCGAACGAGATCTTGCGGTCTTGTGTTCATTGCGGGTTTTGCACCGCAACCTGCCCCAGCTATCAAGTGCTGGGCGACGAGCTGGACAGCCCTCGGGGGCGGATCTATCTGATCAAGGATATGCTAGAGGCCGGGCGCCCTGCCGACAAGAAAACGGTCGAGCATGTGGACAAGTGCCTGTCCTGTCTGGCCTGCATGTCGACCTGCCCGTCGGGCGTGCACTACATGCACCTGATCGACCATGCCCGCGCGCATATCGAAAAGACGTATAAGCGGCCTCTGTTTGACCGGCTACTGCGCTGGACGCTGGCGCAAGTGATCCCCTATCCAGGTCGGTTCCGGCTGGCGATGCACGGCGCACGACTGGCGCGCCCCTTGCGCAAGTTCATGCCTGATCCCCGTCTGGAAGCGATGCTGGAAATGGCTCCGCCGAAACTGCCGCGCAAATCCGCCAACGACGCGCCGCAGGTGTTCCCCGCGAAAGGGGAGCGCAAGAAACGTGTGGCTCTGCTGACGGGCTGTGCTCAGAAGGCGCTGGATACGGACATCAACGATGCCACGATCCGCCTTTTGACCCGGCTCGGCTGTGAGGTCGTCGTGGCCAAGGGTATGGGCTGCTGTGGAGCTTTGACGCATCACATGGGCAAAGAAGATCAAAGCCACGCGCAGGCGGCGGCGAATATCAACGCGTGGATGCGCGAAAAACGCGGCGAGGGGCTGGATGCCATCGTGATCAACACCTCGGGCTGCGGCACCACGGTGAAGGACTATGGCTTCATGTTCCGCAATGACGCGCTGGCAGAAGACGCGGTGGCTGTGTCGGGCATGGCGAAAGATATCAGCGAGCTTTTGATGACGCTGGATCTGCCTGAGGCGAAGATGGAACTTCGGGTGGCCTATCACTCGGCCTGTAGCCTGCAGCACGGGCAGCAGGTGAAAACCCACCCAAAAACGCTGCTGAAACAAGCGGGGTTCGAGGTGGTCGAGCCTGCCGACCCGCATCTCTGCTGTGGCTCGGCAGGGACGTATAACCTGATGCAGCCCGAAATTTCGAAAGAGCTGCAGAAGCGCAAGGTGGCCAATCTGGAAGCCAAAACGCCGCAGATTATCGCGGCGGGCAATATTGGTTGCATGATGCAGATCGGATCGGGCACGGACATCCCCGTGGTGCACACGGTCGAGCTGCTGGACTGGGCAACCGGCGGCCCAAAACCGCGCAAAATACAACCGGCAGCGCATTAATCCTTTCGTAACTGACTGTTTTCGCCTTACATATAGCGCAAAGGGCAGAAAAACTGCCCCGACTAGGCAGTAAACTATGAAGTATCTTGTGGCATTCCTGTTGGCCGCATTCTTGCTGGCCGGACCTTTGGGGGCATCCGATCCCTCGCCTTTGCGTACCCTGATGACAGGGGATGACAGCAAGGGTTGGGAAGCCGTGGGGCGGTTGAATATCGGCGGCGGAAGCTTTTGTACCGGGTCTTTGATCGACGAGAACCTCGTTTTGACGGCTGCGCATTGTCTCTATGACCGGGACAGCGGAGAACGCTTTAAACTATCTGAAATCGAGTTTCTGGCCGGTTGGCGTGGTGGGCGGGCCTCGGCCTATCGCGGTGTGCGTCGCGCTGTCGTACACCCGGATTTCGAATTCACCCCATCAAGAGGCCCAACACGTGTGGCAAATGATTTGGCGCTGCTCGAGCTGGATACGCCGATCCGAAATATGTCGGTCAAACCTTTCAAGACCTTCTCGCGTCCACGCAAAGGGGCCGAGGTCGGCGTTGTGTCCTATGCGCATGATCGCATGGAAAGCCCATCGCTGCAGGAAACCTGCAAGGTGCTGGCCCGTCAGAGTGGTACTCTGGTTCTGAGTTGCACCGTTGATTTCGGCTCGTCAGGCGCGCCGGTGTTCATCATCGAAGGCGGCGAGCCGCGTATCGTTTCGGTGATCTCGGCCAAGGCGATGGTACGGGATATTCCGGTGTCCTTGGGGACCGATCTGGAAACGCCTCTTGCCGAAATGTACGAGATGCTGGCGACGGACAATGGGGTGTTCACGCGAGTTGAAACCGTAAGACCCCCAACGGTGCGCCAATTTGGCTCCGGCGCGGCTGGACCCGGAGGGGCCAAATTCGTGCGCCCGTGACCTTAAAGCCCATGAAACATGTTCTTGCCCTTTTTGCTGGGCTTCTGCTTTTGACACAGCCGGTTGAGGCACAGGAAAGTGGGTCGCTGAAACGGCTTACCCTGCGCAGCGATCTTCTGGGGTTCGAGGCAGTGGGGCGGTTGGACATACCCGGCGGGTTCTGTTCTGGCGCATTGATTGCCAGTGATCTTGTCCTGACGGCGGCCCATTGTCTGGAAGATGCCGTCGCGGCTGGATCGCTTGACAAGGTGACATTCTTCGCTGGTTTGCGTGACGGAGAGTTCGTCGAAACAAGCGCGGCCAAGCTGGCTGTGATGCATCCAAAGTATGACACAGGCTCAGACGCAGATTTTCGAAACATTCGATACGATATCGGTCTTGTGGTCCTTGAATCGCCAATCGCGACGGCCACCGCGGCCCCGTTTGCAGTCGAAGCGCTGTCCCGGAGTGAACAAGAAATTTCGGTTGTCAGTTATGCCCAGGGCCGGGCCGAAGCTTTGTCTCGGGAAGGTCGCTGTTCCGTGATCGATCGAGATCGCGATCTGATCGCATTCGATTGCGATATCTGGTTCGGATCTTCAGGCGCGCCGGTGTTCAATACCTCGGGTCGGCGTCCGCGGATCGTGTCCGTGGTGTCTGCCGTAACCAATTACCGGGGGCAGAAAGCCGGGCTTGGCATGATGCTGCCCGCGCGTCTGGCCGAAGTAAAACAGGCGCTTCGCGCGGGGCGAGGTGTGGTTGGCGGAACCGAAGTGAACTCGCGGCGCATCGGTGTCGGAGACCGTACCAATTCCGGGGCCCGTTTCGTCAAACCCTGAGGGGCTTGAACAGACCAAATCCAGACATATCTTTAGTCTACGGATGCCGCCGGGCGGGTCCGTGAACTGCCTGTCCCAACTGGGAAGGCCCCACATATGTCGCTTTGTGAAAGGACACCAAATGCGTAATTTTGATATGTCGCCCCTGTACCGCGCCACCGTTGGCTTTGACCAGATTGCCGACCTGATGGACCGGGTTCTGACCAATGATGTCAGCCGCGACAGCTATCCCCCGTATAACATCGAGAAAACAGACGAAGACGCTTGGCGCATCTCGGTCGCCGTGGCTGGGTTCACCGAAGACGAGCTCTCGGTCGAGCTGCGCGACAAAGCGCTGTTTGTCTCGGCCAAGAAGGCCAACGAAGAAGAACGCACCTATCTGCACCGTGGCATTGCCACCCGCGCGTTTGAGCGTCGCTTCCATCTTGCCGATCACGTCCGTGTCTCGGGTGCGGTCCACGAAAACGGAATGCTGCATATCGACCTGCTGCGCGAAGTGCCCGAAGCACTGAAACCGCGCCGGATCGAGATTGCCGGAAAAAATGATGTCGAGGCGAAGGCGATCGAAGCCTAATTCGACAGACCACTTACAACGAAGGGCGCGGCATGTTCCGCGCCCTTCTTTTGTTTAGGCCGCTTGGCGTCGCTCTTGCTCAAGTAGCCAAAAACTGGCCGCCATGATGATCGCTGTGCCGATCCACATGGACCCGGTGGGCAGGAACCCAAACACTACGAACCCCAGCACCACGTTGAACACCAGTTTCAGGTGATCAAACGGCTGCAAGAAGGCCGCATCCGCCAAGGAGTAGGCGCGGGCAAGCACGTGTTGCGCAAAGGCCGTCAAAAGCCCAGCACCCACCACCAGCCAGATCGCGTTCGATGGCAATGTGAACCCGGTGCTCAGCGCCAGCCCGGCGTTGATGGGGCTGAGGAGCAGCAGCAGATAGATGGTGATCGTCTCGGTGCTGTCGCGATGGGTCAGGAACTTCGTCACGACCGAGCTGGACGCCCACAGCGCCGCCGCGCCTACAGGCAGAAGGGCGGTAAGTTGGAAATGGTCGGACCAAGGCTCCAAGATGATCGCGCCGCCGATGATGCCGAGCAAGACCGCGCCCCAACGGTGGACCGAGACATGCTCGCGCAGCACAAGTCCTGCGCCCAAAGTCACAAAGAACGGCGACAACAAGATCAGCGCAATCGCCTGCCAGATCGGCACATGCGCAAGGCCAAGCGTCCAAAGCTGCACACCGCCTGCCGCCAAGGCGACGCGCAGAACGTGCAGCCAGACTTGCCCGGTTTTCATCACCGCCGCACGGTGGCGAAACACCCATGGCAGGTAAAAGCCAAGCGCAATCAGATATTGCCAGAAGGTGACGGCAGGGGCGGATGCGCCCTTGCCCATGGTTGCCGATTGCAACCCGGTATTGACCAGCGCAAACGTCGCGCCCGCCAAGACCATAAGCCCGGCGGCTTTCACCGGCTGGGTCAGAAATGTGTTATGAGTCATGCGAGTTGTCCTTTCTTCCTTACGCAGTGACCCAAGGCAGAAGGACAGGGCACACGGATCCCGTGCACCCCAACCCATTCTCTTCCATCCGGACTTTAACCGTCGGCTCCGGAGTTACACCGGATCTGCTGTCACCCCACAAAGAGGCCGCTCGCGGGCTTTGTTTTTTGTGCGGCTCAACGGCCTCGCAATTCAAACTAAGTGTGTTTGATTTGCGAGACACACAGATGTGACTCCGCAAAAAAACTTACCGCCGGTGGGGAATTTCACCCCGCCCTGAGAATGTCACCACCCCGGCTGGGGCAGCGATGGGGAACGTAGGGTGGGGGAGGGGGAGGGTCAAGAGCGCACACGACAAGCTAAGTTTCGGTGCCTTTGTCGGTTGCGCTTGAGTCACGTTTCAATCAACTTAACCGGGCAAGAACTCAGCGCCGAGCAAACAAGGACGCCAAGTGTATAAGACTAAAACTAATTGGATTTACGTCGTCGCAATACCGATGATCGCGCTCGGCATCATGATGTTCAAAGGTGCCGTTGATCAACAGACGCTCTTTCCATTGAAAAGGGACGCGTTTAGTGCCGGGCTTTTGTATTCTGGCTTGATCGTCGTTTTCAGTGCACTTGTTTTCGATTCGAAGAACATCGCATCCGCTTGGGTGGTAAACGCAATAGCGCTGTTGCTGCTATCTATTACAGCGGTGGATATGTCTGGATTTGATGGACTAGCTGACTTTTGGGCCGATGCTGGGCTTAAGACCTACGGATATTTGATCTTCCTAGGTTTTGTGATCAGGATTGCCCTTTATTACGACAAATCAGAATAGAAAACGGAGGGTCGCCCCTCCGTTTTCCTGTTCATCCTGCAGGTCAGATCAGACCGACATGCAGATGTATTTCATCTCAAGGAAATCCTCGATCCCGTGGCGCGAGCCTTCGCGGCCAAGGCCCGACTGTTTCACGCCGCCGAACGGTGCGGTCTCGGTCGAGATGATGCCGGTGTTCACACCGACGATGCCGTATTCCAGCGCCTCGGCCACTTTGTAAACGCGGCTTAGGTTGTTGGCGTAGAAATAGGATGCCAGACCGAAGATCGTGTCATTCGCCTGCGCAATCACGTCGTCTTCGTCCTTGAATTTGAACAGCGGCGCCATCGGGCCAAAGGTCTCGTCCGTGGCGACGTCCATGTCGCGGGTGGCGTTCTTGATGATGGTGGGCTCAAAAAACAGACCGCCTTTTTCGTGCTCTTTACCACCAAGGATAACCTCGCCACCTTTCGAGGTCGCATCGGCCACATGCTCGCGCACTTTGTCGACGGCAGCATCTGAAATCAGCGGGCCAAGGGCGATGCCTTCGTTCAGGCCGTCACCAACGGGCAGGGCAGATACGGCTTTGGCGAAACGTGCGGCGAAATCGTCATAGACGCCTTCCTGCACATAGATCCGGTTGGCACAAACGCAGGTCTGGCCGTTGTTGCGGAACTTACAGGCAATCGCGCCTTCAACGGCAGCATCCAGATCGGCGTCGTCAAACACGATGAAGGGTGCGTTGCCGCCCAGCTCCATCGAGCATTTCAGCACCTGATCAGCGGCCTGACGCAGCAGGATACGACCCACGTTGGTCGAACCAGTGAAGGTCAGTTTGCGCACCAGCGGGTTCTCGCAGAACTCTTTACCAATGTCCGAGCTGCGCGAGCTGGGCACGATGTTGAAGACACCCGCCGGAATTCCCGCGCGTTCGGCCAGAACCGCAAGGGCGGTGGCGGACAAGGGGGTCAGCTCTGCAGGGCGACCAACAAAGCCACAGCCTGCTGCAATCGCAGGACCACATTTGCGGGTGATCATCGCGTTGGGGAAGTTCCAGGGCGTGATCGAGGCAACAACCCCGATCGGCTGACGGATCACCATCAGACGCTTGTCGGGCTGGTGGCCAGGAATGGTCTCACCATAGATGCGTTTGGCTTCTTCACCGAACCACTCGATGAAGCTGGCACCATAGGCGATCTCTCCAGTGGCTTCGGCCAGGGGCTTGCCCATTTCAGCGGTCAGGATGGTGGCAAGATCGCCCTGGTTTTCCATCATTAGGTTGAACCACTTGCGCATGATGTTGGCGCGGTCTTTCGCGGTGCGTTTGGCCCATTCGCGGCCAGCCTTGTCAGCCGCTTCGATCGCACGGGCAACTTCTGTGCGGGACAAGTCCGCAACTTGTGCGATCACATCACCGCGCGCCGGATTGGTCACTTCAAATGTTGCGCCGTCATCAGCGTCGACCCATTCGCCGTTCACATAGGCGCGGGTTTCGACCAGCGACGGGTCTTTAAGAAGCTTCTTCAGCTCGGTTGCATTTGCGGCCATGTTTGTGTCTCCCAAGTCGTGTCTTGCTAGGTAATCCATTGCATGATCACCAGTTAGTTAACAAGGCAATAAATTTCAGAGGGTGTAAACCCCGGCTTCGACTCGGGCATAGCCCAAAGGCGTGTGAAATTCATCCCGTTTGGTGTCTGGATTTGATCATTTTTGGAAACTGGCTGTATAGGAGCGTCATTCCCGCGCAACATTCTTCCAAAAAGGAGGGAGTGGGCAGGGAATCTGCCCACTTCCGTGGTTGCTTACGCAAGGATCAGCGCCCGAAATCTTCCAGCCCGCGATGATCGATTTCGGCCAGAACGGATTTCATCGTTTCCACATCCGCACCCGAGGCCTGGATTAGGATCCGCCCATCCACGATACCCGACAATTCACCATCTTGGTTGAGGTATTTCAGACGCCCCACACGCTCCAGTTTTATGCCCATCAAGCTGGCATTGGCCATCATGCCGGACAGCGCACCCACCATGGGATTGTCCGCCATAATGGTGATCGTGAAGCTTTCAGTGTCGTTGCTATAGGTCGCTTCGGATCCTGACCCGCCGCCAAAGATCGACATGCCGGTGCTGACATCGTTCGAGATCTCTCGTGTCCAGCCATCGGGCGCCTCAGGCAGGAACTTTTCCAGATCAGCGGTCTTCATTTCCTGCATTAGCTGCTTGGCAAATTCCAACTCTTCCAGCGCATAGGACAGGTCGCCTTCTTCGTAAGCACTGAGGGCGGATTTAAGCGTGTCGGTAACCTCGTCTGCATGGGCAAACCCCGGGGTCAGAAGTGTGGCGGCAAGCGCCAATGTACGAAAATAGGACATGCGTCCCTCCTTATCGAAATGGGCAAAGCCCGTCATGAAAACTTGTCTGCCCAAGTAGGCAAGGTGTCACCCGGATGGGGACGCGCCGCATGAACGCCGCGGGCCACAGCACGGGCCAGACAGGTGGCGGCGGCATGGCCCAGTCTGAGCGCATCAAAGCCCGGATCGGACAAGGCGATTTTCCCTGTGGACGCCGCAAAGATCAGATCTCCGTCAAACGGCGTGTGGCTGGGGTGAATTGCCCGCGCCATGCCGTCATGGGCGGCCGTCGCCAGCCGTGTGGCTTGCGCCTGATCCAGATCCGCATCTGTGGCGATGATCGCGATGGTCGTGTTCTCGCCCAGTTGCGCTTCGGGACGCGGTTCAAAGCTGGGGTCATGCGTCCCCATACCACGCGCGCCGAACTCACCGCCCATCTCCCACGGGGCGGCCCAGAACGCGGGCCCGTCGCCCATCGTGACCGACCCCAAAGCGTTCACGGCCACCAAAGCGCCCACGGTTACGCCATTATCCAAAACCAGTGAGGCCGACCCAATCCCACCCTTCAGCCCGGCCGTCGTCGCGCCGAACCCGGCACCATGGCTGCCAATCTCGAACGCATCCGACGCGGCCGAATAGGCGGCACGTCCAAGTCCCTTGTAAGGGTTTTCAGCCCAGCCCTTGTCACCGCCGTTCAGAAGGTCAAACAGGATGGCGCCTGATACGATGGGCACATGCTGATCCCCCACTTGGAACCCGCGCCCTTGCTCGCGCAGTGCATCCGCCACACCAGATGCCGCATCCAGCCCAAAGGCCGACCCACCTGATAAAACCAAGGCATCCACCTGCTGTACCAGCTTGTCCGGCGCCAAAAGATCTGTTTCACGCGTACCGGGCGCACCTCCCATGACGTGTACGCCTGCAGTGAAGGGCGCGTCTCCGACCAACACGGTCGCGCCGGTCTTGATCACAGCGTCATCGGCATTGCCCACACGCAGTCCAGTTACATCTGTGATCAGGTTCTTCGGTCCCGGTTTCATCGCACCCTCATTTTCTTACCAAAAAATATCCCACGGGGGTTTGGGGGTGTGAAACCCCCAATTGATACGTCAAATACAGCGCCCGCCATCCACTTCCATGGCGACGCCGGTCACCATGCTGGCCTCATCCGAGCACAGGAAACAGGCGGCATTTCCCATATCCTCGGGCGTGGAAAACCGGCCAATGGGAATGGACGCGATAAACTTCGCGCGCATCTCTGGCGTGTCTTCGCCCATGAAGCTGGACAGTAGTGGGGTTTCGCCCGCGACCGGACAAATGGCGTTCACGCGCACCCCATGCGGGGCCAGCTCGACCGCCATGGCCTTCGTCGCGGTGATCATCCACCCCTTCGAGGCATTGTACCAGTTCAGGTTCGGGCGCGGGCTGAGGCCTGCGGTCGAGGCCACGTTCAACACCGCCCCCGTGCCCGCCGCCTTCATCCCCGGAACGAAATAGCGGGCGGTCAGATAGACGGATTTGGCATTCACGGCCAACACGCGGTCAAACTCGCCCTCATCGACCTCTTCCATCGGTTTGGGTAGATGGGTGATGCCTGCGTTGTTCACCACGATGTCCACGTGGCCCCACAGCTCATGCGCCGCGCGCGCCATCTGGGCCACGCTGTCACCCGAGGAGACATCCACATGATGCGCCACCCCGTTGACGTCTGCGGCGACCTCGCGGGCCAATTCGTCGTTCAGATCAGCGACC
The DNA here is from genome assembly GCF_900302485.1 of Aliiroseovarius pelagivivens. Classification (NCBI taxonomy): domain Bacteria; kingdom Pseudomonadati; phylum Pseudomonadota; class Alphaproteobacteria; order Rhodobacterales; family Paracoccaceae; genus Aliiroseovarius; species Aliiroseovarius pelagivivens. The sequence goes on along the minus strand of NZ_OMOI01000001.1, from coordinate 2,114,889 downwards.
ATCACCCGCGCGCCCTCGGCCGCGAATTTGCGTACGATCCCAGCACCAAAGCCCGATGCGCCGCCGGTTACGATGGCTGTTTTGTCTTGAAGCCGCATGTCCATCTCCTGATTGCAGGATCAGCTTGCGCCCATTTCCGGCCATGCGCAAGTCAGGCGCGCGCCACCTGCCATGTGGTCGCAGACAGCCCAGCGAACTTTGCGAAACGTGTAAGCTCGGCATCCAGTTTGGCGTGACGTGCGGCGCCCCAGCGTGTGCCCGGTTCAGGCCAGAAACCGATGACGGACAATTCGCCCGCCTTGCGATCCGCCTTAAGCTCGATCCGACCCACGAAGCGGTCACCCTCCAACAGCGGATAGACGTAATAACCCCAACGGCGCTTGGCCTTCGGCACGAACATCTCGTTGCGGTAATCAAAACCGAAGAGCTTTTCGAGCCGCGCGCGATCTCGTATCGCGGGGTCAAACGGGTTCAGGATACGCAGGCGCGAGGTGGGAGCGTCCAAGGCGGCCAACCGTGTCTCGATATCTTGTGGAGCGAGGGCTGCATAGCTTCCGCCATTCGCTGTGCCGACCTCGACTGGAATCAGTGATGCGTCCTCGCACCACGCCTTTGCCTCGCGCGCGGTCATGGCGTCCCAGAAGCGGCCGATTTCACCCGTTGTGCCGAAGGATAGCCGGTCCAACGCACCACGACACAGCCAGTCGACGGCCTGCGCCTCCGAGGCCGGGTCATGTGAGGGAAACACCCGCTCGCCCAGATCATAGAACTTAACGAAATTCTTGCGGTGGCAGGTGGCCAATTCCCCCGCATACCACATCTGGTCCAATGCCTTTTTGTGCGGAGGCCGCGCCCACATTTCGCGCTTGTCGACCTTGGTGTCGAAAGCATGGGTAGACAGGGCGCCTTCGCGTGCGATCCGATCACGGATCTCGGCGATTTGCGCTTTTCCAAGCCCGGATTGGTACCATTCCGACCGCCCCATATATTCGCCCAAGCGGTCGAACTGACGTCGCCAATAGGGCAGTACGCGCACGTCGATCAAACTGGCATCATGGGTGAAATGCTCGAACAACGCACGGTCGGACAACTGCGTCCAGATCGCGCCCTCGCGGATGTTTTGATTGCGGCTCCACAGGATGTGGTTGTGCGCGCGGGTGACGTTGCGGATCGTGTCGATCTGCACGAAGCCCAGTCGCCAGATCATGTCCTGCAGATCAACCGCACCGGTCGGCGTGGCCGCCAACAGGTTGGTGGACAGCCAGAGATGCCGCGCCTGCCGGTTCGGGATCCTCAGCGCGGCCCCCATTCAGACCTCGACCAGAAAGGCTTGCATTTGGGCCTTCAGATCTTCGTCGATCACAGTGGCCTTGCGGGCCTCAAGATCCATCAAAACGCATTTTGCAGTCACGTCGAACAGCAGCTCGTCATCCGTGCCGCGATACATCCAGTGTTGGAAGGTCGCGGAGCGGCGGCCAACCTCTGCGATGCCGGAACGCATATAAACCCATTCGCCCGCCAAAACCTCGCGGTGATAGGTGGCGTCGGAATGGACCATGGCGAAGGCCTGACGGCGCCCGCCGGTCAGTTGGTCATGTCCCAACCCAAAGGCCGTCATCAGGCCCAGACCCGCATCCGAGACGCAGCCGAAATAGCGGCTGATGTTCATATGCCCCAGCATGTCGCAATCAGTTGGGTCGATCACCCGGCGGAAGGTTTCGATGATGGCCATTGGGCCTCCTGTCAGTCGTGTTTGGCGGCGACGGTTTTCAATTGTGAAAATCCGTAAAGCGCTTCGAACCCCTTTTCGCGCCCGTGGCCCGATTTGCCAACCCCGCCGAAAGGCAATTCGACGCCGCCCCCTGCACCGTAATTGTTGATAAAGACCTGACCGGCCCGCAGCCGTTTTGCCAACCGCATCTGGCGCGCACCATTGGCGGTCCAGATGCTGGCCACCAGACCATAGTCTGTGGAATTGGCGATCTGGGCAGCCTCGTCTTCCGTATCGAAGGGGATGATGACCTGCACCGGGCCGAAGACCTCGTCGCGTGCCAGTGGGTGGTCGGGCGGTACGTCGGCGAAGAGGGTGGGGGCCACATAGTGCCCGCCCGTCGGCACATCGGTGATCTGGCCGCGCCCGGCGACTTTCAAATCCGAACCTTGCGCCAAAAAACCGCTCACAATCTCTTTCTGCCGACCCGAAATCAGAGGTCCCACATTCAGGTCCGCCTCGGCAGGTCCCACGCGTAGCAAGTCATAGGCCGCGCCCATCCGCGCCACCACCTGATCATAAACCCCACGCTGCACCAAGATGCGCGAACTGGCCGAGCACGTCTGACCCGCGTTCTGAATGCAGGCGCCCACAAGGAAGGGCAGGGCGGCGTCTAGATCGGCGTCGTCAAAGACCAGCTGGGGCGACTTGCCCCCAAGCTCCAACGTGACGGGCACCACGTTCTGGGCCGCTGCAGCCTGCACCAGCCCGCCCACGGGGACCGAGCCGGTGAAGCTGATGTGATCCACATCGGGATGGGTGGACAGGGCGGCGCCCGCTTCCTCGCCCAACCCGGTCACGACATTCAACGCACCTTTGGGCAGGCCAGCTTCTTCCGCCAGTCGCGCGAAGGCGAGCGCGGTCAGGCAGGCCTCTTCTGCAGGTTTCAAGACGCAGGCATTGCCCATCGCCAAAGCCGCCCCGACCGAGCGCCCGATGATCTGCATGGGATAGTTCCACGGGACGATGTGGCCCGTGACGCCATGCGGTTCGCGCAGGGTATAGACGGTGTAGCCGTCCAGATAGGGGATGGTTTCGCCCATCACCTTGTCCGCCGCGCCGCCGTAGAATTCCATATAGCGCGCCAGTGCAATAGCGTCATTGCGGGCTTGCGTCAGAGGTTTTCCGACATCTCGGGCCTCAAGCGCGGTCAGTTCGTCGATGCGCGTCTGCACCAACTGCCCGATGCGGGTCAGGATGCGCCCGCGTTCGACCGCGGTCATGCGTCCCCAGTCACCGTCCAGAGCAGCGCGAGCGGCCGCGACCGCCGTATCCACGTCTTGCGCCGTGCCGCGCCCGATACGTGCGAATTCCTTGCCGGTCGATGGATCTTCGACGGGGAGCGTGCCCTTCGTGGCACGCCAATTGCCGCCGATTAGGATTTCCGTGGGATCGAACCAAAGCGCGTCCATTAAGCCGTCCTCCACGCGGGCGGAATGGCCGGCGCCGCGTTTATCAGGTTTCGTGTGTAGTCATGTTGCGGGTGGGTGAAGACCGCCTCGGTTTCACCCTCTTCCACGATCTGTCCCGCGCGCATCACCAGCACGCGGTCGGTGACGTTGCGCACGACGCCAAGGTCGTGGCTGATGAACAGATAGGCCAGCCCATGTTTGGCCTGCAGGTCGGCCAGCAGATCCAGAATATCCGCGCGGATCGAGACGTCGAGCGCCGATACGGCCTCGTCCAGCAGGATCAGTTCGGGGCGCAGGATCAAGGCGCGCGCGATGGCGATGCGCTGGCGCTGACCGCCGGAAAACTCGTGCGGATAGCGGGTCATGGCCTCTGCATCTAGCCCAACTTCGGCTAACGCATGGCGCACGCGATCACGCCAATCCTCGGGTCGTTGGCCCAAAAGATGGAAGGGTTCTGCGACCAATTTTTCAACCGTCCAGCGCGGGTTGAAGCTGCCATAGGGGTCTTGGAACACAACCTGAAGTCCGGCGCGGCGGGTGGGGTCCATGTCGGGCGTGATGGGCATTCCATTCAACAGGATCTCTCCGCCTTGCAGCGGTTCCAGCCCCAGAATGGCGCGGCTGAGCGTAGATTTCCCGCAGCCACTTTCGCCCACCAGCCCAAGGCTTTCGCCCTTGTTCAGCGCGAAGCTGACACCATCCACCGCGCGAAATTGCGGGGCGGGACCAAAAAGACGAGTACGGGGCAGGGGATAGTCGCGCGCGGCAGAGCGGACTTGCAGAAGGGATGCTGTGCTGGGCAGTGCGGTGCCATCTGGCGCGTGGCTCGAGGCCTCGAGCAACTGGCGCGTATAGGGGTGCGACATGGTGCGGAAGAGCGTCTCGGTCTCGCCCTGTTCAACAATCTCGCCCTTGCGCATGACCGCGACGTGATCCGCCATCCCGGCGACAACGGCCAGATCGTGGGTAATCAGAAGCAATCCCATACCTTCCTCGGCGACGAGTTCCTTCAGCAGATCGAGGATCTGTGCCTGTGTGGTCACATCCAGCGCGGTTGTGGGTTCGTCCGCGATCAGAAGGTCAGGGTGAAGTGCAATGGCCATAGCGATGCAGACCCGCTGACGTTGGCCGCCGGACAGTTCGTGCGGATAGCGATCCAGCGGGAAGCGATCTTGCGGCAGGCCCACGCGGGCCAGCTTTTCGGCGGCGATGCGCAGGGCGTCTTCGCGGGACGTGTCGGTGTGGATCAGTAGGGTCTCGGCCACTTGATCGCCGATGGTTTTGACCGGGTTTAGGGCGGTCATCGGCTCCTGAAAGATCATCGAAATCCGCCGCCCGCGAATGTCGCAGAGCGCGGGTTCGTCCAGCTTGGCAAGGTCTGTGTCGTCGAGCATCACTTGACCCGAGACCTCGGACCCGCTTGGTAGCAGTCCCATCAACGCCAAGGCTGTCATCGACTTTCCTGACCCGCTTTCGCCCACCAGTCCTACGACCTGACCTGGCGCAATAGTCAGGTCCACGTCACGCAGGATGAGCGTGTCGTGGATGGTCAGGGAAAGATTACGAATGTCGATCATTCGCGCGCCCTTCTGATCCGGGGATCCAGCAGATCACGCAGCCCGTCACCCATCAGGTTCAGCCCCAGAACCATGACAACAATCGCCAGACCCGGCGCGATGGCAAGACGTGGCGTGGTGTAGATCATGGTCTGTGCGTCCGCGAGCATCCGTCCCCAACTGGGGGTGGGCGGCTGCGCGCCAAGGCCGACATAGCTCAGCCCCGCTTCGGCCAGAATGCCCAGCGAGAACTGGATGGTTCCCTGCACGATCAACAGGTTGGCGATGTTGGGCAGAATATGTTCGACACTGATGCGGGCTTTGCCCTTACCGGCGACGCGCGCGGCCATGATGAACTCGCGCGTCCAGATGGTCAGCGCGCCACCGCGGGCGACACGGGCGAAAACGGGGATGTTGAAGATGCCAATGGCGATGATCGCGTTGGTGGCAGAGGGGCCGAAGGTGGCGGTGATCAGGATCGCGATGACCAGCGAGGGGAAGGCGAAGATCAAGTCATTGCCGCGCATGATGACCTCGTCCATCCAGCCACCACGATTGGCCGCTGCCATCAGCCCCAAAGGCACGCCGATGCCCATGCCGATACCCACGGCCAAGACGGCGACGGCGATCGAGATTCGCCCGCCCTCCATCAACATGGACAAGAGGTCTCGGCCAAAGTGATCGGTGCCCAGCAGGTAGTCTGCCGAGGGGGCTTTAAGCTTGTCCGAAATGTTCAGCGCAGTGACGTCATAGGGCGTCCACAAAAACGAGATCAGCGCGGCGGCCAGTAGCACGACGCTAAGCACGGCACCGATCCAAAGCTGGGCGGGAAGGCGGGTCATGCGCGCCTCCGCAGTCTTGGGTCGGCCACGGCATAAGCAACATCCACAAGAAAGGTCACAAGGATGACGGCGAAGACCAAAAGCATCACCACGCTTTCCACAACAACAAGGTCACGCTGGGTGATGGCCTGAAAAATCAGCCGCCCCAAACCGGGCAGGAAGAACACGTTTTCGATGATAATCGCGCCCGCCAACAGGAAGCTGAACTGAAGCCCGATGATGGTCAGAACCGGGATCATGGCATTGCGCAGAGCGTGGCGGCGGGTGGCTTGTGCGACGCTCAGCCCCTTGGCGCGGGCAGTGCGCATATAGTCCTGATGCAGTACATCCAGTAGGGATGACCGCATGACCCGTGCAAGGATCGAGGCCTGAGGAAGAGCCAAGGCGATGGCGGGCAGGGTGAGAGCTTTCAACGCCGGGCCAATCCCTGCGTCCCACCCGGGAAAACCCCCAGCCGAGAACCAGCGCAGTTGCACGGCGAAGACCAGCACCAGCAACATGGCAAACCAGAAATTTGGAACCGCGATGCCCGTCTGGGTGACGCCCATGACGGTATAGTCCGTCATCTGTCCGCGCCGTGCCGCTGCAATCAGCCCCACTGGGATGGCGATCAGAGTGGACAGCAGTAGGGCAAACAGGGCCAAGGGCAAAGACACCTGAAGGCGCTCGAGAACCAGTTCGGACACTGGGACACGATAGGTGTAGGACGTGCCGAAATCCCCGACCAGCAGCCCACCGATCCAGTTGAAATAGCGGGTGCTCAGGGATCCGTTCAGCCCCAGATCATCGCGCAGGGCAGCCACAGTATCGGGCGAGGCATTCAGCCCCAGCATGAACGAGGCCGGGTCGCCGGGGATCACCTCGATCATGGCGAAGATCACCAAAGAGGCCACGATCAGGCTAAGGCCAAGCGACAGGGCGCGGGTGATCACGAAACGCAACATGGGCCGAGCCTAGCCCCCGAGAATGTCGGCGGAAAGGGAATTCCGCCCCATACGTGCCAGCGTCAGATCTTAACTTCGACACCCGGCAGGTTCAGGGCCTTCATCAGCTCGCGCAATTCCTGACGGGCAGCGACATTCGAGATGTTCATCTGCCCCAGAACCCCAATGTCACGCAGGTCCAAAAGGGTCAGGCCGCGGGTGAATAGCTCGCGGAAGATGACACGCTCGTTGAAGCCGGGGGCCACACGGAACCCGATACGGCGCGACAGTTCGTCGATCGCATCACCCATCTTTTTCTTGTTGTGCATCATCTGGGCGCCCAGACGATTGCGGACAACGACCCAATCCATCGGCTTCAGCCCGGCCTTCGCGCGCAGCTGGCGGGCGTTCCAGACCATTTCCGAATAGACAGACGGGCCGGTAACTTTGCTCGAGGTTGGGTCGATATGCGCCAACAGGTCGAAGTCCACGAAACTGTCATTCAGCGGGGTCACCAGCGTGTCGGCAAGCGAATGTGCGACTTGGCTGAGGCGCGTGTGCGAACCGGGGCAGTCGATCAGGATGAAGTCCTGGCTGTGCTCAAGCGATGCGATGGCCATGGCCAGCCGGCGGTCATAAGGGTTTTCGCCGTCTTTCAGTTCCGCAGGATCAACATCAGGCAGGTCATGGTATTCTGGGGTGGGGAGGTCTTTGCCTTCCCGCTCCATCGTGACCTTTCGGTTCTCGATGAACCGGCCAAAGGTTTGCTGACGCAGGTCCAGATCCAACACGCCGACGCGATGCCCTAAGCGCGACAACGACGTCGCCACGTGCATCGACACGGTCGACTTGCCCGCACCGCCCTTTTCGTTCCCGACAACAATAATATGTGCCACGCCACTATCCCCGGTATCTTGAGTGTTTTTTTGTTGCAGCCACTATATGTCGCATCAATCGCAGGGGGAAGGGGCGCAAATCCAATTTGTACAACTCTTTCGCGAGAGCGTTTCATATTTGTCCAACGGGTGCATCACGCTTAGACATTTCCCATCAATTTGACGTTGGCAGAGTTTCTGGACGTGCACTGGACAGATGCCACTCCAGAAACATCTTAGCTGGCCCTATGATCACAGCGCGGCTGCGGTAAGCATGGTCAAAACCCAAGGAGACGACATGGAAAAGAAGCGTGTACTTGTTGAATTTGGCATGGGCACATCGCTACGCCGCGAAGACTATACCGAAGCCGCCGCCCGCGCGATCCGCGACGCACTGTGGCACAACTCGGTCAATATGGCCGAGCTGTTTGGGTTCGAGAAAACCGACATGATCGTGGATGTCGAGATTGCGGTGCAGCAGCCCGATCAAGTCGACACCAGTCAGCTTGCCAAGGACTTTCCCTATGGCAATATCTCGTTTGCTGTGATGCATGGTGGCTTGGATATCGACAAACCACAGGGCGGCAAGACCGTGATTGCCAATGTCGCCATCGCCGTCTCATTTATGATGGAGGCCGCGTGATGGGCGAAAAACGCATGATCCTTGAGATGGGGATGGGCAATGACCTCTATGGTCAGGACTACACCAAAGCCGCCTGCCGCGCGGTGCAGGACGCGCTGCACCATTCGTCGATCACTTTGTTTTCAACTCTGGGGCTGGATCACCAAGACATGCGCGTGTCCGTGACCATCGGCGTGGCCGAACCGGACCGCGTGGATCTGGAAGTCATTCGCGCCGAACTGCCCCGCGGTCGGGCCGAGGTGCGCGCTGTGAAGGGTGGCATGAACACCGAAAGCGCCGGGCAGGTGCATGTGGTGGCGACAGCCGCAATTGAGGCATGGTTGCCGGATCAGGCGGGAAAGTGGCGGTTGGGAAAAATTGCTGAATCTTGAGCACGATGAGCGCTATTCAACGATCAATCTGTCGACTAAAGCTTTGAGGTTTTGCAGCTGTTGCAGATTTCGTTTGGATAGTTTGCTTACGCCACTTTGATCAAGTGCTTCGGCACGCTCAATGTCATCCCGAATTTTCTCGACATTAGCTGAGTTCCATTCGCCGTCATTCGAGGCCACTAGAAGCGCAATTTGTGCGCGATAAACGAAGTACTTGCTGCGTGGCTTATCTTTCGTCAACAGGATCGCTTGGGTCATATCGTTAACTGCGCTTTGGCTTGGTCCAATTCGCTGAACTGATGACTTCGCGCGGGCGTACCAAGCCGATGGGTTCTGGGGTGAGAGCAGAACTAGGGCCTCGTAATCCTGATGCGCCTCTTCCCAGCGTTTCAGCGTTTCAGCGCTTCAAAGTGCCAAGCACGAGACTGAAGAGCCGCGGCCTTCCCCTCGTCGTTGCGTTCAATAAGGATGGTACACGCGTCGATCTGATCGGTCAGCGAGTAGTCCACGCGCTCTTCGGTTTCGCCCTCAATGCAAACTCGCATCAACGGGTCTTCGTTCCCGGTGGCCGAGATGTCGATGACGTGCGCGGTCTGAGCGAGTGCGCAGATAGTAAAAGCGGAGAGCGGAATAATATGCTTCAAATTCATGCCGGCGTTGAAACACACCTATAAGTAGCGAGCAACAAAAAACGCCGCTTCGAATGAAGCGGCGTTTCTATCTCGAAAGAGGCGTGGTTTAGAAACCAAAGCCTTCGTATTTCGATTTGAACTTCGACACGCGGCCACCGGTGTCCAGAAGGCGGGTGCTGCCGCCGTTCCATGCCGGGTGCGCCGAAGGGTCGATGTCCAGCGACAGGGTGTCGCCTTCGTTGCCCCAGGTCGATTTCATCTGAACGATGGTACCGTCGGTCATTTTGACGTCGATCAGGTGGTAGTCGGGATGCAGATCTTTTTTCATATCGGCGCTCCTTAAGCTTTCTTGGCTTTGTATGTGGTGTCTTCAGCGATACGTGCCGATTTACCACGACGCGAACGCAGGTAGTACAGTTTGGCGCGACGTACGCGGCCACGACGAACTACGGTGATCGAGTCAATGTTGGTCGAGTGCAGCGGGAAAACACGTTCCACGCCTTCACCGAAGGAAATCTTACGTACGGTGAACGAGCCAGCAATGCCGACACCGTTTTTACGGCTGATGCATACGCCTTCGTAGTTCTGCACACGGGTGCGCGAGCCTTCGGTCACCTTAAAGCCAACGCGAATGGTGTCGCCGGCTTTGAAATCGGGGATGTCTTTCCCCAGGGCGGCAACTTGTTCCGCCTCTAGCTGTGCGATCAGGTCCATCTGATCATCTCCTATCTGCTTGCGGTTGTTCCGCAAAGTTGGTGCCGTCCAAGAGCTCCGCGTCTTCATCGGGTCCGTTTTTCACGCCCGCGGGAGGGTAGTCCGTCGTTTCTTTGTCTGTTTCCCGCGTGCTGATTGGATGCCGAAGAAAGGCAACAGCCCAAAAGGAAAAGGCCCGTGCGACTCGGAAGAGTGCCAGACGGGTGGTGTATAGGGGGGACAGGACAGCAGATCAAGGGGGTCTCGAACCTGAAACCCCCTTATTTCGCACGCGATCAGGCGTCTTTCTTGATTTCCACCGAATGCGGATAGGGGATCGAGATGCCGCCAGCATCAAACGCTTCTTTCACGGCCTTGGTCAGCTCGAATTTCACATTCCAGTACTCGGCATTGTCGCACCAGATACGGGTGGTCAAGTCGACGCTGCTGTCGCCAAGGTTGGTCACGCGGACCCAAGGGGCAGGATCGGTATGGACGCGCGGATCAGCTTCAGCAAGGTCGGTGATGATTTGCATCGCCTTGTCGATGTCATCGGCATAGTCGATGCCAAAGACCATATCGACGCGGCGCGTGTCGTGGTGCGAGAAGTTGCGGATGATCGAGCCCCAGGCCTGACCATTGGGCACAATCACCTGCACATTGTCGGGGGTCACCAGCTCGGTCACGAACAGGTTCAGGTCTTTCACCGTGCCTGCGGTGCCGCCAATGTCGACGAACTGCCCCAGTTTATAAGGACGAAACACGGTCAGCATGAAGCCCGCGGCAATGTCGCTGAGCGTACCCTGAAGCGCCAGACCAATGGCCAGCGTGGCCGCGCTGAGCATGGCGACAAGGCTGGTCGCCTGAATGCCGAAGATGCTGAGAACGGCGGCCAACACCATCAGCAGGATTACCCATTTCACCATCGAGGCAATGAAGTTGCCAAGGGTCGGGTCAATTTCGGGCGTGTTGTTGACCTTGCGCCGGGCCATGGAGCCCGCAGTGCTGGCGACGATCCAGCCAATGACCAGCGTGGCAAATGCTTTTGCAACATTCAGCACCAAGGGTCCATAGTTTTGGACCTGTTCAAGAAGGGTTTCCATCGTGGTGTAACCTTTAGAAAATCAGAGGGGGCGTGATCAGTTCTCGTCCTGATCGCGCGACAGGTTCTCCCACAGGTCGGGCCTGCGTTCACGGGTAAATTTCTCGCTCATTTCCCTCCGCCATTCAGCGACTTTGCCGTGATGGCCCGAGGTCAAAACGTCCGGGATCGTACGGCCGCGCCATTCGGCGGGGCGGGTGTATTGCGGGTGTTCCAGAAGTCCGGCCGAGAAACTCTCTTCTTCGGTCGAGGCTTCATTGCCCAGAACGCCGGGCAGCAGACGGACGGTCGCGTCCAGCATGGCCTGCGCGGCAATCTCGCCGCCAGTCAGGACGAAATCGCCAAGGCTGACCTCTTCGATGTCGTATTCTTCCAGCACGCGTTCATCGACGCCTTCAAAGCGGCCGCACAGGATGGTCATGCCAGCGCAATCAGCAAAGCGGCGCGCGGTGGCCTGATCCATCGGCTTGCCGCGGGGCGACATATAGACGATCGGCCATTTCGCGCGATCCTTCGGCACACCACGCTGCGCCATGTCGATGGCGCGGCCCAGAATATCGGCGCGCAGGACCATACCCGCGCCGCCACCGGCGGGCGTGTCATCCACGTTGCGGTGCTTGCCTTCACCAAAGATGCGCAGGTCGATGGGTTCCAAAGCCCAGCCCCCGTCTTTCAAAGCCTTCCCGGTCAGGCTTTCGCCCAACACGCCGGGGAAGGCACCGGGGAACAGCGTGATCACCTTGGCAGTCCACGTGCCCGCAATACGCGGCGTGTTTGTCATTAGCTCGCGCGGTTTGAGCGAGGCCGACACGGCAATGCGGCCATGGGAACGGGGTTTTTTCTCGGGCGTATCAGTCATGATGCAGGCTTATCCGTATGGGCCAGGTTTGCCCAGTCCCAAAGGGGCACCGGTCATTCCGGAAACACACCTTCAGGCGGGTCTGCGATGATCCGGCCCGACGCCAGATCGACAGTCGGCACCGCATCCAGCGTGAAAGGCAAAAGCGCGGTGGCAGAGCTTCCGGGCAGCCTGATCTCAAGCACATCGGACGCGCCGTGATTATGCACGGCATGGACCTTCCCCAGCTCTTCTCCGCCTGTGTCCAGCACCGTCAGGCCAACCAGATCGGTGTGATAGTATTCGTCATCCGGCAAAGCAGGCAGTGTGTCACGGTTCACGTAAAGCTTCACACCTTTCAGTGCATCAGCCTCTTCCTTGGTGGTTACGCCGTCGATCCGAACAGCAAAACCGTTCTTGATCGGGCGCAAAAGCGTTAGGGAAACGGTATGCTTGCCATCTTCCGATGCCAGAGGGCCATAGTCAGCAATCGCGGTGGGTTCCGCACAAAAGCTTTTGATGCGCGCATCGCCCTGAACGCCATATGCGCCACCAATGCTTCCCACACAAATTCGGTCGTCACTCATTTTGCACCTATGCAGACAGCTTGTTCCATTTTGCCACCCCGGGCCTCGCATTTGTCGCCCAGAACACCGCGTTCATAGACGATGCCTGCGGTAAATCCTGCGCTGAGAAGTATGATCAACTTCACTGGATGAAAAAGCAAACCCATTTGGCGTCACCTTATGTCGACGGGAAGCGAGCCGCGGCGGCTTTCCCACCCGGCCTTTTCCAGCTCGGGACTGTCGGTGGCTTCTTCGGGCCAGCCAAGGCAGAAATAGCCCACAAGGCTCCAGTCCTTGGGCACGTCCAGATCGCGGCACAGTTGGTCGGGGTCAAGGATCGACACCCAGCCCAGCCCCAAGCCCCGAGACCGCACCGCCAGCCAAAACAGCATGATCGCCGAGACCACCGAATAACGCCGCATCTCGGGCATGGTTTTTGCCCCAAGACCTGCACCCTTGTCAGTCGCCTCGTCACAGAAAATCGCCAGTTGAACAGGCGCGTTTTCCATGCCGGACAGTTTCAGGCCGGAATACAGCTGCGCCTTGTCACCGGAGTACCCAGACAACGCATCTGCATTGGCAGCTTTGAAATTTGTAAGCGCGGCAGCGCGTGCATCGTCGCTTTGGATACGCACCACCCGCCACGGTTCGGACAGCCCCACCGAGGGGGCCATCAGAAACGCGTCGAGGCACTGCGTCAGCAATGCCTCGTCCACAGGATCCGTGCGGAAGCGGCGCACATCGCGCCGCCAACGCATCAGATCTTCAAGATCCGACTGAAACTCGTCTGAAAAGGCGTGCATGTCAGATCCAGTCCGAAGGATTTATTCCTCGGCAGCAGCTTCTTCAGCCGGAGCGGCAGCAGCTTCAGCAGCGGCAGCAGCTTTTTCAGCTTTTTCTTCTGCACGGTCCTTGGCTTTCTGGCCCGGCTCGGCTTTTTTCATGTTGGCGCGCTCTTTTTTCTCAAGAACACCAGCGGCTTCCAGGAAGCGCGATACGCGGTCCGACGGCTGAGCGCCTTGGTCCAGCCAGTACTGAACGCGTTCCATGTCCAGCTTTACGCGCTCTTCCGAATCTTTCGGCAGCAGCGGGTTGTAGGTGCCCAGCTTCTCGATGAAACGGCCGTCGCGCGGCATGCGGCTGTCAGCAGCTACAACGCGATAGAAGGGACGTTTTTTCGAGCCACCACGGGCGAGACGAATTTTCATAGCCATGAGAGTTTTCCTTTTTTCTAGCTATTTGAGGGGCTTTGGCCCCGTCATTCCTGATGTTGTTTGTGATGCCTGATGACCTCATCAATGATGAAGTTCAGGAATTTCTTGGCGAATTCCGGATCCAGATTGGCGCGGGTGGCCAGATCTTCCAGACGTTCGATCTGGCGGGCTTCCCGGTTCGGATCGGACGGCGGCAGGGCGTGTTCTGCTTTCAGCTTGCCCACGGCCTGCGTGTGCTTGAAGCGCTCGCCCAGCGTATAAACAAGGATCGCGTCCAGTCGGTCGATCGACTCGCGGTGTTCTTTCAGAAGATCCGCAGCGCGGGTGGATGCGTCGGTCATGCGTAAGCCTCCGGGTTGCCGTCTGTGTCAGGGGCCGGGTGGCGCCAGACGTCATAGCTGTCGTCTTCGTCTTCAAAACGCGGAGCGTCGGCGTCGATCACGCAGCCCAACCGTTTGGCCAAGGCGGCCGAGGGGGCGTTGTCGCGATCCACGTAGCTGACGAAGCTTTGGATGTCGGTGTTGGTATAGGCCCAGTCGAGGGCGGCCACGGCGGCCTCGTGCGCGAAGCCTTTGCCTTCATGGGCGTCGGACCAGATCGACCAAGCGATCTCGGGTTCCGGCCAGCCTTCGGGGCACCACGGGCCGACCCAGCCGATGGGCTGGCTGTTGGATTTATCCACCAAAATGAAGGGGCCGTAGTCCTTCAAGACCCAGTGGCCTACGGCATGTCCGAAAGCGCGCCAGACGGTGCGCCGTGTGTTGTCGCTGCCCGGTCCGCCACCAACGAACTCCGCGCGCGGGCTGTCCATCAGGAAATCGCGAAACGCGTCCCAATCGCCAGCTTCTGGCGGGCGCAGCACAAGGCGCGGTGTGGTGATATGATCGAAGGGCAGTTTCACGGGACGCTTACTTTTTCTTCCCGAAACCGGACAGGCCGGGGGGCAGGCCACCGCCGCCCAAACCGGGCAGACCACCGGGCAGCTTGCCGCCCATTGCCTTTGCCGCTTGTTCCAGCGCTTTCGGGTCCATCTGCGACGGATCCATGCCGCCCATATCGGGCATGCCACCGCCTTTGCCGAACATGCCACCCATGGCTTGTTTCAGCATCTTGCCTTTGCCCATCTTGCCCATCTTCTTCATCATGTCGCCCATCTGGCGCTGCATTTTGAGAAGCTTGTTCAGGTCGGACACTTCCATGCCCGCACCGGCAGCGATACGCTTTTTACGGCTGGCTTGCAGGATCTGCGGGTTGGCGCGTTCGCGTTTGGTCATCGACTGGATCAGCGCGATCTGCTGTTTCAGGACCTTATCGTCCATGCCGGCGTCTTCGGCCTGTTTGGCCATTTTCTTCATGCCCGGCATCATTCCCATGATCCCCTGCATACCGCCCATCTTGATCATCTGTTCCAGCTGCATCTTCAGGTCGTTCATGTTGAACTGACCCTTCTGGAAGCGCTTCATCATGCGCTCGGCTTGCTGGGCCTCGATGGTCTCTTGGGCTTTCTCGACCAGAGCAACGATGTCGCCCATACCCAGGATACGGCCAGCGATCCGGTCGGGCTCGAAGGTTTCCAGCGCGTCCATCTTCTCGCCAAGGCCGACGAATTTGATCGGCTTGCCGGTCACGGCGCGCATCGACAACGCCGCACCACCGCGTCCGTCGCCGTCCATACGGGTCAGGACCACGCCCGAGATGCCGACCTTGTCGTCAAATTCCTGTGCGACTTCGACGGCGACCTGACCGGTCAGGCCGTCAACCACCAGCAAGGTTTCGCGCGGGTTTACAACGGCCGAGACTTCCTCGACCTCGCCCATCAGGACTTCGTCGATGTGCAAACGACCGGCAGTGTCGAGCATATAGACGTCATAGCCGCCCATCGTTGCCTGTTGCTTGGCACGCTTGGCGATGTCGACGGGTTTCTGGCCGGGAACGATCGGCAGGGTGTCCACACCGATCTGCGTGCCCAGAACCGCCAACTGATCCATCGCGGCCGGGCGATAGATGTCGAGCGAGGCCATCAGAACCCGCTTGCCTTCTTTTTCCGTCAGTCGCTTGGCCAGCTTCGCGGTGGTCGTGGTCTTACCACCACCTTGCAGACCGACCATCAGGATCGGGGCAGGGGGGCTGTCGACCTTCAGCGCGCCGGGTTCGCCTTCGCCAGTCAAAACATCGACCAGTGCGTCATGAACGATCTTCACGACCTGCTGGCCGGGGGTCACGGATTTCGTAACCGACTGACCGGTCGCCTGTTCCTGCACCTTTTTCACAAAGTCGCGGGCGACGGGCAGCGAGACATCAGCCTCAAGCAGCGCCACGCGCACCTCGCGCAGGGCGGTTTTTACATCATCTTCGGACAGCGCACCCTGTTTCGTCAGACGGTCAAAGACGCCAGACAGGCGATCTGAGAGGCTCTCGAACATATCTCGGCTCCTTTGCCGTTTCGTTTCCCCCTAGATAGGGGCGGGTTTGCGCTTTTCCAAACGCCCAAACCATGATGGCCCCTGTGGGCGTAACACGCTGACAGGGGGCGATCCCGGCATTGGGCCATGGGACCGGAAGTTTCGCACTTCCGAGATTTGGGGTGGGATTACGGCTTTGACGGGTCAGAGTCAAGCTGCATTGGGGTAGATCGCGTTTCCAGCCACCGATTGACGGCCTCGGTCGTGCGGCGTGGGCCGGACCCGTTGGTGTAATAAGACACCACAGGCAGATTCGGCTGCCCGGTCATCACCAAAACCGGGCGATACATGCTGGATCCATCCCGGCGGGTTTCCTCAAGCTCGGCCCCGCAGAGCGCGTCCAGCGGATAGACATCCTGTGCGTATCCGAAAAAGGACCGTTTGCGTTTCACGATCTGCCCGGCGCGTGCGTCAAAGATCAATTGGACCCGCTTGGAAAAGGCCAGAAAGCAGCCCCCCCACGCTAGGGTGCCAATGCCCGAAAACATGACGCCGAACAGTATTTCACCCTGCATCAGGGCATTTGTCCCGATCCCCAGAAAAATCAGAAGACCCGCAAGCATGCTGAGCGACAAGATCCATGGCTTGTGGTCCAGAACCAGTAAATCGGGCGTGTTTGTCAGCGGTTTCATGGCAACAGCGTAGAAAGGAAAGCCCGACAAGAAAAGAGGGGTATTTGACCTGAGTCATATTCCCCGGATCGTTCGCGCGTTACGTATTGATCAAGACGAATTGAAGCCCATGAAGGAGCTGACTCATGTATAAAAACATTCTTGTGCCGATCGCGCTTGACCACGACCGTAACACCTCCGAAGCGCTTGCTATCGCCAACGCCATTTCCGAAGATGGCGCGAAAATCACTGCACTCCACGTGATGGAGGAAGTGCCTGCCTATGTCGCCCAGTATTTGCCGGAAGGGCAGTTGGAAGACAATGTGAACGAGCTGGAGCGCCGCCTGCAGGACGAGCTGAAGGACGCTTCGAATGTCTCGATTGCCGTGATCTCGGGTCATGCGGGCCATGCCATTGTGGATTATGCCAAGGACAACAAGGTCGATTGCATCGTTGTCGCCTCGCACCGTCCGGGCCTGACAGACTTTTTCCTGGGATCGACAGCCGCGCGTGTTGTACGCCATGCGCCCTGTGCGGTTCACGTGTCGCGCTGACCTCTCTCCCTTCTTGCGTGACTGAATGGCGGGCCCCTTGTGGCCCGCTTTTTCGTGCCTACATGATCCTCAATACAGGAGGATCCATGATGAAATGTCCGGTAGACGGAACCGAGCTTTTGATGACCGAACGCCAAGGGGTCGAGATCGATTATTGCCCCAAATGCCGTGGTGTCTGGCTGGATCGCGGTGAGTTGGACAAGATCATCGAGAAAACGACTCCTGCGGTGGAACTGGACGACCCGGATCCGTATGTCGCGCCCCCTCCGCCCCCCTCCGAGCCCGTATATCAAGGTGAACCCCGCCACATGCGCCCCCGAGAAGAGATGGAGCGTGGGGCCGGGATGAAGCCCGGATCGTCGCGCAAGCGACCGTACGACGATGATGATGACGATGACGAATATCGCCGTGCCAAACGCTATAAGAAAAAGCGCCGCAAATCGGTCCTGTCCGAGCTTTTTGACATTTTTGACTGACCCTGTGGCAAGATCACATATTCATATGTGATCCAAATGCGGCTAGGCTTCTTCTATCAAGGAGGAAGCCATGCCCAAAATCAGCAAAGCCCCCGACTATCAAACCGTTATCACCACGTTCGAGATGACACCCGGCACCTGTCAGGATCTTCTGGACGCGCTGTCGGATGCCTACGAGAGCTTCATCTCGAAGCAGCCGGGTTTCGTCGGCGCTGGGCTTCATGTGAATGATGCCCAGACGCGGATTGCCAATTACAGCCAATGGACCCGGCGCGAGGATTTCCAGGCCATGCTGCGCACCGAAGAAATGCGCGAGCGTAACCGGAAGATCGCTACCCTCTGCAAAAGCTTTGAGCCCGTCATGTATGACGTGTTCGAAACCTTCAATTGATCCGACAGCAGGAGCTGACATGAAACCCTTCCTGACCGCAGCGGCTATTGCCCTGATTACTACCCCTATATTCGCCGACGTGAACATCACTCGGGATATGCCGTGGGTGACCGTCCCAACTGAGAATGGCGAGGTCGAAATCTCGCGCATTGATGATCCTGCGCACGAGCTGTCGGGAGAATGGGCACGGACCTCGCGCGATTGCCCGAATTTCTGTGTGCAGCCGATGGTGCCGGCACCCGGTGTCACCCCCATTGGCGAGCTAGAGCTTCTGAACATGCTGCAAGATCCCGACGCGATCGTGGTCGACAGCCGTGTCGCGGCGGATCACGAAACCGGAACCATTCCGGGCGCAATCTCGATTCCCTACAACGAAGCTACGGACCGTTTGGACGAACTGGGCTGCGAGCTTGATTTCGATGGGTTTGACTGCGAAGCGGCCAAGCCGGTCGCGCTGTTTTGCAACGGCAACTGGTGTGGTCAGTCCCCGACCGCCGCCCGCCGCATGATTGAAGCAGGCTATCCCGCCGACAAGATCCACTACTATCGCGGCGGTATGCACGCATGGCGGATGCTGGGTCTGACGGTGACGGGTGACAGTTAAGCAACGGTCAGGTCAGCCACCATTGACCTTGGGAAGCGCCATCCCCATTCTTTAGGCACGCCGCTTGTCGGCTTGTGTTTAAGGGATGGGCCATGCGTCATCGCATTCAACTGCTGAAAACTGCCGCTTTGGCGCTGGGCGTGGCCTTCGCGTCGCAGTCAGCCGTGGCGCAAGAACAAGTTGGGTCCTTTACAGTCTTCGTTGGCAAATCTGATCTGACAAATGCCAATGGGAAAGCGTTGGTCGAGCCGTGGAAAGTCCTGAGCAGGGATCGGGCGAATTACCACCGCTTTGGAGTAAGTCAGCCCGGCGATGAATGGGATCCGTTTTTTGGCACCAACAAAAGCCGGAAGGGTATTCAGGCGCTGGTCGCACGTGGGAACGTCGGACCCAAGGCGGCGAAACGTTTGAGAAATGGTGGGACAATCCTGATCCGTGTCTTTGGGCAGGGTGGCAAACCCACTGCGATCAAGATTTCAGTTCCCAACTAAGGGCAACGGACACACCTTTTCGATAAACAAGTCGCGCTTACTCTGGATACGCACGAATACACGCCGCACGAGCGGTCGCTGCGGCGGGAGCAAGCTTGGTGCGTTGCGCCTTTAACCGCGCCAGTTTCTCACGCGTGTCGTCTATGTCCACCGACACAGGCGTTTCAATCGTGTGAAACCGCGTGGTGGGGCAGGGGACATAGCGCTTTCCCTTGACGTGACAGATGCGTGTCTTGGTATAGGGGACCGTCTGTCGGTGCAGCGCGTATCCGCGGGCCAGCGTTTCTTCCAGCTCTTCAATCTGTGCTGAAATCGCCCGATATTCTGCCGTTTCACGCGCAATGCACTGTTTTTGCGGCGTGGCGCAGGCCCCAAGCAATATCAGGGCAATCCCGACAGCAGGCAGACGTAGTTTGGATGCATTCAACATGATACGCGCTCCGATACTCGATATTCGTATCTGTCCAGCATAGCGGGAACACGTCCCGGACAAAAGCACGTCTGCGTGACGGCGTTTGCGGCAAATATTCAATGTTGCTTGTGTGTATTGGGTGGTTTCGGTATCCGTGCACCAAAGGAGCAGATCACATGGCAAGACAGGCAGGTGCGTCCAGCGTCGAGATGGACGAACGCGAGAAATCCAAACGTATTGGTGCGCTGTCGGGTCTGTGGCCTTTCATGCGGCCCCACAAAGCGTGGATGCTGGCGGCCTTTGTTGCGCTGGTGTTCACCGCCGGGATTTCTCTGGTCTTGCCGATCGCAGTGCGCCGCGTGGTCGACGGGTTTGGCGAAGCCACGCCCGAGCTTCTGGACAAGTATTTTCTTGCGGCCCTTGCGGTGGCGTCGCTGCTCGCGCTGGGCACGGGGCTTCGGTATTATCTGGTCACCCGGCTGGGCGAGCGGATCGTGTCGGACATTCGTAAAGCGGTCTTTGATCGCGTCGTCGGGATGAGCCCGGCCTTCTATGAAAGAGTCATGACTGGCGAGGTGCTGTCGCGCATCACCACCGACACCACACTGATCCTGTCGGTGATCGGGTCGTCTGTTTCGGTGGCGCTGCGCAATGTGTTCATCTTCATCGGCGGGATGATCCTGATGCTGTTCACCTCGGCGAAACTGACCGGGTTAGTGCTGTTGATCGTGCCGGTCGTCATTGTGCCGATCATCGTGCTGGGCCGCCGTTTGCGCGTGCTGGGGCGTGAAAATCAGGAATGGATCGCAAAAAGCTCGGGCAATGCCTCTGAGGCTTTGCTGTCAGTGCAAACCGTGCAGGCCTTCACGCATGAAGACCGTAGCCGCAGTGAGTTTTCCCGCCTGACCGAAGAAAGCTTCCTGTCAGCGAAGCGCAGGATCTCTACTCGTGCGATCATGACCGTGATTGTGATCTCTCTGATCTTCTCGGGTGTAGTCGGGGTTCTGTGGATCGGTATGCGTGATGTAACAGCGGGCGAGGTTTCCATTGGGGCGCTGGTCCAGTTCGTGATCTATTCGGTCATGGTCGCCGGTGCCGTTGGTGCCCTGTCCGAAATCTGGAGCGAACTTCAGCGTGCCGCAGGTGCCACTGAGCGTCTGGTCGAGCTTTTGAACACCGAAGATCAGGTCAAAGACCCCGCGCAGCCTGTCGCGATCACCACACGCCCGACCGGGGCGCTGACGTTTGATGATGTCACCTTCCACTATCCTGCGCGCCCCAATCAGGCGGCGCTGGAAGGGATTAGCCTAGACGTAGCGGCGGGTGAAACCGTTGCGCTTGTTGGCCCCTCGGGGGCGGGTAAGACCACCATCGTTCAACTGATCCAACGGTTCTATGACCCGGAAAGCGGGGCGGTGAAGCTGGATGGTGTCGATCTGCGTGATATGCGCCGCGATGAGTTCCGTAAATATGTCGCCCTTGTCCCGCAAGACGCGGTGATCTTTGCGGCATCCGCGCGCGACAACATCCGCTTTGGTCGCCCCGATGCCAGTGATGCCGAGGTCGAGGCCGCCGCCAAGGCCGCCGCCGCCCACGACTTCCTGTCGCGCCTGCCGGAAGGCTATGACACCTATGTTGGTGAACGCGGTGTGATGCTGTCGGGTGGTCAGAAACAACGTATTGCTATTGCCCGTGCCATCCTGCGCGACGCGCCGATCCTGCTGCTAGACGAAGCCACCTCGGCCCTTGATGCGGAAAGCGAACGTCTGGTTCAGGGCGCTGTGGATGAACTGGCGCAAGGCCGCACCACCTTGATCGTGGCGCACCGTCTGGCGACTGTGAAGAAAGCCGACCGGATCGTGGTCTTTGACGAAGGTCGGATCGTGGCCCAAGGCACACATGACGAACTGGTCGCACAAGACGGTCTTTATGCCCGTCTGGCACGACTTCAGTTCACCGAGGGCCAGATTTAAGCTTTCCCTGCCTGAAAACGGGGCCATCCTTGGCGACGCTTACCTTCCGTAAACGTCAATTCCACGTCACGTCAGACTTGCGAGCAATGGCGTTTACGCCCATTCTCAGCTTCCAAACAGGCCCGAAAAATGGGCGTAGGGAGGATGTAGGATGTTTGAATTTGGCTCGATGCAAGATCGGGATGCTGTCGAAGCAGAAATGAGCTGGGAGGCGCGGGATAAACCCAGCACCCTATACCAGATGCTTGAGCGCACTGCGCGTGCCTTCCCCGACCGTCCTGCTGCCTCGTTCCAGATCACGTCTGGCCCAACGGATCCCAAGGAAACCGTGACGTGGCAGCAGATGCTTGACCGCTCGTGTCAGGCGGCGAACCTATTTCGGTCGTTGGGCATTGGGGAAAACGACGTGGTGGCATTTCTGCTGCCGAACTCGAACGAGACGATCTATACCCTGATGGGCGGCGGCATCGCCGGGATCGTAAACCCGATCAATCCGCTGTTGGATGCCGAACAAGTCGCAGGGATCCTGAAGGAAACCGGGGCCAAGGTTCTTGTGACCCTGAGGGCGTTCCCCAAATCCGAGGTCGCCCAGCTGGCGAACGAGGCCGTCGCCATGGCCCCGAACGTCAAGACCGTGCTTGAGATCGACCTGAACAAATATCTGAAGCCGCCCAAAAGCTGGATTGTGCCTCTGGTACGTCCGAAGAACCCGGTGAAGCACAATGCCAAAGTTCTGGATTTCGTGGCCGAGATGAAGCGCCAGAACACCACGCTGGACTTCGAGGACAAAACCGACGACCGCGTGGCGGCGTATTTCCACACAGGTGGCACCACTGGCACGCCCAAGGTTGCACAGCACAAGTATTCTGGCTTGGTCTATAATGGCTGGTTGGGCGCGAACCTTCTATTTGACGAAGAAGATGTGATTATCTGCCCTCTGCCGCTGTTCCACGTCTTTGCGGTCCACGTGATCTGGATGGCCTGCCTGATGTCAGGCGCGCATTTCGTGCATCCCACCCCGGCGGGCTATCGCGGCGACGGCGTCTTCGACAATTTCTGGAAGCTGATCGAACGCTACAAGGTCAGCTTTATGATTTCGGTTCCGACGGCCTTTGCCGCTTTGATGCAACGCCCTGTAGATGCGGATGTTTCATCGTTGAAAACGGCGTTCTCGGGCTCGGCCCCGTTGCCGATCGAGCTATACAACCGCTTTGTCGAAGCGACCGGCGTGAACATTGTCGAAGGCTATGGCCTGACCGAGGCCACCTGTCTGGTGTCCTGCAACCCGCCCACCGGCGCGAAAAAGGTCGGGTCGGTTGGTGTTCCGTTCCCCTATACCGATGTTAAAATCCTGACCTGTGACGACGCGGGAACTGTTCTGAAAGAGCACGGTGTCGATGAGGTGGGCGAGATTTGCCTGACCAACCCCGGTGTTGTCACAGGCGCGACCTATACCGAAGAGGCCAAAAACAATGGGCTTTTCGCGCAAGGCACGCATTTGCGCACGGGCGATCTGGGGCGTCTCGATGAAGACGGCTATCTGTGGATCACCGGCCGCGCCAAGGATCTGATTATCCGTGGTGGCCACAACATCGACCCAGCCGAGATCGAAGAAGTTCTAGCCGGGCACGAGGCTGTCGCCATGGTTGGCGCAATCGGTCAGCCCGACAGCTATGCGGGCGAACTGCCCTGTGCCTATGTCGAACTTGTTGGCGGGGCTCAGGTGACATCGGAAGAACTGATGGCCTTTGCCAAAGAGAATATTCACGAAAAGGCTGCTCTGCCCAAGCATATCGAGATCCTGGACGAGCTGCCGAAGACGGCCGTCGGCAAGGTGTTCAAACCCGATCTGCGCAAATCCGCAATCGCGCGCATCTATGACAAAGCGCTTACTGAAGCAGGTCATGCGGCGTATGTGGCCGAGGTTCTCGACGACAAGAAGCGCGGTCTGGTGGCGCGTCTCCAAGCGACGGGCGAAGTCGATCATAACGCGGTCAAGCAATGTCTGGGCGAGTTCACACGCCCCTTCGAATGGATGGACTGATCTGATCCGACTGAACGAAGAAATGGGCGGCCAAACGGTCGCCCTTTTTTTTGACGGCCAATGAAAAACCGGTCGCCAGTCAAATCGTCCTAGGCTGGCTCATCTGCTCATCAGTGGCAGGAAACAGAAACACTGCACTGATCTGACGCATTGTATCAAACCGCATCGTGCGTCAAATCTAGAGGGTGAATGATATCGGCACAGGAAGATGAATGGAACCTGATCGGGCAGTGAACCAAGTGACCGGCCTAACGGACGTCGAGGCGCAAGATCGCTTGCGCATCCATGGTCCGAATGTTGTCGGAGAAGCGAACGCCACACCTGCCTGGACCATCCTCGTGCGCCAATTTACCGGGATATTGGTGGTACTTCTGATCATTGCAGGACTGGTGGCATTGGCCCTTGGCGAACGGGTCGACAGCATTGCCATCGGTCTGGTTGTTGTTCTGAACGGCGCATTGGGTTTTGTTCAGGAATGGCGCGCTGAAACCTCGCTTGCAGCATTGCGCGAGATGTTGTCGCCGAAAGCCCGGGTGGTTCGCGACGGCATTCCGATCGAAATTCCCAGCCGCGATCTTGTACCGGGCGATCTTCTTTTGCTCGAGGCCGGTGACCAAGTCCCTGCTGATGCGCAAGTGGTCTCGGCTGTTGCATTGCGCATTGATGAGAGCGTGCTGACAGGCGAGTCCGTTTCCGTCGCTAAATCTACAAAGGAAGAAGGTGACCGTAACAAGGTGATGATGGGAACCTATGTCGTTGCTGGTCGCGCCGAGGGGATTGTCAGTGCTACCGGGGCGTCGACGGCGTTTGGAAAAATTGCCACCTTGACCGTTTCTGTTGAAGACAAGGGTACCAACCTCTCGCGGCAGCTTGGGCGATTGGGACGCCAGTTGGGCATTGCTGCATTAGGACTTGGCGCTGCCATCGCGATATTAGGAATAATGGTGGGGCGCGATGCGCTAGAGATGGTCATGACGGGTATGTCCATGGCCGTTGCCATTATTCCCGAAGGCCTGCCCGCAGTGGTGACCATTAGTCTGGCCTTGGGGGCAGGCGCGATGGCGCGGCGCAACGCCTTGGTGCGCCGCCTACAAGCCATTGAAAGCGTTGGGGCAGCCTCGGTCATCTGTACGGACAAGACCGGTACCTTGACGGAAAACATGATGACAAGCGAGCTGCTGTGGGTCGCTGGGCAGGACTATACCGCTGTCGGCACCGGATACGATCCCGCAGGCCGGATCCTGCACGGCGACACTCCGATCCGGTACGGCGAAAGCGCCGACCTTGATGCGGCGTTAGACGTCATGATCGGATGCAGCCATGCCAGCCTGCACCGCGAAGGGGACAGTTGGCGCATGGTGGGGGATCCAACCGAAGGGGCATTGGTGACCTTTGCTTACAAAGCTTGGACCCCCATGCCATCGGCAGCCGCGTTGGCGGAAATCCCGTTTTCCTCGGAACGCAAACGCATGAGCATGGTGCGCGAAAGCGAAGGCGGGTTGATGCTGTTGGCGAAGGGCGCGCCCGAGCAGATGTTGGAAGTCTGCGTGACATGGCTCGGACCGGACGGCAGTGTGCCGCTGGATCAGGTAGCCCGCGACCAGATTGAACAGAAATACGCGGATATGGCGGCCAAGGGGCTTCGGGTCATTGCTTTGGCGCGTCGTCAGGTGGCCGATCAGCGGGTCGGGGATTCCGATTTAGAGTTCATCGGGCTCGTCGGCATGATCGACCCGCCGCGCCCCGAAGTTCGGGACGCCATTCAAACCTGTCTACGCGCCGGTATGCGGATCATCATGATCACCGGCGACGGCCCTCTGACGGCGCGTGCGATTGCAGACGCCCTTGGCCTGCCGGTTAGCAAAGTGATGACCGGAAGCGAGCTGGAGGGCGTTGACGACGCGGCGCTGAGCGACATCCTCAGCGAACCTACGCTGTTTGCGCGCACCTCTCCTGAACACAAGATGCGGCTGGTGAAGGTTTTGCAGGCGCAGGGCCATATCGTTGCGATGACAGGTGATGGGGTGAACGATGCTCCGGCGCTGAAGCAGGCAGATATCGGTGTCGCGATGGGGATCCGGGGCACGGATGTCGCCAAAAGCGCTGCAGATCTTGTATTGCTGGACGACAATTTCGCCACGCTGAAAGGCGCGGTCAGCGAAGGGCGGCGACAGTTTGCGAATATCCAACGGTTCGTGCGCTACCTGCTGGCCTCGAACGCGGGCGAGGTCGTGGCAATCCTGACAAACTTGGCGCTGGGCGGGCCATTGATCTATCTGCCCACGCAAATCTTGTGGATGAACCTTGTGACCGACGGGGTGACCGCCTTGGCGCTGGGGCTGGAACCGGGCACCTCGGATCAGATGAGCGACCCGCCGCGCCGCCCCGAGGCCGGCATTCTGGACCGCAAAGCGCTGGGCATGATCTTGGCGTTTGGCACCTATACGGGCGCGGCCAGCCTGTATCTTTTCTATACCTTCATGCCCGACGGCGTCGTCGTGGCGCGGACGGCAGCCTTCAGCGGGATGGTGATCTTCGAGAAGATGAGCGTCTTTGCCTTCCGGTCCTTCTCGCAACCTTGCTGGCGGTTGGGGTGGTTCTCGAACCCCAAACTGATCATTGCGCTGGTTGCAATGGTGTCCCTGCAAGTGGTCGCGATTTACTGGTATCCGCTTCAGCAATTGCTGCGGGTTGCCCCATTGGACTGGGCACATTGGCAGGCGATCATTCTGTTCGCGCTGCCCTTGATTGTGGTGCCTGAGCTGATCAAATCCCTGCGGATGAAGAAGGACTAGCGGCGGCTAGTCCGATCTTTCACCCTCGGCGCTTGCGACGTTGCTTTTCACGGCGAAGAAGCTGTCCGGCGTGACCGAGATCGTATCGATCCCGGCTTGCACAAGTAGTTTCGCGAACTCGGGGTCGTTGCTGGGGGCCTGCCCGCACAGCCCGACCTTACGACCCGCATCGTGCGCCTTGGAAATGACCGTATTGATCATCCACAAAACAGCCGGATCGCGTTCGTTAAACAGATGCGCCAAGGCCTCGGAATCGCGGTCCACCCCAAGGGTCAGCTGGGTCAGGTCGTTCGACCCGATCGAGAACCCGTCAAACCGTTCGGCAAAAGCTTCGGCCTCGATCACGTTCGACGGGACCTCGCACATGACATAGACCTGAAGCCCGTTCTTTCCACGCTCAAGGCCGTGATCCGCCATGGTCGCCAGCACGCGGTCGGCTTCTTCGACTGTGCGGCAGAAGGGGATCATGACGATGACATTGTCAAAGCCCATTACCTCGCGCAGATGCCGGATTGCTTTGCACTCCAACGCGAACCCGTCCTGATACGCATCATCATAGTACCGCGACGCCCCCCGGAACCCGATCATCGGGTTTTCCTCGTTGGGCTCGAACTGACGCCCGCCAAGCAGGTCGGCATATTCGTTGGTTTTGAAGTCGCTCATGCGGATGATGGTGGGGTTGGGATACCACGTCGCAGCGATCCGCGAGAGGCCCATCGCCAGTTTCTCGACGAAATAGTCGGCCCTGTTGTCATAGCCCCGTGTCAGGCGGTCGATCTCGGCCCGCACATCCGCGTCGGTCAGCGTGTCATAGCGTGTAAGCGCCAAGGGATGCACCCGAACCTCGTTGTTGATCACGAACTCCATACGAGCAAGCCCGACACCATCCACGGGCAGACGCCACCAGCGCAAAGCGGCGGCTGGGTTGGCGAGGTTTAGCATGACTTTGGTCTGCGTAGACGGGATTTGATCCAGCTGCTGTTCCTCGACCGTCACCTTGGCTTCTCCGGCATAGATCACCCCCGTCTCACCTTCAGCGCAGGACACGGTGATGTGCTGTCCGCTATGCAAGATCTCGGTGGCATTCGACGTCCCGACAATCGCCGGCACGCCCAGTTCGCGACTGACGATGGCAGCGTGGGATGTGCGGCCCCCGTGGTCGGTCACGATGGCGGCGGCGCGTTTCATGATCGGCACCCAGTCCGGGTCGGTGTTCGACGTGACAAGGATTGACCCGTCCACAAACTGGTCCAGATCCGTCACGTCATGGATCATGCAGACTTCGCCCGTGGCGACCGAGCTTCCGACGCTAAGGCCGGTTAGCAACGCCTCGCCCGTATCGTGCAGCGTATAGGTTTGGAAAGCGCCAGCAGCTAGATTGGACTGCACGGTTTCGGGGCGGGCCTGCACCACATAGAGCAATCCGGTTTCCCCATCCTTGGCCCATTCGATGTCCATCGCGGTGCCGTAGTGCGCCTCGATCTTGACCGCGGCACGGGCCAGTTCAAGAATTTCGGCATCAGACAGCACGAAGCCTGCACGCTCGACCTTCGAGGTCGGGACATTCCGCGTAGGCGCGCCTTGTTCGCGGCCATAAATCATTTTGATTTCTTTGGCACCAAGCGCTTTGTGAACGATCGGGGTCAGCGCGTCTTGGTCAAGAAACGGCTTGTAGACTTGGTATTCGTCCGGGTCGACGTGACCCTGAACCACGTTTTCACCAAGTCCCCAGGCCGCGTTGATCAGGACGATCTTGTCAAACCCGCTTTCCGTGTCGATCGAGAACATGACGCCCGAGCCGGAAAGGTCCGAGCGGATCATGTGCTGCACACCGACGGACAGGGCGACCTCGAGATGATCAAAGCCCTTGATCTGGCGATAGGTGATGGCCCGGTCGGTAAACAGCGAGGCCAGACAAGCCTTACAGGCGTCAAGAAGGGCGTCTTCACCACGTATGTTCAGAAAGGTTTCCTGCTGCCCGGCAAAACTTGCGTCAGGCAGGTCTTCGGCGGTGGCCGACGACCGCACGGCGACAGCGGGATCAGGCTTTCCGACGCGTGCGCTCAGCTCGCGATAGGCCGCGCGGATGTCCCGTTCGGCATCGTCGGGCCAAACCCCTTCGGTGATGGCGGCTCGGATCGTCTTGCCTGCCGTGGCCAGCGTGATCCGTTTGGCGTCAAGTTTGGGCAGAACATCCCGAAGCACACGGTCCAGACCATTGTCCGAGATGAAGCTGCGATAGGCGTCAGACGTGGTGGCAAATCCGGGGGGTACACGGATCCCGCTTTCGGAAAGTGACTGAAGCATCTCACCCAAAGAGGCGTTCTTCCCCCCAACTTTGGCGATGTCCGTACGCGAAAGATCGTCCAGCCAAATCAGCGTCGGCGACGTCGTCTTCAAAGCATCTGTCATGCAACCCTCCCTGAGTTCATCGCCTATTTGTAAGCCTTCTGGCATAAATACGCGTTGATCCCGGTCAAGGTGGACAGTGTGGTTGATATGCTTATCAACCGGCAATGTGGGGACGGCCCTTTTGAAGGTCAGGGCTTGGACAGCAACCTTAGAAGCCCTTGTGTTGACGGGTCTTTGCTGTTCGCAGATGCGCCTTTGATCATTGGCACAAGAGCATTGGCCAGTTCCTTACCCAGCTCTACGCCCCATTGATCGAACGAGTTGATCCCCCAGATAGCGCCTTCCACGAATACGCGGTGCTCGTACAGTGCAATGATCTGCCCAAGTGTGAATGGTGTCAGCTGTGGATAGACCAAAGTCATTGACGGGCGGTTGCCCGGAAAGGTTCGGTGCTGGGCCTGGATGCGTTGCGCGTCACCTTCAAACCCGAGAGTTGTGGCAATCTTTTGCGCCTGTTCGAAGGTGCGGCCGATCATCAGGGCTTCGGATTGCGCTAGGCAATTGGCCTTGAGCAGATCGTGATGCGCGCGCAGCTCTGGCTCGTGACTTGTCGATGCAATCAGAAATTCCGAGGGCACGATGTCGGTGCCCTGATGCAAAAGCTGGTAAAACGCATGTTGTCCGTTGGTGCCGGGCTCTCCCCAGACGACCGGCCCCGATGCACGCGCCAAGGTGTCGCCATTGATGGCAACCCGTTTCCCGTTGCTCTCCATATCAAGCTGCTGAAGATACGCGGGCAGACGGGCTAGACGCTGATCGTACGGCAAGATCGCACGGGTGGGATAGTCACAGATATTGCGATGCCATATCCCGACCAGTCCCATCAGAAGTGGCACATTCTCTGGGGCAGGGGCGGTTTGGAAATGCTCATCCATGGCATGTGCGCCGGATAGGAAGTCGTGGAATCCTTCCGGGCCAATTGCCAGCATGATCGCAAGGCCGACGGGCCCCCAAAGTGAATATCGTCCACCGACCCAATCCGAAAAACCAAACACCCGATCCGGTGCGATTCCCATATCGGCCGTCTTGTCGCGTGCAGTTGAGACGGCTGCGAGATGATCACTTGCGCGATCTCCCAATGCAGCATGCAGCCATGTGATAGCTGTATCTGCGTTGGTCATGGTTTCGATCGTGGTAAAGGTCTTCGAGGCAATGATGACCAATGTTGACCGGGGATCGAGCATTCGCAACGTGTCTGAAATCTGGGCGCCATCAACATTGGACACGAAGTGACAGCGGGGCCCATTGTGATAGGGGGCCAGTGCCTGCACCGCCATGGCCGGTCCCAAGTCCGAGCCGCCAATGCCGATATTGATCACATCAGTAAATGCCCCGCCTTGTGCGGTTTTGATATGGCCCGAACGGATGTCACGTGCGAACTGTTCCATCGCCTGCAGGGTTTCTGCAACTGCTGGTCGGACATCCTCTCCATCAACAGACAGCGGATTGCTGCCCCCGTCCCGCAGAGCGGTGTGTAAAACAGCCCGGTTTTCTGTGGCGTTGATACGGTCTCCGCGGAACATGGCGTCCCGATACGTAAAGACACCTTGTTCGGAGGCCAGATCGATCAGCAGGCTCAGCGCTTCGCGATCGATATTTGTTTTCGAGAAGTCCAGAAACACCCCGTCTGCCCCGGCAGAGAAATCATCAAAACGATCAGGATCTTCAAACAGCGAGAGGATAGGCCGCTCTCTTGCCGTGTCGTGGTTGTCTTGCAGCTTGTTCCAGATATCGGTCATTTGCTTTTCCTCAGCTGTGAGGCCCGTTTGGCAAGTGAACAGATGCCGTGGGTTTGTTTGAGTGCATCCTGTGGGCGGAGCGTCATGAAGTACTCTCCAATTTCATGCTCCGAATGCTGCCATCGGCAGCTTTGGTATGAGTTTGACCCATGCAGTTCAGATACGCGCGCGTTGGACCTTTGGATGTGGCGGGCCAAACACGGTGCAGACCAGTCGAGCGGAGCTTCCGGCTGCGGGCAATGATGGGGTCTGTTACCCGCAGGACCGTTTCGTGCGGCTTGATCATGGTCAGGCCATGATCTCGCGCCAGCGCCGCCCTTCGCGGTGTAGCAGCATCAGGGCGTCCTCGGGGCCCGAGCCACCGGGGTCATAAGGCGCAGGTGTGCGACCCGCATCTTGCCAACCTTCAATAAGGGGATCGGCCCAAGCCCAAGCAGCCTCGACCTCGTCACCGCGCATGAACAGGGTTTGGTCTCCGCGTATCACATCCATGATAAGCCGCTCATACGCGTCCTGAGGTTCGGCGTGCTGGTCCAAAGCATCGGCGAATGTCATGTCCATCGATACTTCGGTAAGCCGGAAGCCACCGGGGCCAGGCTCTTTGATGGTGTTGCGCAGCGTGATCCCTTCGTCCGGTTGCAGACGGATAATCATGGCATTGCCGCGCCGTCCCTCCATCTTTGGGAAGATCATGTGCGGAGGGTCACGGAACACGATGGCGATCTCGGAACTGCGCGCCCGAAGCTTTTTTCCTGTACGCAGATAGAACGGTGTTCCAGCCCAACGCCAGTTCCCGATGTTTACTTTGATTGCGACAAAGCTTTCGGTGCGGCTTTGGGGGTTTCCCGAGTGGTCGTGATAGCTGCCCTCTTCGCCCTGCGCCCTGTACTGGCCGCGCACAATGTCGGATTGGTCTACGGGCTCAAGCGCCTCGATCACTTTGACCTTCTCGTCGCGCACTGCGTCGGGCGTAAACCTCGACGGAGGCTCCATTGCGGTCAGGCAGAGAAGTTGCATCAAGTGGTTCTGCACCATGTCCCGCATGGCGCCGGACCGATCATAGTATTCCCCACGGCCTTCAACCCCAAGGCTCTCGGCCACAGTGATCTGGACGTGGTCAACGTGGGTGGAATTCCACAGCGGTTCCCACAAGGAATTGGCAAAGCGCAGCGCCATCAGGTTCTGCACGGTTTCCTTCCCAAGATAGTGGTCAATCCGATAGATCTGATGCTCTTCGAAGTTCCCGCGCAGATCAGCATTCAAAGCTTTGGCCGATTCCAAATCATGCCCAAAAGGCTTCTCCACAACGATGCGGCTTTGAGGGGTGGCGATCCCGTGGTTGTTCAGTTTGTGTGCAATCGGTCCAAACAGGGAAGGCGAGACAGACAGATAGAACGCGCGCACCATGTCCGGGCGTAAAGCTTTGGAAAGCGCGTCCCAGCCGTCTTGCCCAGCCGCATCGACCTGGACGTAGTCGATGGTTTGCAGGAAGCTTTCCAGCGCGCTGCTGTTCTCTTTTGCCGCAGAGGCGAATTTGAGAAGGCTAGACCGCGTCAGTTCAATGAATGCA
This sequence comes from Aliiroseovarius pelagivivens, assembly GCF_900302485.1. NCBI lineage: Bacteria > Pseudomonadati > Pseudomonadota > Alphaproteobacteria > Rhodobacterales > Paracoccaceae > Aliiroseovarius > Aliiroseovarius pelagivivens. Next base: position 2,082,917 of record NZ_OMOI01000001.1, on the reverse strand, counting down.
GCCCTGTCCATAGCGCTTCGCGCCGTGCAAATGATCCGGGCATCTTGTGGCATCTGCCCCACCGCAAATCGGTGGAAGAGCCCAGGCAGGATCTTACGACGCGCAAGATCACCTGTGCCCCCGAATAGAACAAGATCGAACGGATCAACTGGTATGACACGAGAGACCATCGCTTCAGCTCGCCAGCTTCAGGGAGCCTGAGGCGCGAAGCAGTTCACCGATCCGTCGGCCAGTGTCGATCATCCGGTTGGAAAAACCCCATTCGTTGTCATACCAGCTGGCCACACGCACCATGCCGTCTTCGGTCACAGTGGTTTGGGCCGCGGCAAAACAGGACGAATGTGGGTCGTGGTTGAAGTCGATCGACACAAGCGGATCTTCCTCATAGGACAGAACGCCCTTCAGTTGACCTTGGGCAGCCTCGGCAATGGCGGCGTTAATCTCGTCACGGGTAACCGGAGTTTCGGGCATGAAGCACAGATCGACCAGCGATACATTTGGGGTCGGCACACGTACCGCCGAGCCTTCCAGCTTGCCTTCGAGATCAGGCAGCACCAGAGAGATCGCCCGCGCGGCCCCGGTCGAGGTCGGTACCATCGACATCGACGCCGCGCGGCCCCGGTAGAGGTCTTTGTGGTTCGTATCATGGCTGGGCTGGTCGCCTGTAAAGGCGTGGATGGTGGTCATGTACCCGGTCTTGATGCCGAAGGCGCGGTGCAGCACCATCGCCACAGGGGCAAGGCAGTTGGTGGTGCAGGACGCGTTCGATACGATCTGGTCGTCGGCAGTAAGGTCGTTGTGGTTCACACCATAGACCACTGTCCGGTCAGCATCCTTGCCAGGTGCCGAGATCAACACCCGCTTCGAGCCGTTCTGTAGCAGGCGAGCAGCCTGATCGCGGGCCGTGAACAACCCGGTGCATTCGTAGGCAATGTCGACATCGCCCCACGGAAGCTCTTCGGGATTGCGAAGTGCGGTTAGCCGGATACGGCGCTGCCCAACGACAAGCGTTTCGCCGTCGACAGCAACTGACTCGCGCAGGCGCCCATGAATACTGTCATACTTGAGCAGATGGGCGATGTTCTCGGGCGGGGCCAGATCGTTGATGGCAACGACCTCGATATCTTGAGATTCCTGTTCGATCAGGGCGCGCAAGACGCCGCGGCCGATACGTCCGAAACCGTTGATGGCAATCCTGAGTGTCATGGTCTTATCCTCTTCACGGTGTGGATCAGCAAGTGATAGCGCTAACATGTTGGTGTGTCTTTAGCGACAATTGAGCGGCGTGTCAAAGCTCCCATGCTCAGGGCGGGTTTGCACCCGCGCGCGAAACGGTGACGGCGGCTACTTTGGCGCCGCATTTCATTGCCTGCTGCAAGGTGTCAGCCGACATGGTTTCCAACTGCGGTCCAGCGAGGCATTGCAACTCGTACAGCTTGGCCAGAAAGCCTGTGTTGAATGTGTCCCCGGCATTGACCTGAACCACAGACCTGTCCGCAAGGAAACCGGTTGCCCTTTCTCCGCCGCGCGTCAGGATCAGGACAGAAGGGCCTCGTTCCAACAACGCGGTATAGGCCTCGGCGGCAGCTTCCAGCATGCTGCCCACAGAGTATTCGTCAAAGAAGCATTAAGTTGCGTGCCGTTCAGAAGGCCGTTGTAGAGGGTGGGATCCTGTCGATCAAAACTTCACCGCAACAAAGGAACGCGGGTTTCCTATGGTTGTTCGGCCGTCATCGGCATGACATCCCATTTACTGACTAGTTTTGACGGTCCAATTGTTGAAACCAAAGATTCGTTTCAACAATTAGCCTATCAAACCGTCAGCCCAACCACTTGCTGTAGTCGCTGACCAATAGATGCGTGGGCACCTCATCTTCTTCGACCTCGGCAAACCGGCCAATGGGCGCGCGGAAGATATTGTCGGTCTCGTCGTCGTTGACGGTCGAAACCTCGCCGATCAGAACGTCGCCACCTTCGCCCCAGAAGGCATGCCAATCACCGGGCATCAGGGTCACGCTTTCACCGGGGGCGAGCTTCAGCTTCTCTCCTGGTGCGAATTCGCGCTGGAGTCCGTCGCAATAGACCGTGCCGCCACGATCCTCGGCGAAATTGCCTGCATCGTCCGAGCCGTAAAGCTCGATCACCAGCGTCGCACCGCCCCGGTTGATGATGTCCTCGGCCTTGATGACATGGGTGTGCATCGGGCTAAGCTGGTCCTGCCGCGAGATCAGCAGTTTCTCGGCATAGCACATGCCTCCGCCGCGCTGCAGATCGGTAAGCCGTCCATTGCGCAGGGTGAACAGGAACAGTCCCATCTCGTCAAACCTTCCATCCCCGTAATCGGTGATGTCCCAGCCGCACCGCGCGTTGATCACGTTTCTGGCGACCTCGCGCTTGGCCTTGAATTCATCGGGCGTCCAATAGGCAAATGGCGGTAAAACGAAGCCATACTGGCGGATCATCTCGTCCGCTTCTGCCATGATTTGGTTAATTCGAGAGCGTTTCATATAAAGACCCGGATGCTGTGAGCCGCCGCAGGGCGAAACGCGGAGACTGTTGCCTGACTAGATTCTGAATAGTGTTAGGTTGGCAAGCCTAGTCAACCGAGCGATGGCTTAGATTGTTCTATAACATCGGTTCAGGCTGAGACGCCGGGTGTATTTTAACTAGAGCTTCGCGCTTGATGATTGACGGTCTGCAGTCCTGTTAGCCAGCTCCACGACAGCACAACCAAAGCCGTTGGAATGCGCCGCGTCGCAGCAAGCCAAATCATTGAGTTTGAAGTGGTGCCCGGGGGCGGAATCGAACCACCGACACGAGGATTTTCAACCGGGTTGTCCGTCTTAGAATTCAGAGACTTAACCGACACGAGAATAATTGATCCTCTGGTCGGTGACTCATAACCATCTGAACAGGCTCAGAAATAATTTTGTCTCGCAGCAAACAACATTCTTGAGACAACAATGAGTCAAAATCCACGACCTAAGTTAGCTCGATACAGCCAGCCGTGGTAGACTGTTGCTATTACCAAATAACCACAATTTTTATGATGCGAGCAAAAATGCGTGTCCTTTCTGTGGAAGAACAAAAAGGGTCAGATGAAGAGATAATGGGTGAGATTCTGAAAATGACGGCAGTCTCCAAAAGTGAGGGTTACGACGAGACTGGCGACGACGAGAACAACACTTATGCCAAGTGGTCCCCGTCTGCGTCATTCGAGATTGATATTCGTAACCCCAACTTGTTTGGAAAGTTTGTGGTCGACCAAGAGTTCTATGTCGACTTCACTCTTGCCGATTAGGCAATCCGAAAACTATTCTTGCATCCGGCCAGGTTCATCCCTGGCCGTTCGCTTTCTCCAAAGTCGCCCACTACGTGACCAAACAATATCATCGCCGCTAATCTTCTTAAACTTGTCCAGTACCTTCTTGTCGATTGCCGGGTTTCCGTTGGCATTGTCGTAGGTAAATTGCTTCCCAAACTTCTTCATTATCGTCCAGACAGCATCATCTTGGTATAACTCACCTGAGAGAGATTGCTGCTGCATCCACTCTGCGACGTCATCTGTTGTAGGTTGGCTGTTATTCATTGCTGTCGTCCTCCACGAGAACTAGAGACGCAGGTGGAAAATATCCACTTTCAAGTTTTCGGCCTCCAAACCACTGACACTGTACGTCGTTGTCCCCAAATGTGGTTTCCGCTTTTTTTACAGTCATTTCCGGTCCACCTGACTTAAGCATCACCACTTCGCCAACTTCAAAATCTCTTGCCATCTATTCATCCCTAAATTGCTGAATTACTCGATCACTCGCAACTTAGGTGTCACTTGTGCCTACTTCAAGAAAATCCACAACATTTTGCGGCAAAGGACCAAAAAGAACAAAATATGAACCTGAGACAAACGCGAGACAAAGTGTCTGCGAGACAAATCTAAAACCAGCTAACTCTTTGATTTAAATGGTGCCCGGGGGCGGAATCGAACCACCGACACGAGGATTTTCAATCCACTGCTCTACCCCTGAGCTACCCGGGCACGGGTGAACGTTTCATCGTTCGGGTGGGCGGGTTTTAGACGCGGGGTGCGGCGGTGTCCAGAGGGAAAAGGTGGTTTTTCGAAGGTTTTTCAGTGCGGCTTGAAAGTTTCGTGTGAAAGGGCCTGAGACATCGCATCGGCAGCTTCGTCCAGGTCCTCGGGGCTGTCTGCAGGGACAGCGTAAGAGCCGTTCAGCCAGCGGCCCAGATCCACATCTGCGCAGCGGCGCGAGCAGAACGGACGGTATTTGGGGTCGGTGTCTTTTTTGCAGATTGGACAAGCCATTAGCGGTCCTCGAGACAGCGCGACAGGGGCAGGCGTTCGCGTTTGCGTTGCAGTTCGAACAGGCCCAGCTGTGTCCAGCCCACCATTGCGGTTTCGATGCCCTCGGCCTTTAAGGCGGCGCGCAAAACCTGCTCTAACTGGCGGCGGTCTTTCTTGGGGCAGGGGGCGAAATCAATGACGATCTGTCCGCCCAGTCCTCGGCATCTCAGCGCGGCGGGCAAGGCGCGGGCAACCGCGATATTGGCCTTCAGGCCCGCCGCTGGGCTGGTGTCTCCGCCGGTATTGACGTCCACGGCGATCAGCGCGCGGGTCGGCTCAATGAACATCGAAGCGCCGCCTGAAAGGCGCTCAAACGCGCCTCGTGCGGCGTCGATCATTTCATGCACGTTGTGACGCTCGAACGCATCTTCACGGTCGTCCAGCAGATCTGGTTCGGACCACTCGCGCCAAGCAAGCTCATGCGGATCGGGGCCGTCGACCAAAAGCTCGGCGTCGCCGTCCTGATCTGCCAACACTGCGCGGCTGAGGTCGAGCATGGCGGCGATATCGGCGGCAATATCATCGTCCGACCCATTTTCCGCGACCGAACGGATGATCAGGCCTTCTTCGGCGTCTCCCATCACCTCGTGCGCGATTTCCAACAGGCGCACGCGCACCTCGTCATCGCGAATCGCACGGCTGACATTGATGCCGGGCGCGCCGGGGGTGACGATGGCATAGCGGCTTTTGAAGAGCACTTTCTGGGTAACGGGAACGGCCTTGCCGTCTTCGCCAAACCCGGTGACCTGCACCAGAATACGTTCGCCCGGTTTCAGACCTTTGCCGAGCCGCAAAAAGCCAGACTGACCTTCGGGCAGGCGCAACATCATGCCGCCTTGGCCTTTCAGTGGGCGGTCGCAAATGGCGCGGAAAATGGCCCCAGGCAGCACGACGCCCTCGGGCGGTTCGATCAGCAGATCGGTCAGCTTTCCGTCCACGATCTGAGCCGCGGCCATGCGGCCCTTATAGGTATCAAGCGCGATAGTGCTGCCCTTCATGGCTGCTCTCCGTATAGGGGGAAGCCGGCGGCCTTAAGCAGCCCGGCTGTTTCGGCCACGGGCAGGCCAACGACGGCGGTATAGCTGCCCTGAATCCATGGGATGAATGCACCTGCTGGGCCCTGGATGGCATAGCCACCTGCCTTACCCTGCCAGTCGTCCGTGGCCAGATAGCCATTCAGTTCTTCATTGGACAGGCGCTTCATTTTAACATCGGTTACCACATCGCGCGCCCATGTGTTCGTGGCGTTGCGCACCACGACCGAGGTGATGACGCGGTGACGCCGCCCAGATAGGGACATCAGGAATTCGGCGGCTTGTGCGGCGTCTTCGGGCTTGCCCATGATGCGGCGGCCAAGGGCGACGGTGGTGTCGGCGCACAGGACGATCTCGTCCGCGGCCACGGTCATCGCGGCAGCTTTGGCCGCAGCAATCCGTCGGCAATAAACCAGCGGCAACTCGCCCTTCTTGGGCGTCTCATCCACATCCGGTGGGCGGATATCGTCAGCAACAAGGCCGAGTTGCCCTAGCAACTCGGCCCGTCTTGGGCTTCCAGAGCCCAGAATCAGTTTGGGACGCGTCATGCGCGATAGCGCTTACTTGAAGCGATAGTTGATCCGACCTTTGGTCAGATCATAGGGGGTCATTTCGACCTGCACCTTGTCGCCAGCCAGAACGCGGATGCGGTTCTTACGCATCTTACCTGCCGTATGAGCGATGATCTTATGGCCGTTTTCCAGCTCGACCAGAAATGTCGCGTTCGGCAGGAGTTCCTTAACGACACCGGGAAATTCGAGCAGTTCTTCCTTGGCCATGTTCACTCCTGTGTTTTTACCCACCTATCGTGGGCGCCTACTAAATGGGGTGAAACTTCCCGGTTTTCAAGGGAATTCGGCAGAGAAGCAAGAATTGCTGCCTGTACAGTGGAGTGGCAGCTTCACGCCGGGGTGGCATCCCGCGTTGGCGCCCCAAATCGTTGGATGATCCTGTCCCGAATCTGATCCCGCGCTTGTCGGTAGCTGGCCAGCTTTTCATCCCGCCGTGTGCCAAGTCCTGTTGGATCCAGGATCGGCCAATATTCAACATCCAGATGGAACACTCGTGTCAGCTCTAACGCGCGCCTTTGGCTGGCTGGAGACAGCGCAATGATCAAATCGAAGCTCGAGAGATCATCCCCCCATTCTTCCATCTGGTCGAAACTACGCACCCGGTGACCCGATAGCTCTATCCCCAACTCGTCGCAAACGGCGATCGAGAACCCGTCAATGTCCAGTTCGCTATGAACGCCGGCGGATTGCACATAGATGTCGTGCCCATAGAACGACTTCATCATCCCTTCTGCCATAGGTGACCGGACCGAATTGTGGTCGCAGCAGAACAGCACGGATTGGGGACGATCAGCGCTCAAGCTCACCCCCAGTGCAACACGCAGATCAGGGTAAATAGGCGGCGGGCCGTATCGATGTCGATGTCGGCTTTGCCCTCAAGACGTTCCTGCAGCACGCGCGCGCCTTCGTTGTGAATGCCGCGGCGTGCCATGTCGATTGCCTCGATCTGGCTGGGGGGCAGTTTCTTCACCGCATCGAAATAGCTTTCGCAGATGGCGAAATAGTCTTTCACAACCTGACGAAACGGTCCTAGCGACAGGTGAAACTCGCCCGCCGGTTCGCCTGCTTCAGTCTTGGCGTCGACCACCAGACGTTTTTCACGGATTGCCAGCCCCAGATGATAGGGGCCGTCCGGAACAGGCTGATCGCCACGCGGGGCCAGATCAAAGCTGTTGTCTTCCAAAAGATCAAAGATGGCGACCTTGCGCTCCTGCTCGATTTCGGGCGTGGGGGCGGCAAGGCCGGTGTCGTCAATCTCGATATGGGTGATGTGGTTCGTTGTCATTGGCACTATCTGAGGGTCAATCGTTAAGGGCGTCAAGTCTTGCGCGCACGGACAGGCCGTGGGCTTCAAGACTTTCGGAAATGGCAAGGGTTTCAGCGGCGGGGCCGATGGCGGCCAGCGCGCCGGGCGTCATACGCGCCAGCGTGGTGCGTTTCAGGAAATCCATCACCGACAATCCCGAGCTAAAGCGGGCCGACCGCGCGGTCGGAAGCACGTGGTTCGGGCCGCCGACATAATCGCCGATGGCTTCGGGGGTGAACTGTCCAAGGAAGATCGCGCCTGCGTGGACGCATTTGTCGGACAGGGCTTCGGGGTCAGCCACGCACAGCTCAAGGTGCTCGGGTGCGATGCGATTCGACAGGGTGGCAGCCTCGTCCAGATCACGCACGGTGATGATCGCACCATAATCGCGCCAGCTGGCGCCTGCGATGTCGCGACGCTCCAAAGTTTCAAGGCGCGCGGTGACGGCATCGGCCACTTTATGGCCGAACGCCTCGTCGGTGGTGATCAGGATCGATTGGGCGCTTTCATCGTGTTCGGCTTGGCTCATCAAATCCAAGGCCAGCCAATCCGGCTCATTGTCTGCGTCCGCGATAACCAGAATTTCGGATGGGCCAGCGATCATGTCGATGCCCACTTTGCCGAAGACCCGGCGTTTCGCAGCCGCCACAAAGGCGTTGCCCGGACCGGTGATTTTGTCGACGGGCACGATTGTATCGGTGCCATAGGCCAGTGCGGCCACCGCTTGTGCCCCGCCAATACGATAGATTTCGTCCACGCCTGCGATGCGCGCAGCCAGCAGAACCAGGGGATTCGCGATCCCGCCCGGCGTGGGCACGGTGATGGCCAGACGCTCAACGCCTGCAACCTTCGCAGGGATCGCGTTCATCAGAACAGAAGACGGATAGCTGGCCAGTCCACCCGGCACATAGAGGCCCGCGGCAGACACGGCGCTCCAACGCCAACCCAGATCGGCACCGCTTTCGTCCGTCCAGCGCTGATCCTCGGGCATCTGGCGCGAGTGATAGGCGCGAATGCGATCTGCGGCCAATTCCAGCGCTGCGCGATCCGCATCCGAGACCTTGGCGCATTCCGCTTCAATCTCGGCCTCCGAAAACCGCAACGTGGCCGGGGTCAGGTCCATGCGATCGAATTTCGAGGTCAGGTCGATCACCGCCTGATCCCCTCGCGCACGCACATCTGCGATAATCTCGGCCACTGCGGCATCCACATCCGGGCTGTCTTCGCGCTTCATCGACAGAAGCTCGGTGAAACGGGCCTCGAAATCGGCGGATGTGCTGTTCAGAAACTGGGGCATGGCGCTCTCCTTTGCGCCGTTTTAGCTGCGGCGCGGCATGGCTTCAAGCTGCGCTTGGGCGCAGATTACTTGGACAGGTCATGTTTGGGGGCATGTTTTGAGGGCGCTAGATAGGGGCGTGTGACATCTTGCAGCGTCACATCAAGCGTCTCGACGTCCAAAGCGATGGCTCCATCGCCCGCCAGAACCAGCTCGATCCGGCCCATTCCGTCATCCCCGGGGGTAAAGGACAGGGACAAAAGCGACAAGATCATGTCCTTGTCCCCCTTCGCAATCCCCTGACTTTGCACTTTTAGAACATCCGAGACGGACAGCACTGACTGCACGCGTTCCATCGGGCGACCCCGGGCCTCGGCGGCAGGCTTATCTTCCCAACGGAAGCGGTTGATCAGCAACGCAAAGCGCCGCTGCGTTGGCGACCAAGAAATTTCGGACGCTGGAAACACCGCGTCTTGTGCCAACGCCGACAGAACCTTCAGGTCATCGGTGTCCAATGCGACCAGTTTCAGCGGGCGTTCGCTGCCATCTTCAAATCGGGCATCTTGCATGTCGGTCACTCCTTCACGCGCTCGATCTTGGCCCCAATCGAGGACAACTTACGCACAACTTTCTCGTACCCACGGTCAAGGTGATAGACGCGGTTCACCACGGTTTCACCTTCGGCCGCAAGACCCGCGAGGATCAGCGAGACCGAGGCGCGCAGGTCGGTGGCCATCACAGGCGCACCTTTCAGCTTCTCAACACCATGTACCGTGGCCGTGCCGCCGTGCACCTCGATGTTCGCGCCCATCCGCATCAGTTCAGGCGCGTGCATGAAGCGGTTTTCAAAGATCGTCTCGTGCAGGGTCGAAGTGCCCTCGGCCGTACACAGCATTGCCATCATCTGCGCCTGCAGATCGGTCGGGAAGCCGGGGAAGGGTTCGGTCGTGACATCTACGGCGGACACGCGGCCATTACGGCGTGCAACCTTCAGACCCTTGTCGGTCTCTTCCACATGAATGCCAGCGGCATCCAGTTTCTCGCAGAAGCTTTCCACCAGCGAGATCTTCCCGCCCAGACATTCGACTTCGCCGCCCGCGATGGCCGGGGCCAGCATATAGGTGCCAAGTTCAATCCGGTCGGTGACGACGGGGTGAGTCGCGCCGTGCAGGCGATCGACGCCCTGAATGACGATTTCCGATGTGCCGTCGCCTTCGATCTGGGCACCCATCTTGCGCAGGCAATCAGCCAAGTCGACAATTTCCGGCTCGCGCGCTGCGTTACGGATAACGGTGGTGCCTTTCGCCAGGGTCGAGGCCATCAGAATGTTCTCGGTCGCGCCGACGGATGCAAAGGCTAGATCGATCTCGGCGCCTTTCAGGCCACGCGGGGCCTTGGCGTGCAGATAGCCGTCTTTCAGCTCGATCTCGGCGCCCAGCTTTTCCAGCCCAAAGATGTGCAGGTCCATAGGGCGTGCGCCAATGGCGCAACCGCCGGGCAGAGACACAACCGCATGACCAAGGCGTGCCAGCATCGGCCCCAGCACAAGGTTCGAGGCGCGCATTTTGCGCACGATGTCATAGTCTGCCACGTGATTATCAAGGTCGTGGCTGGATAGGGTTAGAACCTGACCGTCCTGCATCGACGCGGCCTCGGCCCCAAGGCTTTCCAGAAGCTGTGTCATCGTCTTGATGTCGGACAGGCGCGGGGCATTGGTCAGGGTCAGAGGCTCCTCCGACAGAATCGTCGCGGGCATCAGTGTCAGGCAGGCGTTTTTCGCTCCTGCAATTGGAATTTCGCCGCGAAGTTCGCTGCCGCCGGTCACTACAATCGAATCCATTTACCTGCCTTACCTTTAATCTTGTTCATTTTTTGCCGTGTCACTATCTGACACAGCCCGTGCACGGGCCTGTGCTTTACGCCGACCCATATTAGCTTTTAACGCCGCTTTCAGCCGCGCTTCGCGATCTGCCCCTTTTTTTGTGGGCTTTTGAGATGTGTTCTTCTGCTCCATGGGCTCTTCTGTAACGCGGAATGAAAAAAGGGTCCAGAATACGCTTGCGTCCATCTGCGAATAGGTCTAATCACCCGCCCACGATAGGATGCTGTGGTAGCTCAGTGGTAGAGCGCGTCATTGGTAATGACGAGGTCGGGAGTTCAATCCTCCCTCACAGCACCATCGTAAAACTCCCCGAGAAAATGACCCTGAAACTGCGATCCGCGGGCGTTCTTGGCTTGTGATTGATGCCCAAACAGAAACGCGCGGACTGATTGCCGCGCGTGACCTTGTTCTTAACGGTGTGGACGCTTCGGTTAGCCGACGATCAGTTGCTTTAACTGCAAGGCTTCATGCTCGACCTCGTTCAATCGGTGCGTAATGACATCGCCGATGGTGACCATGCCAATCGGTCCGACCTCACCCATCACGGGCATGTGGCGGAAGCGGCCGTCGCTCATCCGTTTCAGGACGGACACCAGAGGGTCGTCCGTGCTGCAGGTCTGAACCTCTTTGGTCATGACGTCTTCGACCAGCTGGGGCAGGGTCTGGCCCGGCGCATCGGCCAATTTCCGCACAATATCGCGCTCCGACAGGATTCCGCACAATGCGCCAGTGCTGTCGGTAACGACCAGCGCACCGATTCGCTTGTCGCGCAGAATCTCGACCGCGCGGCCCAAGGTTTCGCCGGGGCGAATGGAAATCACATCGCCGTCCTTGTTTTTCAGGACATCCCCAACCACGGCTGTTTTGGTCTTGAGATTGCTGGATGGATCCTGGCTTTGGCTTTGCGATCCCTTGCGATCTTTACGCATAGGAGCCTGATACGACGTGGGCATGTTTTGCTGTCCTCCCTGAACTGATTGCGGTTCGCACTCATAGGAAGCATAACCCAGCCAATCGATTTCAGGAGATAAAAAATGTCGCAGCTTGCACTTTCGTCCCCGGTCGCGACGGTGATCTTCGTGATGGCCTGCTTTTGCGGCTATCAATATCGGCGGGTTTGGAAGACCGAAGGCCCACGCTATTTGCTGTGGATCTACGGCGTTCTGACGGCCGCTGGACTGCTTGTGTTGGGATTTGTCCCGTTGGCCGGGGCAGGGTAGGGCGCGCGGTTTAGCTTTCGGCCTGCGCGCGCTCCATCATCTTACGTTTGCGCGGGCACCCCTGCAGGCGGTCGCGCAGGGGGCTGTTGGGATCAATTTCCTTGCTGCACACAAGGCATTGATCCGCATCGCTGATCGCATTCAGGCCACCACAGCTGCCTTTGATCGACTTGCCTGCCATGATCACGCCAAGGGCCATGCCCAGCATGATGACAAGTAATGCGCCGAAGGTCAGAAGGAAGGTGGCCATGAAGCTGCTCCGGTTGTTACGCGGTCAGGCGTGTGAAGGCGTCGCTTGCGGACGATTTGAACTGCAGGCTCGAGGCCTCGGTATCACGTTCAACGAACAGGACAGCGACGTCATGCTGAGCGGCGATTTCCAGACCGCGTTCGCGGCCAAGGATCAGCATCGCGGTTGCCCAAGCATCTGCCATCATTGAGTTTTCTGCCAATACGGTGGCCGAAGCGGTACGGTGTGTGATCGGCTGGCCTGTGGCCGGGTCGATCACGTGCGAATAGCGCTGACCGTCTTGTTCGAAATAGTTGCGATAGTCGCCGGACGAGGCCAGACCCAGACCCGAGATGCCAACCACGTCGAAGACGCCGTTGTTCAGGGATGCGGGGGTCTCGATCCCGATCTGCCAGGGCAGACCATCGGGGTTACGGCCCGAAGCGTACAGGTCGCCACCGATCTCGACCAAGTAATCGGTGATACCAAAGGATTCCAGCGCCTGACCCACGCGGTCAGCGCCATAGCCTTTGCCGATGGCGGCCAGATAGACCTGCGCATCGGATTGTTTCTTCTGCAGCGCGTCTGCACCGACGCTGATGGTGTTGTGGTGACCCACAGCTGCCAGAGCGTTGTCAATTTCGGCCTGTTGCGGCATCGGGCGTTTGCCCGGAGCACCGAAGCCCCACAGTTCGATCAGCGGGCCCATCGTGGTGTCGAAGCGGCCTTCGCTGGCTGTATATACAGTGTCAGCAGCTTTCATAACGTGGGCAAGTTCGGGCGAGACCTGAACCGGAGCGGTGTTCGCTGCTGCGTTGAAGCGCGAGATCTCGGATTTGGGATCCCAGTTCGACATCTGCTGGTTCACTTCCGCCAGCGCGCCGGTGATGGCGGCTTTCACGTCTGCTTCGTTCACGCTCTTCGATCCATCGATCGCGACAACATTATATGTGGTGCCCATTGTCAGGCCCGACAGGTTGAAGACACGAGCGGCGGACCCTTTGCACGCGGCCAAAGCCAGCGGCATGAACAGGATGGAACGGCGTGAGAATTTGATCATGTCGGGCACTGGAGAACCTCTTTCAGTCGCGAACGGGTCGTATTTGAATGTTCAGTGAGGCTTGTCTTAGACAATAATGCGCATTTCAACAAGAAAATGACCTAAACAATGTAAAAAGACCCTTTCGACCTCGCCCCACATATTGCATATAGCTGCAAGTCAATCTGAAGAGGTGAACACTGTGCAGCGGTATAGGCTACGCAAAGGATTGAATATTCCGATCTCTGGTGCGCCCAAAGCGGGCGTTGAACAAGGGCCGAATCCGCAGTCGGTTGCCATTCTTGGTGACGATTACATCGGGTGGAAGCCACGAATCTCGGTCGCCGAAGGTGACGTGGTTGGTGCAGGCACTCCGATTCTTATCAGCAAAGACATGCCGGACGTTCAGGTCGTGTCTCCTGTTGCGGGTACGGTCAAAGCGATCAACCGCGGCGCGCGTCGCAAGCTGATCAGCGTTGTGATCGAGGTGAACGAGGGCGCTGCGCCATCCGTTGACTTCTCGTCCGTCGGTGACGTGACCACGCCCGAGGGTCTGACCCAGCGCTTGTGCGCGGCCGGTCTTTGGACCTCGTTCCGCACACGGCCCTATTCCAAGGTGCCCGATCCGGCGACCCGTCCGGCTGCGATCTATGTGAACGCCATGGATACCGAGCCGCTGGCCGCTGATCCTGCGGTGATCATCGCGGAAGATGCCGAGGCCTTTGCCAAGGGTCTGGAAGCTGTTGCATCGCTGAGCGAAGGTAAGACCTATCTGTGTCAGGCCGAAGGTGTGACACTGCCGGGTCAAGACATCGCCAGTGTGGAAGCTGCCGCATTCGAAGGCCCGCATCCCGCTGGCCTGTCCGGCACACATATGCATTTCCTTGAACCGCCCCGCGCGGACAAGACTGTTTGGACCATCAACTATCAAGATGTGATCGTCATTGGACGTTTGCTGGAATCCGGCACCTATGATGCGTCCTGCATCATTTCGCTGGCTGGTCCGGCATGTGCCAACCCGCGCTTGATCCGCACCATTGCCGGGGCCTCGATGGCCGACCTGTCTGCAGGTGACGTGCCAAGCGATCTGCCGGTGCGCATGATCTCGGGTTCGGTCCTGAGCGGCCGGGCAGGCGAGGGCGCGGATGGCTATCTTGGCCGCTACGCGCGCCAGATCACTCTGATTGAAGAAGATCAAAAGCAGATCCCGATGGGTTGGATCCGCCCGATGTTCGCAAAATACGCGGTGCAGCCGGTTCTGGGTTCGGCATTTGCCAAGCGCGAGTTCCCGCTGACCTCGAACATGAACGGTGGCCGCCGCGCGATGGTGCCGACTGGTACATTTGAAGAGCTGATGCCGCAGGATTTCCTGCCCACCCAGCTTTTGCGCGCACTTCTGGTGATGGACACCGATCAGGCACAGGCGCTGGGTGCGCTTGAATTGGACGAAGAAGACCTCGGTCTTGTCGCCTTTGCCTGTCCCGCGAAATATGAGTATGGGCTGGCGCTGCGCGACAGCCTGACGAAGATCGAGAAAGAGGGGTAGACCTTTGGGCTTGCGTAATTTTTTCGATCGGATCGAACCGAACTTCGAAAAGGGCGGTAAATGGGAAAAGTACTTCCCCATCTACGAGATGGTGGAAAGCTTCCTGTATACGCCGAAGTCGGTAACGACCGCTGCGCCTCATGCGCGGTCTTACGTCGATATGAAGCGGATCATGACCTATGTGGTCATCGCGACGATCCCCTGTATCCTGATGGCGCTGTATAACACCGGCTTTCAGACCAACATGGCAATTGCCGAGTTCGGTGCCTCGGGCTGGCGTGCGGCCATCATCGAGGCCTTGGGTATCGGGTTCAACCCGGCCAGCGCCTTTGCCAATATGGCGCACGGGCTTCTGTACTTCCTGCCGATTTACATCGTTACGCTGGTCGCGGGCGGTATTTTCGAAGTGATCTTCGCCACCGTGCGTAAGCACGAGGTAAACGAAGGGTTCCTTGTATCCTCAATGCTTTACGCACTGATCGTGCCCGCAACGACGCCCCTGTGGCAGGTCGCGCTGGGCATCATCTTCGGTGTGGTCATCGGCAAAGAGGTCTTCGGCGGTACCGGTAAGAACTTCCTGAACCCGGCTCTGACGGGTCGTGCGTTCCTGTACTTCGCCTATCCTGCACAGCTGTCGGGTGACAGTGTCTGGGTTCCGGTGGACGGCTTTACCGGCGCAACCGCTCTGGCAGTTTCGGCGTCGGATGGCGTTCAGGCACTGGCCGCACGCGGCATCACCTGGTGGGACAGCTTCTATGGCTTCATTCCCGGCTCGATGGGCGAGACCTCGACCCTGGCCTGTATCCTTGGTCTGATCTTCCTTCTGGTCACCAAGATCGCCAACTACCGCATGGTGGTGGGCTGTCTGGCGGGGATGATCGGTTTCTCGCTTCTGCTGAACGCCATTGGTTCCGACACCAACCCGATGTTCGCCATGCCATGGTATTGGCACCTTGTGCTGGGTGGTTATGCTTTCGGTCTGGTCTTCATGGTGACCGAGCCTGTTTCAGGCGCACACACCAACACGGGCCGCTATATCTATGGCGCGCTGATCGGCTTCATGGTCGTGATGATCCGCGTTATCAACCCGGCTTTCCCGGAAGGCATGATGCTGGCGATCCTGTTCGGCAACGTCTTCGCTCCGCTGATCGACTATTTCGTCGTTCAGGCCAACATCAAACGCAGGGCAAAACGCCATGTCTGATAACGATCTGAACACCAAAAAAGGCCCCATCCGCCGTTTCCTTGATGCGCCTGCCGACTCGGTTGGCAAAACGGTCTTCGTGGCTGTCGCGCTGTGCCTTGTGGCCTCGATGATCGTGTCGGCCGCAGCTGTCGCCCTGCGCCCGCTGCAAGAGGTCAACGCGCTGAAAGACAAGCAGATCAACATTCTGCAGGTCGCGGGCATCTATGATCCCGACCAAGATGTGGTCGAAAGCTTCCAAGCGTTCGAACCGCGCATTCTGGAATTGGAAACCGGCGCCTTCACCGACGCCTTCGATCCTGCCAGCTTTGATGATCGCGACGCGGCGGATGATCCCGCAACTTCGGTCGCACTGGACGAAGACCCAGCAGGCATCGTGCGTCAGGGCAAATTCGTCACCGTCTATCTGCTGCGCGACGATGCAGGCGAGATCGACAAGGTGATCCTGCCGATCCACGGTTATGGCCTGTGGTCGACGCTTTACGGTTTCATTGCACTGGAAGAGAACGGCAACGACATCTTCGCACTGCAATTTTATGAACACGCCGAGACCCCGGGTCTGGGTGCCGAGGTTGATAACCCGCGCTGGAAGTCCTTGTGGAACGGCAAGAAACTGGCCGATGAAAGTGGGCAGCTTCAGATCAGCGTGACCAAAACCGCGCCTGCGGCGGGTGCTGATTATCACATCGACGCGCTGGCTGGGGCGACCCTGACCACGGCGGGTGTGCATAACCTTCTGAATTTCTGGATGGGTGAAAGCGGTTATGCGCCCTTCCTGGCAAATCTGAAAGCGGGGGATATCTAATGGCCCATAAACGCAGAGAGATGCTGATCGACCCGTTGGTCGACAACAACCCGATCACCCTTCAGGTGTTGGGGATCTGTTCGGCGCTGGCGGTGACCTCGTCGCTTCAGGTGGCTTTCGTCATGGCCATCGCGGTGACCTTGGTGACAGCGTTCTCGTCCATGTTCATTTCGATGATCCGCAGCCAGATCCCCGGATCGATCCGGATTATCGTTCAGATGGTGATCATCGCCTCGCTGGTTATTCTGGTGGATCAGGTGCTGAAAGCCTTCGCATATGAGATATCGAAAACCCTGTCGGTCTTCGTGGGCCTGATCATCACCAACTGTATCGTGATGGGCCGCGCCGAGGCCTTCGCCATGAAGAACGGCCCCATCGACAGCTTCATTGACGGCGTCGGCAACGGGCTGGGCTATGGTCTGATCCTGATGCTGGTCGGCGTGATCCGCGAGCTTTTCGGCTCGGGCAGCCTGTTTGGTGTGACCATTCTGGAAACCGTGAACAACGGTGGCTGGTACGTGCCCAACGGCTTGCTGCTGCTGCCCCCGTCGGCGTTCTTCATCATTGGTCTGATCATCTGGGCCTTCCGTACATGGAAACCCGGTCAGGTCGAAGAACGTGAATACAAAATTCAAACGGTCGAGGCCCACTGATGGAAGCGCTCCTTTCCCTCGCCGTGAAGGCGATCTTCGTTGAAAACCTGGCCCTGTCCTTCTTTCTTGGCATGTGTACCTTCATCGCCGTCTCGAAGAAGATCTCGACCGCGATTGGTCTGGGCATCTCGGTCATGGTCGTGCAGTCGATCACCGTACCGGCCAACAACTTGATCCTGACCTACCTGCTGGCGCCCGGTGCGCTCAGCTGGGCAGGGTTCGCGGATGTGGACCTGACATTCCTCGGCCTGATTTCCTATATCGGCGTGATCGCCGCGCTGGTGCAGATCCTCGAGATGGTTTTGGATAAGTACTTCCCGCCGCTTTACAACGCGCTGGGTGTGTTCCTGCCGCTGATTACGGTGAACTGCGCCATCTTGGGTGGCTCGCTGTTCATGGTCGAACGCAGCTATGACTTCGCAGAATCAGTGACCTACGGCATCTCGTCGGGCTTCGGCTGGGCACTGGCCATCACCGCGATGGCAGGTGTGCGCGAAAAGCTGAAATATTCGGATATCCCGGATGGCCTGCAAGGGCTGGGGATCACCTTCATCACCGCAGGACTGATGGCAATGGCCTTCATGTCCTTCTCTGGCGTGAAACTCTGAGGGGATAGAGATTATGGCAACCTTTAGCCTTGGCATTATCCTTTTCACCCTGATCGTACTGGCGTTGGTCTCGATCATTCTGGCCGCGCGGTCCAAGCTGGTGTCCACGGGTAACGTAAATATCGTTGTGAACGGCGAGAAGACCATCTCGGTCCCAGCCGGCGGCAAGCTGTTGCAGACACTGGCAGAACAACAGCTGTTCGTGCCCTCGGCCTGTGGCGGTGGCGGTACCTGTGCACAGTGCCGCGTGAAAATCCATTCCGGTGGCGGCTCGATCCTGCCGACCGAGGAAAGCCACATCACCAAGCGTGAAGCGGCGTGTGGCGACCGCCTGTCCTGTCAGGTGGCCGTGAAGCAGGACATGGAAATTGAAGTCCCGGAAGAGGTCTTCGGCGTTAAGAAGTGGGAATGTACAGTACGTTCCAACGAGAACGTCGCAACCTTCATCAAAGCGCTGGTTCTGGACCTGCCCGAAGGCGAAGACGTAAACTTCCGCGCTGGTGGCTACATCCAGATCGAAGCTCCGGCCCACCAAGTCAATTACACTGACTTTGACGTGGAGAACGAGTACCGCGAAGATTGGGACAAGTTCAATCTGTGGCAATACAAGTCGGTCGTGACCGAGCCGATTGAACGTGCATATTCGATGGCGAACTATCCGGACGAGAAAGGCATGATCATGCTGAACGTCCGTGTGGCCTCGCCTCCTCCGGGTTCCGAGGGCATTCCGCCGGGCCAGATGTCGTCTTATATCTTCAACCTGAAGCCGGGCGACAAGGTTACTATTTCCGGTCCGTTTGGCGAATTTTTCGCCCGTGAGACCGAAAAAGAAATGGTGTTCGTCGGCGGTGGGGCTGGCATGGCGCCGATGCGTAGCCACATCTTCGATCAGCTGAAGCGCTTGAAGAACAAAGATCGCAAGATTACGTTCTGGTACGGCGCACGCTCGAAGCGCGAGATGTTCTTTGTTGAAGATTTCGACGAACTGGCAAAAGAGTTCCCGAACTTCACATGGCATGTCGCCCTGTCAGATGCTCTGCCCGAGGACGATTGGGGCGGCTATACCGGCTTCATCCACAACGTCCTTTACGATGAGTATCTGAAGAACCACCCGGCACCTGAAGATTGTGAATACTACATGTGTGGCCCGCCCATCATGAACCAGTCTGTGATCAACATGCTGGTGGAAATGGGCGTCGATCGCGAAGACATCATGTTGGATGATTTCGGCGGGTAACAACCCGACTGCCAGATGAGAAACATAAAAATGCCCCGAGCTTTGCTTGCTCGGGGCATTTTTCGTTTGCATGGCTGACACGTGATAGTTGATCGGTTGCGACCGGCAATCGGTTGACCTTGTAACGTCTATGCCTAATCTGGGATGACCTTATGTTGGGGATTTCATGGTTCTAAGTTCTCTTGGCGCCGGGGCGCTGGATCGGCTGCGTCAGCGCGGACACGCCCGCAACTACAAGAAAAAAGATGTTGTGTTTCGCTTTGGCGATCCCGGCCTGACGCTTTTAATCGTCTCGTCCGGCACGGCCGAGGTCAGTGTGACCACTGCGTTGGGGCAAAAATCCATTCTGGGCGTGGCCACGGCGGGCGATGTGCTTGGTGATATCGCGTGTCTGGATGGCGGCCCGCGCAGCGCAGATGTGGTCGCCTTGGAGCCGTTGGAAGCTGTCGAGGTGCAACGCCAAGACGTATTGCAATTGTTCCGTGAGGATCCAGACAGCGCCATCCTGGTCATTGAAGCCCTGTGCCAGAAAGCCCGCAATGCATCCGAGATGTTCGAGGTCCAGACCATGCAAAGTGGTCAGGCGCGTCTTGCGGCCTGTCTGCTTAGGCTATTGCCAACCGCGGTGCAGACCGAAACGGGGCAGGCCGCAGTGAAGGTCAGCCAAAGCTGGCTTGGGGCCTATGCAGGCCTGACGCGTGAAAATGTGAACAGACAGTTGAAGGTCTGGGCGCGAGACGAGGTTGCCCGATTTGAAAAAGGTTTTGTCGTCATCGAGGATCAGGATCGCTTGCAGGAATTGGCTCAGGGCGGCGACTATTAAGTCTTCCTTAAGGTCGCACCAATAGGTTGAAATGATAGAAAATTCGGCAGATTTTATTCAATCTGTGACGTGCGTCACAGGTGCGGCATTTGGCGCATGCTATTCAAAAGGAGAAGACGCTGAAAGCTTTTGGGGAAAGTTATTTTAGCACGCTTAGATAGATGGAGCTCGCTTTGGGTGGCGCTGGCAACGGCGTTTTGGAGTGAGAATTATGCCCGGCTTCCGGGGCGCCTAAGTGTCTTCCCCCGTCAGATGACGGACGGGGTTTGGTTGTGCCATTATTGGCTGCCGTGAGTGGTGAGGCGCTACGTCAACTCTGGGTTCTCAGGTCCAGAGGCGCCGACACACCAAAACACTATGCCAGTTCTGTTCGGATTTCGCGGATGGAACTGTCCCACTCGTGTTCGCCCGTTGTTTCAGACAATTGTTCTGCCTGATCCAACAGCGTTTGCGCTGCTTCCAGATCTCCGTTTGTCAAAAGAGCCTTTGCAAGGGCAGCTTTATAGAAAGGGGCGTTCAAATCCGCACCTATCATGCTGGCCTGTCCGGTCAGCATTTCTAATGCGCCGGGGGCCTCGGTCGTGTTGCCCTGATAGATTTGAACGATGGTCATCCAGACGCGCCCGATCAAAGACCAGAACTGCGCTTGTTGCTCGTCAGCGATCTCGATCCCTGCCTCGACTTCACGGGCCGCAAGATCCAGATGACCGCCAGCCAACAGGGCTTGTCCTCCGAAAATGTGGATCCACGGAATTTGCGCAATGGCCCCGATGGTCTTCAGGTGCTCTTGCGCCTGTGACATCGCTGCGAGTGCGCCGTCCAGATCCCCCCTGCGGCTTGCGACATGGGCATCTGCCGAAAGAACCGACGCCAGCGGGTCTGCGCCCAGTTCCAGGAACAAGCGACCGTGATCCTCGACTCGATAGATGGATTTTAGTTGCGCACTTCTGTCGGCGGCCTGATCAAACTGTCCCGAATACAGCGCGTGGGCGGTTTCATTCACCAGCCACATGACCTTCAGCTCGTCATCGCCATCGCGCGCCAATTTCTCCATCATCTCGACATACTCGCCGCTTTCACGCACGCGCCCGTTGATGATGCGATGTGCAAACAGGCCATAAAGCGCGGTCATTCGCATGCGGTCCGTTCCCTCGGCATAGGCGATGGCGTCTTCCAGCAACTGATACCGCTCCAGCACCACCGGGTGCGAGAACCCCATGCGCTGGACCGTGGCGCTGGCCAGAAGCGAGAGCACCGGAAGGTATTCCGGGCGCGCAACCTGATCGGGCGCGGCTTGATCTTCCATATCTGTGCGCGCGTGATCGAGATATGTCATGGACTGATCAAAGTTTACGGCCATCAGCATGTGAATGCCTGCCGCGATACATGCCCCCGGAAGGTTCTCGTGATCGCGTGCAGCCATGCGGTGATCGGCCATCAGATGTGGGTAAGCGGCACAATAGGCCGGATCGTGCGTCTGCATAGCGTCCGCAAAACTCTTGTGCAAAGCGCGTCGACGCTTGCCGGGGATCATCTCGTAAGCCGCATCGCGCAGAAGGATGTGATCGAAGAACAATGCGCCATCACCATACGGATTGAAGATCCCTCGGATGGTCAAGACGCGGAGTTCGTCTTCAAGGTTAGGACGCGTTGGCAGAAGGTGTGCCACACGTTCCGGCTGGAAATCACGTCCAAGGATCGCGGCGCATTGGATCACGTCGCGCAGTGCGCCGAACCCATTGATAATAGCCTGAAAGGTGGCCTCGATTGTCTGGGGCAGCTGTTGCGATCCATCGGCGTCACCGAATTGACGCGCATGGGTGGCGAGAGCGGAAAGGAACAGGGGGTTGCCCTCGGCCGCTTCAATGATCCGCGCGCGTTTGGCGTCGTCCAGTTCGGCATAGGTGGACAGGGCTTCTTTTGCGGCTTCATCGGACAGAGGGGCCAGATGGACCGGCGTGACCGGGGCGCTTTCCAGCAGCGCATCGATTTTCTCGGACGGTCGGCTGGTGACAACGATGCGGGGCGGTGTGCCCTCGGCCAGCATCAGCGCCTGAAGCACCGCAATCGTGCCTTCATCGAACCAGTGCAGGTCATCGAAGGTCAAAGCTGCGGTTCGGGTCTGCGCCAATCCGGCCAGCGCGTGGGTGGCCAATGTGATCCTGCGCGATTGAAGCTGTTCAGGCGTCAGAAGAACGGGCAGGGCGACTTGCAGGCCAAGTAGGCCGGCCATCACCATCACGTCCTGATCTGTCAGCGCCACCCCGATGGATTGAAACTGCGTCGCCAAGTCAGCCAGTGAGGATTGCGCATGCAGATCCAGCTCGCGCCGCAGGGTTTCCACGACCGGGAATAACGCGGACTGCTGAAGGTTTGCGCGGGCGTCAATCCTGACGATGCCTGCGTTCTTCTGAGTGCGGCTGAAAGCATCCAGCAGAACAGTTTTCCCGATGCCCGCTGGGCCAATAATTGCGTGTGCACGGCTGGTGTCGCTCTGCAGAAGGGCGAGTTCTTTGTCGCGCTCCAGCAGGTCGGACACTTCGGTGTGATCCTCTTGAAACTGAAAGCCAGCCACTTCGATCAGCTCGACCGGCTGGTCGATGCCTTTCAGAAGACGTGTGTCATGCGAGGCTTCGTCAAGCCGTGCCAGACGCGACAGGAACGATTTGGTTTGGCCCGAGATCACGACTCCGCCCGTGGGGGCCTGTTCCTGCAAACGCGCGGCGCGGTTAACATGCAGCCCGGTCAGCTGCGGAAATAGGGCACCCTGTTGGCCGACGCGACACATGATCTGGCCAGTATCGATCCCCACGCGCACCTGTAACCCATTCACGCGCTCGGGCATGGCCTTGGCGATCGACAAGCCCGAGGCAATGGCAGACAGTGCCGAATCCTCGCCGTCATGGTCCAGCCCGAAGCAGGACAGCACCCCGTCGCCATAGCGCTGCAGCACCCTGCCGCGATAGGTCTCGACTGTTTCGTTCACCTGCTGATGAAATGCGGCAATGGTGTCGTCATAGGTCTCAAGCTCGGTCGAGTTCGCAAAGGCGGTCGAACCGACAAGGTCGATGAACTGAATGGTTAGGATGCGTAGCTCGGGATTGTCGTCCAAGGCCAAAACCTCGGTTCCGCAATGGCTGCAAAACCGCGCCCCTTCATGCAGCGGTTCCGCGCATGACATACAACTCATAGCCAGCATATTCACCTCATCGACCTCTGACGCACCCACTCTCGTGCCATGGCTGCGTGACGCACCCGCTTGCTGTCCAGCGGGTTGGTCATCGCCCATGAGCACCACACCCGGAATGCTCCGGGAAGGCGTTCACCAGTTTGCAACTGAAGCGGGGCGGCGTCAAACGAAGTTGTTGGAAAACCGTTAGGATCCGGGTCTTTAACTTCAATTTGGGCAGACACCGGGGCGACATAAGCACGGTCCAATTGTAGGTCGAAGGCGTTGTAGAACAGACGTCCCGAGGCATTGCGCGTCACGAAGGTCATGTTCAACAGATTCGAGATCGCCCCCTGTGCCGGATGACCGGGCAGGGGATCGGGGTCCATATGCTGTTGGAAGGTGGCCTCGATCTTCATCCCGCGTGCGCCGGTTGCGGTGAAACGCGTGTTTTCCAGTTTGATGTCGGACCAAACCTTCGGCATCGCATAGAACACCTTGCCGGCCATGATGGCGGACTTGCTGTTCACATACAGCCTGCGCGGATAGAGAAGCGGCGCCTGCCGTGCTTCGGCGGTGCGGGTATAGGGGATGGCAAAGGTGGCCTCGCCATAAGGGGACATCGCCATGAAGTCCGGAATAAACGACCCCCGCACATTGTGATAGCTACAGAACGACATGCCAACAGGGTGATACCCCGGCCGGGTCAGGGGGCTTGGTCCCAGCTCGATCCCGGGCGGCAACATGGCCTGAACCTCGGCACGGGGCACTTCGTAGAAAAGGAAGACGCCGGTCATCTCGCCTCGGGCAAAGAACGGTGTCAGCGGCCATTTCGTGCCCGAGATCGAGTTCGTCTGGAACATCGCCTTTTCTGATACGGTTTCCTCGCGGGCGATGTCCTCGGCCCCGACATTCAACAGCTTTTCACCCGTGACAGCGGACGCACAGGCGATCCCCGACATGGTTGCACCCTCGACGCAGCCTGCATTCATCCCGCAGCGCGTCCAGTCACCCGCAAGATACAGGTTGGCAAAGCCGCTTTGGGACGGAGCCAGCCGGTGATAGACGCTGTTGGTCACCGACAGCACATAGCGTTCCGAGCCGTACATGTTCACGCGGGAATAGATTCCTGCCTCTTCGTTCTCGTGCAGAAGGCTGCGATCAAACTTGCCGTCCTTTTCCGCCCCTGGCCAAAGCTTGACCAGATCCTTGTCCATCCAGCGACCAAAGTTTTCGCGGAAATCTGGAAGATCTTCGCCATCCGGCGCGGGTGAGCAGAAATAGGCGATGGACTTGGGTTTGTCGGTGCCCCAATCCTCGTGTGGGATCAGGTGGGACATGTCCGCCCAGGTGTCCAGCGGCTCGGAAAAGCCGGTGATGACCGTCCGCATCGGGGACGAGGGCAGCGACTTTTGCGAGTTATGCGCCTTTACCAGTTTTTCCCACCCCATCTGTTTCGGGGTTTTGTTCATCCAAAGCTGCATCGCATGGGTCGGGACAGTCTTGACCCGGTCCAGCATGTTGCGCCAGCGCTCGGACGCGATGGACAGCTCTTGCGACATATAGGGAAGCGACCCGATCGAGGCGCCAAGGATCACAAGGTCGAAATCTTCGCCCCGTTTTAGGGTATAGGCCTCGCCCTTGGGTGGCGTGCGCTCGCTTTCGAAATCGACGCCACTGTCTTTTAGATGCGCGCCGTCTTCCAGCTGATCCCAAAGGGGTTCCGATGGCCAGCAGGGCAGGCCATCCACGTCGACCAGCGGGTCATATGTGCCGGATTTCACCTTGGCCTGCCGCACCATGCTGATGCGGTCGATATGGGTGCGATCTTCGTCCAAATGCAGGTTTCGGGCGGCGTTGAAGAACTCAAACTTCACGCCCAGCTCTTTCAGAACCTGATAATATGGTCCAAAGATCGTGTCGCCCATCCCGGCTTGCATCTTGTGAAAGATCGCCCCGGAATAGGTGAAGATCAGCCGCGTCATCGCGCGCAGGGCTGTACCTGCGCCAGTGTCGCCCTGACGTTCGGTGTTACCCATGGGAAAGCCGAACACGAAGTCATAGCAGCCCCGGATCGACACCCATTTCAGCGCCTGATCGCTGACGCCATTCATGCGCAGCCAGTCAGAGAACTCCCACTGGTCCAGCACGTCATAGCCGTTTGTGAACGTGTCCGAGCTGACCACTCCGTGCATATAGCCCAGCCCGATATCCATCAGGTTTAAGCCCCGGCGCACGCTGTCGCGCGCCATGTTTTCGGGCGTCTGCTGGCTGTGCACCTCGGCCTGTGCGTCTTCGATGATCTCAAGCAGCAGGTCCGAGTTGTGCGGCCCCACGGGAAGGCCGGCCCCTGGCAGAGCTTTCAGGTGTGACAGGATGCTTTCATGGCGGCCCAGCAGGCCATCCGGCACCTCGATCCCCAGTGGTCCATCCGCGCCGCCTTCAAGTTCGCCACGGCGCAGGAATTCGATCATGATCTGCAAAATCCGCATCATCATTTCGAAAGGCGAGGGAACCTCGGTCTCGTCGCCCGGCACGTCGTCATATTCGGGTAGATCAATTACCCAAGGACGCCACGGGTTTCCGTCCGGGTCATCGGTTGGCACGTTTTCTGCCAGAAATAGATGTGACAGTGGCTTAAACGCTTTGTCCATCGTGCCAAGCGGGTCGCTTTTCTTGCGCAATCCCAGTTCGACCATCTGTTCATAGCAAAGGCGCATGTTGCGAAAGGCGTTCTGATAGAACCCAGCCCAGACATGCAGGCCATGTTCTTCGATCCGTTGACCAAACTTAGCATTGCGCCCGCTGGCGCCCTTGCCGCCTGTCCGCCAGCCCAGCTGATAGACGGTAATGTCGTATTTCTTGTCCCAATCCGCGGTTTGCGTGATCGCATAAATGGCCGTCATGGCCCCGACTCCGCCACCAATCACGGCGATCTTCTGCTTCTCCATTTTATGTCCCCAATAAACTGATGCTGTCGAAAGTGATCATTTCAAACTATTGATCTTGGTTAAGTATTGTTAACCATTGCTGATGAGGACTGATCCGCCAACATTGTTCGTGCTGAAATGCAGGCGGAAAGCGAATATTTTTCGCAGCACGGCAACTCAAGGTAGAAGAATATCGCACCTCGCACGTGTTGCATGTGAAATTTGACCTGAAAGACTCTACTTTTGAGCAGTAATGCCGCCCCGTCCACAGCCATAACAAATCGTCGGGCACGGGTGCCCGGAAACGACCTAGGGGAGATGCGTGGGGCTAAAATGCTGTCGCGAGTTGCCAGTATTTAGTCTGCCCGGAAAGTGGCTGCCAAGCGATGAACGCATCACTATGGAAGACACGGCAGTTGCTTGGCAAATAATGGAGGCGAGTACCGGAATCGAACCGGTGTACACGGATTTGCAAGACTAAGCATGCTGCTGAAAGCAATGCACAATCGGTTTAGAGCAACGTGCAAAATTGGCAGAACGTTTGGCGAATGTTTAGACGCCTGCTGAATGTGACCCACTCGAGACCACAACGACGAAAATCTCTCTTTTCAGATTGCCACTTGCCCTTTTTTATTTGGCCTCATACGTTCCCTATTGATGGAGATTGTACGAATGAATTCAAATTATAGGTGTAATATGAGAAGCGTTGTAGGCGGTATGCTGTTGGTAGTATTGACTGGTTGTATGGCACCGACCACTCCGATGGCAGAATATGCTTCTGAGAATGCAATTTCCATACGCTACAGCGCCTATGATACAGTTCCTACGCTGACGGCTGAGGCACAGGACATGGCGGTTAAGCACTGTGCAAAGTATGGGAAGTTCGCGAACTACCGCGGTGGCAATGCGGCCAACGCACTTACAACCGAGGAAATTCATAGATTTGCCTGCGAACGTCGAAAGACGGATGATGGTTCCGTAATCGCTGGCCAGTCGCGCCGTCCTGGTTACGTGATTATTAACTGAATCTCTGAAATGGGATGCAACAACAGATAACGGCCCTGAACGGACATTCGTGCTTAATGCATCTAACGCCTGCTCCCAGCCCAAAGCAGACATTGCATAAGTACACCTCGGGCAGCGAAGTTACCTTCGCTGCCCGCACGCGCTTTTGACAGGCTTTGCACACAAGCGGACCTTCATAGTTTGACAATTCAAAACTCGGCGGAATGGTGGGAATATTTACTTTGCAAATCTGAATTTGGAAAAGTGGCCGGAGAACGCTAACTGACTTTTGGATCCCAACTACGCTATCACGGTGACTGACGTAGCCGCGCAAAAGTGGCATTGCCCTCCGTGACCTTGTCAAAGTCTTGTAATTTAGGGACATTAGACCCAAAGGCGTTGATGCGAATCTACTAGTGACACGCACGAGCAATAACGGGCTCAAATGTAGCGGGATCTAAGAATTACAGGAATAAACAGGCATGTCATCATTACTATTCAACGACGAGACAAACGATGAGTTGCCATTTGAAGAGAATTTCATCGAACAAGCCGAATATATTGGTCGCGAGAAATTTCTTTTGCTCGCAGCTGATCATCCACGCGAAGCCAGCATTCTGAAGAAACTTGTCGGCGGCGGTGCTAAGCTTCTGATCGGTCCAAGGGGGTGTGGTAAAAGCACGCTCATGCGTAAAGCGTATTACGGTGCTTTAGACGGTGGTGTCTCAGGTGTATTTCCAATCTACGTCAACTTCAAACTGGCGCTCAAATTGGAGCCCTTCTATGTGAACGGGCCAAATGCTTCGTACTGGTTTAAGAAGTGGCTTGTTCTAAAGGTCCTTCAGTCGGCTTTAGAAGCAATCAACGAGTCTGATGGGCTCGTGAAGCCTTCGCGCTTTCCCTCAAAGAAGAAATTAACACAAGAAATCAATAATTTAGAAGCAAATCGATCCGATGGTGAAGCCGGCGAAGAATATACAGTAAGCCTTCTCATTGAGTTAGTTGAGGAAATTATTTCTGAGAATGACCTGACACGTTCCGTGATACTGATTGATGACGCAGCACATTCCTTTTCGGAAAAGCAGCAGGAGGACTTCTTTGATTTCTTCCGAGCCATAA
This sequence comes from Aliiroseovarius pelagivivens, assembly GCF_900302485.1. Classification (NCBI taxonomy): domain Bacteria; kingdom Pseudomonadati; phylum Pseudomonadota; class Alphaproteobacteria; order Rhodobacterales; family Paracoccaceae; genus Aliiroseovarius; species Aliiroseovarius pelagivivens. The sequence goes on along the minus strand of NZ_OMOI01000001.1, from coordinate 2,054,903 downwards.
AGACACGTTTGTTGTCGCCAAAAGCCGCTATTTACCCTGGTATCACATCTAACTCTGCTAGCTTTCATATTGGACACGATGCAGAGCAAATCGACGCATGGGTCCGCCCGGCGGGCACAGAGTACGAAGAGTTCATGATTTCTCTTGCTACTAAGCGCCTTGAGGGAACGGGAGCGAATTTTATCTCAGATAATGAAGAAGACATACGCTTTCTTGCATATGCGTCCTTTGGCGTGCCGCGAGGCTTTCTGGGAATGCTTCGAGCAATTTATAACTCACCAGACGCATATCTGAATTCGGATGGTAGCCTAAACAAAGCTAAAGTACTTCGGCTATCGCGTGCAGGAAGAGACATGTCACATGCAGTTTTTGACTCACTAACTGCAAAACTGCCTTCGTACGAAAGCTACGTCGAAAATGGGTCTAAGCTATACCAATCAATTCTTTCCGAATTAAAGGCGTTCAATAAAGGGAAGGTGACATCCAAGCAAGGCATTCAATTCGCGATAAAGACGCCACTGGGAGCAGATCTGGACAAAGTTTTTGGATTTCTTCAATATGCGGGCCTCATCATGCCTGCAGGGCAAGTTCTCAAAGGAGAAAAAGGGACCTTCAAGATTTTTGACGTCCACATTGGGGATCTCACTGCAGAGAACACCATCGTGGGGAAGCGAACAAAATCTATTCCAAGCTTCTTGGAAGTGATCAGAGCAACTCGACACAATGCGTGGCCACGCCTTAGCACTAATAGTCTTTTTGAGGCGGCGAACGTGAATACCGACACCTTTACGCTTTCACTTCCTCTCTGTCATTCTTGCGATACACCTAGGGATAATCCGGAAGCGAAATTTTGTTCAAATTGCGGGGCCCAGTTGAAACCGTCGTCCACCTATGAAGCCCTCGTCCAGAAAGATATCTCCGTTCTCCCTATTTCTAGTGCGATGCTAAAACGGATCAAATCTAATTCACATATCCGAAAGGTGCGTGATATCTTGATCGATGCAAGCCGTGAAACTCTTTTAGGGATTAATTATATTGGAAAAGTCCGTGCGACCAGAATTGTGGCACTTGCTGAAGAGCATGTATCATGAGCCTGAAGGTAGCAGATTTTGTTAATGAGGCTCCGCCATCTGGTAGTATTGGATCGATAGATTCAGTTTTAACGGAAGTAGACCTCAAGTCTCCGATAGACGAGTATATCAAGAGCTCAAGAAGCCTTCTTTCCTATGGAACCGTTGATAGGTTGTCTCAAAATGGGCATTTGGGAGGTCTTCTTGTTCTCGGATCGGTTTCTGCTGCGGAAGCTTACTTCCGGTCAATATTGTCATTAAGCCTCGAAGGTTGCCCGATTTGTCGTGAGACCGCTGCAGAAAAAAGTATTAATTTAGGTGGGGTTCTATGGCACGGTCATTCTGAGTTTAGGAGAAGTGCATTTGAACACATGTCCTTCAGCTCTAGAGCTGAGCTAAAAAAGGCATCTCAAGGCTACCTTGGTTTTGAACTGAAGGACGCCAAGTTTAGCGGCCCGCTAAAAGAGTTTGATATTGCATGTCATTTGCGGCATGGGCTTGTGCACAACGGTGGAATTTTACCGGGTAGAAACGCTGTTCAGCTAGGTGCGCAAAGGTATCGTAAGCCAGTTAGGATTGCCGTTGATTTTTCAATGCTGCAGCGAACTGTTGCTGCGGTCGACACGCTTGTCCTCACGTTTAACAGAGAACTCTTCGACGAAATGTGCCACCGTTGGGCAGAGAAGTGGCGCAGGCGAGCCGATTGGGACCCCAGCAAGGAAGGCGAGACTTTTCGAAAGTTATGGAAGAACTTCTCCTGCAATGAATTGCACCAGACACGGAATGGCCGTTCCAGCATATCTAGAGGAAAGTGCTTAGCAGAGGTTAAGGCCAAATATAACTTGTAAGAGTTTAATTGCCCTGTCCCTAAGCAACGCGTAGGTATCACTTGTGCCGAAAAAGGAAATTCACATGCAAACATGTATACCGTGGCATGTCGAGGGAACGGCGAACATCCGCTATGAAAAATATGCTGAGCAGCGTGGATTGATCTACACTTTGATATAAGATTTGCTCAACTTTTGAAGATGCACGCTGACGCGAACGGGCCCAATTACTGAAGCCAAACCAATAGTGTGACCAAAGCGCTGGAAGCCAAGCGACTATCGTCTGCATGGCCAAAACTGCAATGAGGTGGCGACGTTTATTACGAACGATAGATATTGATTGTCAGCGAGACTTTGCAAAGTGCGCTTTCTGCGCATAGCCGACCTTGGTTAAGACCGCAGCGAATGTCCGCTCTCCGCCCTATGTTTCGGCGTCACCGAGCGCCAAAAGCAACAGCACGGCAAGAACCGGGCTTATCAGGATTGCGATCAGTACCCATAGGGTCGCGTTCCTATTTCGAGAGTTCGCCATATTGCTCGGCAGAATGAAATACAGCCATATGAGAAAGGCTAAGGCTACAATAATAAATACGAGGTAAAATAGTTGATCCATATTAGTTCTTCGATTTCATGTGGTTTGAGCGTCTTCTTTGGGCCTCTTTTGCCCTGGTCATTTGACGAGTTTTTTTGGTGTAATGCAGAACCATAGCCGGGCTCTGTCCTGTAACCGCCGCAACCAGATCATCGCTGCAACCCGCTTCAACTAGCTCGCAGGCCGCATTATACCGCCAGCTATGAATGTCGTAGTCTAGCGCACCGATCTGCTTCCTTACGTTTCTGACGGCCTGTGAAGCTCCGCGATATGACCAGCGGTTCGTTCCCCTCTCATTGGTCAGGATGAATACTGAATGACGGTTTGCAGCTTCAAGGGACGTCAGTAGTTCATGCAAGATCGGAACCCAAAGCTCTTTTCCGGTCTTGTTTTGCTTCACAACAAAGCCGCCATCTTGAATATCTGACCATCGCATTTCGAGCACGTCACCAATTCGCTGACCGGTGCCAACACAAAGCTCCATGAGAAGCCTTTCTCTTGTGCCAGGTGGACATGCTGCACGATAGGCGGCGAGCAGGTCTCTCGGCCATGGCTCGCGTTCTTTCCTTTCGGCTTTCAGTTCCGAAACGCCTTTCGCTGGATTTGCATCCCGCCAACCGAGGTCGACACAGTGTTCCATGAGTACACGAAGGACGCGCAGCGAGTAGTTAGCAAAGTATATTTTGTCAGCGTTGGCGTCTCGAAGACGTATTACATCTTTCCGCTTCATGATCGCTGGATTTGCGGTACCCATCCGTGCTCGAAAGAATTCTAGATACTTGTCGTAATCCAACGCGGTGCGAGGTTTGAGACGAACGTAACGTGGAGATTGCCGATAGCTCTTTATCAAAGCTTCGAAATCGCGCTTTGTCACGCGCGCTACTGGCGCATCGCCGTTCAGAATATCTGCGTATTCTTGCCAGAATTCGGGGCTTCCAAATTCGTTCACAAACTTCCGAGAAGGCCAGCCACGGCGCTGAAAGTACAGCCCGTTTCTTTGGCGGTAGACGTGTTTTGGTAACTCACGTTTTGCCATGGCGCATATCTATCCTCGCAAATTCATCGCGTTCCTTGGGCTTCGAGAGCACAATCTCAATTTTGCGTCCTTCAATAGTGACTCGACTTACCGTCTTACCCGCGCGCTCAAAGGTGTTGAGCAAGCCGAGCGCCTTTTTCTCGATAGGTGTCGCAGTCATTCCAAATCCAATCCCAAGATCTGACGGTTCTATGTGTTTGCGCATCTTTCAGCTGAATGCGAGTGAGCCACGCATGCAAACGCCGATAGGCAGATTCTAGATGGGGGTGGATTCGGCGGCAACACCACGAGTTCATTTTGACAATCAGAACCTCTGAACTTGTCGCTAAACGCATACAGGGATTTGTGGTTTTTTGGGCACTATCTGGATTATTGCGCCCCAAAATCTTCGAGGCATTGTGGATACTTCTTGACGTAAAGTGGCTGCCTTTCGGCGGTGGAAGTAGTTTTTAGTTGGTTATGGAATTCAGCGGCTTTCGGATGAGCGCCGGAATACTACTCTACTTGTCTCTAAATGCATACAGGATCAAGGATGTGTATTGCCGAACGCCCCGACCCTCCTCCGATAGATGAAGTCTACGGAGTCTCGGGGCTGTGTTTCACGTTCTAGCGGATCTTCTCGATCTTGATCTTGTGCGAATTGGGTGAACTTGTCTTCGATTGCTCAGAAATTAGGCTGTGTCAGAAGCAGCTAGGTCTTCGGAGTAGGGTCAAGGAACAGGGAGTTGGAGGAGTGCTAGGTGTACGGAACAAAAACAGAATGTTTAGACATTTGTTTAGACGCCAATGTGCCCCTTGGGGCGTGCGTTCCGTAAGTCATTGAAAAGATATGGAGGCGAGTACCGGAATCGAACCGGTGTACACGGATTTGCAATCCGCTGCGTCACCACTCCGCCAACTCGCCATCCGTGGTGTGGGGGTTCTCTAGCGCCAATCTTGGGGGGATGTCCAGCCCGGTTTCGCGGTTGGATGTGTGATTTTCTGGCACAGGTTTCATAAATTGCCAGATCGGGCGATCAATACGGTCCCACCACCTTGCAGGATTGCAGCCACAGGCATAACTGTGGCAATAGAAAACAAAGATCCCAGAAACATAGGCCCGCCATGACAGATTTCGCCGCACGCCGCACCACGATGGTCGACACGCAGGTGCGTCCATCGGATGTTACAAAGTTCCCGATCATTGATGCGATGTTGACCGTCGCGCGCGAGGAATACGTGCCAGACGGCAAGCGCGAGGCTGCCTATGTCGGTGAAAACATCGACTTGGACGACGGGCGCGTGATGCTTGAGCCGCGCACGCTGGCCAAAATGCTGGATGCGTTGAGCGTACAGCCGGACGAGCTGGTTTTGGATCTTGGGTGTGGGCTGGGCTACAGCGCAGCCATTTTGGCACGGCTGGCGGATTTCGTGATTGCCGTAGAAGACACCGAAGAGCGCGCCAACGAGGCGCAGGGTATTCTGTCATCGCAGGGCGTGGACAACGTCGCCGTGGTGGCTGGTCCGCTTGCTGAAGGCAATGAAAAGAATGGCCCTTATGATGTGATCATGGTGCAAGGTGCGGTGGAAACTGTGCCGACGGCATTGCTGGATCAGCTTAAGGAAGGTGGCCGTATCGCCTGTATCTTTGCCGAGGGGATGTTGGGCACCGCAAAAATCGGGTATAAGATTGACGGGGACATGGTCTGGCGACCGAATTTCAGCGCCGGTGCCCCGGTTGTGGCAGGATTTGAAACGCCACGTGAATTCGCGCTGTAAACATCGGGTCAAACCCGCATAGGCCAATATGAGGCAGGAGAGTGAAATGCGTACTGGGTTCAAATCAAAGTTGACGGGAATGGCCATTGCGGCGGCCTGTGCCATCGTAGCGGCCCCTGCAGCCTATGCTGAAAGCCTTTCTGACGCGATGGCGTCGGCCTATAAGACCAGCGGTCTTCTGGAACAGAACCGCGCCACTCTGCGCGCAGCCGATGAAGATGTTGCCATCGCCCGTTCTGCGCTTCGCCCGACACTGACCTATGCGCTAAACCAGACCTTTTCGGACCCGGACACTGGTATCGTAAATAATACTGGATGGCGCACGTCTGCGACCCTTACCGCCAGCATTCTGGTGTTTGACTTCGGGCGCAGCAAGAAGGCGATCGAGCTTCAGAAACAACTGGTGCTGGCTACCCGTGACAATCTTGTAGGAATTGAGCAGCAAGTGCTTCTGCGTGCGGTACAAGCCTATCTGAATGTCCGTTCAGCGGTCGAGAACGCCCAACTGCAAAGCAACTCGGTTCGGGTTTTGACGCAAGAACTTCGCGCGGCGAATGATCGTTTCGAAGTGGGTGAAGTTACCCAGACCGACGTGGCTTTGGCCCGTGCGCGTCTGGCCGCTGCCCGTGCCAACGAAGCCTCTGCGCGTGGAGGTCTTGAGATTGCCCGCGAAGAATACAAAGCGGTGACCGGGTACTACCCGCACACGCTTACCGCTCCACCCGCGCCGCCCATGACCGCGAAGACGGTCGAAGCGGCACAGGCTGTTGCACGGGATCGTCACCCGAATATCTTGGCGGCCCAGCACAACGTAGACGCGGCGGATCTGGGTGTTGCGATCTCGAAAGACAGCATGAAGCCAATGATTGTGGGGCAGGCCCAGTCGCAATGGGTGAAGGATGCTCCGATCTCGACGGGGCCTTTTACCCCACCGAATATTCGTGATCAGGTTTCCCACTCTGTCGGCGTATCACTTCAGGGCACCATCTATGCTGGTGGCCGTTTGTCTGCTGAATACCGCAAAGCCATCGCACAGTCCGAAGCTGCCCGAGCAGGCCTGCATCAGACCCGTATTGCTGTTGATCAGGGCGTGGCCAATGCGTGGGCGCAGCTGGCGATTGCATCAGCATCGCTTGAAGCCACGGATCGCCAGATTCGCGCCAGTCGCGTAGCACTACGCGGCGCACGTGAAGAGGCCTCTCTTGGATCGCGCACCACGTTGGATGTTCTGAACGCGGAACAGGAACTGCTGAATGCGGAAGCTGCCCGGATTACGGCACAGTCCAATCAGTACTTCGCCGTCTACTCGCTGTTGTCGTCGATGGGTCTTCTGACTGCCGAGCATCTGAACCTTGGTGTCGTTACCTATGATCCCGAGGCCTATTACAACACCGTCCAGTCTGCCCCGGTTTACCGCGTCAGCCCGCAGGGCGAGCGTCTTGACCTCGTGCTCGAAGCTTTGGGTAAGAAATAACACACTTTCCGGGACTTGCGCGGCGTGTGAGATTTGTCTCGATGCCGTAGTTTCCACTTATGGCTGTTGTCTGGTTCGACTGAACTGGCTAGTCTGACATGAAATGTACCGGGAATCCGGTTGCATGTCGTAGTTGAACAGGAAGTGCCCTATGTCGGATCCGGTGTCGAATGCTGATATCGAAGATGTTCTGTCTTCGATTCGCCGTCTAATTTCTGCCGGTCAGCCCGAACAGAAGGACACGGGAGAATCTTCGGACGCCAAGGACAACAAGTTGATCCTGACGCCAGCATTCCGCGTCTTCGCGGGCGACACGACCGAGGCCACGAAAGCCAATGGGCAAAGTGTACCAGCAACCCCGCCCACAGGCCGCGATATTCCGGTGGAATTGCTAGAGCAAGGCGATCTGTCAGCGACAGATGCAGCGGAAGATGCTGTGGACGCTGATGAAGCTAAACTTGTGCCGCCGCTTGTCCTGTCTTTCGACACGAACATTGCCGAACCCGGATTGAATAGCTCACCCGATATGCCGATGCCACCTGCCGAGTTGCAGGTTGATTTCGAAGACAACTGGGATAGCGATGCTTTGGGTGAAACCGCTCAGGTGGCCTTTTTGCATGAACGTATGACACGCGCGGCAGAGGAAGCATCGTCCGAAACTGCCGAGGCCGAAGAAGAAGCGGTTGCTGTCGAAGCTGTTGAACCCGTGATCGCGGCCGAGGTCGAAGAGCCTGCGCAAGACGACACACCCGAGGAAGATAGCGCTCTTGAGCTAACATCTGAGCAGGATGAGATTGCAGACGCCGATCTGCCAGCCGACGACGACGAGGTCACTCAGGCCGGTTCGGACATAATCCCGGAGGGTGAGGTCGAAGACCAAACGATTGAGGATGAAGTTGAGGCAGATGATCTGTCAGGTGAAGTGGCTAATGAAGGCGACGACACCGAAACGCTTGTTGCGACAGTGGATGACGCCCCGATGGCAGAAATCATCGAAGATGACAGCGATTTCATCGACGAAGATCACCTTCAAGAGATTGTCTCGCAGATTGTGCGCGAAGAACTGAAAGGCGAGATGGGGGTAAAGATCACCCAAGCCGTCCGCCGAATGGTGCGCCGCGAAGTGACTCGCGCTCTTTCCTTGGAAAAGTTTGACTAAAGCTTTCCGCCTTTACCCGAAATCTAGAGCCACACCACTGTTCCGAGAGCGCCGAAGGCGTGCCAGGGTATTCGTGTCTTATGGTACAGGCGGAATACTCTAGGGCTTAGCGGGCCAGGGCCAGCAGGGCGTCCAAATCCAGATGCGTTTCCAGATGATCGGCCAGCGCATCCAGGCTGGTTTCAATTTGTACGTCAAAGCTGACCTCTGACGTCTTCGCACCTAACCCATTCAGGAAATGCCGCCGGAATCCGTCCGCAGCAAAGAGCCCGTGCAGATAGCACCCCAGAATACGTCCATCTACGCTGCTGGCTCCTTCTGGGCGGCCCTGCACAGACAACCACGCTTTGTCGCAATCTGGGCCTTCGCTACGTCCCAGATGGATCTCGTACCCCTCGACCGACTGGCCCGATGGCAGGTGTGTTGCTTGCGTCAGGGCCAGAGTCTTCCGCGGCTCGAGATGCGTGACCACATCCAGATGACCAAGCCCTGCCACACGGCCCGCTGGACCTTCAATGCCGTCAGCGTCGATGATCTCGGCCCCCAGCATCTGATAGCCACCACAGATGCCCAGAACGTGCCCACCGCGCCGGATATGGGCTGTCAGGTCAATGTCCCAGCCCTGCGCCCGGAAATCCGCCAGATCGGCGATGGTGGACTTCGATCCGGGGATCAGCACCAGATCTGCGTCACCGGGCAGGGGGCGACCCGGCTCGATGATCTCGACCGTGATGTCGGGTTCATTCACCAGCGGATCAAGGTCGTCGAAATTGGCAATCCGGTTCAGACGCGGCACCGCAATTTTGAACGCACCGCCTTTGCGGGTCGCGATGTCCATCACATCTTCGGCCGGCAAGCGCCAGGCATCCGCAAACCAGGGCAGGGTGCCAAGATCGCGCCAGCCGGTCAGGCGCGCGATTTCAGCCGCGCCATCGGCGAACAGAGTCGGGTCCCCGCGAAATTTGTTGACCAGAAACGCTTTGATCCGCGCGCGATCATCATCCGGCAACACAGCATGTGTGCCAACCAGTTGGGCAATCACGCCGCCCCGGTCAATGTCGCCGGCCAGCACGACCGGCAGGTCAGCGGCCTCGGCGAAGCCCATGTTGGCAATGTCGCCCTTGCGCAGGTTGACCTCGGCAGGGCTGCCTGCGCCCTCGACCAGCACCAGATCGCGGCCCTCGCCCAGACGGTGAAAGCTTTCCAATACGCGTGGCATCAACTCGGCCTTGGCCTTGCCATAGTCGCGCGCTTTCATGGTGGCAAAGCGTTTGCCCTGTACGATGACCTGCGCACCGGTGTCTGTTTCAGGCTTCAAAAGAACTGGGTTCATGTCCACGATGGGATCAAGCCCACATGCGCGTGCCTGAAGCGCTTGTGCGCGTCCGATCTCTCCGCCATCCACGGTGACGGCTGCGTTGTTTGACATGTTTTGTGGTTTGAACGGGGCTACATTCAGTCCGCGTTTTACCGCTGCCCGCGCGATCCCTGCCACCAGCAGGGATTTCCCAACATTCGAGCCTGCGCCCTGGATCATAATCGCTTTAGTCATGCCAATGACTTAGGCGCTTTTGACCGCGCGGCCTAGCCCCGTTCCGACATCGGAAAGGGCTGTAACGAAAAACGCGCCCCGGATGGGACGCGCATTTCATGGAGTATTCTGTGTTTGTGCCTTAGGCGGCTTCTGCCGTTGCAGCGTTGCGACGCTCGCTTTCCTCGCGGCTCAAAGCCACCGAGGTGCGGATGCCTTTGGACACAAAGTCCATCAGGCCGCTGACGACACGCTCGTTCGGGTCGATGCCAGCACAGCTCAACACTTCGCGCCCATCGCGCGAACGGGCCCAGCGGGCAATCTGATCAGGGCCGTTGCCGTATTTTTTATCATCAGCAATGGCGTCGTCCAAAGCAGCCAGCACGACAGCAGCAAACAATTTGCGCGCGCGGTTGCCTTGTTCGTTATTGAAAGCGGTACCGTCTACGGAGTCCAGCATGGTCGTCCTTTGTTATTCTTGCTCTTGCGGTTTCTGGCGTAGCGGCCAATATGGCGTTTTCTGAGTGATTCGGTATCCCCCGGATCACATGCCAGCCATGCGCCTGTTGCATAGCTGTTACATTTGGTCGTTTCACCTGCGCTTGCCACAGTCAAGCCCGCAAGATATAGGGTCGGACCAAGAAATTTCAACCTTTTGTGAAGGTTTCAGGATATGCCCAAGATCAACGGAAACGAAATTCGCCCCGGAAACGTGCTTGAACACAATGACGGCCTGTGGGCTGCAGTGAAGGTCGACCACGTCAAACCCGGCAAAGGCGGCGCATTTGCTCAGGTCGAGATGAAGAACCTGCGCAATGGTTCCAAACTGAATGAACGCTTCCGTTCGGCAGATAAAGTCGAGCGTGTTCGTCTGGAGCAGAAGGACCAGCAGTTCCTGTATGAAGATGACGGGATGCTGATCTTTATGGACACCGAGACATATGAGCAGAACCAGATCCCTGCCGATCTGTTGGGCGAACGCCGCCCCTTCCTGCAAGACGGCATGACCATCGTGGTTGAATTCTATGATACCGAAGCCCTGAACGCCAAGCTGCCGCAGAAAGTGACCTGCGTCATCGAGGAAACAGAGCCGGTGGTAAAAGGCCAGACAGCGGCCAACAGCTTCAAACCTGCCGTACTGGACAATGGTGTTCGTATCTCGGTACCGCCTTTCGTCGGGCAAGGTGAAGCCATCGTGGTTAACACCGAAACCATGGAATATTCCGAACGCGCCTAAGCGCCTCGGTGAGATCCCCAAAAGGGCAGGGCACGCGCTCTGCCCTTTGTGTTTAAGGCTCAAATGACCACGATCCTCTTCAACAAACCCTTCAATGTGCTGTCGCAATTCACTGATCGAGGCAATGAAGGCAGCGACCGACAAACCCTGTCGGACTATATTGACCTGCCCGGAGTGTATGCGGCGGGACGGCTGGATCGGGATAGCGAAGGGCTTTTGGTGCTGACGGATGACGGCAAGCTTCAGGCTAAGCTTGCAAATCCGAAGCATAAACTTGCAAAAACATACTGGGTGCAAGTGGAAGGCATTCCGGATGAGGTTGCCCTTCAAGCGCTGCGCGATGGTGTCGACTTGAAGGACGGACGTACCCGTCCCGCCAAAGTGCGTCGGATCGACGAACCCGCCGGGCTATGGCAGCGCAATCCGCCCATCCGCGTACGCCCATCCGTTCCGGATTGCTGGATCGAACTCAAGATCACCGAAGGCAAGAACCGTCAGGTGCGACGCATGACCGCCGCAGTGGGCCATCCAACGCTGCGCCTTATCCGCTATTGCGTGGGGGCATATACGCTTGATGGGATCGGCCATGGAAAATGGCGCCACGCCTGACGCCCATCACGCATTTTCTTACTGAAAATATCCCGGGGGAGCATGACTTTCAGCAGGAAATTCATGCGGGGGCAGAGCCCCTTAGCCGTCCCAGCCGACCACAGCATCCCCAGCTTGCATACCGGATCCAGCCCGATCAAAGCGTAGATAGGCAATTGCCTGACCACCTGATTGGGTAAACAAAGTCCCCACAGGTTTTCCGTCCAGCGTGATTGCCGTACCAACAGGGGCCTCACCTTGAATTGACACCGTCGCCAAGCCCTTCTTCAGCTCGGTCTTGTGCTTCATCCGCGCAGTCACTTCCTGTCCGACGTAGCAGCCCTTGCGGAAGTCTACACCATTCAACCGCTCGAACCCGGCCTCCAACAGATAGCTATCCCCGGTTAGCTCCACCCCGGTTTCCGGGATGCAGTGCGCGACGCGAATGGCGTCCCACTCCACGCCCGCTTCGCTGTCGCGCCCATCATAGGCGCGCCACCCAAGTTCTGGGTGGCGTGGATCAGCATAGGCACCGTCAGGCGCCACTCCCAGCCCTCGGGCTGGGATGATGCCGGTTGCCTCGATCGTGACATCTGCACGCAACTTGTACATCGTTAGGCGCTGCGCCAGCGGGCGCGCCAGATCCGTGGCCACATCGATCAGAATGGCATCTGCTGCGGGAACCATCAGGAAATCAGCCAAATACTTGCCCTGCGGCGTCAGAATGGCAGCGTAAACCAACCCGTCTTTCAATCGGTTAACGTCATTTGACACCAACCCCTGCAGAAAGCTGACGTGATCGTTGCCTGCGATCTTCAACACCGTGCGGTCTGTCATGTTGCTCTCCTGTGTTTCCAAGGGTCAGTCCTTGCGCTTGCGCCATAAGCTGCCCGACAGAATGCCTCGGAACGACCAGCGAGGCGGTTCCTTGGTTTCCTTGGGCAGATAGACTTTGTCTTTGCGCGTGGTTGATTTGTTTGGTGCGTCGCCGTTGCCATCCTGAAACTGCAGGTTATAGAGCTGCGCATATAGACCGCCGCGATCCAGCAGTTCGTCATGCGTGCCCTGATCGATAACGCGGCCCTGATCCATCACAACGATCTTGTCGGCATCGCGTACAGTGGACAGACGGTGTGCAATGACCAGCGTCGTGCGCCCTTTGGACAGCGTGTCCAGCGCCTGTTGCACCAGTTTCTCGGATTTGGTGTCCAGCGCCGAGGTCGCCTCGTCCAGAAGGAGCACCGGCGCATCACGCAGCACTGCACGCGCAATGGCAATCCTCTGGCGCTGCCCGCCGGACAGGTTCGATCCACGCGGTCCCGCCTGACTGTCCAGCCCGTTTTCGAGCCGCGGAAGGAAGTCTGAGACGTGTGCTGTGTCCAGCGCGTGTTTCATCGCTTTCTCGTCCACGCCCTCGCGCCCCATCAGGATGTTGTCGCGCAGGGTTTCGTCGAACAGAAGTGCCTCTTGGCTGACCACGGAAAAAAGCCCGCGCAGTTGGTCCAGCGGCAGGGCCGTCACGTCCGCATCCCCGATCTTGACCTTGCCAGTTTTAGCGTCCGCAAGTCGGGTCAGCAGGTTGAACACGGTGCTTTTCCCGGCACCAGATGCGCCGACCAATGCCGTGGTCTTTCCTGCTTCGGCGATGAAACTTGCACCGCGCAAAATGGGGGTTTCACCATAGGAAAAATTCACGTTGTCGAGCACGATATCGGCCTGTGCAGCTTTGCTTGGAATGGCCGCGGGCTTGGCAGGGGACAGGATTGACGGATGCTGGGCAAACACGTCGCGAATGCGCGTCAGGCTGGCCTTGGCCGCTTGCCAGCCGCCCGAGACCTTGCCCAGATTGCGCAACGGATCAAAGACAAGCGCCATGGCGGTGAAGAAGCTCATGAACTCGCCCACGGTTTTTACACCCGCATTGATCTGCAATCCGCCATAGACCAGCACGCCGAAAAAGCCGACGGCAGCGATGATGTCGATCAAGGCGACGATGGCACCCTGATTGGCTTGGCTTTGCAGGTGGGTCTTGGCAAATACGTCGATTTCGCGGTCGACGCGGGATTGTTCGTGACGCTCTGTGCCGGACAGTTTGATCGAGTTGATGCCATGAAAGATTTCGTCCAACCGGGTCGAGATCTGCGCCGCAGCTCCACGACTGTCGGTCGTGGTTTTGCGTACGCGTCTTTGCAGGATGCCCATCGGATAGGTCAGCACCGGGGCGGCAGCCACTGCCACCACGACCCAGAGCCAATCAATCGACATGGCAACGCCCAGAAGTGCCAGCAGCGACACCACGTCGCGCGCCACGGCGGCTAGAACGACCTCCCAGATCGTGGCGATGGCCTGCGCGTCTCCGCGCACACGCTCCATCAACGTTCCGGGCGAGTTGTCGCGGAAATAGCTGCTGTCCAGCGACAGCATGTGCGCCACCATATCCGACTGTAGTTTGGCCGCGACGCGTTGGCCCACATGGACCATTAGAACGCGGTGGCCGAAGGCGGCAAAAGCTCGGGTTACGAAGATGCCTGCGACGATCAAAGCCACGACCACGATGGCCTGCGTCGAACCTGACGAAAACGCCACGTCGAACATTGGCTTGATCATGTAGCTCAAGCCACCCAGCGCCAGCCCTTCGATCAGCATCAGAAGCATCGCCAACGCAAGCGGCAACCGATAGGCGCGCATATAGCCGCGCCACATCCAGCGGATCATCTCTTTTTGGTCGGTTTGGGCGGTCTCAGAACTCATTACTTTTTCCGTTTGGCCTGAAAGGCTTGGGTGATTGCCTCGGGGTCATAGTGCTGTTCAAGCCAGTCTCGGATCGAGATCGGATCATTCTTGTGATACTCAGCATAGGCTTCAATCATGGCATCCAGAATACCCGCTTTCGACCAGCGTTGGTGCGCATATTTCAGCGACAGTTGCGCGCGAGCCTCGTCAATACTCGCGCCGCATTGGTCCAACAGATACAGCGCCGCTGCAATGCCTGTTCGGTCCGCGCCCGATTTACAGTGGATTAGAAACGGCTTTTCCGCCTGCTCCATGATGTCGAGCAGTTCGAGATAGCGTTCTCGTTCTTTCAGAAAACGCGCTCTCATCTTGTGATTGATCAGCGTCATTCCGAAGTCGTGACAGGCTTCGACCTCGAACAGGTAATACGAGTAGATATCCTCGCCCCGCAGATTGATCACCGTCTTGATACCCGCTGCCTGAAGCGCCGGAAAATGCACTGGGTCGGGCTGGTTTGACCGCCAAGCATCCGGCGACAACTGATAGCGGTTCGGCAAGATTCGACGAAGGAAAGCGTGGTCCACAAGGTTGTTGTGGCGCCGCGCGGCGCGCCGGCCTTCAGGCGTCGAAATATCCATCCCGAACCCGTTTTTCCACGCCCGTTCTCGGCGTTTGATCTTGGCGTACAAGGTCTTGAACATGCGGTTCCGGTCCAGTTTTAATAATCTGCCCAAAGGGGTACTTACGGGATGTATATTGTCCGTGCGTCACAAACAAGCACAGGGCCGTTTCATGCCCGTGGACGCTTGGCGTTGAAGGTCCGCTTCAAATGAACGTGGACGACCCAGCGCTTCGCTCGAATGCTGTGACCTTGTTGCATATTGGTGCACCGCGTTGCGCCGATTTGCGTACTTGGACCGAGCGAAATACCGGCGCTCTTGGCAGTGGTCTTGGCATCCCGACGCTAGATGACCCGAAAGGCGACGGGTTCTTCCGTCTGGACCACATAGGGCATGTGAACGCACCGGTGGTGATGTGCGCGCTGTCCGCTTTTCATCTGGGCCTAACAGTGCTGGGCATCCAGCACGGCGAGGGTGCGTTGCCCGCCGCCGCCGAGATCCTCGTAGAAGTTTAGGCGCGGGCTGCGGCCAGTGCTTTGGGCAGGACGGCCGCGAACACATCCAGTTCTTCCGGTTGTCCCGCTGAAATGCGGATGCACCGGTTTTGCGGGGTCGCAAAGGGCATACGCACGAACATATCCTGCGCGATCAATTGATCCAGAACAGCCTTTGCAAATTCGGCATCCCGTCCGCAATCTACCGCCACGAAATTGGTCGCCGAGGGCAGGGTGGTCAGGCCGTTGTCCTGTGCGATCTGGTCGATCCGGGCACGCGCATCCGCAACATTCGCGACGACCTGCGCCAGATAAGGTTGATCCTTCAACGCGGCCAGCGCACCAGCCTGACTGATGCGGCACATGCCGAAATGGTTGCGGATTTTGTTGAAGGCGGTAATCAGCTCGGCCTGCCCAATCGCATAACCAACTCGTGCGCCAGCCATGCCATATGCCTTAGAAAATGTACGCATCCGGATCACACGCGGGTCATCCGTGTTCAGAGTGGGCGCGGTCCCTTCCGGGGCAAATTCGATATAGGCTTCGTCCAGCACCAACAGGCAACCTTCGGGCACTGCGTCGATCATGCGCTGGATCGTCTCGGCATCATGCCACGTCCCCATCGGGTTGTCCGGATTGGCGATATAGACCAACTTGGCCCCAACTTCGGTCGCCTTGGCAATCAGCGCTTCGGGATCCTCGTGATCGTCCTGATAGGGCACTGTCTCCAACACGCCGCCAAAGCCGGCAACGTGATAGTTGAAGGTCGGATACGCGCCCTGCGAGGTCACGACCTTGTCGCCCGGTCCAATGATCAGCCGCACCAGATATCCAAGGATTCCATCGATCCCTTCGCCGACCAGTATGGTCTCGGGCGCGATGCCGTGATGGTCAGCCAGCGCGTGGCGCAGATCGAAGTTCTCGGGATCGCCGTACATCCAGGCGCCGCCCGCGGCTTCGGACATCGCCGCAATCACCTTGGGCGAGGGGCCAAACGTGTTCTCATTTGCGCCAAGTCGGGCGGCAAACGCACGGCCACGGGCGCGTTCCTGCGTTTCAGGACCGACAAAGGGCACGGTTGAGGGCAGGCTGTCGGCAAGCGGCGTCAGGCGGGCATAGGTCTTGGTCATATGCAGGTTAGAGCAGGGCAGGCGCGGTCCGGCAAGGTTGAAATTGCGTGGATCGTTGTTAGTTAAGAATGGTTCTTAATAAGTGGAGGACGCCTTATGTCCGGGATGAACCGTCGAACCTTTCTTGCCTCTGCCGCTGCTGCTGGGGCCGCCACACGGCTTCCTCAGGTGGCTGTGCAAGCCGCAAAAACACCGCCGATGCGCCGAGTTTTGACGTTGGTCTATGACAAATCCATGGGGATGATGCGCGCGGTCGAGCGGCTGGTGCCGTAGCCGCCCACAAAAAGAAAAGGCCGGGTTGCCCCGGCCTGTCCCTTAGATTTCTTTCAAACGGGCGAGGGCGCCGTTCAGCGTCGCCTCTTCCTCTTCGCGGGCGGCTAGGTTCGCCTGCGTCTCGGCCAATACCTCGGCCGGAGCGTTTTCCGCGAATTTCGGGTTCTTCAGACGCCCGCGCAGGCCACCCAGTTCCTTGGCCAGTTTGCCCAGTGTCTTCTCAAGCCGCGCGATTTCCTCGTCCACGTCGATGATCTCGGCCAGCGGCAGAGCAAAGATGCCACCAGCGACCGCAACGGTGATGCAGCCCTTGGGCAACTCGGCCATTTCCGTGATCGAGTCGACACGTGCCATGCGCATCACCAGCGCTTGGTTGTTTTCCAAAGCGGTGCGGCCAGCCGCGTCCAGTTCCTGCTGGATCACCGGGATTTTCAGACCGGCGGGGACGTGCATCTGCGAGCGGGCGCTACGGATGTTTTCGATCAGCGAAATCACCCAGTTCATCTCGCGCGCAGCGTCTTCGTCCAACAGTTCATCGCCATACTCCGGCCAATCAGCGTGGATCAGCATCTTCGGACGTTCGGCGATCTGGCCCCACAGCTCTTCGGTCACGAAGGGCATGATCGGGTGCAGCATGATCAGGCATTGGTCGATGACCCAAGCCATGGTGGCGCGGGTCTCGGCCAACACAGCCTCGTCTTCCGAGTTCAGAAGCGGTTTTGAGAATTCGACATACCAGTCGCAGACTTTGCCCCAGACATAGGCGTAAAGCCCATGCGCGGCGTCGTTGAAACGATAGGCGGTCAGGGCGGCATCCACATCCTCGCGGATTTTCGCGGTTTCCGAGACGATCCAGCGGTTCACCGTCTGCGTCGGGCTTGTGGGGTCGAAATCAGCGACCGGTTTGCAGTCGTTCATTTCCGCAAATCTTGCAGCGTTCCAAAGTTTGGTGCCGAAATTCCGGTATCCAGCCACACGATCCTTGGACATTTTCAACACGCCCCCGATCGAAGCCATGGCAGTGTTGGTAAACCGCAAAGCGTCCGCACCGTATTCGTCAATGATCTCGAGAGGGTCGATCACATTGCCCGTGGTCTTGGACATTTTCTTGCCCTTCTCGTCACGGACCAGCCCGTGCAGATAGACCGTGTGGAACGGGTTTTTGTGGCACACGGCCTGAGACATCATCATCATCCGGGCGACCCAGAAGAACAGGATGTCCTGACCGGTGATCAGCACGTCACCCGGGAAGAAGCGGTTCAGCTCGTCCGTGTCCTGCGGCCAGCCCAAAGTGCCAAACGGCCACAGACCCGACGAGAACCATGTGTCCAGCACGTCGGGGTCGCGCCATACCGGGTAAACCAGCTTGGTCGGATCCTGCGAGGTCTCATAGGTTGCAAGGGTTTCGGCCAACATGTGCGTCGCTTCGGCGCGGGTGGCCACTTCGACCACGCGGGCGTGGTTCAGCGGTGCGGGCAGCGTCACCAGAACTTCGTCGAAATGCGGCGCGACGGCGTCGAAGTCGTGGGCGCAGTGGCTGTGCTCGTGACCGGGCAGAAGATCTTGGTCCAGAAGCAGGCGGCCCATTTCGACCAGATCCAGCTCGCTGTTGTTCTCGTCGTCCTTGAAGCCCTTGCCAGACAGATCAAGGCCATACCAAACCGGCACCTGGTGTCCCCACCATAGCTGGCGCGAGATACACCACGGCTCGATGTTGTCGAGCCAGTGATAGAAGGTCTTCTCGCCGCTTTCCGGCATGATCTTCACGTCGCCATTGCGCACAGCGTCCAGCGCCGGGCCGGCGATCTTCTCGGCATCCACGAACCACTGGTCGGTCAGCATCGGCTCGATGACAACGCCCGAGCGGTCGCCGAAGGGCTGCATGATCGGTTTGTTTTCAACGTAGGGCACGGTGCCGGTGACGTCCTCGCCGTCGACGTCGACGGTTTTGGTGATCATCACGGCCAGACCCTCGGCGGTGATCTGATCGACCACCAGCTTACGGGCCTCGAAACGATCCAGCCCACGGAATTCATCCGGGACAAGGTTCATCGCGGCGATCTTCGCCTCGTCAAACCCTTCTTCGCCGTTTGCGATGCGCTGGGCGGTTGCGGCTTCGTCTGCGTAGGGCAGGCCATCGGCCCGCATCGCACCGCGGGTATCCATCAGCGAATACATCGGGATGCCACCGCGCTTGGCGACCTGATAGTCGTTGAAGTCATGTGCGCCGGTGATCTTCACGGCACCAGACCCGAAGGTCATGTCCGGGTATTCGTCAGTGATGATCGGGATCAGACGGCGATGCTCTTTCGGGCCAACCGGGATCTCGCACAGCTTGCCGACGATAGGCGCATAGCGTTCGTCTTCGGGGTGCACGGCAACAGCGCCGTCGCCCAGCATGGTTTCCGGGCGGGTCGTGGCGATCGAGATATAGTCACGCTCTTCTTCCAGCGTGATGTTCCCGTCTTCGTCCTTCTCGACATAGGTGTAGGTCGCGCCACCGGCCAGCGGGTATTTGAAGTGCCACATGTGGCCGGGGGTCTCGATGTTCTCGACCTCGAGATCCGAAATCGCGGTTTCGAAATGCGGGTCCCAATTGACCAGACGCTTGCCGCGATAGATCAGGCCCTTGTTATGCATGTCCACGAAGACCTTCAGAACGGCATCGTGGAAATCGGCCGAGTTCTCGTGCCCGACGCGCGGGTCACCCGGCGCACCGGCCATGGTGAAGGCGTTGCGTGACCAGTCGCAGGTCGAGCCAAGGCGTTTCAACTGTTCGATGATGGTCGAGCCGTATTCGCCCTTCCATTCCCAGACCTTATCCAGAAAGGCTTCGCGGCCCAGTTCACGACGGCCCGGCTGGCCCGTCTCGGCCAGCATCTTTTCGACCTGCAACTGCGTGGCGATGCCCGCGTGGTCCTGACCGGGTTGCCACAGAGTGTCGAAGCCGCGCATGCGGTGCCAGCGGATCAGGATGTCTTGCAGCGTATTGTTGAACGCATGGCCAAGGTGCAGCGCGCCCGTCACGTTGGGCGGCGGGATCATGATGGTGAAGCTATCGGCGCCGGGCTTGGCGTTTGCGCCAGCCTTGAAGGCGCCAGCGTCTTCCCAAGTCTTATAGATGCGTGCTTCGGCAGCTGCCGCGTCGAAGGTCTTGTCCATGGCCATGGTGGTCGTCCTAAATCTCATAAATTAAAGACCGTTTACCCAAGTGGGCAGCAAAGGGAAACCCCGCCCGCACTTGCGGGATAGGTGAATGGTGAAATTGTCTGAAAAGACCGTGAAATCGGGGCATCCAAAAAATGGTTAACATTGGTAACGGTTGGAAGGGGTTTCGACAAAATGATGCCATATTCAACCCGTAGCAGTTCTGCCCACGCGACGGATCAATCTATGCTGTCTGACGGAAACCCGGATCAACAGGCGAACACTAATGAAAAAAGCACTTCTTCTTCTGGCCCTCACCCCGACTATGGCTTTGGCGCAAGAACAGACCTTCAACTGCGAGGTTCCGAACGGGAAAATGCCCGAAATGACCGTGACCTTGGTGGCCATTGATGGCGGAAAAGATGGTCATCTGATGATGGGTGGTGAAAAGAAGACCGCCAGTGTCTATCCGGGGCTCGACTCGGTCACCTATCTGATGTTCAGCGACGACTACAGCTATACGCTGCACTACAACGTAAACCTGAAAGACGGTCACTTTGACTTCTCGGCTTCGGGCGCCAAATCTGGCTGGGGTCGCGGTACGTGCACCGAAGTGACAGGGTAGTCACCCCTTCGGTTTGAAAGAGAAAACGCCCGGCATAGTGCTGGGCGTTTTGTGTATCTGAGTATGTCAGAGTTGGTGTTTCCGCTCAGCTGACAACATCCGGTCCCGTGCGACCTAGCAACTTTTGAATGCCTGCCACCTGCGATGTGGCGGCAACAACATTTGACAGGGCCTCTTGCGTGTCGCGGATCAGGTTGCCGTCAGGGGCGGTGTATTGCTCCAGATAAACGCGCAGTGTTGCGCCCTCGGTTCCGGTGCCTGACAGACGCAGCATTGCGCGCGCGCCGCCTGCATAGGTCAGGATAACGCCTTGTCCCGTGGCGACAGAGCCGTCAATCGGGTCGGTATAGGCAAAATCTTCTGCGGCGATCACGTTTAGCCCTGCGGCCGTCTGGCCGGGCAGGGTGGGCAGCTTGTCTTTCAGCTCGGCCATTAACGCGTTCGCAGCGTCCGTGTCCAACCCCTCGTAATCATGCCGGGAATAGTAATCGCGACCATAGGTCTGCCAGTGGTCCAGAAGAATGTCGGCCACACTTTCACCGCGAACTGCAAGGATGTTCAGCCACAACAGCACCGCCCACAGCCCGTCTTTTTCGCGCACATGATCCGAGCCCGTGCCCGCGCTTTCCTCGCCACATAGAGTGGCGCGGCCTGCGTCCAGCAGGGTGCCAAAGAACTTCCAGCCCGTCGGAGTTTGGAACGCTTCAATCCCCAGTTTTTCTGCCACGCGGTCCGACGCCGCCGAGGTCGGCATCGATCGCGCAACGCCTGCAATCCCATGCGCATAACCGGGGGCGAGATGTGCGTTTGCCGCCAATACGGCTAAGCTGTCGGATGGCGCGACATAGATGTCTTTCCCGACGATCATGTTGCGGTCACCATCCCCGTCCGAGGCTGCTCCGAAGTCCGGCGCGTCCGGTCCGTGCATGTGATCGAACAGGTCTTTGGCCCAAACCGGGTTGGGGTCCGGATGCCCGCCGCCGAAATCCAACAGGGGGATAGCATTCACAACCGAGCCCGTGGTCGCACCAAGCCGGCGCTCCAAAATCTCGATGGCATAAGGTCCTGTGACCGCGTGCATGGCATCAAAGCGCAGCGTGAATCCAGAACTGATCATCTTGCGGATCGCATCGAAGTCGAACAGGTCTTCCATCAACGCGGCATAGTCATCGACCGGATCGACGACCTCGATCTCCATGTCATCGACGGTATAGCTGCCCAGATCGCTTAGGGTTTTAAGCGTTTCGGGCAGGTCGCCCGAGATCCGGTATTCCGAGATCGTCTCGGCACAGGCAACGATCTTGTCGGTGATCGATTCCGGGGCGGGGCCACCATTGGCGGTGTTGTACTTCAGCCCAAAATCGCCGTTCGGTCCGCCCGGATTATGGCTGGCTGACAGGATGAATCCCCCATCCGCTCCACGTTTGCGGATCAGGTGGCTGACCGCCGGGGTCGACAGGATGCCATTTTGGCCGAGGATGATTTTTGTTACCCCATTGGCAGCGGCCATGCGCAGGATCGTGACGATGGCCTCGCTGTTGAAAAAGCGTCCGTCGCCGCCCAGAACATAGGTCTTTCCCGCGGGGTCAATCGCGTTGAAAATCGCCTGTGTGTAGGTCTCCAGATAACCCGGTTCGGAAAATACCGCGACTTTCTTGCGCAGCCCGGACGTCCCCGGTTTCTGACCCTCAATCGGAGCGGTGCGATGGGTCTTAAAGTCTTTAAAATCCACGGTATTTTCCTTGAAAGGTTTTAATCTATTGCGGTGATCCTAACCCAACCTGTCGATCCGCGTCGAGAGGTGGATCAGACTTTCCGACCCCTTCACCCCATCAATTTCACCGATCGCGTCCAGCACCTCGTCCAGCAAAGCAGTCGATGGTGCCGCCAGTTGCAGCACCATGTCCCAGCGACCGGACGCTGTGTGGGCGGCTTCGACCTGAGTCAGGGTTTTCAGACGCGCCAATACCGCCGGGGTCGAGCGTGGTTCGATCGAGATCAACACCGTCGCGCGGATGCGATCCCCGCGCGCCGCGTCCCCCAATCGAAGCGCATAGCCGGCAATAATGCCTTTCTCTTCAAGGCGTTCGATCCGCGCCTGCACGGTCGATCGTGCCAGCCCTAGGCGTCGTGCCAGAGTTGCTACCGGCAGTCGTGCGTTGCCTTCGAGCTGGGCCAAAAGTTCGCGGTCTGTATCGTCCATTTGTCAGATCTTTCCTTCAATATGACGACATTAAAGCGACAAATCGCCCGGAGTGCCACTGGAAATCGACGGCGCGACTTGTGATTCTAAGGTTAGCGTCAACAGGATCCCGGAAATAAGACCATGAGCAGACAACCCTCGATTTGGCTGACCCCCTTGTCCCACCTTAAAACCGAGCGCCCAATGCAGCCGGTCATGTACTTCGCGCCAGCCGTGTTGCAGGCGACGGCGCGCCGCTTCATCGCAGGCTTCGATGGGCTGGTGACCTATGCGGTCAAAGCCAACGATACACCTGTGGTGTTGGAGAACCTCGTGACTGCAGGCCTGCAGGCCTTCGATGTGGCCAGCCCGGCCGAGATGCTGGCGCTTCGTGCTGTATCTCGTGATGTCGAGATGCACTATAACAATCCCGTCCGTTCGCGCGCCGAGATCGCTCAGGCCGTCGCCCTGAACGTACAATCCTATTCCGTGGACAGTGCGCGCGAGCTGGATAAGCTGATCGCACAGGTTCCCCCAGAGGGTGTTGAAGTTTCGGTACGTCTGGCGCTTCCCGTCGAAGGAGCGGCCTATAATTTCGGCGCGAAGTTTGGTGCTGACCCTGATCTGGCGGTCGCCCTTCTTACGCACGCAAAGTCGGCGGGTTTCATCCCCTCCATGACCTTTCACCCCGGTACGCAATGCGCAGACCCGTCAGCATGGGTGGCGTATGTGTCGCAATGTGCCGATGTGGCAAAACGTGCGGGCATTCGCCTGCATCGGCTGAATGTGGGCGGCGGTTTTGCCGCCAATCGCGGTATCGCCCCGGATCTCGAGGCGATCTTTCACGCCATTCACGCCGCTGTGGTGGTGGAGTTTGGCGAAGACGCGCCCGAACTGGTGTGCGAGCCTGGCCGCGCCATGGTGGCCGAGGCGTTCAGCCTTGCCACCTGTGTAAAAGCCATCCGCGAAGACGGTGCCGTCTATTTGAATGACGGGATTTATGGCGCATTGTCGGAAGCGCCGTCCATTGGGGTGCCGGATCGGTTGAAAACTGTGCGCGCCGATGGCGACTTGCACACAGGCGCGTTGGAAAAGCGCGTTGTGTTCGGGCCGACCTGCGATTCCATCGACCAGTTGCCTGATCCGCTACGGCTTCCTGACGATTTGGCCGAAGAAGACTATCTTCTGATCGCGGGCATGGGGGCTTACAGCTTTGCGACCGTCACGCGGTTCAACGGCTATGGCGCGATTGAAACAGTGACGGTGCAGTCGCTGGCGCTCTAGGCAACTTTCATGATGATACATGTGGTCGAGCCGGTGGCATACAGCTTGCCATCCTCGACGCCCCGAATCTCGCCATTGGAAATCCCGGTCGAGCGTCCCGCGTGCTGCACCTGACCCGTGGCCTCGATCAACATGCCGGGTGGGATCGGGCGCAGGATATTCACCTTGTATTCCAAAGTGGTATAGACCGATCCCTTCGGAACGCGGGTCATCACTGCACAGGCCATGGCGCTGTCTAGAAGCGTGCCGTACCAGCCACCATGAACGGTGCCCATCGGGTTGCAATGCTCGAAGTTCGGGGTGCCGTGGAACGTGACTTTTCCATCTTCGACCGCATGCAGGTGATAGTTCAGCGGCTTGCCAATCGGCGGCGCGGGCAAGGTGCCGTTCAGGACACTTTGCATGAACTCTAGCCCTGACATCGAGGCCGTGACGTCAAGGGTTGGCAATTGGTCAAACGAGGTCGCATTCAGCATGAAAAAGCCTTTCCGAAGGGGTCTTCAGAAAGGCTAGGTCGTGTTCATATAGGCGCAAGTCTTACGCTGGGTCACAGTGTTTGTGACGTCGTGGTGTCCCGTGTCAGGCTACGTTTGCCAGGCTGATCTGCGGTGTGACCCCCAGAGCATGCGCAACATCGCGGGTCAGGCCGGGCTTGTTCAGCGTGTAGAAATGCAGGTCTTCAACGCCGCCCTCGATCAGATCCGAACACAGCTCGGTGCAGATCGCTGTGGCCAGAAGGTCGGTGCGGTTGTCGCGTTCAGCCTTATGGAAGGCATCATCCAACCAAGTTGGTACCGTTGCACCGCAACGCTCGGCGAACTTACGCACGCCCTTCCAGTTTTCGATGGGCAGAATGCCCGGAATGATCGGCACGTCGATCCCGGCCTTCTCGCATTTGTCGCGGAAGCGGAAGAACGTGTCAGCTTCAAAGAAGAACTGCGTGATGGCCGAGCCTGCGCCCGCATCGACCTTGCGCTTCAGCCATGCGACGTCGGCATCCAGATCCGATGCTTCTGGGTGCGGGTCGGGATAGGCACCCACGCGGATGTGGAAATCACTGGTGTTTGCAAGGGCTTCGATCAGCTCGACCGAGTTTTCGAAACCATCTTCGCGGGGGGCGAAATGGTCAGTTCCTTTCGGAGCGTCGCCGCGTAGGGCAACGATTTCCGTTACGCCAACTTCGGCATAGCTTTTCGCAATGGCCAGGGTTTCTTCGCGGCTGGCATCTACGCAAGTGAGGTGCGCCGCGACGTTCAGGCCATAATGTTTATGGATCGTGCCGACCGCATCATGGGTCAGTTCACGCGTGGTGCCACCTGCGCCGTAGGTGACCGAGACAAAGTTGGGATCCAGCGGCGCCAGCTGACGCACGGTTTCCCAAAGACGGAACGAGGCGTCCAGCGATTGCGGGGGAAAGAACTCGAACGAGATATTGGGCGTAATCATAGTATCCTCGGCGTCAGTTTTGCGGCGTTGTCCTCTTGTGCCTCATTGGCGATTGTGAGACAAATTCATAATTCTCAAAAAGAACATGAGGATCATGCATGTACATCGAGTTTCGCCATCTGCGCACCATCCGGGCCATTTACCAATCCGGATCTCTGGCCCGTGCGGCAGATATCCTGCACATTACGCAATCCGCGTTAAGTCACCAGATCAAGGGGCTGGAAGATCAAGTCGGGATGGAGCTGTTTCATCGTCGCACCAAGCCGATGCGCCTTAGCCCGGCGGGGATGAAGCTTTTACGGTTAGCAGAACAGGTGCTGCCCGAGATCGACCGCCTAGAAGAAGAGTTCCGGGCGCTGCAGTCCGGACGTTCTGGCCGTTTACACATCGCGATTGAGTGCCACGCCTGTTTCGACTGGTTGTTTCCAGTGCTCGACAAGCTGCGCCATGCTTGGCCGGAGGTGGATCTGGATATCCGCCAGCGCCTTGCCTTTGATGCGATCGAAGCCCTGCGGCGCGAGGAAGTCGACTTTGTCATTTCCTCGGACCCAGTTGCTATGGCGGGCATCACCTTCTCTCCGCTTTTTGCTTACGAGCCGCGTTTTGTGGCACCGGCAGGGCACCGATTGGCGGATGAGGACTATATTGTTGCCGAGGATTTCGAGCAGGAGCTTTTGCTGACCTATCCGGTGGATCGTTCGAAAATTGATGTTTTTACGGGCTTGTTGACCCCGGAAAGGATCGAGCCGCGCGGCACCCGACAGGTTGAGATGACCGAGGTGATCTTGATGCTTGTCGCGGCAGGACGCGGGGTCGCGGTTCTGCCAGATTGGGTGTTGGGGGATGTAAAGCGCAATCCAGATTTCGTCACGAAACCGCTGACAGAAGGTGGTCTGCGCAAGCAGATGTACGCCGCAACACGGGACGAAGACACGATGGTACCGTTCATGGCACACATGATCCGATTGTGCCGCTCGGAACCGGTAAAACTTCAACGCGGCTGACGTCCTTTCAGGCTTGGCAAACAAGGCTTACAGGCGTATACGCGCCGTTTGAAACCTCAGGAGTCCTTTCGATGCAAGGCAGTGCAAATCTGAACGTAATGATTAAAGCGGCCCGCTTGGCTGGCCGCAGCCTTGTGAAAGACTTTCGCGAGGTCGAGAACCTGCAGGTCTCGATGAAGGGTGCAGGCGACTTTGTGTCGAAGGCGGATATCTCTGCCGAGAAGATCATTCGCGATGAATTGATGGAAGCGCGCCCCAACTATGGCTGGTTGGCAGAAGAGGGCGGAGCCGCTGAAGGCAAAGATCCGACCCGCCGCTGGATCGTCGATCCGCTGGACGGCACGACCAACTTCCTGCACGGTTTGCCCCATTGGGCGATTTCGATTGCGCTGGAGCACAAGGGCGAGATCGTCGCCGGTGTTGTTTACGATGCCGCCAAGGACGAAATGTTCTATGCCGAAAAAGGCGAAGGCGCGTGGCTGAACCAAAGCCGCCTGCGTGTATCTGGCCGTTCAAGCATGATCGAGTGCATTTTCGCCACGGGCCTACCGTTCGGTGGACGCTCTGATTTGCCTGAAACGCTTCAGGATCTGGCCCGCATTCTACCCTCTTGCGCAGGTGTTCGCCGCTTTGGATCTGCGGCTCTGGATTTGGCCTATGTCGCCGCTGGGCGCTATGATGGCTATTGGGAGCGGAGCTTGAACGCTTGGGATATCGCGGCCGGTCTGCTGATCGTGCGCGAGGCTGGCGGTATGGTCGGTCCGGTTGAAGGTGAATCGATTCTGGACAGCGGCAGCATTGTTGCTAGCAACGAGCCAATCTTCGATAAATTCAATAAATTGGTGAAAAACACCTAAATTTATTGCGCCCTGAGGTGGAAAAGAAAGCGGCACGACACATTTGTGCCGCAAACGTAGCCAATAAAATAGACTATGACTATGTTGCCGCTCAGATCACATAAGCTCGCTCGCTTTGCGCGTTGCGAAGATGGCGCCGTTACCGTTGATTGGGTCGCGCTGACTGCAGCTGTCCTGATGATTGGTCTGTTCGCCGGGTTTACCGTTAGCTCAAGCGTTCCAAGTCTTGCAAATAAGATTAGCGAAGTCGTTTCGAAGCAGTCCGTAGGCGGGAACTAGGGCGCGCACGGGATTTTCGCTTGGCTGGGCGCGTCTCACCGACCCCTTTTCTACATATTTAACGCTTGTGTCGCCGGGTCCGCGGAATGCTGGACCGGGACAGTTTGTATTTCGCCTCGGGGTGATCGGGGTGGCCATCTGTGCGCGACCAGAAGCGTTGCGCACCAAGCCGCAGCCAAAGGGGCGTAATCAAGGCGAGTCCGGCGATAAATCCCCCTGCATGGGCCCAGTGGGCGACGCCGTCGCCGTCCATCCCAAAGGATGCCACGCCATTGAACAGCTGAAGGCCGAACCAGACCAGTAGGGCCGCCCATGCCGGGATGGGTATGATCTTGAAGATGATCACGATGATGAACAGAACATCGATCTTGGCCTTGGGAAACAGCAACAGGTAGCCTCCCATCACGCCCGCGATCGCACCTGAAGCGCCGATCATTGGAATAGTGCTGCTGGGGTCCGTGGTATATTGCAGAAGTGCTGCGGCAATTCCGGTGGCCAGATAGAACAGCAGGAAACGGACATGGCCCAGCATGTCTTCCAGATTGTCTCCGAAGATCCAAAGAAACAGCATGTTGCCCGCGAAATGCATGAAGCCACCATGCAGGAACATCGAGGTGATAAGCGTTTCCGGGCTCAACCCAAGTGATAAACGCTGCGGGATCATGCCGTAGTCTATGAACACCTGAGAGGCTTCGGCGCTTCCATAGAGCGGCCACATATACAGAAAGATCACCGTGTTCACCGCCAGTAAGGCAAAGGTGATAAACGGGCGGCGTTCTGATGGGTTGTGGTCGCGAATTGGGAACATAGGCTGACTTGACCCGATGCGTGCCACCGGGTCAAGTCACCGGCCGTTCAGGCCTTGGTTTGGGCTAGCATCAGTAGCTCGGCATTGCCGCCAGATGCTGTTGTGTCGACGCAGAGATGACGTTCATGGGTCACCGTTTCTGCCGTTGGTGCGCCGGTGATCAGGGGCAGGATGGCCCCCGTGCGTTTGGCCAGCGCGGTGGCGATTTGGCGCGCCATATCGTCCGCGCCCCAGAAGACCACGCCACCGATACCGGCGATTTCTTCAAGGGTGTCCGATCCCAAGTTAGGGGCCAGAACGGCGGTGCCGCCTAGTGCCTCAATCGCGGATTTCTGTGCCTGCGCCGCGGCAGTTCCCGGTCCCACGCATAAAAAAGGTTCGCGAGGGTGAACGGACAGTTGGTTCAGCTCTCCGGTCGGGCCGGGCAGGCGGGAGGACGAGAGCGTCTCGTCGCTGCGCGCCTTGGCAATCAAATCGGCCAGCGCGTCCTGGGTTGGTGCAACACCGCCATCATCTTCATGCCGATCGGCCAAAGCCGCTTGGCAAAAACGATCCATGTACATCGGGCCACCCGCTTTCGGGCCGGTACCCGACAGGCCTTCACCGCCGAAGGGCTGCGAGCCGACGATGGCACCGATCTGGTTGCGGTTCACATAGGCGTTGCCCACATGCATCCGGTCACAGACATGCTGCACCCGGTCGTCAATTCGGGTGTGCAGTCCGAAGGTCAGGCCATAGCCGGTGGCGTTGATCGCGTCGATCACCTGATCCAGTTCGCTCGCCTTGAAGGTGGCAATGTGCAGAACCGGGCCAAAGATCTCGCGTTTCATATCCTCGATCCCATTTACGCGGATCAGGGTCGGGGCAATAAAGAAGCCGCCTTCGGGTGCGGTCAGCTCGTGCGCGATGCGGCCCTCGGTACGGGCGGCGTCTATATAGGTCTTGATGCCCTGATATGCCTCGTTATCGATCACCGGTCCAAGGTCGGTGTGCAGGTGCCACGGGTCATCCTGTTTTAGCTCGATCATTGCGCCGACCAGCATGTCCGTCATAGCGTCGGCCACGTCCTCTTGCACGTAAAGGCAGCGCAGGGCCGAACAACGTTGGCCTGCGGATTGGAAGCTTGAGGCGACAATGTCGCGCACGGCTTGCTCGGGTAGGGCGGTCGAGTCCACGATCATCGCATTCAAGCCGCCGGTTTCGGCAATCAGAGGGGCCGATGGCGCCATGTTGGCGGCCATGGCGCGTCGGATAATCTGGGCGGTTTCGGTCGAGCCGGTGAAGGCCACGCCGCCGATCCGCGCATCAGATGTCAAAGCCGCGCCGACCGTCGCACCGTCACCCGGCAAAAGCTGCAGAACCTCGCGTGGCACGCCCGCTTGATGAAGCAGTTTCACAGCCTCATAGGCGACCAACCCGGTTTGCTCGGCGGGTTTGGCCAGCACGCCATTGCCCACGGCCAAAGCCCCGGCGATCTGGCCGGAGAAGATGGCCAGCGGGAAATTCCACGGCGAAATACAGGTGAACACGCCGACGGGTGCGCGGGCGTGATCCTCTACGCGGCTGGCGTAATACCGCAGAAAATCAACGGCTTCGCGCAGTTCGCCCATGCAATCCAGCCAAATTTTCCCCGCCTCGCGCGAAAGCAAAGCGAAGAAGGTGCCAAGGTTTTCCTCATAAAGATCCGCAGCGCGGTTCAGGACCTTAGCGCGTTCCGCAGCGCTGGCATCCCAAGCTTTGGCAGAGGCCAAGGCAGTTTCGACGTCTTCAGCGCTCGCCCATGTGATCTGGCCGATTGGCGCATGGGTCGACGGGTTCTTGACCATCACGACGGGTCCACCTTTGGGTGTGCCTGCGATCAACGGAGCGCCGGTGAAGTCCGTATCGGCATACGTCCCGCGTGCGACCTCGATCTGAGCCAGATGCGGATCATAGGTCAGGTCCAGACCCATCGAGTTCTTGCGTGCCCCGAAAATCTCGGGGCCGGTGGGAACATGCGGCGCGTCAATGGCGAGGGCATCGAACGGGCAGGCGGCGACCTCTTCGGGTGTGACGCTTTCATCGACGATCTGGTTCACAAATGAACTGTTCGCACCGTTTTCCAGCAGACGCCGCACCAGATAGGCCAGCAGGTCGCGATGCGCACCTACGGGCGCATAGATACGACAGCGTGTCTTGTTCCCGTCCATGATGATCTGGTGCAGGCTCTCGCCCATGCCATGCAGGCGCTGGAACTCATATGCCTGCGTGTCAACGCCCGAAGTCTGCGCAATGTCTAGAATGGCGGCTGCCGTGTGGGCGTTGTGGGTGGCGAACTGCGGATAGATGCGGTCGGTCAGACCCAAGAGCTTCTTAGCGTTGGCGATATAGCTGACGTCGGTCGCAACCTTGCGGGTGAAGACGGGAAATCCTTCCAGCCCTTCGACCTGCGCGCGCTTGATCTCGCTGTCCCAATAAGCACCTTTAACCAGACGAACCATGATCTTGCGGTCCAAACGCTCGGCGGTTTCATGCAGCCAGTCGATCACGGCACCTGCGCGGTGGCCATAGGCCTGGACCACAACGCCAAACCCGTCCCATCCGGCCAGTGCGGGGTCTTCCAAAACCTTCTCGATCACGTCCAGAGAGATCTGCAGGCGGTCGGCCTCTTCCGCGTCGATGTTGAAGCCCATTCCTGCCGATTTCGCCAGCTGTGCTAGCGCCGACACGCGCGGGACGAGGGTTTCCATCACACGTTTCTGCTGGCCACGTTCGTAGCGGGCAAAGAGTGCAGACAGCTTGACCGAAATGCCGGGGTTCGACCGGATGTCGTCTGATGTGCAGGCGTCCGCAATTTCAGAAATCGCCTTGGCATAGGCCATCTGATACCGGCGTGCGTCGCTGTCTGTCAGCGCGGCTTCGCCCAGCATGTCATAAGAATAGGTAAAGCCCTTTTCCTCCATCTTGGATCCGCGTTTCATCGCGGCCCCGATGGTTTCGCCCAACACGAATTGGCTGCCCATTTCCTTCATGGCGCGACCAACTGCGGTGCGGATGACGGGTTCACCTAGACGTTTCACGGCCCCGCGCAACGCGCCGGCGATGCCTGGTTCACGGTCCTCAAGAACTTTGCCGGTCAACAGCAGCGCCCAGGTCGAGGCGTTCACAAGCGACGAAGACGAGCGGCCCAGATGCTTGCCCCAATCCGACGGCGCGATCTTGTCTTCGATCAGCGCATCAATGGTCTCCGCATCAGGTACGCGCAGCAAAGCCTCGGCCAAACACATCAGCGCGATGCCTTCGTCAGTGGACAGGCCGTATTCGGCCAAGAAGACCTCCATCAAGCCGGGATCCGAGCTTTCACGGATGCCTCGCACCAGCTTCGCGCCACTGGCTGCAATCCGCGCGCGGTCGGCGTCGGACAGATTTGCGGCGTCCACAAGGCCAGCAATATGGCGTTCCTCATCCGTGTAGGCGAGGTCATCAATCAATCTGCGCAGATCGGTGGTCATGCGGATCTCCTTACTTGTCGTTGTGACTATCATATCTCAAAATGGCTGGTCAAAATGACTGAAAATATGCTAGGTATGGAAAAGAATATCTGAAAGGTGTGAGAATTGCAGGACGAATGGAAAGTCGAGTTTGATCGCTTCGATCGTTTGATTCTGGATATTCTGTCGACAGACGGGCGGATTTCGATCACCGATCTGGCGGGGAAGATTGGCTTGTCGAAATCGCCGACGCAGGCGCGTTTGAAGAAGCTTGAGAAAACCGGCGTGATCACCGGCTATCGCGCCCAGATCGATCCGATCCGTATGGGTCGCGACCATGTCGCCTTTGTCGAGGTCAAGCTGTCAGACACGCGCGAGGCCGCGCTGAGAGCCTTTAACGAAGGGGTCGCCGCCATTCCCGAGGTCGAGGAGTGCTATATGCTCGCCGCCCATTTCGACTATCTCTTGAAGGTACGCACGCAGGACATGCGCGATTATCGCCGGGTTCTGGGGGAAAAGATCAGCTCTCTGCCACATGTGGCGCAAAGCTCGACGCATGTGGCGATGCAAGCGGTGAAGGAAGATGGCACTTCGCTGTGATCTGCCGTTGCCCCTTCCGATCTTTGGCGCTAGGAAAAAGAGCGCTGTGCGGGCGTGATGGAATGGTAGACATATCGGACTTAAAATCCGAAGGCCTTGTGCCGTGTGGGTTCGAGTCCCACCGCCCGTACCAGCGACATTTTCGGCCGGTCTAAGGCTTGAATAGAAAAACGGCGCACCCGATAGGATGCGCCGTTTTCGGTTTTATATCAGGGAATTACTTCAGTGCGGCATCGGTGATGGCACTGGTCCATGCCCCTTCAGGCGCCTTGGTGATTACCGGATCCGAGCCACCGCCCAACAGCGTTTCGACAGTGCGTTGGTATGCAGCTTCGTCCAGCGATCCGTTCGACCCGGCGGTTAGCTTGCCGATTTCGCCAATCATGCGGATCTGGTGGGTCTCGGTCTGGGCGCCGGTTTCGTCATAGTCCAGAATGATCCCGGCTGCGGCCTCGGCGTTATCTTCGGCCCATTTCCAACCCTTCATCGAGGCGCGCACGAAACGTTCCATCTTATCGGTGAAGGCGGCATCCGACAGGTTCTCTTCCAGAACATACAGACCGTCTTCCAGCGTCGCGACGCCTTGGTCTTCATACTTGAAGGTCACCAGTTCGTCCGGGCTGACACCTGCATCAATGACCTGCCAGTATTCGTTATAGGCCATGGTCGAAATACAGTCGGCCTGACGCTGCAACAGCGCGTCCACGTTGAACGCTTGCTTCAGCACTTCAACCCCAGTTTCGCTTTTGCCATCGGTGGACAGGCCTAGCTTGGACATCCAGTTCATGAAGGGGAATTCATTGCCGAAGAACCAGACGCCAAGGGTGCGGTTGGCCAGATCGGCGGGCGAGGAAATACCAACGTCCCCCCAGCAAGTCAGCATCATGCCCGATGACGCAAAGGGTTGGGCGATGTTCACCAGCGGAAGACCTTTTTCGCGTGCTGCAAGGGCTGCGGGCATCCATTCAACGACAACATCCGCGCTGCCACCTGCAATCACCTGCGTGGGGGCAATATCGGGGCCGCCGGGCAGGATGGTGACGTTCAGGTCTTCTTCTGCGTAATAGCCATTCTCAAGCGCCACATAATAGCCAGCGAACTGGCCCTGTGTGACCCATTTCAGCTGCAGTGTGACATCATCTGCCGCAGTCGCCGCACTTGCGCTGACGGCAAGGGCTGCTGCGCCGATCATTGATTTAAGTTTCATGTCTCTCTCCTTGTTGAATTCTTTTTTTGTTTGGTTTTCGGGTTGATTTACTCAGCCTCTTTGTGACGGGTGCCAGAAGGTCACCTTCTTTTCTATGAATGCGACGATGCCGTAAAAGGCAGTGCCTGCCAATGCGGCGACGACGATCTCGGCCCAGACCAGATCAATCGACAGGCTGCCGACACCCGTTGAAATCCGGAACCCCATGCCGCGGGTAGGGGATCCAAAGTATTCAGCCACAATTGCACCGATCAGGGCAAGCGTCGCGGCGACTTTCAGCCCGTTGAAGATAAAGGGCATGGCGGCGGGAATGCGCAGTTTGAGCAGCGTTTTGAAGTATCCAGCCGCATAGGTCTTCATCAGGTCGCGCAGCATGGCGTCGGTTTCGCGCAACCCCTGTACGGTGTTCACCAGCACAGGGAAGAACACCATTACAACCACCACGGCGGCCTTAGAGTGCCAGTCAAACCCGAACCAGCTGACCAGAATGGGGGCAACGCCGACGATGGGCAGAGCCGCCACGAAGTTCCCGATGGGTAGAAGCCCTCGTGTCAGGAAGGGAGATCGGTCGATCAAGACCGCCACCACAAACCCCGCGAGCACACCCATCAGATAGCCGCGTAGCGCGCCTTTCAGGACGGTCTGGACGAAATCTTCCCACAACATGCCGGTCGAGTTCGCGAAGCGCTCGGCCACGGCTGAGGGGGCGGGCAAAATGGCGGGTGAGATTGCGAAGCTGTGGACCACGGCCTCCCACAGCACAACGATGGTGAGGCCAAACAGGATCGGCACAGTGTATTTTACCGCTGTCGTGTCCGACAGCCGCGAGCGGACAAGGGCGATATTGGCGCCCCAGGCACCTATCCAGAAGACAAAGGCGAAGATCATCCAGCTCATGTGCGCATCCCCATCTTGCGCAACAAGACATGCTGCGTTCGGTCTAGAAGCGTGACCAGTACACCGGCCAAAATGGCGGCAGCGAACAAGGCCGACCAGATCGCCAAGGGTGTACCGAACTGATCTCCGATCAAGATCCGTGCGCCCAACCCGCTGATCGCACCAGTCGGCAACTCTCCAACGATGGCGCCTACAAGGGCCGCAGCGACGCCGATCTTAAGCGACGTGAACAGATAGGGCAGGGACGCTGGAACCCGCAGTTTCAAGAACTGCTGCTGACCCGAGGCCGAGTAGGTCTTCAAAAGGTCCAACTGCTCGGCGTTGGGCGCGCGCAGCCCCTTGATCATGCCGACCATGACCGGGAAAAAACACAGGTAGGACGAGATCAGCGCTTTGGGAAACCCGCGCCCTTCAATCCCCGCCTGAGATGACAGGACGATGATCATCGGGGCCAGGGCCACGATGGGCACGGCTTGCGAGATGATGGCCCAAGGGACCAATGACATCTCAAGCACGCGAGATTTCACGACCAGAACGGCGCCCAAGATGCCGACCGAGGTGCCCAGCAAAAAGCCCCAGAAGGTTGATTGCAGGGTGATCCAGCCGTGATAAATCAGCGACCGTTTCGACCAAGTGCGCCCTTTCAGGATCATTGCGCCTGTGGTCTTCCACAATTCTTGCCCCACCTGTGCAGGTGTCGGCAGGCGCGGCCGATCAAGGTCATAGCCCCCAGCGATATACGCACGATTATTGGCCATCAGTGACAGAACCGAGGCCTCGCGCCGCTCTAGTGCGGTGGTCGGAGTGACGTCCGCGCCAGCACGTGCGGCCTGATCCAACGTGACGCGGATGTTCATCGGCGCCACCGCCAGAAACCAGATCACCAGAATGCCGAAAAGCACGGTCAGGACAGGGAATAGCGTTCTAGTCATAGGAATGTCCTGCGCGAAGTCCTTCACGAACACGATGTGCCACGTCCAGAAACTCTTGCGTGTCGCGGATGTCCAACGGTCGTTCAGCTGGCAGAGGGCAGTCGATCACGTCGGAAATCCGGCCCGGGCGCGGCGACATGACAACGATCTTGGTCGATAGATACACGGCCTCGGGGATCGAGTGGGTGACGAAGCAGATGGTTTTCTGCGTCTTGGCCCAAAGCTTCAGAAGCTGCTCGTTCAGGTGATCACGCACAATCTCGTCCAGCGCGCCAAAGGGTTCATCCATCAGCAGGATATCCGCGTCGAACGCCAGCGCACGTGCGATCGAGGCACGTTGTTGCATCCCACCGGACAGCTGCCACGGGAACTTCTTTTCAAACCCCTCCAGATCGACCAGCTCAAGCACGCGCTTGATCCGCTCGTCTTGTTCAGCCTTGGGATAGCCCATGATTTCCAACGGCAGGCGCACATTGCGCCCGATGGTCCGCCATGGGTAAAGCCCCGCGTGTTGAAACACATAGCCATAGGCGCGGGATTGGCGTGCCTCGTGCGGGGTCACGCCGTTGACCGTAATCTTACCGCCCGTGGGGGCTTCCAGATCCGCCATGCAGCGCAGAAAGGTGGTTTTGCCGCAGCCCGAGGGGCCGATGAAGCTGACAAAATCACCCTTCTTGATGTCCAGCGACACGTCTTTTAGCGCATGTACTGGCCCGTCATTGGTCTGAAAGGTCAGATCAAGATTTTCTGCCTTGATTACCGTATCCGAAGTCACGTGCATCAAACTCCCGTTGCAGGAATGCCTGTCCGTTTGACAGGCTGGGGTGCGGTCAGTTCTTTCCATTTGGAAAGCGCGGTGTTGACGGTGGCGTTAGGCTCGCGGGCGACAAACTCGCCGTGGCCTTCCTGTGTGCGAATGTCTCCGTCATGCACCGCGACCTGACCACGTGTCAGGGTGAAGCGCGGCAGGCCTTTGACCTCGTGTCCTTCGAAAACGTTGTAGTCGATCGAGGATTGCTGACTACCAGCCGCGATGGTCTTGGACTTCTCAGGATCCCAGACCACAAGGTCAGCATCTGCGCCGACCAGAACAGCACCCTTGCGCGGGTAACAGTTCAGGATTTTCGCGATATTGGTCGAGGTCACGGCGACGAATTCGTTCATCGTCAGACGGCCCGTAGCGACACCGTTTGTCCAGAGCATCGGCATCCGATCTTCAAGCCCGCCGGTGCCGTTGGGGATCTTCGTGAAGTCGCCCACGCCATAGCGTTTCTGCTCGGTCGTGAAGGCGCAGTGGTCGGTGGCCACAACGCTCAGAGAGCCTGACTGCAGACCAGCCCACAGGCTGTCTTGGTGCTTCTTGTTGCGGAACGGGGGCGACATGACGCGACGCGCGGCGTGGTCCCAATCTTTGTTGAAATACTCGCTTTCATCCAGCGTCAGATGCTGGATCAGCGGCTCGCCCCAAACGCGCTTGCCCTGCATGCGCGCGCGGCGGATGGCTTCGTGGCTTTCCTCGCAAGAGACATGCACGACGTAAAGCGGTGCACCGGCCATATCGGCAATCATAATAGCGCGGTTGGTGGCCTCGCCTTCGACCTGAGAGGGGCGGGAATAGGCGTGCGCTTCAGGTCCGGTGTTGCCTTGGGCCAGCAGTTTAGCGGACAGCTCGGCAATCACGTCGCCGTTTTCGGCGTGCACCATGGGGGTCGCGCCCAGTTCGGCCAGACGGTTGAATGAGGAGTAGAGCTCGTCATCATTCACCATCAGCGCGCCCTTATAGGCAAGGAAGTGCTTGAAGGTGTTGATGCCGCGCTCCTGCACGACGGTCTGCATGTCGTTAAACACCTGCTCGCCCCACCATGTCACGGCCATGTGGAAGGAATAGTCGCAGTTCGCGCGGGTCGATTTGTTGTCCCAACGCTTCAGCGCATCCAGCAGGCTTTCACCTTGGTTGGGCAGGCAGAAGTCGACCACCATCGTGGTGCCGCCCGCCAGACCGGCGCGCGTGCCACTTTCGAAATCGTCTGAGGAATAGGTGCCCATAAAAGGCATTTCGAGGTGCACATGCGGGTCGATCCCGCCGGGCATGACATAGCAGCCAGTGGCGTCGAGGACCTCGTCGCCCTTCAGATCTGGGCCGATCTCGATGATCTTTCCATGGTCGACCAAGACGTCTGCCTTATAGGTCAGGTCGGCTGTCACAACGGTTCCGTTTTTGATGACTTTGGTCATGTTTTTATTCTCCTTGTCGGTTCGGCCGCACGTTCTTCGATACTAAGAAACGCGTCTTTGACCGGCCAGATTTGCCCAACGGCCTCTTCCAAATTTGTGATAAGAAGGTAAGCTAAGCTCCAATCCTCTTCATGTGTTCTCCAATATTCTTTGGGAACACGAAGGACTTGCGCGAAAAGATCACCCTCCATCTGGCGTCCAAAAATCACGGGATTATTCGAAAGTATCTCGAGTGCTTTAGGGACGAGGTAAGTGAGTGCGTCAGGCTCGTTTCTGAGCAGTGCTACAATATCTGATGGAGTGAGATCCCTTAGTGGCTTCATGCACGCGCGTTCACAACATTCGATCAAAAACGTCTCATAGGGAGGGAGATTGCTTTCCCTCTCTAAAAATTGATTGATTGATTCTGAGGTGTCGTGCGGTTTCATCTCACTCCACAATCTCCGCCGTTTCCAATACAGCATGCATCAACACATCCGTGCCGGCCGCCGCCCATTCCTTGGAAATGTCCTCGGCCTCGTTATGGCTCAGGCCATCCACACAGGGGCACATGATCATAGCGGTCGGATAGATCTCGTTGATCCAGCAGGCGTCGTGGCCCGCGCCGGACACGATGTCCATATGGCTATAGCCTAGCTCTTGCGCCGCATCGCGCACGGCTTTCACACAGCCCTCATCAAAGGCGGGCGGGTCGAAGGTGCCGACCATTTCCCAGCTCATCTCGACGCCAATGTCAGCACAAAGCTTCGGCGCGCGCTCGTCAAACTCCGCGATCATCGCGTCGATCACCTCTTGCAGGTGCGAGCGGAAATCGACCGTGCAGACGACCTTGCCGGGGATGATGTTGCGCGAGTTCGGATAGACGTCGACATGACCGATGGCCCCAACCGCGTTGGGCTGGTGCTTCATGGCGATCTCGTGGACCAGTTCGGTGATCAGCGCCAAGCCCCGGCCCGCGTTGATCCGCATGGGCATGGGGGTCGAGCCCGTGTGGCTTTCCTTGCCGATGATGGTCACTTCCAGCCAGTTCAGCCCTTGGCCGTGGGTGACGACACCGATGTCTTTGCCTTCGGCCTCCAGAATGGGGCCTTGTTCGATGTGCAGTTCAAACATCGCATGCATCTTGCGGGCGCCGACTTCCTCGTCGCCGACCCAGCCAATGCGTTTCAGCTCGTCGCCGAACTTTTTGCCCTCGGCATCTTCGCGGTCATAGGCCCAGTCCTGCGTGTGCTTGCCAGCAAACACGCCCGAGGCCAGCATGGCGGGGGCAAAACGCGTGCCTTCTTCGTTGGTCCAGTTGGCAACGACGATCGGGTGCTTCGTTTTGACGTTCAGGTCATTCATCGTGCGGACTGCTTCCAATCCGCCAAGCACGCCAAGCACGCCGTCATATTTGCCACCGGTGGGCTGCGTATCCAGGTGCGAGCCCATATAGACGGGCAGGGCGTCGGGGTCTTCGCCGGGGCGGGTGGCAAACATGTTGCCCATCGTGTCGACGCCCATGGTCATGCCGGCGGCTTCGCACCATGTTTGGAACAGCGCGCGCCCTTCGGCGTCTTCATCGGTCAGTGTTTGGCGATTGTTGCCGCCTGCGATGCCCGGGCCGATCTTGGCCATCTCCATCAAACTGTCCCACAGCCGATCCGCATCGATGCGCAGGTTTTTCCTGTTGGTCATATTCATCTCCCTTTGGGTACACATGAATGTGTATGCGGAATTTAGATTCCGTCTTGTCATCAGGCTGGATGATTTCTGCACGATCGGTCAACATTTTTCTGAACGATCGTGCGAATTGTTCTGTTTTCTGAGGAAATCTCGTGCGAAAAGGTAAAGAACTGCGCGAAAGTTACGCAGAATTAAGGTGTGAAGTGTTGACGTAAGTATGGCGACAAAAGGCATTCAAAGCCGCAATCGGCAGGAAATCACGGCGCGGATTCTAACCGCTGCTGAACGCGTGTTCGCCGAGTTCGGGTACGCAGGCGCCTCGATCAGCCGGATCGCGGCACAGGCGGGCATTCCGAAATCCAACGTGGTCTATTACTTCGAAACCAAGGAACTTCTTTATCGTCGCGTCGTGGGCGAGATCTTTGACATCTGGCGCGCGGCGGCAGACAGCATCACCGTCGACAACGATCCGATCAGGGCGCTGGGCGACTATATCGACACCAAGCTCGATCTGGCGCGAACGCGGCCCTATGGCTCGAAGGTCTGGGCCAATGAGATCATTCAGCGCGCGCCGATTGTGCAAGACTATTTGGAAGACGAGCTGCGGTCCTGGACGGAAGACCGGATCATCGTGATCGAGGCGTGGATCGAACACGGGCAAATCCGCCCGATCAGTGCGCGCCATCTGCTGTATGCGATCTGGGCGACTACCCAGCATTATGCGGATTTTACCCATCAGATCACCACGCTG
This sequence comes from Aliiroseovarius pelagivivens, assembly GCF_900302485.1. NCBI lineage: Bacteria > Pseudomonadati > Pseudomonadota > Alphaproteobacteria > Rhodobacterales > Paracoccaceae > Aliiroseovarius > Aliiroseovarius pelagivivens. The sequence goes on along the minus strand of NZ_OMOI01000001.1, from coordinate 2,014,992 downwards.
AACGAAGGGGTCGAGCTGACGAACCGGCAGTGGGACGACACGAAAACGGCGGTGAAAGACCTGCTTCTGCGTGGCGTTGAAAAGCATGGTGGCGCGTAATGGCGCGGGCGGGAACAACAGCGCGTAAGACGCGCAATCAGATGGAAAAGCGGCAGGCGATCTTCGAAGCCGCACTGGATGTTTTCTCGGAAAAAGGCTTGCGTGGCGCGACGTTAGAGCAGGTGGCGAAGGCCGCCGGGTTGTCCAAGCAGAACGTGGTCTATTACTTCGCCGGCAAGGATGAGATCTATGCCGAGCTTCTGGAAAGCCTGCTTCAGAAATGGGTGCAGCCGTTGCATGATCTGACGGCGGATGGCGACCCGATGGACGAGATCCTGACCTATGTCTCGCGCAAGGTGCAGATGTCGCGCAATATGCCCCGCGAAAGCCGCTTGTTCGCGACGGAAATCCTGCATGGCGCCCCGCGCCTGGGAGAGGTTCTGCCCACCGATCTGAAAACTCTGGTCGACGAAAAAGCCGCCATCATTCAGGGCTGGATGGACGCGGGTAAGCTTGCGCCATTAGACCCGCATCACCTGATTTTTTCGATCTGGGCGATGACGCAGCACTATGCGGATTTCGACGTTCAGGTGCGCTCGGTTCTGGGACCGGATCGGTCAGCAACGCGGTTCGAGGATGCAGAAGCCTTCATCAAGGATATGTTGATCAGGACGCTTCGGCCTTAAGCAGCATCAGAAGCGCCAGAAGGGTAGCAAAGACACCCAAAAGCAGCATCAGCGGCTGTGTTTTTCCGTGCAGCAGAAGATCCCATAGGACCACCCAGCTGGGCACCAGGTAGGTATAAGCCATGACCTTGCCCGCTGGCAGGCGCTGGGCTGCATATTGCAGCAGGAAAAAAGACCCGGCTGTGGCTGCAACCGCCAGATAGATGATCACCAGCCAGACTGCCGGACGTAGGGCAGCATAATCCGTCGCAATCAGGTCCGGCGCGCCGTAGATCGCCGTGACAATCAGTGCGCCTAGGATGGTCCCGAGCGATGTCTGGACGGGTTTCACATCGTGGGCCAGCTTGCGGGCGAGGGCTGGCACCATCGCATGGGCGAAAGCGCCCAGTGTGAACAGGGCCTCGCCGAAGCCGATCTCGAACCGCAGAAGCGCGTTTAGATCAGCGCGGAAGATCACCCAGACTGCCCCCACAGCGCCTATGGTTAGGGCGATCAAGGTCCAGCGACTGGCGTACTGGCGGGCAATGACATAGCCGAACCCCGCAGCCATCAGAGGTGTCAGGGTGAAGACAGCGGCGGTCGACACGGCAGAGGTGACGCGCAGAGCTTCGAACATCGTGATGAAATAGACGGCCATCAGACCGCCCATCAGGCCGAAACGCCAGAAGCGGTGGAACACTGGGGCAAGCGGCACTCGCATCGCCTTTGCGACAGCCATCAGCAGCAACGCGGCCAAGGCAAAGCGTACGGTGCTCAGTGCCGCAGGGGCCATGTCGCGCGCTACGATATGTCCAAAGGTGAAGGACAGCGATACCAGCATTGAAAAGCTGAGCATCGCCAAATGGCCCTGCCACGTGGGCGGCAGGGCCGAAGGGTTTTTACTCCGCAGCGGCTGAGCTGGGGTTGTTGGGGTGGGTTGTCCAGTTCGCATACTCATCCGCAACAGGCTTTCCGGTCCGTTCATCCATGGCGCCGGGCGCGATGGTTTCCATCGTGATGCAGCCTTCGACGGGGCAGACATTGACGCACAGGTTGCAAGCAACGCATTCATCGTCTTTCACATCAAAGACACGGTCTTCGGACATGGTGATTGCCTGATGCGAGGTATCTTCGCAAGCGGCAAAGCAGCGACCGCATTTGATGCAATCGTCCTGATTGATCCGCGCCTTGGTGACGTGGTTCAGGTTCAGATACTGCCAGTCCGTCACATTGGGAACAGCGCGACCTACAATTTCATCAATCGAATTGTAGCCCTGTTCGTCCATCCATTGGCTGAGGCCCGAGATCATCTCTTGCACCACTTTGAAGCCATAGGTCATGGCCGCGGTACAGACCTGTACGTTACCTGCGCCAAGCGCCATAAACTCGGCTGCGTCACGCCATGTGGTTACGCCGCCGATGCCTGAAATGGGCAGGCCATGCGTGCTAGGATTGCGTGCAATCTCGGCCACCATGTTCAACGCGATGGGTTTCACCGCCGGGCCGCAATAGCCACCATGCGTGCCTTTGCCATCGATCATCGGTTCGGGCGACATGGCGTCCAGATTAACGGACGTGATCGAGTTGATCGTGTTGATCAGGCTGACCGCATCCGCGCCACCATCTTTTGCCGCCTGAGCAGGCATCAGAATGTTGGTGATGTTGGGCGTCAGTTTCACGATCACCGGCAGGTCAGTGGCTTCTTTACACCACCGGGTGACCATCTCGATATATTCGGGAACTTGGCCAACAGCCGATCCCATACCGCGTTCGGCCATGCCATGCGGGCAACCAAAGTTCAGCTCAAACCCGTCACAACCGGTTTCTGCGATGCGTGGAATGATCTCTTTCCACGCGGCTTCTTCGCAAGGCACCATGACCGAGGCGATCAGCGCGTGATCAGGATAATCCTTCTTCACGCGGGTCATCTCGTCCAGATTGACCTGAAGCGGGCGGTCGGTAATCAGTTCGATGTTGTTCAGGCCAAGCAACCGTCGATCGGCGCCGTGGATCGCGCCATAGCGCGGACCATTCACGTTGACGACGGGCGGTCCTTCCTCTCCGAGGGTTTTCCAGACCACGCCGCCCCAGCCAGCCTCGAACGCACGACGGACATTGTATTCTTTGTCCGTCGGCGGGGCCGAGGCCAGCCAGAACGGGTTGGGAGATGAAATTCCTAGGAAGTTTGATGTCAGATCGGCCATTAGCTTGCTCCCATCAATGAGGTGTGGATGTCCATGGCCGCATCGCGACCTTCGGCAACGGCGGTAACAGTCAGGTCATCTCCGCCCGAGGCACAGTCGCCCCCGGCCCAGACACCTGTTGCGCTTGTGCGCTGGGCGTCGTCGACCTTGATCTTGCCGCCATCCAAGGCCAGCGCGTCGGGTGTGTTGCCCAGCTTCTGACCGATGGCTTTAAACAGTTGATCGGCGGGCAAGGTAAATGTCTCGTCCAGCGTAACCAGCTTGCCGTTTTGGGTTTCGGTATACGCAAAGGTGACGCCGGTTAGCGACCCGTTGCCTTCAACGCCCACAGGGGTCGCATTGCAGATCAGGGTCACGCCCTTCTGCTGCGCAAGCTCCTGTTCGAAACTCGAGGCGGCCATCGCCTCTTGTCCGCGGCGATACACGATTGTGACCTCTTCCGCGCCCAGCAATTTGGCCTGCACGCCCGCATCAATCGCGGTCATACCGCCACCGATAACGACAACGCGGCGACCGACGGGCAGGGAGGTCAGATCAGACGCCTGACGCAGTTCTGCGATGAAATCAACGGCGTCCGAGACGTTGCCCTTGTCCTCGCCGTCCATTCCCAATGCGTTCACGGCCGACAATCCCATACCAAGGAACACTGCATCAAAATCGCTTTGCAGCGCGTCCAGCGTGATCCCGTCCCCAAGCGATTGGCCATAGCGGATCTCGATCCCGCCGATGGAGAGAAGCCAGTCTAGCTCGCGCTGGGCGAAGTCGTTGGTGGATTTGTAGGCGGCGATGCCGAACTCGTTCAGGCCACCACCTTTGGGGCGGCTTTCAAACATCACGACGTCATGGCCCAGCATGGCCAGACGGTGGGCGCAGGACAGGCCTGCGGGGCCAGCGCCAACGACGGCAACCGATTTTCCGGTTTTGTCTGCGCGGGTGAAAGGATGCGTGTTTGATGCCATCAGCGTGTCGGTCGCAAAGCGCTGTAGACGTCCGATCTCGACCGGCTTGCCTTCTGCGGTTTCCCGCACGCAAACCTCTTCGCACAAGGTCTCGGTCGGGCAGACACGAGCGCACATGCCGCCGAGGATGTTCTGGTTGAGAATGGTCTTCGCCGCGGCCTCGGGTGTGCCGGTGGCGATCTGCCGGATGAACAACGGAATGTCGATCGAGGTTGGGCAGGCGGTCATGCATGGTGCGTCGTGGCAGAAATAGCAGCGATCCGCTGCGACCAATGCCTCGTGCCCATCATATTCCGGGTGAAGATCTGTAAAGTTGTCGGCTACTTGCGTCGGGTCTAACCGCCCGGCTGCAACGCCGTTTTCCCTGTTGATATGTGCCATAGCTGGTTCCTTGGATTGGCTTTGGTGCAATCAGTAGGGCATAGAATCAAAAGTTTTACCAGATGGTAAAATTAATTTCTGTTGGCGGGGAAATTAATCTCCGCACGGGAACGCGGGGCGCGGACACGTGCACGCCACCAGAAACAGAAAAAGCCGCGACGAGCGGTCGCGGCTTTAGTTGTTTGGAATCTAAGTAAGATTAGGCGTTAAACAGGAAGTGCAGCACGTCGCCATCTTTAACCATATAGCTCTTGCCTTCGGCCCGCATCTTACCCGCTTCTTTCGCGGGGCCTTCACCGCCCAGTTCGACATAATCGTCATAGGCGATGGTCTCGGCCCGGATGAAACCACGCTCGAAATCGCCGTGAATCACGCCGGCTGCCTGCGGAGCCATGGTGCCCTCGCGGATGGTCCAGGCGCGGGCCTCTTTCGGGCCGACGGTGAAGTAGGTTTCCAGATGCAGAAGCTCGTAACCGGCACGGATCAGGCGATCCAGACCAGCTTCGGTCAGGCCGAGCTCTTCCAGAAACATTTCCATGTCATCGTCTTCCAGCTGGCTGATCTCTTCTTCGATCTTGGCGGAAATCACGACGGATGCAGCACCCTGCGCCGCCGCCATGTCTTCGACTGCTTTCGAATACGCATTGCCGGTGGCCGCGTCGCCTTCGTCTACGTTGCAGACATAGAGGATCTTCTTGGTGGTCAGAAGCTGCAGCAGATTCCACGCTTTCTTGTCTTCTTCATCCACGTCGACCGTGCGGGCGGGTTGGCCGTTTTCAAGCACTTCCTGTGCGGCGGCCAGAAGACGATCCTGCTGTTGGGCGTCTTTGTCGTTGCCCTTGAGCTTGCGCACCAGGCCCGCGCGGCGTTTTTCGATGCTTTCTAGATCGGCCAGCATCAGCTCGGTCTCGATCACTTCGGCGTCTTCGACCGGGTTCACGCGCCCATCGACGTGGGTCACATCGCCATCATCAAAGCAGCGCAGAACGTGGGCAATCGCGTCGGTTTCGCGAATGTTGGCCAGAAACTGGTTGCCCAGCCCTTCGCCCTTCGAGGCACCTTTCACCAGACCTGCAATGTCCACAAAGGTCATGCGGGTGGGGATGATCTCTTTCGACGATGCGATCGCAGCCAGTTTATCAAGGCGCGCATCGGGCACGTTCACTTCGCCCGTATTGGGCTCGATGGTGCAGAAAGGGAAGTTGGCAGCCTGTGCGGCAGCCGTTTTGGTCAGTGCGTTGAACAGGGTCGATTTGCCCACATTCGGCAGACCCACGATACCCATCTTGAAACCCATCACGGCCTCCGTCGTTGAAATACTCGCGCGTTCTAGGGCTTTGACAGGCTGGGCGCAAGCATGGTGGAGTGGGAAGGCATGAAATGGAGGAGGATGACTGATGCAACCTATTCCCTATGTTTTTTTCAAAGACCAAGCACGCGCTGCCATGACCCGCTATGGCGAGGTTTTCGGAACGGCGCCCGAGATCATGTCATTCAAGGACATGCCAGACGAAGATCGTGCCCAAATGCCCGGTGTTCCGGATGATGCGGTGATGCACGCCGGATTGGCCATCGGAGACGGCTGGCTGTTTGCCAGCGATGATCCCTCGGGCGAGACACCCGAGATGGCGGGCTGCAATGTCTGCGTGTCGCTTGCGGGTGACGACGAAACGCGTCGCGTGTTCGATGCCTTGGCAGAAGGTGGCGAGGTGCGTATGCCGCTTGCACCGATGTTCTGGACATCACTTTTTGGCACGCTGACCGACAAGTTCGGCGTGCGTTGGATGATTATGGCGGACAGCGATTACCAGTGAGGCATTGATTTTCCCGTCCCGCTTGGGCAAACCGGGCTGGACCAAGAAGGGGATCACGCATGACTCGCATCGACGCCAAGTTTGCCGCGCTTAAGGAAAAGGGCCAGAAAGCCTTTGTTGCTTACATCATGGGCGGTGATCCCGATGTGGAAACCTCGCTTGAGGTCATGAAGGGACTGCCTGCGGCGGGTGTCGACGTGATCGAACTTGGCATTCCTTTCACCGATCCGATGGCGGATGGTCCAACCATTCAGCTGGCGGGACAGCGCGCGCTTGGTGCAGGTGTGACGCTGCAAAAGACGCTGGATATGGCGGCTGAGTTTCGCAAAGAAGATGACACCACACCAATCGTGCTGATGGGCTATTACAACCCTATCTACAATCGCGGCGTGGACAAATTTCTGGTCGATGCGAAGGCAGCTGGCATTGATGGCCTGATCGTCGTGGATCTGCCGCCGGAAGAGGATGACGAACTGTGCATCCCGGCGCAAAAAGCTGGGTTGAACTTCATTCGTCTTGCGACCCCGACTACTGACGATAAACGTCTGCCGAAGGTTCTGCAGAACACCTCGGGCTTTGTTTATTATGTATCGGTGACCGGCGTGACCGGTTCGGCCGAGGCGCAAACCGGAGACGTCGGACCGGAAGTGGCGCGTATCAAAGCCGCAACCGATATTCCGGTGATCGTTGGCTTCGGCGTAAACACACCCGAAAAGGCCGAGGCGATTGCTAGCGTGGCCGACGGCACCGTTGTTGGGTCAGCCATCGTGTCGAAGATCGGCGCAGGCGAGTCCGTCGACGATATCTTGTCGTTCGTCAAAACGCTGGCTGACGGCGCGCACCGAGGGTGAAGCGCGGCTGATCAGATTACGGCGCTCTCGCCAAAGGGGGTGCCAGTGACGATCCGCTCGTATCCAAACGGCGACAAGACCATGGTGCGATAGCTGCCATGGACGATAAGCTCGGCCAATCCGCGTCCCATGGCGGGGGCCTGTTGCAGTCCGTGACCCGAGAACCCGTTGATAAAATGGAAGTTTTCCAGCTCGGGGTGCGGGCCAAGAATGGCGTTCTGATCCAACGTGTTATAGGCATAATGCCCCGCCCATTCGGTGACGATTTTCAGCGCCTCGAACTGCGGGATGCGGGTGGCGATATGCGGCCAGACATGGGTTTCCCAGATGCTGTGATCCATGTGGAAATCATCCGGCGCGACAGCGATGTCGTCATGGGGTGCTGCGCCGACCATATAGGTCTCGGGGCCGTCCTGACGAAAATGGATTCCGCTGGGGTCGACGGTCAGGGGTAGGGGGCGGTCCAGCGGGTTAGCCGCGCTGAAGACCCAAGTGAAGCGTTTACGCGGTTCGATCGGGACGTCCAGCCCGGCCATTTTCGACAGGAACGCCGCGCGCGGCCCGGCGGCGTTGACCAGGTGGCCGCATCCGATCTGTGTGCCGTCGGAGAGTGTGACGGAAGTCGCGCGTCCGCCCTCGGTCTGAACGCCCGTGACCTCGCCCGACAGGTATTCGACACCCGCCTCGATGGCCTTGCGGCGGAACCAGTCAAACAGTGCGCCACCGTCCCAATAACCTTCATCGACCGCCCCGTGGCTGCCCAGAATGATGTCGTCCAGATCATAGAACGGATAGGCCTCGGCCAGTTCATCGCGGGTCAGTATGCGGGTGCCAGCACCTAGGGCCACTTGCATGGCTTGGGCGGCCTTCAATTCCTCGGCCCGCGCGTCATTGTCTGCCAGATAAAGGTATCCGAAATCTTGCACGCCGATGTTCTCGATCCGCGCATCGCCGCCCATGTTGGCACGCAGGTCTTTGATGAACTGAAGTGTGAATTGTGAAACTTTTACGTTCAAAGCTTCGGAAAACTGCTGGCGAATACAGGAATTTGTATGGGCGGTTGAACATTGCGCAAAGCTGGGATCACGCTCGATCACCAGAACACGCCCGTTGAAATCCGTGTCTTGCGACAGCCACCACGCGACCGAAGATCCCATGATCGCGCCCCCAACAATCACGACGTCATAGCTGCTGTGTTCGGGTTGGGTGCGGAAAGACCGTTGGCTCACGGAAGGCTCCTGTCGATGGGATGGGGTCGGCGTGGCACGCCACGAGTCAGCGCAGGTTAGCGCCGGGTCACGCATGAGGAAAGATCCTGTGACGGGAAATTGTCGTGGAACGTCAGGTCATTGGCGTCCGGTTGCCGAAAGCGCCCAATTCAACACGGCGTCATGTTCGGGCGTGATTTCTTCCGCCTCGCCCACGAAGGCCATGAACGCATCGCGCGATCCTTCGCTTAGGCCGATGATGGCGGGGATGTCTTGTGCCAGCGCTTGCCCCACCGCTTCGCGGAAACCACGCCCTTCGGCCTCTTGCTTGCCGAACTTGTTGACGATCAGAAGATCCGCGCCATCGCGTAGGCGTTCCTCGGTTTGGCCCACGGCGGTTTCCAGCGCCTCGGGGTTCAGCTTGCAGCCACGGGCATTGGCGCCAAGATACTGGCTGATGCGAATTTTAGGCCCGTCCGGCAGCACCAACACATCCATGTCGCAGTGGTGTTCTTCGGCCCGTTCGGTGTCCAGCTGGACAGTCCCGCACAGGGTCACACCTTTGTCGGCCAAAGCCTGCGCTACACCCGCCAGCAGAAGGTTCGTCGTACCCCGACCGGGCGCAATTACATAAGCAAGTTTCATCGGTAATCCCTTCGCCACTGACTTGGCAATCTTGCAAGGGCTTGTCAATTGCTTGGGCCACGTGTCTTGATGCGATCAGACAATCGGAGTGCTTTTATGAAACCCCAGATCCCATCACATGCGCCGCCCGCAGATGCCGATGCCCGCAAAGCAGTGAAGCCCGTCATTTGCTATCCGGTGGACAGTCTGACCGCACCGGCTCTGGAGTTGTACCAGCGCGCCCGTGCGACGGCGCAGAAGGTCGATGAGGTTCTGATCCCGGCCCGTGACGCGCGCACGTTCAGCGTGCCTGCCGGACAGTTCTTCCGCATCTCTTCAGTTGAAGGGTCGCAGGTGGGGGACTTGAACTTGTGGAACGCAGATGACCTGAACGAGCGGTTCTATTCCGGCAAGACCCGTGCCTTGCATGGCACGCATTTGTCTGTCTCTGACCGGATGTGGACCAGCTTCCCCGCCATGCGCCCGATGGCGACGATCATCGACGACACGCTGGATTGGTATGGCTTCGATGAATTTGGCGGCTCGGTCCATGATGTGATCGGTACGCGCTGCGATCCGTACACGAACAACCTGCTGTCCGGCGGGCAGTATCATCATTGCTGCCATTCCAACCTGACCCGTGCGTTGGCCGACCATCTGGGGTGTACGCTGGACGCGGCACAGCCGCATGTGCATGACGTGCTGAACGTCTTCATGTGCACCGGGTTCACCCGCGACACAGGACAATACTTCATGAAAGCCAGCCCCGTCCGTCCCGGAGATTACCTTGAATTCTTTGCTGAAATTAACCTTCTGGGCGCACTTAGCGCTTGTCCCGGCGGCGATTGTTCAGACGAACACAGCTCGGACAGCGCGGCTTGCCACCCGCTGTTGGTCGAGGTGTTCGCACCAGAGAACGGCGCGCTGGGTGAATGGCGGTCCCCGCATGTGAACGGCTATGACCAAAGCCACGGACGCTAAGGAAAACCGCAACTTGAATGTCGCGTCTCAACCCATAGTGTAGAGTAGTGCAGTAAAAGGAGTATGCCATGCGATCCCTCGGCTGGCGGTTTATTATTGTGGGCGTTCTTTGCCTTGTGATGTTCATCCCTCTGATGATGGTGTCGGACATCGTGAATTCTCGACGTCACTATTCCGAAGATACGATCCGGTCAGTTGGTCAGGAATGGGGCGGACAGCAAACGATCTCGGGGCCAAGCGTGGTCATTCCGGTCAAGGCCCGCGTGACTGTGACCGAGCTTCACAATGTGATCGACGAGGCCACTGGCCTGGTCATGCGCGACAAGGAAACTGGCGAGAACCTACAAAAACTGGTCGAGGTTGAGCGGATCGAAAGCCGGCAAGCGCTTTATGTTTATCCGGATGTGTTCGACGTCAAAATCACGACCGAAACCCAGATGCGCCACCGCGGCATCTTCCAAGTGCCTGTCTATCAGGCGCAGGCCAACATCGCGACCGAGTACCCGTTTGACCGAGTTGAGGCTCAGCTGGACGAGAATGAATTTGCTGTCTGGGACGAAGCAAGCCTACGTCTGACCGTCAGCTCGAACCGCGCGTTGCGCGGCGAAGCACGTCTTACATCGGGTGCGGACGAAATCCTGATGGAGCCCTTGGGCGATGCCGCGGGTTTGACGGCGCTGTTGCCTGGCGGCAAAGACCAAACGAAGTTTGATTTGGTTCTGGGGCTGAACGGTGCTGCCGAGTTGCGCGTGGCCCCGGTGGGGCGGATCTCGACGGTTGAGATGAACAGCGACTGGCCGGATCCCAGCTTTGGTGGTGCATTTCTGCCCGACGGGTCCGAGATTTCCGAGACAGGGTTCCAAGCCAAATGGACAATCCCTCATTTGGCACGCAGCCTGCCGCAAATCTCGCGACAGGATTACGAGCAGAGCGCGCGGCGGGACACGTCTTTTGGTGTCAGCTTCTATCAGCCCAATGACTTCTATCAGAAAGCGTGGCGCGCGGCGCGCTATGGCATCCTGTTCGTGTCGCTGACCTTCCTGACGGTGCTTCTGATGGATATGCAAAGCAAGAAACCAGTGCATCCGGTCCAATACCTTCTGATCGGTCTGTCACAGGCCGTGTTTACGCTTCTGATGCTGGCCTATGCCGAGCAGGTGGGCTTTACCGTTGCCTACATCGGGTCGGCGGCGGCCTTGATCCTGTTGCTTTTGATGTTTGGGCGCTTCGCATTGAAGCTTGGAAGCCGGACGTGGGTTTTGGGGGGCATGTTGGTGCTGCTTTACGCAGTGCTCTATCTGATCCTCTATTCGACCGACTATGCACTTCTGGCGGGCGCCACGCTGGCCTTCGTGGCGATCGGGGCGACCATGTACGCCACGCGGAACGAAGAGTGGTACGGCGAAGATGGACCGGGGCCTGGATTGTTTGCCCGACGTACGGCAAAAAAGGCAGTGGCACGGTCTAGCCCCGTAGCGACACCAAATTCTGAGGGACCGTGGCGTGCATCACCTTCGGATGACACGCCGAAAGAGGACCAATAACGAATAAAAGAGGCGCCGAAAGGCGCCTCTTTCGCATTCAGGATGATCGTGTGCGGTCAGGCGAAGGCGGCCTCAAGTGCAATCTCAACCATATCTCCAAAGGTCTTCTCGCGTTGGTCCGAGGGCAACGCCTCTCCGGTTTGCAAGTGATCAGAAACCGTCATGATCCCCAAAGCCCGTACGCCATAGCGGTTGGCCAGCGTGTAAAGTTCGGCGGCTTCCATCTCGACCCCCAGAATGCCGTGGCGGGTCATCTCTTTGTTCAGGTCTGGGCGTTCGTCATAGAACGTGTCCGAACTGTAGATCCCACCCACATGCACGCCGACATCGCGGCCACGTGCGGCTGCAACAGCGGCTTCCAAAAGACCGTAATCAGCGCAGGGCGAGTAGTTCAGCTCTCGAAAAATGGTGTTCGACGGCGTGCCCACGGTTGTGCAGGTCATCGCGATCACGACGTCACGAACTTTCACATGAGGCTGCATGCCCCCGCAAGACCCGATGCGGATCAGCGTCTTCGCACCGTAATCGCGGATCAGCTCGTTCGCATAGATCGAGATCGACGGCATTCCCATCCCAGATCCCTGAATGGTCACGCGGTTGCCCTTGTAGGTGCCGGTAAAGCCCAGCATCCCGCGCACTTCGTTGACCAGTTCTGCCCCTTCAAGAAAGGTTTCAGCGGCCCAGCGCGCCCGATAGGGGTCGCCCGGCATCAGAACGGTTTCTGCGATTTGGCCCTGTTCGGCCCCGATATGGACGGTCATGTCACACTCCAATCTTTGTTTGAGGTGACGGTAGCGCGAAGTCCTGAAAAGGAAAAGGCACCTGCCGCGCGGGCGACAGGTGCCGTTTGAATTTAAGTGGGCTTGTTGGCTTACTCAGCCGCGACCGAGCTGGGGGCCACAAGCGTCACGATGTCTTCCATGATCGTGTTCAGCTCGAAATCTTTCGGCGTATAGACCTTGGCCACGCCCATTGCGCGCAGACGCTCGGCGTCGTCGTCGGGAATGATGCCACCGGCCACGACAGGAACGTCGCCCAGACCAGCGTCTTTCATCCGTTCGATCAGCTCTTCCAGAAGCGGAATGTGGCTGCCCGACAGGATCGACAGGCCGACCACGTGGGCTTTGGTTTCCAGCGCCGAGGCCACCAGCTCTTCAGGCGTCAGGCGGATGCCTTCATAGGTGATATCCATGCCACAGTCGCGGGCGCGGGCGGCGATTTGTTCGGCACCGTTGGAGTGTCCGTCCAACCCCGGTTTGCCCACAAGGAAGTTCAGGCGACGACCAAGCGCGTCTGACACGGCGTCGACGCGGCTACGGATTTCATCCAGACCTTCAGTGCGGTTCGAGGGGTTCTTCGACACGCCGGTGGGTGCGCGATACTGGCCAAACGTCTGGCGCATCACTTCGCCCCATTCGCCGGTGGTCACGCCCGCTTTCGCGGCAGCGATGGACGAGTGCATGATGTTCTCGCCGGACTTGGCGGCGGCGCGCAGGGCGCTCAAAGCGTCATTCACGGCGGCGTCGTCACGATCAGCACGCCACTGTTCCAGACGCGCGATCTGGTCAGCTTCGGCTTCTTTATCGGCAACCATAATGGCGCCGTCACCCGCAGTAAGCGGGCTTTCGGTGGTTTCGAGCCATTTGTTCACGCCAACGACGGTGGTCTCACCAACCTCGATTTTGCCGATGCGGGCAGCGTTGGAGTCCACCAGACGCGACTTCATGTATTCGATGGCTGCAACCGCGCCACCCATGCCGTCGATCTGGGCCAGCTCGGCGCGGGCACCGTCTTTCAGTTCGGCCACTTTGCGTTCCACGGCGGGGTTTTCGTCAAAGAGGTCGTCGAATTCCAGAAGGTCGGTCTCATAGGCCAAGATCTGTTGCATACGCAGGGACCACTGCTGGTCCCACGGGCGGGGCAGGCCAAGAGCTTCGTTCCATGCAGGCAGCTGCACGGCACGTGCGCGGGCGTTTTTAGACAGGGTAACGGCCAGCATCTCGATCAGGATGCGGTAGACGTTGTTTTCCGGCTGCTGCTCGGTCAGGCCAAGGCTGTTCACCTGAACGCCATAGCGGAAGCGACGGAACTTGGGGTCTTCGACGCCGTATCGCTCGCGGGTGATCTCGTCCCACAGCTCGACGAAGGCGCGCATTTTGCACAGCTCGGTAACGAAGCGGATGCCGGCGTTCACGAAGAACGAAATACGGCCAACCATGGCGGGGAAGGCCTCGGCGGGCACTTTTTCCTTCAGGTCGTCCAGAACGGCGATGGCGGTGGCCAGTGCGAACGCCAGCTCCTCCTCTGGCGTCGCACCGGCTTCCTGCAGGTGATAGGAACAGACATTCATCGGGTTCCATTTCGGCAGGTGTTCGCGCGTGTAGGCAGCAACGTCGGTGATCATGCGCAGCGACGGCTTCGGCGGACATACATATGTACCGCGCGACAGATATTCTTTGATGATGTCGTTCTGAACGGTGCCCTGAAGCTTTGAGATGTCCGCGCCCTGTTCCTCGGCGGCGGCAATATAAAGCGACAACAGCCAAGGCGCCGTGGCGTTGATCGTCATCGAGGTGTTCATCTGCTCAAGCGGGATGTTGTCAAACAGCGCGCGCATGTCGCCCAGATGGCTGAGCGGAACGCCAACCTTGCCTACTTCTCCGCGCGACAGCTTATGGTCACTGTCATAACCCGTCTGGGTCGGCAAATCGAAGGCGACCGACAGACCCGTCTGACCTTTGGCCAGATTGGTGCGGTACAGCTCGTTCGAGGCCTTTGCGGTCGAGTGACCCGCATAGGTGCGGAAAAGCCAGGGGCGGATGGTATTCGAGGACATGGCAGAGACTCACCTTATGTTGCGCTGCAGCATTTTTAGTTGCGCAAGAAAATTACGCAAGGGGTAAAATCACGGGAAGAAAGTTACGTGGAGTGCCGGTACTGTATCAGCTGTTTCGGCTGCGAACAGGAATACTAAGGACACTTGGCGCGACGAGTGTCTCGCAACACTTTACCTTTGTGACATTTGGTGAGACAGGTTTTACATGACGCGCGTAGTGGAACTTCCTCTTTGGTTACTAGTGTTGATCCTGGCTTTCGCCACGGTGACGTTTGCCTCGCATTTCCTGTTCCCATCGGTGCGCTGGTTCTTTCGTAAGCGGCTTGAGCGCGCTGTCGCGCAGCTGAACGAAAGGCTGGAGCGTCCGATCGAGCCGTTCAAGCTGGCGCGGCGTTACGACATGGTACAGCGGCTGTCTTATGACCCGGAAGTGGCCAAAGCGATCGTCGAACACGCGCGCAAGGCAGGCATCCCAGAGCAGGTCGCATTCGAAAAAGCCCAGCGTTACGCGCGCGAGATCGTACCACGTTTTTCGGCCACCGCGTATTTTGGCTTCGGGATCCGGCTGGCGAAACTTCTGTCGCGCGCTTTCTATCGTGTGCGTCTTGGTGCGTTTGATGCGGCGCGGCTTAGCGAGATCGATCCCGATGCCACTGTGATTTTCGTGATGAACCACCGATCCAACATGGATTATGTGCTGGTGACTTGGCTGGCCGCCGAACGGTCACACCTGTCCTATGCAGTAGGGGAGTGGGCGCGGGTTTGGCCTTTGCGCACGTTGATCCGGTCGATGGGGGCTTACTTCATCCGTCGCAAAAGCCGCAACAACCTCTACCGCAAGGTGCTTTCACGTTATGTACGCATGGCAACGGACGGCGGCGTGACGCAGGCCATGTTCCCGGAAGGCGGGCTGAGCCTGAACGGCGAGGTCGGCGCGCCCAAGCTGGGGCTGCTCAGCTATATCGTGCAGGACTTCGTGCCAGGCGAAAGCCGCAACGTCGTCTTTATTCCGGTTGCCATGAACTATGACCGGGTGCTGGAAGATCGCGTGCTGGTGTCTGCGGATATCAAGGGAACCCGCCGTTTCGGGCTTCGGTTCAAATATGTGGCGCGACATGTGGGGCGGCATTTTTGGCAACGGATGACCGGGCGTTTCTATCGTTTTGGGTATGCGTCTGTCTCTTTCGGTGATCCGGTGTCGCTGATCGATTATCTGG
The DNA here is from genome assembly GCF_900302485.1 of Aliiroseovarius pelagivivens. Taxonomy (NCBI): domain Bacteria; kingdom Pseudomonadati; phylum Pseudomonadota; class Alphaproteobacteria; order Rhodobacterales; family Paracoccaceae; genus Aliiroseovarius; species Aliiroseovarius pelagivivens. The sequence goes on along the minus strand of NZ_OMOI01000001.1, from coordinate 1,999,669 downwards.
GCGGCAACCCACCTGAAGACATGTTGGAGTCTTTGGGCGATACGCTGATGACGCGGATCCGCGACGTGGTTCCTGTGCTGCCAGTGCCGGTGGTATCGGCGATCTTGCTGAAGTATGATGGGCAGACACAGGAAGAGATTGCAGCGCGGTTTCAAAGCTTGGTGCAGGATATGGAGACGCGCGGCGCGCATGTTCATATCCCACGTAGCGACAACGCTTATGCGACCGAAGTCGGCCTACGCGAGCTTTTGCTGCGTAAACTGATCATCAAGACAGGCGATGGGGCAGGGGCGACTTATCAGGTTCATAAGCCAGATCGTCTGATTCTGGCCTACTATGCGAACTCGATTGCGCATCTTAGCGACGAGATCGAGCCGATCCATATCTCGAGCCTGACGCCAGCAGAAGTGGCGGATGCGGCAATCTTGCCCTAAAGTCAGGTTTGCCGCGACATAAAATTACAAAATGTTGCTGATTGTGGTTGCAATCTTACTTAGTGATCCGTAATGCTGCAGGTGCAGCCGCAATTCCGCACTGCGGCAATAGAATCAAATAACGCGCAAGATCAGGAGGCCGCCATGGCTTTGGACACACAAACCGGCATCGCCGAATACGATGCCCCGAAAAAAGATCTTTACGAGATTGGTGAAATGCCCCCGCTGGGTCATGTTCCCGCACAGATGTACGCGTGGGCAATCCGCCGCGATCGTCAGGGTGAACCCAATCAGGCCATGCAGGTCGAGGTCGTAGAGACCCCCACGCTGGACAGCCACGAAGTGCTGGTGATGGTGATGGCCGCTGGCGTGAACTACAACGGCATTTGGGCTGGCCTTGGTGTGCCGGTCAGCATGTTCGACGTACACAAGCAGGACTATCACGTCGCAGGGTCGGATGCCGCAGGTATCGTTTGGGCCGTCGGCGACAAGGTGAAAAGCTGGAAAGTGGGCGACGAAGTGGTTGTCCATTGTAACCAGGACGATGGTGATGACGAGGAATGCAACGGTGGCGACCCGATGTTCTCGCCCAGCCAGCGGATCTGGGGCTATGAAACCCCCGATGGGTCGTTCGCACAGTTCACCCGCGTACAGGCACAGCAGCTGCTGCACCGTCCCAAGCACCTGACTTGGGAAGAGAGCGCCTGCTACACGCTGACGCTGGCCACCGCATACCGCATGCTGTTCGGTCACCACCCGCACGAACTGAAGCCCGGTCAGAACGTTCTGGTTTGGGGTGCGTCGGGCGGTCTGGGGTCCTATGCGATCCAGCTGATCAACGCTGCAGGCGGCAACGCCGTCGGTGTGATCTCTGACGAAGACAAGCGTGACTTTGTGATGGGTCTGGGCGCCAAAGGCGTTATCAACCGCAAGGACTTCACCTGCTGGGGCCAACTGCCCACAGTGAACACGCCGGAATACGATGTCTGGTTCAAGGAAGCACGCCGCTTTGGTAAAGCCATCTGGGACATCACCGGCAAGGGCAACAATGTGGACATCGTGTTCGAACACCCCGGTGAATCGACCTTCCCCGTGTCGAACCTTGTCTGTAAAAAAGGCGGCATGGTTGTGATCTGCGCCGGTACCACCGGTTTCAACTGTACCTTCGACGTGCGCTATACTTGGATGCACCAGAAGCGTCTGCAGGGCTCGCACTTTGCGCACCTGAAGCAGGCCGCTTCGGCCAACAAGCTGATGATCGAGCGTCGCATCGACCCCTACATGTCGGAAGTGTTCCCGTGGGCGGAAATTCCTGACGCGCACATGAAGATGTACCGCAACGAGCACAAGCCGGGCAACATGTCGGTTCTGGTTCAGGCCCCCACTACCGGGCTGCGCACCTTCGAAGATGCACTGGAAGCCGGCCCCAAATAAGCCGCACTTTCAACCTAATTAAACTTGCCCGCTGCCTTATCAAAGGCGGCGGGCATTTTCGTTTGCCCTGCGAATCACCCTGCCGGAATGGCGGGTCTTTAGTGGTTTCCGCTACGGAAGGTGAGTTTTCGGCCTTTCGCGACCTCGCTATTTTTGGGGAGTTTCATTCCGCGAGTTAGAAGTCCTTATTACACATGCTAAAGTTGCTAAAAGAGCTAATGTTCGAGGGTTTTGCCGTGTCTGACAAATGGATTATTGATGTACTTACCGACCTCATGGCCTATGCTGAGAAAAACGGTCTGAGTGTGACGGCAGAACAGCTTGATGATGCACGACTCATCGCTTTGACCGAGATTTCAAAGACGTCTCGCGAGCGGAAGGAGGTCGCGCGAACCTATGACCAATCGGCTCGAAGACCTTCTCTCTACCTTGCAAGCGGCGGCCACGCTTGAAGACCTGCAAGCGGTGCTTGAAGCGCTGCGCGATCACTACGGAGTCGAGCATACAGTTTACCACTGGGTAAACTCGGTCGGGGAGCGCTATGGGGCCGGTACCTATTCTGCCGAGTGGGTTGATCGGTATCTCGAAAAAGAATACCTGCGAATGGATCCCGTTATTTTCGGCTGTTTTCAGCGGTTTACACCCGTTTCATGGAAAGAACTGGATTGGTCATCAAAGCCTGCGCGTGAAATGTGGCAGGATGCTTTGAACCACGGGTTGGGCAATCAGGGCTATACGATCCCCATTCGTGGACCGAACGGACAGTTTGCATTGTTCACGCTCAACGCCTCTCTCAGCGACGAGGATTGGGCTCATTTCATTGACGAGAACGCCCGAGATCTGATGATCTTGGGACATGAGTTCAACAAAAAAGCACTGGATTTTGAGAAGTGGGGCGACGATGGCAACGGCCCAGCGTTGTCTCCGCGAGAGCTGGCATCGATGAGCTGTCTTGCGCGCGGAATGAGCCGCGCACAGGCCGCAGCCGAGCTAAATATCTCGGAACATACGCTGCGCGTTTACATCGAAAGCTCGCGTCACAAGCTGGGCGCAATGAATACAACCCACGCGGTGGCGAGGGCACTTTCGACGGGCATCATCATAATTTAAACACAGTTCTACCTCACGATGTATTTGCCATACGTTAACTAAGAGGCGACCATTGTCCTATTAATCACTCGGACAAAGGAGCTCCACTCATGCTGCGTTACCTCTATGGCAATGATCTTTCGAAATTCCCTCTGCTGGCTGAGACCATGTTCAAGGATCGGGCGGAACAATTCTCGCACCGACTTGGTTGGGATGTCTCGGTAGACGTTAACGGTTTCGAGCGCGACGAATATGACGACTTGAACCCGCTATACGTTATCTGGGAACAGGCCGATGGCCGCCATGGCGGATCCATGCGCTTTCTACCTACGGTCGGACAAACGATGGTGAATGACCACTTCAGCCATCTGACCGACGGTGTTCATATCGAAAGCCCGCTGATCTGGGAATGTACTCGTTTCTGCCTGTCCCCAACAGCAGATCGTCGTGCATCGGCGGCACTTGCGCTGGGCGCAGGTGAAATCATGGATACGTTCAAGCTGGAACATTATGTCGGCGTTTTCGATCCCCGGATGGAGCGTATCTATCGTCTGATGGGCCTCGAGCCGGATGTGATCGGTATGGGCGGCGAAGGTCGTGACCGCATCGGTGTTGGTCTTTGGTCAATGGATAAAAGCGCGTTCGAACCGACCCTGAAAAAGGTTGGTGTATCGCGCGAAGTCAGCCAGGGCTGGATGCGTTATTCACTGTTCACGGTCAATCGCGATCCGGCACCACAGTCGCTGCCACGCAGCGCCTAATTAAATCCTGAGAAAAATCGGCGACCAGCGCTTTCGGGCGCTGGTGCTGCCCATGTCCGCGCGATAGGGTCGCGGCATGACCCAACATTCCCCCGTTACATTTTCAGAAGACCAAGCCGAGGCGCATGACCGCGTGTCCGAGATGCTGCGCCTGTCGGGCGTCAATCTGGATGATGCGCTTTTAACGCCCGTTGCTGACGGCAAGTCGCAGGTAATGGCTGTGGTCGGCAAAGCAGGGTCGGGCAAGACGCTGTTGCTGGCCGAGCTATACCGCGCCTTGGAAGATGCAGGTGTCGATGTAATCTCGGGCGATTGGGAGGGTAAACGCCGCAAGGAGCGCCGCACCTTGGCCATCTTGGCACCGACCAACAAGGCGGCGAGCGTGTTGCGCAACCGTGGTGTGCCTGCGACGACCATTCACAGGATCCTCTACACACCGGTTTACGACCCCGAATATGAAAAGATTGCTGAATGGCTGGCCGGAAACGGCGAGCGGCCGGAAATCGAAGGCCTGACGGACGAAGCACTGGATCGTGCCTATGCGTTCTATCAGGCCCAGAAATCTGTACCCGGCGCGCTGGCGGCTGCGGGGCTTCGTGGCTCGGACTTCATTACCGGTTGGAAGCGGCGTGACGATCCCTTGGACATTGGCTTTGTCGACGAAAGCTCGATGCTGGACGAAAAGCAGTTCGAGGATCTGTGCGAGATTTTCCCAACCTTGGTCCTGTTCGGAGACCCCGCTCAGCTGGCCCCGGTCGGGCAGTCCGGCAAGATGATCTTTGACGATATCAAGGGCCCGCGAAAGCAGGTTCTGCATCGCATCCACCGTCAGGAAGAAGACAATCCCATTTTGGATCTGGCGCATGCTCTGGCCGACGAGGCGCTGGATTTCGATGGTTTCGAGCGGATGATCCATCAAGCTGCTGCACGGGATGACCGCGTGGTGGTGGCCCCGCGTGCCAATGCGGATCTGATGGCGCGCTCGCCCGTTCTGGTGTGGCGCAACAAAACCCGGGTACGGTTGATACAAGCGTTCAGGTCCGCCTTTCACGCGCCCGAGACCGAACTATTGTCCGGTGAACCCCTGATCTGCGACGGAATTGAACTGCCGCTGAAGCATCGCAAGAAACGCATTGATCTAGAGGCCCGTGGGCTGATCAAAGGCGCGCAATGTGTCTATCTGGGGCCGGGCAAGCGCCCCGGGTTTTCGCGGTTGCATGTGTTGGGGGCCGAGGATCCTCAGGTATCCGCTGCATCCATTGTGAAGATCGAAAAGCCAGACGAGGAAGAGCCGTTCATTCCTTTCGCTGCCCGTATGGGGGCCACGTTCTTGCATGGTGCCGCGGTGACCATTCACAAAGCGCAGGGCTCGCAATGGCCCGAGGTGCAGGTCTTCGCACCCGACATCGCCGCAGCGGCATGGGCTGGACGCAGCGAGGCAGGGCTGCCGCTGTGGAAACGGTTGGCCTATGTGGCGATCACACGGGCGGAAACGCGGCTACACTGGGTGACGCGCTATGCGATGGCGCGTCCGCATGCCGAACTATCGACGGCCGATTTGCCCGCGAAACCCACCGCCCTGACACTGGAAGCACAAGGAGCACCCGATGCCTAGCATACTGATCACCGGAGCCAGCGCCGGCATTGGCCGCGCCGTGGCCGAGCTGTTCATGGCCAAAGGTTGGACGGTCGGTCTGCTGGCGCGACGCAAAGAGGTGCTGGAGGAGATTGCCGAAGGGCAGGACAGGGCGCATGTGCTGGTCGCGGACGTCTCGGATCCACAAGCCGTGAGTGCTGCGTTTGATCGGTTCGCTGCGAAGGCAGGCCGTCTGGACGTACTTTTCAACAACGCGGGGCTTTTCACGCCCGCCGCGCCAATTGACGAAGTGTCGGTCGAGGACTGGACCCGCGCCGTGTCGGTCAACCTGACAGGCATGTTCCTGTGTGCCCGCGCCGCGTTTGCCCAAATGCGGGCGCAGTCCCCGCAAGGGGGGCGGATTATCAACAACGGCTCGATCAGCGCCCATGTCCCACGCGAAGGTGCAGTGACCTATACGGTCACGAAACACGGGATCACGGGCCTGACCCGGCAACTAAGTCTTGATGGCCGCCCGTTTGACATTGCCTGCGGGCAAATCGACATCGGCAACGCGCGGACCGATCTATTGCAGGGCATCATCGACGCAGCCGTCGCTGAGGGCGACGTGCCGCCCCCGTCCATGGATGTGGGTGAAGTGGCAAGATCCGTCTTGCATATGGCGCAGCTGCCGCCCGAGGCGAATGTGCAGTTCATGACCGTGATGGCGACCAAGATGCGCTATATCGGGCGCGGGTAACGCACAGGCGTCGGCGGCTTTTGAAGGCGCCTTCGAACACCCCAAGGTATCCAGACAACAGAACGAAGTTAGTTGCGCAGGATCATGCGGAAGGCAGCCGACGCACCCCAACCTGCAGCGATGGCAATCACCAGGGATAGCAGGCCATAGATCAAAGGCTTCTCATGGGCCAAGTTGAAGATCCAGCGCTCTAGTCCGACCTTTTGGACGTTGATGACGGTTTCATATTCCGAAGTCACCTGACCGCCGCGCGTCAATAGGATACGCGTGCGATAGTCGCCTTCGGTCAGGTTGGCGGGCAAGGCAATTCGCGTTTCGAAAAGCGTGTCCTGAGCCAACTTGACGGTATTCTCTAAACGTTTGTAGAGGCCGGATTTCTCGCGGATGCGGATTAGGGCATCTGTGAACTCGCGCGGGTCGTTGATGTTGAACGGATTGTCCGAGATGTGGATTGAACGTTCGACTGAGATCAGGTGCCGGAAGTCGTCCAGCTTCGAGATGGTGTTGTCCAACGTGTCCGAGGTGGCGATGGCATAGAAACTGGGGGCTGCGGCCAGTTCCATCGCTTCTGTATTGATCCAGATGCCAAAACGTTTGTCTTTCTTGCGAACCGTGATCGGCGAGCTGGGCCCTTCGACCACCACCACGACCTCAAGCGGGGCGTCTTGTGGGGGCGGGCTATCACGTTTCACCGCTCCAAAAATCAGGATCTCCGAGCCGACAAAGGTTGCTGTGATCGACACGCGGTTTTGACTAAGACCCGCGACGATTTCTTCTGCCCGGAGGGGCAGGGCCGACAGCAGGAACAAAGCGATGATGGACAGAATACGCAGCATCAGTGACCCCCTGCCGCGCCAAGTTCGAACAGTTCAGAAGGTTGGATCAACAGATCGAGGCCAAGTTTGCCGCAGACCGCCAGCACCATAAAGGCCAGTAGTACGCGCAATTGTTCGGCCTTAAGACGCACGCCGATCCGGGCGCCGATCTGGGCACCGATAACGCCACCGACCAACAGCAAAACAGCAAGGCCCATGTCCACCGTGAAGTTGGTGGTGGCATGCAGTAGCGTGGTGAAGGCGGTTACGAAAATAATTTGAAACAGAGACGTCCCAACGACGACTTTTGTTGGCATTCCAAGCAGATAGATCATGGCGGGTACCATGATGAAGCCCCCCCCCACGCCCATGATGGCCGCAAGGATGCCAACCAGTACGCCGACCAGAATGGGCGGAATGACCGAGATATAAAGCCCCGAGGTACGGAACTTCATCTTGAAGGGCAGGTTATGGACCCAAGTGTGTTTGCGTCGTTTGGGGACGCTGTGGCCGCCACGTGACTTCATCAAAGCACGCAGGCTCTCAACAAACATCAAGGACCCGATGATGCCCAGAAACAGCACGTAGGACAGTTTGACCAGCAGATCGACCTGCCCGATGGCCTTCAACGCGTTAAATAGCTGCACCCCAAGGGCTGCACCTATTAAGCCACCCACAAGCAGCACACAGCCCATTCGGAGGTCTACTGTCTTTCGCTTCAGATGTGCCAGCACGCCTGAAAACGAGCTTGCGACAATCTGGTTTGCTTCGGTTGCAACGGCGACAGCAGGCGGGATGCCGATGAAAAACAGAAGAGGTGTCATCAAAAAGCCGCCACCGACACCGAACATACCGGACAGGATGCCCACTATGCCGCCAAGGCCCAGCAGAAGGAACGCGTTTACGGACACTTCGGCAATTGGCAGGTAAATCTGCATAGGGCGTGATACTCTGTATTAGCGGTCTTGGGGTTGGCCCATTATTGGCCCAAATCAGGCGGCGTCGTCACCTGTTAAGTAGCGTCGAACCAGTTTTTCGAGCTTTTGAGCGCCAAGTGGAGCCATTTTCTTGGTGTGTTCGTGGCTGATGGCCTCGTCCGACAGGCCTTGGGCCATGTTGGTGATGGTTGAAAAGCCCGCAACGCGCAGACCAAGGAAGCGCGCCAGAATCACCTCGGGCACGGTGGACATGCCAACTGCGTCTGCCCCGAGGGTGTGAATTGCGCGAATTTCGGCAGGGGTTTCGAAGGACGGGCCGGAATACCACGCATAGGTGCCTTGCTGCAGGACGACGTCTTCCTCTTGCGCGATGCGCTGGAATTCGGCCGTCATTTCTGGGTCATACGCGCCGCCCATCGGCACAAAACGCGCATCGGTCTTCTCGCCGATCAGGGGGTTCAGGCCTGAAAAATTGATGTGATCCGTAATTTGCATCAGATCACCCGGCGGGATGTCCGGACGCATGGATCCGGCGGCATTGGTCAGGATCAGACGATCGGCGCCCAGCTCTTGCAGAACCTCAAGCGGCAGGCGCATCGCGTCGGAACGACCGTTTTCGTAGTAGTGCTCGCGCCCACCAAAGACCGCCACACGGGTAGTGCCCAGCGTGCCGATGGCAAGGTTCGGGTTGTGACCCGAGACCCCGGCGTGGGGAAAGCCCTCAAGCCGACCGTAAGGGATGGCAACGCCGTCCACCGCCTCGGCCAGGTGGCCAAGGCCTGATCCAAGAACCAGCCCAACTTCGACGGGGGCGTCGCCGGCAACGGCGCGGATCTGATCCGCGAGCGCCTTAGCGTTCTTTGACATAGGGTTGCCCCCCGGCCTTGGGGGCGACAGATTTGCCGACAAAGCCTGCAAGGATTACCACGGTCAGGATATAGGGCAGGGCTTGCATGAACTGGACCGGGATGACGATGCCGCCAAGGTCAATGTTCTGATACCGGTTTGCGATGGCTTCCAAGAGGCCAAAGAGGAAGGTCGCCCCCAAAGCGGGCACCGGTTTCCACTTGGCAAAAATCAGGGCCGCCAGCGCGATATAGCCACGCCCAGCCGACATTTCCTTGATGAATCCCGCACCAAGACCCGTGGCCAGATAGACGCCAGACAGACCGCAAAGGGTGCCTGCGATGGCCATCGAGGCATAGCGCAACTTGATCACGGACACGCCAGCGGTATCCACAGCCGCCGGGTTCTCACCCACCGCTCTCAGACGCAGCCCGAAACGGGTGCGGAACAGGACAAACCACGACAGAGGGACCATCAGAAGGGCGACATAGACAAGGATCGTATGCCCCGAGATGAACTCGGAATAGACCTGCTGGATCGGGTTGGCTTGATCAATCAGCACGCGCAAAGGAACGCCAGCGGCCTCGGCATCGGACCTGCCAAGGGCGAAGGGCAGTTCGATGGGCAGAAAGCGGCCTGCGCCCATCAGAGGGGGCGTGCGCCCACCCTGGCTGAACCAAGCTTGTGCTGCCAGTACCGTGATGCCGGAGGCTAGGAAGTTCAGCGCAACGCCTGAAATCAGCTGATTGCCCCGGAAGGTGATCGAGGCAACACCATGCACGGCCGAAAAGCTGATCGACGCAAAGACACCGCACAGAAGACCGATCCAAGCCGATCCAGTGACGGACGCAATGGCGGCTGCCATGAAGGCTGACACAAGGATCTTGCCCTCAAGACCGATGTCAAAAATGCCGGCGCGTTCAGAAAACAAGCCCGCCAGACATGCAAAAAGCAGGGGGGTCGCAAGGCGCAGCGCCGAGTCGGCAATCTGGATGATCGTAAGGAAATCCATCTTACGCGTCCTTTCGCTTGGCTGCGGCAATGAACATGCGTTCGACCGGCATACGGACCATGTTATCAAGCGCGCCCGTGAACAGGATCACCAAACCCTGGATAACGACAATAAGTTCGCGTGGGATTTTCGTCCACAGCGACAGCTCGCTGCCTCCTTGATAAAGAAAACCAAATAGAAGCGCTGCCAATAGAACCCCGAACGGGTGGTTGCGACCCATCAGGGCCACCGCGATGCCGATAAAGCCCGCGCCTTCGACGGCGTTCAGGATCAGGCGTTCATGCTGACCCATCGTGGCGTTGATCGCCAGCAGACCCGAAATCGCGCCCGACAGCATCATGGCGACGATGATGATTTTTGTGGGCGAGATACCCGCATAGACCGACGCAGTTGGGCTTTCCCCAAAGGCGCGGATCTCATAGCCCAGTCGCGAGCGGTTCATCAGCAGATAGACCACCACACACATTGCTAGCGCGACGAACAGCGACACGTTGGCGGGTGCGGATTTCGAAAAACTGATGCCCAGCGGGGCCAGAATTTCGTGCAGGGTGGGCAGGTTGGTCACATCCGGGAAGCTGGCCGAGGCACTTTCCTGCGCGCCTTTCAGCTTGAGCGGTTTGATCAGCAGATAGCCCATCAGCGCAGTGGCGATAAAGTTGAACATGATCGTGGTAATCACGACGTGGCTGCCCCGCTTGGCCTGCAAATAGGCCGGGATCAGCGCCCAGCCAGCCCCAAACAAGCCGCCTGCGATCATCGCAAAGACCAGAGCGATGGACCAATGGGGCATCAGGGCGGTTGGAATAAAGAGACAGGCCAGTCCCACACCCAGACCACCAATCATCGCCTGACCCTCACCGCCAATGTTGAACATGGCAGCTTTAAACGCGATGGACACAGCCAGACCAGTGAAGATGAAGTTTGTGGTGTAGTAGAGCGTATAGCCCCAGCCATACGTCGATCCGAAGGCACCGTCGATCATCGTCATCAGCGCCTTGAAGGGATTTTCACCGATGGCGAAGATGACCAGGCCCGACAAAACGAAGGCGATCAGCAGGTTTAGAAAAGGAATAAGGGCGATGTCAGCCCATTTCGGCATCTTGTCCATCAGCTGTCTCCTTCACCGGTGACACCGGCCATCAGAAGGCCAAGTTCACGTTCGTCAGTCTGATCAGGCAGACGCTCACCCATGATATGCCCGTCAAACATCACGGCAATTCGGTCGGACAAAGACAGGATTTCTTCCAGCTCGACCGAAACCAACAGCACTGCTTTGCCTTGATCGCGCAAGCCAATGATCTGCCTATGAATGAACTCGATCGCGCCAATGTCCACGCCGCGGGTAGGTTGGCCGACCAGCAGAAGGTCGGGATTGCGTTCGATTTCGCGCGCCACAACAATCTTCTGTTGGTTGCCGCCGGAAAAGCTCTTTGCATTCAGGTGCGGATGCGGAGGCCGTACGTCGAACCGGTCCATCTTGTCCTGCGCAACTTCGACCATCTTGGCATTATCCATCAGAAGCTTGTTCTTCTGGTACTCGGGTTCGTGATGGTATCCGAACACCATGTTCTGCCATGCAGGGAAGTTCATGATCAGCCCATGTTCTTGCCGGTCCTCGGGTACATGTGCGATGCCGCGTTCGCGGCGCGACCGGCCGTCAGAGTATTTTCCAGTCAGATCAATGGGATCATCGTTGATCCGGATCTCGCCGGTGGCCGAAGCATAGCCGCCCAAAACCTCAAGAAGCTGGGTCTGTCCGTTGCCGGATACGCCAGCAATGCCCAAAATTTCACCCGCGCGGACGTTCAGATTGATGCCCTTCAGGCGCTCGACCCCGTGATCGTCAACCATGTGCAGGTCTGTGACTTCCAGAACCTTCTCGCCCGGTTGGGCCGGCACCTTGTCAACGCGCAAAAGCACTTTACGCCCAACCATCAACTCGGCCAGCTCTTCTGGGTTTGTGTCCTTGGTTTTGACCGTTGCGGTCATTTGTCCACGGCGCATGACCGACACGGTGTCGGTGATCTCCATGATCTCGCGCAGCTTGTGGGTGATCAGGACGATGGTTTTGCCTTGATCACGCAGCCCGTTCAGAATGCGGAACAGGTGGTCGGCTTCGGCGGGTGTCAGAACGCCGGTGGGTTCGTCCAAAATCAGAATATCAGCTTCGCGATACAGCGCCTTAAGGATCTCAACACGTTGCTGCGTTCCGACGCCCAGATTTTCGATCAGGGCTTCGGGATCAACGTGGAGCTCGTACTCGTCTGCGAGCGATTTCAGCGACTTGCGTGCCTTGGCCAGTGACGGGCGCAGCATCGGGCCGTCCTCGACCCCAAGGATCACATTTTCAAGCACCGAGAAATTTTCGACCAGTTTGAAGTGCTGGAACACCATCCCGATACCGGCGCGAATGGCGGCCTGACTGTCGGGGATCTGGGTTTCTTTTCCATGGATGAAGATCTGGCCTTCATCCGCTTTGTAGAACCCATACAGAATGGACATCAGCGTGGACTTGCCCGCACCGTTTTCGCCGATGATCCCGTGGATCGTTCCCGGCTGTACGGAAATCGAGATGTCCTTGTTCGCCTGCACCGGCCCAAAGGCCTTCGAGATGCCGCGAAGTTCGATGGCGGGGGCAACAGTTGCCTGTTGCCCCTCGGTTTTTATGCCAGCCATGGTCGGCTCAGAAGTCCAGAACCGGGCAGCTGTCGTCGGACATATAGTCGTGAACGACCAGTTCGCCCGAGATGATCTTGGCAGCAGCGGCGTCCACAGCGGCTTTCATTTCGTCCGAGACCAGAGCTGCGTTGTGCTCGTCCAGCGCGTAACCAACACCTTCGGCAGCCAGGTTCATGACCTGAACGCCCGGCTTGATGTCAGCACCCATTGTCATGGCTTCGTAAACAGCCACATCAACGCGCTTCAGCATCGAGGTCAGAACTTTACCCGACTGCAGGTGGTTCTGGTTCGAGTCCACGCCGATCGACAGAATGCCTTCGTCGGCTGCGGTCTGCAGAACACCCAGACCGGTACCGCCAGCGGCAGCGTACACAATGTCAGCACCTTGGCTGATCTGTGCTTTGGTCAGCTCGCCGCCCTTTACCGGGTCGTTCCAAGCAGATGGGGTGGTGCCAGTCATGTTGGCAATCACGGTTGCATCCGGGTTCACGGCCAGCACGCCTTCGGCATAACCACAGGCGAATTTACGGATCAGCGGGATGTCCATGCCGCCGATAAAGCCGACAGTACCCGACTTCGAGGCGGTCGCGGCCATCATGCCGACCAGATACGAACCTTCGTGTTCCGAGAAGGCCACGTTCAGCACGTTCGGGGCATCCGACCAGCCGTCGATGGTGACGAAGGTGGTGTCCGGATAGTCAGGGGCCACTTCCGAGATCGGTGTCGACATGGCAAAGCCCATGGTGATTACCGGGTTGGCACCGGTTTCAGCAAAGCGACGCAGCGCCTGTTCACGCTGAGCTTCCGACTGTAGTTCGACTTCAAGATACGAACCGCCAGTTTCCTTGGCCCATTTCTCGGCACCATTGAATCCAGCTTCGTTGAAGGATTTGTCAAATTTGCCGCCCAAGTCGAAAATAATTGCGGGCTCGGCCAGCGCGGCACCTGCGGTCAGGGCCAGCGACGCGGCTGCGCCTAGAAAGCTTTTCATCAGGGTCATCTCAATTCTCCCGGTTGTTGTTGTGGGGTCGCACAGACCGCATGCCCGGCGATTCCCCAAAAGTCTGCGAGCAGATCGCTGCAAAGGATCATCCGGGATTTTCATCAGAGGGCAAGGGGAGATACCGAAATTTGTTCGCCGCAGCGCCGCAAAATTCGGGGAAAATCAGAAGGTTCACCTTAGGTAAGGTGCTTCTCCATCAGGATTGCATCGCAGGTCGAGCCGTCGGGCCGCGTGTAATATGCAGGCCTTTGGCCACAGGTTGACCAGTTCGCGCGTTGGTAAAGCGCCATGGCTGCGGTGTTGTCTGTGGCCACTTCCAGAAAAGCGCGGGTGGCGCCCCGTTGGGCTGCGGTTTGTTCGAAATCCAGCAAAAGCTTTGCTCCGATTCCGCGACCTTGCGCTGCCGGGGCAACGGCAACGGTCAGAAGCTCGGCTTCGTCGACCACGACGCGCCCCAAGGCAAAGCCATCTGGGCAGGTGACAGTGAAGATATGCGGGGACGCCTGTAGCTGTGCGATCTCTTCTACGCTCCAACCACGCGACGCCATGAACGCTGCAACGTGGATGGCGGAAAGGGCTTCTGCGGTTGCCTCAGACATAACGGATCAGGGCAAAATAACCGGAGCCGGATCGCGCGGAGGCGCTGCGTCGGCAGAGCGGATATAGAGAGGCGCAGGGCGTTCGGCCGTCTCACCGGCGCGCAGGCGTTCGACCGCGATCCGGGCTATGGCAGGTGCAGGGCTTGTTGTGACCTCGGGTCCAACGCGATCACCGGCCAAAGCATCCACTTCGGCACCTGCGATCAAGCTTGGCGGATTGCTGCCCTCGTCAGCGAACTGTTGCGCATAAAAGTGATCTCGTCGCGCATCCACCAAAGACCAGACGGGGCGGGGGGTGCCATACGCTTGGGTTTCAAGGGATGACACACCAATGGCGGGGATGCCCAAGGACAAGGCCAAGCCACGCGCCGCCGAGACCGAGATGCGGATGCCGGTGAAGTTGCCGGGGCCAATGCCTACGCCAATTCCGGTTAGGTCGGACCATGCGACGTTGGCTTCGGCAAGAACCTCTTCCATCAACGGAAACAGCCGTTCGGCCTGTCCCTTCGCCATATCCTCGTGCTTCTGGGCGACAATGTCGCCGCCGCACAGCAAAGCGGCCGCGCAATGCGCGGCCGATGTGTCAAATGCCAAGATCATAGGATCAGGCTGCAACAGGGCGCACCTCGACCACTTCGGGGATATAATGCTTCAGCAGGTTCTCGATCCCCATTTTCAACGTCAGGGTCGAGGAGGGGCAGCCAGCGCAAGCACCCTGCATGTGCAGATACACAATGCCGCGATCAAAGCCGTGGAAGGTGATGTCACCACCATCTTGTGCAACGGCCGGACGCACGCGGGTGTCCAGAAGTTCTTTGATCTGTTCGACGATCTCGCCGTCTTCACCAGTATGTTCAGCATGGCCCGAGGCAGCTGCTTCGCCCGCCATGACCGCTTGGCCCGACTGGAAATGCTCCATGATCGCACCAAGAATGGCGGGCTTGATGTGATCCCATTCTACTGCGTCGCTCTTGGTGACGGTGACGAAATCCGCGCCAAAGAACACGCCGGTCACGCCGCTTACCTTGAATACGCGCGCGGCCAGCGCCGAGCCTTCAGCGGCTTCAGCAGTTGGGAAGTCAGCGGTTCCGGCCCCCAAGACGTCCTGCCCGGGCAGGAATTTCAGCGTTGCGGGGTTCGGAGTGGATTCAGTCTGAATGAACATGGGCGCACCTTTTCTGTCAGGTTTGATATGGGCCTCGTGCCGTCAGGTGTCAACCATGTCACGTGTCCGTAACGCTGATCCGCCGGAGCGTGAAACTGCATGCCAGAACCAATACCATTGCGAAAAGAACGGCTTGAAGAGCGTAGTCTGGCACCGCAAAGGCGGTATCCCAGATGTCAGCACAATCGAGTGAAGCGAGCCAAAGGCCGAAGGCGGACAAAGCAAGACACAGGCAGAAGATAGTCAGTTCAATGCGCGTATAGGGAAGCTTCACACGAAAAGCGCGGATCATCGCCGGAATAACAAGCGTGACGAAAATCACAACAACCGCATCGTCGTCGCCGCCACTGCTTTTGAGGTTACGGCAGAGGAACTCTCCTCCGCTAGCGTGAAAGCCATTGGAAAGCGAGTCCCACATCAAACCGATCACCGAAATGGTAATCAGCGCAGCGAGATAAAGCAGGTTAAAGGCTGTCTTCACGTGATCGCTTCAAGACGATCCTTGGTCATTGTCCCGGGCACGATGGTAATCGGGATCGGCAGATCGGCCGAGGCGCGCGTCATCTGCGTCACCAGCGGGCCGGGGCCTTTCTTGTCATCGCCTGCGCCCAGAACCAGCACACCCACATCAGGATTTTCACGCACATGGGCCAGAATTTCTGGCACGGCCTCGCCTTCGCGGATTACCAATTCGGGTTCGACATTTTGCCGATCCCGCATCCACTTGGCGAACACTTCATAATGCACGGTGATCCGTTCGCGCTCTTCTTCGCGCATCAATTCACCCACACCGATCCAGTGATTAAACTCGTCTGGTGGGATGATCGACAGAACTGTGACACCACCGCCCGTGTGGGCCGCACGCATGGCGGCGAACCGCATCGCGTTCAGGCATTCGCGGCTGTCATCCAGAATAACGAGAAACTTGCGCATAGATGTCCTCCGAAACGGGATTACTCTGCCCGAGCAACCCGGGAGTGTCTATCGTTTTTCTGCACGCCCCGGGGTTAGTCCTTCCCGGAAAGCGCCCAGTCCCAATAGAGCTCGCGTACGCGCTGGGTTACAGGCCCTACGTTATACTGCGTTTCATCAAAGGCGCTGACCGGTGTGACTTTGGACATGTTACCCGAAGAAAACACCTCGTCCGCGTTGTGGAAATCGTCATAGCCCAGAACGGTTTCATGCACGGTATAGCCGTCTGCGCGCAGGTTCTTGATGTGACGTGCACGGGTGATTCCAGCCAGGAAGCAGCCATTGGCGATCGGAGTGAAAATCTCGCCGTCCCGAACCATAAAGATGTTCGCTGTCGCGGTTTCGGCGACGTTGCCCAGTGCATCCAGAGAAAGCACGTTGTCAAAGCCTTTGGCGCGGGCCTCCATCAGCATGCGGGCGTTATTGGGGTAGAGGCAGCCCGCTTTGGCGTTCACAATTGCGCTGTCCAGCGTGGGGCGTCGGAAGCGCGTGGTTGTCAATCTGGACGTGGCCTGCGCGGGTGCCATGGGAACCTGCTCCAGCGACACAGCAAATCCTGTTTCGCCCTCTTTCGCCAATACCCCCATATGACCGCCTTCCAGCGCCCAATACATGGGCCGGATATAGACGGCAGCGTCTTTCGCAAACAGCGCCAACCCTTCTTTGACAATCTCAATCAGCTGTTCGGTGGTCACGGTCGGCGTGATCATCAGCGCCTCGGCCGAGCGGTTGGTACGCGCACAATGAGCTTCCAGATCCGGGTGGACACCTTCGAAGAATCGCGCGCCGTCAAACACGTTCGTGCCCAGCCACGATCCATGGTCAGCGGCTTTCATCACGGCCAGATCTTCATTGTGCCATGTTCCGTTGAAATAGGTGTGGATGTTGGTGCCGATTGCCATGGTGTTCTCCTGAAATTCTCGCGAAGGCTATCAGCGAATTCAGATCGTTCCAAGAGCAACAAAAGCGAAAACGCTCTGACAGTTCGGGGGTCACCGTCAGAGCGTTATGTGCGTGCGATGGGATAGACGGGCACGCGCTGTGCCTTTGATTTTACCGGGCGGGCATCCGGAAAATCAGAATCAGGCACGGGTTTAATCTGCGGCCTAGACGCAAAGTTTTTGTGACAGGCTCAGCGAATGCCGATTTCTGCCAGTGCCGAGGCCAGTTCGGCGGGCAGGGTGTCTTTGTCAGATGTGCCATCCGATTTCAGATCACGCGGAGCGTCTTCTGCAGATAGATAACGCCAGCCCTGAAACGCACGACGCGGTTGGTTTTCGGTAAGGACGACCTGGTGGTCCAGAACCAACGCGCAGCGGCGAATGCCATCTTGCCCGATGACTTCTTCCAATCGCAAAATGCGCTGACGGGCAAGGATCAGCCCTTTGAACACCCAATAGAGAGAGCCTCCGGCAATGAGTTCCGCCTCGCGCTTGGGCCACATGCGGGTTATGTGACGTGGATGGGGTAATCCGGTCTGTCCCATGCGCATATTCTGCCACGCGGTCAGATCTTCGACCTTCTCGGCGCCGACGCATAATTTTACCAGATTTACGTGCTTTCCCATCTTCCCCATCTACATGTTGTGTTCTAGAACTCTAATCCTACGCGCCCTGTTTGGGATTCGCAATCGATGCAAGTGCCGGTTGCAACGTTCGGAAATGGTGGCGCGACCATTGACCAAAATGGGCCGCTCGCGTATTGTCGAAAGCCCTCCAAGCCGAACAGGAACCAATTGCATGAGCCGCTTTGCTGCCCCCATCGCCGAACAGATCTGGGATATGAAATATCGCTTGAAACAGGCCGATGGGACGCCTCAGGATCAGACGGTTGAAGACACGTGGCGGCGGATCGCGCGTGCTTTGTCTGCGTCCGAGACTTCGCAGGAAGAGCGATTTTATGACGCGCTGGAGGATTTCAAGTATCTGCCCGCAGGCCGCATTACCGCAGGTGCCGGCACGGGCCGCGCCGTGACCCTGTTCAACTGCTTTGTCATGGGCACGATCCCCGATAGCATGGCCGGTATTTTCGACATGTTGAAAGAGGCCGCGCTGACCATGCAGCAGGGCGGTGGTATCGGCTATGACTTCTCGACCATTCGCCCGCGTGGAGCGGACGTGATGGGTGTGGCTGCAGATGCGTCCGGCCCGCTGTCCTTCATGGATGTGTGGGACGCAATGTGCCGCACGATCATGTCGGCAGGCTCGCGCCGTGGGGCGATGATGGCCACCATGCGCTGCGACCACCCGGACATTCAAGATTTCATCACCGCCAAGTCGGACGCAGCCCGTCTGCGCATGTTCAACATGTCGGTTCTGGTTACCGATGATTTCATGGAGGCCGTGAAGTCGGATGGCAGCTGGGATCTGAAGTTCAACGGCACGATCTATCACACGGTTGAAGCCCGTGATCTTTGGAACAAGATCATGAAGGCCACATATGATTATGCCGAGCCGGGCGTGATCTTCATCGACCGCATCAACCAGATGAACAATCTGAACTATTGCGAGACGATCGCCGCCACCAACCCCTGTGGCGAACAGCCCCTGCCGCCCTATGGCGCGTGTCTGTTGGGGTCGATCAACCTTGCGAAGATGGTCAAGGATCCGTTTGAGGCCACTGCTGAACTGGACGGCGAAGCGCTGTCCGAGCTGGTCGCCACTGCCGTACGCATGATGGACAACGTGGTGGACGAAAGCCGTTTCCCGCTGGAAGCCCAAGCGCAAGAAGCACAAGCCAAGCGTCGGATCGGCCTTGGTGTGACCGGTCTGGCGGATGCACTTCTGATGCTGGGTCTGCGCTATGGCTCGGACGAGGCTGCGGCCCAGACCGAAGCGTGGATGAAACAAATTGCGCGTGCCTCCTATCTGGCGTCGGTCGAGCTGGCCAAAGAAAAAGGCCCGTTCCCGCTGTTTGATGCCGACAAATATCTGGCGTCTGGTTCGCTGCAGGCGATGGATGACGACGTGCGTGACGCGATCCGCGAGCACGGCATCCGCAACGCGCTGCTGACCTCGATCGCGCCGACGGGTACGATCAGCCTTTATGCGGGCAACGTATCGTCGGGCATCGAACCGGTCTTCGCCTATGCCTATACCCGTAAAGTGCTGCAACCCGATGGCACCCGCACCGAAGAAGAGGTCGTGGACTACGCCGTGCAGCTGTGGCGCGACAAGTTTGGCGATAAAGAGCTGCCCGACTATTTCGTCAACGCCCAGACGCTGGCACCGATGGATCACGTGAAGATGCAGGCAGCGGCGCAGAAATGGATCGACAGCTCGATTTCCAAGACCATCAACTGCCCGGAAGACATCAGCTTTGATGACTTCAAAGACGTCTATATGGAAGCGTGGGAAACCGGCTGTAAGGGCTGCACGACCTATCGCCCGAACGACGTCACCGGATCGGTTCTGTCGGTGTCCGAAGAAAGCGACAAGGCACCCGAGGCCGATAGCGGCGCAGATGTCGTCTACATCTCGGAACCGCTGGATCGCCCGCAGTCGTTGGAAGGGCATACCTATAAGGTGAAATGGCCCGATAGCGAGCACGCGATCTATATCACCGTGAATGACCTGATCATCAACGGCCACCGCCGCCCGTTCGAGGTGTTCATCAACTCGAAGAACATGGAACACTTTGCGTGGACGGTTGCACTGACCCGCATGATCTCGGCCGTGTTCCGTCGCGGCGGTGACGTGAGCTTTGTTGTGGAAGAGCTGAAAGCCGTGTTCGACCCGCGTGGTGGGGCTTGGATGGACGGGAAATACATCCCCTCGATCCTTGCGGCCATCGGGTCGGTGATCGAGCGTCACATGGTCGCCACCGGTTTCCTGGAAGGAGAAGGCATGGGGCTGAAGTCGGACCCACAGGCACAGGTTGTAAACCTTGGTGAACCGCCGCGTGGCAAAGCCTGCCCAAGCTGTGGCCAGTTTGACATGCGCATGATCGAAGGCTGCATGACTTGCGGGTCCTGCGGTCATTCCAAATGCGGCTGAGAACGGATAGCCGTTTCGCAGTGATGTTGTGAAAGCCAGAAACAGTCTGCAATTTGACCGGCTCAAGTTGCAATTCTGACCAATAAGAGTTTGCCATCGCTCCTTCTGGGGCGGTGGCGTATTTTTTGGGATGTTTGTTCGAGCCGGATAAAGCCTTTAACCATGATGTCCGCCCTGACTGCAGAATGTAGCGACCGGCCCCAATCAGCTTATCTAAGTCGTTGTGCTGTTGCGTCAGCACGGACTTTGTACCGCAATCGGTCTTCGAATATCCTTAGCGGGGGCGGATTTCTGACTTGTTGGCGTCGAATCTCTTCAGTTGAACATCAAAGGCCGTGAAAACAGACTGATCCACGGAATTTAAGAAGGTTTCGATTGCTTTTTGACGCGGAATAGTGGTGAATCGTGGACAAGGTCGGTGAATTTTCACCTTTGGGGCCGGTTCTAAATTTTACGTTTTGTCTTCCACAGTTGTTGATGGATATTATGAGAGTTCATTAACGCCTAGGTTTAATCGGTGATGAAGAGCAGTTTTATTCTATGATCCAATCCGCGCCGACGTTCATCCATATCGGGATACACAAAACCGGCTCGTCGACATTGCAGCACAAATTTCGCACGCATACGTCGATTTATTACGTCGAGCGTGCTGACGTTCGGGATGCGTTCATCGGGCATTCGCTGGATTTTGATGATAACCCTTTTCAGGCTGAATCCGAGCGCGCTATGGATCAATCCAAGGCACTGGTCATGTCTCATGAGCGGCTATCAGGCTATCCCGCGTCGGGTGGGTTTGACCGTGAACTGATCGCGGGCCGTTTGGCCAAAGCCTTTCCGGATGCCAAGATCCTGATCATCTTTCGTGAACAGTCTCGCTGGATAAAAAGCTTCTACCAGCAATATGTGGCGGACGGCGGCAGCCTGAAGCTGCGCGAATTTCTGACCAATCCTCTGCCCCAGATTTACAAACTGCCTGCGTTCGAGCTGGACTATCTGAACTATCACCAGCTTGTAACGCTCTACCAAGGTCATTTTGGGTCAGAGAATGTTCTGGCACTTCCGTTCGAGCTGATGGCGCAGGACTTCGATGCGTTTTCTACACGTTTGAACAAGTTTTTTGGCTTCGATCTTGAGCTTGTGAACGAGTTGACGAACCAGTCACGCCCGCTGATGCCCTTGTTGCTTATGCGCGTTGTGAACGGCACGATTGGAAATACACAGCTCTCACCCGGAGGGTTTGTCCCTCTGGGCTATCTAAAGCTGGCCACGAAGTTTTTGGGCGCATTGCCCGGTGCGCGATGTTTTGACGAGCGTATCTCGGCCCGGTTTGAGCGTCAGATCAAGGAAAAGATTGAAGGCCATTACGACGAAAGCAACAAAGAATTGGAAACCATGATCGGCATGGATTTGAAGACCTACGGGTATAATTGCTGACACCCACACCCGTCCCAAGCCATTCTTTTTTCTGTGTTTGTTGTGCTAATTATTGTACCGTTTTCATATCAGTTTTTGCTGATTTCTAGATGCTGTAACATGTTGGGTTAAGGAGTTTGCCATGGGGCAGTCGGCGCTTTCTATTCTTATCTGCTCTGCTGGACGCCGTGTTGGCTTGGTCGAGGCATTTTACGCCGCCGCAGATCGATTGGCGCTGGATCTGACCATTCTGGCTTGTGACGTGGATCCGGAACACAGTGCAGCTTGTGCGATTGCGGATCACGCCTTTGAAGTGCCGCGCGGTGATGATCCTGCCTATGTCGATGCGATCAAAGATATCGTGCGGAAATTCAATGTGGCGTTGGTGGTACCCACAATTGACACTGAACTTCTGCAGCTGGCGCAATCGTTGAATGCGTTCAAGGAACTTGGCGCTCGGGTTCATATTTCGGAACTTTCAGTGATCGAGGTCGCGCGGGATAAAGCGCTGACATCAACCGTCTTTGCGAAGGCAGGTGTTCCCGTGCCGCAGACGATGAATGAAGCGCAGTTTAGGGCGGACCCTTCGGCGCTGACATGGCCTGTTTTTGCAAAACCCAGCGGCGGCAGTGCCAGCCGTGGATTGGCGGTTTATCAGAACATTGACGATGTGCCCGACCGATTTGATGAGCCGATGATCTTTCAAGACACGCTGGAAGGGCCTGAATACACGATCAATATGTTCGTGGATCAGTCCGGCACCCTGAAATGTGTGGTGCCGCATATCAGGCTAAGCATACGTGCAGGAGAGGTTGAAAAGGGCCGCACTGAACGACGTGAAGACCTGAAAGAAATTGCGCAGGGAATTGCCAAGGCGCTCCCGGGATTGCGCGGAGTGGCCTGTTTTCAGATCATTGATGACCCAAGGTTTGGCCCCCGTGTGATTGAGATCAACGCGCGCTTTGGCGGCGGCTATCCCCTTGCAGATCATGCAGGGGCGACGTTTGCACAATGGTTGTTAGAGGAGGTTTGCGGGCTTCCACCCACAGCGAATGACGACTGGCGGGATGGTGTCCTGATGCTTCGCTATGACCGCGCCGTGTATCAGGGATAACCGCGCGTGTTGGTATTTGATCTGGATGATACTCTGTATCTTGAACGGGACTTTGCGTTCAGCGGATATGTCAGCGTGGGCGATTGGGTACAGGAACAATACGGGCTGACGGGGTTTGAGCCGCAGTGTCGCAAACTATTTGAAGACGGCGAACGGCGTCAAGTTTTCAACCGTGCCAGCGAGGCCATCGGGCTTGAGCCTAGTCAAGATCTCATCCTTCGCTTGGTCGATGTCTACCGCAATCACCCTCCGAGCATTCACCTCTGCGATGACGTCCAACGATTTTTTGCGCAAAGGGTTGGGCCGTTTGGGTTGATCACCGATGGACCAGAGCAGATGCAGCGCAACAAGATCTCTGCATTGGGGCTTGAGGCCTATCTGGCGCATATCTGCCCGACGGGGGCGTGGCCTACGGGATACGGAAAACCTCATCCACGGTCTTATGAAATGATGGAAGACGCCGCCGCATCAGGCCAGATGATGGTCTATGTTGCGGACAATCCGGCAAAGGATTTCGTAACGCCAAAAGCACGAGGGTGGAGGACGGTTCAGATCAACCGTCCGGGGCGGGTGCATGCACCTGAAGCCCCAGACGATTTGCATATGGCCGATTGCGTGATCAATAGCTTTGACGATTTGGACGATGTGCTCGCGGGTTAACCCCGTTTGGCGGCTCGCGCGATAACTCGATCCCAGTCCTGCAAAATCCGCTGGGGCGCCAACCGATCGCGATTGATTGCAGCTTGTCCGGCCATGTGCGTGCGCAGCGCGCTGTCCTGCATCAACCCGACGACGGCGCTTGCCAAAGCGGGCACATCATCAACGGGTACCAGCAGACCGTTCTCACCGACCTCGATCATCTCGCGCGGACCGAAATCGCAATCGGTGGATACGACCGGCAGGCCCGAGACCGTGGCCTCGGCCAGCACATTGGGGAAGCCTTCGAACCGGGATGGCATGATCAGAAGATCGGCCTGTGACAGCCACGCACCGGGCGTGGGACTGGCGCCGGGCAGGGCGACATGGTTTTCAAGTTTCAGTTCGGCGCGCAGGGCCTCTAGCGATTTGCGCTCTGGACCTTCGCCATGAATGGTCAGCGTGACGTCAGGCAGGACGGCCGTGATTTTCCCCATTGCGCGGAGCAAAACATCAAAGCCCTTTTGTGGATCAAGCCGACCAACGGCAACCAGACGATTGCCGTCAGGATCTGGCTGCGCTGGGTGATCTGGATTGGGCGCGCAGGGGTTGGGAATGACCTTGGCTGCTACCTGCACCGCGCTTGGCAAATCTGCCCGTGCGCGGTCGGTCTGCATGACGGCGCAGGCCGCACGTCGAACCAACAGGTTCTGCGCGTGCCGCCAGATTGGATGCGCGTTTTGGGCGCGTGGATTGTTACGTTCCGAGATCACGACGGGCACGCCGGTTCCGATTGCCGCTGCAAGTGTCAGCACGTTGATCTTGGTCAGGAAGGACAGGACCACATCCGGTTGCGTGGCACGGATGGTGCGCCGGATCATTTGGCAGCGGGCAAGTGGATTGCTTCCCTTGGCGCCATCGGGAAGCAAAATCCGCACGTTTTCAGGATAGGGGAAATAGGATCCGTCATCAGGCATGTCGAAGCCCATGACCGTTACCTCATCCCCCATCTGCGCGCGGTGAGAGGCGATCATGGCGACAACCTTTTCTGCTCCGCCCACTCCGAAACCGCCTTGGATCAAAAGTACCTTCATGGTTCAGACCTCGGCCGCGCTGTCGATTACGCGGTCCCAGTCGCCGAGAACCCGCGCGGGATCAAGGTAGTCTCTGTTCAAATTCGCAGCCTTTGCCATGCCTTTGCGCAGCTCTGCATCTTCGATCAGTCGGTGCAAATTTTCGGTCAGTTTCTCAACGTTTCCGGTCTGCACCAGCAAGCCGTTCACCTCGTGCTGGATCATTTCGCGTGGGCCAAAATCACAATCGAACGAGACGATTGGAACGCCTGACAAGGTGGCTTCGGCCACGACGTTGCAAAACCCTTCATATCGCGAGGTGACAACAACAATGTCGCCTTCTCCAAGCCATGCGCCATGTCGTTGCGTTGTGCCGGGCATCGAGACGACGTCCTCGAGCTTCAATTCAGAGCGTAGGTGTTCCAAAGAGGAGCGTTCCGGGCCGTCTCCATAGATGGTCAGATTGATGTCAGGATGTGCTTCACGCAATTTGGCCAGACACTGCAAAAGCATGTCGAACCCCTTTTGCCAATCCAAGCGCCCGACGGCCACAAGATCGGTGGCGCGATCGTCTGTCTGAATGCGCGTGCCAGTCATTGGAGTACACGGGTTGGGGATTACCTGGGTGCGCTGGTGCAACTTGCTGGGAAGCTGATCGCGACCACGCTCGGTCAACGTGACGATGGCGTTTGCGCGCGGCCCCAGAAGCATTGCGGCTTTTTTCCAGACCGGGTGATTGTTCTGTACGTTTGGATTGTTGCGCTCGGAAATTACAATCGGCACACGACGCCCCATACCCGCGACAAGGGTCAGGACGTTTATCTTGGTCAGAAAGGACACGATCACATCGGGCTTGCGCTTGCGGATCAACCTGCGCACGTGGCGCAACCTGCGCAGTTGGCTGACCGGTGCGCTCATATCAACATCGGGTTCTAATACCGTCAGAGTGATATCCGGAGCGTAGTTGTAATAAGTGCCGTCTTTGGGCGCGCGCATGGCTGCGACTTCAACCTCATCGCCTTGGGCGACCCGGTGATTGGCGATCATCGCGACAATCTTCTCGGCCCCACCGGTCCCGAAGCCACCCTGAATGAAAAGTATGCGCAAAAACCTATCCCACGATCTTGTTGATTAGGGTTTCCGTATCGGGTTCTGCAGAGGTGCCAGTGCTAGCAAGTGCCCGACCAGCCGTCTTATTCCCTTCGCGTGGCGTGTTAAGTTCTGCTTCGATCAATGGCCGATGCAGATCTTTGGACTGCATGAAAATCCGCCCGATGTATTCGCCAAGTATGCCAAGGAACATGGCGTTCAACGTCATGGACAGCAACAGAAGCACGGTGGTGGTTGCGAAACCGGCGGGCCAGTCTTGCCCGAACACCAGCTTTGCGACGATGTAGAACATCATCAACAGAAACGTTCCCAGCCCGACGATCAGGCTGATATATGAGGCCAACCTGAGCGGTAGAAGCGAATGGTTGATCATTCCGTCAATGGCCAGTGACAGCATGGCACGGAAGGGGAATTTCGACTCGCCCTCAAGCCGGGCCTGCCGGTCATATTCAAAGCCGATCTGGCTGAACCCCATGCCGCTGATCAATCCGCGCACGTAAGGCGAGCGGTCATCGACGCGTCTCAATTCGTCCAGAATACGCCGGTCGGTCAGGCGAAATTCGCCCGCATTCCGGGGCAGATCATCATCGCTGATCTTGTCAATCAGCATGTAGTAGAAACGGCGCGCGAAGGCGGTGAGGCGTCCGTCCGGCAGGCTGCGGCGCACGCCATAAACCACCTGATTGCCCTGTTTCCACAGGTCCAGCATTTTCGGGATCAGCTCGGGTGGGTCTTGCAGGTCGCAATCCAGTTGAATGGAACACGCCCCGCGCGCGGCCCGATAGGCGGTCAGCACGGACGCCTGATAGCCCACGTTTTTCGAGAAACGGATGACCCGCACGTTTGGATCGTTTTGTGCGATTTCAGACAAGATCAGAAAAGTATCATCGTCCGAGTGATTGTCCGTGAAAATGATCTCGGGCTCGTAGTCGTCCAGCTCTGAAAACACTGTAAGTACGCGGTCATAGGCACGGCGGACGTTCGCCTCTTCATTCAGGGCCGGGATGAGGATCGAAACAAGGGTTGTCATGCTGATCTCCTGTTCGTGGGGTGAGAAACGCCTTGTCTTGCGGTGTCAACCAACATGGCTATTCCGTCTTCCAAACCGATTTCGGGTGACCAACCCAGCAAAGCCCGTTGAGAGGTCGGATCAATCCTAAGCTCAACATGGTCGTCATCCCGTTGATCTTTGAAGTGTGAAAGCTCGACTGACGCCCCCATCGCGTTGACAACGGCGAGGGTCACCTCGCGCATTGTGGGGGCGTTCCCGGTCCCGATGTTTACAACATCAGGTGCCGTGTCCGACATCTCGGCCATGCGTAAAATGGCCGAGACCACATCGCTGACATGAATAAGATCCCGTCGATCCTTGGGGCGCGAAATGGTGATGGGGTCACCAGCCAAACAAGCTTGGATTAGCGACGGCAAAAGAAAGTCCGGGGATTGCGCGGGGCCATACGTCAACGCCAGCCGCGCGGTTGAGACCGGGAACGGGATGCGGCTTCGCACGCCGCTTAGAAACTGGGTTCCGGCCAGCATGGACAAGCCATAGGCGTTATTGGGGCGTTCCTTGTCACTTTCGCGATACGGGGAAACGATCGGGCCGTATTCGGCAATGGTCCCAGCACGAACAAATGCTTTTGGCGAGGTCGTCGCGCGCGCGCAGGCGGACAGAAGTGCCACAAGTGGTGTCAGGTTTTCGTCCAGACCAAGTTGCAGATCCGACAGATCTTTCTTGGCCGTGAAGCGGGTTCTGGCCCCAAGGTGAAAGACGATCTCTGGCCGGGTCTGGGCCAAACAGGCGTCCAACCTGTCCTGATCGGTAAGCGGCACGCGCTGAATATCGAGTTGCGCGGCGATGTCAGACACCCGATCCAGTTTCGAGTTCGGGCGCACAAGCAGCGTAACCTCATCTCCACGCACAAGACATTTGCGTGCCAGATGTGAGCCAATAAAGCCCGTGCCGCCTGTGATCAGAACTCGCGCCATCCTGTCACCTATGGCACAAGGCGCGGCATCGGCAGGGGCACGATGAACTTTCCGCCACTTGCTTCGAAGTCAGACATTTGTTCGCGGATTTCATCAAAGAAATTCCAAGCCAAAACCAGCAGGTAATCAGGTTTGCGTTCGGCGACCGCGTCTGGTGACAAAATCGGCAGACGGGTGCCAGGGGTGTAGAGACCCTGTTTCAGCGGGTTCTTGTCGACCACGAAATCGAGTGTTTCCGCGCCGATGCCAAAATAGTTCAACAGAGTGTTGCCCTTGGCGGGTGCACCATAGGCGGCGACAGTTTTGCCCTCGGCCTTGATGTCGGCCAACATGACCTTCAATTGGCGCCCCAGCTCGTCCACCCGTTCCGCAAAAGCTTCATAGGTCGAACGTTCCGTCAGCCCAGCGGCGCGTTCTTCTTCCAGCATTTCCCCAACAATCGGTGTGGGGGCTTGTCCAAGACTTGCGCGCTTCATGAAGACCCGCATCGATCCCCCATGGACGGGAAGCTTGGTGACATCCACCACATCCATGCCGCGCGATTGGCCAAGCCGGACAATCGACAAAAGGCTCAGTTCGGACATGTGCTCGTGATAGACATTGTCGAATTGGTTGGTCTCGACGATCTTTTTGCCCCAAGGCACCTCGATCACGAAGACACCGTCATCGTCCAACAGAACCCGAACGGCATCCATGAACCCGTGCAGATCATCGATGTGATTGAAGGTGTTTGTGGTGGTGATGACTTTTGCAGGCCCCTTGTCTTTCAACACTTCGCCGGCGGTTTCGGGGTTGAAATACGCGGTCAGCACATCAACGCCTCGCTCTTTCGCAAGCGGGGCCAGGTTGGCGGCGGGGTCAATGCCCAGAACGGTCGCGCCAGCCTTCACGGCATGCCCCAGCATCAGGCCATCGTTGCAGCCCACGTCGACAATCAACCCGCCATCTGCATATTCACCGGCTACTGACGCAAGCCCCGCGAAGTGCTCGTGCATGGTGGCCGCCCCCGAGGGGACATACAGATAGTCCTCGAAAAACGCATCCGGCACCTGATCTGCAACCTGAATAAGCCCGCAATCCAAACAGGCTTGGGTGTTCAGTTCAAATGCCGGTTGGCGTTGTTCCGGATCAGCCGTCTTGGCGAACATATTTGCCGGTGGATGCGCGCCCATTGGCAGGAACAGAAACAGGTTTTTGGACCCGCAGGTACGGCACTGAGTCAGGGTCGAGGCGGGTTTGGATTGCATATTCATGAAAGCGTTCCCTTTTGGATAATTTTTGGCTGATTGGCCCAACTCTTGGCCAGTTTTTGAGGGTATTTTTCAAACAAGATGAAAGAAATATGGGCGGCTGCAATGGACAGAATGAAGGTGACGACGCCGAACAAGAACACGCTGGCCCACGCATTGTCCGAGAACAGACCCAGCTTCTGAAATACGATCCGTGTGGGCATGTAGATATAAGGGTGCACCAGATACAGGCTGTAGCTGATCGTGCCCAGATACTGCGCCCACCGGGCTGACAGAAGCCGTGCCGTGATGCTGTCTTTTTCGACAGCAAAAAGGAAGTACAGGAAAGTCAGCCCCATGCAGATCAGGGTGATCGGTTGGCCGAGCTCTCCCGCGCGGAAATCGAAATGGACGCGAGACGAGGCATAGGCCAGCGACAACGCCGCCGCGATCTCGAGCATCGGGCGGGCAGGGAGCTTTTTAACGAACCGTCGGCCATGCAGGATGAAGACAAGAATACCTGCAACGAAATAGATGGACTTTGGGAACAGAACCAGAAATGCGATCGAGGCCAGCGCCATGATCATCTGAAGCCCGCGCAGTTTTTGGGTGATCGCAAACGCGCCCAGCCCTGCAAGGCAATAGAACATCATCTCATAGGTCAGGCTCCAAGCATTTGGGGTCAGTTGTTCGGTGCCCGCCAAAAGGTTGGTGAAGGTAAGTGCGTACAGGATCGTAGGCAGATTGTTCAGACCCGGTTGCAGGTTCGTGATTGCATTGCCCACAATGAATATCAGCGAGAAGACCAGAAACAGCGGATAGATCCGCAGCATCCGGCGCCACGCGAAGTCACGCGGTTCATAACGGAAGGCGCTGGGCAGGATGACGAAACCTGAGATTGCAAAGAACAGATAGACAAAGAAGGTGCCGAAGTTCCAAAGCGGCTCGGACACGGCCAAATACGCAGCGTTGTCGAAATAGACATGTTCGGCTGTGCCGCCAACAATGTGGGCAAACAGCACCATCGCTGCTGCCACGCCCCGCAGCCCATGAATGCCGGTATTCTGGCCGCCTTCATAAGGCAGCCAGCTCGGCAATTGGTGAGGGGCGCGGCGTTTGGTCATTGCGCGGCGACACCCTGTTGCAGGCGGGCGAAATCAGTAAAGATCTCATGCATGTAGTCCATATGCGCCTGTGTCAGACCGTGATGCACAGCCAAAAGAACTCCGCCTTTCATCACCTCATCTGACACCGGATATCCCGCCGGGTCGGTCTTGCGGGTGACGTTTTGCATGGCGGGCTGACGCAGGATGTTGCCGGTAAAGACCGGGCGCGTCTGGATGTCGGCCTTTTCCAGATGAATTTGCATGTCGCGCCGTGTGAAGGGGGCGCTTTCGCGCAGGGTCACAGGGAAGGACAGCCAGCCCGTGCGGCTGTTTGGCAGTTGATTGGGCAGAATGAACCAGTCCTCATAGGCTTTGAAGAAGGCCATATGTGCATCGAAGTTCTTTTCACGCTCGCGGATGTTGTGATCCAGCTTGTCCAACTGAACCAAACCGAAGGCCGCGCTGATCTCTGACGGCTCCAGATTATATCCCAGATCTTCGAACAGGAACTTGGCATCATAGTCGATCCCGTCCACCTGAACGTTAAACCGGTTCTCGATGGTTTCGCTTTCGACAAACAGCGACGAGCTGCGCCCCCATGAGCGCAGAAGCAGTGCCCTGCGGCCCAGTTCCTCGTCATTCACGCACAGCATGCCGCCATTGCCCGCACCGTTGATCACATGCGAGCCATAGAAGCTGGTGGTCGAGACATCCGAATACTTGCCGGTGCTGTCTGATCCAATCGTCGCGCCCAGCGTGTCGGCGCTGTCTTCGATGACCTTCAGCCCGTGTGCGTCGGCGATTTCGCGAATGCGTACCCAGTCGGGCAGGTTGCCGATCAGGGATGGGATCATAACGGCCGAGGTGTTCGGCGTGATCATCCGCTCGATCGCATCCACATCGATGTTGTAGGTCCCGGGGGCGACATCCACAAAGGCAGGCACCAGCCCCTGACGTACCAAGGGGGCAACCGTTGTCGCGAAGGTCAGGGCAGGGGTGATAACCTCGCTGCCCTTGGGCAGGTCCAGAATTTCGACCGCCAGATAGTTTGCAGACGACCCCGAGTTCACCATGATCCCGTGGGATTTGGCAAAAAGCGCGGCCACGCGCTCTTGCATTTTTCGTACGCGCGGACCCATCTGGGTCGAAGTCTTCAGAACCTCGACAACAGCGTCAATCTCTTCCTGACCATGGACGGTCTGACCGTAGTTCACTCGCATAATAATCTCCTTTCCCGGTGCTATTGCGCGGCAACCGGTGCATTATTGTGGTTTCTCTTGTCCATCAGGTCGCCGTAATGGGCGATTTGGGACAAGGTAAAATCTTTCATGTTTTCAACGGCTAGATGGGCGCGATACCAATCTACCGTCATCAGGACGGCCCGTGCTAGATCTAGCTGCGGACGCCATCCAAGACGGGTCTGTGCTTTGGTGCTGTCCAACCGAAGAATGCCGGCCTCGTGCAGATTTACCGCCGGGTTGCCAAATTCGAACTGCGGACCGCCTGGTCCCCAGCTGTGCTGCATCAACCCAGCAAGCGTTCGTACATCCACCGTATCCGAGACATCCGGACCAAAGTTCCAGCCTTCGGAATAGGGGGCGCCATCGGTCAGAAGCTTTGCTGCAAGCGCCAGATAGCCCGAGAGTGGTTCCAGAACATGCTGCCACGGGCGGATGCTGTGAGGGTTGCGGATCTGAACGGGATCCCCCGCCGCCACCGCACGCACGATGTCTGGGATCAAGCGATCCTCGCCCCAATCCCCGCCGCCAAACACATTGCCTGCGCGCACTGTCGCCAGTTGCGGTCCGTTTTCCGCGTGGAAGAACGAGCGGCGATAGGATTGCGCGATCAGCTCGGTTGCGCCTTTCGAGGCGCTATAGGGATCCGAGCCGCCCATCGGGTCGTTTTCGCGATACCCCCAGCCCCATTCGTTATTTTCATAACACTTGTCGCTGGTCACAACGACCACGGCTTTCAGTGACGGCATGTTGCGCGCCAGATCCAACACATGCGCCGTACCGGATACATTGGTTGCGATGGTCGCAGCAGGTTCGGCGTAGGACCGGCGCACAAAGGGCTGCGCCGCCATGTGGATCACAAGATCAGCGTCGATATCGCCTGCGCAAGACAGCAAGGCCTCGCGGTCACGAATGTCGATCAACCGACTGTCCATGTCACCGGTCAGCTTGGTCGCATCGCACAGGTTTGGACCCGGTTCGGGGGCAAGGGCGATACCTGACACGCGCGCGCCAAGCTGCATCAGCCAATGACTGATCCAGCCGCCCTTGAACCCGGTATGGCCAGTGACAAGAACGTGGCGACCTTTGAACGCGCCGCCGAAATCAGAAGGAACAGCGCCGGACATCACGAGCCTCAAATCGCAAGGGCTGTGATGTCAGACGAAAGCTCTTCATTAAACCGCATCCAAGGTGGTGTTTCCTCTTCGCACAGGTTGTTCAACGTATCGCGGTCGCGAATTGTGTCCATTGGATGCCAGAACCCGTCATGCTTATAGGCCATCAGTTCGCAATCCTGCGCCATTTGGGTCAGAGGCGACTGTTCCAATGGCTCCATGTCATCGACGAAATAGTCCATGACCTCGGGTTCGAAGACGAAATAGCCACCATTGATCCAGGTGTTGCGACGGCGCACCTTTTCGGTAAAGGCTTCCACCCGGTCGCCCGCCAGTTCGATGTTACCGAACCGTGCAGGAGGTTGTACGGCGGTGACGGTGGCCAGCTTGCCATGGGATTTATGGAAATCGATCAGCGCATTGATGTCGATGTTCCCCAGCCCATCAGAGTAGGTGACCATGAAGGGGCCGGGTTTCAGCCACTCTTTCAAGCGACGAATGCGGCCGCTGGTCATGGTCTTTGGGCCGGTGTCAACAACGGACACGTTCCACCCACCGGGTGATGCCGGGGTCAGGTCCATCTTGCCGCTGTCAACGGCGACCGTGATGTTGTTGGCAATCAGGTGGTAGTTGGCAAAATACTGCTTCAGGCACAGGGACTTATATCCCGATGCGACAATGAAGTCGTTGTGCCCGAAATGGCTATAGATATCCATGACGCGGGTGATGATCGGACGGCCACCTACCTCGACCATGGGTTTTGGGACGGTGACGGTTTCCTCCGCCAGACGCGAGCCAAGACCGCCGGCTAGCAAAATTGTCTGCATTGTTCGTTCCCCCCTTTTAAAGCTGTTTGAACGAGTGTGAATTGCGCCCCAATCAGTGCCACCCTAGGGACGCGGTTCAGAAAAAATATGTGTTGAAAGTGTTGCAGGATGGGGATCATTCAGAAATCTCCCCGGGTTGAAGAAAAACACGGCCCTCGCCATATCGATTGTTCAGCCCGTTGACTGAAACTTCGCGATAACCGTGCACTATTGCATAGTCCA
Source organism: Aliiroseovarius pelagivivens (assembly GCF_900302485.1). NCBI lineage: Bacteria > Pseudomonadati > Pseudomonadota > Alphaproteobacteria > Rhodobacterales > Paracoccaceae > Aliiroseovarius > Aliiroseovarius pelagivivens. The sequence continues at coordinate 1,966,519 of NZ_OMOI01000001.1, read as the reverse complement.
AAAGTGGTTTTTCCAGTTTGGGCTCATATCCCAGCAGCAAGGCGGCGGGCGGTTCCGTGTCAAATACGGACGTGATCTGCTCTGGTCCGGCCATCACATAGTGCTGGGCCAGTTCAGGCTCGGTATGAGGGGCGATCCGATAGGCGAACTGCCCGGTGGCCAGCTCTGGATAGACATCAAGCCCTGCCTCAAGCGGATAGATCGGCAGGAAAGTCGCCACTTTGCCATTCACGATGCCATGTTCTGTCATCGTCGCCGCAAGGGCATTGCCGCCCGCGTTCATACGCTGCGGCGTCGAGGCACCGACCCCAAGTGTGGTGCGTAGCTCTGGGGTAAGCCAAGGCAGGGCGGTCAGCACGCATAGCAGCGACGCAGCCGCAAGAACCGGTCGTGTATAGTCATGCTTGGACCACGGCACGCGGGCAAACATCAACGCGGCCAGAATGGGCAACACCACAAGCGGTGCAATATAGTATTGCGAGAAGCCGGGCGTGGGCAGGAAACTCATCATCGCGGTGGTCAGAAGGGTCCCAAGGACGACCAGAACAGGACCGAACGCGGACTGCTCGGTGTCGTCGAAGCTTGTGGACTCGGTGACGGCCATCCAGCCAAAGCAAAGGACGACGAAGCCGACGATCAGGGGGACGCCATTTAGCCAGGTCCCGTAGGCGAGTTGCGCTTTCGCGCCCAGCCCCAAGGCCAGACCCGGCTCGGTCAAGCGGTTGACCTCCCAGTAAGCGACATGAGGTCCCGAGTGGAACTTCACAATGTGGGCCAAGAACAGCTGAGGATCTGACAACAGCAGGATGAAAAGGGGCAGTGCTCCGACCAATCCACCCAGAAGGATCGGCAGAGCCACACGGCGTACGCGAACCGCAAAAGGAAGCGCTGCGGGCAAGAGGAAGGCCGCAATTGCAACGGGTGGAATGAAAGCGATCGCGCTGACCTTCATACCGGCCGCAAGGGACAGGCATACCCCCGAGGCGAACAGACGCGACACTCTGAGACGCTGTTCCTTCAACTCAATCAGGAAGAACCCAAGGCCGGCAAGGGCAAAGGGCAGTTGCAACAGGTTGTTGGATGCCGCCATGCCAGGTTCGTTCATCAAGGGATGGCAGGTCAGGATCGCTACGGCTGAAAACAAGGATAGGCGTACAGAGTTCGACAGGCGCAACGTTAGCCAGCTGGTTACCCCAACCAGCAAAAGCCACGCGGCGAAAATTCCCATTCTGGCTGAGAATAGCAGCCCTCCGGCTCCGAAAATCAGATCGAAGCCCCTGAAGTACCACGCTGAATAAGGGACATGGTTGTAAAAGACGTCTTGGTAGAGCGACAGTTCCCCTAACAGTCGGGCCGGGGGGACGAACATCATCTCGTCGCGGCGCAAACCGTATCCCATCAGGCGGCCATAGACTGCGGCCAGCAGCACGGCGAAACCGATCACCACAGCAATCTGCGCCATGCGACGCGCAATAGGGTCATCCACCGTCTTTTGTGTGGTTGATGCCGTTGAGCCAGATTTGAACAGTTCGGTTACACTCATGCTACGCCCTTTCCGTTATCCGATCCGCCCTGAAGGGCGGCCGAGACAAGCTTGAACGACAACAGCACGGTGGGGACCAGCGCGATGGCCTGTGCCAGATAGGCCCCGGCACCCAATCCCATCAGCAGCTTTAACAGGACCGCATTAAACAGATAAACGGCCACATAAGCTGCCACGTAGTAAGGGAAGCGACTGTAGCCGCGTGTTCCGAACACAAACCGGCCATGGGTCATGTGATTGAACACCACGCCGATGGCGAATTGCAAAGCCAGCGCAATCTGCGGATGCGCCCCTGCGAATACGAATGCCGCGTAGATGGAATATCCAAATGCCGTATTGACCACCCCGGCCAACAGGAACCGCACGAAGCGGTTGTCGGGCTGCGAGGCTTTGCCCGAAGGAGGTGTAGCGACCGCCCGGGTCATGACGCCAACTCTGCATAGTCGAGACCCTTGGGAAGTCTCGCATCACGGTCAAGAGGCTCAACTCCCATGTGTTGCATCAAAATGGAGTTCACAAGATGCACATCATAAGAGCGGCACGCATGTTCGCGTGCGGCGTTGCCCATGGCGGTCGCTAGGGTGGGATCGTCGATGAAACGTTTCATCGTCTGCGCAAGGGCGCTCGCGTCCCCTTGAGGAAAGACCAGACCAGACACACCGTCTTGGGTGGCTTCGCCACAACCGGGGGCGTCTGTGGTGATCACAGCGCGTCCACTGGACATGGCCTCAAGGATCGACCGCGGAACGCCCTCACGCAGCTCGGTCGGCAAGACAAACACGCTGCACTTGGCCAGATACGGACGTACGTCACGTGTCTCGCCCAACCAATTGACCAGCCCGCGTTCTTGCCAATCGGCAAAAAGGTCGGGGTCAATGGCGTCAGGGTTGCTGTCTGCCGGTCCCAATATGTCGATGTCACATTCATGCCCTTGGGCACGAAGAATTTCAGCGGCTTTGCCAAGGGTCAAAAGCCCTTTGCTGCGCAATAGCCGCCCGATGAATAGGAATTTCACGCGCCCTTCGGGGACGGGTGTCTCTGTATAGCGCCGCGTATCCACGCCGGATCCGGGCACGTCATGCAGTGGCACGCGGTCTGGGATCAGATGAAAGCGGCGGATGTCGCGCCGGTCGGCCGAATTGTAGCAAAACGCCCCGTGAATGCGGCGCAGCGCCAACCGATGCAACAAGATTGACAGGTCGCGTACGCGTTTACGCCGTCCAGTCGGGTTCTCTTCCATGAAGCTATAGCCAAGCCCTGTGAACAGCGCATAGCGATGCGGAACACCTGCAATCTGTGCGGCAAGGCTGCCGTAAATATTGGGTTTCATGGTGTAGGAAATGACAAGCTCGGGCTTTTCTTTCCGAAAGAACCGCACCAGCGCCCAAAGCGTTCCTAGATCGTGCAGCGGATTGGTTCCAGTGCGATCCATGGGAATGGGGCAGGGGCGCACGCCATTATCGCGCAGCGTCGCGGCGGTTTCGTCGTCGATGTCTGCCGCAGCCGCCAGCACTTCATAGCCGTTCGAGGACAGCCTGCGGATCAGATCGAGGCGAAAATTCACCAAAGACCATCCAAGACTTCCCAGAACCACGGCCTTCTTCGGCACGTCATTCGTGGTCGGCATTTGCATTTGAGATGCGCCCGACATCTTGATCACTCACCAGCCCACAGGCGAGGCTTTGATGCATCCCCGATTTCGGCAAAGCGCTTCGGACCAGCAACAGGTGCAGGATAGGAGGGGCGGTGGCCGTTGAGGCAATGCACATTCTCGCGCGGGGTATCATCCGCATGTTCGCCGTATCCCGGAACGAGGTCGATCAACTGACGACGTACAGCTGCTTCATCTCCGGCGCGTGCGGCTGTTTCAAGCGCGACGATTGCGGATCTGAGATGCGCCATCGGAATTCCATCCGGCAGGGCGCTTTCGACGGATTCAATGCCACTGTCGCGACGTTCTTCCGCTTTATCGAACAGCTCTTCAAACAGCTTTTCGCCCGGGCGGATCCCGACAAAGTCGATCTCGATATCCCGATAAGGTTCAAGCCCAGCCATGCGGATCATGCGTTCCGCCAGATCAACGATCTTGACGGGCTCACCCATGTCCAGAACAAAGATTTCGCCAAGACCTGAGTTGCGGGCCAAACCCTTCGCAGCAGCCACTACGGTCAGCTGTACGGCTTCGCGGATGGTCATGAAGAAACGCTCCATCCGACGATCGGTCACCGTCAGGGGACCACCTTCGGTGATTTGCTTCTGGAACAACGGGATCAACGACCCTGATGACCCCAGCACATTGCCGAAGCGGACCGAGAAGAAGCGCGTCTGGGCCGCCGACTTCTGGCTTTGCTTTTGATAGGTGATACGGTCCTGTGCCTGAGCATAGAACTCAGCCACACGTTTGGTTGCGCCCATGACGTTTGTTGTATTGACCGCCTTGTCAGTCGAGATCTGAACCATCGCAATGGCCCCGACATCGCGTGCAGCGTCTGCCACGTTGCGAGTGCCAACGACATTGGTCAGCACGCCTTCGCAGGGATTCAGCTCGACCATGGGAACATGTTTCAAAGCAGCGGCGTTGAAGACCAGTTCGGGCTTATAGCGCTGGAACACCGATTGAATGCGCTGGGCATCCCGGATGCAGCCCACATGAACCTGACGGTTCACATCGGGATAATTCTTCGAAAGATCCATATCGATCGAGTAGGCGTTGAACTCGCAATTATCCAAAAGCACCAGAAGAGACGGGTTGAAGGAGGCAATCTGGCGCGACAGCTCGCTGCCGATCGATCCACCAGCCCCGGTAATCAAAACACGATGCCCTTCAATCATCTGCCGCAGAAGCGACCGTTCCACGGCCTTCTGTGGGCGGTTCAAAATGTCTTCAGGTTCGATGGCGCACAGCTTGATCTCGTTGTCACCGGCCTGGTCCAGTGCGGGATCAGCAAGGCCCGGCAGACGCGAGATTTTGATCCCGTTAGATGTCGCCCAGGACAGAAGCTCGAAGATGCCCTTGTTGTCGAAATGAGACACGTCTTCCGTCAGCAACAGCTGGTGAGCTTTCAGGTCACATTCTTCAAGCGCCTTGATGGCTCGCTTGGGCTCGCGGATCGAACCAAGAATGCGCGCGCTGTGGAAATGCAGCCCAGTCGAGCCGGTCGCATCGTCAATGATCCCAACCGGAACATAGGTCGAGCTGGTCCGGTCCAGTGAACGCAGGAACAGGTCGCAATTCGTCCCTGTTCCAACCAACACCACAGGAATTTGTTTTTCGGCGATGCGATCAGCATGTTTAGTGCGGCGCACCAGTTCGCGGTGACGCGCAATAATGCGTAGCGCGCCAGTAAACGGAATTGTCGCCAGAAACTGAATGATAAAGATCGAGAAAGTAATCGGTGCCAAAGCCGTGATTTGCGCTGCGATCAGGATCTGAACGCAGATCGCCACGATGGCTCCGCGCGAGATCACCATGACATCGTTCAAAGAGGTCGACCGCGAATGGCGTGTGTAAAAGCCCAATACGGTGAAAACCACAAAATTTATGGTGCTCACCAAAAGCATCATTGGTGCCATAACCGCAAACAGTTCCGAGCTGACCGACCCGCCCTGCGACAGGCTGATGGCGGCAAACACGGCCGCCGCCGAGGCGAACATGTCCCCGACAACCAGTTTGTGGTTTGCACAAAGCTCAATCTTTTTCTGAACAAGCCAGTGCTTTAGTGTTTCATGTACTCCGGTGCGAGCAGACGCATTACCTTCTCTAGAAGGCCCGAGCCCCATTCCATCAAGCATTTTTAGAACCTTCCCCGGCTCTGAGATAAAATCATTGTTCAAATTTCGTGACGCTCCAGGGGCGCACGACAGAAATCACACATTTCGAGATGCTGAACCGGCTGACACGTCCCAACGCGGTTGGCTGGAAAATGTCAGCCTTTGAGTTTAACAAACAAATTGTTCAACATCTTTCGATACTCGTTACTAACGCGCTCTCACCAATTACCATTTACTGCGCCAAAATCTGGCAAACACAAATTCGCGCTTAAAATCACGCGCGAAAAAAAACAACTGGGGCGGAGAGCACAGGCACAAAATTCTTTTGCTATTTAGAAACAGACCCACCCCTGGAAGCTTCGATCAAGATCAAAACGTAACCTGTTTCCCTATCCTTTAGCCTATCGCAAAAGTTGCCTCATTTCTAACAAATTGTAGACACGTACTGTTTCTTTTTTTGAAACTGTTATTAAAAACAATAACTTGAAGGCTGCACCGAGAGATTCCCAGAAGTGGTCTGTAGTGATTTGAGCAGAGTGATGATTGCTGGCGCTGCAGAAAAAAGCCTAAAAATGAAGTGATGAGGAAGCGAATTCCACCATAAATGGTACAAAAGAGAATCGGTTAACTTGTGTTGCCCCCGGATATCCGAGCGCCTTCCGGCCGATTCCAATCGGGCAGAAAATCGGGCGCCAGAATGGAGAGTTCACATTTGTCGTCCTGATAGAACGTCTCGATTTCTTGCTTCAGGTCGTCAGGAAGAGCTGGATAGGTGAAGGGTTTCGCAACAAGGTTCCGCAAAGTGCTGATCGGCGGCCTGTTGCGGATCGGATCAAGGAGTGGGCGAAGAGGCGTCAGAATGCGCCGAAGAGGTGCCGGAACTGCATTGGCATGTTTGTCTTTTACCTTCTCGCGCATCGGTGGCGTCAGCTGGCCAGTATAGCCGACATGATCCGCGACCCATTGCAATTGTCGGTCCGGATGCGTGGCCACATCTTCAAATGCCAACAGCAGGATTTGCTCCTTCGGAAATAGCGCGAAGAAGCGTTTCAGGTGATGTCCATACCGCCCGTCATTCAAAAATCGCTCGGTCGCTGCTTTTTGCGGATCTAGGTGGCGGCGGATGTCTTCATCAACCTCGCCCCGGCGAAGCAGCATACAATAGTCCGAGTACGCACGATGAACAGGATCGCGCATCTGCACGATCATCTTGATGTCCGGATAGGCGGCATGAATGCGCGCAGCAGCTTCGGGCTGGGTCAGGTACGAGTTCGATTTCTCGCCAAGAATGTCACCCGGCTGAGAGCTGTCAAACTGCGCGTTGAACCAGTCGAAGCCCTTGTCATACACGCGAGAGAAAAAGTGAAGCTCGGGCGCTGGCATGAAGATGCCAGGCGAGGCTGACAGGGACTGTTGCTCCCAAGTGGTGGCGCATTTGGCCGCGCCGATGATCAGGAAGTCGATGGGACGGGGGGACGTATGTGTCATGAGATCAATCCAATTACCCTGCAAGCAGGTCGTAAACAGCGGTGGTTTTCGCAACGTGGACATCAAGCCCGTATTGCCCCCGTACATCCTGCTGTGCTGCTTCAGATATGCGTGCGCGTAGGCCGGGATCCTCGAACAGGGCGCGTATCGGAGCGGCAAAGGCCTGCGCGTCCCAAGGGTCGACAAGAAATCCGGTTTCTCCATCCGTGATCGCTTCGGGGTTGCCGCCGTGGTGTGTGGCAATGACCGGTGTGCCAAGATGCATTGCTTCGATCAGAGTTCGTCCAAAGGGTTCGTCCAGCGCCGTGATCAGCAGCGCATCCACCCCAGCCATGGCGGGTGCCGGGGGATCGCGAAATCCCATCATGTGCAGGTTTGATGACAGTCCAAGATGTGCTGCGCGATCAATGCAAGCTTGATCAAGTCCAGAGCCCTCTGCTTCGACGCGGCCAAATATCAACCCGTGCACCGGTCGGTTGGGCATCGCATCGCGCACGGCCTTCACGGCATCCACGAAATGCACCGGGCGCTTTCGATCATTCAACACGCCGAAATAGGCCAGAAGGACACTGTCTTCTGGTACGCCCAGTTCTGTACAGAGTGCTCTGTGGCAGGGGGCTCGGTCTGGAATATCCGGATCCAGATCAAACGGGCTTCTCACCACTTGAAACCGGTCCTCGATTGATCGGACAGGACGCTCGGGGCGCGAGAACTCGGACACGGATAGGATACGATCTGCCAGCAGTGGGGCGATGAAGTTCGCGCCCTTGGCATCCGGACCTTGCCGGTGATGCCAGATGAATTTGCAGCCGGCTAATTTGGCTGGCAGGCTCCAAGATCCATGCATCCGACCATCATTCGTATGCACGATGTCGATCCGGTTTTTCTTCAGATATCGCACCATCTGAGGGACCGATCGCAGAAGAAACCCAAGGCGTGACGCGTCATCTGGGCTACGGCTGTGTTTGGGGGCGATGATACGAGGTGTTTCCAACACCTCGTATGGCAACCCCATGTCCGAAATATATGCGCCCAATGCACCTGCCTCGCGGTGCAGGGCAATGACGGGTTCGTAGCGGGCCGGGTCCAAATTGCGGATCAAGCCCAGTGCCGAGACATGGCTGCCTCCAATCGTGGCCCCCCCAACAAAGGGATAAAAAATACGGATCTTTTTCATAAATAGCCTAGTGAAATTACTGAGAATTGGTGGGCATTGCCGTGGACCGTGACACTTCAATTGTGTCGCCTGGCTTCAAGGGGTCTGTGGGGGCGATAATCAAGGATACCGGAGCGCCGTCGATCATCCGCGTGACGCGATACCCGGTCTGCATCTCGGCCAAGGGGTCGGGTACGGCCAGACCGCTTGCCACCGCTTGGGCGCGCAAGGCTTCGGACGTCGCAAGGCGGATATCCAAGCGGGCAAGATCGCGGTCAACGCGGTTAAGCTGTTCCAATGTTCGGGCGCGGGCATCATCTGTCAGGGCCAGCGTGTCACGTTCAGCGCGGTTCAACTGCTGTCGCGCTGTCAGGCGTGCGATCTCAAGCTGAAGCCGTTTGCTTTCCAGATCGTTCAACGCTGTTGTCAGCGCATTGACGCGTGTGTTGACCGTCAATCCACGTTCTTTCAGCGATGTAACATCGGCCAGTTCTGCTGTCGTGCGTTCGATTTGCTCTGACCGGAGGGTAATCTGATCCGTCATCCGGTCGATCTGTTCGAGCAGTACCGCCTGCAAGTCACGCAACCGTTCGCCCTGAGCCGCGCGCGCTTTTTGTGTGGCGTCCAGAATGTCCCCCTCGATCCCTCGCGGGCGTGGTCGGATTGACGTGACCGCCTGATCTGCGGAGCGATCCAGATCTTCCAGATCCACGACCAGTCGGGCGCGTTCGGCCTGAAGCGCGTCAATCTCGGCCGCAAGATTGCGCACTTCGCCCCCCAATCGCATTGTGTCCTGTGCGAAAGCGCCAGCGTTGCCGGGGTGTATGCGGATCAAGCCGCTGGCCAGTGCCAACGCCTGCTGAGCCGTCAATCCGGGACGATAAGCGTAAGAGCCGGGCGATGTGACCTCGCCCAATACAAAGATCGGTTGGTGGTCGGTGACTTCGATGCCGACGCGCGGGGCAGGGGAAATGCCTAACTTCCGCTCGATCTCGAACTCAATTTGTCGCGCCAGTGAGCGGGGGGTTTCGCCAACCGCGTTGATGGTGCCGATCAATGGCATGGACAGCACACCTTCGGTCGAGATGCGATAATCACCCGAGACACCGTCTAGCACGGTAAATGCGTTTCGATCCCCGTCCCATCGCAATACACGCAGGCGCAGCTCGTCCTGAGCATGCAGTTGATATTCGGCTGCCCGGGCATAATCCGAGAGCGAAATTGTGGTCAACATCAGGGTCAGAACGAACGAAACTATGCGGATCATGGGCGTACTCTTTTATTACGAAGGACCGAGATTTGAGGTTTGGGCGGGTGTGGGTGCGATGCTGGTTGCCGCAACGTGGCAGCGGTCAGTGAAAACAACAGGATCCACGGGACGTTCCAAAAACGTGCAAAGAAAGTGGGGAACATGTTGAAGGCCGCAGCATAAATCAGCAGAACCACCAAGGTGATCGCCCAGACCAACCGGTTTGCGCGTTCGACAATGGCAGCCCAAATCAGGATGATCCCCGACAGGAAGAACCCGATCAGACCCAGCATGGAAATCAGCCCACCTTCGACGAAGGCTGCCAGATAGGTGTTGTGCACTGCCGCGTTGTGCACGCTGATCTCGCGGAACTGTTCGACGCCAAGACCCACAAAGATGGTGTCTTTCATGACGGTAAACGCCTCTTGCATAAGCAGGGCACGGTCCGAAAAGGTCCCGGCTTCGGACAGGTTGCGATCCATAAGCGGGTTCAGCACGCGCTCTTGGAACACGGCGGGCATGAAGCTGTCACCAAGCAAGATCATCACCCCTGCAATGGCGATGAAAGCGGCGGCCGAAATCGGCAGGTACTTGAATGGGCCGACGATGGTGATCAGAAGCGTGACGCCAAGGATTGTCGCGAACAAGCCCGAGACCGATCCCGTCAGCATGATCCCATAGATCAGGGGGGGCAGGCTTAGAAGAACGGTGCGCAACCGAAACTCGCCCATTTTGTAGAGACCTAACACCAGTACGATCGCAATGGCCCCATGCACGGCGCATTCGTTCTCGCGTTGAAACAGGGACCGCATCCGGCCCGAACCGGACACCAACATATGATTTGGGTTGTCCACGAAATGGACAACATAGGCGCCAAAGACCATGACAAAGACGTAAGACGCCACCAGAAGCTTCACCAGCGCAATGGTTTGGGCATAGGGCCGTCCCCCAAGGATCATGGGAAGCACTAGAAGGGAATAGCCGTACTGCGCAAATGTATTGGGCAAAGCCAGCGGGTTGCCATTGATGACCGAGCTGACGGTAAGGCCACCCATGAAGGCAAAAAAGGACATGAACCAGAGAGCGGTGGCGGGGCCGAAGAACTTAACGCTGAGCGTGCGATTGGCCAGCATCAGAATGAAGGCCATCAGGGCCACGATGTCAGATGCTGTGACATAGACAGAACTGAGCTTCACGTGGTTCATCGGGGCCAATATGACCGCTGCAGCGACCAGAAATCCTGTTGGTGTAGCAAGACCCGAACTGACGAGTCCGAAGGGATCCATGCCCGAACGGCGTCGGCGTTGGCCCGTTGGCCGCGATGGTGCAGGCATGGCCAGCTCTCGGCGTGCAATCATGACGCCACCTCGGATTCGACCGGCGCCGGGCGGTGCATTTTCGTATCCAGCGTTTTGATCACCAGCCAGCTGCAAGCCGCAAGCCAAAGGATGTTGCTGATAAGATGGCTTAGCGCTGCGCCACTTACGCCAAAGGTGATGACGAACGGATAAATCAGCGCGAAGAACAGCGCTGCCGTTGCCGCGCCAATCAGCATCAGCTCGCGGTCGCACCCAAGGCTAAGCAGGACCGGGCCAAGTATGACACCTGCCAAGAACAGGGCCACGGCCACGGCCTGAATGGATACGACGGGAGCTGCGGCAACAAAGGCCTCGCCAAAGGCAGCGTCCAGTATGGGGACAATATAGATCAGTGTTGGGATCACACCTGCCACAAGGACTACGCAAAAACTGACACTAACCCAAAGCGCGGTTTTGCGGATGCGAACAAAATCACCGCTGGCGGCAAGGCGGCTGAACTCGGGGAAGATGGCTTGCTTGATCGGGCGGCCCAGACGGATGGCCGCGTCCCCGCATTTGCGTGCGATATGATAGTGGCCGACAAAGACAGGCGCGACGAGCGCCCCAAGGATCACGACGTCCAGCCTTTGCGTGGTTTGACGGAGGATCACAGCGAGGTTCGAGTTCCACATGAAGCGCAGAAAACCCCGGTTCTGACGCAGGGTGGTAATCAGGTTGCCGAACTTCGGCTCTTGCCCGCGCCGTTGCATCTCGCGGCGCCCGTACAGGAATGCAAGCAGCCCTTCAGCGGCGCTGAACAGCACGAATATGACGACGAAATGTACCAGACTACCACCAATCAACCACGCACCTACCGACAGTACCAATCGGAGAAGAGCCGTGGCGGTGTCGATCTTGGCCAGTTGATCAAATCGATCATAAAGCCGAAGGAGCGCAACGCCGGTGGCCCGAAGCGACAGAACAACCGCAAGCGCGCCCAAGGACAAAAGCTGCGCGGCACTGCCGTCGAGACCGATAGACCCCGCGACAAGAGGGGCCAGGAAAAAGATCAGAGCTGCGGCTGCAAGTCCCCCGATCACGTCAAGCACGATGGACAGGCCAACAAGCTTTTCAAAACGCGTGGTGTCCTGCTCTTCCAGTGCAAGGCTTCCATATTGGATCACCGCCTGCCATGGCTCGAAATGCACCAGTCGGGCATTAATCCGTGCAAAAGCCTCGATCAGGGCAAGCGCCCCCAGACCCGCGGCACCAAGCGCACGCGCCGACACTGCAAGCGAGATCATTCCCAATATCGCCATCGCAACCTGAGAGGAGAAAATCCATTTCAGATTGCGCAAAAGGCGTTGGGCGATCTGATCGCGTAGCAGAATCTGACGCAAGCGTTGGATCATTTAAGATCTCCGGCAAGCTTGGCCATCCAAGTTTCCACATGGCTGAGCGAACTGCCAGATGGGCGTGACCACGGGTTGTTCGGTTGCGTGGGGGACAGGCCGGGCGTTGTCGCTTCATAACTGTCGGGAAGCCCATCGCGGTCGCTGTCAATCACGATTGACACATTCGGAAGCTGTGGCCATCCGCCGACTTCCTCGGGGCTATTGATCACACGCCCGAAGCATTTCAGTGTGTCATTGATGACCCGTTTGTCCAGCCAGTCCAGATGCGTTTCACCCGGCAACCGGTCGCCTGCTTGGGTCAAGACATTGAGCAGCGTATCCTTGCTATCATAGAGCGGGGCCGAAAACGGGCCAGATGTCGTCGGGATGCGCCGCGCTTTGGCGGTCGAATTCAAGACGGCGAAGGTGCGTTGGTTACAGCCAGCCGCTGCGCCGGTTTTGTTGTCAAAAGACATGATCGATACGCGGCGTTTACGCTTCCATTCAAAAACCTGAACGGCCTCGGGTGTTTTCCCTGAGGTGCTTTGACCGCTCAAAGCGACATTGCCACCATAGATGATTTTCACGTCACCCAGCAGGTCATAGAATTCGCCAAACTGGCTGATCGGATTGTAGAACACGTTGTTCAACACTTCGATCGGTCCCACATCAGTACCCTTGATGTCTGGCATCCTGTCGCGGTGGTGGGCAAACAGATTGCGCGCGATTGTGATCCGACCACAGATGTTGGCTTTCTGCTCGTGCGAACAGATCAGTGCGCCCTTGGAATGCTTGCCTTTCGGGTGCGTGCTGCGGTCAAGGCTGAGTGCAAGAATGCTGTCGGCCAAAGTGATGTTGGCGACCTTCCCGCCCGAGACATGGATGTTGAACGTCTCGTCCGTCGCGAATTGCATGGACAGGTTGCCAAGATACACCTTTTTGGCGTCCTCAAGCGTGACCGCATCCACATTTGCCGACGGGGTGAGGCTGGGGCCGGGGCGAATTTTGAGGAAACGGATCACCACCTCGCGCGAGTTTTTCACAATCAGAGGCGTCAGGATTGAGGTGCGGTTGCGCAGCTGAATGCCTTTACCGGGCGCGGTTTGGCCTGCGATGTAAATGTTCGAACCGACGAAGATCGGACTGTCCAACATGATCGTCCCAGAGACCCGAAAAACACAGACGCGCGGCTGGTTGCCGTTCTTGGCGCAGGCGCGCAGGCTGCCCGCACCGCTGTCCGACAACGTGGTCACTTCTACGATGTCGCCGCCTTTCCAGGCCAGTGCCTTGGCTCCATAGCCAATTGCACCGGGGAAAGCGATATTCTCGGCCTGCGCTGGAAGCGCAGCTGCAGCAATTCCAAAATTGGCAGCAAAAAGGGCGGCGATTGTTCTAAGTTTCAATCGACGTCTCCTAGGGTGATTATGAATAATATCCCTCACCATAATTATAGTATTGAGCATACCCACCATATCCCAATCTTTGATGTCTACGCGTATCAACGTCGTTAATCAGGGTCGCTGTGATTGGCAGACCATCACGTTTCAAACGTTCAACTGTATCCACAAGGACGTTTTCTGACGTGCGACCCCAACGAACCACTTGCCAGATTTCATCCGCCAGCACGCCGATGCGGACAGTATCGTCCACGACCAGCACAGGCGGCGTGTCAACAATTACTAAATCATATGTATCACGTAATTCAGTTCTCAGCTCCGACAATTGCTGGCGCTGCTCTTTCAGGTTGGATCCGCTTCGTGCGTCCAAGGACAGGAAATCCAACCCCTCGACCGTCCGGCCGTCCAATATGACCGGGCTGGGGGCGACTTTACCCTCAAGCACATCAGCTAGTTTTGCGGGCTTTGTTGTTGCCTCAAGCAGACGCGCTGCAGCCTCGCGGTGACTGTCCATGTCGATGACCAACGTGCGCAGGCCATCCAACGCAGACGAAACACCAAGCGCAACGGTTACGGTGGACTTGCCTTCATGCGGCAGGCCCGAGGTGATCATCACCACCCATCCTTCGTTGCTGTCGTCAAACCACAGTCCAGTGGCACTGCGCACCGCCTGAGCAAACATAGTGTGTGGCTTCGCCATCAGGTAACGCACCACCCCTTGGCGGCGCATGGCCCCGGCATCGCGCCCGATCCGTGGCAGGAAACCTGCATTTGGCAGACCTGAAACCCGCATGGTTTGGGTCTCGTTCCAAAGCCGCCGGTTCATCAGGTCTAGAATAAGCGCGACGACAAAGGCCAGAACCAGCCCGCCAACAGCCGCAATGACAAGCGAAGACTTCTTGTTTGGCCACGAGGCCGCAACAGGGGGGCGTGCGACTGAAACTTGCCGCGCGCCCTGCGAGACCAGATTGATCTGCGTTTCAAGTTCATTCAGTTTTTCGATGGCGGTTTGATAGCGCAGGCGCTGCACTTCCAGCAGGCGCTCTTGGCGCATCTGAGTAAGCTCGGCGCGGGTCCGCTCTTGCAGTTCGGTTTCAACCCTGTCCAGTTCGCCTTGAAGGCGCTCGGTGTCTTGGTCCGCGTCCGCAGTTTTAAGGAATGTCGTCAGATACTGAACTTGCGAGCGAAGCCGGTCGGGAAGTTGCTCGTCATCCAACTTGTTTTCGCGAATAAAGTTGGCCAGTTCGATTTCGGCCAGCGTCAGTTCTTCCGCCAATGTTTCGACACGCTCGCGCAGGAATACGATCGAATTCGAGACATTGTCCCGCTGTTCGGACAGGCTGTTTTCAATGTAGACGGTGGGGATGGCATTGGCGATATCCGCGGCGAGAGCCGGAGCATTGGTCGTGGCGATGATATCGATGGCCAAGCTTTCCCCAGAGCGGAACACCACGTAAGACCCTTGTATCTTGTCGAGCACCTGTTCCTGATGTAACGCCGGATCAATCGGTTGATCACCCGAGGTCGGAGACACGAAAGTCGGGTCATCGTATAGGCCCAGATGCATCGCCAACTGATCAGCAAAAGCGCGCGACTTCAGTACATCCATTTCGGTTTCGATGACTGCGCGGGACAGCTCAAAGCTTTCCAGCTGGGTGTCAGTCTGACGCACACGCGTATCAAGACCCGTCAAAACCAGTGTGGCCCGCGCGGTAAAACGCTCTTCCAGTCGCTCGACGACAACGTAGGTTGCTGCAACCACCGCGAACACGATCAGAGCCATCAGGCGCAAATGCCGACGCAGGATCAACCAGAAGCCATCCAGCCCGATACGATCAAAATCGTTCGAGCCACCGTCGTCACTTCCGATTTGTGCGTCGATCTTCATGCATCAATCTCCATTCGGGTCACGATCTGTTTCCGAATGGCGAAAACACGATGACGACGTTCACCAAGAACTCGCCACATAACCCCTATCAACTTCTTTTACCGCCCAGAGACGGGCCACCCAAAGTAGTCCACTTCTCAAATTCCCCCGAGAAGGGACGCCGTTTAAAAATCTGATCCCTGCGTCTAAATCTTCACAGAGAGTGCGCGGTCATAAGCCGCATAATGACGATCGACATAAATTCCTGTCGAAAAATTCTTTGTCACGCGTTCACGTGCCAGTTTTCCCAAGGTTGCCCTAGCGACGGGGCCTTCGTCAATGAGTTCTGCAACTGCAAGTGCTTGTTTTTCGGGCTGAGCTGGCGGAACGACGCGCCCAGTGTCCCCGACAAGCGCGGCGCAATCACCCACATCCGTGACCACACAGGGCACCTCGGCGGCCATGGCTTCGGACACCGCTAGGGGAAAGGCTTCCCCCCACGCAGAGGACAAAAGGAAAATGTCAAAGCCCGGTACGATGCGATGAATATCAGGACGTGTGTCGATGATACTGACCCGGTCCTGGATGTTCAGATCTTGCGCGGTTTGTTCGGCCAGACTGCCGCGGTGACCTTCGCCCACCAGAACCGCGTGAACGTCGTGACCTGCCTCGGCCAGCTGTGCCGTGGCTTTCACCATCGCGACGTGATCCTTCATCGGATGGCTGCGCGCCACGTTGCCGATGATCAGACGACCCTCGGGAATACTCGCGATTTCGGAGAGGCGGGCACGGGCGTTTGGATCCGGTTTGAACACCTCGGTATCGACGGCATTTGCAATCAGTTCGACCCGGTCGGGACAGAACCCAATGGCCTCGTGTTGTTGTTGCGATACCATCGAGCAATAGGTGATGAGTTCAACCTTGCGCGACAAAGTGGCCATCATCCGGACAACCATTTGGGTCGACCGTTTTTCATTGTTGATGTCCTGAAGCGAGTGATGCACTGCCCAAACCTGCGCGGCGCGTTGGCGTTTGGGCAGCAGTTTCAATCCGGCCCACGCCGCAAGACATCCATGATACATCCAGCCGTGCACCACATCCGGGCGGGCATCACGCAACATGCGACGCAGCCGCCACAGCGCACCCAAGGTGATCCGGCCTGGACGCAGCCCAAGATCAACGACTTCGACCCCCAGCGCTTCGATTTGCGAGGCGACAGAACCAGGAGGAACCAGCGATATCACGGAATGCGACTGCGCATCATCTTTCAGGGCAGACAAATATCTTAGCAACATAATTTGAGCGCCGCCGACATCCGTGGTTGTCACGACATGAATAACTTTCATGGGGCAAGCTTGCATGGAATCTGAATGTCTGGCAAGCTTGTTTCATTACGTATGTGCATGTTGGGGCGGGATTTTCTGGGGCAAAGCTATTTTTGAGTCGCGTGGGGTGTTTTGCTCCGGCTTTGATGCGACCGAGGTGCTTCGAGGTGCTCCGACATTTTCTTTCTGCCTGCTTCAGGCCCTTGATTGCTGGACTCTTATGAACCGATTGCTCGAGATTCTGATCTGTCTTTCTATGCTTGTGATTGCAGTGCCTTTGTGTGCGGTCACTTATCTGATCGTGATCGCGACATTGGGGCGTCCGGTGATGTTTCGCCAGACCCGAGATGGGAAAGGCGGTGTGCCCTTCAATGTGGTCAAGTTTCGAACCTTGACCGATGATCGCGATGAGCACGGTATTTGGTTGCCGGACGAAGATCGCCTGACACCAGCCACCAAGTTTCTGCGCCGCACCAGGTTTGACGAGTTGCCGCAGCTGTTTATCATCCTTGCCGGACAGATGGCCTTGGTTGGCCCGCGCCCTTTGATGGCGGAAACCATCAAGGGGTTTGGTGCGGAAGGGGTCAAGCGCGGCTCGGTTCGGCCGGGCCTGACTGGGTGGTCACAAGTCAGTGGAAACACCGCACTGAATGACAATGAAAAGCTGAAGTTGGACCTTTGGTATGTGGCCCATCGCTCGACCGCGCTGGACTTTCGTATTCTGATCGAGACCATCGGCGTTGCCCTGTTTGGTGAACACCGGCGCGAGGATCGGATTATTGCGGCAGAACATTGGGGGAAACCCCCTACGAACACGCAGGCTCGCGCATGAAGATCGTGTTGGTTGGCGCCGTAGAAAGCACTGAGATTGCGCTGAATGCGCTTTGCAAATCGGGCTTCGTCCCCGAAATGGTCGTGACTTTGCCGCCCGAACTTGCCCACCGTCATTCGGATTTCGTGGATGTCGGGCCGTTGGCGCAGGAACATGGTTGCGCGCTGCATCTGACCCGGAAAAGCGATAGCGACGAAACCATCGCCGCCATTCGCGCAATCGACCCAGATCTTGTGCTGGTGATCGGGTGGTCACAGCTGTGCGGGCCCACCTTCCGGGCCGTACCAAAACTGGGTTGTATCGGGTTTCACCCCTCGGATTTGCCGAAACTACGGGGCAGGGCGGTTCTGCCGTGGACGATTCTGTTGCAGGAAAAAGTGGTCGGAGCGTCGCTGTTCTGGTTGGCCGAAGGGGCAGATACCGGGGAAATCGCCGCAAAAGCGCGGTTCGAAGTTGATACCGAAACGATCACTGCGCGTGGGCTTTATGATCGGCATATGGAGGCTTTGGCCGACATGTTGCCGCCCTTGATGGATCGTATTGCAGCTGGCGATGTGCCCCGTGTGCCTCAGATCGAAGAGGGGGCCAGTACCTGCGCGCTGCGCCGCCCGGAAGACGGGCTGATCGACTGGACTGCCTCGGCCGCTGATATTCACCGTCTGATCCGCGCGGCAGGGCCGCCCTATCCCGGTGCGTTCACGCATGCAGTGGATGGCACCAAACTGGTGCTGACCAATGTGCGGCACACGCCGCGCAAGGACTATTACATCGGTATCCCCGGACAGGTGCAGGACATCGACGGGAAGGTCTTCACGGTCTACTGCGGGGACGGAAATTGCATTGATATTCTGGATTGGTACGGGGCCGATGCGCCCCCTAAACTGCATACTAAACTTGGAAAGAGTACGACATGAGCACGCATGTTTCTTCGGCCTTTGGTGGCGATCCAAAGGCTCCGGTTCTGGTGGTTGCCCCGCATCCCGATGACGAGGTCTTGGGGGTAGGCGGCACCATCGCGCGTCTTGCGGACGAAGGGCGCGAGGTTCATGTGGCTGTCGTGACGAAAGGCAGCGCACCGCTTTACACAGACGAGATGATTACAGGCGTCCGTGCCGAGGCCCGCGCCGCGCATGACCATCTAGGCGTCACCAAGACGCATTGGCTGGATTTTCCCGCTGCCGAACTGGCCGAACATCCGCATGGCGGGCTGAACGCAGGACTTGGCAAGCTGGTGCGCGATCTGGCGCCGGGGCTGATTTTTGTCACCCATCCCGGCGACATTCATATGGATCACCAGCTGTCCTTCCTGTCGACGCTGGTTGCAAGCCGCCCGCATCAGCAGGACTATCCCACCACGATCATGGCGTATGAGACCTTGTCGGAAACCAACTGGAATGCCCCTTACCTGACGCCCGCTTTCGTACCAAATGTGTTTATCGACGTGACAGATACGCTCGACCGCAAGCTCGAGGCGTTCCAGATGTTCGCAAGCCAGGTGAAAGAGCCGCCGCACGAACGCTCGGTCAACGCTTTGCACGCCTTGGCAACCCTGCGCGGAGCCACGGTGCATCGCTTTGCTGCCGAGGGCTTTGTCCTTGTGCGCAGCGTGATCTGAGGGGAACATCCGATGTCCAGTTGGCCCGTATTCGACGAAGAACAGATCGCCGCAGTGACCGAAGTCCTGCGGTCCGGCAAAGTCAATGCTTGGACCGGTCCCGACGTGCGCGCGTTCGAAGCCGAGTTTGCTGACTGGTTCGGTGTGCCCCATGCGATTGCGATGGCAAACGGGACGGTCACGCTGGACGCGGCGCTGCATGTGCTGGGCTTGTCCGAGGGTGACGAGGTCATCGTCACGCCCCGCAGCTTCATCGCCTCGGCCAGTTCGGTGTCTCTGAAGGGCGGCGTGCCGGTCTTCGCGGATGTCGACCCGGTTAGCCAAAACATCACTGCGGATACCATCGCGCCTTTGATCACGCCCCGCACAAAAGGGATCATCCCCGTGCATCTGGGCGGCTGGCCTTGCGACATGACCGCCATCATGGATCTGGCTCGAGCGCATGATCTGTGGGTGATCGAGGATTGCGCCCAAGCCCATGGCGCGATGATCGCGGATCAGCATGTGGGCAGCTTTGGCACCTTCGGCTCGTTCTCGTTCTGTCAGGACAAGATCATGTCCACGGGCGGCGAGGGCGGCATGCTGACCACCAATGATCGCGACCTCTGGTCCAAAGCGTGGAGCTTCAAGGATCACGGCAAGGACTATGACGTGGTGTTCAACACCGAGCACCCTCCGGGGTTCCGTTGGCTGCATGGGGCCGGACCGGGCACCAATCTGCGTATGACAGGCCCGTCTGCGGCCATCGGGCGGGTGCAGTTGAAACGTCTGGCGGACTGGCGCGCGCATCGCACAGCGAACGCGGAAATCCTGGCGCAAGCTCTGTCAGGATTAGAAGCGATCCGCGTGCCGAAAGTGCCGGATGGCATGACCCATGCCTATTATCGTTTCTACGCGTTCGTGCGCCCCGAGGCGTTGAAAAACGACTGGAGCCGGGATCGCATCATCGCCGAAGTGTCAGGCGCGGGCTTCCCGATCTTTTCAGGCAGCTGCAGCGAGATCTATCGCGAAGGCACGTTCACGCGCTATGGTCTGGGACCAGACGCGCCGCTTCCGGTGGCGCGGGAATTGGGCGACACCAGCCTGTGTTTCCTTGTGGATCCGACGTGGACAACGGAACGCACGCAGAATTTGGGTGACTGTTTGCAGACGGTGATCGGCAGCGCGACGCGGTGACGATTGCCTAAGGAAAGGGTGGAATGGGGAAGTTTCTGAACAGCCTGTTTCGGACGTTTGGGGGCGGCGCCACGTTTGACGCGCCGTTGGCCCCTGATCAGCCCTTTCTGGTCATTGGCGATATACACGGGCAGCTTGACGCGCTTGAGACCATATTGGGTCAGATCGCGGATGACCCCGACCACGCCGATCTGCCCCTCGTCTTTGTCGGAGACTATATGGATCGCGGCCCGCATAGCGCGGGTGTTCTGCGTCGTTTGATGGCGCTGCAAGCATCGGACCCACGCGACATCACCTGTCTTCGGGGGAATCACGAGCAGCTTTTGCTGAACTTTCTGGACAACCCGCCGCTAAACGCTCCCGTCTGGTTTGCGAATGGTGGAATCGCGACACTGAATAGCTTTGGGATCAGAGCGTCGAAGTTGGACATGCGCGGAGAGCGTGTTTTGATGGTGCGCGAGAGGCTGAAGTCAGAACTTGGTGCAGAGGCATTGGACTTTCTGCAATCGCTGCCCAACATTTGGCAAACCGGGAATGTAGCGGTTGTACATGCCGGTGCCGATCCGGAAAGGCCCATTTCCGATCAGGATGAGGATGTTTTGACATGGGGCCACGCGGATTTCAGATCCAGACCCCGACAGGATGGTGTCTGGGTGGTGCATGGTCACACGATCGTTCCCGAAGTGATGGTTCGTCAGGGACGGATTTCGGTGGACACCGGGGCATTTCAAACCGGCGCGCTGCCTGCTGTGTCGGTATCCTCAGGCGGTGTTCGCGTGGTGGGGCAAAAGGAAACTCGGCTGATCTGGCCTGATGTCGATGGCTCAGACGAAGCAGGTTGACAGAACTGTCGTTGTTGGCCAAAGATCCCACATCCGCAGCGATGGCGTCGCTGCCCAGTGTGCCCAAATGCACACCGGTCCGGAGATCAACTGCCCTGGACGCCGGGGGGTTTGGTTGGCCGGGCATATCCCTACATATCCTGGCCTCGGAAGATGGAGAGATGTGATATGTCACGCCCTCAATATTTTGTATGTGAAAACGGTGAAAAAGCCCCGCTGCCCTTCTCGGACGCGGAATATGAACGTCGTCTGGCCGATCTGCGCAAGATCATGGCCGCACGCGGTGCGGAAGCGGTTGTGTTCTCTTCGATGCACAACATCGCCTATTACTCGGGCTTTCTGTACTGCGCCTTCGGTCGCCCTTATGCGCTGGTCGTAACGGCGGATCGGTCGACCACGGTGTCGGCGAATATCGACGCAGGCCAGCCTTGGCGGCGCTGCTATGGTGACAACGTCATCTACACCGATTGGGAGCGCAACAACTATTGGCGCGCCGTGAAAAACCTTGTCGGCAACGCCAAGTCCATCGGGATCGAAGGCGATCACATGACCTTGGCGCAGCGCGGTCTGGCGGAAGAGTTCCTGTCCGACAGCAGCTTCTTCGACATCGCCCCTGACACGATGCAGGCGCGCATGATTAAATCAGCTGAGGAAATCGCGCTGATCCGTGAAGGGGCGCGTATCGCTGATGTGGGCGGTGCCGCCATCCACGATGCGATCCGTGTCGGTGCCCGCGAAATTGACATCGCAATGGCCGGTCGCGACGCGATGGAGCTTGAGATATCGCGCGCGCATCCAGACAGCGAAATCCGCGATTCATGGGTCTGGTTCCAGTCTGGGATCAACACTGATGGTGCCCACAACCCGGTGACCACACGCAAGCTGGAAAGCAGCGATATCCTGTCGCTGAACACCTTCCCGATGATTTCGGGCTACTACACTGCCCTGGAACGCACGCTGTTTGCGGGCGAGCCCGATGCGGAAAGCCTGCGGATCTGGAAGGCCAATGTCGCAGCACATGAACTGGGGATCAGCCTGATCAAGCCGGGCGCGACGTGTTCCGGCATCACCGCCGAGATCAACAAGTTCTTCGAAAGCGAAGGGCTGCTTCAGTATCGGTCGTTTGGCTATGGCCACTCGTTCGGCGTCCTGTCGCACTACTATGGCCGTGAAGCCGGGCTGGAACTGCGAGAGGACATTGATACCGTGCTGGAACCCGGCATGGTTGTGTCCATGGAGCCGATGCTCTTCCTGCCTGAAGGCACAGCAGGTGCTGGCGGCTATCGTGAACATGATATTCTGGTGGTTGGAGAAGACGGCGCCGAGAACATCACAGGCTTCCCCTATGGCCCCGGTCACAACATTATTTCGCGATAGGTGATGATTCTGGCGTAAAATTGCCCTGAAAGGTCGCGAGAGTGTCGTCCCGACGGCGTGATATACCCAGACTGAATGAACAAACCCGGGCGGCAGGACTATTGCTTGCGCAATTTACCACCCGCCGCCCGGTCACCGATCAACTGCTTTACCCCGGGTCAGAAAACGGCAGGGCAAAGCGTTTATAAAAAGAGGTTTGGCGAATTTTAATGGATCAGCTTTGGGGCGTAGTCCACGCTAACAAAAAGCACATTTGTTCGTCGAGCGGCATGAAATCGGTCGAAATGACTGCCGAAACCGCTCATTTCACTGTTGAATTCGCTCATCTCTTCGTGTTGGCTGGTGCGAGATAAAAAAACATAGACCAGGGGGGTCACTTGGCTGAAGCTGTAACCGACGACGGATTTGTCGTTTTCGATCGTGTCCAGAAAAGCTACGACGGGGAAACACTGGTTGTAAAAGACCTGAACCTGTCGATCGCGAAGGGCGAGTTTCTTACCATGCTCGGGCCGTCTGGATCCGGGAAAACCACCTGCTTGATGATGCTTGCCGGTTTCGAGACCGCAACCCACGGCGATATTCGTCTGGGTGGTCAACCGATCAACAACATCCCGCCACACAAACGTGGCATTGGCATGGTGTTCCAAAACTATGCGCTGTTCCCGCACATGACGATTGCCGAAAACTTGGCCTTCCCACTGGAAGTGCGCAAGATGGGCAAATCCGAGCGTGAAGCGAAGATCAAACGTGCGCTGGACATGGTGGAAATGGGCTCGTTCGGCGGGCGCCGTCCGTCGCAATTGTCCGGTGGTCAGCAGCAGCGTGTTGCACTGGCCCGCGCGCTGGTGTTTGAACCTGAACTGGTTTTGATGGATGAGCCGCTGGGCGCGCTGGACAAGCAACTGCGTGAAAAAATGCAGTTCGAGATCACCGATCTGGCACATAATCTGGGCATTACCACGGTCTACGTGACACACGACCAGACTGAAGCTCTGACGATGTCTGACAACGTTGCCGTCTTTGACGATGGCCGCATTCAGCAGCTGGCCCCGCCAGACCTGCTTTATGAAAAGCCGGAAAACAGCTTCGTTGCGCAGTTCATCGGTGAAAACAACACCTTGGAAGGCGTTGTGACCGAGATCTCTGGCGATACCTGTTTGGTTCGCCTGGATGACGGGGAAGAGCTGGACGCCACCCCGATCAACGTCTCGAAAGTGGGCGAGCGCACCAAGGTGTCGATCCGCCCCGAGCGCGTCGAGTACAATAAAGAACGCCTGCAGGAAGGTGCCCACACGCTTAAAGCCGAAGTGCTTGAGTTCATCTATATGGGCGACATCTTCCGCACCCGTCTGCGCGTCGCTGGCAATGATGAGTTCATCATCAAAACCCGTAACGCACCGGATGTGGAACGCCTGAAACCGGGCCAGCAGATTGAAATCGGTTGGTTGCCGCAGGATTGCCGCGCGCTGGACGCGTAAACAGAATTGCTACGGGGGCGTGGAGACACGGCCCCGGGCATCTAGCCAGAGAATTGCCATGCAGCCCGTCAGGCAATTCCGATCAATCAAACGGGATAACTAGGGAGAACTACAGTATGAAACTAGCAAAGATGTTTATGGCCACCTCGGCCCTGACGCTTGCCGGTAATGTGGCAACCGCCGAGGATATGGCCAACGAACTGACGCTGGTGTCCTGGGGTGGTGCCTATCAGGCCAGCCAGGTGAAGGCCTATGTCGAACCGTATCTGGAAATGCACCCCGAAGTGAAAGTCACTTGGGACGAAAGCTCGGGCGAAGCCGTTGCGAAACTGCGTGCCATGAACGAAACCGGCAACGTCACTTGGGACCTTGTTGACGCCGTTGCTTCGGATTCGATGCGCCTGTGCGACGAAGGTCTGGCTGAAGAAATCAACCATGACGAAGATCTGGCAGCTGCCCCCGATGGCACCTCGGCTTCGGACGATTTCGGCGACCTGCTGGTATCGGACTGCTTTGTACCGCAGATCGTTTACTCGACCACCTTCGGCTATCGTAAAGATCTGGTTGGCGAGACCAAGCCTGACAGCGTTTGCGCGATCTTCGATCTGGACACCTGGCCGGGCAAGCGCTCGCTGCAGAAACGTCCGATCGACAACATGGAATGGGCTCTGTACTGCGATGGCGTTGCGAAAGACGCGATCTATGACACGCTGGGCACTGACGAAGGTGTGAACCAGGCGCTGGCCAAACTTGACACCATCAAAGATCAGGTTGTCTGGTGGACTGCTGGTGCAGAAACCCCGCAGCTGCTGGCTGACGGCGAAGTTGTCTTCGGTTCGACCTTCAACGGTCGTCTGTTCTCGGCCATTGCCGAACAGAACCAGCCGATCGAGATGCTGTGGGACATGCAGTCGTTTGACCTTGACGGTTGGGTTGTTCCTGCTGGTCTGCCCGCAGACCGCAAAGCTCGCGTAATGGACTTCCTGAAGTTCGCTACCGACACTCAGCGTCTGGCTGATCAGGCTGCCTACATCTCGTACGGTCCGGCCCGTGCATCGTCGGCCCCGCTGGTTGGCAAGCACGCCGAACTGGGCATCGACATGGCTCCGCACATGCCGACCGACCCGGCCAACTCGGGCAACGTACACGTGTATGACTACGAATGGTGGGCAGACAACCGTGACGATCTGAACGCAAAGTTCGAAGCTTGGCTGGCCAAGTAATCTGACGTCGAAGGGGGCCTTCGGGCCTCCTTCACCCCTTTTTTTAAATATCTGATTTGTTTGTCAATTTACCTGACTGAAACCAAGAAACGGCAACAGCCGACAGGGAAGATATGAGCGATATGACCGACACCGGCGGCCCGGTACTGGCCGCAGATGGAACACCGCTGAAGCGTAGTCTTGCGCGGGCGCTGCGACGGCAGAAGATGCGGGCCTTGATGCTGATTGCACCACTTTTGCTGTTCATTTTGATCAGCTTCATTCTGCCCGTTGCAGATATGCTCTATCGGTCGGTTCAAAACGGGATCGTTACTGAAACGCTGCCGCGTTCCGTTGTGGCCTTGGCGGACTGGGATGCCAATAGTGGCGACCTTCCATCCGAGGCAGTCTTCGCAGCTATGGCTGCCGACCTGAAGGAAGCTTCGGCCGCCAAGACCCACACGAAGGTTGGCACGCGTCTGAACTATGAAAATCCAGGTATCTCATCGTTGTTCCGAAAAACGGGGCGCAAGGCCAAGAAATTTGACATTGAGAACGGTGGCCCTTGGAAAGAAGCCCTGATTGAAATCAATAAAGGGTGGGGCGAGCCGGACAACTGGCGCACTATTCAAACGTACTCCCCGCCGGTTACTGCAGGTTACTTTCTGAACGCTGTCGATATGCGTGTTGGACCGGATGGCGCAGAAGCCCGTCCTGAAAGTGAGCAGATTTACATGAATCTGCTGAAACGGACGCTGTGGATGTCTTTGACCATTACGGTGTGCTGCATTCTGCTGGCCTATCCTGTTGCGTGGATTTTGGCCAACCTGCCGATGCGCCAGGCAAACATGCTTATGATCTTGGTATTGCTTCCCTTCTGGACGTCTCTTCTGGTGCGAACGTCTGCTTGGAAGATCCTTCTGCAACAGCAGGGTGTGATCAACGATATTCTGGTTTGGATTGGATTGGTCGATGACAGCGCAAGGCTTGTCATCATCAACAACCAGTTCGGCACGATCGTGGCGATGACCCACATTCTGCTGCCGTTCATGATCCTGCCGATGTATTCCGTGATGCAGACCATTCCGCCCACCTATCTGCGCGCAGCTAAAAGCCTTGGCGCAACCGACTGGACTGCGTTCTGGCGGGTCTATTTCCCGCAGACAGTGCCGGGCATCGGTGCGGGTTCGATCCTCGTCTTCATTCTGGCGATTGGGTACTACATTACGCCGGCCTTGGTCGGTGGTACGAAAGGCACGTTCATCTCGAACCAGATTGCCTTCCACATCTCAAGTTCTCTGAACTGGGGCTTGGCCTCGGCGCTGGGTGCTATTCTTCTGGCGGTCGTTTTGGTCCTGTACTGGGCCTATGACAAGATCGTCGGCATTGACAACGTGAAGCTGGGGTAACGGACATGGCTCTTCCATCATATGCAAGCACCGGCCAGCGCATCTGGTATTACACATTCCGTGTTATCTGTGGGTTGATCTTTTTCTTCCTGATTGCGCCGATCGCTGTCGTTATCCCTCTGAGCTTTAACTCGCAGGATTTCTTCACCTTCACGAAAGAAATGCTGAGCTTCGATCCGGCAGGGTATTCGCTGAAGCACTATCGTGACTTCTTCTCGAACCCCGACTGGCAGGATGCCTTGTGGAACTCGGTCAAGATTGCGCCTACCGCGACGCTGCTGTCCGTATCGCTGGGCACCTTGGCCGCCATCGGTCTGAGCCAGCCGCACGTGCCCGCACGTCGCGCCATCATGGCCACGCTGATCTCGCCGATGATCGTGCCGCTGATTATTTCGGCTGCTGGGATGTACTTCTTCTATTCCCGCATCGGTCTGGCTGGCACGTACTGGGGCGTTGTTCTGGCGCACGCCGCGCTGGGTATTCCCTTCGTGATCATCACTGTTACCGCAACGCTGGTGGGCTTTGACCGCTCGCTGACACGCGCGGCGGCGAATATGGGTGCAGATCCAGTTACGACCTTCTTCCGCGTGCAGATGCCACTGATCCTGCCGGGCGTGATCTCGGGTGCGTTGTTCGCCTTCATCACCTCGTTTGACGAAGTTGTGGTGGTGATCTTTGTTGGCTCGGCCAAGCAACAGACGCTTCCGTGGCAGATGTTTATTGGCCTGCGCGAGCAGATCAGCCCGACCATTCTGGCAGTTGCGACCATCCTTGTGGTGATCTCGATCGCGCTTCTGACAACGGTCGAGCTTCTGCGTCGCCGCTCCGAGCGTCTGCGTGGGATGTCCCCGGGCTGATAGCTTCGAAGACTCTGGAAAAAGATCAGGCGCCTCTTGGGCGCCTTTTCTTTTGCGTTTTGTTGTCATGACGGCGCAAAGAAAAGGAAATTGTTAACCGTTTTCCGGCATCTCTGTTTGAAATGTGTGCTGGTGTTTGCAGCGGGGGCGTTTCGGCCCCTTGCAGCCCCCTTAGCACAAGACTAGGTTGGCATCAGGTGCCCAGAACGGGCTTTGGCGCGAAGAGAAAGCAGGCGACATGCACGATCCGATTGATACCTATATGAACACCCTTGTCCCGATGGTGGTCGAGCAGACCTCGCGCGGGGAGCGGGCCTATGACATTTTCTCGCGCCTGTTGAAGGAACGGATCATTTTCCTGTCCGGCCCTGTGCATGACGGCATGTCCAGCCTGATCGTTGCGCAGCTTCTGCACCTCGAGGCTGAGAACCCGAACAAAGAGATCTCGATGTACATCAACTCGCCCGGTGGCGTGGTGACCTCGGGCCTGTCGATCTATGACACGATGCAGTACATCAAGCCGAAGGTTTCGACCCTGGTGATTGGTCAGGCGGCATCGATGGGATCGCTTCTGCTGGCAGCTGGCGAAAGCGGCATGCGCTTCTCGCTTCCGAACTCGCGCATCATGGTGCACCAACCTTCGGGCGGCTATCAGGGGCAGGCGACGGACATCATGATCCACGCGCAGGAAACCCAGAAGCTGAAGGATCGCCTGAACGGGATCTATGTGCGGCACACCGGCCAGAAGATGGAAGCCGTGGTCGAGGCGCTGGAGCGTGACAACTTCATGGATCCGCAGGAAGCCAAAGACTGGGGCCTGATTGACGAGATCGTCGAGAACCGCGCCAAGGGTGACGACGCCGAGGCCTGATCTGATTCTGAAAGACCCGCAGAAGGGTCTTTCAAAAAGCTGATTGTACCTGTTCCATCCCTGGCCTAAGCTGGGGACAGGGGCAAAAGACCGCCCGGAAGGGCTTAACGGGGTCGGTATCCGGCCTAATAGGACTGGACTATGGCGAATAATTCCTCTGGTGACAGCAAGAACACGCTCTACTGCTCGTTCTGCGGCAAAAGCCAGCACGAGGTGCGCAAGCTAATTGCGGGCCCGACAGTGTTCATCTGTGACGAATGCGTCGAGCTGTGCATGGATATCATCCGTGAAGAAACCAAGTCGTCGGGGCTGAAGTCCTCGGACGGGGTGCCGACACCTTTGGAAATCTGTCAGGTTCTGGACGATTACGTCATCGGGCAGGGGCACGCCAAACGCGTGCTGTCCGTAGCGGTTCACAACCACTATAAGCGCCTGAACCATGCTGCCGCCAATGGCGACGAGATTGAGCTGGCAAAATCCAACATCATGCTGATCGGCCCGACGGGCTGCGGTAAAACGCTGCTGGCCCAGACGCTGGCGCGTATTCTGGACGTTCCCTTTACGATGGCAGACGCGACCACATTGACCGAAGCGGGTTATGTGGGCGAGGACGTGGAGAACATCATTCTGAAGCTGCTTCAAGCGTCGGAATACAATGTTGAACGTGCGCAGCGCGGCATCGTCTATATCGATGAAGTCGACAAGATCACCCGCAAGTCGGACAACCCCTCGATTACCCGCGACGTGTCGGGCGAGGGCGTTCAGCAAGCGCTTCTGAAGATCATGGAAGGCACCGTGGCATCTGTTCCGCCGCAGGGCGGTCGCAAGCACCCGCAGCAGGAATTCTTGCAGGTGGACACCACGAACATTCTATTCATCTGTGGTGGTGCGTTTGCGGGCCTGGACAAGATCATTGCACAACGCGGCAAGGGCTCGGCTATGGGCTTTGGTGCTGACGTGCGTGAAAACGATGACCGCGGCGTGGGCGAGCTGTTCAAAGAGCTTGAGCCGGAAGATCTTCTGAAATTCGGCCTGATCCCGGAATTCGTTGGTCGTCTGCCGGTGATCGCAACGTTGGAAGATCTGGACGCGGAAGCTCTGGTCACCATTCTGACCGCGCCGAAGAACGCACTGGTTAAACAGTACCAGCGCCTGTTCGAACTGGAAGAGGCTCAGCTGACCTTCACCGAGGATGCGTTGAAGGCCATCGCGAAGCGTGCCATCCAACGCAAGACCGGTGCGCGCGGCCTGCGCTCGATCATGGAAGACATCCTGCTGGACACGATGTTCGACCTGCCGGGCCTTGAGAACGTGGACGAGGTTGTCGTGAATGACGAAGCCGTTAACTCGGATGCGAAACCGCTGATCATCTATGCGGACTCCGCAAAGGAAGAAGTGACGGCCAGCTAACCGCGGCGCAAACTGATTCCCAAAGCATCAAGAAGCCATCGCTTGCGCGGTGGCTTTTCTCATTTTGGCCGAGCAACGCTCAAATCTGGCTTCAAATCGCGCAATGGTCGTGGATTGGAGGGCAAAGCTCTGGACCTTCGGCCTGCCATGGGCCATATCAAGGATAAGAAATTTCGGAGATCGACATGCGGCTTCTTTCGCTTCTGACATGGTATCACAGTGAGACTATCGGAACCTGGCTGTTCACTCGTCGTAAAGGCGTGAAGGTGGGGGAAGATGATCAAGGCAATGTCTTTTACCGCAACCAGGACGACAGCCGCCGCTGGGTAATCTATAACGGCGAGCCCGAAGCAAGCCGCGTCAGCCCCGAGTGGCATGGTTGGTTGCATCACACATTCGACAACTGCCCCGAAGACAAGCCGCTGGCCCACAAAGACTGGGAAAAACCGCATCAGGACAACCTGACCGGCACAGCGATGGCATATGCCCCGGTGGGTTCCCTGCGTCAGGCAGCCCCAGCCGAGCGTAGCGACTATGAAGCTTGGCAGCCCGAGTAATACGCACAATCTGTCGATCAGCCCCCGGAACGAGGGAATTTTCGCATGAGCAATAGCCACACAACCGAAGTCGTCACCGGCAGCATCGTGCTGGCGGTTGCCGTTGGTTTCTTGTTTTACGCAGGCCAGATTGTTGGCCTGTCTGGAACAGGGGCGACGGACACCTACACTGCCTCGTTCCGCACGGCGGACGGCATTTCGATTGGAACTGATGTGCGTCTGGGGGGTGTCAAGGTCGGTACTGTGACCGACATTACGCTGAACCCCGACTCCTTCCGTGCCGATACGGATTTCACAGTGCAGTCTAACGTGGCCTTGCCTGAAGACACCGCCATCCTCATCTCGTCCGAGGGTCTTTTGGGCGGCAATTATGTCGAGCTTCTGCCCGGCGGATCGCCTTTCAATCTGGAGCCAGGGGCCGAGATTGAAGACACCCAAGGATCGGTAAGCCTTGTGCAACTGCTTCTGAAATACGTCGCCGGTGGCGAGGATAGCGCCGAGTGATCCGTGCTGCTTTGATCCTGTCTGCTGCTCTGTTCGCGGCCAGCACGGCCTGGGCTGAAACCGCCAAGGCGTCGGGCGCGTTCCTGCGCGGATTGGACAAGGTGTCTGGCACCCCCGTTGATTTCAAGATGGATGTGGGCGACACGGTCGAGCTGGGCCGCCTGCGCGTCACATTGGGCGAATGCCGCTATCCGACGGACAATCCGTCTGGCGACGCGTTTGCTTGGCTGGTCGTACGTGACGGGAATTCCGAAGAAACCACGTTCGAGGGCTGGATGATCGCCTCTTCGCCCGCGCTGAACGCCTTGGATCACCCGCGTTATGACGTCTGGGTGTTGCGCTGCGCCACTGAATAGGCGTCCGGCAAGGGACGGCTCATTACATCTGCTTTTACCACCAACGCATCTTCCAAACGCGTGTGATATTCTGTGCGTGGGATCTCAATCGCGCCTAGGCTGGCCAAGTGAGGGGTCAGGAATTGCGTGTCGAACAGTGTGAAGCCACAGTCGTGCAGGTGGGCCACAAGATAGGCCAGAGCGATCTTTGATGCGTCCCGGCGGCGCGAAAACATGCTTTCGCCGAAGAACGCTCCGCCCACTGTGACGCCATAAACCCCACCGACAAGGTCTTCGCCATCCCACAGCTCGAGCGAATGAGCGCACCCCATCTCGTGAAGCTGTTGATAAAGCGCGAAAATGGTGTCGTTGATCCATGTTTCGTCTCGGTCGGCGCAGCACGCGACAGTCCCCGCGAAGTCATGGTTCAGTGTGACCTGAAATGGCGTGCGGCGGATTGTACGGGCAAGGCTGCGCGAGATATGAAATCCGTCCAGCGGAATGATCCCGCGATGCTTTGGGTCGACCCAAAAAACCTCGGGGTCGTCGCGCCCTTCGGCCATGGGAAAGACCCCCATGGCATAGGCTTTCAAAAGCAGCTCGGCAGTTAAAGGAGGAGGAGTGGGGTGGGCCAATGGCCCTTACCCCATGTTTTCATCCAGCCAGCGTTCGAGCCAGTGGATGTTGTAGTCACCCGAATGGATGTCGGCCTCGGCCAGCAGCTTGTCAAACAGCGGAACCGTGGTTTCGATGCCGTCGATGATCAGCTCACCCAAGGCGCGGCTGAGACGTGCCAGTGCTTCTGGACGGTCGCGGCCATGCACGATCAACTTACCGATCAGGCTGTCATAGTAAGGCGGGATCGAATAGCCGTCATAGAGCGCACTATCCATTCGCACACCCAAGCCGCCCGGGGCGTGATACTGGGTGATTTTGCCAGGGCAGGGGATGAAGTTTGGCAGACGCTCGGCGTTCAGACGCACTTCGATTGCGTGGCCGTTCACTTCCAGATCCGATTGCGCGAAGGACAGCGTGTTGCCCTCGGCCACAAGGATCTGTTCGCGCACAAGGTCAACACCGAAAATTGCTTCCGTGACCGGGTGTTCCACCTGCAGACGGGTGTTCATTTCGATGAAATAGAATTCGCCATCTTCGTACAGGAACTCGATTGTGCCCGCGCCGGAATAGCCCATTTCGGCCACAGCATTGGCGCAGATCGAGCCGATCTTCTCGCGGTTTTCAGGGGTGATCGAGGGGCCGGGAGCTTCCTCGAACACCTTCTGGTGACGGCGCTGAAGCGAGCAGTCCCGCTCGGCCAGATGAACGCCGCCGCCTTGCCCATCACCAAAGACCTGCACTTCGATGTGACGCGGTTTCTGGAGGTATTTCTCCATATACACTTCGTCATTGCCAAAGGCGGCTTTCGCTTCCGAACGGGCGGTGGAAAAGGCGGTGTCGATATCGGCTTCGGTCTCGGCGACCTTCATGCCGCGTCCGCCGCCACCGGCAGTCGCTTTGATGATGACCGGGTACCCCATCTCGGCTGCGGTTTTGCGCGCGCTTTCGATGTCGGGAACACCACCTTCGGAACCCGGAACAACCGGAATGCCCAGCTTGATCGCGGTGTCCTTCGCGGTGATCTTGTCGCCCATCATGCGGATGTGCGCGGCCGAGGGGCCGATGAAAGTGATCTCGTGATCTTCCAGCGCCTGCACGAAGGTCGCGTTTTCCGACAGGAAGCCATACCCGGGGTGCACGGCCTGCGCTCCGGTGATTTCACACGCGGCGATGATCGCGGGGATCGACAGATAGCTGTCAGTGCCGGCGTTAGGGCCGATACAAACGCTTTCATCTGCCATGCGCACATGCATTGCGTCCACGTCAGCGGTCGAATGCACGGCTACGGTTTTGATGCCCATCTCGCGGGCGGCACGGATCACGCGCAGCGCAATCTCGCCCCGGTTGGCAATCAGGATTTTATCGAACTGGGCCATGATCCGCCCCTTATTCGATGATCATCAGGGGCGCGCCAAATTCGACCGGCGAGCCATCTTCGACCAGAATGCGTGTGACCTTACCTGCACGTGGTGCTGGGATTTGGTTCATGGTCTTCATGGCCTCCAAGATCAGAAGGGTTTGGCCCTCCGACACGGTGTCGCCCACGTTGACGAAAGCCGGAGTGCCAGGCTCGGCCTGCAAATAGGCGGTGCCGACCATAGGCGAAGGCACGGCGCCGGGATGGCTTGCTGGATCGTCCGAGGCTGCTGCCGGGGCTTCTGCAGCGGGTGCGGCTGCCGGAGCAGCAGCGGCTGCGGGGGCAGGGGCTGCAACAGCGGGGGCGGCAATCTGCTGAACAGCTTCCTTGGCGCGGCTGACCCGTACGTTCAGGCTGTCGTTTTCGCCATAGTCGCGCATCACTTCCAGCTCGGTCAGGTCGTTTTCCTGAAGCAGTTTCGCCAGCGCTTCGATGAATGCCACATCGGTATCATGATTTTTTTTGGCCATGGGTCCTCGCCCTAGATTGTCTGCCTGTCTATCTATGCAGGCTTTGTGTCTTTGCAACGCTTATAGGACGCCACGTAAGGGGAGAAAAGCAAGAAGGATCGCGAAAACTGAAAATCGCATGAATTCGGTCAGGAATTTGGGCGCAGGGCCGGGATTTCCGACGCTAAATCGACTCTCGTCTCAATCTGTCGTGTCAGAGGTCGGTTCGACGGGATTTTCGGGATCGGCATCGGTCACCTGAAGGGTGTTCTGATCCTCTAACGACCGCGAAAACTCGATCTGCGCCAGCCGCTGTTGCAGCTCGCGTTCCATCTCAAGGACATTCAGCTGAAAAGAAGGCGGCGGCCCGACCGGTTGGTTCGGGTCTGGTGGAGGCTTGGCCGCGTTTCGTTTTGCGCCGTGTCTTTGGGTCTGGGTGTTGCCGTGGTCCGTTGCGTTATGCGTGTCCGCGCGCGTCTTCCCGGCTTTCGAGGCCTTCTCTACCCGCGTCGGATCAGGCGCTGGACGCGCCGGCTGTTGTGCCGCAATTGTGGCTTGTGCCCCCAATGGGGACGGTATCGTGAATTCCATTGTATGCTCCGTCATTTGCGGAGCCCCCACCAACGATCAGTCTAGTCAGCTCGGAATTAACCGAAGATTAAGAGGCGTAAGAGAATCTATACGAAGGTTAACAGTGCCTTAAATCGGCATGCCGGAAAACTTCGCCACAAGCTCGGGTAATTTGCGGGCGCCAAACTTCTGAAGCAAACGTGCCCGATGTGCTTCGACCGTGCGATAGCTCAATCCCAACGTCAGGCCGATTTCTTTCGACGTTTTGCCCTGACAGGTTAGGATCGCCACATCGCGTTCCCGTGGTGTCAGCTCGACGACGGGGCGTTCGGCAGACAGGTCGGCAAAGCTCCAAACCCCTTGTCTGAAAGGGTCATCGGGCGTCAGGCTGGTGCCGCGTACACGACACCAGAACATATCACCGTCCAAGCGCCGCATAATGCGTTCGTCTTCATAACGTCCTGTCTCGCGCAGGATGTCACCACCGACATGCGCCACTTTTTCATAGTCTTTCAGGGACGGGTACAGTCGCTCTAACGGCATGTCGCGGAAGCTGTCGACTTCGGCTCCGAACATCTCGGCAAAGCGCAAATTGCACTGACGCACGATCCTGTTTTCGGTCAGCGCAAGCCCCGTGGGCGCGTACATGAAGGCAAGATCCATTTGCGTCATGGCCCCATCCTGCCAAAGCTTTGGCGATAATTCAAACAGTTGCGTAGTTTTACGGGGCTTGCGTGGATACAAATAGTCGTCCGATAGTCTTTTGGTCGGTACTGATGAAAGGGAGGTCTCATGAATCTGGCTCATTGGCTGGAACGCACGGCGCAGATCAACGGCGATCGGCCAGCGGTGTTTCGTGGACCTGATCAGGTCTTTACCTATGCCGCTTTTTTCCGGGCGGCGCAGGGACTTGCAGCAGGGTTGGCGGCGCGGGGTGTCGGGCCGGGCGACCGTGTTGCCTTGTTCATGAAGAACTGCCCACAATACCTGCTTGGGTTCTATGGCGTTTGGGGGCTTGGCGCGGCGGTAGTACCCATCAATGCCAAGCTGCACCCGAAGGAAGCGGCCTATATCATCGAAAACTCAGGCGCCAAGTTGGTCATGGTCACGGATGATCTGGCAGACGACCTTGCTGAGGTCAGCGATGTGCCTCTTGTTCACGTCGAGCGGCCCGATTTCGTAGATCTTTTTACCCACGAACCGCTGCCCGTGGCGGCGCGCGCGGGGTCAGATTTGGCTTGGCTGTTCTATACATCGGGTACAACCGGGCAGCCCAAAGGTGTCTATATCAGTCATGAGATGATCCGATCGACATCTCTGTCCTATCTGTTGGACTGTGACGAGGTGTCCCCTGATGACGGTGTTTTCTATATGGCTCCGATGAGTCACGGGGCCGGAATCTATTCTCCGATCCATGTGGCACGTGGCGCGCGGCACATCACGCCTGCGTCGGGCGGGTTTGACGAGATCGAGCTTTTGGACGCGGCCGAACACCAAGGACCGCTTCAGATGTTCATGGCCCCTACAATGGTGCGGCGGTTCACCGATATAGCCAAGGCCGCGGGGCGGCGCGGCGAAGGGATCAAGACCATCGTCTATGGCGGCGGTCCGATGTATCTGGCGGACATAGAAGACGCCGTCGATTGGTTCGGCCCGCGCTTTATTCAGATCTATGGTCAGGGCGAGTGTCCAATGGCGATCTCTGCCTTGTCGCGCGACGATGTGGCGGACCGCACACATCCGCGTTGGCGCGAGCGTCTGGCTTCGGTCGGACGAGCGCAAAGTGTGGTCGAGCTACGGATCGGGGACGAAACCGGCCAGCCTGTGCCGCCCGGCGAGGTGGGCGAGATCATGGTGCGCGGCACGCCTGTCATGCCCGGCTATTGGAACAATCCCGAAGCCACTGCGAAAACGCTGGTGGATGGCTGGCTGTTGACCGGAGACATGGGGTTTCTGGACGAGGATGGCTATCTGACCATGCGGGACCGGTCGAAGGATGTGATTATCTCGGGTGGGACAAACATTTACCCGCGCGAGGTGGAAGAAGCACTTTTAGCCCATCAGGATGTGCATGAGGTCAGCGTGGTTGGCCGTCCTAGCGGGGAATGGGGCGAAGACGTGGTCGCGTTTGTCGTGTTGGCGGAAGGCGCCAACTTGGACGAGGCGGCGTTAGATGCGCATTGTCTGGCCAACATCGCACGCTTCAAGCGACCCAAGGCCTATTACACACTGCCTGAACTGCCAAAGAACAATTATGGTAAAGTGCTGAAAACCGAGTTGCGGAAACTGTGTGAATGAAAAAAGGCGCGCTGTCTCCAGCGCGCCTTGTTACATTTTGCTGTGCCTGTATCAGACCGGGCAGGGGGCCTCGCGATAGGTCCCGTCGCCATTTGAATAGGCGCACATGTTGGTGTGATAGTTGCGGGCAACCATGATCCCGGCAGCAGCGCCGGCCAGCGTGGTCAGAACCGTCCAGTTCTTGTTGGCACCAATGGCGTTGGCGGTGATCAGGCCTGCGCCGATACCAGCGACACCGCCGATGATGGTTCTTTCTTGATCGGTCAGCGGGCGGCTCATGCAGGCGGTCAGCGCCAGCGATGCCACACACGCGAGGGTCAATACGGATTTCTTCATGTTATCCTCCAGGATGAAAGGCTGTTTTCATACTCCTTCTAGGGGATTGGAAGGTCAAGGGAACTTGCTAGCGCATTCCGGCCAGAACCCGGCGGGATTTTGCCAATTTGTCAAAGTGACGCGGTAGCGGCACTACTGAACAGCTTGTTAATGTGTCCCTGAAAGTATGATCGCCTTTGAAAAAAGCTTGTTAAGGCGTTACAAAGGCCTGATCTTTTTGTAAACAGGATTGGCCTTGCGCGGTGTGATCTGAAAACACCGGTGAGATCCCGCCAACGCAAAGAAAGTTGACTGCTGCATGCCGCATTCCAGACTGACGGGAAGCCGAATTCGCGAGCGCCGGCTTGTGCAGGGCTTGAAACAATCTGCGCTGGCTAGAGATGTGGGGATTTCGGCGGCCTATCTGAACCTGATCGAGCATAACCGCCGTCGGGTTGGGGACAGCTTGCTGGATGCGATCGCGAAGGCGCTGAAGATCGACCCCGCAGTGCTGGCCGAGGGGGCCGAAGCGGCGCTTCTTGGCGCTCTGAGCGAGGCGGACAAACGACTGCCACAAGCGCAGGCTGAACTGGACCGGTCAGAAGATTTTGCGGGCCGGTTCCCCGGCTGGGCGTCTTTGGTCATGGCGCAGAACCAACGTATCCAAGAGCTTGAACAGATGGTGGAGGCTTTGTCTGACCGCCTGACCCACGACCCAGAGCTGGCGGCGTCTTTGCACGAAGTGATCTCGGCGGTGACGGCAATCCGGTCGACGGCCGCCATCCTGTCAGGTGGGGGCGAGGTTGATCAAGAGTGGCAGGACAGGTTTCTGCGGAACATGCGTGATGAGGGGATGCGTTTGTCCACTGCAGCGCAAGGGTTGGTCGAGTTCTTGGACGCAGGCAGCAGCGAAGAGGTTGTGCCAATCGGACCAGCAGAAGAGCTGGCCACTTTTCTAGACGTTCACGACCATTTCTTTCCGGACCTCGAAAACCCGGCAATCTGGAAGGGAAGCTCTCGCGATCAGGCCATTGCGACGGTGATTGCTCAAAGTGCGGCCCTGACCTCGCGCGAGGCGCAGGACATGGCGCGACAATTCCTGTCGCAATATGTTGAGGATGCGGAAGCCATGCCCATGCAAGAATTTCAGGCCGCGCGCGAGGCGCTTGGCTGGGATCCAGCGGCTTTGGCGCGTAAATTTCGGCAGTCTTTGCCTCCTGTCATGCGTCGCATCGCCTTTTTGCCACCGACATCAGGCGGAACGGTGGCGGGCTTGATCAGCTGCGACGGTGCAGGCGCATTGGTGTTGCGCAAGGCCGTGCAGGGCTTCGCACTGCCGCGGTTTGGCGCGGCCTGTCCTTACTGGCCTTTGTTTCAAGCGCTTGCTCAGCCAGAAAAGCCGATGCGCGCTGTGGTCCGTCAACCCGGTGGCGCACGTCGCCGCCACGTTTGTCAGGCAGTATGCGTACAGCGTGATGCGTTGTCCTTTGATCATCCCCCCGCGCATGAAGCATATATGCTGATCCGCGAACTCGATGACACGCTGGATGGTGAAGCTTTGTCCCATGCGACCCCGATCGAGGTCGGATCCACATGTCGAGTGTGCCCGCGGACTGATTGTGCTGCGCGCCGAGAGGCGACAATCCTTTCAGCCGGTTGATCTTTTCAACCTTTTGGCAAGCAATGCTTCTTTGCCTTGGTGGCGTGTTTTACTTGATTGCAGCAATGATCTTGGCGATAGTCGCTGGACGGTGCTGAAACGCTGCATTTCGGGGGAGGGGCTTATGACAAGACAGGTGCTGGTCATCGAAGATGAACCGAATATCGCCGAGGCCATCAGCTTCATCCTAAGCCGCGATGGTTGGAGGGTTTCAACCCATGCCAGCGGGACCACTGCTGTGCAAGCCGTGCGTGACGCCAAGCC
Source organism: Aliiroseovarius pelagivivens (assembly GCF_900302485.1). Lineage (NCBI taxonomy): Bacteria > Pseudomonadati > Pseudomonadota > Alphaproteobacteria > Rhodobacterales > Paracoccaceae > Aliiroseovarius > Aliiroseovarius pelagivivens. The sequence continues at coordinate 1,927,975 of NZ_OMOI01000001.1, read as the reverse complement.
CGATGTTCTGATCCTTGATGTGATGCTGCCCGGAAAGTCGGGATATGACATCTTGCAGGATTTGCGCAGCGCCGATGACACCCGCGCGCTTCCCGTTCTGATGCTGACCGCACGTGGTCAGAAGACTGACCGCGAACTGGCCGAGCGGCTGGGTGTAAACAGGTTTATGACCAAACCCTTTTCGAATTCCGAAATGCTGACAAACTTACGCGAGTTGGTTGGGGGCTGACCGCGCATGAGGTCTCCGCGTGAACCCCTATTCCTTGCACGTCAAAGCTATCGCAGGCGCCGGATCGAGGATGCTGCGCGGCTGCTACCGTTGCTAGGCGTCGTCCTGTTCCTTCTGCCCCTGATGGTCGGAGGGGCAATCGGAAATGTGCGCCTCGCGTATGTTTTTTCCGCTTGGTTCGGTTTGATCCTGTCTGCGCTGATCCTTGCCCGCCACCTTGGGCGTGATGCGGCGCAACGGTCTGGTGGGTCACAGTCCGAGCCGACTTCATCGTCCGACGATCCCACAGGGACCCGCTGATGCTGACATTCAACACGCTTGTCGGGGTCTGCCTTCTTTATGTGATCATGCTGTTTCTTGTGGCGTTTGTTGCCGACAAGCGCGCACGACGCAGCAAGGTACGGTTCCTATCGTCTCCAATGATCTACACGCTATCCCTGTCGGTCTATTGTACAGCGTGGACATTCTATGGCGCTGTAGGAAACGCCGCCCGGTCGGGGTTGGAATATGTCACCATCTATCTCGGGCCGACCTTGGTGATGATCGGCTGGTGGTGGTTTCTGCGCAAGCTTGTTCGGGTGGGGCGTAGCCAACGCGTCACCTCGATCGCCGACCTTGTATCGTCTCGCTATGGCAAGTCGAACCTGCTGGGGGTGCTTGTTACCTTGATCGCCGTGATCGGCACCACGCCCTATATCGCGCTGCAGCTTCAATCCGTAACCTTGTCTTTCGCGGTCTTTGCCCGCGACAGATCCGCAGGCTGGGTCATTCCGGATCTTGAGCAGACGGCCATTTGGGTGGCCGGGGGGCTGGCCCTGTTTACGATCCTCTTCGGGACACGAAACCTTGATGTAAACGAACGCCATCACGGCGTTGTCACCGCGATCGCGGTCGAGGCTGTCGTGAAGCTGGTGGCGCTTCTGGCGGTGGGGATCTTTGTGGTCTGGGGTATTGGTGGTGGGCCGCAAGGCATTGCCGCTGCGATGGATCAAGCCATTCAGGCTGCCCCTGAAGGCGCTTGGACCTTGCAAGGTGGGCGCTGGGTTGGTCTGACCTTCCTGTCTGCAGCGGCGTTCCTGACCCTTCCGCGTATGTTTCAGGTGTTGGTGGTCGAGAATGTCGACGAACGCCAACTGGCCACGGCATCGTGGGCGTTTCCGCTTTACCTGTTCCTGATGAGCCTTTTCGTCATCCCCATCGCGGTCGTGGGGCTGTCGATTTTGCCGAAGGGGGAAAACCCGGACCTGTTCGTTTTGACTCTGCCGCTTTATTTTGAACAGGATGGGCTGGCGATGCTGTCCTTCCTCGGAGGATTCAGCTCGGCGACGTCTATGGTGATTGTTGCATCGATTGCTCTGTCAACGATGGTGTCAAACCACATCATCATGCCCATCTGGCTATCGACACGGCTTGGGGCCGGCGCATCTGAATATGGCGACGTTCGCCGGATACTGCTCACCGCACGCCGGTTGTCCATCGTGGGCATCCTTGCGCTGGGCTACTTCTATTATCGTATTTCGGGCGGCGGATCGGCGCTGGCTGCAATCGGACTGATCTCATTTGCAGGGGTCGCGCAGGTGCTACCTGCGATGGCGGGCGGATTGTTCTGGCGCGGCGCTTCGCGAAGTGGTGCTGTTGCCGGATTGATTACAGGCTTTGCGATCTGGGCCTATACACTCTTCCTGCCCAGCTTCGGAGAAGCAGGCGTGATGAGCGCTTCTATGCTTGCCCATGGCCCATGGGGGATCGAAGCGTTGCGCCCACAAGCCCTGTTTGGCGTGGATGGTTTGGACCCAGTTGTACATGCGTTGTTTTGGTCAATAATCCTGAACTGCGCAGTATTCGTCCTGATCTCGCTCCTATCCTTTCCCAGCCCGTTGGAGCGATTGCAAGCTGCCCAGTTTGTAAATGTGCTGGACAACTCTGGCCCCACTCGGGGACACAGTTTCAACGCGGCGACATCGGAAGATCTTCTGGTTATGGCGCAACAGATCATGGGATCGGACCAGGCGCAGGCGTGGTTCCAAGCGCAAGCCGAACAACAGGGCAAGCAGGGCTATCTGCCTGATACGACACCGGATTTCATCGGGCGATTGGAGCGGGAGTTGTCCGGGCTTGTCGGAACCGCAACCGCGCACGCCATGATCGCGCAGATTTTGGGTGGAGCGACCGTCTCTGTCGATGATCTTTTGGCCGTGGCGGACGAAACCCAGCAAATGCTCGAACAGACGTCGCTGATGGAAGCCAAGCAGCTTGAACTGACCACCACCGCGCGCCAGTTGTCAGAGGTGAACGAGAAGCTGACTCAACTGTCGATCCAGAAGGATGCGTTTCTTAGTCAGATCAGCCACGAACTCCGCACCCCGATGACCTCAATCCGAGCGTTTTCCGAGATCTTACGCGATGGCGGTTCCGATAATCCCGAAGCCGCTGCGCGCCACGCCTCGATTATCCACGATGAAAGCGTTCGTTTGACACGACTTCTGGACGATCTGCTGGACCTCAGCGTGCTGGAGAACGGTCAGGTGCAGCTGTACCCGAGGCGCGAAGTCGTGCGCGAGGTGCTGGACCGGGCAATTGCGGCCACAAGCTCGGTCATCGATCAGGAAGAAATGCATATCCACCGTAATCGCTCGGATGAGGGGATTGCGCTGTATACGGATACGGACAGGTTGGCGCAGGTGTTTATCAACCTGATTTCAAATGCTGCGAAATACTGTGACGCGAACGGCAAACGGTTGGCGATCCGAGTGCGGCAACGCGGGGGGCAGTTGCAGGTAGATTTTGTCGACAATGGCAGCGGTGTGCCGTTGGAAAGCCAAACCATGATTTTTGAGAAGTTCTCGCGCCTGTCTGATCAGGCAGCCGCTGGCGGTGCGGGCCTCGGGTTGGCCATCTGCCGGGAGATCATGGACAAGTTGGATGGGTCCATTACGTATTTGCCTGGTCAAAGCGGTGCAGCGTTTCGCGTTACCCTCCCCGTAAGCAGCCCATCCACATTTGGCCGTGCTTCGGGTGCAGGCGTCAATCATTTGTAAACCTTGTCTTGGCAGTGTCGAAGCGATCTATCGTTTGGAACAAACATGGCCGATCTAGACATTCTCAGCGTGCTGCGACGCAAAGCCGGGGCAGGGCAGCCTTCATCGGGTATTCCGCGGTTGTCTGCAACAGGCGCTTTAGGCAACGCGCTTCGGCGTGCCGGGCAGGATGTGGCGAACGTTTCGATCGCGGTGCAGTCTATCGAAGAAAACAAGGCGGTGTTGGATGAGGTGTTGGGCGATCTGCCTGAACACGCTCTTCTGTGTCTGGTCGAGGGACCAGAGAGCAGCTTTGGCATGGCCGTTTTGGACCGCAGCCTAATGGCCGGGCTGGTTGAGGCCCAAACCATTGGCAGTGTGTCTTCAGCCACGGTTGCGGATCGTCCTCCTACACGCACGGACGCGGCTATTTGCGCCGATTTCGTTGATCGCCTGTTGGAGTGTTTCGAGGTTGAGGCGCATGGCGCGAAACTGGATATCATTCCGCATGTGTCCGGTTATCGCTATGCTTTGCCGATCATGGATCCACAGGTGATCTCGCTGACATTGGAGAATGTCTTTTATCGCGCCTTTCGGGCTGATCTGGATCTGGCAAATGGCACGAAGCAAGGTGTGCTGACATTGATCCTTCCCAGCGACGTCTCAGCCAAAGCAAAGCAAACCCAAGCGAACGATGGTGATACGCCCGATCATACGATCACGGATGTGGCGTTGACCTGCCGGGCGGAACTACGTGCGGTTTTGCATCAGGTACATCTCCCTGTAACGGATGTGGCGAAGTTTGAGGTCGGAATGATGATCCCCGTACCGATTCAAGCGATGGGACAGGTGGAGCTTTTGGACTCTGATGATGAGATCGTGACGATCTGCCGGTTAGGAAGAATGTCAGGACAGCGTGCCCTGCGTATTGGCCCGGCCACCGATCCCCTTGTCGCGCCTGTCTTGCCTGAACAGGTTGCCAGGGCAACTGTGACGGCATCGACCGAAACGATGACGGCGTCACCGGTTCAGGAAAACAAGCCAGAGCCCTAAAGCCTAGATTTGCTTGACCTGCATCAATGCAGAACTCCCCGTCACGGCTCAAAATCGCGACAAAGGAGAATGCTATGGTAGATGTGAACAGGTATCGCGACATTCTGAACGCGCGGATGAAAGAGTTGGATAAGCGTCTTCACGAGATTGAAGACGAACTGGACAGCCACCAATCGAAAGACTGGGAAGAATTGGCTGTTGAGCGGGAAGAAGATGAGGTTTTGGAAGGGCTCGGGAACTCCGGTCAGACCGAAATCGCCCAGATTAAGGCTGCATTTGTCCGGATGGATGAGGGTGAATTCGGCTATTGTGTCGAGTGTGGGAATGAAATCTCGCCCGAGCGGCTGAGTGTATTGCCGCATACACCGTTCTGCCGCGATTGCGCAGCCAAGCACGTTTAAGGGCTGTCGCCGTCAGTGGAGGGACAGCGAAAGATTTTCAGATGGGATCGGCCCATCTGATTGCCATAAAGGAGAGGACGCAATGGCGTTTGAAGAGCTTAAAGCCTCGATCAGTTTGATCTTGGATGAGATTGCGAAACGGCCCGAAGACCGTCACGTATTGCAAGAACAACTGCGCGAGAAGATCGCGGAGCTGGACAAGTTGGGCTTACCGGTTCCCGAAGATATTCGCCGTTTCGAGGATGAACTTGAACAGGATGATGCAGACGACCTGTTCGACAATATGCCTATTTGAACCGGGGCACATGCCATTTTGTGGCAAATCCGACCAATCGGTCGGGAAAGATTGCTTGATGGCACCATCAGCCATTGACAAGGCTGCCCCTGTTCTGGCCCTTGAGGGTAACTGATCACGGAGGAACCATGTCCGAGCCTGTCACCCTGCGCGTCGAAAACACTGTTGCGGTCATCTCAATCGAGAATCCGCCCGTCAATGCCCTAAGCCACGCAGTGCGTTCGGGCCTGGCCGAGAAGATTCAGTCCGCCATCTCGGATGATGCGGTGAAGGCCATTGTGCTGACCGCAGAAGGTCGCACTTTCCCGGCAGGGGCAGACGTGCGCGAGTTTGGACGCCCGCGTGAAACCCCGATTCTTTCCCAAGTCTGTGACTTGCTGGAAAGCAGTCCCAAACCCACCATCGCAGCTGTCCACGGCAACGCACTGGGTGGTGGCTTTGAACTGGCGTTGGCCTGTCATTATCGCGTCGTGTTGCGTAGCGCCAAGCTGGGCTTGCCCGAGGTGAAGCTGGGTGTCCTTCCAGGCGGGGGTGGAACACAACGTGTGCCCCGCATCGTTGGTGCCGCCGCCGCGTTGGATCTGATGCTGACAGGCAAACCGATTTCGGCACAGAAAGCGCTTGATCTTGGTCTGGTGGATCAGATGGCAGAGGCGGATGTCGCCGACGCTGCTATGGCTATGGCTCGAAATGTGATCGCAGACGGTTCCAAGACACGACCGACGCGCGAGCGCGTTGAAGGCCTGCAAGATGCGGTTGGTTTCGCAAACGCGATCGCCGCCCGTCGCGAAAAGAAGAAAAACGATCCGCAGCCGTCCGTTGCCGAGATCATCAACTGTGTCGAAGCTGCGCAAATCTTGCCATTTGAAGCGGGTCTCGCCAAAGAGCGCGCCGCTTTCGACGAATGTGAAACAGGCCCTGAAGCGACCGCCATGCGTCACGCCTTTTTTGCCGAACGTCGCGCTGTGAAAGTGCCCGAGCTAAAAGGGGCCACGCTGCGCGAAGTCAAATTAATTGGCGTGGTCGGAGCTGGAACCATGGGAGCCGGGATTGCGATCGCCTGTCTGGATGCAGGATTTCCGGTTGTGCTGGTTGAACGCGATCAGGACGGTTTGGAACGTGGTATCCAACGCATTGTCGCCAACTATGACAAGTCGGTCGCGAAAGGCCGTATTGACGCGGCCACCGGTGAAGAGCGCCTGTCGCGCCTGACCGGCACCACCAAGATGCAAGATCTGGCCCCGGTTGATCTGATCATCGAGGCTGTGTTCGAAGATGAACAAGTCAAACGCAACGTGTTCGCCCAGTTGGATGCGGTGATGAAGCCGGGCGGTATCCTTGCGACAAATACCTCGTATCTGGATATCGATGCGCTGGCGGCCACAATCTCGCGTCCGCAGGACGTGGTTGGCTATCACTTCTTCTCGCCGGCACACATCATGAAGCTGCTTGAGGTCGTTGTTGGTGGAAAGACCGACTCAAATGTGGTTGCCACTGGCTTCGAGCTTGCCCGTAAACTGCGCAAAGTGCCGGTGCGCGCTGGTGTGGCCGACGGGTTCATCGGCAATCGCGTGCTGGCGGCCTATCGTCTGGCGGCGGATTTCATGCTGGAAGATGGTGCGACACCTGCGCAGATCGATGCGGCGATGCGTGCCTATGGCTTCCCCATTGGTCCCTATCAGGTTCTGGATATGGCGGGGCTTGATATCTCGTGGGCACGGCGCAAGCGTCTGGCGGCCACGCGCGCCCCGGAAGATCGCTATGTCGCCATCGGGGACAAGATTTGCGAGCAAGGCTGGTTCGGCCAGAAAGCCGGCCGGGGCTACTATATCCATGATCAGGATGGCGGGCCGGTCGAGAACCCTGACGTGTTGGCCATCGTCGAAGAAGAACGTCGCCTCCAAGGAATTGCGCCGCGCAGCTTCTCGGAACAGGAAATTCAGGAACGCTGCCTGTTTGCCATGGCGAATGAAGGCGCACGTCTGGTGTCAGAGGGCGTCGCGCTGCGCCCATCGGATGTGGATGTGGTGCTGCTGTATGGCTATGGGTTCCCGCGCCATCGTGGTGGCCCGATGATGGCCGCCGATCAGGCCGGTCTGCTGACAGTGAAAAACGCGTTGACCAACTGGCAGGTGGAAGAACCGCGTTTCTGGGCACCGTCGCCTTTATTTGACGAGCTGATCAAGAACGGAAAAAAATTCGGGGATTTGTAAGCCCGATCAACAAGATCGCTTGATGGGGCCGTGTCAGGCCCCATCGGCACATCAGCTCAGCGAAACGCCGAGGATGACACACATCAAGCCCAGTACCGACAGGCCAAGCGCACCCATATTCAGGGCCATCGCTTTCTGAACGCGCGCGCGCAGTTCGGCATCTTCCAGCTTTTCGCGTTTGGCCTTCATGACCTTCAGCGCGCTGGCCACCAGCCCGACAAGGCCGATAACAGACATGATTGCTCCAACAATGATCAGCCAGTCCATGGCGGTCTCCTTTACGGTTTCTCAGCGCCTACCGCGCGAGATGCCGCTGTGCAAGCCCTGTGAGGTCTTGAAGGTGATCTGTTGTCGGGCTAAATCGGGTTTCAACATCGCCTGTCACGCGGGCAATCATCACAGGTAAGAGGGCCCCATGGACGATCAACAGACCGACAGCAGCTATCGCGTCACCGCAAACGAGCTTCGCCAGTTCATCGAACGCATCGAGCGTTTGGACATGGAGAAAAAGGACATTGCGGATCAGCAAAAAGAGGTCATGGCCGAAGCGAAAGGCCGCGGCTATGACACCAAGGTCATGCGCAAGGTAATTGCCCTTCGCAAGCGTGATGCCAACGACATCGCCGAAGAAGAGGCGGTACTGGATATGTACAAAGAAGCGCTGGGCATGTGAGCCCGCCAAGTGTTGGATTTTGAAAGGGCCCTTTGGGGCCCTTTTTTTATGCGCTCAGGACTGTGACGCCTGGGATGTTGGCGATGTCGTTTAGATCGCTTTCGTAGTTTTCCGTCAGTTCATCGACCAGATCTTGCGTCCACCCTGGAAGGTTGATCTCGTGTTCAACCGCGCCATCTTTTGCAAACTTGTCCAAGAAGGCAGCAAGGATTCGGCGGCGGTGAATCTCGGTCTGGAACGGGTTTTCGCGCAGATACGTTCGCAGCCGGGTCATGCCATCCGCTTTGGTGATCCGTTCAAGAATATCCAAACTGCCGCGTTCAAGCGTGGTGGAGCTGTCCATCCCCGAGATCGCCTGCATGACATCAGGCCATATCAATGGAGTATCTTCGTTGCACCAGACGGTGATCGGAGTGTCAGGGTTGGCGCTGCGAATATTCTCGATCACGTCTGTCCAAAACAGGTCACGAGGATCCACCGACCCCAGCATGAGCTCTCTTTTCTCGTCGTCCAATCGGGATGCGAGGTCCGGCATGAAATTGGCAATGTTGCTGATCCCGATGAAGAAGCTGACATCATGTTCTGGGAAAAGATTGCGCATCCAAGACGTATTGCGCGCGGCCAAGGGGTAAAGCTGCCCATTTTCGATCGCGCGGTGATGAACACCAAGTGAATGTTCATGCCCAAGTACAATCCGTTTGGCTTCCCGAGTATCGATAAGCTCGTCAATCAGCATGTCCTGAGTGTCAGTGCTGGCGACGCTGCCCTTCAGTTTGACCATGATCTGGCCCAGCAGTCCCCGGTATCGCGTGGGGCCGGGGACGGCGACCCCTTCCGTGAATAGTTGATTGGCGTTCTTCAGAAGCGATTTCGTCAGTAGGTCCTCGTCCGTGCAATGTGCGCCGATATGGATTGCGATTTTCATCTGCCGCCTGTGTTCTTATGCCCTGCCGAAGTGAAACATACTGGGGATTTCTGGACAGTTAAACAAATTTCAGGTTAAAGCCGTTACATGGTTGAGCAAAAGACTCGGATAGAGACGACGGCGCGCGCCCGATATCGTCTAAGCATATGGTCTATCGGGGCAATTGTGATTGCCGCGCTGGTCGTGTTGCCTATCCTTTCAATCCTTTGGTTGGCTCTTACGCCAGAAGAGAATGCGTGGCCGCATTTGATGGCAACGACCTTGCCGCGCTATGTGACCAACACGGCGATCATTTCTCTGTCTGTCGGTTTTTTGTCCGCCGCTGTGGGGACGGGGTCTGCTTGGTTGATCACTATGTACCGGTTCCCCGGAGCGCGTTGGCTGGAGTGGCTTTTGCTGACCCCTCTGGCGATCCCAGCCTATGTGGGCGCCTACGCGCTGGTTGATTTTCTGGAATATGCCGGACCGCTTCAAACCGGTCTGAGGTCTATGTTCGGCTGGGAAAGCGCGCGCGACTATTGGTTCCCTGAGATCCGCTCGCGTTGGGCGGCCATCGTCGTACTGGCAGCAGCGCTGAACCCGTATGTCTTCCTTTTGGCCCGCGCCGCATTTCGTGAGCAATCCGCCGATGCCTATGAGGTCGCCCGCGCGTTGGGGGCAGGGCCGATTGCGCGTTTCTGGCGCGTCGGCCTTCCGTTGGCGCGCCCCGCGATTGCGGCAGGTGTTGCCATCGTGATGATGGAGACCGTGTCGGACTTCGGCGTCGTGGATTATTTCGCGGTGCAAACCCTGACCACGGGCATTTTCACAGTCTGGCTCGAGGGCCATAACGCCGGGGGCGCGGCCCAGATTGCCTTGGTTATTCTCGGTTTCGTATTTCTGCTGGCTGCACTTGAAAAGCTCGGACGCTCGCGCAGCCGGTTCTATCGCATGTCGCGTCAAAGCCGTCCGGTCGAGCCACGCGAATTGGGGCGATTGGGCAGCTTGGCGGCGTTGGTGCTTTGTGCAGTCCCCTTCATCATCGGCTTCGTACTGCCCGTCGCGGTGCTGTTCTCGCATGCGTTGGCCAAGCCGGAATACTGGCTGTCAAATGGGCTGTTTTCGGCTTTGCTGCATACGTTGACCGTTGGGTCCGTCGCGGCGCTTGTGACCGTACTGGGCGCGCTGTTTCTGGTGTATGGGGTGCGCCTTTCCGGCAGCACACTGGCCCGCAAGTTGATGCCGGTCACGACAATCGGCTATGCGGCGCCGGGGGCTGTGTTGGGGATCGGGATTCTGATTCCAATGGCAGCAGCCGACAACGCGATGGCAGACGGAGTTCTTGCCGTGACGGGCTGGGATCCCGGACTGGTTATGACGGGGACCGCCTTTGCTGTGATCTATGCCTATTGCGTGCGGTTCTTTGCTATCGCGCAAGGCGCCACCGATGCCGCGATCGAGCGTGTCTCGCCCAACATACCGATGGCGGCCCGTTCACTCGGACGTTCGGCACGAGGCGCTTTGGCCGAAGTCTACTTCCCTCTGATTCGCGGCTCAGTCGGTACGGCGCTTCTATTGGTCTTTGTGGACAGCGTGAAAGAGCTGCCCGCGACCTTGCTTCTACGCCCCTTCAACTATGGCACCCTGGCCACGCGTGTCTATGAACAGGCCTCGCTTGAACAACTGGGACAAGCGGCCCCGCCAGCACTGATGGTGATCGCCGTCGGCCTCTGCGCCGTCGCCCTGATGGCCCGCGCCAGCCGCCGCTGAACTTTTTCTTGCACCTTCCGAAAGAAGCAATTAGATCGTGCCCGAGTGCCCCTATAGCTCAGCTGGTAGAGCAACTGATTTGTAATCAGTAGGTCCGCGGTTCGAGTCCGTGTGGGGGCACCATTTCACCTGAATATTAGCATTTACAGTGACGTTTTGGCTCTTTAGCCTTGGGATTGGCCCGGTTGTGCGACCCACCTCACTACAATGTTGCAGAGACGATTAGCCATCGCCGTTCGAGTCGGTCTGTCAGTGCTGCGGAGCTTGGTCTTTAGTTCGCAACTCCCAGAGCAGACGAACACCCTTGTTCTGTTTCAACCGCATTTCTTGAAGCACTACCGTCTTTTTCAAATGTTTCCCTAAAGTGCTGTTGCCGAATTGAGGGTGGTGAGTTCACGAATCCCTACGCATAGTTCTAAAAACGACACTCTGATTTGGAGCACTCATGAGCACACAATATTATGCGCCGCACGGGGGACTTCCCGCCCAGACCCAGCTTTTGACCGACCGGGCCGTATTTACGGATGCGTATGCCGTGATCCCGAAGGGGGTTATGCAGGATATTGTGACCAGCTTCTTGCCTTTCTGGACCGGAACACGGCTTTGGGTTTTGTCCCGCCCGCTGAGTGGATTTGCCGAGACATTCTCGCAGTACATTATGGAGGTTCAGCCGGGTGGTGGGTCCGATCGACCCGAGGACGATCCCGAGGCGCAAGCCGTGTTGTTCGTGGTCGAGGGCACGGCGACGTTGGAAGTTGCAGGCAGCATCCATGAGCTGACGCCCGGCGGTTATGCGTATCTGCCGCCCTCTGAAAACTGGACGTTGCACAACAACAGCGACGAAGTGCTTCGGTTCCATTGGATCCGCAAGGCCTATCAGCGGGTCGAGGGATTGGATGCACCGGATGTTCTGATCCTGAACGAAAACGACATCGCACCCACGCCGATGCCTGACACGGATGGCAAATGGGCCACGACGCGGTTTGTGGATCCTGCTGACCTTCGGCACGATATGCATGTGACGGTCGTGACCTTTGAGCCGGGCGGAATCATCCCGTTCCTAGAAACCCATGTCATGGAGCACGGACTATACGTGTTGGAAGGCAAGGCAGCCTATCGCTTGAATCAGGATTGGGTCGAGGTCGAGGCCGGTGATTTCATGTGGCTGCGGGCGTTCTGTCCGCAGGCCTGTTACGCAGGTGGACCGGGACGTTTCCGGTACCTTCTGTACAAGGATGTGAACCGCCACATGCCGTTGCGGCTTGGTGGCGGCCGTTAAGGCGTCAGGACGGCCGGGGGGCGATCCCGCCGATGGCTTGGGTGAGGTGTCGTGACGCGTCAATGACTGCCCGGCTTAGCCGATCTGTCTCGTCATGTCCAACGCGGCTAATGGGGCCGGATACCGAAATCCCGGCGGCGACCTCGCCATTCATGTCAAACACTGGCGCCGCGATGCACCGCATCCCGGCGTTCTTCTCTTCATTGTCGATTGAAAACCCCCGGGCGCGTATGTGCTTCAGATCGTCCCGAAGGTCTTCCGCTGTCGTGATCGTGTGCTCGGTGAAGGCTTCGAATGCCGAAGTTTCGAGAACCCGGTTTAGCCGGTCGTCGTCCATATACGCCAACACGGCCTTGCCAATTCCAGAAGAATGCATCGGTGACAACGAGCCGGGGGGGAAGAAGGCACGGATGTTGGCATGTGTCTCGACCTGACTCAGGAACAGCACTTCCCCTTCTTTCTCGATGCCAAGGTTCGCAGTCTCGCCGGTGGCTTCCATCAGTTTGCGTAGAATTGGACGGGCCCGGTCGACAAGGCTGGTGCGCCGCAGGAAACGTGCACCGATGACGAAAGCACGTGCGCCGATAAACCAGACTTGCTCGACGTTATCGAACTCAACCAGCCCACGCGTTTCAAGCGTCACCAGGACCCTATAAACGGTTGCTGGCGATTGCCCCATCTCCTCGGCGATCACGGACAAGGGCTTACCCTGCGCTTCGCTTAGGTGTTCGAAAACCTCCATCGCGCGATCAAGCGATTTGATCGTGTTCTGAGCGGTCTTGTCGTGCCAGTCGCGGGGGCGCCCCCGGGCCTTGCGGGTGGGGGATGTGCCGTCTTTTTGAAATTCCATAAAAACTCTCGCATTTTCAGTGAAAAATAAATTCACAATATGAAAAAGTCAATAGATTGAAAAATAACGAAATAATGTGTATGGCGTGAATATGAAAAAGTAATTCAAAAAAATATCCCTCGGATTTTGGGCCGGATAAGGTGGCTTCAATGACGAAGGAGAACCCAATGAGTTTTCAGAATCCCGTTTTCATTCCGGGCCCGACCAACATCCCTGAAAGTCTGCGCAAGGCATCTGATATGCCGACGATTGACCATCGCTCGCCGCTTTTCGGCCAGATCCTGCATCCGGCCCGCGAGGGCGTGAAGAAGATCCTGAAGAGCAACACCGCCGAAGTCTTCATCTTCCCATCGAGCGGCACGGGCGGCTGGGAAACAGCCCTGACCAACACCCTGTCTGCCGGCGACAAAATCCTTGCCGCGCGCAACGGCATGTTCTCGCATCGTTGGATCGACATGTGCCAGCGCCACGGCTTGGGTGTCACCATCGTGGAAACCCCGTGGGGCGAAGGCATTCCCGCAGATCGCTATGAAGAGATCCTGACCGCGGACAAAGGTCACGAGATCAAGGCGGTCTTGGCCACGCACAACGAAACCGCCACCGGCGTTAAATCGGACATCGCCGCGGTGCGCCGTGCGCTGGATGCGGCCGGTCACCCCGCGCTTTTGTTCGTCGATGGCGTAAGCTCGATCGCGTCGATGGATTTCCGCTTTGACGAATGGGGCGTTGATGTTGCTGTGACCGGGTCTCAGAAAGGGTTCATGCTGCCCGCCGGTCTGGCCATCGTTGGCTTCAGCCCCAAGGCGATGGAGGCGACCAAGATAGGCACGCTGCCGCGCACGTTCTTCGATGTGCACGACATGGCGAAGGGCTATGCCAACAACGCCTATCCCTACACACCCGCTGTTGGGTTGATGAATGGCCTGAACGAGCCCTGCAAAATGCTGCTGGATGAGGGGCTAGAGAAGGTCTTTGTCCGCCACAACCGCATTGCGGAAGGTGTACGCGCCGCCGTGGGGGCGTGGGGGCTAGAGCTCTGTGCCGCGTCCCCGGATGTCTATTCCGACACGGTCAGTGCAATCCGCACGCCTGCGCATTTCAACGCCACCGACATCGTGACCCTTGCGGCCGAAAAATACGGCGTCGCCTTTGGTGTTGGGTTGGGCGAGGTCGCGGGCAAGGTGTTCCGTATTGGACACCTGGGCAGCATGACCGACGTCATGGCCCTGTCGGGCATCGCGACGGCTGAGATGTGCATGGTCGATCTTGGCCTAGACATCACGCTGGGCCTCGGAGTTGCGACGGCGCAGGAATACTATCGCGGAAGCGCCGCCATGACCCAGCAAGAGGCTGCGGAATGAAGGATACGCCGATGTATATCCCCACCTTTGAAGACATGCTGGAGGCGCATGCGCGCATCCAGCCTTACATCCGCCGCACACCGGTTCGGACGTCGGATTACCTGAACGAGCTGACCGGGGCCGAGCTGTTTTTCAAATGTGAGAACTTTCAAGAGCCGGGGGCTTTCAAGGTACGCGGTGCCTCGAACGCGGTGTTCGGGCTGGACGAGGAACAGGCGGCCAAGGGCGTGGCCACCCATTCGTCGGGCAACCATGCCTCGTGCCTGTCATATGCGGCCATGAAGCGGGGCATTCCCTGCAACGTGGTCATGCCGCGCACCGCGCCGCAGGCCAAGAAAGACACGGTGCGTCGATACGGGGGCAAGATCACGGAATGCGAACCGTCCACGTCTTCGCGGGAAGAAACCTTTGCCCGTGTGCAAGCTGAAACCGGCGGTGATTTCGTGCACCCCTATAACGATCATCGCGTGATCGCCGGGCAGGGGACCTGTGCACGCGAGTTCATCGAACAAACCGATGGTCTGGACGCCGTTGTCGCGCCGATCGGGGGGGGAGGCATGATCTCGGGCACCTGTCTGACGCTGTCGACGCTTGCCCCGGATACGCAAGTGATCGCAGCCGAGCCCGAGCAGGCCGACGACGCCTACCGCAGCTTCAAGGCAGGGTACATCATTGCAGATGACGCGCCCAAGACCATCGCGGATGGGCTGCTGGTGCCGCTGAAGGATCTGACCTGGCACTTTGTGTCGAACCACGTAAGCGAGATCTACACCGCCTCGGATCCCGAAATCATCGACGCGATGAAACTGATCTGGAAGCACCTGCGGGTGGTCATGGAACCCTCGAGCGCGGTGCCGCTTGCTACCATCCTGAAAAATCCCGACGCGTTTAAGGGCAAGCGCGTGGGCCTCATCATTACCGGCGGCAATGTCGATCTCGACCGCCTGCCGTGGACCCTGTGAAGGAGACAGACAATGAACGCTGTGACCAATTTTGAAAACCTCGTCGTTGGCTTTGACGTTCCGGCCCTGCCGGGCATGGACGAGGCAGACATCCAGACCCCAGCGCTTGTGCTGGATCTGGACGCGCTAGAGCGCAATATCAAGAAGATGGGCGACTATGCCAAGGCGCATGGGATGCGTCACCGGGTGCATGGGAAAATGCACAAGTCCGTGGATGTGGCGAAGCTGCAGGAAGATCTAGGCGGCGCGGTCGGCGTCTGCTGCCAGAAAGTGTCCGAGGCCGAGGTGTTCGTGCGTGGCGGGATCAAAGACGTGCTGGTGTCGAACCAAGTGCGTGACCCGCTGAAAATCGACCGTCTGGCGCAGCTGCCGAAACTGGGCAGCCGGATCATCGTCTGTGTCGATGATTTGGCCAACGTGGCCGACCTGTCGGCGGCCGCGCAGAAACACGGCACCGAGCTGGAAACCTTCATCGAGATCGACTGCGGGGCAGGGCGCTGCGGGGTGAATTCGACCGCGGATGTGATCGAGATCGCCAAGGCAATCAATGCCGCTGACAACCTGAAATTCTCGGGCATCCAGGCCTATCAGGGCGCGATGCAGCACCTTGACACCTATGAGGCGCGCAAGGAAAAGCTGGATGTCGCCATCGGCATGGTGAAGGCCGCCGTTGACGGATTAAAAGCCGAAGGTATCGCGTGCGAGCTTGTCTCGGGCGGGGGCACCGGATCCTATTACTTCGAGTCGAACTCGGGCGTGTATAACGAGCTGCAGTGCGGGTCTTATGCGTTCATGGATGCCGACTATGGCCGTATCCTCGACAAGGACGGCAAGCGGATCGACCAAGGCGAATGGGAGAATGCGTTTTTCATCCTGACCTCGGTGATGAGCCATACCAAGGCCGACAAGGCCATCGTTGACGCGGGCCTGAAGGCGCAGTCAATCGACAGCGGTCTGCCCGTGGTCTTTGGGCGTGATGATGTCGAATACATCAAATGCTCGGACGAACATGGCGTGGTCTCTGATCCGGACGGTGCCTTGAAGGTCAATGACAAGCTGCGCCTTGTACCGGGCCACTGTGATCCGACCGCCAACGTGCATGATTGGTATGTCGGGGTGCGGAACGGCAAAGTGGAAACCCTCTGGCCGGTCTCGGCCCGCGGCAAAGCGTTTTAAAGAACCTCTGCGGTTGACCTGAAGATGGGTCGAGCGCTCCTGAACTGGGTGGAGTGTCAGTCACGCTCCACCCGCTTTTTCAAAGGACACAGACATGTATATCGTTCCTGAACGGGAGATTGCGGGCCTCATGACCCGCGAGGCCGCCTTCAGCGCGGTGGAACAAGTATTTGCGGCGATGGCGTCAGGGGATGCCTATAATTTCCCGGTGATCCGCGAGGCGATCGGCCACGAAGATGCGCTTTATGGCTTCAAAGGTGGGTTTGATCAGGCCGGGCTGACCTTGGGGCTGAAGGCTGGGGGCTATTGGCCCAACAATCTGGAAAAGCGCGGGATCATCAATCACCAGTCAACCGTATTCCTGTTTGACCCGGACACCGGCAAGGCCAAGGCGATGGTGGGGGGGAACCTGTTGACTGCCCTGCGTACCGCCGCTGCGTCGTCCGTGTCGATCAAGCATCTTGCACGTGAGGATGCGAAGGTGATCGGCATGATTGGTGCGGGCCATCAGGCGACGTTCCAGCTTCGCGCCGCACTTGAGCAGCGATCATTTGAGAAGGTGATTGGCTGGAACCTGCATCCCGAGATGCTGCCCAACCTTGCGAAGGTTGCCGCCGAAGCTGGACTGCCCTTTGAGGCAGTCGAACTGGATGGCATGACCGAGGCAGACATGATCATCTCGATCACCTCGTCATTCGACGCGATCCTTGGTGCAGGCCAAGTCAGCCCCGGCACGCATGTCGCCTGCATGGGCACCGACACCAAAGGCAAGCAAGAGGTCGATCCTCAGCTTCTGGTCAAGGCGGATGTTTTCACCGACGAAGTTGCGCAGTCCATCACCATCGGCGAAGCGCAGCACGCTGTAGGGCAAGGGCTGATCCAGGAAAGTGACGTGGCGCAGATCGGCGCGGTGATCAACGGCACTCATCAAGGGCGGACATCTGACGATCAGATCACGCTCTTTGACGGAACCGGCGTCGGGCTTCAGGACCTTGCCGTGGCTGCGTCGGTCGTGGATCTTGCGATCGAGAAAGGCATCGCCATCGAAGTCGATTTCTGATCGGACACACAAACCCAGACAGCGCTCGCCCGGTTCTCCGTGGCGGGCGTTTTACGTTGTCAGAGTGCTGCTTGCCTTGAGCGTCTCCAACCCACGGCGCGCAACGAAGTCCACCAAAAGGCGGATCTTTGGGTCCTGCAGTTTCTTGTGAGGGTAAAGGCATCCGAACATCGACGGCATAGGCCGGGCATCGGGCAGGATTTCCACCAACCGTCCCAATTGAAGATGTTCCGCCACCTCAAAGAGCGGTTTGTTGACGATCCCGCGCGCGTCCAGCGCCCAGTTCAACAGAACATCGCTGTCATCCGCGTCGTATTTTCCAGACACCTCGAACTTGCGATACCCGGCCTCGGTGTTGAGCGTCCAATAGTATTCGGGTGACCGGGGATACCGCAGCAAGAGGCAGTTATGGCCTTGAAGCAGGTCGTCAGGGTGCTCGGGTGTGCCGGCCTGTGCGAGGTATTCAGGGGCCGCGCAAAGCACACGTTCGCAATCGGCAATCTTGCGCAGTTTCAGGCTGCTGTCATGCGGGGTTCCGACAAAGAAGGCCACGTCCAGTCCGTCTGCAAGAATGTCGACCTTGCGGTCAGACATCCGCATCCGCACGTCGATGTTCGGGTTCTGGTCCACAAACTCGGGCACCAAGGGGGCAATGATCCGCCGCCCGGCGGCCATCGGGGCCGTCACCCGAACCGTGCCGCGTGGCGCGTCCGAGAAGCGCGCAACGATGCTTTCGGCCTCGTCCACCGTTTCCAGAATGCGCAACGCCTCAGTGTAGAACTGCTGTCCCACCTCTGTGGGGGTCAGCGACCGAGTCGTACGATTGAACAGCCGAACCCCCAGATGCTTCTCAAGTTCCTTGATCCGTTTGCTTGCCACAGCAGGCGTTAGACGCAGGTCGCGTCCGCCAGACGTGATGCTGCCAAGCTCGACCACGCGGCAAAAGACTCGCAAGCTTTCCATATAGGCCATTGGGCTTCCTTACTTTTCTCAAAGCACCTTAGTGCCGCTTTCGCCCATCATAGACATTATCAACGATCTGTTGAAAGTATTTCCCAAAAGCCATCGTTTTTCCAAGCAGTCACTCGCCGTAACATCACCTTTATACCCGCACGCGCGGGATAGGTTTTGGGAGGCCTTATGACTAATCAGAGCAACATTCGCTTTCTTCTGAACGGACAGGAAAAGACCGTCTCTGGAGTGAAAGCCACGCTGACGCTTCTGGACTATCTGCGGATTGAAGAGCGTCTGACCGGCACCAAAGAAGGTTGTGCGGAAGGCGATTGCGGGGCTTGTACGGTAATGGTCGGGCGGCTTCAAAATGGTGTGCTGCACTATGAGACCGTGAATGCTTGTATTCGGTTTCTGGCGTCCTTGAACGGCTGCCACATCGTCACGATTGAACACCTTGCCGGCCCCAATGGGCGCTTGCATCCGGTGCAGCAGGCAATGGTGGATTTCCATGGCAGCCAGTGTGGGTTCTGCACCCCCGGCTTCGTCATGTCGCTTTACGCGCTGTGGATGGAGAACCCGCAGCCGGCGGCTCATGAGGTTGAAACCGCCATTCAAGGGAACCTGTGCCGTTGCACTGGCTACGAACCCATCGTGAAGGCGGCGCTGGCGGTAAACCAATATGGCACCCCGGCAAATGATTTTTTGAACACCGAGCGTGCGACGGTGACCGCGCAACTGTCCGAGCTGGCTCAGACCGCGCGCATTGAGATCGGGCCGGAAGACGACCGTGCCATTCTGCCGCTTGATGTTGCCGACTTTGCCACTGTCTTGGCCGAGAACCCCAAGGCGACCATCGTCGCGGGATCGACGGATGTGGGGCTGTGGGTGACAAAGTTCATGCGACCCATCTCTCCGGTCGTATTCATCACCCATCTGGATGAACTGAAATCCATCAAGATGACCGACGACGCGCTGACCATCGGCGCGGGTGTGACCTACAGCGAAAGCCAGTCTGCGATCCGTCAGGCCTTCCCCCATCTGGGCGAATACTGGGACCGGATTGCCGGCTGGCAGGTGCGCAACATGGGCACGATCGGGGGTAATATCGCTAATGGCTCGCCCATCGGGGACACGCCGCCGGTTCTGATCGCGCTGGGCGCCGAGGTGACGTTGCACAGCACCAAAGGAGACCGCGCGTTACCGCTGGAGGATTTCTTTGTCGACTATGGCAAACAGGACCGTGATGAGGGCGAGTTTGTCGCCAGCATCCGTATTCCCCGCGCGTCTGCGTCGCAGATTGACGCTGCCTATAAGATCTCAAAACGTCGGGACGAGGATATCTCGTCGGTTGCTGCCGGGTTAAGCATATCGGTCGAAGATGGGATCATCACCAACGCCCGTATCGCCTTCGGCGGCATGGCCGCCACCCCGAAACGTGCCGCTGGTGCCGAGGCTGCACTGGTCGGACAACCGTGGAGCGCAGAGGTTTTCGATGCAGCTGCCAAGTCACTGGCGCAAGACTTCTCACCACTCTCGGATTGGCGCGCGTCTGCAGAATACCGGCTGCTTGTGGCGGGGAACTTGCTGCGCCGCTTCCACCTTGAACATGACACTGCCAGTGACGTGCCCGCACGTTTGGCGACTGCATAAGGGGCGATGTGATGAAAGATATTCAAGCCGTTAAAGGTGCCGCGCATCAGAACCTGAAACATGACAGTGCCGTCAAACAGGTGCAGGGGCGTGCGGATTATACTGATGACATCGCCGAGCCGATCGGAACGCTGCATGCCTATCTTGGGGTCTCGAACGTGACCCACGGCAAAATCCTGTCGATGGATCTATCGCGTGTACGTCAGGCCCCCGGTGTGGTCACCGTGCTGACCGCCGAAGACGTGCCGGGCGTGAATGATGTCAGCCCCACAGGGCGTCATGATGAACCGGTGTTTCCGACCGAGAAGGTGGAGTTCCACGGCCAGCCCATGTTTGCAGTAATCGCCGATACCCGTGATGCAGCGCGTCGGGCGGCAGAGCTTGCAGATGTGGACTATGAGGTTCTGCCTCATGTGCTGGACCCGGTGGGTGCTGAGAAGGCAGGCATGCCCCTTGTCACCGATCCCCTGAAGTTGGAGCGCGGTGATGTTGAAGCTGGGTTTGCCGCTGCCACGCACCGTATCTCGGGGCAGATGACAGTCGGTGGTCAGGATCACATGTATCTGGAGGGCCATATCGCCTTTGCCATTCCTGGCGAAGATGACGACGTGATCGTCCATTGTTCGACCCAGCATCCAAGCGAGGCGCAGCATATGGTGGCCCATGTTTTGGGCGTTCCAAATAATGCGGTCGTGGTCAATGTACGCCGTATGGGCGGTGGGTTTGGCGGCAAGGAAAGCCAGATGAACCTGTTCTGCGCTGTTGCCGCGCTGGGTGCCAAGAAGCTGAACCGCCCCGTCAAGATCCGCCCGGATCGCGATCAGGATATGACGGCAACCGGCAAACGGCATGATTTCGTGATCGACTATGATCTGGGGTTTGACGAAGACGGCCGCATTCAGGTGGTGGACAGCAAGTTTGCAGCCCGGTGCGGGTATTCCTCGGACCTGTCTGGCCCGGTCACCGACCGCGCGCTGTTTCACGCGGACAACGCCTATTACTATCCCAATGTGCGCCTGACCTCGCGCCCGCAGAAGACCAACACGGTCTCGAACACCGCGTTTCGTGGGTTCGGTGGGCCGCAGGGCGCCGTGGCCGCCGAGCGGATGATCGAAGAGATCGCCTTTGCGCTGGGTAAAGACCCGTTGGAGATCCGCAAGGCCAACTTCTATGGCGATGAAACGGACGGGCGCAATGTGACGCCCTATCATCAGACGGTCGAAGACAACGTTATCGGCCGGATCGTTGACGAGCTGGAAGACAGCGCCGACTATCAGGCGCGCCGCAAAGCGATCCTTGAACACAATGCCAAAGGCGGCGTGATCCGTCGCGGCATCGCGCTGACCCCGGTGAAGTTCGGCATTTCTTTTACCGCCACTTGGTTCAATCAGGCGGGTGCTTTGGTCCATGTCTACAATGACGGCTCGATCCACCTGAACCATGGCGGGACCGAAATGGGGCAGGGGTTGAACACCAAGATTGCGCAGGTTGTGGCCGAGGCCTTTCAGGTCGATTTCGATCGGATCAAGATCACCAAGACCACGACCGAGAAAGTGCCGAACACGTCAGCGACCGCGGCCTCGTCCGGGGCTGACCTGAACGGACTGGCGGCGCTGGATGCAGTCGAGCAGATCAAGGCGCGGCTGGTGGCCTTCGCGGTGGAAAGCCGTGGCGTGACGGAAGATGCGGTAGAGTTCCGCCCCAACCATTTGCGGATCGGGGATGAAACCATCGCCTTCGATACCTTCATCAAAGAAGCCTATATGGCGCGCGTGCAGCTGTCGGCTGCGGGGTTCTACAAGACCCCGAAAATCCACTGGGATCGTGCTTCGGGCACCGGGCGGCCGTTTTATTACTACGCCTATGGGGCCTCATGCTCCGAGGTCGCCATCGACACGCTGACCGGGGAATACCGGATCGAGCGGACGGACATTTTGCATGATGTGGGCCGATCGCTGAACCCGATCTTGGACAAGGGGCAGGTGGAAGGCGCCTTTGTGCAGGGCATGGGCTGGCTGACCACGGAAGAACTGTGGTGGGACGACGCCGGACGTCTGCGTACCCATGCGCCGTCGACCTATAAAATCCCGCTCGCCAGTGACCGTCCGCGCGTGTTCAACGTGGACCTTGCGGACTGGTCCGAGAACCGCGAAATGACGATCAAGCGGTCGAAAGCGGTGGGCGAACCCCCGTTCGTACTGGGCGTATCCGTGCTGGAAGCGCTGTCTATGGCGGTGGCCTCGGTGAATGACTATCGCACCTGCCCGCGTCTTGAAGCACCCGCCACACCCGAGCGCGTTTTGATGGCGGTCGAACGCCTGCGCACACAGGGGTGATCCGATGTATTCCGCCCAATCCCTTCTTCAGTTCCTCAACGGTCCCGGCCCAGTCGCGAGTGTGCGGCTGACCAAAGTGCGTGGTTCCTCCCCCCGCATGGCCGGGACCGAAATGTATGTGAAAACTGATGGATTGTGGGGCACAATCGGCGGTGGTCAGCTAGAGTATCTGGCGATCGAGGCCGCGCGGTCTTTGCTGGCGAATGGCGATCTGTCGCAACATCTGGATGTCCCGCTTGGGCCAGAGATCGGCCAATGCTGTGGCGGGCGTGTCGAAATCAGTGTCTCGCGTATGAGCGCGACAGACAAAGACATCGCCATGGAAACCGTGCAGTTGGAAGAGGCCCAGCAGCCAGCGGTCTATGTTCTGGGCGCTGGGCATGTCGGTCGCGCACTGGCGGATCTTCTTCAGTACCTTCCGGTCCACTGCGTTCTGGTAGATCAGCGCGAAGACGAGCTGGCCCTGTCGCACGCCACTGTGGAAAAACGGCTGAGCGTGGTCCCCGAAATTGACGTGATGAATGCACCACAAGGCAGTGCCTTCATCGTGCTGACCCATGACCACGGGTTGGACTTTTTGCTGGCCTCAGCCGCGCTTGAACGCGGTGACGCTGCCTATGTTGGAATGATTGGTTCAGCCACAAAGCGGGCAAAACTCGCAAGCTGGGCCCGAAAGCATTGTGACGGTCTGTCCGTCGCACCCTTGATCTGCCCCATTGGGGTAGGCGGTAGCCGCGACAAGCGGCCCGCCGTGATCGCCGCCGTCGTGGTGGCCGAAGTGATCACGGCATTGACCTCTGAAACTGCCGCAAAATCCCCTGACTGGGGCGCTGTCTCGCATATCGCGGCGCAGTGAAACAACACGGGTTGGCTATGGATCGTGGAGGATCCGGCGTGAACTCGGTTTGATTGAAGGAGGTCCCCATGAGGGATGGGAGTTACACTTACAAGCTGTTTCACCGCAGCGATTTCAGCGCGTTCTGGGCGCTGTTCACCGATAACCTGATCAACTTGATGGTTCTGGCGGGCATCTGTCAGTTCGTCTTTCAAATGCCGGCAGACATCGTCTATGGGCGCATCGTACCGGGGGCAGCCATCGCCATCCTTGCCGGGATCGCGGTCTATGTGGGCTTGGCCAAACGCGCTGCTGCAGAACATGGGCGGGACGTGACGGCAATGCCCTACGGCATTTCGACGCCGGTGATGTTTGTCTATCTGTTTGGCGTGATCGGGCCGATCTACTGGTCGACAAATGACCCGCTTCTGGCCTGGCAGGTTGGGATCGGCGCAGGCTTCATGGGGGGTATCGTTGCCGCCATGGGCGCACTCATCGGTCCGTGGCTGAAACGGGTCACGCCGCGCGCGGGTATGCTGGGCACGCTGTGCGGGATCGCGCTTGTGTTCATCGGTACTGTGCCGCTGGCCACCGTGTTCGAGAACCCATTCATCGGCTTTGCCTCGATGATCATCATCCTGTGGGGGCTGGTCGGACGATTCCGCCTGCCGTTTAACATTCCGGCCGGTCTGCTTGCGCTGATCGTCGGGACGATTGTGGCCTTTGCCATTGGCGAAGCCAAGATCAGCACGGATGGCGTCGGCTTCTACCCGCCAATGCCCTATATCGGTGACCTGATTGCAGGTATTCAGCACTTGTTCGCCAACCCGGAACTGTTCCTGGTTCTGGTGCCGGTGCAGATCTACAACTTCATCGAAACGATGAATAACGTAGAAAGCGCTGAGGCTGCGGGAGACCACTACCCGGTAGCAACGTGCCAGATCACCGATGGTGTAGGCACGATGATTGGCGCGGTCTTCGGCTCGCCGTTCCCGACCACCGCCTATATCGGCCATCCGGCCTATAAGCGCATGGGCGCGCATGCTGGATATATCATTGGCGTGGGGGTTGTGATCCCTGTGGCCGCGTTCTTGGGTCTGCTGGCGTTCCTGAACAACCTGATCCCTGTGGCGGCTGCCGCACCGGTTCTGGTCTTTGTGGCGCTCAGCCTGATCACCAATACCGCACATTCGGTCAAAACCGACCATATGGCCGCCGTGACCTTTGCGATGATGCCGCATGTATCAGCCTTCCTGATGGTCAAATGGGGATCGCTCATCGGTGCCCTTGGTGCTGTTGGCGTGGCTGGACTGCCGCAACTTGGCGACGAGGCGCTGACGGCTGCCCTTCTGCAGCAAGGCGCCCATTTCGAGGGTCATTTGGCCCTGTCCCAAGGTGCGATCCTGACCGGTCTAATCTGGGGAGCTATTGTGGCAAGCGTCATCGACGGAAACTTCCGAAATGCCGGCGGCTTTGCCTTGGCGGCAGCAATTATGTCTGCCTTCGGGATCATCCACGGTGCCAGCCTGCATTGGCCTGAGCTAAGCGGCGTGTCCGCGGGTTACCTGATCTCAGCCGCGTTCCTCTACATCTATCCGCTTTTCCACAAGGAAGACGAGTTGGTGAACGAGAATGTCGTGGTCGAGGAAGCGCCCACTACTCCGGCGGAATAACGCCCTTACCTCTGGTGTGGGCCGCGGCGCGGTCTGTCGGCCCACACCCTCTTCCGCTTACTCACAGCAAAAGAACCGGATTTACAGATGACAAACTCACAGCCGCGGACGCTCCTGCGGGGGCGGACGCTCGACTTCAACAGGAAGCCTTTGGATGAGAACGACACCGAGGCGTACAACTATCAGGCCGATGGCGCGATCCTGATTGCGAATGGCAAGATTGAAGCAACCGGCCCCTATGATCAGCTTTCAGCCCGTGCTCCAGACGCGACGGTGATCGATCACCGCCCACATCTGTTGATGCCCGGGTTCATCGATATGCATGTCCATTTCCCTCAGGTGCAGGTGATTGCCTCGTGGGGCGCGCAGCTTCTGGACTGGCTGAACACCTATACATTCCCTGAAGAGACACGCTTTGCAGAAGAGGCTCACGCAGCCGCAATGGCCACGCATTTCTGTGACCTTCTGACCGGCCACGGTACCACTACGGCAGTCGCTTTTGGCTCGGTCCATTCAGGATCCGTCGAGGCGCTTTTCACTGAAGCCGCAAAGCGCAATATGTGCATGATCAGCGGCAAGGTCATGATGGATCGCAACGCGCCCGATGGGCTGCGGGACACGCCGCAGGCCGGCTATGATGATAGCAAGGCGCTGATCGAGAAATGGCACGGGGTGGGGCGCGCGCAGTATGCGATCACGCCACGATTTGCGATCACCTCGACACCCGAACAGTTGGATATGGCAGGGGCATTGGTCGCAGAACATCCCGATTGCTTTGTCCAAACGCACCTGAGCGAAAACCATGACGAGATCGCCTTTACGGCCGAGCTGTATCCTGACGCCCCCGACTATCTGGGCGTCTATGAGCGCTATGGATTGCTGGGGCAAAAGACCCTGTTGGGTCATGCCATTCACCTGACACCGCGCGAGATTGAAGTTCTTGCCGACACACGTTCCAAGCCCATCTTCTGCCCGACCTCAAACTTGTTCTTGGGCAGCGGGCTGTTTGACGATGCGGGCCTCAGCGCGCGGGGCATTCAGAACGGAATTGCGACCGATGTCGGGGCAGGGACCAGCTATTCGATGCTGCAGACCCTGAATGACGGCTACAAGATCCTGCAGCTTCAGAACCAGAAACTGCACCCGCTTGCCGCGTTCGATTGGATCACGCGTGGCAATGCGGACGTGCTGGGTCTGTCTGACAAGATTGGGTCCTTAACCGAGGGGTCGGATGCCGACATCGTCGTTCTGAACGCCAGATCCACGCATGCGATGGACCTTCGAATGCAACGCGCCGAGACCCTGTCCGAAGAGCTGTTCATTCTGCAGATACTCGGGGATGACCGCGCCGTTGAGCAAACCTATGTGGCGGGCGAGGCTGCCAAGACCGGGCGTTGCAGCGCAGGCCTTGAGGATGTGACAGAACCGGTTGCGGCGTAAGCTCAGTACGGTTCCAACAAAAAAGCGGCGTGAGGTTCACGCCGCTTTTCGTTTTGTTTGAAAGCTCGGACCTTAGACGTGGTCGTCTTTCTGTAGGGATCCCTTACCGTGACCGGCCATCCCACCCGAGACTTCCTCGGTTGCTTCGTCCGACAGTTCCTCGGGAAGAATTAGGTTCAGCACAATCGCGATCGCAGCAGCAGGCAGAATGCCCGATGTTGCCAGAACCTTGATCGTGGACGGCAGATGCTGCAGCGCGCCCGGCTCCAGCTGAAGGCCAAGCCCCAGCGACAGCGAGATGGCAAAGATCACCATGTTGCGACGGTTCCAGTCGACATCCGACAGCATCGAAATACCAGCCGAGGCCACCATGCCGAACATCACGATCACACCGCCGCCCAGGACTTCGATCGGGATCGACGAGATGATCGCCCCAATCTTGGGGATAAGCCCGGCAAGGATCAAGAAGATCGCACCGATGGTCACCACGTGGCGGCTCATCACGCCGGTCATGGCAATCAGACCCACGTTTTGGCTGAACGATGTGTTGGGCAGGGCGCCGAACAGGCCAGAGATGGCAGTACCGATACCGTCGGCATAGGTTGCGCCTTCAATTTCCTTATCAGTCGCTTCACGTCCTGCACCACCTTTTGTGATCCCCGATACGTCACCAACGGTTTCCACCGCGGATACGAACGACATCAGACAGAACCCGATGATTGCCGCGACCGAGAACTCGACGCCGAAGTGAAGCGGGTTCGGAAGCGCGAAGGGTGCTGCGCGACCTACGTTGCCCAGGTTCACCTCGCCGATGACGAAGGCAAAGATATAGCCCACGATCAGGCCGATCAGGACCGCGGATACCGACAGCATGCCACGGGCATAGAACTTAAGGCCAAGCGTGACAAAGATCACGATCAACGCCATCGTCCAGTTAATCAGCGAGCCATACTCGGGCTTGCCAATCGCAGGTACGCCGCCAGCGGCGTATTGGATGCCGACCTTAACCAGTGCAAGACCGATCATGGTCACCACGAGGCCCGTCACAAGAGGTGGTAGGGCGAACCTTATCCTGCCGATGAATAGGCCTAGGATCGTGTGGAACAATCCGCCCACAATGACCCCGCCCATCAGCACGGCCATCGCATCAACCCCTTTGCCCGCAACCAGCGGGATCATGATTGGGATGAATGCAAAGGATGTCCCCTGCACGATCGGCAGGCGGGCACCGGCCGGGCCCAGACCGATGGTTTGGATCAGGGTCGCGACGCCAGCAAAGAACATCGACATCTGGATCATATAGATCATCTGTGGAAAGTCCGGGCTGTTCGAGCCGAACCCGAACCCGGCTGCCCCGCAGATGATGATCGCCGGGGTGACGTTTGATACGAACATTGCCAGCACGTGCTGGATACCCAAGGGCACAGCCTTGGAAAGTGGTGGTGTGTAATTGGGATCGCGCAGCTGCTCTGGCGTCCCGATGGATGTGTTAGCCATTATTATTCCTCCCTATGGTGCCGGATCGCTTCCTCCTTCGATCTGGCTTTATGGCTTCTCGATTCTGATTTCCTCCTTGAACCAGTGTTCTTGTAGGTTCGGCCCCGTGCCGATCCTGTCGATCACCGCAAACTGTCCCTGTTCTGTCAGGGGTGCACAGACACCGTGCCATGTGTTGCGATGGTAATTCACGCCCTGTCCGGGGGCGGCGATGAAGGCCACGGGCGTTCCCGGCCTGTCGCCGTTATCCGGAGCGACGACGACAAGGTAGGGGTCGCGGCTGATCGGTATGTACGCTTGGCTGCCGTCCGGGTGGCGTTCCACCATGTCCAGCACCATCGGCAGGCTGCGTGCTTCGGCGTCAAAGATGCTGATCCCAGCGTGCCCGTCGGAGAAATCAAGCGTCGCGCGATCATGATACCGCCCGCAAAGCCCCTGATTGATCATCTTGTCAGGCGCGCCCGCAGTGTCGAGCACGTCGCCAAAGGGCGCAAAGGCCTCGGGCGTCAGAGTGGTGGGGATGATCGACAAAGTCATGCGGCGAACTTCTCTTCAAGGCGAAGCTCGGCGATCCGTTCGACCTGCCGACAAGCCTCGGCAAATTCGGTATCGCGGTCATTGTCGATCCGGCGGTTGAACGCTTCCAGAATGCTGGGCTTGGTGTTGTCCTTCACCGCGATGATGAAGGGGAAGCCATGCTTGTTCGTGTAGCTTTCGTTCAGCGCGGTAAACGCGGCGCGTTCGTCGTCGGTCAACATGTCCAGACCGGCACCAGCCTGTTCGGATGTGCTTTCTGCGGTCAACCGTCCAGCGGCGGCCAGTTTCCCGGCTAGATCCGGGTGCGCCACCAGCACGCCCAGGCGGGCCTCTTCACTGGCGCTGCGGAACACGCGGGCAAGGGCGTTGTGCACGCCTGCGGCCGTGTCATGGGTTGGCCCCAGCTCCAGACCAAATGCGCCCTCGGCAATCCACGGGCTGTGTTCAAACACGCCTCCGAACTCTGCAATAAACGTCTCTTGGTCCATTTCAGACGGTTTCAAACCCTGCATTGGGGGGTGCTCCTTGGCCCAGTGATCGGCAATTTGTTCGCGGGTGGCGAACCAGACACCGTCGTGTGATTTGAAGTGATCGATGACGCGCTTAAGGGCGGCTGCCCGGCCCGGACGTCCGATCAGGCGGCAATGCAAGCCGATCGAGAGGATCTTGGGCGCGCCTGCTTCCCCTTCCGCATAGAGCATGTCGAAACTGTCTTTCAGGTAGCTCTCGAACTGATCGCCATTGGTGTATCCTGCCTGGATCGCAAAGCGCATATCGTTGCAGTCCATCGTGTAGGGAACTACCAGTTG
Organism: Aliiroseovarius pelagivivens; assembly: GCF_900302485.1. NCBI lineage: Bacteria > Pseudomonadati > Pseudomonadota > Alphaproteobacteria > Rhodobacterales > Paracoccaceae > Aliiroseovarius > Aliiroseovarius pelagivivens. The sequence goes on along the minus strand of NZ_OMOI01000001.1, from coordinate 1,899,001 downwards.
ATCCTTGCCGCCGGCATGGATCCAATAGGGCAGGTCATCTGCGTAACTGTCTGCGATATAGGCGAAATCACCTTCTTCGGCGGCCAAGTCCATCGTGTTCATTGAACAGCGACCGGTGTACCAGCCACGCGGGGCCGTGCCAGTGACTTCGGTGTGCAGGCGGATCGCTTCGCGGATCTGTGCCCGTTCTTCGTCTGCCGACATATCCTTATGTTCGACCCATTTCAGACCGTGGCTCGCGATCTCCCAGTTTGAGGCCTTCATCGCCTTAAGCTGCTCCGGCGCGCGGGCCAAAGCCGTGGCCACGCCATAGACCGTGACAGGCAGGTCCTGAAGAAGACGATGCACGCGCCAGAACCCGGCGCGCGATCCGTATTCATAGATGGATTCCATGTTCCAATGGCGCTGCCCCGGCCATGGCTGTGCTCCGGTGATCTCGGACAGGAATGCTTCTGATGCCGCGTCCCCATGCAAGACACAGTTCTCGCCGCCCTCTTCATAGTTCAGGACGATCTGAACGGCGATCTTCGCGTCGCCGGGCCATCTGACGACTGGTGGCTTCGTGCCGTATCCGGTCATGTCGCGTGGGTATCGTGTCACGTGGTTTCCCTCTGTTTATCTCAGGCATCACTCTAAGGCGAAAATCCTGGCGCACTTTCAAAATTATCAAGAAGGATTGTTCGGCAGTCTGGCCCTGTGTGTGTCTGAGCTTCCAGATTAAGAAGGGATTGCTGAATTGAAGCTCACCACAGGAGACACCGAAGATGACAGGCTACCTGACCACGCACGTGCTTGATACTGCCCGCGGGTGTCCCGCAGAGGGATTGAAAATCGAGCTGTTTCGGATTGATGGCGATCAGCGCAGCTTGCTCAAAACGCTGGTGACCAACGACGATGGTCGGACCGATGAGCAGATCCTGCCCGCCGAAAAGTTTGAAACAGGGGAATACGAGCTTGTATTTTATGCAGGGGGTTATCTGGACAGCATCGGTGTCCCGCCCGAAGCGCCCCGGTTTCTAGACGTTATCCCGCTGCGGTTCGGCATGTCCGAGGCATCGCACTATCACGTGCCACTGCTTCTATCGCCCTTCGGCTACTCCACTTACCGCGGCAGCTGAGCCTAGCCCCGATCCGTGCTGCGAATGCGGGTGGCGATCCGGTCGATCACAAATTCCATGAACAGTCTCGACTTGGGGTCCTGCCCGCGACGGTGGGTGAACAAGCAAGCCATCTGGATCGGCTCGGGCGGCGTTTCGGTCGCGACCGGAATTAGCCGTCCTGATTTCAAGTGCTCTGAAATCTCGAAAACCGGCTTCATCGCGATGCCGTTTCCATCCAGCGCCCAGTCCGTCAGCACATCCCCATCGTCGGATTCATATCGCCCCGTCACGCGAAAGCGTTTTGGGCCGTCCTTCGTGGTCAACAGCCACTGGAACTCGGTCGCGCCGGGGAAGCGAAGGCTTAGGCATTCATGCGCGCCGTTGATAAGATCGGTGCCATTTGCAGGCATGCCGCGCTGTTTGATGTATGCAGGTGCCGCGCAGAGCACGCGCTCGACGTCCGCAATCTTGCGAATTTTGAGATTGCTGTCTTCCGGTTGGCCAAGGAAAAACGCCAAATCAAGCCCTTCGGTGGTCAGGTCCACTTTGCGGTCGGTCAGACGAAGGCGCACGCTGACTTCCGGGTACTTCTCTAAAAAATCCGGAACCAAAGGCGCAATCAAACGTCGCCCCACACCCAAAGGGGCCGCGACATAAAGCGGCCCGCGGGGATTGTCTGTAATATCAACGATTTGCGCTTCTGCGTTTTCTACCGCTTCAAGGATTTCGGTCGCGCCGCGATAGAACCTTTCGCCCTGTTCGGTGGGGGCCAAGCTACGCGTGGTGCGCTGGAACAGCCGAACGCCCAAATAGTCTTCCAGCTGCGAGATCCGCGAGGAGGTTACCGCCGGCGACACCCGAAGGTCGCGCCCCGCAGCCGACATGCTGCCAAGCTCATAGACGCGGACGAAGGTTCGGATGTTGGCAAGATAGGACATTGTTTTGTTTTTTTTGATGCTGCTTGGTATTTGGCAGCAATACCAGAATAAATATGGTTAGCATAGTGTGTCGCTAAGACGAATATGGGAGGTATGCCATGTATGACCTGGCAATTTTATGGGACTGGATCGCGTTTTCTGTGCGGTGGCTTCACGTCATCACGGCAATGGCGTGGATTGGTGCGTCATTCTATTTCATCGCGCTTGATCTAATGCTGAAACCCAATCCCAACCTTCCCGATGGCGCCTATGGCGAGGAATGGGAAGTGCACGGCGGCGGGTTCTACCATACGGTCAAATTCCTTGTGGCCCCTTCGGAAATGCCAGAGCATCTGACATGGCACAAATGGCAAAGCTACACGACATGGCTGTCGGGCGCGGCGTTGCTGATGATCATCTATTGGGTCGGGGGCGAGCTGTTCCTTCTGGACCCGACCAAGGCGGATCTGACGTTGTGGCAGGGTATCCTGATCTCGGGCGGATCGCTGACCATTGGTTGGTTGCTCTATGATCAGATGTGCAAATCGAAGTTGAGCGAGAACCCAACGCTTCTGATGCTGCTCTTGTTCGTCATCCTTGTTGTGATGTCTTGGGGCTATAACCAGATTTTCACCGGTCGCGCAGCCCTTCTGCATCTGGGCGCGTTCACGGCAACAATCATGACGGCAAACGTGTTCTTCCAGATCATGCCCAACCAGCGCATCGTTGTGGCGGACCTGAAGGCCGGGCGGACGCCGGATTCGAAATACGGCAAGATCGCCAAGGTGCGCTCGACCCATAACAACTATCTGACCTTGCCGGTCGTGTTCCTGATGCTGGCGAACCACTATCCATTGGCATTTGGCACCCAGTATTCCTGGATCATTGCCGGCCTGATTTTCCTGACCGGCGTCACCATCCGTCACTACTTCAACACCATGCACAAGACCGGCAAAGGGCCGAATTGGACGTGGTTGGTGACCGTACTGCTAATGATTTTGATCGCATGGCTATCGACGATGCGCGCCGGGGAAACATACGAAGAATCCGAGGCACGCGCATTGACCCCTTATGAGCAAACCTTTGCCTCGGCCGATGGGTTCGAAGACGCATATTTTGCTGTGGTCGGGAACTGCTCGATGTGCCACGCCCGAGAGCCGTCGTGGGATGGAATGTACTGGGCGCCCAAAGGGGTGGTTCTGGAAACCGAAGCAGATGTCGCGCGCCACGCCAAGCAGGTCTATCTGCACGCGGGTGCGTCCCACGCGATGCCTCCGCCCAATGCGATCGAGATGGATCAGGAAGGCCGCGACTACATCGTGGCATGGTACCAAGACGCCACGTCCAACTAAGGACGTGACGCGTTGCTTTAGGCAAATTGCCCCATTCGGCAGTATACCTCATGACTGAAGCGCCAAAGCCTGCTGGTTTTGACGCTCATTTACTTTCCGCGGTCTTGTTGGGGCTGTTGCGCATTGGCAAAATGTGACGCTGACCTCGCGTCCGACCATTCCGCTTCCGAAACCAAATGAGACTACCACCATTCAGAGAATGGCTGGATAGGTGTGACATCAAGTGTGCGATGCCGACTAAGGGAGCAGTAGTTCGTGCACTTTGCAGCATAAGTACTTTTGGGGCTCAAACCGGGTCTACGCTGCACAATGCATCAAGGTCCGCTATGGGCCGCCTTTGATTGTGGTCCTTTCGGCGTGATGCAGTGATGCTGTGATACCCCTCCCGGATGACCGTGAAGAGGCAAAGCGCCGCTCGCCACTTTTTATCATTCAGGGTTGGAGGCACACCAGCGGTAGGCATTGATGACCTCGGCAGATAAGAGGTCGGCATCAATCTCAGTCATTGCGTACCCGATCACCGATGCCCGGATGATCTGTCGCCCCGCCCATTCGCCGTGAGTAGGATAGACCTTGCCGCGTTCCTGAACGCGCTTCAGGACTCGCATCGTCAGGCCGTCGTCGCCACAGGCGATGGCCACCTGGTTGCTGTGGATCTCATTCAATACGGCCAACCCGGATTCTGCCGAAACCGTGGCTGCAATCCGCTCTGCGAGGCGGCAATGGCGAGCTACCAACTCACGTACCCCTGTGACGCCGAGATGCCGCAGTATTGCGTAGCTCGGAATGCCGCGGGCGCGGCGCGACAATTCGGGGGTGGAATCCGTTGGCTCCCAGTGAACGGTCGTCTCGGGAAGGTAGGCGCCACGTGCCGACATTGAGGCAACCAGAGGCGCGCGGTCACGCACGATCACCATGCCGGCGTCGAATGGTGCATTGAGCCATTTGTGCAAATCGACAGCCCAGCTGTCTGCTTTCTGGACGTCAGCCAACCTGTGCTCCAACTCTGGCACGGCAGCCAACCACAGCCCAAAGGCACCATCGACATGAACCCAGCCTTTTCGTTCGTGCACCATCGGGATCAGGTCGGTGAAGGGATCGAACGCGCCTGTGTTGATCTGGCCGGCCTGAAGGACGACGAGTGGCGGCGCGTCGATCTGTTCCAGGGCTTTGCGGAAGGCGTCCGGCATGATCCGGCCTTCGCCGTCGGTTTCGACCACTTGAACGCGCGCGGCGCCCAGGCCGGCATACCGCAAGGCCGCGAACGGCGCGGAATGTGCGTCCTGTCCGATCAGCACCGGGATCTCAGGTGCGCCGAAAAGGCCGTCGGCCTCGACATCCCAACCCTGCGCGGACAAAAGCTTGTTACGTGCCGCCATTACTCCGACCATGTTTGCAACCGTGCCCCCGGTCACCAGTCCAGCGCCGCTGTCGGGCGGTAGTGACAACAGACTTATCACCCAATCGCAAACGGCGCGTTCCATACCGGTCACGGCCGGGGTTTCAAACGACGAGCCAGCGTTCTGACCCCAGGCCGAGACGAGCATATCTGCGGCGACGCCTACAGGATGGGAGGCGCCGAGGACGTAACCGAAGAAGGTTGGGTTCGCCATGCTGTGCAGACCACCGCTGGCATCCCGCACGATCTGCGCGATCACGTCATCTTCGGGCATTCCGGCTTCGGGCAGAGGGCCAAGGAAGCGTCCGGCTGCCTCATCGAGATCCAGTGTCGGTCGTGCGGGCATTTGCGGAAGTTCCTCGCGGTAGACGCGTGCGGCCTGTGCCGCGCCTTCGATTGCCCGTGCCTGCGTGTCGGTGAGACCGCGCGCCGTTGAGACTTCTTTGGTCATGATGCTCTCCCCCGCGTAATGTGAGCTTGCCAATATACCATATTGCGGAGCGTTTTTTGAGAGGGCACTGACGCCGTTTTGTATGGTCCGCACGGAACCTCAAGATGACGGCTCGGTTTGCAGACTGTGAATTCGAGCATCTGGCGATTTAGTTTGGGCAGCTAGTGTCAGCAATGCGGGCTGCGATCGCAGCACCCAGCGTTGGTGCCGAGCGTCCGGGAAGGGCCGGGCGCTACGCCGGCTCTTACCGGAACGATCTAGACGGATGCGGCGTCACCGTAAGTCGGCGTGGAGCCCGATTTTACGAATGTAGCGTGATCGACAATTGGGTCGATCACGCATTGTTTCTACCGCTTAAAGGGAATGAGCAACATTGAAGTGATATCCACGCACGCTCAAACCTGCCCTGGCAGCCACAGTACGATTGCTGGAAATGCGACCAGAAGCGCGATGGTGATCGCGTCCGCGATGAAGAACGGCGTGACGCCTTTGAACACATCCTGCACGCTCAGATCATCGCGCACGCCGGCCACGACGAAGCAGTTCAGCCCGATGGGGGGCGTGATCAAGCAGAACTCGGCCATCTTCACCACCAAGATCCCGAACCAGATCGCGCACATCGGGCCGGACATCCCAAAGGTGCTGTCTGCGGCGGACACGAACTCGCCCCCGTTCAGGGCCATGACGGCGGGATAGACCACGGGCAGGGTCAGCAGCAGCATGCCGATGGCGTCCATGAACATCCCCAAGACCGCATAGGCCAGCAGGATGCAGACAAGGATCAGCATGGGCGACATGGTCAATGATGTGATCCACGCCGAGAATGCGGCTGGAAGCTCGGCAAAGCCAAGGAAGCGGACATAGATCAGCACGCCCCAGATGATGGTGAAGATCATCACGCTGAGCTTCGCGGTCTCAAGCAGCGCGTCTTTCAGCTGCGCCCAACGCATCCCACGATAGAGCGCCATCAGGAAAACCACGAAGGCTCCGATTGCGCCGCCTTCGGTGGGTGTGCCCCACGCCTCGCCGCCAAACGGATTGTAGACGAAAAGGATGATTGTCAGGACCACGACAAGGATCGGCAGGGCAGGGGGAAGCGAGACGAACCGCTCTTTCCAAGTGAAGCCTTTGACGGGCGGTCCGAAGTCTTTGATCACGACAGCCATGCCAATAATCAGCGCGCCATAGATGACGGCCGAGAACGCGCCGGGGATAAAACCCGCCAGCAAAAGCTTACCCACGTCCTGTTCCACGATGATCGCATAGATCACCAGAATGGCCGAGGGCGGGATCAGTGAGGCCAGCGTGCCGCCTGCCGCCACGACGCCTGCCGCAAACTGTTTATTGTATCCGATTTTTAGCATTTCCGGGATGGCGATCCGGGCGAAGACCGCCGAGGTCGCCACGGACGCGCCCGACACAGCCGCAAATCCAGCGGTCGCGAAGACGGTCGATACGGCCAACCCGCCCGGCACCCATGCCAGCCAGCGTTTTGCAGCCTCGAACAGGGCCTTGGTCAGCCCGGCGTAGTAAGCCAAATAGCCGATCAGGATGAACGTCGGGATCAGGCTCAGCGCTTGGCTTGAGATCTTGGAATGCGGCACCTGACCAGCGGTTTTGACCGCGATGGTCATGGCCTTGCCAAAACGGGCTGGGTCATAGCCAAACTTGGCCCAGAAAATCCAGATCAAGCCGATCATCCCGGCGGTGGCGGCGGCAAAGGCCACACGCATTCCCAGAATGACAAGAACAAGAAGGCCGCCCGAGACGACGAGGCCAATTTCAATCGGTTCCATACCAGTATCCTTAAGCGTCGTTGCCCGAGACGTGCTCGGCTTCCATCGCTGCCTGCTTGGCGGCATCTGCAATCAGCGGAACAGCAATTGGGGATTTCACCCCGGTGACCAGCGCGTGTGTATAGGCCCAGACTTGCAGCAGAAGGCGCAGGCACAGGACGGAAAATGCCACGGGTACCAACAGCTTCGCTGGCCAAAGCGGTAGCGATATATCGACCGAGCTGTCGCGGCTCCACAAGGGTGCGGCGAAATCAAAGCTTCTGTCGAAATGCGCCCAGCTTCCCCAGACCAGAAGCAGCATCAGGGCAAGAACGAACAGCGTCGTGATCAGTTCGACCAGATAGAGGCTGCGTCCGCGAAGCGCGCCGACCAGCATATCCATGCGGATATGCCCGCCATCGCGTTGTGTGAACGCAATTCCCATGAACGCGATCAGCGGCATGGCTTGTTCGATCCAATCGATATAGCCCGGCAAAGGCTGGTTGGCGAAGTTGCGCCCGCTGACGGACACGACCGCCAATATCATCAGGGAAAACACTGCAAGTCCGCTGACCAATGCCAATACGCCTTCAACGCGATAGAGCTTTTGGTCGATGCGGCTTAGGACGCTGTCGTCAGTCAGGACAAGGGAAGACCCGGCCATGGCACCACTCCGTTCTAAAATGGAAGCCCTGCGCCGTTGGGGCGCAGGGCTGCGGGTTTAGCTGCCGTTGGCAATCATGCCGGTGACAAGGTCGTAAAGCTCTTGTGCGGGCAGGCCACGGGCAGTGTTGTCGGCGATCCAAGCCTCGGCGGCCGGGGCGGCTGCCGCGTCGCGGAAGGCCGCGATCTCATCGTCCGAGAAGGTCACCTGTTGGATGCCTTTTTCGTCCAACGCAGGGCCCCAAGCGACCATGGTCTTGTTGTTGTAGTTGTCGACATAGTGGGCCAGCGCCTCGTCAACAGATCCCAACAATGCGTCGCGGTGTTCGTCCGACAGGTTGGCCAGCGCGTCCGAGTTCACAACAACCGGGCAGTTCACGGTGCCGGGGTTCAGGTTGGTGGTCCACCAAGTGGCATTTTCGATCGTGCCAAAGGACATATGCGCGTGGGGGGCAAAGCTGACGGCCTTGACCACGCCGCTGTCCATGGCCTGACGCACTTCAGATGCAGACATCGAGGTCGGAACCGCGCCGATGGTCTCCATCGCTTGACCGATCCCGCCGGTGGCCCGTACAGTCAGGCCTTTGAAGTCGGCCAGAGTCGCGGGCGCATCACCGGCACCGGCGATGTTATACTGCGGCAAGGGCGATGGCATCAGCAGCGTCGCGTTCCAGCGCGCCAAGTCAGCTTGCGTGGCTGGGTGGTTATAGACCGCCATCGAAAGTGCGATCTCTTGCTCAAGCGAGGTCACACCCAGAAACGGCAGCTCCAGCACGGTGATCGAGGGGTTCTTGTCGCGGTGATAGCCCGCGCAGAATTGCGCCATCTCGAACGCTTCGATCGAGATCCCGTCCAGGTTTTCCCGGTTCTTGGACAGCCCACCGTAGCTGATGCTTAGGGTGAATTCGCCATTGGTCTTCTCGCTTACCAGTTCGGCCAGTTTCTCAACGTGCTCGGTGAAGGCGCGACGTTTGCCCCACAGGGATACGTTCCAATCTGTAGCGAAGGCTTCGCTGGCAATAGTCAGAGACAACGCTGCAATGGCAGCGCCTTTGAATGTCGATCGCATGGTATTCCTCCCAGAAATCGCGAAATTGTGGGCACAGTATCTGCGGCGCGATCCTGTCTGACTATGAGGGAAACCGCCTGCACTTCCAGACCAGCCCTGCGGAAATCCGCAGGGCAAATCGGTCACAGCAAAGCGTCTTTATCGAGACCCAGTTTCACGATCTTTTCGTTCAGCGTCCGACGTCCGATCCCAAGCGCCTCGGCGGCGGCGTCCATACGGCCTTCATGGGCTTGAATGGCCTTCCCGATCAGTTCGCGCTCAAAAGCGGCCACGGCTTCACGCAGGGTGCCGGGGATGTCATCCAGATGCTGATCCGCCTCGATGGCTTGGGTCATCGAGCCGCCACCACGCCGCGCGGCCAACACACGGCGTTCGCACACATTGCGCAGCTCGCGCACATTGCCGGGCCAGTCATGGGCCAGAAGGGCTGCCAAGTCGTCTTGGGTCAGGGAGGGAACGGCCAGTTCATAGATCTTGGCGTAGTCGTCCAGAAAATGACGCGCCAATAGGGCTATGTCGTCTCGTCGCTGCCGCAGAGACGGAACAGTCAACACAACTGTGTTGATGCGGAACAGGAAATCTTGCCGCAGCCGTCCATCCTTGACCGCCACAGAAACGTCTTCACTGGTCGCTGAAATGACGCGAAACTCTGTCGTAACCGCCTGTGTCGCCCCAACCGGCAGCACCTGTTTATCTTCCAGCACGCGCAACAGTTTGGCCTGCACGGCAAGGGGGCAGGCGCAGACCTCGTCCAGAAACAGTGTCCCGCCTGACGCGGCGGTCAACCGCCCCTCGCGTTCACCAGCGACCCCGAACATTTCGGCCTCGAACGTGTCGGGGGACAGGGCCGCACAGTTCAGCGCCAGGAAGGGCGCCTGTCCGTCTCCGCCCAGATCATGCAGCGCTTGGGCGACAAGTTCCTTCCCGGTCCCGGTGTCCCCAGTGATCAACACGCTCGCCCCAATATCGGCCAGCGCCATCACATCTTGGCGTAGCGTCGCAACCTCGTCCGTTTGCCCCAACAACACGCGGTCCAGACCGGACAGCCGCATCAAGCGATCTTTCAGACGGGCATTGTCGCGCCGCATCCGGCTTTGCTCGGCCGCGTGGGTCAGGATGCGCAACAGACGGCGTGGTTCGTAAGGCTTTTCAACAAAGCTGTACGCCCCGTCCTGCATCGCCTGAACCGCCATCGGGATATCCCCATGCGCCGAGATCAGCACCAGTGGCGGGGCGGTTTCCAGATCCAAAGAGTTCAAAAGCTCCAACCCCGTCATGCCGGGCATCTGAACATCCGATAGGATCACATCCCAAGGCACGTCGGCCAGTTTTGACGACACTTGGGCCGCGCGCGACGTTGCTTCCGCCCTCCACCCCGCAGCGGTCAGTAGATCCACAAGGGATTGGCGCATGGCTTTGTCGTCATCGACAATCAAAACGCTAAAGGGGCGCGTATCGGCCATCAAACGTGATCCTCTTCAAGGGGAGTATGGGGAAAGGTTACACGAAAAACCGCCCCTTCTGGGTCGACATTTCGCGCAGTCATTTCGCCGTCGTGATCTTTGACGATACTGGCAGAGATCGCCAGACCCAACCCCATCCCGCGCCCGCTTTCGCGCGTGGTGACAAAGGGTTCTTTCAGGTCTTCCAACGTGGCCGATCCGATGCCGTGTCCATTGTCCTCGATTTCGACCCACGCATCGGGACTATCCACACCCGCGCGCACGATCAGCTTCGGAGCATCCCGGTCTTCGCTCGCATCCAAGGCGTTGCGCAGAAGGTTGGTCATGACCTGCTCAACCCGCAATCGAATGCCGCGAATAGGGACCGGGTGCGCGGGCAGATCCAACTGCACCTCGGCCCCGATCTGTTGAATGTTCGGCGCTACAAGCTCCAGCGACATGCGGATTGCGTCGCGCAGGTCCAGCTCCTTAAACGCTTCGGCCTCCGAGCTGGCGAAGAACTTCAACTGCCGCGTGATGCCCTCCATCCGATCCACCAAGCCGCCAATATCGGTTGTCAGCTTGCTTCCACCCCCCGCGCCGATTTCCGCCGCAACAATGTGGTTGCGCATGGCCGCAATCGGCTGCCCCAGCTCATGCGTCACAGATGCAGCCAACCGACCAAGAGCCGCCAACCGGCTGGCGCTTTCCAGTTCGTTCTGGGTCCGCTTCAGACGGCGCTCGGCGGTCAGGCGTTCGGTGACCTCGGTGGCCAGTCGTTCGTTTGCCTGTCGCAACTCGGCCTCTTCCCGTTCAGACCGACGAAGCTCGGCGTCCACACGGCGTGCGCGTTGGATTTGAAAGAGGATAAATGCGACCGCTGCCAGGATCACCGCAATCGCGGTCACCAGCCAAGCCCGCGTGCGCGCCTGATCGTCGCTTGCAAAGAAATGCAGCTGCCACCCGTGCGGCAAGTCATCCGCCACCAGATGCAGGTGTTCAGATCCCCCGATACGCGCCCGTTGATCTGCAAGAACGGACCAATTCAGAAGCGCCAAATCCTGCCCAGAGAACTGCCGCGCATCAACGATTTCCTGCCGTCGCTCGGCGGGAAGCCGCGAGAGAATGCGATAGCGCCACGAAGGGTCCGATGCCAACAAAACCACCCCGTCCTTATTGGCCAGAAACACTCGCTCGCCCGAGCCGATCCAGTTGGCCTCAAGCCCCGTCAGGTTAATCTTGATCGCCAGCACGCCAAGCAGTTGACCCGATGGGTCATGCACCGCATCCGCGATAAAATATCCCGGCAATCCAGTGGTCGCCCCGATCGCATAGAACCGCCCCTGCACCCCAGACAGCGCGTCTTGGAAATAGGGTCGGAACGCATAGTTCTGCCCGACGAAACTGCTTGGGTCCTGATAATTCGAAGCCGCGATGGTCAGCCCATCAGGATCAATCAAATAGATCGCATCCAACCCCGCCCGCGCCGCGAAATCCTTGATCCTAGAGTTCAACTGATCTGTCGTCCCCCCTTTGGCTGTCTCAATCACAAACGGATCTCGCGCTAGCACATAGGTCAGGTGGGAGAACCGCTCCAACTCGCCCGAAACCGAGCTCTGGTAAAGCGAAAGCCGCCCCGTCGCTTTCGTCAGCTCCTCGGATTGAAAATAGCCGTATGACATCCTGAACAGGATGAGCGCAACGGCGACAGTCGCGATGATTGGAATGATAAGCGATCGCAAACGCATATAAATCGATTGTCCGGAATCAACCGAGAAAGCAAGTGATTACTTGCTGACACGCCCCGACAGACAGGAGCTACAGCAATCTGTCAGCTTTGGACGGCACATCTAAATGTCCGGTTTCGAAGACGTTGCGCAAACAGGTTGGTTGGCGGTCGACGACGGAAAGATCTAAGGAAGGTTATCCGCTGATCTCTGCCTTGTAGGCAGATGGCGTAATACCAAACTTGTTCTTGAACAGGCGAGAGAACTGCGCCTGATCCGAAAACCCAAAACGATACGAGACTTCCGAGATCGGAAGACCCGGCGCCGTGGCCAGACGATCCCGCGCTGCGATCAGGCGCTGATCGCGTATCTGCTGGCTGACCGTGCCATTCACATCCTTGAACAGGTCATGCAGGTAGCGTTTCGAAATCCCGCAGCTTTCGGCGATCAGGTCGGGGGACAAGTTTGAGTTTTTCAAGTTTTCGCGGATGAATTTCTCGACCCGGGAAATATGTGCAGTCCGAACTGCTGAAAGATTGCTTGAGCTCGCGTCAACCGTTTCATCAAGAGCAAGCCCGAGCAGTTCCAATAGCTGGCGCCCTACGGTTTCACCCGCCGCGGCCCCGAAATCCGCACATTTCGACTGAGCCTGATCCACCATCGAGGCGAACAACCCTGCCGTGCCAGACGTGGCATTGAACACCTTCGCGCAAAAACGGTCGGGTTGGCGCACGCGTTCTTCCAAGGCTTTGCGTCCAACCTTCAGGACGAACAGATCATTGGGGTTTTCATAGAGGAACCGATAAGGCTCGTCGCCGCGTTCAAGGATGAAGCCGCCCGGATCACAACGCACTTCGCGCCCCAACTGGCGGAACTCGACCGATGTCGCCCGTGGCAGGGTGATCAGATATTCCTCTTCCCGCGCCTCGCGAATATGTGCGCGCCGCCGCTCATAGCTGAGCGGATCCGAAGTCAGCCGTGACATGCCGACATGCCCCATCGACATGCGACTGAGTTGCCCATTGAAGTGAATCGGATCACGGAACTGAAGTTCCAGTGGAAAATACGACTCGTTCACCACCGCGTTCCATTTACTGGAGCGGTGCTGCGGCTCTGTCGTGGCCGTCGAGAAAGTGAACCCGGCGGTCATATGCATCTCCTCCCAGGCCTGACCATAGCCAAGACTCCTAATAAAACAAAGGAATTTGGGTGTTCTGCACTCTGCTGCAAACAGTTCTGCGCTGAACGGCAAATTGTTCTGCGCAAAGCTGCAAACGCTTCTGCACTCAGCGCCAAGACCATCCCGACAAGCCACGACAAGCTGGGATCACAAGTTCGATGTGCAGGAGGAGCACGCCGGATCGGGAGGAAAATCGCTCTCATCAGGCGGCCCCTTTGCGCCCATGCAAAGGACCAGAACGAATGGCTAATAGACAAGTTGACCCCATCACGCTTTCCGTGGTGCGCGGTGTATTGGAAACCACACAGCGCGAAATGACGCTGGCCCTGGAAAAGACCGCACGTAGCTCGGTTTTCAACTTGGCGCATGATTATTCAACGGCGCTTTTCAACCACACGCCCGAGATGATCCTGCAAGGTCAGGATATTCCGATCCACCTCGGCTCGCTGATTCCGGCGATGAAATCGGTCGCAAATTTCTTCGAGGGCGACATCCATGAAGGCGATCTGATCTTACACAATGACCCTGCCTATGGCGGCAGCCACATCATTGATACCTGCATGTACTACCCAGTGTTCTATGAAGGCGAGCTGGTCTTTTGGACCGTCTGCAAGGGTCACCTAACGGACATCGGCGGGCCGGTGCCTGCGGGCTATAACCCCGAGGCCAAAGAGATCTTTGCCGAAGGTCTGCGCATTCCGCCGATCAAGCTGTGGGACAAGGGCGTTCCGCGCGATGACATCATGAACATGCTGCTGACCAATATGCGCGCGCGCCGCGATCAGGAGGGCGACTTCAACGCGCTGATCGGAGCTTGCCAAGTAGGCGCCCGTAACCTGACCGCATTGATGGACAAATACGGGAAGGACGTGGTGCAGGAATGCATTGCCGAACTGCTGGAAATGGCGAATGCCCACATGAACGGCCTGATCAGTCAGGTGCCTGACGGAACCTATTCGGGGACCGCCATTCTGGAAGATGCAGGTCACGGCTTTGGTGATTTCGACATTACGGCGACTGTCACCATCAAAGGTGCCAGCTGTCACATCGAGATCGAAAGCCCACCGCAGATTCCGTATTTCATCAACTCCTACGAGGGGAACAGCTATTCCGGTGTTTACTTGGGCCTGATGATGTTCGCCCAGCTGCCGCCGCCCTATAACGAAGGGCTGTATCGCAACGTGACGGTCGACATGGGCAAGAAGGGCACATTGTGCAACGCGCAGTCGCCCGCGCCGCATATGAACTGCACCACCACGCCGATGGAAACGCTGACCGACGCGGTGCGTCTGGCCTTTGAACAGGCCGCGCCCGACAAGGTGTCTGCCAGCTGGGGACACGCCAATGGCTGCAACATTGCCGGGTGGGACAGTCGCCATGACGAGGAATACGTCACCATGGTGCTGGCCTCGATCATCTCGGGGGCAGGTGCGACCGCCTCTCAGGATGGCTGGCACGCCTGCGGACCTGAGTGCTGCTTTGGGGCACTTACCTCGGGTGATATCGAGATGCTTGAGCATTCCTATCCAATCATCATCCACGAATACGGGCTGATGGAAGACAGCGGCGGCGCGGGCAAGTTCCGTGGGGGATCCGGCACGCGCTGGGCCGTCGAGCCGCTTGATACCGACATGACGCTGGTCACCTTTGGCGAAGGCCGCCGCATCCCGGCTATGGGCGCTGCTGGAGCGAAATCCGAAATGGTGCACAAGAAGGTCGGCCGCCTTGAAATCACACGGGGCGGCGAAACCCAGATCATCACCGACAACGTGATTGAAACCATCAAACCCGGCGAGATTGCCGCCAACCTCAACCCCGGTGGTGGTGGGTTCGGCAACCCGTTCGAACGCGACCCGCTGAAGGTGGTCGAAGATGTGCGCAACGGCCTCGTCTCGATCGAAGGCGCGCGGTTGGATTACGGCGTGGTGATTGCCGACGCCGACACGCTTTCCATCGACGAAGCCGCCACGGTTGCCGCCCGCGCGGCTGCTTGATCCCCTGATTTGAAAGGAAATACCATGCGTACCCAATATCGTCTGGGCATTGATGCCGGTGGCACATTTACCGACTTCATCCTCGCTGACAAAAAAGGCAGCACGCAGATCTTCAAGGTGCTGTCCACACCAACCGAACCGACCAAGGCCATCAAGAACGGGCTTGCTTTGATCACCGAGGAAACCGGGCTGACGGCGCAGGAAGTCGTCTCGAACTCGGACCTGTGCATCAACGGAACCACGGTCGGGCTGAATGCGCTGATCACCCATACAGGGGCCAAAACCGGGCTGATTGCCACCAAGGGGCACGAGGATTCCATCGAAATCCGCTTGGGCCACAAAGAGGACGGCTATCGTTATGATCCGGACTATCCCCCTGCGACCATGCTGGTGCCGCGTCACTTGCGCAAAGGGGTCAGCGAGCGGGTGATCTCGGACGGGTCGGTCAAGACGCCGATCAACGAGGAAGACGTGCGCGAGGCCTGCCGCTATTTCATCGCCGAAGGCGTTGAATCGGTTGCGATCAGCTTTGTCTGGTCAGTGCTGCACCCCGATCACGAAAATCGTGCCGCCGAGATTGTGCGCGAGATGATGCCCGACGTGCGTTTGACCGTCGGCAACCAGCTGTATCCCCAAGTCCGCGAATACACCCGCACTTCGACCGCCATCGTGAACGCCTATCTGGCACCGATCCTGCAACGCTATGTCGAAGCCATCGATGCATATTTCCGCGAGCTGGGCAGCCAGCATCCAGTGCGCTACTTCCAGTCCAACGGCGGTCTGGCGCTGGGTAAGGTGGTCAGCGATCAGTCGGTCTATGCGATCAACTCCGGCCCGGCTTCGGCACCACAGGCGGCCTTGGATGTGGCCGAACCATGGGGTGACAAGAACATCATCACCTGTGACATGGGCGGCACCTCGTTCGACATCACCCTGACCAAGGACGGGCAGGCCAACGTCAACAAGAACATCGACTTCCTGCGCTATCGCATTGGCATCCCGATGATCCAGGTGGAAACACTGGGCGCCGGCGGGGGGTCGATCGGTTGGATCGACTCGATGGGCCTGATGCAGATGGGGCCGCAATCGGCTGGATCGGAACCCGGACCGGCCTGCTATGGCCAGGGCGGTGAGAATCCGACGACGACCGACGCCAATCTTGTACTGGGCTATCTGAACGCCGATGGCTTGGTCGGTGGGCGTCTTCCGCTGGACGTCGACAAGGCGCGTGCGGCGATTAAAGCCAACCTTGCCGACCCGCTGGGCATTTCCATCGAGAAAGCCGCCTATGGCATGTTCACCATCGTCAACAACAACATGGTCAATGCGATCCGCCGCGTATCGGTCGAACGGGGCTATGACCCGCGTGATTTCGTGCTGATGGGTGCCGGTGGCGCCACTGGTGCACATATCACGGCACTGGCGCGCGAGATGGGTATCTCGAAGGTGCTGATCTCGAAACTGGCCTCTGGGCTGTGCGCCTATGGGCAGATCATTTCGGACGTCAAATACAACTACATGGCGCCCGCACCGATCCGTCTGGAAGGGGGGGCAGCCGCAAAGAAACTGGATGACCTGTTCACCTCGCTTGAAGCGCGCGGCAGGGTTGATCTGGCTGGCGATGGGTTCGCCGAGGACCGCATCTCGATCCGTCGGTCGCTTGATATGCGCTATGTCGGTCAGGTGCATGAATGCACGGTTGAGATTGACCCGTTCGAGGTTACAGAAGCCACGATTGAAGACATCAAGGCCGCATTCCACGCCCGCCACAAAGAGCTCTACACCTATGACGAACCGCATAACGCGGTCGAGATCGTCAACGTAGAAAGCACCATTGCTGGCCACGTTGATAAGCCAGATCGCATGACCATTGCCGCAGGCACAGGTGCCCATGAAACCCTAAAGGGCACCCGCCCGATGGTGTTCAGCGCCGATGGCATTGCACAGGATACGCCGGTCTATGACGGGTCCGCCATGGGCGCAGGGGACACGCTTCACGGCCCCGCTGTGATCGAAGAGGTCACGACCACCATCGTGGTTGAACCGGGCTGGACCGTCAGTCTGCACGACACGGGTGTCTATGTGGTGACCGCCGATGCTGCTGCCGAGCAAGGCCAGAGCGTTCAGCACAAAGAACTGGCCGAGGTCTGAAGATGGCGCGGCGGAAAAAAACGAGTTCCTCCCTGGCGGCGTCCGGGGTGACGGTGGCCTTCGGGGGGTTCAAAGCCCTAACCGATGTCACACTGAAGATCACCCCGGGCGCAGTTCACGGGCTGATCGGTCCAAACGGGGCCGGTAAGACTACCATGGTCAATACGTTGACCGGGTTCCAAGCGCCGACCACGGGCACTGTGACGCTTGGGGGCAGGAATGTCGGCACTTTGCCGCCGCACCAATTGCGTCGGGCCGGAGTGGCCCGCACTTTCCAGGCTGGTCGGTTGTTCACCGGCCTGGATGTTCTGGACAACCTTGCCGTCACCGGCGTTGGGCTGGGGCATTCTCGCGCGGCTTCAGAAGCCGAGGCGCTGCGGCTGCTTGACTGGATGGGTGTGTCCCATTTGGCCGAGCAACCTGCGGCAGGGCTTCCCTATACGGATGAGCGCCGCGTCGGTATTGCCCGAGCGCTGATGTTTACCCCTGACTTCCTTCTGTTGGACGAACCGGCAGCGGGCATGTCTGAAGCCGAGGCTGCCGATCTGGCCGCGCTGATCAAACGCGTCGCCGAGGAATTGAACATCGGTGTTCTGCTGATCGAGCACAATGTTGGGTTGGTTCTTGCTGTCTCACACCACGTCTATGTGCTCGACGCCGGACAGGTGATCGAGGAAGGCGACCGCGCGCTTATTCTGGCCAGCCGTAAAGTGCGCGATGCCTATCTTGGCGCTGATAGCGAGGCCGCGTGATGACCAAGCTTGGAGTATTTGACCTTGAGGTGCGCTACGGCAAAGTCCCGGCGCTTGGCGGCGTTACCCTGCATTTGCAGGAAGGCGAGCGTCTGTTCGTGTCGGGCCCCAATGGCGCTGGCAAGTCCTCGCTGCTCAAGGCCATCGCGGGCGCGGTGTCCAGCAGTCACGGGCGGGTTGAACTGGACGGCGACATCATCACCGGAAAAAGCGCCGAGGCGATTGCGCGATACGGCCTGTCGATGGTGCCTGAAGGGCGCGATATCTTCAGCACCCTGACCGTCGAGGAAAACCTTCGCGTCGGTACCGGCATCCGCGCCGACAAACAGGCCATTGAGGGCGACATCGCCGAAATTTACGACGCCTTTCCCATCTTGGGTGAGCGCCGCCATGCCAATGCCGGGGCGCTGTCGGGCGGGCAACAACAGATGCTGGCCATCGGGCGTGGGCTGATGACCAACCCGAAGCTCATGATGGTGGACGAGCCTTCGCTGGGCCTTGCGCCGAACATCGTCGACCAAGTCTATGACACGCTTGTCGCACTGCAAAAGGAACGCGGTCTGACGCTGTTGATCGTTGAACAAAGCTCGGCCCGGGCCGCTCGGGTAGGCGGGCGCATGGTGCTTCTGCGTGGGGGTCAGGTTGTGGGTGACGGTGACGCGTCCGAGTTCGCCGAACGCGATCTTCTGAAAGAGGCCTATTTCGGTCAAGCCGATCAATCCAAATCTACGGAGCAAGTCCAATGAATGCTGTACCTCAGCTGTTCTTCGATGCGGCCTCGCTGGGTGGGATCTATGCCATGGCGGCACTGGGCATCGCACTGATCTTTGGCGTGATGAACTTGGTGAATTTTGCCCACGGTGAATACATCGCCTTTTGCGTCTTTGCGTTGATCGTGCCGTCGTCGGATGCGGTGGCCGTCATGTTCTTGGGCAAGGCGCCCGCAATCCTGCTTATTCCTGTCCTGTTGGCGCTTGGGGCGCTGATCGCGGTGGCATCAGAGTATGTCGTCTTCCGACAATTGCGTAACGCCAATCCGGTCGCGATGATGATCTCGTCCTTTGCCCTTGGCTTCGTCATCCAGAATACTTTGTTGGCTGTCTATGGCAGCCGGCCCAAAGCGATCAGCCTGTGGCCTGACCTCAACACCCCGGTCTCGGTGGCCGGAGCCTCGGTCCCGCTGTTGCAGCTGATTGTCATCATCACCACGCTTTTGGTGGTCAGCGCGCTGGCACTTTTGCTGAAGAAAACCCGCGTAGGCCTTGAAATGCGGGCCGCCGCCGAGAACTTCACAATGGCACGGCTTTTAGGGGTGCGTGCAAACGTCGTGATCACTGGGGCCTTTGCCCTATCTGGCGCCTTGGCCGCGGCCGTGGCGATGATCATGGTCACTCAGACCGGTGTCGCGGATGTCCGCATGGGCGGACAGATCATGCTTGTGGCCTTCATCGCTACGGTGGTCGGCGGGCTGGGGTCGCTGCCCGGCGCGGTTGCGGCGGGTTTTCTGATCGGGGCCATTTCAGTCGTATTGCAGGCCGCTTTACCGCTTGAGGCGCGGCCATTTCGCGACGCTTTCCTTTACACGCTGGTGGTCGTCATCTTGCTGGTCCGCCCGCAAGGCCTGTTCGCATCCGCCTCAGCCAAACCGAGGGTTTAATCATGATGGATGCACATCGACAGAACCGACTTCGCGCATTGACCACTCCTGTAGTCCTCATTGCGATCCTGCTGATCTTTGTCCTGATCGTGACGGCCACGGGCGACAAATCCTTGGCGCGAATGGCAGCACAAACCCTGATCCGGGTTATCTTCGTGGTCGGACTGTGGATCTTCGTTGGCAATTCCGGTGTCGTCAGCTTTGGGCATGCCGGGTTCATGGCGATCGGGGCCTATTGCTCCGCCTGGTTGACGCTGCGCCCTCAAATGAAGGGCATGTTCCTGCCCGATCTGCCGCCTTGGCTGGCCTCGGCTGAATGGCCACACCTGCCTGCGACGGTGGTCTCTGGTGTGCTGGCGGCGCTGATCGCCCTATTCGTGGGTGCCGCGATCTTGCGCCTGTCGGGCATTGCCGCCTCTATCGCGACCTTCGCATTTCTCGCCATCGTCAACACCGTCTATTCGAACTGGGAAGGTGTGACTGGCGCGACATCCTCGGTCGTAGGGCTTGATCGTTATGCAGACGAATGGGTCACACTGGCCTGGGCCAGCGTTGCGGTATTTGTCGCCACACTCCACGCCAATTCGGCCTCGGGTCTGGCGCTTCGTGCAACCCGTGAAGATGAGGTCGCCGCAGCAGCATCCGGCGTGAACATGTATCGCCACCGGCTTTTGTCACTGGTGATCTCGGGCTTTTTCACCGGCGTATCGGGGGTTCTGCTGGGCCATTCCTTGGGCGTCCTTAATCCCAACAGCTTCTACCTTGGCATCACCTTTATCACCCTCGCGATGCTGGTCGTCGGCGGCATTGGCAGCCTATCGGGCGCCGTGATTGGCGTCTTGGTCCTGTCGGTGCTGATCGAAGGCCTCGTTCGCTTCGAGCGCGGGGTCGATATCGGCGGCGCCAGCTTTGCCTTGCCCAGCGGAGCCCAGGAAATCCTGATCGGCATCATCATGATCCTGGTGCTGATCATACGTCCGTCCGGCTTGACCGGCGGTCGCGAGCTTCGCCTGCCGGTACTTGGGTGGCGGGTACGACATTCCAAACAAGAACCACAATCTACCAACTGAGGAGAAAACTGATGAAACGATTAGCGACTGCGATTGCTATGAGCCTCGCAACGGCTGGTGCAGGCCTGGCAGATGATATTACCGTCGGCTTTGCCATTGCCAAGTCAGGCTGGCTTGAAGCCTATGATACGCCTGCCACCACGGCGGCCCGTATTCGAATTGACGAAATCAACGCCGCGGGTGGCTTGCTTGGTCGACAGATCAACTGGATTGAAGCCGACACAAAATCCGATCAGGCCCAGTCCGCCAGCGCAGGTCTGCAACTGATTGACGAAGGTGCCGATATGTTGATCGTCAACTGCGACTATGATTTTGGCGCACCGGCAGCCTTGGCAGCAGAAGGGGCTGGATTGAATTCGTTCTTCCTGTGCGCGGAAGACATCAAGGCGGGTATTCAAGGCGTCGGCCCGAACAGCTTCTCAGCCTCTGTGCTAGCAGCAGTCCAAGGCGCAACCATGGCCGAGTGGTCCTTGGGCGAGCGTGGTGCGAAAACGGGATATGTGCTGCTGGATACCACAATCGAATACAACAAAGGGATTTGCACTGGCTTCGACTGGATGTTCCCCAATGCCGGGGGAGACATCGTTGGGCGTGACACTTTCAAGAACGGTGATGCCTCGATTGCCAGCCAGATCACCCGGATCAAAGCGCTCGAAACTGAACCGGACGTGATCATGCTGTGCAGCTACATTCCCGGTGCGGCCTCGGCTGTACGGCAGATCCGCGCTGCCGGGATCAATTCTCTGATCCTGAACGGCTCGGCGGTCGATGGATCCTATTGGCTGAACGCCACGCCGAACCTGTCAGGTTTCGTGGTGCCCGTGCAGGGCTCGATCTACGGAGATGATCCACGCGCGGACGTCGAAGCCTTCAACATCGCCTATGAGAAAGCGACCGGCAGCCGCCCTGCCAGTCAATACGCCTATCCCGGCTATATCCTGATCGACCTGTGGGCCAAAGCGGTCGAGCGTGCTGGTAGCCTTGATGGCGCAGCTGTCACCGCAGAGCTTGAAAAGATGCGCGACGAACCGACGGCATTCGGCCCGCGCAGCTTCTCGGGTGAAATCCACCATCAGAACTCGGCCGAGATGCAGATCATCGAGATTACCGATGGAACCCCCGGGGTGGCTGGGAACTGGAGGATCAGCACCCCCGTCCCGTTGGACGTCCTGCTGAACTAACTTGATCGATCGAGTCAGATGAAAAAGCTCAGACGTCCCTTGTGTGATACGAGGGACGTCTTTCCAATGAACTGGAAGCCAACAGCGGCCTTAAAAACAGCGGTTGATTTGGGTTAGTTGGCACTAAATAGAGTTGCCAATGGGCTTCCTGCGGACATGTTGGTTTATAGGGCAAAGCGGAACGCTCTTGGGCCTGTCACGTATTGGGGCACCATTTTTCACATGCGCACAATGTTGTGCCACCTTTTCGAAATCGGCTGGTTCTAATCATGTGTGTCCGCCCTTGTCCCGTTAATGAAAATCCCGGCTGGGGAACAGGCGTTTGGCCTGGTCGCGTGGGTGCATGGCGCGCGCGGGGTGGCGGGACTGTTTCGGGGTGTCGTCGGTGCGGGCACCTTCGGTGGTCAGGGCTTCGGGCATGGGGTGGCCGAGTTCATAAAGCTTGTAAGACAGGTCGGTGATTTCCTGCGCGATCAGGTGCACGACGATGCCTTCACGCTGCAGATAGCCCTTCACCTGAAGAAGCCTTGCGCCCATGACGATGCGACGGTGTTGTTCATAGACCTTGGGCCAGACCACCACGTTGCTGACGCCGGTTTCGTCTTCAAGTGTCAGGAAGATGACGCCGGATGCGGTGCCGGGGCGCTGGCGGGTGATAACAAGGCCGCAGACCGCATGGCGGCCCAGCGGCACCTCTTGCAGGGTGTCATGGCGGGTCAGGCCGGGGATCTTGGGGCGCAAAAGCTCCATCGGGTGGGCGCGCAGGGTCAGGCGGGTGGCGACGTAATCTTCGACCACCTCTTCGCCCAGATGCATCGCGGGCAGGGCGACGGAGGGTTCGTTGATGCTTTCACCGTCAATCGGGTCGTTGAACAGGGGCAGGGGCTTGGGGCTTTGGATCGCTTTGACCTGCCACAGCGCGTCGCGTCGCGTTAACCCCATATCGGCAAAGGCGTCGGCCTCGGCCAGACGTTCCAGAGCAGACGGGATCAAGCCCGCCCGCAGCCACAGCGCTTGTGGGTCCGGATAGCCATTGCCGCGCGCGGCCACGATCCAGCCCGCGTCCTCTTCGCGAAATCCCTTGATCTGGCGAAAGCCCAGCCGCAACGCCAGCGAGCCGTCCGGGCGGCGTTCCAGCCGGTTGTCCCAGTCCGAGTGGTTCACGCAGATGGGCCGCGTTTCGACCCCATGTTCGCGCGCATCCCGGACGATCTGGGCAGGGGCGTAAAACCCCATCGGTTGCGAGTTCAACAGTGCGCAGGCAAAGACCGCCGGGTGGTGGCATTTCATCCAGGCCGAGACATAGGCCAGCATCGCAAAAGCGGCGGCGTGGCTTTCGGGAAAGCCGTAATCAGCAAAGCCTTCGATCTGGCCGAAGCAACGTTCTGCGACGTCTGTGCTATATCCATTCCTCAGCATCCCGGTGATGAACTTGTCGCGGTACTGGCCAATGGTGCCCATCCGCCGGAACGAGGCCAGCGAGCGGCGCAGGTGGTCGGCCTCTTCCGCGGTGAAGCCTGCACCGACCACAGCGATCTGCATGGCTTGCTCTTGAAACAGCGGTACGCCAAGGGTGCGGCGTGTCACCTCTTCCAGTTCGGGGCCGAAGGGCTCGGGTTGCTCAAGTCCTTGGCGTCGCTTGATAAAAGGTTGGACCATGCCGCCCTGAATGGGGCCGGGGCGGACGATGGCGACCTCGATCACCAGATCATAGAAGGTTTGCGGTTTCATCCGGGGCAGGAAATTCATCTGGGCGCGGCTTTCGACCTGAAACACCCCGACCGCATCGGCAGCGCAGAGCATGTCATAGGTGGTCGGGTCTTCCTGTGGGACGGTGGCGATGCCCAGATCTTGCCCTTCAAATTCACTGAGTAGGGCAAAGCTTTTGCGCAGGCAGCTGAGCATCCCCAGCCCCAAAATATCCACCTTCAGGATGCCCAAAGCGTCGATGTCATCCTTATCCCAACAGATGACGGTGCGGTCCTCCATCGCGGCGTTTTCAATCGGGGCCAGCTCGTCCAGCCGCCCGCGGGTGATGATAAACCCGCCCACATGCTGAGACAGGTGGCGGGGAAAGCCGATGACCTCGCGGATCAGATGAATGGTTTGCATCAGGCGGCGGTCTTCGGGATCAAGGCCAACCTCGCGGATACGGTCGGGATCGACGCCTCCATTGCTCATCCCCCAGATCTGGCCTGACAGGCTGGAGGTCACGTCCTGTGACAGGCCCATGACTTTGCCGACCTCGCGGATGGCGGCGCGGCTTCGGAAATGGATGACCGTGGCACACAGCCCAGCCCGATGGCGGCCGTATTTCTGATAGATCCACTGGATCACCTCTTCGCGGCGTTCATGTTCGAAATCCACGTCGATATCCGGCGGCTCACCCCGGTATTTTGAGATGAAACGCTCAAACACCATCGAGATCATGTCGGGGCTGACATCGGTGATGCCCAGAAGATAACAGAGGATCGAGTTGGCGGCGGACCCGCGCCCCTGACACAGGATGCCCTGCGATTTGGCAAACTGCACAATGTCATGGACGGTCAGGAAGTAGGCTGGGAAATCAAGATCTTTTACCACCGCCAGCTCTTTAGTCATTAACTGTGTTGCGCGCTCGGGCACACCGTCGGGATAGCGCCGTTCCAGCCCCTCATACGCCAGCCGTTTCAGCCGGGCGAACGGGGTCTCGCTCTCGTCCTCTTCATGCGGGTATTCATAGGATAGTTCGCCCAGATCAAAGCTGCATCGGTCGGCGATTTCCAACGTGCGGCGGATCGCGCCGGGGTGGTTGCGAAACAGGCGGATCATGTCGCGGGCGGGCTTGATGCGACGCTCGGCGTTGGGAAGCGCGCGGGTGCCGATCTGGTCGATGGTGATATGGTCCCGCATACAGGTCAGCACATCGGCCAGTTGCCGGCGGCTGGCGTGATGCATCAGCACATCCCCCACGGCAACCATCGGCGCCGAGGCCCGGTGCGCCAGCTCGGTACAGGCTGTCAGATAGGCCTGATCGCTTCCGTCATAACGGGGTGCTGCCCCCAGAAAGACGTGATCGGGAAAGCGGCGGCGCATCTGCTGGATCTCGGACACGGCCTGCCGCATCCCTTTCTGGGGCAGGGCGATCAGGATCATGCCCTTGCAGGCTGCAAGCATGTCTTTGGTGTAAAGGATGCACTGGCCTTTCTCGGCCCGGCGTTTGCCCAAAGTCAGAAGGCGGGTCAGACGTTGATAGGCAGGGCGGTCGCGAGGCAGGGCGACCCAGTCCACCGAACTGTCCTGCAAGATCAAGCGGCATCCGGCAATCAGCTTTGGAAGCTGGAGGGCATCTGGTTTGGCAATCGGCGTCTCAGGACCGGTTTTCTGTCGCGAAGAAGAATCCACCCGCTGCTGTGACTGGATCTTCACCGCCTCGTCGGCCTCTTGCCTGAGTTGCTTCAAGGCAGACCACGCGCGCACGACCCCGGCCAGTGAATTGTGATCTGTGATAGCAATGGCGGACAATCCAAGCTCGGCGGCACGTACGATCAGCTCTTCCGGATGCGAGGCGCCGGTCAGGAAGGTGAAGTTCGTGGTGATGCACAGCTCGGCATAGGAATTGCCCTGCGTGTGCAAGCTGCGCAGATGTGACGTGTTGGGCGGGGTCATGCGAACTCCCCCTGTACGAACCAGCCGGGGTTTTGCGGCGTATGGAACAGCCAAAGCCGCCTTCCTTGCGTGGTCTCGACGCGCCAGTAATCGCGCAGGCCAGATCGCCAGTTTTCATCGGGAAGCCACCATTCCGGCGCGATGCGTTCCGGCCCCGTGGCGCGCCCGGTGGTCAGGAACATGCGCCGCCAGCGAAAGCGTTTGGGCGGCTGGGGCCCGTGGGCGGAAATGGGTTCGGGCGGGAAGAGGGACAGGGGGCGGGGTTGCGAGCAGGCCCATGTACCGCCGCGCGTGGCTTCGGAATAGGCGACGGGGGCGATCAGGAAGCTGCGTTCGGGGATGTGGCTGTCGGCGGGTAGGAAACGCTGGATGTTCTCAAGCCCGATCCGCGCGCCGATCCGGGTGACCAGATCCTCAAGCTGCCCAGAGGTGCCGTTTTGCGTGGTCGAGGCATGGGTGATCTGCTGGGCGCGCAGAGGTTCAACATGGGTGGCCTGAAGCCTGAGCTGATCAATGCCAAAGCCTGCGTCGACCTCGGCCAGGCCACGTTCGAAAAGCGGCAGGATGCGTTGGGGGTCATGCAGGGCGCGGGCCAGCCGTAGCTCTACGTCCTGACTGTCCTGATCCACCCGGCGCACGGTAACCGTCAGCACCCGCGCACCCATCTCGTGTGTTTGCAGTTTGGTGCAAAGCTGATCCAACAGGCGCGAGACCCCCGCCATCACATCCCCGATCAGGCCGATGGGCTCGGGCAGGGTCATGCGCACGCCGAAATGGGGGGGATCAGCCAGCGGGGTGATGTCCTCGGGCTGATGGCCAAGGGCTTGGTCCAGCCGCATCAGCACATCCGTCCCAAAGCGCCGCGCAAGGGGCGCGCGGGCAGTGCTGGCCAGATCGCCGATCTTGCGCAGGCCCAGCCGTTCCAACGCGGTGGTGGTCTTGTCCCCCAGCCGCAGCGCCGCCACGGGAAGCGTTTGAAGCACGGGTAAGGGATCGCCCACAGGGGCCACGCCTTCGCCAAAATGGGCCAAGGCCCAAGACGCCCCCCGCGTGTCCGCCAGCCCAATCTGCACCGACAGCCCCGCGCGCATCAGACGCATCCGCATGTCAGAAAGCATCCGGTCTTCGCCGCCAAACAGGTGGGTGGCTCCGGTGACGTCTAAGACCAGCCCATCCCGCCCCTCAAGCCCGACCCATGGGCAATAGCGCGTGGCCCAGCGGCGCAGAAGATGCAAAAACCGCCCGTCCTGCGGCAGGTCCACCGGGGTCGTTTGCAGATCAGGGCAAAAGGCACGGGCGTCGGAATAGGGCATGCCCACGTGCAGCCCCTGTTTCAGCGCTTGGCGGTTCAGGCAATACAGCCGATCCGTGTTGCTGATTTTCTGGGTTAGGGCAAAGGGGCCATCCAGCGGGCAGCGGCGCAGAACCCGGTCACTTGCTAACCGGGGGAACCACAACGATACGACGCGACGCCCGATCCCATCGAACATACCAAACACCCAATGTTCCTGATTTGTTCTTTTTAAGCTCCCACCGATGCAGAGTCGAGTCTTCACCCCCCACATTCGGATCAAAAACGGGTGCGCAGTACCAGCGTGTCTCGGCGGCATTGCTGCCCATGTCTTCGGAAATCAGCGCCAAGCCGGTGGACTTCCCATCGCGGGCGGCCAGTTGCAGACGCCGACCCTCGGTCAGACCAATGGGTTTGTGCAGAGCCATCACGACAAGCGGCACGGCCCCGTCGCGCAGGGCTTCTTCTGCGACGGCCAGCGATTGCATCTGGTCCTTGGTGTTGCACAGGGCAAAGTCCGCCGGGTCGATGAAAGGGGCAAAGCCGTTGGGGTTGATCTGGGCCGTATCCCATCCGCCGCGCACCCAAAGGCACGGGCCACCCAACCGCGCAGCCAACGCAAAGGCGAAGACCGATGCGCCGGGGCCATAGACCTCGTGTGTGCGGGTCTTGGCAGGTGGGAAATGAGGCGGGTCGAGAATCTGCATAGAGGCAGAATAGCATCGCGTCGCTAAAAGGAACATACGAAGAACAAAGCCGCCCGCGGCACGGGGTGCAGCGGGCGGGTAAGGTGTAGGTAGGTCTGGTGACCTGTGGATCAGTCCAGGAACGCTTTCTCGACCACGTATTGCGCGGGTTTCGAGTTCGCACCTTCCTCAAGCCCGTATTCCTCGAACATTTCTTTCAGTTCCAGGTTAAAGGCCAGATTGCCGCAGATCATCGCGCGGTCATGTTCGGGACACAGGGGTTCGACGCCCAGATCCTTGAACGCCTCGCCCGAGCGCATCAGGTCGGTGATGCGGCCCATCTTGGGGCTCTCTTCGCGGGTGGTGGTCGGGTAATACTTGATCTTCTTCCAGAAGCCTTCGCCGATCACTTCGTTCAGCAGCTCGTCTTCTTTCAGGCTTTCGATCAGGTTCGCACCATAGGTCAACTCGCCCGCTTCACGGCAGGTGTGGGTGATGATGACCTCGTCATAGTCCTCGTAGGTCTGCGGTTCGCGCAGAAGCGAGGCGAAGGGCGCAAAGCCGGTGCCAGTAGCGAAGAACCAGATGCGTTTGCCGGGGATCAGCGCGTCGTGCACCAAGGTGCCAACGGGTTTCGGACGCAAGATGATCTCGTCGCCCACTTCCAAGTGCTGCAGTTTCGAGGTCAGCGGCCCATCCGGTACCTTGATCGAATAGAACTCCAGCTCTTCATCCCAGCTGGGCGAGGCAATCGAATAGGCACGCAGAAGCGGTTTTTGCTTGCCGGTTTCCGGGTGCGGATCTCCCATCAGGCCGATCATCACAAATTCGCCCGAGCGGAAGCGCAGACTGGCAGGGCGCGTGCAGCGGAACCTAAACAGGCGGTCGGTGTAATGTTCTACTTCGGTCACCGTCTGCGCGTCGGGCAGGGTCGGGACCGGTTTTACTTTGGTTTCAGCATCCATAACGGGCGTCACTTCATTCATCAGCGTAAAGCGAGGCACGGTGCCTCGCCCTTTCTTGTCTGTGTGTATAGGGAGGTTGCGAAGGCTGGTCTAGCCGGTCATCCGCGACCTATAGTCATAGGCTTTCCAGTCCGCCCGGTACTGCCATTCACCTTGCGGCTGGCGCTGGGCCAGCTCGTCCGAGATCTCGACTTCGTCAAAGCCCGAGCGACGCGCCATCGCGTACTGGTCCGAGATCACGTGGCCATGCGCACGCAGTCGACCCTCAAAGCCCAGAAGGCGCAGCTGACGGCCCAGCGTGAAGCCGCGGCCATCTGCGAAAGACGGGAAGTCGATGCGAATGGCAGGTACGCCCACCATCAGATCGGCCAGCGCCGCCGGGTCGGTGTCCGATGCCAAATGCAGGCCACGTGTATCATTGGCGGCACGCTCGTCCAGCGTTGCGAACCCATCGGCCCAATCGTCACGGGCAAAGCCACTATCGGTTACAATCACGCTCATGCTCCTGCTCCTACACGTACCATTTTGCCATCCACGAAATGGATGCCGCATTCTGTCTTCTCGGCCCCGCGCCAACGTCCGGCGCGCGGGTCCTCACCGGGTTTCACTGCCGATGTACACGGCGCACAGCCGATCGACGGGAAGCCGCGGCTGACCAGCGGATGCTTGGGTAGGCGGTTGTTGATCAGGTAATCCTGCACATCTGATGCCGCCCAATGGGCCAGCGGGTTCACCTTAAGAAGACCGTCTTCAGCCTCGAAAAACTCCAGATCAACGCGTTTGCCGCCCTGAAAGCGTTTGCGCCCGGTGATCCAGCCATCAAACCCATCAAGTGCACGGTCCAGCGGTTCAACCTTACGGACAGCGCAGCAGGCATCGGTGTCGGCCAGATGCAGAATGTTGTCCGGGTCGCGGGCAAACAGCTCTTCCGGGTCCGGATGCAGGACACGCACATCTGTCAGGCCCAGCTTCTCGGCTACCTCGACCTGATAATCGAGCGTTTCCTGAAACAGCATCTGCGTGTCCAGAAAGATCACCGGAACTGTGCGGTCGACCTTGGCCACAAGATGCAACAGCGCGACGCTTTCCGCGCCAAAGCTGGACACCAACGCAAGCGAGCCAATGGTGCTGTCCGACAGTGCCCGTTCAACGACCGAGGTCGCGGAATGGTGCTTGTAGCGTTCGTTCAGATCAGCCGCGCGTTCGTCTGCGGGGGGGAGGGGGATTTCAAGCGGCATTGCTTTTGTCCTCTTCCGGATAGAGCGCCGCCTTGAACGGCGCTTCGCCCAAACGGCGGAAGGCGTCGATGAAGGTCTCGCTCTCGTCCTGGCGCAGTTCCAGATAGGCGTGCACAAGACGTTCGATGGCCGGCACGATCTGATCATAGGCAAAGCCCGGACCCGCGCGCTTACCGATCACGGTGTCCGGGCCGGCGTCACCACCCAAGGTGATCTGATAGTTTTCGACGCCCGCACGATCCAGACCCAGAATGCCGATATGGCCCAGATGGTGGTGCCCACAGGCGTTGATGCAGCCCGAGATCTTGATCTGCAGATGGCCGATGTCATGCTCGATTTTCAGTTCGTCGAAACGTTCGGCAATCTCTTGCGCGACTGGGATCGAACGCGCCGTTGCCAGTGCGCAGTAATCCATGCCGGGGCAAGCGATGATGTCCGAAATCAGACCGGCATTCGCCGTCGCCATGCCATGCGCCCGCAAGGTGGCGAAGATCGCCGGCAGGTCCGAACGGTGGACATGCGGGAAGATCACGTTCTGCTCGTGGCTGATGCGAATGTCGCTGTGGCCAAACTGTTCCGCCAAATCGGCCAACACGCGCATCTGATCAGAGTTGGCATCCCCCGGCGTCGCACCATGCGCTTTCATCGAGATCGTGACGATCCCGTAGCCGTCCGCGCGGTGGTCATCCACGTTGGTGTCGCTCCACGACCGGAAGATCGGGTCGGCGTCACGTGCAGCGTGATAGCCAGCAAGGTCGGCCGTCTTGTAGTCGGGTGCGGTGAAGTCAGCGGCGATATTCGCGAAATGCTCTTGATCCACACCCGAGAACAGCGGGCGCAGTTGCGCAAAACGGGCCTCGACCAGATCATGGATCGTGTCGATCCCGTTCTCCATCGTGGTGATCTTGATACGCGCTTTATACTTGTTATCGCGGCGCCCCAGCGTGTTGTAGACGCTGACGACGGCCTCGACATAGGGCAGCAGATCTTCGCGCGGCAGGAAATCTTTCAGGACCTGACCGACAACAGGCGTACGGCCAAGGCCACCCCCGACGAGGATTTGATAGCCAACGTCTCCGGCCTCGTTCTTCACGATGCGGATGCCGATGTCATGGGCTTTGGTCACGGCGCGATCCGCCTTCGACCCGGTTACCGCCAGCTTAAACTTGCGCGGCAGGAACTGGAATTCCGGGTGGTCGGTGGACCACTGACGCAGAAGCTCAGCCGTGGGGCGCGGGTCTTCGACCTCGTCCGCAGCGGCACCGGCGAAGTGATCAGCCGTCACGTTGCGGATCGTGTTGCCCGAGGTCTGGATCGCGTGCATGCCCACATCGGCCAGCGCGTCCAACATATCAGGGATGTCTGACAGGCGCGGCCAGTTGTACTGAATATTCTGGCGCGTGGTCCAGTGGCCATAGCCCTTGTCCCAGCGTTCGCCGATCATCGCCAGCTGGCGCATCTGGTTGGGGTTGAGCGAGCCATAGGGGATCGCGACCCGCAGCATATAAGCGTGCAGTTGCAGATAGACGCCATTCATCAGGCGCAGAGGCTTGAATTCGTCTTCGGTCAGCGCACCCGAGATGCGGCGGCCGACTTGTTCGCGAAACTGGGCGACGCGGTTGCGGACGAAGCTTTCGTCGAAATGGTTATAGTCATACATTGACCACGGCCTCCGATGCCGATTGCTCTGTCTGTTTGCCGTGGAAGCGGTTCGACGGGCCGGTGGCACGGAACGTTTCGCGGAAATGGGTGGGGATCGGGCCGATCGGGCCTGCGGCGGCATCTGCCAGATAGGGCCCAACGGCCACGCCGGGTTCGGTTGTGGCGCGTGCCAGTTGGGTGCCGGCCTCGGCCTCGTCCTCGATCAACCAGGCCATACACATATCGCGCACCCATGACCCATTGCGGGCCATATAGATTACGTCGCCTTCGATCAGATCGTTAGCGGTTACGACTTTGGGTGTGAATGGGCGGGGCATGGTATGTCCTTTCCGGTTGCGTTCTGGCTCTATATAGGACATTTTCCCACTATTCCGCGAGGTGTCGCGGGAAATAAGGAATGTTGTTTCGGTTTGTGCGCCAATTGGAACGCTCGGACCAGAAGAAGGGAAAAAGCGGAATGTCTGTTCGGCTGGATGAGATCGACCGGAAAATCCTGCGTGAGCTTCAGCGCGATGCGGGGCAGTCCTTGGATGTGATTGCCAAGAAAGTGGGGTCGTCAAAGACCCCGGTCTGGAACCGGATTCGCAAAATGCGCGAAAACGGGGTGATCGGGCAGAACACCATGGTGATGGATGCCGAAAGCCTTGGTTTTGAGGCCTGTTTCTTCGTTCTGATCCGCACCTCCGAGCACGAGGCCGATTGGCAGGACAAATTCCTGGCGGCCCTTCGCGCACGTCCCGAGGTGATGGAGGCCCACCGCCTTGCAGGCGAGATCGACTATATCCTGAAGGTCCGCGTGGAAAACGCGCGCGCCTATGACGTGTTCTATCAAGCGTTGATTTCTGAAGTACGCATTTTCAACGTCACTGCGCTTTTGTCGATGGAAGAAATCAAGTTCTCGACCGAATTGCCGATCTGATCACACGCGAACGATCAATCGTTCTAACCCGTGGAAATGATAGACATTTCCGTATTTTGGTGGCTCGGAAATGCTCAGGTTCGGGCAGCGATCAAACAGAATTGGTAGGGCGTATTTCAGTTCCAGCCGGGCCAGCGGCGCGCCGATGCAGAAGTGCGCACCAGCTCCGAAGGCGGTGTTTGGCTTGATCCGTCGGGCTGAATCGAACGCGTTTGGATCGTCCCACATGTCCGGGTCGCGGTTGGCCGCACCCAGAAGCAATCCGATCTCGTCCCCGCGCTTGAACTCGTGCCCGTAAAGCGTTGTATCTTCATAAACATGGCGCGTGAACATATGCAGCGGCGGGTCGAAGCGCAGGGTTTCCTCGATCGTCGCATCAATGGCGTCGGGTGACAGGGCTTCTGTTGGAACCTCTTGTTCCAGCAGGGTTTTCACCGCGATGGCCATGGCGTGCACGGTGGCTTCGTGCCCTGCATTCAAAAGCAGGATACAGGTCGAAATCAGCTCGTCCGCGGATAGCTTTTCACCTTCTTCTTCGGCTTGAATCAATTCGGTGATCAGGTCGTCGCGCGGGTCTCCGCGCCGCTCGTCCACATAGTCGCGCATGAAGGCGACGAAGGCCTCGGTTGCGGCAATCGCGTCGTCCTCGATCGCGCGAGTGCGGCGGGCTTGATACATCGAAACCATGGCGTTGGACCAGCGCAACAGGTCATCGGCGCGATCCTCGGGTACGCCCAGAAGGCGGCAGATGATGATCACTGGAATACGGGTGGCGAAGGCGGGCAGAAGGTCAAACTCGCTGTCCGGAAAGGCGTCTATCAGTTCATGCGTCAGGGCCTCGATTTCGGGTCCAAGCGCGGCGATCCGGCGCGAGGTGAAGGCGCGTAGAACCAGCTTGCGCAGGCGCGTGTGGCGGGGGGCTTCCAGTTCCAGCATCGAGTGCGCCTCGACGGCATAGAACGGGGCCAGATGGTCGGGGAATTGCCGTGGTTTGACGGGCTCGCGCCCGAACCGGCGATCCCTGAGCAACGCGTTGACGGCGCGAAAGCTGACCGCCATGGGCAGGGCGTAATCTTCCCAGAAGAACAAGTCGCCTTCCGCGCGGGCGCGGTCATAAAAGGCATAGGGGTTCTGGATAAACTCGGGATCCGTCGGGGACTGGTGCAATCGCTTCATACGCGCATGTTCCTTAAAGCGACTGGTCAATGCAAGAGCTGCTTCTTATGCTGCCGTCATGTTGCGGTTTTTGCATACGAAATGGATATTTCCCTTTCTTCTCGGGACACTGGTTATCAGTGCCGGGGTCTGGGCGGTGGCGTGGCGCGCGGCGTTAACACCGCTGTCCGAACAAGCCTCGTCCGAGTTGGAGCTGGCCTCGGACCAATTGACGCGCCACCTATTTCGCTACCGTGAACTGGCCGTCATACTGGCGCGCCATCCTGTTTTACAGGCGCAGTTGAGCGGTGAGGTCGAGAACACGCAGGCGGCGGATGATTTGCTTCGGGCGATGGCAGACATGACCGGCGCGCATCAGCTTTTACTGGTAAATCACACAGGGCGCGTTCTGGCAGCGTCCCATCAGACCCGGCAGCAGTTGGACCCGGCAAGCCCGATGATCCATCGCGCGCTCACAGGCGCTTTGGGATCTGAAGCCGAGTTTCAGTCCGCGGGCAACGGAAACCTGCGCCGTGTGTTTTCCTTTGCGGCGCCCGTGTTGGGCGAGGGAGAACAGCAGCAGGGTGCGGTCATCGCACGCACGAACCTTTTGGATTTTGAAGAGAACTGGCCCTCGACCGCATCAGCGCTGTTCTTCACCCTGAATGGCGAACGGGTCTTTGTATCGAACCGGCTGGATTTGGTCAGCGTCGCCCGTCCGGCCGAGCGGTTCTTGAACAGCAGCGCCAGCCACTGGACAGGGCACGAGGTTTGGTCCGTTGAGGCCGGGCCCTATCTTCCCGATCGCGCGCTGCATCTAACCCGAGATCTGTCCACCGTTGGGCTGAGCGGCGAGATCCTGTTGGACACCGCTCCGGCGGAACGAAGTGCGGCCCTGTTGGCGGCCATTGCCGGTGCGATTTGTTTGGGGATTGGCGGGCTTCTTCTGGCGGTGGGCGAACGCCGTCGCGCCTTGAACGAAAGGTTGCGTATCGAAGCTGCGGCCAATGCCCGGCTTGAAGCACGTGTGGCGGAACGCACTCAGGCGCTTTCAGAAGCAAACGTTGACCTGCTGCGCGAAAACCGGGAACGGCGCGAAGCTGAGGCGGCGTTGAAGAAAGCGCAGGATGACTTGGTGCAGGCGGGCAAGCTGTCGGCGCTTGGTCAAATGTCGGCAGGCATCAGTCACGAGCTAAATCAGCCGCTGATGGCTATCCGCAGCTTTTCCGAGAATGCCACGCTGTTTCTGGAACGCGGGCAGGGGGAGCAGGCCGGGCAGAACCTGACGCGAATTTCCGAGCTGGCCCATCGCATGGGGCGGATCATCAAGAACCTGCGCGCCTTTGCGCGCAACGAAAACGAACCGATGGGCAAGGTCGATCTGGGGCATGTGGTGTCGACAGCCGTAGAGTTGACGGAGCCTCGGTTGAAGGCAGATCGGATCACGCTGGACTGGACGCCGCCGTCCGAACCGGTTTTTGCCAAGGCGGGCGAGGTGCGATTGTCTCAGGTCTTTGTAAACCTGATCAACAACGCTGCAGACGCGATGATGGAACAGGATGATCGCCATATTCGGATCGTGATCAACGATGGAAAAACACTGTCGGTGACCGTACGCGATACCGGGCCGGGCATTGAAGACGCAGACCGGATCTTTGAGCCGTTCTTCTCGACCAAGCAAGTGGGCGAGGAGGGCATGGGGCTGGGACTGTCAATCTCGTATGGGCTTGTGCAAAGCTTCGGGGGCGACATACGCGGCCGAAATTGCGAAAACGGGGCGATGTTTACTGTCGAACTGCCATACTGGAGGGATACGGAATGACCCGGACCGTTTTGTTGGTCGATGACGACATGATGGTGCGCGAGGCATTGGGCCAAACGCTTGAGCTGGACGGCCTGACCGTGATTGCTGCGGGCAGCTATGTCGAGGCGAAGGATCATCTTCTCGCGGGATTTCCGGGGGTGGTGTTGTCGGATATTCGTATGCCCGGCAAGGACGGCTTTGCGCTGCTGCAGCAGGCGCAAGCTGTCGACCCGGATTTGCCCGTCATACTGTTGACCGGAGAGGGGGACATCCCGACGGCTGTGCGCGGGATGACCGAAGGCGCGTTTGATTTTCTAGAGAAGCCCTGCGATCCCAATACATTGCTGTCGGTGGTGGGGCGGGCGCTTCAAACCAGAGCCCTTGTGCTTGAAAACCGTGCCCTTCGGGCCAAAGCACAAACCGGAGACGCAGCAGCGCGACTTTTAATCGGGGAAAGTGGGCTGGCGGAAGAGCTGCGCGCGCAGGTTCGGGCTGCCGCTGCCACCAATGCCGAGGTCTTGATTTGCGGTGAGCCGGGCTCGGGAACGTCTAAGATTGCCGAAGTTCTGCACCTTCTGTCCGGCGATGCGACGCGGCCCTTTGTTAAACTGGCTGCGGCGGGACTTGGCGCGGAAGATCTTCTGGCTGGCGTGGACCGAGCCGAGGGCGGCACCTTGTTTTTGGACGAGGTCGGCGCGCTGGAGGCTGGCGTGCAATACAGGCTGCTGGATTTGTTGGATCAGCCGGGTAACTGGCGCATGGTCGCAGGCAGCTATCGGGACCTCGAAGTCGAGCATCAAGCCGACCGTTTCAATGCGGATCTCTTTTATAAACTGGACCTGTTGCGAATCCGCATTCCGGCGCTGCGCGAACGGAAAGAGGATATCCCACTCTTGTTCCGGCACTATGTTTCGATCTCATCCGAACAAGCGGCACTGACCCCACCCGAGATCGGCCAAGATGCGATCGCACAGCTTATGGCGCAGGACTGGCCGGGCAATGCGC
The DNA here is from genome assembly GCF_900302485.1 of Aliiroseovarius pelagivivens. Lineage (NCBI taxonomy): Bacteria > Pseudomonadati > Pseudomonadota > Alphaproteobacteria > Rhodobacterales > Paracoccaceae > Aliiroseovarius > Aliiroseovarius pelagivivens. Next base: position 1,862,748 of record NZ_OMOI01000001.1, on the reverse strand, counting down.
GTGCCTTGATGAATGCTGCCATGCGCTTTTCTATGGGGCTTGGTCTGGGACAGATGGACAGCCCTCAAGATGACGCAGGGCTGGGGTTGGCCGAGCAACTGGCGCAGGTCGAGCGGTCGCTTCTGATGGATGCCCTGAAGCGCCATGGCGGTGGTGCAAGCGCGGCGGCAAAGGAACTGAAGCTGCCCCGAAAAACATTCTACGACAAGTTGGCGCGACACGGGATTCGGCCCGAGGCGTTTCGCGGCTGACTGTGCGGATTTCCGCACAAACCCCGTGGTCTGCTGTGTGATTTTTCGCCCATGCCGCGGTTGCAATGCGGCTATGTTGTCAGCAAGAAAAATGCCAATATTTTGTAAATAAACGATAAAACTCACAATTCCTGTGATCTTCCCTGTTCCCCTTGGCGACGTTACAAAGCCGTGACCCAATAAGGCAGTCGCCCGATTTGGGGCGCTTTCTATCTGTCTGGGAGGACACCAAATGAAATTCCTGACCATTGCGGCCTCGGCCATTGCCATCGCTGCGTCTGTCACCACCGCTCAAGCTGCCTGTGACGATGGCGAGATTGTCATCAAGTTCAGCCACGTTACCAACACTGACAAGCACCCCAAAGGGATTGCCGCGTCGCTGCTGGAACAGCGTGTGAATGACGAAATGAACGGCAAAGCCTGTATGGAGGTTTACCCGAACTCGACCCTGTATAACGACAATCAGGTTCTGGAAGCGATGCTGCAAGGCGACGTTCAGTTGGCTGCGCCGTCGCTGTCGAAGTTCGAAGCCTTCACCAAACAGTTCCGCATCTTCGATCTGCCCTTCATGTTCAAGAACATGGACGCTGTGGATGCATTCCAACAGTCGGAAACCGGTCAGGCGATGAAAGAGTCGATGACCCGCCGTGGCCTTTTGGGTCTGGGTTTCTGGCACAACGGCCTGAAGCAGTTCTCGGCCAACAAACCGCTTGAGCTGCCGACCGATGCTGCTGGCCTGAAGTTCCGCGTTCAGACGTCGGACGTGCTGGTTGCCCAGATGGAAGCGCTGGGTGCATCGCCGCAGCCGATGGCCTTCTCGGAAGTCTACGGTGCGCTGCAGCAGAAAGTTGTGGACGGTCAGGAAAACACCTGGTCGAACATCTACGGCAAGAAGTTCTTCGAAGTTCAGGACGGTGTGACCGAAACCAACCACGGTCTGCTGGACTATATGGTCGTGACCAATGTTGACTGGTGGGACGGTCTGCCCGCAGACGTGCGTGACCAGTTGGCCACCATCGTGGATGAGGTCACAGCCTTCCGTAACAGCGAAGCTTTCGCCGTGAACGAAGCCTCGAAACAAGCCGTTATTGACGCCGGCGGCGTCGTGCGCCAGCTGACCGACGAGCAGCGCGCAGCGTGGCTGGAAGCAATGAAGCCGGTATGGGCTCAGTTTGAAGCTGATGTAGGCGCCGAGAACATCGCAGAAGCTCAGAAAATCAACGGAATGCACTAAGCTTTTCGGTTGGGGCAGGCTTTGGTCTGCCCCGACACCACTTATCCCCGGCCCGGCCAGACGTGATCCGTTCTGCGCTGCGCGGCCCAACCTCATGGAGAGGAACCACCATGAGTTCCACAACACATAACACCAAAGGCTTCGAGGAAACGGTCATCTCGCTGCTTCTTGGCCTGATGGTGATGATCACTTTCGTAAACGTCGTCCTGCGCTATGTCTTTAACAGCGCGATCATCTGGGGGCTTGAAGTCACTCTGATCCTGTTCGCTTGGCTAGTGCTGTTCGGTGTGAGCTACGGCGTAAAGGTCACGGCCCACCTTGGAGTGGACGCATTGACCAACATGCTGCCGTCGCGCACCCGTAGGATTGTCGCGCTGATCGCTGCCGCAGTCTGCATCGTGTATGCATTCCTGCTGATGAAAGGCGCTTGGGATTATTGGGCACCCTATGCCGCCCTTGACCGGACGTCGGGCCGTTGGTTCCCCACCGGCTTCGAAAAGACCCGCGATCAGGCGTGGTACATCACCGATCAGGTGCCGATGCCTGAAATCCTGCGCTTTCTGGAGGGGTTGATCAATCAGGGCGAGACCTATGACAAGCTGCCCCGCGTCGTCCCCTATACCATTCTGCCCGTCGGGGTCGGGTTGCTTCTGTTCAGGTTCCTGCAAGCCACAATGCGCATCTGGCGCGGCCAGCAGGACGCCCTGATCGTAAGCCACGAGGTCGAGGACGAGATCGACCAGCTCAAAGACCATCAGTGGGAGGAGTAACCCATGGACGTCGTATTCCTATTTGCCATGGTCATTGGCCTTCTGATGATCGGCGTGCCGATCGCGGTTGCGCTAGGCATGAGCTCGATCACCTTTCTTCTGCTCTTCTCGGAAACGTCGCTGGCCTCGGTCGCGCAGAGTTTCTATCAGGCGCAGGCCGGGCACTACACACTGCTTGCGATCCCGTTCTTCATTCTGGCGTCGTCGTTCATGTCGACGGGCGGCGTGGCGGCACGGATCATCCGCTTCTCGATCGCCTGTGTGGGGCACTTCCGGGGCGGTCTGGCGATTGCAGGCGTCTTTGCCTGTATGCTGTTTGCCGCACTTTCGGGCTCATCCCCTGCAACCGTTGTTGCCATCGGGACAATCGTCATCGCGGCGATGCGTCAGGTGGGCTACACCAAGGATTTCGCCGCAGGTGTTATCTGTAACGCAGGTACGTTGGGCATTCTGATCCCGCCGTCGATCGTGATGGTGGTATATGCCTCGGCCGTGGAAGTCTCGGTTGGACGTATGTTCCTGGCAGGTGTTATCCCCGGCCTATTGGCGGGCCTGTTGCTGATGGTCGCAATCTATGTGATCGCCACGATCAAGGACATGCCCAAGGGCGAATTCGCTGGCTGGCGCGAGATCCTGTCCAGCTTCTCGGACGCGCTGTGGGGTTTGCTTCTGATCGTGATCATCATGGTCGGCATCTATGGCATTCCCGGTGTGACTGGCGCGCTGTTCACGCCCACGGAAGCGGCGGCGGTGGCATCCGTCTATGCGTTCATCGTGGCCTGTTTCGTCTATCGAGACATGGGTCCGCTGGCGGACACCGGCGAAGGTAAGAAGACCCTGCTTCAGAAGCCTCAGGCGCTGATCACCGCGTTCTTCCATAAAGACACGCGCGGTACCTTGTTCGAGGCCGGTCGCCTGACCATCACGCTGATGTTCATCATTGCGAACGCGCTGATCCTGAAGCACGTGCTGACCGATGAACAGATCCCGCAGCAGATCGCCAACGCAATGCTGTCGGCGGGGTTCGGCAAGATCATGTTCCTGATTATCGTGAACGTGATCCTTCTGATCGGCGGTCAGTTCATGGAGCCTTCGGGCCTGATCGTGATCGTGGCGCCGTTGGTGTTCCCGATTGCCATCGAGCTGGGCGTGGATCCGATCCACCTTGGCATCATCATGGTGGTGAACATGGAAATCGGGATGATTACGCCGCCAGTGGGCCTGAACCTTTTCGTGACCTCAGGCGTGGCAGGGATGCCAATGATGAGGGTCGTGAAGGCAGCGGCGCCGTTCCTGGCTGTGCTCTTCGTCTTCCTGATCATGGTGACTTATATCCCATTCCTGTCGACATGGTTGCCAACCCTGCTGATGGGGCCAGAGATCATCACGAAATAGACCGGGTGGGCCGTGAACGCGGCCCCCTCGTAACAACACAACGCCGGGCTCCTAGGGGCCCGGCGTTTACTGTTTCACTCGCTACGCAACTGGGTTTAGCACCCAAAAGTTGCGAATTTATTGAGCTTTGTTTTTAAGCTTGCAGGTGTTGATCCCGAAGATCGAATACACCGGGCAGGATCCCAGCGCGCCAGTTGCCAACGGTACAATACCGATCAGCGCCCAGATCGGGCCGCCAGCGAAGAAATACCACCCCAGCAGGGCGAGCCCCGCGACTACGCGCAGGATGCGATCCAGATTGCCTTCGTTATGTTTGAGCATGATGAACTCCTTTCCTTGTCTGACACCTTGTTAGCAAGGCTTTCGGGGAAAGGCATGTGACGTGGTCACATAGGATGGTTAAAAAGCTGTCCCGTTGACGATTCTGTTTAGCGCTTTGCGATCCATAACCCTTACGACACCGCGTTCATGTGCAACAGAACCCGCATGTGCCATCTTGTCCAACCGGCGCGAGATCACCTCGCGTGCGGTGCCGATCGCTGTAGCCATCTCGGCCTGTGTCATGTGTAAACACCCATCTGGCCCACAGCGGTCCAGAATAAGGGCGGCCAGACGGGCCTCGACACTCATGAACGAGACGTTCTCGATCAGCTGCATCATCGACTGCATGCGCTCGGCAAAGGCACCAAAGACCAGTCGCCGAAAGCCGGGCGAACTGTCCAGAAGTGCGAAGAACACGTCGCGCGGGATCAGGACCAGACGGGCAGGGGTTTCGGCGGTGGCTTCAGCAGTATAGGCGTCTCCGCCCAGCAGCCCCAGCGTCGACTGGATGCAGCTTTGGCCCGGTGCCACGCGATAGAGCAGAATATCGCGCCCATTGGGGCCGATCAGGTTCACATCGACCTGCCCAGACAGCATGACGACATAGCCTTTCACGGCCTCTCCGGGGCAAAACAATACAGCCCCATCTGCCACATCCATCGGGGCAAGCGTGTCCAAAAGTGCGCGGGCTGGAGCGTCCAGCCCGGCGATTTGATCTGTGTGTTCGGTCCAGCTCATGTGTTTAGGCTAAACCGAACGCGCCTTAGCTGCGACCGCGTTTTTCAAAGCGCGGCAACATGGCCGAGAAATCCATGCCCAGACCGTCTTCGTTTTCGACGAACTGCGTGTAAAGGTCGGTGGCCGCTTGACCCATCGGCGTGTCCGCATCTGCTGCTTCGGCCGCTTGCTGGCTCAGACGCAGATCTTTCAGCATCAACTCAGCAGCAAAGCCCGGCTGATAGTCATTGTCGGCAGGCGACGCCGGGCCAACACCCGGGGCGGGACAATAGGCATTCATCGTCCAGCTATAGCCCGACGAAGTCGACACAACGTCAAACATCTTTTGACGATCAAGACCCAGCTTGTCGGCCAGCGCGAAGGCTTCGCAGGTGCCGATCATGGTGATGCCAAGGATCATGTTGTTGCAGATCTTGGCGGCCTGACCTGCACCGCTGTCGCCGCAATGCACGGCTTTCTGACCCATGATGTCGAATAGGGGATCGACCTTGGCAAACGCCTCGGCCGAACCGCCAGCCATGAAGGTCAGCGTGCCACCCGATGCACCGCCAACGCCACCCGACACGGGGGCGTCTACGGGCAGAAGGCCGGCCGCTACGGCTTGTTCAGCCACAGCGCGTGCGCTTTCCACGTCTACAGTCGAGCAATCGACGAAAGCCGCGCCTTTGTCCATCGCGGGTACGATTTCATTGGCAACAGCACGCAGGATTTGGCCGTTGGGAAGCATGGTCACAACCACGTCTTTGCCAGCAGCCGCTTCTGCACCCGATGCCGCCAACGCCACGCCTTCGATCTCGACCGGAGCCATGTCAAACCCGGTGACCTCGTGACCGGCCTTGGCCAAGTTTGCAGCCATTGGGCCACCCATGTTGCCCAGTCCGATAAATCCGATTTTCATGAGGTTCTCCCTAGAATGTCAGTTTCTTGTCGCCCAAAGGGGCAAGCATATGTTCGACTGCCTCTTGCGGCAGGTTTTCCATGTCGTATTCCCAGTTTGGGTTACGATCTTTGTCGATCACGGCGGCACGAATGCCTTCTACCAGATCGGAATGTTCCAGCGCACGATAGACGAAGCGGTATTCCAGTTCGAGCGTGGTCCGCACGTCACGAGTGTCCGACATACGGTGCAGCATCTCGACCGTGCAGGCCATCGACAAGGGCGAGTTCCGGCCCAGAAGCTCTAGCGTGTTTTCGGCAAACTGGCTGTCTTCGGCGCGCAGAGAGGCAACGATTTCGCCCAAGCTGCCGCCGCCGAAATGGGCGTCGATCATCGGCTGCATGGCCGACAGGTTGCCGGGGATCGGTGGGATCGCGGCCTCGTCGATGTGGCTTGGGTCACCGGTGCGGATCAAATCCGCCTTCAGCGCGTCCCATTCGGCCTGACGGATCACGTAATCAGCAAAGCCGGCATGGATGGCATCGCCCGGCGCAAGGCGTGCACCGGTCATGCCGATATACTCACCCAACCGTCCCGGCGCATGGGCCAAGATCATCGACCCGCCCACATCCGGCACCAGCCCGATCCCGCATTCCGGCATCGCCATACGTGACGAACGCGCCATGATCCGGTGTGAGCCGTGACAGCCCACGCCAACGCCACCACCCATGGTGAAGCCCTGCATGAAGCTGACCACGGGTTTCGGGAATTCGAACAAGCGCGCGTTCATACGATATTCGTCGCGCCAGAATTCCTGCGCACGGGTGTGATCGCCCGACAGGCCGATCTCGTAAATCTCGCGGATGTCACCACCGGCACAGAAGGCGCGGTCGCCCTCGGCGTCGATCAGGATCAGCGCAACGTCGTCATCATCGGCCCATTTGATCAGGGCTGCGTCGATGGCCAGACACATGTCATAGCTAAGTGCATTCAGGGCCTCTGGGCGGGTCAAAGTGATCCGCCCAGCTTTGCCTTCTTTTCGGATCGAGATATCCGACATTAGCCGCGGTCGCGCTCGGCCAGAAGCTGACGACCGACGATCAGGCGCATGATCTCGTTCGTGCCTTCAAGGATCTGGTGTACGCGCAGGTCACGCACGATCTTCTCGATGCCATAGTCGGACAGATAGCCATAACCGCCATGCAGTTGCAGGCAGCCATTGGCGACCTCAAAGGAAACATCCGTGACCATCAGCTTGGCCATGGCGCAGAATTTCGACGCATCATGCGCGCCATTGTCCAACTTCCATGCGGCTTGGCGCAGGAAGGTACGTGCGGCTTGCAGCTTGGTTTCATACTCGGCCAGACGGAATTGCAGCGCCTGGAACTGGTCAATGGTTTTGCCGAAGGCCTTGCGTTCGCCCATGTATTGCAGGGTCAGATCCAGCGCCTTTTGTGCACCACCCAGCGCACCAGCCGAGATGTTCAGACGTCCGCCGTCCAAACCGGCCATGGCATAGACAAAGCCTTTGCTTTCTTCGCCCAGCAGATTTTCGTGAGGAATGGTGCAATCATCGAACTGCACCTGAGAGGTCGGCTGTGCCTTCCATCCCATTTTGCGCTCATTTGCACCAAAGCTCAGACCCGGCGTGCCGGCTTCGACAACCACGGTCGAGATGCCCTTGGGGCCATCTTCGCCGGTGCGGCACATGGTGACGTAAACGTCGGAATAGTTGCCACCCGAGATGAACGCCTTGTTGCCGTTCAACACATAGCCTTCGTCGGTCTTTTCGGCGCGGGTTTTCAGCGCGGCTGCGTCCGATCCCGAACCGGGTTCGGTCAAGCAGTACGAGAAGACTTTCTCCATCGAGCAGAGTGCCGGGAGCCATTTCTGCTTGTCTTCTTCCTTACCGAACTTGTCGATCATGCCGCCGCACATGTTGTGGATCGACAGGAAAGACCCAATGGCCGGGTCGGCCATGGCCAGCGCTTCGAAGATCAGCGTGGCGTCAAGACGCGACAGGCCCGAACCGCCGTATTCTTCGGATACATAGATGCCGCCGAAACCCAGCTCGGCCAGTTGCGGCCACAGCTCTTTCGGGATGGTTTCTTCGGCCTCCCATTTCTCGGAGTTGGGGGCGATGTTTTCTTCCCCAAAGCTTTTGGCCATATCGAAAATGAGGGTCTGTTCCTCGGAAAGCGCGAAATCCATTTATCTCTCCCGTCCACGTGTTTGCGGCTCACATTATGGCGCAATCCTTACAGGAGTTTTTCAAGCCCCATGACTGTTCCACCGCATTCTTGGAATTAACTGGGTCTAAACCATCGAAAAACCACGTAGAAATACGGTGCTTCACAGTCCGTCATGGAAAGAGTTGACCAGATGGCGGACCACATCGCGTAAAGCTTCTTCTTTCGGTTTTTCGGCCTGAATACTGTCTTGATACACAGCGCGTTGCCGGTCAGCGGGTGTGCCGTTTGACAAGATCAAGCGGGCGCGTTCGACTTCTGCTTCACACCCCAGAAATTGTGCATCCTCGGCGATCAGCTCGATCATCTCGTCCATAAGGGCATCAAAGCCCACGATCTCGCCCAGACCAAAGTCAATCAGCCCACCGGATACGCCGTAGCGCTGCGCGCGCCAGCGATTTTCACCGATCAGGAAGTTGTCATACTGCCGCCAGCGCTGGTTCCGTGCTTTCAGACGCCACAGCATCCGGGTCAGGCATTGGATCAAAGCGGCCAGAGACAAGGTGTCTTCCAGCCGGGGCTGAACATCGCAAATCCGTGCCTCGATCGTAGGGAAGCGGGCAGACGGGCGCAGATCCCACCAGATTTTCGAGCTGTCCTCGATCACGCCGATATCCACAAGCGCCTGAACCGAGCGTTCATATTCCGACCAGCTGCCAAGCTGCGGGGGCAGGCCGGTGCGGGGAAGGTTGTCAAAGACGGTCAGCCGGTAAGACGCCAGCCCCGTATCCTCGCCCTGCCAGAAAGGTGAGCTGGCGGACATGGCCAGAAGGTGCGGCAGAAAATAGGACAGCTGATTCACAAGGTCGATCCGGGTGTCGGGATCGGGGATCCCCACATGCACATGCATCCCGCAGATCAGCATTCGACGCACAACGCCCGCCAGATCGCGGCGTAGATCGTTGTATCGGTCTTTATTGACGTGATGCTGGTCTTTCCAGCTGGCAAACGGATGGCACGAGGCCGCAATCGGGGCCAAGCCATAGTCCTTGGCGTGTTTGGCAACGCTGGCGCGCAGACGTTTCAGGTCATCGCGGGCCTCGGTCACGTTGGCACAGACGCGGGTGCCAATCTCGATCTGACATTGCAGATACTCGGGGCTGACCTGGCCTTCCAACTCTGCGCGGCAGGCCTCCATCATTTCGTCGGGGGCTTCGCGCAGGGCAAGACTGTCGCGGTCGACCAGAAGGTATTCTTCCTCGATCCCAATCGAGAATGTCGGGGCTTGTCGGGCCATGGCTTGTCCTCCTGTCTGCGTCGCGCAGGTCTACTTTGGCAAGAGAATGTCGGATGAACAAGCGGGCAGGACCCCCAAACGCAAAGCGCCCCGGCGGATGGCCGGGGCGTTTCGTTTAAACCGTAGTGGTTTTAGTCCATGGCTTTGAAGTTGAACTCGCCACCTTCTTTGATGCCCGACGGCCAGCGCTGGGTCACGGTCTTGGTGCGTGTGTAGAACTTGAACGCGTCCGGACCGTGCTGGTTCAGATCGCCGAAGCCCGACTTTTTCCAGCCGCCAAAGGTGTGATAGGCCAGCGGAACCGGGATCGGAACGTTGATGCCGACCATGCCGATGTTGATCCGGTTGGCGAAGTCACGCGCGGTGTCACCATCGCGGGTGAAGATCGCGGTGCCGTTGCCGTATTCGTGATCCATGGCGTGGCCGATTGCCTCTTCATAGTTCTCGGCGCGGACCATCGACAGAACAGGGCCAAAGATTTCCTGCTTGTAGATGTCCATGTCGGTTGTGACGTTGTCAAACAGGTGCGGGCCAACAAAGAAGCCGTCTTCATAGCCTTGCAGTTTGAAGTCACGGCTGTCGACAACCAGATCAGCACCCTGTTCAACACCCGAATTGATCAGGCGCAGGATGTTTTCTTTGGCGGCAGCGGTCACAACGGGGCCGTAGTCGACATCATCACCGTCGGTGTATGGGGCCACTTTCAGCTTCTCGATGCGCGGGACCAGAGCGTCACGCAGCTTGTCTGCGGTTTCATTGCCTACCGGAACAGCAACCGAGATCGCCATGCAACGTTCGCCAGCAGCGCCGAAACCAGCACCGATCAGCGCGTCAGCGGCTTGCTCGATGTCTGCGTCGGGCATGATGATCATGTGGTTTTTCGCACCACCGAAGCACTGTGCGCGTTTGCCGTTGGCGGTTGCGCGCGAGTAGATGTAGTGCGCGATCGGGGTCGAGCCAACGAAGGCCACGCCCTGCACGGTTTCGTTGTCCAGAATGGCGTCAACCGAGTCTTTGTCGCCGTTTACAACCTGCAGCACGCCATCGGGCAAGCCAGCTTCTTTGCACAGCTCAGCCAGCATCAGCGGAACCGAGGGGTCACGCTCGGACGGTTTCAGGATCATCGCGTTACCAGCGGCCAAGGCCGGACCCATGCCCCACAGAGGGATCATGGCGGGGAAGTTGAATGGCGTGATCGAGGCCACAACGCCCAGCGGCTGGCGCATCGAGTACATGTCGATGCCGGGACCAGCCGAATCCGTGAACTCGCCCTTCATCATCTGGGCAGCACCGATGCAGTATTCGATCACTTCCAGACCGCGTTGTACGTCGCCTTTTGCGTCGGGGATGGTTTTACCATGCTCGCGCGACAGGGCTTCGGCCAGTTTGTCCATGTCACGGTTCAGAAGGCCAACCAGAGCCATCATTACGCGGCCGCGTTTCTGCGGGTTGGTGGCACCCCAAGCTTTCTGGGCTTCGGCGGCTTTGGCGACGGCGTCGTCCAGCTCGGCTTTGGTGGCCAGGGCAACCTGTGCCTGCACTTCGCCAGTGGCGGGGTTGTAGACGTCGGCAAAGCGGCCTGACGTTCCATCGACCATCTGGCCGTTGATCCAGTGTCCAAGTTTCTGCATGGTAAATCTCCCAATTTTCAGGCGCAGGATAGTCTTGCAGAATTGCCGGGAAAAGGGGTAGTTTTTCAAAAGGGTTTTGCATTATTGCAAAATGCCGGTATGCCCGGGATAGGTGGAAGGGGCTTTGCCCCTCTGCGCGGTGCGCATTCACCCCAGGATATTTCTGGCAAGAAAATGAGGATCGGGTTTGGACTGGGATGATCTGAAAGTGTTTTTGGCGGTGGCGCGCGGGGAAAGCCTGTCGCGCGCTGGACGTGTGTTGAAACGCGATGCGGCGACCGTGGGGCGGCGGGTGTCCAAGTTGGAGGCGGATCTTGGGTTGTCGCTATTCACGAAATCTCCGCAAGGTTATGCGTTGACCGATGCGGGGCTGCGCCTGTTGTCCCATGCTGAACGGGCCGAGCAGGCGGTAATGTCAGGCGTGGACGAGCTGGCAGGGCAGTCTGGCCAGTTGTCCGGGCAAGTGCGGATCGGGGCCACCGATGGGGTGGCAAGTTTCATTCTGCCGCAGGTCTGCGCCGCGATTCAGCGCGATCATCCTGAGCTGGAGTTGCAGATTGTGGCGCTTCCGCGTGTGATCAACCTGTCTAAGCGCGAGGCGGATATGGCGATTACGGTTTCGCCTCCGCAGACTGGACGGATCACAGTTCAAAAGATCACGGATTACAATCTGCATCTTGCGGCGTCGCATGAGTATCTAGAGCAGGCTGCGCCTTTGGAGTGTTTGGCCGACCTGCGCAACCATCCCGTGGTGGGGTATATTCAAGACATGATTTCCTATCCTGAATTGGATTTTCTCGAGGATCTGGGTGTTGAGAAAACCGCGCTGGCCTCGAACCTTGTCTCGGTTCAGTTGGGTCTTGTGAAGCAGGGCGGCGGTGTGGGGGTGACGCATGATTTCATTTTGCCGTCAGCACCGGAACTGAAGCGGGTTTTGACGGATGAATTGTCGATCAGACGTTCCTTTTATCTGGTGCGCCACGAGGGCGATGCGCGCATGGAACGTTTCGCGCGGGTGGGCGAAGAGCTGTTGTGTGGGATTCGGGACGAAGTTGCCCGGCTTGAAGGAATGGTGGGCAGATGACGCTGCAGGTGCAAAGAGCTCTTGACATTTTGTTGCGCAAGGGGTGACGCTGGGGACAGAAAAATACAATACATACAGACAGGAGGGCGCCTATGCTCATTCACCAGATCCTCAAAGACAAAGACCTCGAGGGCGTTGCAACGGTCAAGCCGGGCAGCAAGGTGGCAGATGCGGCACAGCTTTTGTCTGATAAGAAAATCGGCGCTGTCATTGTGTCAAATGATGGTGTGCATCCGGCAGGCATTCTGTCAGAGCGCGATATCGTTTCCGAGCTTGGCAAGGTCGGCACGGGCTGTCTGGATCAGCCGGTGGATGATCTGATGACCGAGAAGCTGATCACCTGTGCGCCGGGCGACCGCGCCATTCAGGTGTTGCAGACCATGACCGAGGGCCGCTTTCGCCACATGCCGGTGATGGAAGGCGACGAGATGGTCGGGCTTGTCTCGATTGGCGATGTGGTCAAAGCGCGTTTGGAAGAGCTCTCGCAGCAGGCGGATGCGCTGAAAAACATGATTATGGGCTACTAACCCGTATAAAAGCGTTTCGGGTTTTTCCTTAGAAGGGGAAAGCCGCAACGCAGTGTCAGATATCCGTGTTGCGGGCGTTTCGAAACAAATTTGTGTCTCAAGTTTAATACGGAACGCTTTACGTAGGAATACGCTGCACTGCGGAAAAAGCTTGCATTTGGGCGCGCCATAATGTTGCGTGCGCCCACTGCAAGGAGACCAGATCATGCGCATCGGATTGTATCCCGGAACTTTCGACCCGATCACATTGGGGCACACAGACATCATTCGTCGTGCCTGTGCCTTGGTGGATCGCTTGGTGATTGGCGTCGCGATCAACACGGGCAAAGGTCCGTTGTTCACGCTGGAAGAGCGTGTGGCCATGGTCGAAAGCGAATGTGCCAAGCTGGCCGCCGAAACCGGGACCGAGATTGTTGCCCACCCGTTTCAAAACCTTCTGATTGATTGCGCCCATGATGTTGGCGCGCAGATCATCATTCGCGGTCTGCGGGCTGTGACGGATTTTGAGTATGAATATCAGATGGTTGGCATGAACCGTGCGATGGATGACAGCGTCGAGACCGTGTTCCTGATGGCGGAAGCACGCTATCAGGCGATTGCGTCGAAGCTGGTGAAAGAGATCGCCAAGCTGGGCGGCGATGTCAGCAAGTTCGTTCCCGAAGATGTGCGCGGACAGCTTCTGGACAAGATCAAGTAAAGCGCACTGGCGCTGGAGTGAAAGTGGGAAGTGGCGGCCCCACCGCAACCGTCGGGGTCTGAATTCCCGAGGACCTGTATATACAGGTGGGCGCCGGGTAAGTGGACCACGGCCCAAACAGAGCCAGCTCCCTCGGAATTGCTTAAGGCCACTGGAATTTTACCCGCATGTGACGAGAAGGGCAGAAGCCGCCTTGGCCTAGATAGGCGCACGACGTCTCGGGCGCAAGGGGGGTGACCAGTCCCGTCCGGTCCATTGACAATTTGTTCACGAAATGTTCGATTGCCCTTATGACCGTTCCTGATCAAACCCTGATGCCCGGGCAGTTGCTGGCACGTGGCGTATCCCGCCACATGCTGAGCCACGGGTTCGTTACGGTCGAAGAGCTGGTGCCCACGCGGGGGCTGCGGGTCGACATGATGGCCTTGGGTCCAAAGGGCGAGATTTGGGTGATCGAGTGTAAATCCTCGCGCGTGGATTTCACCTCGGACAGCAAATGGGAAGGGTATCTCGAATGGTGTGACCGCTATTTCTGGGCCGTTGATTCCGACTTTCCGACCGAGCTGTTGCCGGACGACACCGGGCTGATCATTGCAGACAGCTATGATGCCGAGATTCTGCGCATGGGGCCGGAAGACAAGCTGGCACCGGCCCGGCGCAAAGTGATGGTGCAGAAATTTGCGACCCATGCCGCGCGCCGGTTGCAAAGCTTTCGTGATCCTGGCGTGGCGGCATTGGCCAACGTTTAGAAAACGTTACTTTTTCTTAGATTTGGCACTGTCGGCAAGTGCACGCGCCTGTTTGGCAGCGGTCAGAAGCTCTTCTGCGATTTCTTCGGCCTCTTCCGGTTCGAAATCCATCGGCAGTTCCACGCCGCCACCTTCGACATAAAGGCGCACCATTCCAATCGAAGTTGGTCCGATCTGAAGGTTTGCGTCGATGTCACGTTCGTCGTTGATGCCCATGTGTGGCCTCCTGAATTTCTTCTGATCGGGTTAGTGCGCTTTCGTGCATTTTTCAACCCGCGACCTCTTGCAATGCCCCGCGTGGGGGGGTAAATGCATCCGGCGTGCCGACATAGCTCAGTAGGTTAGAGCGCTTGATTGTGGATCAAGAGGTCCCCCGTTCGAGCCGGGGTGTCGGTACCATCCTTCCCTTTACAGCACGCAAATGAATCAGCGCAAAGAGATACGCTTTCGCAGCGCGCCGTCTGTATTGTAGATCAGAATCTCATCCCCGGAAACGATGCCGATCCAGTCGCGGCCCAGTGTCACGGCTTCCGCGGTCACGCCATCTGGCAGGGTGATCTGATCTGGCAAGGGCAGCGAGGACGCCTCGGGTGAGGTCTGAGAGAATCTCAGCACCACAACCGTGATCAACACGATCATCCCCAGAATCGTTGCTACCGTCATTGCCGTGACAATCGTTTTCAGATAGCGCACGGTGCCAAGGCCCACGCTGTCCTCTAGGGCTTCGTCCAGTTCCTGTTCAGGAGTTTTGTCCATGTCTACCTCGCACCGGATTATCCGGGTCATCATAGCCGAGAACCCGCCCAAGCGTCTTGATAAGGCGATTGCGCGCGATGTGCCAGAGGAAGCAAACCTTTCGCGGTCACGTTTGGCCAAGCTGATCGCCGACGAGGCAGTCACAATGGGCGGAAAGGTGATGGATGATCCGCGCGCGAAACTGGCCGAAGGGGACGAGCTTGAGATCCGCGTCCCCGAGGCTAATGAAAGCCATATTGGCCCCGAGGATATTCCGCTGGATATCGTCTATGAAGATGATGACCTGATCGTGGTGAACAAGCCTGCGGGGATGGTCGTTCATCCCGCGCCCGGCACGCCGACCGGCACGTTGGTCAATGCGCTGTTGCATCACTTTGGCGGCAACCTGTCAGGTGTGGGCGGCGAAAAGCGTCCGGGCATCGTGCACCGGATCGACAAAGATACCTCGGGCCTGCTGGTGGTCGCGAAATCGGATGCGGCCCATCATGGGCTGGCCAAGCAGTTCGAAGCGCACTCGGCCGAGCGGCACTATCTGGCGGTCACTCACGGTGCGCCGGATCAGGCGGATCCGCGTCTGGGCGGCATCAAGGGGACAAGCTTTGAGAAGGGCAACATTCTAAAGATCACCACGCAACTGGCACGTCACAAGACCGATCGCCAGAAGCAGGCGGTGCTGTTTTCGGGTGGGCGTCATGCGGTGACGCGGGCACGGATATTGGAAAGCTTTGGCACGCCGGTGCAAGCCGCGCTGATCGAATGCTGGTTGGAAACAGGACGGACCCACCAGATTCGTGTGCACATGGCCCATGCGGGACACGGGCTGATCGGAGACCCCACCTATGGTGGACGGCGCAAGCTGAACGTGAAGGTAATTGGCCCTAATGCCGTCGAGGCGGCACGCGCCTTCCCACGCCAAGCGCTGCATGCTGCGACACTGGGATTCGTACACCCGGTTTCGGACGAAAAACTCAGCTTTGAAGCACCGATACCTGACGATATGCTGGCATTGATCGAAACCCTGCGCGCGGGCTGATTTCTGTGTGCTGAGTGTGAGGTAATGCAGGCATGTTCGAGATCTCCTGGGCGATCACTTGGGGCGGCACTTGGGCTGTCTTGCTGGTGCTTCTGGACATCGCAACAATTGCGCGGGCAGTAACGCGAGAGCACCGCTCGGCGGCGTCGCGTCTGGCGTGGGTCGTCGTGATCATGTCGCTACCTCTTGTTGGTGTCATCGCGTATTTCTTTCTTGGAGACACCAGCTCGGATCGACGATCTGACAAGAAACTCAAGGACTTGCGGCGCGAACTTCCCAAGCGCCCCAAAGGGGATATGCAACCGCCCGAGTTGCCATTGCTGTATCGCCAATCCTTTGCGCGTGCGGCGTCGGTCAATGGATTTCAACCTGTGGCGGGCAACCGTGCCAAGGTCACGACAGACAGTAATGAGAGCATCGACTGGCTGATTGCTGACATCGACGCAGCGCGCGCTCACGTGCATCTGCTGTTCTATATCTGGCTGACGGATCGCAACGGAACCCGCGTGGCCGAGGCGCTGATGCGGGCTGCGGCACGCGGTGTAACCTGTCGGGTTATTGTCGACGGGCTTGGGTCGCGTGGGCTGCTGGCAGATCCTTTGTGGCGGAAGATGAAAGAGGCCGGTATCGAAACCGTCGTGGCCTTTGCGTTTCGGTTTGCCCCGCTCGCCGCCTTTTTCCGCCGACTCGATATCCGCAATCACCGCAAGATCATCGTGATTGACCATGATACGACCTATGTGGGCAGCCAGAACTGCTCTGATGCGGCGTTTCTGGTGAAAAAGAAATTTGCGCCTTGGGTCGACATCATGATGCGCATCTCGGGGCCGGTGGCGTGGCAGTCTCAACGGCTTTTTGTTTCGGATTGGATGGTCAACGGCGGGACGGACATTTCGGATATTTTGCAGCGCGAAACACCGGTGCCAGATGACGGCTTCCCGGCTGTCGTGGCTGGGACGGGACCGAACATCAGCGTGCAGGGCGTGCCCGACATGGCGCAGATGCTTCTGGCCTCGGCGCAGGAGGAGGTGGTGATCACCACGCCCTATTACGTGCCCTCCGAAGCCTTGCAACAGCAGATTTGTGCCACAGCCGTGCGTGGGGTGCGGGTGCGGCTGAACGTACCGGCCAATAATGACAGCCATTTCGTGGGTTTTGCCTCGCGCAGCTTCTATCGGGCGTTGTTGAAGGCGGGTGTCGAGATCCACGAGTTTCAGCCCGGCCTTCTGCACGCCAAGATCTTGACCGTGGATGGACAGGCGGCCCTTGTCGGGTCCCCCAATCTGGATCGCAGAAGCTTTGATCTGAACTATGAAAACAGCATGATGCTGGCCGATCCGACCACCGTCGGTGCAATCGTGGAAAAGCAAGAGCTGTTCTTGAACGCCTCTTTGCCTGTTTCGCGCAAGAAGGTCGAAAGCTGGTCGATTACCCGCCGTGTTCTAATCAACACGGTCGGGATGATGGCGCCTCTGCTTTAATTTGCATTTGCAACTTTCTGCACGAAGCCGTGAGGCAATGTGTCATCCTCTTACATTTGCGCGCAGAGGTTCATACTCTGATAATGAAAGTCGACGACACCCTCTTGAAAACTGTGTTGTAAGGCTTATCTCGATGTTAAGCCCTTAAACATGAGGGAAGCGGACAGGAGAAGTTTGCAAAGATGAGCAACTATAAAAATTTACCGGCCCCGACGCCAGAAGGCGGTTTGAATCGTTATCTTCAGGAAATTCGGAAATTCCCGATGCTGGAGCCGGAACAGGAATACATGCTGGCCAAACGCTGGGCCGATCACGAGGACCGTGACGCTGCGCACCAGATGGTGAACTCGCACCTGCGTCTGGCCGCCAAGATCGCCATGGGCTATCGCGGCTATGGATTGCCGCAGGCCGAGGTGATTTCCGAAGCCAATGTGGGCCTGATGCAGGCCGTAAAACGGTTTGACCCTGAAAAAGGGTTCCGTTTGGCGACCTATGCGATGTGGTGGATCCGTGCCTCGATCCAGGAATACATCCTGCGCTCGTGGTCGCTGGTAAAGCTTGGCACGACGTCGGCTCAGAAAAAGCTGTTCTTCAACCTGCGTAAAGCGAAGGCGCGCATTGGTGCGCTGGAAGAAGGTGACCTGCGTCCGGAAAACGTTCAGAAAATCGCTGATGACCTGAACGTGACCAAGGAAGAGGTAATCTCGATGAACCGTCGCCTATCGGGTGGGGACGCGTCGCTGAATGCGACTGTCTCGAACGATGGCGAAGGTGCGATGCAGTGGCAGGACTGGCTGGAAGATGAAGATGCCGACCAAGCGGGCGACTATGCCGAAACCGATGAAATGAACGTCCGTCGCGAGCTTCTGTCGCAAGCCATGGATGTTCTGAACGATCGGGAAAAAGACATCCTGACCCAACGCCGCCTGAAAGATAAGCCGGTGACGCTGGAAGACCTATCGGGTGTCTATGACGTCAGCCGCGAGCGGATCCGTCAGATTGAAGTGCGGGCGTTTGAGAAGCTACAAAAGCGCATGCAAGAGCTTGCGTCCGAAAAGGGCTTGCTGGAACACGCCTGATCTGGATTACAAATGATTGAACGGCCCTGTGCAGACTGCGCGGGGCCGTTTCTGTTTATGGGGACAGTTGGTCAACCGGCAGCGGCCCAAGCGCCTTCAAAGCCTCATGCACCAATGCGCGAACCTGAAGGTCCGGGCAGATCGCCTCCACTGGAAGGTCGGGCAGGCGAAGCGCGATACGTCGCCATTCATGCAGCAATACCAGCCTGAGAGCTGCGCGATCCAGCGCGGATAGGCTGTGTAAAGCGCCGAGCGGCAGGTGCTTAATTGTTTTTCGCAACTGATCCGAATCTATTTGCAACTTCGGCGGCGCAAGCTTTGCGATGACCCAACTGGGCAACTCGGCCTTTGGGTCAGAAAAATGCAGTGCTTCGGGCGTCGTGCGTGGGGCCGAGGTGCCAAGGAATACGCCGGGCATAAGTTCGCTGAAACCCTCGGCGATCAAGCTGTCAAAGCTTCCATCATCTTCGGCGTGCGGGGGCAGGGCAAGCAGATGCCATTGCGCAGGCGCTGCACGCGCAGGGCCATAGATGCGATCCGCCACGGCCTTGGTCTGGGCCAGCCCGTCTTGTGTCAGGTGATAGACAGAGCGGCGCCCGTGCCGCGTGCTTTCGATCCAGCCATCCTTGCGCAGCCGGTGCAGCGCCACTCGGGTGGCTTCCGGGCGGATGCCAAGGGCGGCCATGACCTTACCCAAGGCCTGACCGGAAACGCCGGACGCATCAGCATCCGGCGCACCCATAACGGTCAGATCCCCCATTAAGGTAACGATTACTGACCAGACGCGCAGATCGCTACTGTCGCGCAAGTGCGCCAGCGTCTCCTGAAGCGGGTCGGTCAGTGTCATCGTGTCCTCAATAGGCGTTCATCGTCAGCAGCTCATATTCCGCCACCAGTTCGTCATCCTGATTGGTCAGGGTGACGTGCCAGCGTACTTCGCCATATTCATCCGTGCGGCGCGTTTTGGCCTTCACGGTCAGGCGCACTTTCATGCTGTCACCGGCCTCGACTGGCTTCATAAAGCGCAGGTTGTCAAGTCCGGTATTGGCCAGAACGGGGCCTTCGTTGGGCTCGACGAACAGGCCAGCGGCGAAGGAAAGCAGCAGATAGCCATGCGCCACGCGATCCGGGAAGAATGGGTTTCGCTTGGCGGCTTCGCTGTCCATGTGCGCATAGAAGGTGTCGCCGGTGAAATGGGCGAACTTTTCGATATCCGCCAATGTGACTTCGCGCGATTTGGTGTTCAGCGTCTCGCCAATCGACAGCTCGCCATATTTGCGAGTGAACGGGTGAGCCGGGCCGGTGATCTCGGTCGCGCCGGGCACCCAGCGCCCACTGATCGAGGTCAGGATGTCGGGGCTGCCCTGAATGGCGGTCCGTTGCATGTAGTGTAGTACACCACGGACACCGCCCATTTCCTCGCCGCCGCCAGCACGACCCGGACCGCCATGCACCATGTGCGGCAGGGGCGAGCCGTGACCGGTGGATTCTTTCATCGAGGTTGCGTTGTTGAAATACAGGCGACCGTGGAAGGCGCCGGCCCCCATAGCAACTTCGCGCGCTACTTCGCCCGATCCGGTGATAACCGAGGCGACCAACGAGCCTTCGCCCTTGTTTGCCAATTCGATGGCGTGGGCGATGTCGCGATAGCCCATGATGGTCGACACGGGACCGAACGCCTCGCATTCGTGGACGATGGTCGCGGTGTCGGGGTTTTCGCAGTGAAACAGCATCGGCTTCACGAAAGCGCCTGGATCAACGTCGCCTTCGAAATCGATGTCATCCGGGTTGCCATAGACCATCTTGCTTTCCGACCCGATGGCGGCGGCCTTCTGCAACACATCTGTCTTCTGCCCGGCCGAGACCAGAGCGCCCATGCGCACGCCTTCGGCACGCGGGTCACCGATCACGGTTTTGTCCAGACGGGCCGACAGGGCCTCAATCACGTTTTGAACCTGTGCTTCCGGCGCGATGATGCGGCGGATGGCAGTACATTTCTGACCCGCCTTCGTGGTCATCTCGCGGTGTACCTCTTTGATAAAGAGGTCAAATTCCGTCGTGCCGGGCGTGACGTCAGGCCCCAGAATAGAGGCGTTCAGGCTGTCCTGTTCGGCCACAAAGCGCACCGAGTTTTTCAGGATGTTCGGGTTTGACCGCAGCATCGACGCGGTCTGGGCCGAGCCTGTGAAGCTGACGATATCCTGCGGGCCAAGACGGTCCAGAAGGTCACCGGTGCCGCCGGAAATCAGCTGCAATGCGCCTTCGGGCAAGATGCCACTGTCCAGCATGATGCGTACGGCGGCTTCGGTCACGTAAGAGGTCGCCGTAGCAGGCTTCACGATCGCGGGCACACCGGCCAGAAGCGTCGGGGCCAGTTTTTCCAGCATGCCCCAGACCGGGAAGTTGAACGCGTTGATGTGGACGGCCACGCCCTGCAGCGGGGTCGCGATGTGCATGCCAAGGAAGGTGCCGTTGCGCGACAGCTGCTCGATCTCGCCATCGATATAGACTTTACCGTCCGGCATCTCGCGACGGCCTTTTGAGGCGAAGACGAACACGGTGCCCACACCGCCGTCGATGTCGATCATGTGGTCCGATTGCGTGGCCCCAGTGTCGAAGCTGAGGTCGTAAAGCTCTTGTTTGTGCTGACCCAATTCCATTGCCAGTGCTTTCAGCATCTTGGCGCGGTCATGAAAGCCCATCTCGCGCAGGGCAGGGCCGCCCACATTGCGCGCATAGTCGATCATCGCCTGCATATCCAGATCGGCGCCACCCGCTTCAGCAAGCGGCAGCCCAGTGATGGCCGAGGCGATTGGGCGGGCATTTGCGCCCGGTGCGATCCATTGACCAGCCGCGAAGCTGGAGACTTTCATCAGGGTCATGCTCTGTCCTCTGTTCGTATTCGGGTGGGCGGGCGCTTACGGTGCGCTTAGCCCCAGTTTGTCCAAGGTGGTGGCAGCAGCCGCTTCCCATTCCTCGCGCAGTTCGGCGTTTGATGAGTGGCGCAGCCCAAAGGCCTGCAATTGGCTGGCGCGGGTCGACACGTCCTTGCCGAAGCTTGCGGCGACGCGGGGCCACCAATAGTCGACGCTGGCTTGCAGGTCGGCCATGCTGGTGCCGGTTTCCACAAGGCGTTCAATGCCCTCGGCGGCCAGTTCGGCGTGGCGGGCCTCGACCGGGCCGACGGCGCGGAAGGCTTCGGCCAAGGGGGCATAGGACACGCGTTTGAACTCGCTCATCTGCACGCCCACGGCCAGACCCATCAGAAGGTTCATGACCACGGCATCCGACCAGCCCTGCATGGGATAATTGAACACCGACAGGCGCATGTCTGTATCCGTGCGCGAGGTGCCAATATCGGCGTCGCGCGCCACACGATCCGTCCACGGATGGTGGTTGGCATAGCGTGCGGTGTTGGCGCCGAAGTCGCCCATGATCGACAGAACCTTGTCGGCATTGTCGGTTTTTTCCAGAACGATCTTGGCAGCCGCGATGCGTTCCTTGATGCCCGGACCTTCGTTGATGATGTCGGCGAAGCCAGCAGCCCCTGCCAATGCGCTGTCCACGAAAGTGGCCATCAGGCGCATCAGCTCGGCGCGATAGCGCGCCGGGACGTTTTCGGGATTGGTCAGGACACCGCCCTGAGCCAGATAATCGGTGATGCTCATCTCTGACATTGGGGTCTCCTTATTGGTCGAAATCGACGACGACTTTGCCCGAGCGGGCATAGGATTGGCAGGAAAGGACATAGCCTTTCTCGACCTCGTAATCTTCCAGCGCGTGGTTGGTGATCATGTCCACGTCGCCTTCCAGAACCTTACAGCGGCAGGTCGAGCAGACCCCGGCCTTACAGGCGTAGGGCGCGTCCATGTCATTGGCCAAAGCCGCGTCCAGGATCGAGGTTTCGCCGTCCATGGTGATGGTGCGGCTTGCACCGTCCATGGCGATCACAGCTTCGATGCCTTCGCCCGACACAGCAGCTTTGCTGGTGGCTTTCTTGGCGGCGCGGCCCGGTTGGCTTGAGGCAAACAGCTCGAACTTGATCTGGGCATCGTCCAGCCCATGATCGCGCAGTGCCTTGGCAATGCCCAGCATCATTGGTTCGGGGCCACAGATGAAGGCTGTGTCGACGGATTTAATGTCGATCCAGTTCTTGAACAATGCCGCGCATTTTTCCGCATCCACCAACCCGGTGAACAGGTCAATTTCCTGCGCGTCGCTTTCAAGGATATGGATCACGTTGAAGCGGCCCATATAGAGGTTTTTCAGGTCTTCCAGTTCCTCGCGGAACATGATCGTGGTCACGGCCTTGTTGGCGTAGACCAGCGTGAACTCGGACTGAGGCTCGCGCGCCAGCGTGGTCTTGATGATCGACAGAACCGGCGTGATGCCCGACCCGCCTGCAAAGCCCAGATAGTGGCGGTTGGTGGTCGCATCGAGCGGGATGTGGAAGTTGCCCATGGGGGGCATGGCTTCGATCATCGCGCCCGTCGCCAGCTCTTCATTGGCCCAGGTCGAGAACGCGCCGCCATCGACACGTTTTATGCCCACCTGCAGCTTGCCATCGTCCAGACCCGAACAGATCGAGTAGGAGCGGCGCAGTTCCTGCCCGTCGAAGTCGCGACGGAAGGTGAGGTATTGGCCTTGGGTGAAGTCGAAAGCTTCGGGGTCTTCAGGGGTGAGCGTCACCACCACCGCGTCGCGGATGGTTTTCTGGATATCGGTCACAGTAAGATTGTGGAAGCGCGCCATGGGTGTCTCCTAGATGCACTTGAAGTAATCAAAGGGTTCAAGGCAGTCGCGGCATCGCCAGAGCGCCTTGCATGGGGTCGAGCCGAATTGGCTGGTGCGTTCCAGATCATGGCCGCCACAATTGGGGCAGCGATCGGGTTCGCCTTTGGGGGAAGGGGGGGCGATGCCGAATTTCTCCAGCGCCGCTTTGCCCTTGTCCGACAGCCAGTCGGTGGTCCACGGAGGGGACAGTTGCTGTGTCAGGGTCAGCTTCTCGATTCCGCGGTCGCGCAACGCGGTTTCGATGTCGATGTTGATGATCGAGGTGGCTGGACAGCCGGAATAGGTCGGGGTGACGGCGACCTTCAAGGTGTCGCCTTCCCATTTCACATCCCGGATGATGCCCAGGTCGACCAACGAGATCACGGGGATCTCGGGGTCGGGCACCTGGTCCAACCAGTCCCAGATCGTATCTACTGACGGCTGACCCATCTTACCAGGTCGCGCCCGGATAAGCGCGCTGCAGCCATTGCATCGAGCAGAGCAGATGGCCCAGATGCTCGGTATGCATATAGCCCGTGCGCCCACCCTTGTGGTGGAACGTGTCGGTCGGGATCGTCAGCGTTGCTTGGCTCAGAACCTTGCTCACCAGCGCGTCATATTCTTCGCGCAGGGAAGCGGGATCGGGGGCAATACCTGCCTTGACCATGGCCGCATCGACCTCGTCGCTATCAAACATTTCGCCCACATAGGGCCAGAGGTGATCCAGCGCTGCCTGCATACGGGCATGGCTTTCTTCCGTTCCGTCGCCAAGACCAACCACCGTGTCGCCCGAGCGTTCCACGTGATAGGCAACCTCTTTGGAGGCTTTGGCTGCGATCTCGGCCACGCGTTCGTTCGACGACGTCATCAGGCGGCCCAGCATCACGGACGACCATGCGTCATAGAGGAACTGACGCATAAGGGTCCGGCCGAAATCACCGTTGGGCAGCTCGCACAAAAGCACGTTGCGGTAATCCCAAGCGTCGCGCAGGAAAGCAAGGTCGTCAGCCGTACGGCCTTTGCCTTCGACTTCACCTGCAAGACCCAGCCAGAATTGCGTCTGACCAATCAGGTCCAGCGCCGTATTGGCCAGTGCGATATCTTCTTCCAGCACCGGCGAATGGCCACACCATTCGCTGACGCGGTGGCCAAGGATCAGGCTGTTGTCGCCCATCCTCAGCAGGAATTGAAACAGAGCGTTGTCAGCCATTACATGTGCCCCACTTCTTCCGGAATGTCGAAGAAAGTCGGGTGACGATAGACCTTCGAGTTCGAGGGCTCGTACAGCGGACCTTTTTCTTCGGGGCTGGACGCTGCGATGTGCTGTGCTTCCACGACCCAGATCGACACGCCTTCGTTGCGGCGGGTGTAGACGTCGCGGGCGTTCTTGATTGCCATTTCAGCGTCAGGTGCGTGCAGGCTGCCAACGTGACGGTGGCTCAGGCCATGCTGACCGCGGATAAATACTTCCCAGAGGGGCCATTCTTTCGACATGTGATCTCTCCTTATTCGGCGGCTGTGCGTGCAGCGGCTTTTTTGTTGCCATGGGCCAGAAGACCGTCACGCACCCATGCGCCGTCTTCCCACGCGTTGGTCCGGTCGTTCAGACGGTCCACGTTGCAGGGGCCTTTGCCTTTGATAACGTTGAAGAACTCGGACCAGTCGGGGTCCGAATAATCGTAATGACCACGTTCCTCGTTCCACTTGATGCCGGGATCCGGCAGGTCCAGACCCAGATACTCGATCTGAGGAATGGTCTGGTCGACGAACTGCTGACGCAGATCATCGTTCGAGCGGACCTTGATCTTCCAGGTCATCGACTGCTCCGAGTGGACACTTTCGCTGTCCGACGGGCCAAACATCATGATCGCGGGGAACCACAGGCGGTTCACGGCGTCTTGTGCCATCGCTTTCTGAGCAGGCGTGCCAAAGGCCATCTGCATGATCGCGTGATAGCCTTGACGCGCGTGGAAGCTTTCTTCCTTACAGATGCGGATCATCGCGCGGCTATAGGGGCCATAGGATGTCCGCTGCAGGGCCACCTGGTTCACGATGGCTGCGCCATCTACCAGCCAACCCACGGCGCCAATATCGGCCCAGTTCAAGGTGGGGTAGTTGAAGATCGACGAATACTTCATCTTGCCTTCGTGCAGCAGCTCGACCAGCTCGTCGCGGCTGACGCCCAGCGTTTCCGCGGCCGAGTACAGATACAGACCGTGACCGGCCTCGTCCTGCACTTTCGCCAGCAGGATCGCTTTGCGTTCCAGCGTCGGCGCGCGGGTGATCCAGTTGCCTTCCGGCAGCTGACCCACGACTTCCGAGTGCGCGTGCTGGCCGATCTGGCGGATCAGCGTCTTGCGATACGCCATCGGCATCCAGTCTTTGGGCTCGATCTTTTCGTCGCGGTCAATCCGCGCCTGAAATTCTTCAAGCAGCTTGGGATCCTCGTCCGAGGCCTCGGCTGTGATCATCTGTGCATACATCGTCAGATCCTTTCCAGAATAAGGGCAACGCCCTGTCCCACACCCACACACATGGTGCACAGCGCATAGCGCCCACCAGTGCGTTGCAGTTGATAAGCGGCGGTCAGCACCAACCGTGCGCCGGACATGCCCAGCGGGTGGCCCAGTGCAATCGCACCGCCATTCGGGTTCACGCGCGGATCATCATCCGCGACACCCAGTTCGCGCAGCGTGGCAAGACCTTGGCTTGCAAACGCTTCGTTCAATTCTATCACATCGATTTTGTCGATCGTCAGCCCGGCCTTATCCAGTGCCTTGCGGCTGGCAGGAACGGGGCCGATGCCCATGACGCGGGGCGCGACACCGGCGGCTTGCATGGAAACCACGCGGGCCATCGGTTTCAGATTGTTGGCATTCGCGGCGGCTTCCGAGGCGATCAGCATCGCCGCTGCGCCATCATTCACGCCCGAGGCATTGCCGGCCGTTACCGTCAGGTCGGGGCCGTTCACGCCGCGCAGGCCAGACAGCTTTTCAGCCGAGGTGCCGGGGCGGGGATGTTCGTCGGTGTCGACAACAATGGGATCACCCTTGCGCTGCGGAATGGTCACCGGAATGATCTCGTCCGCGAACATGCCAGCCTCGTTCGCAGCGGCCCAGCGGGCTTGGCTGCGAGCAGCAAAAGCGTCCTGATCTTCGCGGCTTACGGCATAGTCTTCAGCCACATTGTCAGCCGTCTGGGGCATTGAATGGGTGCCGTGCATCTTGTCCATCTTCGGGTTCACGAAGCGCCAGCCGATTGTGGTGTCGTAAACCGCATTGGCGCGGGTGAAGGCGCTGGTGGCCTTGGGCATCACGAAGGGTGCGCGGCTCATGCTTTCGACGCCACCCGCGATGCACAGGTCATAATCGCCTGCCTTAACGCCACGGGCTGCCATGCCGACCGCGTCCATGCCCGAGGCACATAAGCGGTTGATCGTGGTACCCGGAACTTCGACGGGCAGACCTGCCAGAAGGGCGGCCATGCGGGCCACGTTGCGGTTGTCTTCGCCTGCCTGGTTGGCAGAGCCATAGATGACGTCATCAATTGACGCCCAATCCACATCGGGGTTGCGCTCTTTCAAGGCAGCGATGGGCAAAGCGGCTAGGTCGTCGGCGCGGACGCTGGACAGCGCTCCGCCATATCGACCGATCGGAGTACGCACTGCGTCGCAGATGAAAGCTTCCATATATCCCTCCCGGAATGTCCAAGCGCGGCGCGGGATAAGCTTGCGGCGGCTCGGAGTATTGCTGACCGTTTGGTCGAATATAGTCTGAATGGCGATTCGTCACAATAGATATGTTACGAGAAAATATCCCGGCGACGCTATTCGTAACAATACCTATGAAAGCTCGCGTGAAACGGGTTAGGACGCGCCCAAAAGGGCAAGCCAGCCCCAGACAGTAAAAACGGACAGGGCGGTGCCAGCCAGCACCGTCGTGGCCGCAATGCGTTTGCCGACTCCATAGAAGCTGGCAAAGACATAGGCGTTGATGCCGGGGGCGCTGGCTGCGGTCAAAATGGCCGAACGGAATGCGCCTGTTTCCAATCCTTGCAAAGAGCCAAGCGACCAGGTGATTGCCGGATGAACGATCAAAGATAGAATGCAAAGATAAGCCACGATCTTCAGATCGCCCTCTGGGCGGTAGACGTAGAGCACGCCCCCAAGCGCAAAGAGAGCAGTGGGCAGTGCCGCACGTGCCATAAGAGACAGAGCTTCGGTCAGCACACCTGGCAGAGCCAATCCTGTTAGGTTCACAACGAAACCTGCTGCAATTGCCATGACCAGTACATTGCGTGACATCGAGCGCACGATCTGGCGCAGCGTTTGGGCCGGACCTGATCCATTGGTGCGGGCGATTTCCATCGCGATGATGCCTACCGAATAACAAAAAGGCGCATGAAACGCGATGATGGCATAGTTGCTGGCAAGGGCGTCTGCCCCGAAAGCGCGTTCGGTGATCGGCAGGCCAAGCAGAACCGAGTTTGAGAAGAGCGAGGCAAAGCCGATGGCCACCGCATCGGTCCATGGGCGGCGAAATAGATAACGTGCCCCCAGCAGACCGCCAAAGAATCCAATCAGCGCGCCTGAATAGAAACTGATCAGCAAGGGGATGTTGACCTCTTCCCCCAGATCCAATCCAGCGATGGCCAAAAACAACAAGCAGGGAATGGCAACGGTTTGCGAAAACTTCATCAACCCGTCAAATGCCGCGTCGCTCAACGCCTCGCGCCAGCGAACAAGAAAGCCGAAACCAACCACCAGAAAGACCGGCAGGATGATGTCGATCAGGGCATTCATGGGTGCCGAATGGGCAGAACCATCCCGTCAAAAGCCACGGTCACATTGTCGGGGGTTTCTGCTTCGACCGTGGCGTAGTCCAGATCGATATGCATGTTGGTCAGAACACCTTGTCTGGTTCCAGACTGGCGGATCCAATGCAGGGCATCATCCAGATTGAAATGGGTCGGATGCGGCGTGCGTCGCAGCGCATCGATGACAAAGGTCTGAAGCCCTTGCAGCACATGGGTCACGTCATCGGGGATCTCGCTGACATCGGGCAAATAGGCCAGGTCGCCGATGCGGAATCCCAGAGAGTCCATGCCGCCGTGGCGCACCTCGAACGGGGTCAGGCGGATTGCGCCACCTTCGCCTTCGATCACCACGTCTCCGTCAATCGAGTGTAGGTCCAGAATAGGCGGATAGCTCGACCCCTCGGGTTGAATGAAGGCATAGCCAAAGCGGGACATCAGTGCGGTTTGCGTAGGGCTGTCGGCCCAAACTGGCACGCGTTTGCGCATGTTATAGACGATCATCCGCAGGTCATCGATGCCATGCATGTGGTCCGCGTGGCTGTGGGTGTAAACAACGGCGTCCAGCGCGCCGACGCCCGCGTCCAAAAGCTGGCTGCGCATGTCGGGTGATGTGTCGATCAAAACGCGAGTCACGCCACCATTGTCCCCAACGCGCGTCACAAGTGCCGAGCAGCGAGTACGGCGGTTTTTGGGGTTGGTGGGGTCGCAATCCCCCCAATGCCCACCCAAACGTGGCACGCCGCCCGAGGACCCGCAGCCAAGGATGGTAAAATAGGTGCCGGGTGCTAGTTCCGTCATGCGGGCACCTCATAGGCCGCGGCCTTGGCAAAAAGCCGTTCGAAATTCGCCTCGGTCTGGGCTGCGAAGTCTTCATAGCTGAGGCCATAAAGCTCAGCGCCTACTTTGGCAGTGTGAACCGTAAAGGCTGGTTCATTGCGCTTGCCGCGATGGGGCGGGGGGGCCAGATAGGGCGCGTCGGTCTCGACCAAAATGCGGTCGACCGGGGCTGCGGCGAAGATATCGCGCACCTCTTTGCTGCGCGGGAAAGCGGCGATGCCAGACATGGACAGATAGAACCCAAGATCCAGCGCGGCCTTGGCCAGTTCCGGGCCAGAGCTGAAGCAATGCATTACGCAGTCAAACGCGCCTTTGGCGTGTTCTTCCGTCAGGATGCGCGCCATATCGTCGTCCGCGTCACGCGAATGGATGATCAGCGGCAGGCCCGTTTGGCGCGCGGCTTCGATGTGGATCAAAAGGCTTTCGATCTGCACGTCGCGGCTTTCGGCGGTGTAGTGAAGGTCCAAACCAGTTTCCCCGATGCCGACGAATTTGGGATGGGCGGCAAGGGCGACCAGTTCGTCGACCGAGACCATCGGCTCGGACGCCACGCTCATCGGGTGGGTCGCAGCGGCGAAGAAGATTGGGGCATGTGCCTCGGCGATGGGCTGCACCTGCGCCAGATTGGCCATCTTGGTGCAGATTGTCACCATACGCGCGACACCAGCCTCGGCGGCATTGGCGATCACCTCGTCCAGACGTCCTTCGAAATCCGGGAAGTCCAGATGGCAGTGGCTGTCGGTGATTTTGGGCGTGCTCATATGGGGCGTCCTTGCCTCAGGCCGCCAATTTCACGGCCGTATCGTTGATCTTGAAAACCATATCAAGGATGAGCGCTGCCGGGTCAAGGTTCACCGCCCGCCCATGACCGGCTCGCGCTGACAATTCCTGCTGCAACTCGGCCCAAGCCCGTGCGGCATGTGGGTGGGGTGACAGCCGGGCAAGGCAGGCAGCTTCGCCGGGCGCGGCCTCGGCAGCGGGGTGAAATCCGGCCCCGTGGCGGGCCAGACGGGCCAGAAACAGATCAAACAGGTGCAAGATCAGTTCGTACCGATCAGCATTGGCCTTGCCTGTGGCACTTTCCGCAAGTTTCAAAGCACGAGGGCGATCGAAATCTCGGGCTTGAAAAATCTGGACCAGATCACCGTAAAGCCCCAACCCGTTCAGATGCGTGAGGCGCAGAGCGTCACCGGCCGACCCAGCGGCCAGCTCGTTCAGGCGAAGAACATCATCTGCAGACGGTGTTTCATCCAGACCGGCCATAACTTCAGACAACGCTTCAGGCGTAAGAGGCGGCAGGCGCAGTTCGCGGCAGCGCGACCGGATTGTGGGCAAAAGCCGCGAGGGTTGGTGGCTGATCAACAGCAACACGGCACCTTCGGGGGGTTCTTCCAGCAGTTTCAAAAGCGCGTTGGCGGCGTTGGTGTTCATCTCGTCCGCCACATCGACAATCACCACGCGCCGTCCACCACCGGCCGAAGACAGTGCGAAGAAGCTTTTCAGCTTGCGCACCTCGTCCACAGTGATCTCGCCCCTGAGGCGCTTGGCCTTTTCATCCCACGGGCGGCGCAGCAGAAACAGGCCCGGTTCCGAGAGGGCGGCAATTCGGTGTGCAATCGGGTGATCAGGTGAAATGTCGAGCGTGTCCGGGGCAGGGGCCGCAAACATACCCCCGTCATCCGCCGGAGTGGCCAGCAGGAAGCGTGCGATACGCCACGCCAATGTCGCCTTGCCCACGCCGCGCGGGCCAGTGATCAGCCAGCCGTGATGCATCCGGTCCGAGTTATATGCGGTTAGAAACGCCTGCTCGGCCGCGTCTTGCCCGATCAGGCGCGTCGCTTCACGCGGATGCGGGGCGCCTTCGATTTGGTCGGGCTGGGGGATGTCCTCGGGGGCGGTGTTCATGCGCGAGCCTTGATATCGGCCAGCGCAGTGGCAAGAACGTCCGCAGCCACCGTATCTATGTCGCGCGTGCCGTCGATTACGCGGAAACGGTCGGGATGATCCTGCGCCAACTGTAAAAATCCAGCGCGCATTTTATGCTGAAGTTCGGCGCCGAAATCCTCGAACCGTTCCTCGGTGCCGCCGCGCCCTTTGGCGCGGGCGTGGCCCAGATCGGGGTCCATGTCGATCAGGAACGTCACATCCGGTTCGCACCCGATCATCAGGTCATGCAGCGCGTCGACCTGTGCGCGTTTATCGCCGGACCGTGTGCCCTGATACATACGTGAGCTATCTGCGAAACGGTCGGTGATGACGATTTTCCCCTCGGCCAGTGCCGGGTTGATCAACCGCTCCAGATGGTCGCGACGGGCGGCGGTGAACAGCAATAGCTCGGTTTCAGCGGACCAACGGTCGGGGTCGCCTTCCAGCACAAGTGCGCGGATTTCTTCGGCCCCGGCAGACCCGCCGGGTTCGCGTGTCAGGACAACATCATGGCCAACGTCCCGCAAGGCCTCGGCCAGCAAGCGCGCCTGAGTGGACTTGCCCGAGCCGTCGATGCCCTCGAAACTGATAAACAATCCGCGCATGATCAGATCAGTTTGCGGTTGATGTCGTGCCGGGAATGCTCACCGGGGGCGGGGCGTCACCACCCATGACCAACGTCAGGACCTTGCTTGCTGCAGTGGTCAGGCGCTTGGTATAGCCTGCATTTCCCACACCATGTTCTGCAATAAGTGGGACGACAGTGTCACTTAGCCCATCGCGGCTGATCACCATCTGGGCCAGTTCCTGCCCTTGGGCGATCGGTGCCGGGATCGGGCCGGTCCAGGTAATTGTTGCGCTGATGCCGTCACGCTGACCCGCCGGGATCAGCAGGTTCACATCCGCGGCAGGGACCAGTCCGACGGTCGCGTTAGACCCCAACCAGACGGGTGCCTCGGCCACGCGCTGACCTGCTTTGACGGTTGTCTTCATGGTGAACTGGCGGAAGGCCCAGTTGACGATTGCCTCGGCCTCTTCCGCGCGTTCCTTTTCAGACAACATGCCCGAGATCACGAAAACGATGCGCCGATCCCCCTGACGGGCCGAGCCGACCAAACCATATCCCGCTTCCTGCGTGTGGCCGGTTTTCAGACCATCCGCGCCGATCCCAAGTCTAAGCAGAGGGTTCCGATTGAACCGATTGTCCGGAGCGCGGTCTTTATAGTGGTATTCGGTTTGCGAGAAATAGCGGTAGTAGTCCGGGAATTCGACAATCAGATGACGCGCCAAAAGGGCCAGATCTTTCATCGACATGCGCTGAAGCGGATGGGGCCAGCCCGAGGCGTTGCCGAAGCTAGAGTTCTCCAGTCCCATGTTGCGGGCGCGGTCGGTCATCATGCGGGCAAAGGCGTCTTCGGTGCCGGCCAGCCCTTCTGCAACGGCCACGCAGGCATCATTGCCTGACTGCACGATGATACCCTGCAACAGATCCTCGACGGTCGGGCGGTCGCCCTGGGTCAAGAACATGGTGGAACCACCCATGTTGGCCGCGCGATCTGATACGCCGAAAGGGGTCGACAGGGTGACGCGTCCATCGGCCAAAGCCTCGAACAACATGTTCACCGTCATAAGCTTCGACATTGAAGCCGGCGGCAGCGGAGCTTCCGCGTTCCTTTCGAGCAGCACAGTGCCCGTGGTCACATCCAGCACGTAGGCCGATGTGGCGCGCGTATCGAACGCCCGCGCGGGCAGCGCCGCAAGTAGAACCAATGCCACAAAGGCCGAAATGCACAAGGTCAGGCGACGAATCATGTTTAGGTATTGTCCTTTGATTGCTTTGGAGGGGGCGCAGCCGGTGCCTGCTTTCCGGTTTTAGTTCGTGACGAAATAGGCGTCGGCGAAGCCAAGCCCTTCAATCTTCTTCAGCAGATCGGCACGTTCCGATTTGGTCGACGCGGGCCCTGCAAGTACG
The DNA here is from genome assembly GCF_900302485.1 of Aliiroseovarius pelagivivens. NCBI lineage: Bacteria > Pseudomonadati > Pseudomonadota > Alphaproteobacteria > Rhodobacterales > Paracoccaceae > Aliiroseovarius > Aliiroseovarius pelagivivens. The sequence continues at coordinate 1,830,316 of NZ_OMOI01000001.1, read as the reverse complement.
CGCCAGAAATCCTTACCGTTCGTTTTGCCCGGTTTGATTGTCGGAGTGATGCCGATCCCGCGCAGGGATTCGGCTGTGCTTTTAGCATTCTCTTCGACCGAGAAGATGCCAATCTGAATATAGGGTTTGGTCAGTGTGCTCGACGGGGCAGGTGCTTTGGGCGTGGCGTCTGCAGCCGGCTTGGCAGCGGGTTTTGTCGCCGGTTTCGCGGCAGGTCTTGTGCCAACGCGGCGTGTCGTTTTTTCGGTGCGGTCAAGCGCTGCCTCGGCCGCGGCAATCGGGTCATCCAGCGTCGACTGCGAAATCTCTGCAGGGTTCTCTAGGGCAGGTTCGGCCTCGGGCGGGGGTGTCACGGGGACCTTTTGCTTGCGTAGGGCGGTCACTTTCAGCTCAGACGGAGCACCGGCCAGAAGCCCAAGTTCGGCCGCAGCGCCGGACGAAACCTGCAAACGGGGTCCCGGGATCTCACGTTCACGACGGAACAAGGCACCCACCACGAACTTACCGTTCGACATGTTACGAATGATGACGCGTTCAGGGTCGGTCGCGTTAGGGTGTGCGACCCAGACACCGCCAAGGCTGGGGCGGCCATCCCAGAGACCTTTCTCGGTCACCTGAAAGACCTCGGGCGCTTCAACATCGCGCTCTTTTGTTTCTACCTGACGGGAGGACGCTTTGGTGCTTTCCTTGCCGTCATTGGTGTTCTTCATGAAGCCAGGAAGATTGGTGTCGTCGCACGCAGCTACAAGAAAGGCACATCCAAGTGCCATGGCCACTTTCAAGGTGGTCTTTGTCGACATATCGCGCCCCTAGTATATCTATTTAGGATCCTCGGATCCAAACTGCTCTTTCAGGGTGTCCCTCAAGATTTGCGAGTAGTCTAAACACAACATCCGCGCGAGAAAAGAGCAGCAATCGCTTCCATGTCGCATGAGCACCTTCTCGCGTGAATTCTTCACTTTTAGAATCGCTCGATGGAAGTTAAGCGTCTTTTTGTCGGAGGAGTGGCAGAGTGGTTGAATGCACCGGTCTTGAAAACCGACGTAGGTGAAAGTCTACCGTGGGTTCGAATCCCACCTCCTCCGCCATAGCTTCCCTGATTCATTGATGCAAGGCACTCAAGGCATCCGGGCCGAACAAAGCCAGGTTGGCCACGTTTTGAAAGCGACCTGTCTATACACCCCCAGCTTCGTTGATCTCTATGAAGAGTTTGCCAGTGGTGGCATGCGTGAGGGCTGTGAGATTTGGCAAGTAGGTTTCAAGGCTAAGGCACGGCACCCAGCTTTCTAACCTTCGCAAAAGCAACGCAGAACAAGGTTCAAGCCAGCGGGTCGCGCCTTTGACTTCGATCATTATTCAGTGTCGGGTGATCGTGGTAGGGTAAGCCATGGATCAGGCACGTAAAACAGAAGCAAATCTCGCCTTCAAGGTTGAGGATTTAACCAAGACTTATGGTGAAGGGCATTCTGCGGTCCACGCTCTGAGAGGGGCGGATCTTGAGATTGAAGATGGTGAAATAGTCGTTTTGCTTGGGCCATCTGGAAGCGGCAAGTCCACGCTTCTGAATATTTTGGGGGGATTGGATCGCGCAACGTCGGGCGCGGTTCAGTTTCGCGATCAAGATCTTTCGAAAATGGATGACCGTGCGCTTACCAACTATCGGCGCCGCCATGTGGGGTTTGTCTTTCAGTTCTACAACTTGATGCCAAGCCTGACCGCGCGCGAGAATGTCGAGCTTGTCACGGAAATCTCCGAAAACCCAATAACTGCGGAGCGGGCTCTTGAGCTTGTTGGGCTTACCAAGCGTATTGACCATTTTCCGGCCCAGCTTTCCGGGGGTGAACAACAGCGGGTTGCCATTGCACGTGCCGTAGCGAAGCAACCGGACGTGCTGTTTTGCGACGAGCCTACGGGTGCGCTGGACAGTGCAACGGGCCGCGCCGTTCTGCGGGTCATCCAGGACGTAAACGAGGTGCTGGGCACGACGGTCTTGCTGATCACCCATGCTGCAGCCACTGCTGCGATGGCGGATCGGATCATTCACTTCGCGGACGGGCAAATCAAAAAGGTCGAGCTGAACAAGAACCGTGTTTCCGCCGAGGAGATCCACTGGTGACACCGCTTCATGCCAAGCTCATGCGCGATCTGTGGCGGATCAAAGCGCAGGCTGCCGCGATTATGGTGGTGATCGCGATTGGCGTCGCGCTGCAAATCATGATGTCCGGGTTCGTGTCTTCGCTGACCCTGACCCGAGACGCCTATTATGAACGCCACCAACTTGCCGATGTATTCGCACCGGTCGTGCGCGCGCCCAACTACGTTGAAAGCCGACTGGCTGACATCCCCGGCGTTCGCACGGTCGAGACGCGGCTTACAAGCATGGCGTCAGCAAAGGTCGCGACCCGCGAGTTCTCGATTTCCATGCAGGTGCTCTCTTTGCCATTGCATGGGCGGCGGCATTTGAATGAAGTGCGTTTGACACAGGGGCGGCTGCCCTATGCACAGAGGCCCGATGAAATTCTGTTGCTGGAAAGCTTCGCGACGGCTCATAACATCGTGCCGGGAACACGCTTCGAGGTCACGCTGAACGGGGTGCGTCGCTGGTATAACGTGGTGGGCACGGCGCAATCGCCCGAGTTCATCTATTTCGCGGCCCCCGGGGAATTCATTCCAGACGACGCTCGGTTTGGTGTGGTCTGGATGGGCCGACCCGCCCTTGCAGCTGCTTTAGACCTTGAAGGTGCGTTCAACGAGGCGCTGGTGTCTCTTTTGCGGGGGGTTAACAAAGCCGCAGTGCTTGATCAGATTGATCAGGTGCTGGATCCCTTTGGAGCGCCCGGATCCTATGGGCTTGAGGATTTTCCGTCAGATCGATTCCTAAGCGAAGAGATCTCGGGGCTGGAGGTCACGTCCAGCACCGTGCCGCCTGTCTTCATGCTGGTCGCTGCCTTCCTTCTGTACATCGTCACCAGCCGAATGATCACCGCAGAACGTGAAGAAATCGGTCTGGTCAGGGCTTTCGGGTACTCGAAACGAGAAGTCGCCAGCCACTATTTAGAGCTCGCGCTGTTCATCGCGGTGACCGGCGCGGCGCTGGGCTGTCTTCTTGGCGTGCTGCTGGGGCGCGCAATGGTTCCGGTTTACACGACCTACTACAAACTGCCCTTCCTGCTGTTCCGGCTTGAGTTTGCGTCCTTCGCGTCTGGCATGCTGCTTAGCATCGCTGTCGCCACATTGGGTGGGGTTTGGGCCCTGCGCGGGATTTTCCGGCTGACACCGGCCGAGGCCATGCGCCCGCCGACACCCCCCGATTTCTCGCATTCTATTTCATTCAAGAAAGGGTTGTTTGCGCGGCTGGATCAACCCACCCGCATGGTCTTGCGTCGGCTGATGCGCCAGCCTTGGCGGATGCTGGGTGCGGTCATCGGGATCGCCTCGGGGATGGCGCTCAGCTTGGCGATGCTGATCATATATGACGGGTTTGACGTCGCCATCGACCGCACTTTCAACGTCGTGGATCGCTCTGACGCGACGGTCAGTTTCGTTCAGAATGTGCCCATGCGGACGATCTACGATTTACAGGGGATGGAGGGGATCACGCAGGCCGAGCCTGTCCGCTTTGTTCCTGTGGTGTTTCGAAATGGCCTGCGGACCTACAAGGGCAGTATCACGGGGCTGGCGCCAGCCCCTGTATTGCACCGTGCGCTGGACAAGGACCTACGGCCGATTTCCCTGCCCGAGCGTGGCATAGTCTTGTCCACGCCGCTGGCTGACGTGTTGGACGTCGGTGTCGGGGATAGCCTGTTGCTGGAGATCCGAGAAGGGCGGCAGCTAAAGGTAACAACGCAGGTGGCCGGGATCGCCGAAAGCCTGCTGGGCGCACCCGCTTACATGGATCTGGACGCACTGGGCCGGCAGATCGGTGAACCCGATCGGTTTTCGGCGGCGTATATCTCGATGCGGGATGGGTGGCAGTCGAAGGTCTATGCCGATCTCAAGGATATGCCCGCCGTCGCAGGTATCAGCCTGCGAAGCGAATCCGAAGAAGCCTTTAAAAAGGTCATGGACGAGGGGGCAGGGTCTGCGCGCTTCATTATGGGGGTAATGGCCTTCGCCATTACCTTCGGGATTGTCTACAACGTGGCTCGGGTGGCGCAGGACGAAAGCGCGCGCGATCTGGCCAGCTTGCGGGTCTTGGGCTTCAAACACTCCGAGGCAGCGTTTGTGCTGCTCGGAGAGCTGGCGGTCGTGGTGCTCTTGGCCCTGCCGCTTGGCCTTTGGATGGGAACAGGACTTTCACATCTGATTGCGCAAGGTTTCTCAACCGATCTTTACCAGGTTCCGGTTGTTTTCGCGCCGAAAGCTTACGGCAACTCCATCTCGGTTGTTGTCTTAGCCGCTGGAATTTCAGGGTGGCTTGTACAGCGCAAAATTCGGTCTTCAGATATCACTCTAGCCCTTAAAACAAGGGAGTAACGGGCATGCAAAAAAAAGCGAAACTCTCCAGAAACGTACTGATCTTTGCGGTCGTTGCTTTTGTCGGCGCCGCGATCATCGCGCTTCTCATGCCAAAGCCAATTCCAGTGGATTTTGGCACTGTGCAGCGGGGGCCGATGGAGGTCACGATTGTCGAGGAGGGGCGCACGAGCGTTCGTGAGACGTATATTGTCTCGACACCCGTTGCGGGCAGGTTGCTGCGTGTACGGGTTCATCCCGGGGATGAGGTCGCAAGCGGAGAAACGGTGGTTGCGCGGATGCTTCCCATCAACCCTGCGATTCTGGACAGTCGCACCCGCGAGCAAGCCGCAGCCGCGGTCGAAGCGGCTTCTGCGGCGGTACAACTGGCCAAAGCAAATCTGGACGCCGCCCTTGCCAATGAAGAATTGGCAAATTCCGAAGTCGAGCGATCCCGCGCGCTTTATAACAGTGGAATTGCAAGCAAAGCCACGTTGGACCGTGCTGAAAGCGCATGGCGCGCGAGCCGGGCAAGCCGCGCCACAGCGGAAGCGTCCATTTTGATGCGAGAAGCCGAACTGGTAAATGCGAAGGCCATCCTTGTGGGGCAAGAAGACCTTGGTTCGACAGGTTCGGTTTCAGGCAGCAGCGTGCAGGAAATCCCGCTTTTGTCGCCGATTGACGGGCGTATTCTGCAGGTGTTTCAGGAAAGCGAGACCGTGCTGCCCGCTGGTGCGCCCATCATGGAAATAGGCGACGTCGCATCGGATTTGGAGGTAACCGTCAACGTAATCTCATCGGATGCGGTCAGGGTCTCTGTGGGTGACAAGGTTATCCTTCGTGATTGGGGGCAGGACAATGAACTTAGCGGCGTTGTCATGCGCGTAGATCCCTATGGTGTCACCAAAGCCTCCGCATTGGGTATCGAAGAACAACGTGTACGGGTGGAAATCGAAATTCAAAGCCCACCCGAAGACCGCGCAGCGCTTGGTCATGGCTATCGATTGGAAGCCGCCATCGTTGTGTGGCAGTCCGAGGATGTTCTCTCAGTTCCAACCAGTGCGCTGTTCCGCACCAATGGGGATTGGTCCGTTTTCAAGCTCAATCAGGGTGTGGCTGAATTGACCAGCGTGGACATCGCAAACAGCAACGGTGTCTTTACGGAAGTGCAGCAGGGGTTGGACGAAGGCGACGTCGTAATCTTGTACCCATCTGCAATTATTGAAAATGGAAGCAGGGTCGAGAGTAGGCAATAAGTGCGTCTTGTGCGCCTTGGTTTGCCTTGCAGGACATCTATGCCCGAGTTGCGGGCGAACAGATTGGCCCTAGAGGCTTTCCAGCTGGCATTGGGGGAACAAAGCTTCTGTTTCGGCAAGGTTACACAATGCAGTTCCGTCGGTGCCAACGGTCGCAGCGGCGGCGGCCACTCCCCATTTCAATGCCTCCTCGGGCGGGGCACCGCGTGAAAGCGATAACGTGTAAGCGCCAACCAACGCATCTCCGGCGCCGATCTTGCTGCGGACTTCAACCTTTGGCGCGTGACAGAAGAATTTCTTGTCACCACTCACCATGATTGACCCTTTGTCGCCGTGGCCCGTCACCACAGTTTTTGCCACACCACGACGTACAAGTTCTTGGGTGAAATAAAGATTGTCAGCAATCGAGCGTAGCGGCTTGGCGAATGCTGTTTCAATTTCGCTCCGGTCGAGCCGCAGAAAGTCCATAGGCGCGCGCGGCGCATCGATCAGGCGTTGGAGCGGCGCTTTGGACGTGTCGACAATCAAACGCGCGTTGCGTTGCTGGACCACTTCTTGCACCTCTTGCGGGAAGTCATCGGCAAGACCTGCGGCCAGTCCACCACTGAGTACGACAAGACCGTTCGCGGGTACCACCCGAGAGATCTGGTCGAGCAGCATCCGGCCTTCACCTGCATTCAGCGGGTCACCCGGAAGCGTAAAACGAAATTGCTGTTCGGTTTTCTCGTCGGTGACTGCCAGGCTGTATCCCGTTTCCCCAGCGACCCGATATTTCAGAACCGGCATGTTTTCATCGGAAAGCAAGTCCAGCAGGCGGTCCCCCATGGCGCCGCCGACGACCACAAAGGCCTTAGCGTTTCCGCCCAGCTTGATGACGGCCCGGGCCACGTTCACGCCCCCACCGCCTGGGTCAACTTGCGGTGCCCGGCAGTACAGTTTCAGTCCCGCTGTTACATGCTCTGTCGAGGTGGCGTAATCCACCGCAGGTTTGAGGGTGATCGTTAGGATTTCGCAGGGGATAGGGTTTCTCCATATTCGTCGACACCAAATTGATCCAGATAGGGGGTCTCCATTGGATCCTCCTAATGCTGTTTCAAAGCTATCATATCCCGATGCCTCTTTTGGGCAAACGGAGATCGCGCAGAACGGCAGCTTGGATCAAATTTATGGCATTCGGGATCCGAGTTGCGCCGCACTTGATGGGGTGCTGAGCGAGGCAAAGCTGCCGTCATTCCTATTGCTCTGCTCGGCACGCATCAATGCAAGTCGTCGTCCGGATGGTCTGTTTCGGAACCAATGAGGAAGGTCAAAGCCTAAAAGCCCAGTCTCAGCGCTTTCGCTGGTTGAATGGTGGGCACTGGCCTGATTGCGGTGTGTGAATTGTCGGTAAAATCGAGGCTGAGGGTTCGGAACCAGCCTGCCGCTACGGTCTCAACTGACTAGATGACCGCCACCGGCGAGTGGTGCCAGTGGCGGCATAACTAGTATCCCCTCACTCGTAACACGCCTTTTTTCTATGACCTGTTTGTCAAAACTTGGGCAGATTGAGGATGACCTAACGTCAGCCTGCGGCAGGTGGATGTGCACACCCTGAGGCCGATATGTTGCAGGCGCACCCGGTCCTCGTTGGTCCAGATGTTCGCACGGATATGCGTGTGCACGCTGTGGGTGTTGAGGTGGTCGAGATTGCGAGGCTTTCAGGCAAGATCGCATATGGGTCACAGTGGTTTGAAAGCTTTTAACCATTTGTTTACTTGATTGCCTGAAAGGCCTAAATTTCCCGGGAATAGGGAAGTTGGGGACGATCATGAACTCTCAATCAAAGCGTGTACGGTCAAACGCTAAACGAACAATTTCGCTCCTGGCGAGTTCGACAGCAATTATGATTTCGGGGGCGCAGGTCGCCCAATCAGAAATTTTTATCATTGATACTGATGTCGTCACGACCAACGGCGGCGCCACGGTTGATGGCGGCGATACCATCCGGGTGACCAGTTCTGGATCGATTGTGGCGGCTGGGCGCGGGCTTTATGCCACGGGAAATGCAAATACGCTGATCAACAATGGTTCTATTACATCGAGTGACGATGGGATCCGGGCGACGAGTGATGAGAACATCATTATCAACAATGGTTCTATCACGACTACGACAAGCTCGGATGAAGGGATAACCGCGGATGATCGCAATACCGTGCGAAATACGGGGGAAATCCGGACCTCTGGAAGTTCCGCTGAAGGGATATTTCTGGACAATGAAAACACCATTGATAACTCCGGCCTGATCAAAACCTCTGGAAGCAGCGCTGAAGGAATTGATGTCGACAATTTCAACACGATTACCAACAGCGGGCGGGTCATTACCACCGGGAGTGTATCTGAAGGCATCAATGCTCAGGATAACAGCAGTGTCGTGAATACCGGGTTTGTCCGGACAAACGGAAGCAGTGCAGATGGTATCGAGGTCGATGACCTTGGCACAGTGGATAACTCTGGTATCGTGAAAACCTTTGGTGACAGCGCTGACGGAATTAATGCCGATGATTTCGGGAGTGTGATCAACAGTGGATCTATTACGACAGCCGGTACTTTTTCCGACGGAATAGAAACCGACATTGAGGGGCAAGTCACCAACTCTGGCAGTGTACGTACCACTGGTACAGGGGCATCGGCGATCCGTGCACGTGGGATCGACAGTGTGATTGTGAACAGTGGAATTTTGGCTACTGAAGGGGACGGAGCCCGAGGGATCTGGTCTACGGCAAGCGGCGTAAGCATCACCAATTCGGGCACCATTTCCAGCGATCAGGAACTGTCGATCCTGATGCAAGGGGCCAATGCTGAACTTACCCTGTTGGAAGGCTCTGTTCTGATTGGGGACGTAGGTTTCTGGGCCGGCGATACGGCAACGCTAAACTTCGGACCTGGCCTGTCGGCCGTGGTTAAGACGGATGGGGGACTTCCCGCAACGATCAACATCGCGTCTGGTATCTATTCCGTGGTCGGCGGTGACACCATCGTGACCGCAGATGTCTCGGAATATACGGCTCGGGATGTTATGGCTTCAGATTTTGGCCGTTTGATTGCTGACGCGATCCCTGCACCAAGCGGTGACGCACAGGTGGCGCGCGGCTCTTTGGCTCTTGGCAAACCTACTTGGGCGAAAGTGTTCGGGGCGTCTCATTCCGGATCTGGCGGAACAGACTACATGGCCTTCCGGGGCTATTCGAGCGGTGTGATCGTCGGACGTGATGGCGACGGTGGCATGGGGTATTTCGGGGGCGTTGGCCTTCAGCACTATGTTAGCCGTGACAGCAGCGCTTTCGACACCAAGGCTCAAAGCTTGTTCGCGGGCATCTACGGCACCCTGGGCGGAGGGGACTACAGCCTCGCTTTGGGCGTGATGAAAAGCGACACCACCCGTCAGGTTGCCAACAACACTGTGGCCAGTGGTCTGGAAGAAGTATCCGCTGACTACACCAGCATCTTTATCGCACCGACCTATACGCTGGACGGCGTGATCGGAGGAGGCAACAACAGCCTGCGCCTGCGCTATATGGGTGTTTGGCACGATGCGCACAACTTTGGTTTCTCGGGTGCAGATCTCGATGTCGACGCAAGTTCGTCGCACACCGTCGAGGCCCGCTTGGAGTTCCGCAGCCCGCTCGACGGATCGGATTACCTGCGCTACGGCGTTGATGCTGTCTATCAGGATGGACAGCAGATTGATGTAAATCTGGGTGGATCACCGTTTGCAGTGTCAAGCGGCGCGGATGGCTGGTCGGGTCGGCTGTTCGCTGGCATCGAGGCTGGCGCTGGCCGTCTTGAGCTCAGCTACGACACCGAGGAACGCTTTGCAGCCTCTGCGGGTTGGTCCCTAAGCTTCTAAGCTGATCAAAGGCACATAGCCGGGAATTTGAAAGGGGGCCAAGCGGCCCCCTTTGTTCTTTTCTGCTTAACGATAGCGCCATTCAAAGTACCGCTCTTTCAGCGCTTCCCAGTAATACACCGTGTCTGCCGCCAGCGGCCCGAACATGGAGCCATTCCAAGTCAGGCCGTAAGAGTCCAGCACCTTGTGGCGTTGGCCATTTTCGACAAGCGCTTCGGCGATCAGGCGCCCGATGATAGGTCCCACGTTGATGCCGTGACCACCAAGGCCAGTGGCGGCCCAGACGCCGTCATGCAGTTCGCACACATAGGGCATGCGGTGGCGCGCATAGCCAAGAAGACCGCTCCATGTCGCATCGATTTTGACATCTGCAAGCTGTGGGAAAACGGACGTTAAGGCGCGGCGCATCTGCTGTTCCAGATTTGCGGGCTCCAAGGCCATGCCCGTCATGCCGCCACCCCACAGCAATCGCCTGTCCGGCGTGATACGGAAATAGTCGCAAGCCATCCGCGTGTCGACAATGGCAGCTGTCGTACTGATGATCTCGTCCGCCAAATCGCCAAGAGGTTCGGTAGCAGTCACAAAAGTGCCGATGGGCAGCAGGTTGCGTTGCAATCTCTTGTGAAACCCGTCCACCATCCCGCCTTGGCATAGAATGATGTTCTGGCACTGGATGGAGCCGGCTGGCGTGGTGATCAGATGACCCGCCCCGTGACGCGACATCGAGACCGCACGCGTGTTCTCAAAGAAGCGCCCGCCTAGGCGTTGTGTTTCCCGGGCAAGTCCAAGGCAATAGTTCAGCGAATGGGCGTGAAAGCCCTGCGGGTCATAAACGCCATCAAAATACCGATCGGTGCGCACCATCTCGCGCAGCTTTTCGGTCGAAATATAGTCCAGTTGATAGCCATAGGCGTCGGCCTTGTGCCTGATGTAATCCTGCATCGCCTGCGCGTCGCGATACCGCGTCACCGACAAACTTCCGGGGCGCATATCGACGCCGGGTAGGGCCAGAGTTTCGGTGTAAGACCGGAAGATATCGACCCCTTCTTGGGACAGATCAAAGATCTGCTTGGCGGTCTTCATGCCAAGTTTCTTTTCAATGGCTGCGCCGTCTGCGGCAAAACCCGGCCCGACCACACCACCGTTGCGACCGCTTGCACCCCATGCGATCTGATCTGCCTCCAACAACACCACAGCTCTTCCGGCCTTGGTCAATTCATAGGCGCAGCTGATACCGGCGATGCCGCCTCCGATGATGCAGACCTCTGTCTCGATCCGATCTGTCAGGGGCGCTGCGTCCAGCGATGGCACCATGGTGCGCGTATAGTAGGTGTCGCGGTATGAGGCGGTTGAACTGTTCGTCTGGGTCTGCGTCATTGGTGGTTCTGTCCTGTTGGTCCGTATGCCACATGGGGCCACCTTGCGCCGCGTTTTTGGGGGGCTCAAGATGAAAACTCTGCACCGCCACGTTTTCCAATCGGAACGAAACTGTCGCGCCCTTGTGAAAGCCTCGGCAGTGGTCATTCAACGCGTGGTCAGGTATCGCCTAGGGCAACAGTTGTTAAGGTGATCTGTGATGCTTGCTCAGTCGGTTCTGACAAAAGACCTTGTGTTGATCGGGGGTGGTCATGCCCATGCGTTGGTGCTGCGCCAATGGGGGATGAAGCCCTTGGCCGGTGCGCGACTGACACTGATCAATCCGGCCCCGACGGCGCCGTATTCAGGGATGCTTCCGGGACATATCGCAGGCCACTACACGCGCGAGGCGTTGGACATTGATCTGGTGAAACTGGCGCGATTTGCAGGCGCGCGGTTGGTGATCGGACATGCCACCGAGATTGATCCGGTGGCGAAGACGGTCACTGTCGAGGGCGGGCGTGAGATCGGGTATGATGTGGCCTCGGTCGATATCGGGATCCATGCGCAGATGCCCGACATTCCCGGGTTTTCCGAACATGCTTGCGGCGCGAAGCCCTTGGATGTCTATGCAGCCAAATGGCAGGACTTCCTGCGCGCTGTCGCTGCGGGTGATGCTGCGCCCCACGTGGTAGTGATTGGGGCTGGCGTGGCCGGGGTCGAGCTGGCCTTGGCGATGGCGCACGCGTTGCGGGATCACCCAAATACGAAGGTGCATCTGATCGAAGCAGGGGATGACATCACGGCGCGCGCCAAGGCGGCACGCGCTCCTTTGCGTGCAGCGATGCGCGATTTGGGGGTGGCGCTTCATGCGAGGGCCTTGGTCGCGCGGATCACAGCGGATCATGTGGTGCTGGCCGATGGCGCGATGCTCGACAGCCAGTTCATCGTGGGAACCGCCGGGGCCTTCGCCCATGGCTGGTTGCAAGAGACCGCACTGCCTTTGACGCCGGATGGGTTCATCCCGGTCGGGCAGGAGTTCCAAGTGCAGGGGCATGACGATTTGTTTGCTGTGGGCGATTGCGCCGAGATGCTGCATGACCCGCGCCCCAAAGCCGGAGTGTTCGCTGTGCGCGCGGCGCCTGTTTTGGCGCACAATTTGCGGGCCGCGTTGACAGGCGGGTCCATGAAGCCCTTCAAGCCGCAAAATGATTATCTGAAGCTGATCTCGATGGGCGGCAAGCGAGCCTTGGCCGAAAAATGGGGGCGTGCGATTGCGTTGCCCGGTCTTTGGCGCTGGAAGGATCACATCGACCAGAAGTTCATGCAGAAGTTCCGGGAATATCCGGCCATGTCGCGCGGGCCTGAAACGCAAGAACAGGCGCTGGGCGGGAATGACGGTGACACGGCGCCGCTGTGTGGCGGCTGCGGGTCAAAAGTTGCTCCGGGCAGCTTGACGCAGGCGCTGTCGAAACTGGACCAGCCCATGCCGGATGAGGTTCTGACAGGGCCGGGGGATGATGCGGCGGTCATGCGTGTGGGTGGAGCAGTTCAGGTTCTGACCACGGATCACCTGCGAGCTTTCACTGATGATCACGGCGCCCTTGCGCGGATCGCGGTGAACCATGCGATGGGGGACATCTGGGCGATGGGGGCGCAGCCCAAGACCGCAATGCTGTCAGTCATCATGCCCCGCATGAGTGCAGCGTTTCAGACCCGCACGATGGACGAGATTTTGGCGCAGGTGTCCGCGTTCCTTGCAGAAGAACAGGTGGCTCTGATCGGCGGGCATTCCAGCATGGGGGCCGAGATGACGATCGGTGTGTCCATGACGGGTCTGTTGCCCGAGGGCACGCAGGCGTTGACCACTGCAGGGGCGCAGCCTGGGGATCACCTGATTATGACCCGCCCCATCGGGTCTGGTACGTTGCTGGCCGGCGAAATGCAGGGCCGTGCGGATGGGCGCGATGTAGCGCAGCTGATGCAAAGCATGGCGTACTCGCAAGGGGGCGAGGCGCGTCTGTTGCAGCCCCACGCAACGGCGATGACCGATGTGACGGGGTTTGGCCTGGCAGGACATCTGATGGCCATTTGTCGCGCATCAGGCGTGGCAGCCGAACTGGATTTGCGCGCGGTGCCAACCTATCCGGGGGCCGAGGTCTTGGCGGAAGCTGGCGTGCGGTCGACCATCCACGATGCCAATAAAGAGGCTGCTCCGGTCAATGGCGCGGACGGTTCCAAAGGCGTGCTGCTGCATGATCCTCAGACCGCAGGTGGTTTTCTGGCCGCCGTGCCCGAGCGGGATGTGCAAGCCGCGCTGGACGCCTTCGCCGCCGAAGGCAGACAGGTATTTGTCATTGGGCAACTGCAGGCTGGCAGCCCCAGCATTCTCTGCCGTTAGATCGCTCAGTCGTCAGTTTGCGCGATCAGGGTTGCAGCGGTCTCGGCCAAGGTGGAGTCTGACAAATCAGGCAGTGCAATCCGCGTTGGGTCGGGTGCTTCCTTGCGGGTGATGCGCCGATAGCGAGGGTCATAGTGTGTTTCGATCAATCCCTCTGCAAGGGCGCACATATCGCCATTGCGGGCCAACCCGTGCCACAGGTCAACCTGACTGCGTCCATGATACGACACAAGCTGTTCCAGGATGCCCTCTAACCGGACGGGGTCTTCAATCAGGTCGTCATAATCACGGGCCAGATGTTTGGCGCGGGCGGGCAGGGGGGCTGACAGTTCAAACCGGGGTGCGCGGATCATCTTTTGCCATAGGCTGGGGGGCACGATCAAACGACCGATTTTGTTGCTCTCGGCCTCGACAAACACAGGACGCGACGGGTCAAAACGGCTGAGTGCCATGGCGACTTGGCTTTCAAACCATTTTTGGCTGGGCTGCGCTGGGCCAACTAGCCCGAACAGTGAGCCGCGGTGGCTGGCGAGATGCTCGAGATCCAGAACCTGAGCGCCAGCTTCGTTCAGCGCCTCAAGCAAGCGAGTCTTGGCGGTGCCGGTGCCTCCGTCGATCAGGATCAACTTGTGCGGAAGTGGCGCATCATAGAGCAGCGCCTTCACCAGACGACGATAAGATTTGTACCCGCCTTCTAGCTGCTGGGCGCGCCAGCCGATCTGCGACAGGATCGAAACAACCGAACCGGAACGTTGTCCACCACGCCAGCAATAGACCACAGGCTTCCAGCCCCCCGGCTGCTCGGCCAGTTCGGTTTCAAGATGGGTTGCCACATTGCGTGCGACCAAGGCCGCCCCGATCTTGCGCGCTTTAAAAGGGCTGTCTTGTACGTAAATCGTGCCTACGCGGGCGCGTTCGGCGTCGCTGAGCGCGGGCAGGTTGATTGCGCCGGGAATGTGATCCTCGGCGAACTCGGATGGCGCACGCACGTCGATGATGTCATCTGCATCCAGCGCTGAAAGTTCAGCCAAAGTGTCAAGCTTCAGGGCCATCTCGATCCTCTTGGTTCTAGGCTGCGGTGGTAAACCAGACCGTTGCCCTGCACCAGTCCGTTAAAAATGATGAAAACCAACGATTTCCCTGATGAATCTTTGAAAGTCGACAGATTTAGCGGTTATGCTACTTGTAATTGATAGAAAAAATTCACGAAGGGACGGATCACATCATGACAAGATCTGAAGCGTCATACACCAGACATCGCATATCCCGTTGGACAGCTTTCCTTGGCGCGGCAGGGCTGGCGTCGACCTTTGCGACCAGCGCGCAGGCGGACATGAAATACGAGGTTATCAAGGGGGATCAAGGAAGCTGTTCAGTCATCTTTGAACCCCGGTCCAAGACGTCGGACGATGCGCCACTGCTTGTGGCCAAATACAAAACATCTGGCAAGAAGGGTCTCGTAAGCATCGAAGCGACACGGGATGGTGATTGGGAACAGCTTCAAATCGTACATCAAAACCAGCGCGACAAGTTTTCGGGTGTTTTTGACGTCAAACCAAAGAACCTTGAATCCGAGCCACTTTGGACGATCCTGCAAGGTGATGGCGACGATGCCGTGTTGTTTCATCTGACTGGGCGTGACGGCAATGACGAGTTCCATTCAGCGTCATACACCAACTTGACGACCACAGGTATTACCGCGGCCCTTGCCAATGAATGTGGTGCCAAAGGCGGACCTTTCCAACCTAGCGAGATTGGGAGCCTTGAAGAAGAGGAAGCGCTGGAGCTGAAGCCGCGTGACATTCGTCATATACGTTGGGTTCTGAACCAGAAATACTCGAATGCAGAAGATGTCGGTCTGGGTGATTTCACCGGTCGAGAGCGTGACATGCTGGTAGAATACGCATCGTCGAATGGACACGAGCCAACGCGCTATTTGAACAAGGCGATCGCGGAGCAATTGCTCGAAGAAAAGTTCAAGCCAAAGCGAAAAGACCTGCGTGGTGAACCCGGCTTCAAGCGATTTGATGATTGGATCAGCTATGACGATTCCGAGGATGGGACCTGTGCGATCGTCAGCTTTGCGAAGAGCACCAAGGGGTTCAAAACCTATACGGTGCCGCGAATGGAAATCCATGCTGATCCGTCAGCGCGCGGAAACTCACTTTACTTTGATTTTGTGACCCCGAACCGCTTCAACAACGATTTTCCGATTACGGCCACTGTCGATGGACGCAAAATCCGTCTGAACATCGAAGACGGGCGCGTGCGCCCAGTTGATCTTCGCAGTGGGTTTGCATCTGCCGACATCGTCCGCGCCATCCGTCGCGGGAAAGAGGTTGTGATCCGAGGCACGGGGAAAAATGAGAAAGCCAAGCATGTGGTGCGGTTCTCGGCCTTGGGCTTTACCGCCGCATTCAACAAGATGGCCTATGACTGTGATCGCCCCAGAATTCGCGAGTGGTTGAGATAAGGATGAAACCAATGAAATCTATGTCTAAAAACTTGTCTCGTTTTTCGCTGCTTTTGACATTTTGTGGGGCCGTCGGTTTTGCACTTCCGGCTCACGCAGAGCTTAGCAAACTGTTTGGAGTGACCCTGATTGCCGATGTCAGTGGCGATGCACAGAAGATGACAGCGCGCTCGGCTCAGCGCTTGATGCGTGGTGTCAAAGAAGATCTGGGCGAAATTTGGGGTCGGGTGGATTTGTCTTTGGTGGCATTTGGCAACGGGCTGGAAACGCGCGTGGATCGGCTCGGAAAAGTGAAAGTCGGCGAACTCCAAGAGTTGCTGGAAGACTATGATCCCGAGGCATCAGCGCCGGATGAGCCAGGTCTTCGCGCACTTCGCGCGACCGTTCGAAAGCTTCAGACCTATCCCGCTGGGCAGATGATCATCGTTCTGGCAGGAGGAGACCTTCGGGACGCGGGACCAGATGATAGCAGTCTGGAGAATCCCAAGATTGAATTGCCTGACAACACGTATGTGATGTTGATCAAGACGACACCAGAAGCTGGCCGCGATCTGCGCAAGTTGGGAGAAGGGCTTGAAAACAAAGCCGAGAACGTCACCATAATACGTTTTGGAAGCGATGAGCGTGCCCAAAAGCGCGTGGTGAAGCAGATCACAGAGGCGTTCGAAGCCAATTTTCGGGATGCCATTCGTAGCGGGACATTACCTGGGTTTCCGGAACCGCCCGCAGATGCGACATCAGACGAATAGCCCGTAAGATGATTGTGAGAGCCCGGCCCATTTGGCCGGGCTTTTTTTTGTTGCGGGATTGGAAAGTCCGACAAAAATACTCAGAAAAATCTTTACCCGATAAAAATACTTTGGTAATTGAGCCGCGAATGAAACACACGAGGTTCATATGTTCCGTAATGCTCTTTTGGCGACCAGTATCGCCAGTCTTGCCACGTCAGCGGCATTTGCTGTCACACCCGAAGAGGTCGTAACCAACTATGCCAATATTGCACTGGCCGGTTATGAAGACAGCCTGTCTACGGCCAAAGCGTTGAAGGCCTCGGTTGATGCTCTGGTTGCTGCACCTTCTGATGCGACCCTTGAAGCCGCCAGAAAAGATTGGCTGGCCGCCCGTGTACCATATCAGCAAACCGAAGCCTTCCGCTTTGGCAACCCAACCGTTGATGATTGGGAAGGCAAAGTGAACGCGTGGCCGCTGGACGAGGGGCTGATTGACTATATCGCCGCCGATTATGGCGGGAATGACGAAAACCCGTTCTCGACCGCGAATGTCATTGCAAATGCCAAGCTGAATGTTGGTGGCGCGATGATCGATGCAACGACCATCACGCCGGACCTGCTGGAAAGCCTGCACGAAGTTGAAGGCATCGAGGCGAACGTGGCCACTGGCTATCACGCCATCGAGTTCCTGCTTTGGGGGCAAGACCTGTCGGGCACAGATCACGGTGCGGGCATGCGTCCGGCGTCAGACTTTAGCGCTTCCAACTGCACCGGCGGCAACTGTGATCGCCGTGCGCAGTACCTTGTGGCGGCCACAGATCTGCTGATCTCGGATTTGGAAGAAGCGGTGGCAAACTGGTCAGAAAGCGGGCAAGGCCGTACCGATGTGACAACGGATGCCGGTCAGGGTGTCACAATGGCGCTGACTGGAATTGGATCGCTGTCCTATGGAGAACAAGCTGGCGAGCGTATGAAGCTCGGCCTTCTGTTGAATGATCCGGAAGAAGAGCATGACTGCTTTTCGGACAACACCCACAATTCGCATTACTTCGACGGTCTGGGCATTCGCAACGTCTATACAGGCCGCTATGTCCGCATCGATGGGTCCGTTGTTGAAGGCGCGTCACTGTATGATCTGGTGAAAGCCGCAGACGGCGCGCTGGCGGACAACCTGCTGGGTGACATGAACGAAACCATGATCGCGCTAGGTGACATCCGCACGGCGGCCGAAGCGGGAACGTCGTATGACCAGATGCTGGGTGCGGGGCATCCGGGCGGTGCGCTGGTTCAGAATGCGATTGATCGTCTGGTGGATCAAACCCGCAATATCGAACGTGCCGTTGCCGTGGTTGGCGCGGGCGACGTCGCGGTCGAGGGCTCGGACAGCTTGGACAACCCGACCGCCGTGTTCCAGTAATATCAGCCGGAAAGTCGCAATGGGGCAGGCGCGATACGTCTGCCCTTTTCGCTATTCCTTGCCTTTGGGCAGCACCGGCGCTGTACGGTCCAGCTTCAGCTCGGCATCCGAAAACACCCATGGCCCGCGTACGCCGGGTACCCCTTCGGGGGTGATCTGCATTCCGCGATGCTGAATTTGGGGGTTCTCGAAGGTCTGCTCCATCGTGTTGATCGGACCGGCGGGGACGGTGGCGTCTTCTAGCGCTGCCAAAATGTCAGCCATGGTCCAAGTCGACAAGGCATCCTCGATGGCTGGGCTTAGCGCGTCGCGATGGGCAACTCGGTCAGAGTTCGTGCCAAACCGCGCATCCGAGGCCAGTTCCTCGCGCCCAATCACACCGCAGAACCGCTGAAACTGCCCGTCATTGCCAACGGCCAGAATGATATGCCCATCCTTCACCGGGCAAACCTGATAGGGGGCGATGTTCGGATGTTCGTTCCCCAACCGATTGGGGCTGTTCCCAGTTGCCAGATAGTTCATCGCCTGATTGGCCATCAGGGCAGTGGCGCAATCCAACAGGCTCATATCCACATGCTGCCCGCGCCCGGTGCGGTGGCGCTGTTCGACCGCGGCCAGAATGCCGATGGTCCCGTAAAGCCCTGTGACAATATCGGTGATCGCGACGCCTACTTTTTGTGGTTGGCCTGCTGGATCACCCGTCACCGACATCAGGCCCGAGAGACCCTGCAGCAGAAAGTCATACCCCGCGCGTTTAGCCCACGGCCCGTCCTGCCCAAAGCCGGTGACCGAGCAATAGATCAGGCGCGGGTTCAGCTTTGACAGGCTATCGTAATCCAGCCCGTACTTCTCTAGCCCGCCAACCTTGAAGTTCTCGACCAGAATGTCGGCATCTTTGATCAGTTCGCGCACCTTTTCCTGCCCCTCAGGCGTGCGGAAATCGGCGGTGATCACGTCTTTGCCCCGGTTGGCGCAATAGTAATAGGCGGCGGTTTTGTCGCCGTCGCGTTCGATGAAGGGGGGGCCCCATGTGCGGGTATCATCGCCGGTCTCGGCCTCGACCTTCACCACATCCGCGCCCAGATCGGCCAGAGATTGTCCGATCCATGGCCCGGCCAGAATGCGGGCAAGTTCTACGACTTTCAGTCCTTCAAGCGGGTGCATGGAAGCTCCTATAGATATGGGGGGGTGCAGGCCGAGATGACGCGTGCCGGCCGGTCCGAGATGTTGCGGAACCGATGTGGCTCGCGCGAGTTGAACAGATAGGAATCGCCGGTTTTCAGCACGCGGGTTTCCTCGCCCACGGTGATTTCCAGCTCGCCCTCGATCACGATGCCGCCTTCGTTGGCCTCGTGTTCGATCATGGTTTCGCCGGTGTCAGCGCCGGGTTCATAGAATTCTTGCAGCACCTGCAGCCCGTGCGCTTTGGCGTCGCCCACCTGTTTGATGGTGATCATGCGTTGGGCCGCTTCGTTGTCCTGATATAGTGCGGATGTCAGGTCGCGCAGTTCGCTCGGTGTGAAGAAAACCTGCTGGGTGGCGGGTGCTTCAGGTTCGAAAAACTCCGACATGGACATGTGGAAGCCGCCCAATATCTTGCGCAAGCTTGCGACTGATGGCGACGAATGGTTCCGCTCGATCATGGAAATCTGGCCATGGGGGACCCCCGCAGCTTCGGCCAACTGCCTTTGAGACAAGCCAAATTGCTGTCTCAGCTCTTTCAGCCGGGTGCCTACGTCAAACTCATCATGCATAACTGATCCCCTTTGCCTGCACCCGTTCGGGCCAATGGCGAGTCTCTGCTTTTCTATATCTTGCGCAAAATTTTGATAGCATTGCTCAGGATTTTGCGCAATATGGAGCGGAATCAAATTTTGTCTGGGGGTTCGCATGTCGAATACAGAAGCTCTTATGACCCGCCGCGCGGATGCGGTGGCAAACGGTGTCGCTACCCGTGGCATCTATGCCGCGCGCGCCGAGAACGCAGAATTGTGGGATGTTGATGGCAAACGCTTCATCGATTTCGCCGCAGGGATCGCGGTGAACAACACAGGTCATCGCCATCCGAAGGTGATGGCTGCCGTGGCCGAACAGGCCGAGGCCTTCACCCACACCTGTTTCCACGTTGCCCCCTATGAGGGGTACATATCGCTGGCCGAGCGTTTGAATGCCGCCACGCCGGGTGATTTCGCCAAGAAGACCATGATGGTCACCACCGGCGCTGAAGCGGTCGAGAACGCCGTGAAGATGGCCCGTGCCTACACCGGCCGTTCGGGCGTGATTGCATTCTCGGGCGCTTTCCACGGCCGCACCCTGATGGGGATGGCGCTGTGCGGCAAGGTGAACCCTTATAAGAAAGCCTTTGGCGCCATGCCGCCCGAAGTGCTGCACGCCCCGTTCCCGAATGCCTTCCACGGCGTTTCGGTCGAACAGTCGCTGGCGGTACTGGACAACATGCTGAAAAGCTCGATCGACCCCGAGCGTGTTGCCGCGATGATCATCGAGCCCGTTCAGGGCGAGGGCGGCTTCAATATCGCGCCGCCTGAGTTCCTGAAAGCGATCCGCGCCCTCTGTGACGAACACGGCATTGTCCTGATCGCGGACGAAGTTCAGGCAGGCATTGCGCGGACCGGCAAAATGTTTGCCTTCGATCATGCTGGTGTCGCTGCCGATCTGGTGACCATGGCAAAGGGTCTGGCCGGGGGCTTCCCGCTCTCAGCTGTCACTGGCCGGGCCGAGATCGTCGATGCCGCCCCAGCGGGTGGCATCGGCGGTACTTATGCCGGTAACCCGCTGGCTGTCGCTGCCGCGCACGCCGTTCTGGACGTGATCGACGAAGAAAAGCTGTGTGATCGCGCCACCGAGATTGGTGAGAAGATCAATGCACGCCTGACCGATATTGCGGCCCGTCAGGGCATGGAAGCCATCGGTGATGTGCGCGGCTTGGGCGCGATGGTGGCCTTTGAACTGGTCACCGACCGCGAAACCAATGCACCGGATGCAGCGCTGACCATGGCGATTGTGGCCGAGGCTGAAAAGCGCGGTCTGATCATCCTGCCGTGCGGCACCCGTGGCAACGCCGTGCGCCTGTTGCCGCCCCTGACTGTTCCGGCTGATCAGCTGGACGAAGCCCTTGATATTCTGGAAGCTTCCATCGAAGCCTCCATCAACGCGAAAGGAGCCTGAGACATGGCCGATCTTGCCCCTCAATCCCGCCCTGAACTGTCCAGCTTTAACTGGGAAGACCCGTTCCTGCTGGAAGACCAGTTGAATGAAGACGAGCGTATGATCCGCGACGCGGCCAAGGCCTATTGCGCCGAGAAGCTGGCCCCGCGCGTCACTGAAGCATACGCAACCGAGACCACCGACCCGGAAATCTTCGCCGAGATGGGCGAGATGGGCCTGCTGGGCACCACCATTCCCGAGGAATACGGCGGCATCGGTGCCGGTTACGTGACCTATGGTCTGGTTGCCCGCGAAGTGGAAGGCATCGACAGCGGCTATCGCTCGATGATGTCGGTGCAGTCGTCGTTGGTGATGTACCCGATCTACGCCTATGGCTCGGAAGAGCAGCGTAACAAGTACCTGCCGAAGTTGGCCTCGGGCGAGTGGATCGGTTGTTTCGGTCTGACCGAACCCGATGCGGGTTCGGATCCCGGAAGCATGAAAACCACGGCCAAGAAGGTCGATGGCGGCTATGTGCTGAACGGATCGAAAATGTGGATCTCGAACGCGCCGATTGCGGATGTCTTCGTTGTTTGGGCCAAGTCGGATGCCCATGGCGGCAAGATCCGTGGCTTCGTGTTGGAAAAAGGCATGAAAGGCCTGTCCGCGCCGAAAATCGAAAACAAGCTGAGCCTGCGTGCGTCCATCACCGGCGAGATCGTTCTGGACGGCGTGGAAGTGTCGGAAGATGCGCTGCTGCCCAACGTGGAAGGCTTGAAAGGCCCGTTCGGCTGTCTGAACCGTGCGCGTTATGGCATCGCTTGGGGCGCCATGGGTGCTGCTGAAAGCTGCTGGCACGCCTCGCGTCAGTACGGTCTGGACCGTAAACAGTTCGGCAAGCCGCTGGCACAAACCCAACTGTTCCAGCTGAAACTCGCCAACATGCAGACCGAGATCTCACTGGGCCTGCAAGCCGCGCTGCGCGTTGGTCGCCTGATGGACGAAGCCAAAGCCGCGCCCGAGATGGTCTCGATCATCAAGCGCAACAACTGCGGCAAGGCACTGGAAATTGCCCGACACGCCCGTGACATGCACGGTGGCAACGGTATCTCGCTGGAATTCAACGTGATCCGCCACATGGTGAATCTGGAAACAGTGAACACCTATGAAGGCACCCACGACGTCCACGCCCTGATCCTTGGTCGCGCACAGACCGACCTGCAGGCGTTCTTCTGATCGCCAACTAATCGAATAAAGGGGCGTCCTTTTGGGCGCCCCTTTCCGTTTAATTACCCTCCAAACAGGCGGCGATCGTATCTGCCATCGTCCACATCAGGTTTTCATACAGCATTGGTCCGATATCTTGGGTCGCTCCGCCGGGATCCAGAGCCGCAGTTCCAATGCCTTCGTTCTTGGCCAGCTCCTGCACCAGAGATGTGCCCTGTGTGGGCTCTGAGAAGATGCACGACACGTCGCCCTGCGCGATCTGGTCGGCAATTTCGGCGAGTTGCGCGGCCGAGGGCGGAGCCGCATCAGTTTCGCGGATCGCTCCCAGACTGTTTAGCGCATAGTGATCTGTGAAATAGCCAAGCGCATCGTGGAACAGGATGAATCCCTTGCCTTGAACAGGGGCAAGACGCGCTTGAATGCGGCTGTCCAACGCGGCGATGTTTTCCTGCGCCTTGTGGGCATTTTCGTGATACCGCCCGGCGTTCTCGGGATCCAACTCGGACAGCTCTTCGGCGATGGCTTCAATCCAGACCTGTGCGTTCTGGGGTGACAGCCATGCGTGCGGGTCGACACCTTCGACATGCACGGCGTGCGTGTCATGATCATGGTCGTCATGCGTTTCATGCTCGTGCTCGTGCTCGTGATCATGTTCTGCATGGTCGTCATGTCCGTGATCATCCGTGTGATCGCCTTCATGCTCCTCGGAATCGTCGTGGCCGTGGTCATGCCCGCCTTCGCGCAGTACTGTGCCTGCCTCGGACAATAGTGCCATGCTGTGATCTAGCGATGCCCCTTCGACAGCACGCTCAAGCCACGGCGTCATGGCCGGGCCAACCCAAATCAGCAGATCAGCATCCGACAGGGACCGCATTTGCGACGGACGCATTTGAAAACCGTGCGGATCGGCGCCTTGCGGCAGCAGCAGCTCAGGTGCGCCTACGCCCTCCATCACCTGTGTGGCAAGAGAATGGATGGGTGCGAAATCGGTCACGGCTTTCGGCGTTTCCGACATCAGAAAAGTTGGCACAATGCACAGTGCAACTGTGGCACGGGTCAATGTCATCGGGGCTTGCTCCGGTTAGTGTGATGTTATATCATTTTTAAAAGGTGATAATATTACACAGATCAGGTGTCAACACATGTCCGATCCTGCCAGCGCGTTCCACGACCACGACCACACGTCATGTACCAGCGACGCGCTTTCGCGCGCCGAGGGTATTTGTCTTCAAGCTGGGGCGCGGTTGACGCCGGTACGCCGCCGTACTTTAGAGATTTTGCTTGAGGAGCACCGCGCGATGGGGGCGTATGATGTTCTGGAACGCCTGTCTGAAGATGGCTTCGGCAGCCAGCCGCCCGTCGCTTATCGTGCCTTGGAATTCCTTGTGGATCAGGGGCTTGCGCACCGAATTCGGCGCTTGAATGCCTTCACGGCCTGCACCACATTTGAATGCGACCACGCCCCAGCCTTCTTTATTTGTAGAACCTGCAAGGCCGTGGCCGAGATCCCGGCAACTGCCTTGCGTTCGATGATCAACGAGGCGGGCGCGAAGCTGGGTTTTGCCGTCGAACGCGCCAATGTCGAGGCATTGGGCCTATGCCCATCCTGTCAGGACGAGGCAGCGGTATGACGTTGATCGAGGCCAAGGGCCTGACGGTCCGTCATGGCGCGCAGCTTGTGCTGGACAAAGTCGACATGTCCGTCGCGCCGGGCGAGATTGTCACCATCGTTGGCCCCAACGGATCAGGCAAGACATCGCTTCTGCGGGCACTTCTGGGGCTGATCCAATCCAAGGGGAAGGTCACACGGAAGGCGGGTTTGGTCATTGGATATGTTCCACAAAAGCTGGCGCTTGATCCGACACTTCCATTGCCCGTGCGCACCTTTCTGAACCTTCCAAAGTCGCACAAGCCGGATCAGATCTCGGCGATGCTGGGACGCGTAGGGGTGCCCGGGATCGAAGCACGCCAAGTGGCAGAGCTGTCTGGTGGTCAGTTGCAGCGCGTTCTTTTGGCGCGTGCCTTGCTGGAAAATCCCGACATACTGATCTTGGACGAGCCGACACAGGGGCTGGACCAGATGGGCGAGGCGGGCTTCTATCGCCTGATCGAGGATGTGCGCCGTGATACGGGTGTTGCTGTTCTGATGGTCTCGCATGATCTGCACGTGGTGATGAGCGCCTCGGATCGGGTGATTTGTCTGAACGGGCATGTCTGTTGCGAGGGCAAACCCCAAGTTGTGCAGAACGCTCCTGAATATCGGGCGCTGTTTGGTCATGGCACGCAAGGCGCGCTGGCGTTGTATCAGCATGCGCATGACCACGATCACGATCATAACTGCACGCATGATCACAGCCACGAACACAGCCAAGAACACCGGGCACCGCAGGACGAGGTCGAACATGCTGGATGACTTCCTTGTGCGCGCAGCACTTGCTGCCTTTGGCTTGTCCATCGCAACCGGTCCTTTGGGGGCCTTCGTCGTATGGCGTCGGATGGCCTATTTTGGCGATGCTACGGCCCACGCGGCCATTTTGGGTGTCGCGTTGGCGTTGATCTTCTCGGTTCCAATCAGCCTCGGCACGTTGATCGTCGCGTTGGCTATGGCTGGCGCGATCAGTTGGATGATGGCGCAGGGGCAGTCGCCAGACAGTGGGCTTGGCGTTCTGTCCTTCGGGGCGCTGTCAGCAGGGCTGGTCGCAATATCGTTCGTGCCTAACGTGCGGGTTGATCTGTCCGCCTATCTGTTCGGAGATATTCTGACGGTCACGCGATCCGATCTTCTGCTGATTTGGGGGGGCGCTGCCTTGATAGCTGCAGTTATCGCGTGGCGCTGGTCCAAATTGCTGCTGTCCACACTCAGCCCCGATTTGGCGGCGGCTTCAGGTGTGAAGCCCAACCGCGAAAGCCTTGTCATCACGGTGTCTATTGCGCTGGTGGTTGCGGTGTCATTGAAGGTTGTTGGGGCGCTTTTGGTGTCTGCCATGCTGATTATTCCGGCCACCGCCGCGCGCCGCGTTTCGACGTCTCCGTTGCAGATGGTGATTGCGGCAGTACTGGTCAGCTGGGCCGCCAGCGGGGCAGGGCTTTGGGCGTCGCTGCGGTTGGATACGCCTGCCGGACCGTCAATCATCGTCGCCGCAGCGTTGATCTTTGTGCTGACAACAAGTTATAGGACGATCCGCAACCCAACCTCTTGATAGGACAGCTTCATGACGGCCACGCTGGATCGCGCCTTCGAGATCGCCGCAGAGCGAAAGCCGCGCGTTGTCTTTCCCGAAATGGAAGATCCCCGCATTTCAGAGGCTGCTGCGCGACTGGATGCCGACGGATTGGTGACGCCGGTTGCACTTGTCGAACAAGCCGAGCATCACGTGAACGCGCTGACATCCAACCGGGCAATGCGAAGCACGATTGCCAAGCGGCTGTTGCAACGGCCCCTCATGCGGGCAGCGGCCATGGTCGCGACGGGTGAAGCGGATCTGATGGTGGCAGGCGCCATCGCCCCCACTCGCCGCGTGATCGAAGCCGCGTCAATGGTGATCGGGCTTGAAGACGGTATCCAAACGCCGTCCAGCTATTTCCTTATGGTTCTTCCCGATGGGCAGGAATTCATCTTTGCCGATTGCGCGGTCAACGTGTCTCCGACCTCTCAGGAACTGGCGGATATCGCCAATGCAAGCGCCAAGACCGCAAAGTCCCTTCTGGGGCGCGCTGATGTCGCGCTGTTGTCCTTCTCGACAGGATATTCCGGAACAGGCGAGGCGGTCGAGAAAGTGCGCGAAGCCGCAAATATCACGGGGTTTCCCGGGCCGGTCCAGGCGGATGCTGCCTTGGATATTGTGACGGCGCAGAAAAAACAGGCGGGCATAAGTAGTCGCGCCAATGTGTTGGTTTTCCCAAATTTGGACGCTGGCAACATCGCCTACAAGCTGCTGGTGCAACTGGCAGGGGCCAAAGCGTATGGCCCAATCCTGCAGGGCTTCCGAAAACCGATCTGTGATCTAAGCCGCGGCGCAACTGTAGACGAGATCGTCGCTGCGACTGTTCTGTCGATCGCGGACTCGGACGGGCAATAGAGGCTATTCGTTGTCGCTGGCTTGTGCGGCTGTGACGGCAATCATATGCAGTATGTCCTCGGACGAACATCCGCGTGAAAGATCATTGGCCGGTTTGGCCAGCCCCTGAAGGACTGGCCCAATCGCCTCGGCCCCACCCATACGTTGGGCGATCTTATAGGCGATGTTTCCGCTTTCCAGATTGGGAAAGATAAAGACATTTGCGTTGCCCTGAAGGGGACTGCCTTCGGCTTTGCGGGCGGCCACGTCCGGCACAAAGGCAGCGTCGAATTGAAGCTCGCCGTCGATTATCAGATTTGGCGCGCGGGTGCGGGCGGTCTCGGTCGCGGTCACGACTTTCGACACCGCGTCATGTTCGGCACTTCCACGGGTCGAGAATGACAGCATCGCCACGCGAGGCGCTTCGCCGATCAGGCGCTCGAATGAATGGGCCGAGCTGAGGGCGATCTGTGCCATTTCGTCAGCCGACGGATCAACCACCAGCCCGCTATCGGCAAAGATTATTGCCCCCTTGCGATCATGGTGTTCCTTGCAGAACAGCATCAGAAAAAAGGAGGATACCAGATTGGTGTCCGGTTTGGTCCCGATGATCTGGATAGCGGCACGCACGATGTCTGCGGTGGTCGCAACAGCGCCGCCCACGGTGCCATCGGCGTGGCCGGATTTAACCAGAAGGGCTGCGAAGATATGAGGCAGATCCACGGCGGTCTGCGCATCTTCAGGCGTCACACCCTTGTGTTTGCGCAAGCTGTGATAATGCTCGGCCAGTTCATCGCGAAGTAAAGAAGTCGCAGGATCGTGGATCTCGATCCCGTCCGGAATTTCGATGCCTTGTGCTGCGAACTCGGCCTGTATTTCTGCTGTGTTGCCCACAAGACCAATGCGCGCAATTCCTTGCGTAACTGCCTGATACCCAGCGGTCACAGCACGCGGGTCGCTGCCCTCGGAGAGGATGATCCGCAGGTTGGTGCGGGCCGCATTTTTCAGAAGGGTTTCTAGCGGTTTCATCAGGGCCTCGGGGTCAGGGGACGGGGAGTCGTAAAGTTCTCGGCCAAATGTCCGGGCGCGAGGAACCTCGCGCCCGGGGTGTTGCGATCAGACTTGCTGAGGCTTCATGTCGTCTTTGCTGATGCCAGCAACTTTTACTGGCTTCTTCATCGCGTCGCGACGGAAGGGCTCACCAAGTTCTTGGTTGATCATGGCTTCGATCAGGGTGGTGATGCCGTTCTTCTGGTCCTTCACGGCCTGGTTCAGTGCATCTGTCAGCTCGTCCATGGTGCGGGCGACAACGCCTTTCAAACCACAGGCGTTGGCGATGCCAGCGTAGGATACCTGCTGGTCCAGCTCGGTACCCACGAAGTTGTCGTCAAACCACAGGGTCGAGTTGCGCTTCTCGGCGCCCCACTGGTAGTTGCGGAAGACGATTTGCGTCACGGCGGGCCATTCTTCGCGACCGATGGCGGTCAGTTCGGTCACGGCGATGCCGAAAGCACCGTCGCCCGAGAAGCCAACAACCGGAACATCCGGGCAGCCGATCTTTGCGCCGACAACCGCTGGCAGGCCATAGCCACAGGGGCCAAACAGGCCGGGCGCCAGATACTTGCGGCCCTCGTCGAAGGACGGGTAGGCGTTACCGATGGCGCAGTTGTTGCCGATGTCGGACGAGATGATCGCCTCTTTCGGCAGGGCGGATTGGATCGCGCGCCACGCCATGCGGGGGCTCATCCATTCGGGCTTGTCTGCGCGGGCGCGTTCGTTCCAGGTGGTACCCGGATCGTCGTCCTCGTGCGTCATCGAGCTGAGCTGCTGGGCCCAAGCGGATTTCTTCTGCGCGATGTTGGCTTTGCGCTCGTCGCGGCCTGCATCACCGGCGGTATCCGACAGTTGCGCCAGAATGCCATCGGCGACTTTGGCTGCGTCGCCAATGATGCCTACGGATACGGCTTTGGTCAGGCCGATGCGGTCGGGGTTGATGTCGACCTGAATGATCTTGGCGTCTGCGGGCCAGTACTCCATGCCATAGCCCGGCAGGGTCGAGAACGGGTTCAGGCGGGTGCCAAGGCACAGAACGACGTCGGCGTCCTTGATCAGCTCCATGCCGGCTTTAGAGCCGTTATAGCCCAAGGGACCAGCAAACAGCGGGTGCGAGCCCGGGAAGGCGTCGTTGTGCTGGTAGCCAACGCAAACCGGGGCGTCCAGACGCTCGGCCAGCGCTTTGGAAGCGTCGATGCCACCTTTCGACAGAACCACACCGGCACCGTTCAGGATGACCGGGTTCTTGGCGTCCGACAGCAAGGCTGCAGCTTCGGCCACGGCTTCTGCGCCGCCCGAGGGGCGTTCGAAGTCCACGATGGCAGGCAGGTTGATGTCGACGATCTGGGTGAACATATCGCGCGGAATGTTCAGCTGCGCTGGCGCCGAGGCGCGCTTGGCGTTCATGATCACGCGGTTCAGAACTTCGGCAACACGAGACGGGTCGCGTACTTCTTCCTGATAGCAAACGCAGTCAGCGAACATGCGCATCTGTTCCATTTCCTGGAAACCACCCTGACCGATGGTCTTGTTGGCGGCCTGCGGGGTGACCAGCAGCAGCGGAGTGTGGTTCCAGTAAGCGGTTTTGACAGCAGTCACGAAGTTGGTGATGCCCGGGCCGTTTTGCGCGATCATCATCGACATCTTGCCGGTGGCGCGGGTATAGCCGTCGGCCATCATGCCGCCCGATCCTTCATGGGCACAGTCCCAGAAGGTAATGCCCGCATCGGGGAAAATGTCAGAAATCGGCATCATTGCAGATCCGATAATGCCAAAAGCATGTTCGATCCCATGCATCTGAAGCACTTTTACGAACGCTTCTTCCGTGGTCATTTTCATCTTCACGCTCTCCCTTGAAATGGCAGTGGGGGCCGAGTTCACTTCGGTCACCCTTTTTGTTTTCCTGAATCTTTATTAGGCAGCGTGACCCATCGCCTATAGGGCCAGTTGCATTGGCTATCTGGCGCCAGATCTTTCGGCCGAGGTGATCTCATCCGCAATCAGCGAGATCCCTTCGGGGATACGCGCGGCTGGAATCGAGCTATAGGCGATCCGATAGAAATTGGTTGGTTGGTTGGGGCCGCGAAAGAACGGTGTGCCGGGTTCGATCAAAACACCTTTGGCGTTCAGCTGTCCAGCCAACTTGTCCATGTCCACGCCGTCTGGCGCGCGCATCCAAAAGGCCGAGCCGCCAAAAACGCCGCGTCCCGCTATGGTCAGCCCCGTCTCTTCAATGGCTTGGTTCATGACTTCACGCCGTTCCTGATAGGCGCTCCCCATGCGGCGGATCAGGGCATCGTAATGGCCCAGCGACAAGAAATAGGCGACGGTGCGCTGGATCAGGCCGGGCGGGTGGCGCAGCACGGCAGATCGCAGTGCACGGGCTTCGCGGATAAAGGGTTCGGATCCGACCATGTAGCCAAGGCGCAGTCCCGGAAACAGAGATTTCGAGAAACTTCCCACGTAGATCACACGCCCCTCGCGATCCAAGGATTTCAACGCGGGCGAAGGCGGTTTCAGGAACGACATCTCGAAATCATAGTCGTCCTCGACGATCACCGCGTCCAGTTCCTTGGCGCGCGCTAAAAGCGCCTTGCGCCGCTCGATCGGCATGGTGGCTGTGGTCGGGCTGTGGTGACTGGGCGTGGAGAAGATGACATCGGTGCCGTCTGGCAACATTTCGGGTGGAAGGCCGTCGCGGTCGACGGGGATGTTGACCAAATGGCAGCGACTTTGGGTCAGCACGTCGCGCAGGGAATAGTAACACGGGTCTTCAATCGCAGCGGTGCGGCGTTGGGTCAGAAGGATTTGCGCGGCCATCCACAGCGCGTTCTGCGCGCCCAGCGTGATCAGAATTTCCTCGGGCCGGGCCAGAATGCCGCGACGGGGAAGAATGTGGCGCGCGATGAATTCGATCAGTTGCGGATCATCCTGATCGTAATAGTCGCCCATCATGATCTCATGGTCCTTGTGCCCAAGCGCACGAAGGGCACAAAGGCGCCATGCGTTGTGGTCAAACAACTTCGGGTCAGCCTGACCATAGATGAATGGATATTTCTGTTGCCGCCAGTTCTGCGGCTTTTGCGGCGTGCTGCCGCCGGTGAAATGGTTGCCAATGGCGCGATGCCAATCAACCTTGTCTTCGCCCCGGGCGCGGGGTTGGAAGCTGGGTGGTTCCGGAGCGTTCTCCGAGACATAAAAGCCCGATCTTCCCTTGGACGAGAGATAGTCGTTCGCCTGAAGCTCGGTATAGGCCAATGTCACTGTGATCCGGCTAACACCCAGATGGGTTGACAGTTTCCGCGTTGAGGGAAGCTTTTCGCCACGGGGCAGGCGCCCGGACAAGATCGCCTCGGCGATCATTTGCTGGATCTGAGCCTGAAGCGTGCCTTGGGCGTCTGGGTCCAGAAAAAATGTTTCAACAGGTGCTGCCATAGGAAGCACCTTATATTGGACTTAGTTGGGGTGCAATCTGGATATATTCAACTTCTTAGCGATTTGACGAAATCCAGGCCGACATCAGGCCCGCATCGCGAAAGCACTCATCCGGGACCGAGCGGCGTTTTGCCCGTGCGATACGCTCGGCAAAGGCCACCTGTTTCGAGGTCGCCCGTGTGTCACGCGGTTGTGCAGTGCGGGCCTTAAGGCGGGCTTGGTGTTCTCCAATCCAGCCCGACAGGGCGGCGCGGTCTTGCGCCACATCCGCAGGGATTGCCGCGCCCAGTTTCGACGCAATTGCGCGGGCATAGTCCGTTTGTTTTGGCGTCGGGGGTAGGCTTAGGGGCTGGGCCATGGCGCGTTCCTTTGTTCCAATCACATGAGAACAAATATAGAACAAAATGGTTAATTGTCCAGCCCCCGAGGGTCACGTGTTGGTGACACCCCTTATTTTCTGGGCTTCTCAAGCCGCCATGTCAGGTTTGCCCGGACAGCAGGCCATTCCGATGCGATGATCGAATACACCGCCGTGTCGCGCAGCACACCGTTGCCCTGATCCATATGGCTGCGCAAAACACCGTCCAGTTTCGCCCCGAGGCGTTCAATAGCTGCCCGGCTTTGATGGTTCATGAAATGGGTGCGGAACTCGACCGCGATACAGCCCAGATCGTCAAAGGCATGGGATAGCAAAAGCCGCTTGGCTTCGGTGTTCAATGGGCCGCGCTGGACAGAGGAGCGATACCAAGTCGATCCGATCTCGACCCGTTTGTTGGCGGCGTCGATGTTCATGTAGGTCGTCATGCCAACGGGTGTGCCGTCCGGGGTCATAACGCAGAATGGCAGCATCGCACCGGCCTTTTGCAGAGACAGGCGGCGATTGATTTCGTCCTCCATATCCGCAGGCTTGGGGATCCACGTGTACCAAAGACGGTGCAATTCTCCGTCAGCGCTGGCCTTTTTCAACGCGGGCGCGTGGTCCAAGCTGAGCGGTGCGAGTGTAACGTGATCGCCAGTAAGGGTGACGGGGGCTGGCCACATGATGCAGGTCCTTTCATTGTGCCTGATCGACATGCAAAAAAGGTGGCCCTGTTTCCAGAGCCACCTTTTGATTTTTTGACCAGTCCAATTTTTGTGGGATTAGCCAAACACCTTGGTCAGGGCGTTGTCGACGGCTTCGCAGATCCGGTCGATATCCTGCTCGGTTGCGATCAGGGCCGGGCTAAAGCACAGCGTGTTGTTGCGCCCAGGCAGCGAGCGGTTGGTCGCGCCGATGATCACGCCTTGTGCGCCACAATCAGCAACTACGGCGCCGACTTCGGCTTCCGTAACCGGTTCTTTGGTCTCGCGGTCTTTGACCAGCTCGGCACCAAGGAACAGACCCTTGCCGCGCACGTCGCCGATGACGGCGTGTTTTTCGGCCAGCGCGTTCAGGTTGGCCAACATGCGTTCGCCCATCTTGGTGGTGTTTTCCAGAAGGCCTTCGTCTTCGATGATGCGCAGGTTTTCCAGCGCCGCAACAGGGCCGGCGGTGCAGCCGCCAAAGGTCGAGATGTCGCGGAAATAGCCCAGCGGATCCGAAGCGTCCTCTTTGAACATGTCAAATACACGCTCGTTGGACACACAGCAGGCAATCGCTGCATAGCCCGAGGCCACGCCTTTCGCCATGGTGACAAAATCAGGCTTGATGCCATAGTGCTGATAGCCGAACCAGGTGCCGGTGCGGCCCAGACCGCAGACAACCTCGTCGATGTGCAGCAGGATGTCGTACTTTTCGCAAATCTCTTGCACGCGCGGCCAGTAGCCTTCGGGCGCTTCGATCACGCCGCCACCGGCGGTGATGGGCTCAAGGCACAGGGCACCAACGGTCTCGGGACCTTCGCGCAGGATGACGTCTTCGATGGCGTCAGCAGCGGCGCGACCGAACTCGGCGCCTGACAGATGCTCCAGACCCAGCTCGTGCTTGCGGTATTCCATGCAGTGCGGCACGCGGATGAAGTCCGGCGCGAAGGGGCCGTATTGCGCGTTGCGCTCGTCCTGACCGCCGGCCGACATGGTTGCCAAGGTCGAGCCGTGATAGTCGCGGTCGCGATACAGGATCTTGGTCTTCTTGCCGCCATAGCGCTTATGCGCAATTTGGCGGATCATTTTGAAGGCCTTCTCGTTGGCTTCCGAACCCGAGTTTGTGATGTAGACGCGGCTCATGCCCGGCATCTTCTCGATCAGTTTTTCCGAGAACAGCGCGCCGGGAATCGACCCTGCCGAAGCAGCAAAGTAGTTCATCTTGACCAGCTGATCACGTACGGCGTCTGCAATGGTTTCGCGGCCATAGCCAACGTTGACAGTCCACACGCCACCGGACACAGCGTCGAGATATTCTTTCCCGTTCTGGTCCCAGACCTTCATGCCTTTGCCTTCGACGATGATGCGCGGATCACCGGTTTCAAAGGGCTTGTGTTGGGTCAGGTGGTGCCAAACGTGGGCCTTATCGGCCTCGACAACGTGGCTGATATCGTTTTCTTTGATTTGACCGTCCATGACGTCCTCCGGTGCTGAAGGTTCCCCGTGCGAAGCGGGCCGTGGGAACAGAGATTCTTTGATCAAATATCTTCTCGGAATTCGAAAACGAAAATAGGGCCAGCCCGCTATTAGGATATGTCCAGAATTCCCGAGCAACCGCGGGTTGGGTGGGGTTCTAAGGTGGTCCGTGCTTGAAATGTAACACAGAAATTCAGCGAAAGCTGGAAATCGCCGCTGGATTTGCTTAACTGCCCACATGGCTGGTCAAACTGAAATCGTTCTGAATGCAATCCTGACGTCAATCGACAGGGGTGAATTATCGCCCGGAGAAACGATCGACGAGAATGCGCTGATCGCGCAGTATGAGGTTTCGCGCACGCCTCTGCGCGAAGCGTTGTTGCGGCTTGAAGCGATGGGGTTGGTCGCGCGCCCGCCGCGCAAGGGCGCAGTGCTGTTCAAGCCTAGCTTTGAAGAGTTTCTGGCCATTCTTGAAGTGAACGCTCAGCTGGAAGGGCAGGCGGCAGGTTTGGCTGCGCGTCGGATTGGGGCCGAGGATGGCGCGTCATTGATGCGAATCGTCGAAGCCTGCGAAGCCCATGCCCGTGACAAGGGGGATGGCGACCCGAATGGGTACTATGCGCTAAACCTCGCGTTCCATAAAACGGTGGCCGAGGCGGCAGGCAATCCGTTCCTTTTGGACATGATCAAGATGAACGGGCGCAAGCTGTTGGCCTACTATCGTGCGCGATATCGCAATCCGGGTGCGATTGCAGAAAGCGCGCGCGAGCATCGCCAGATTGCCGAATTGATCCTTGCCCATGACGCTGAAAAGGCTCGCGCCTTGATGACTGAACACGTCTTGTTTGACAGGGTGACCGTGACGGATCTGCTGGCGGCACTTGGTTAGGATTTGGCCGTTGCTGCGTGTTCGAAGAACCTGACGATCCAATCGGCAAATTGCGGGCCGTTGGCGGGTTTTGAAAGCGTGTCACGGGCGGACGCGATCACCTCGGCGGGCTTTTCTTCTTCCAGTTCGTCGATCAATGCCGCGATGAAGTCTGGTGTCATTTCAGGATGGTTCTGCGTGGTGAAGACATGATCTTCCATGCGAAACCCACCAATCGGGCATCCTTCAGACGTCATAATGTTTGTGGCGCCCTCTGGCATCTGGGTCACCTGCTCGATATGGGCGCCATAGAGCCGGAATTGCTGCGCATCGACCCACGGGGCAGGCGTGCTGATCTCCATCTCAGTTGATCCAAAAACCCAGCCGCCCGGGTTGGTCTCGACTTTACCGCCAAGGGCTTTCGCGATGGCTTGATGCCCGAAACAAGCGCCGAAGAGCGGTTTTCGCAGGTCATGCAGGGTGCGGATCAGGTCTGAAAGCTGCTCTACCCACGCATCAACATCATGGACCGAAGCCGGGCTGCCCGTGATCACGAACCCATCAAAGGCTTCAATGTCTTGCGGGAAATCACCGTCTTTCACGGAAAAGGCCACATAGTCCCAATCCGGGCGCTGATGAGACAGCAGCGCGGTCCACTTCTCGCCGTCCTTTGGGTGTTGGTCGGCAAAGCTGCTGTCATCCGTGTTTGCCATCAGAATTGCGATGCGCATGATTTCGGCCTTTACATATTTAACATGTTCTCTAATATATTTATAGACGCGCTATATACAACAGCAAAAACGCCAGGGAGATGCGCATGACCGTTTGGACCCCACAGGATGATGGATTCGCGGATCTGTCCAGCCACGACACGTTTGTGAATGGCGCACCGCATAACACCTTTGCGCGCCTACGCCGTGAAGACCCGCTGAGTTGGACCGATTGGGACGGGGGCGAAGGCTTCTGGAACGTGGTGCGCCATGCGGACATCACCGAGCTGAACCGGAATTACGAACTGATGTCCTCGGCCCGTGGGATCCGGATGGAGGACCAGACCTACGAGGAATATCTGGCCCGCCGCACCTTTCAGGAAACCGACCCACCCGAGCATATGAAAACCCGTGTGATGGTGGGCAAGGCGTTCTCGCGCCCTGTCGTTGCAGGCTTCGAAGATCAGATCCGCGAGCTGTGCCACCCCATTCTGGACGCTGCTCTTGAGGCTGGCACGTTCGATGCCACGAAGATAATCGCCCGCCAACTGCCGATGATGATGCTGGGTCGGATCATCGGCACGCCCGATGAAGACCTGCCGTGGCTGGTTGAAAAGGGCGATGCGTTGATCGCCAACACCGACCCGGACTTCACCGATCACGTCTTGGACAAGATGCAGACCGATGAATACCGGATGATGCCGTTCAACTCGCCCGCCGGGGCCGAGTTGTTCGACTATGCCAAGCGTCTGATCGAGGAAAAGAACCGCAAGGGCGACACCGATGGTGTTCTGCACATGATTTTGCAGCCGAACCGCGACGGAGACGTGATGCCGGAACAAGAGTTCCGCAACTTCTTCTGTCTGCTTGTGGCCGCTGGCAACGACACAACACGCTACTCGATTGCTGCGGGCATTCAGGCGATGGCGCATCAGCAGGAACTGCTCGGTCAGATGCAAGTGGGCGGGGATATCTGGTCCACCGCGCCGGACGAGATTATCCGCTGGGCCACGCCCGCGCTTTACTTCCGCCGCACCGCCACGCGCGATCATGAAATGCACGGGAAGCTTATCAAGGAAGGCGACAAGGTGCTGTACTGGTGGTCATCCGCCAACCGCGATGAAGAGGTGTTTGACGACCCCAATCGTGTGGACCTGCACCGCAGCCCCAACCGCCATATGTCCTTCGGGCAGGGCGGCCCGCATGTCTGTCTGGGCATGCATCTGGCGCGGCTTGAGGTGCGTGTCTTGTTCGAAGAACTGGCGAAACGCGTGAAAATGGTGGAACCTGCCGGGGACCACAAATTCCTGCGCTCGAATTTCGTGGGCGGGATCAAGGAACTGCCTGTGACAATGCAGGCCAAATAACCCCGAAGGGGACGACCCGGATCACCGGGCAGGGAGAGAACATGAAAGATCGTTTGCGGGCCTTGTGGCTTGATCACCTAAGCATTCTGCGTGGCAAATATCTGCCCGGCTCGAAAATCGGCAACAACGAGACGCGGTTTTGCCGGTCCACTTATGGCGTGCACTACGACAAGGACCTTCTGGACGCGCCCGGCGCGATGATGAAGGAAGGCTTGCCGGATATGGAGCTGCGCTGGCGGGCCGAAGACATCCGCGAAGGGTGGGAGTCCTCGACGCAGATTGTCATTGGTGATCTGTACGATCAGGATGGCGTGCCGTTGGACTTGTGCGGGCGGCAGGCGCTGAAACGTGCAATTGCGGCGTGGGAAGAGCGTGGCTTGACCCCGATGGTGGGAATCGAACTGGAATGCTTTGCCCTGATGGCCAACGAAGTCGGGCGCCTTGTCCCCTATGACGCGCCGGGTGGTGTGGTCTATGGCACCGGGCCGTTCACCGATCCGCTGCGCTTTACCGACGACATCTGGGAACGCGCCGAGAAGCTGGGCTTCAATCTGGAAATGATGACGGGCGAGTATGACAGCCCGCAGTTCGAGTTCACCCTGACCTTTGACGAGGCGCTGAAGCATGTGGACGACATTGTCCTGTTCCGCCAGATGGCACGCGAAGTGGCGCTGGAGCACGGGCTTGTCCTGACGTTCATGCCCAAACCGATTGCCGAGGCTGGCGGATCGGGCATGCATATCAACTATAGCTTCCGGGATCGCTCGGGCGGAAATGCGTTGGACAACGGCCCCGTGGGCGGACCCGAGCATATGAACGATTTGGCACGCGGCTGTATCTCGGGCCTGATGCATCACCACAAGGGGCTGGCGGGGCTGGTCGCGCCAACGACGAATTCCTACCAGCGTTTGCAGCCGGGATCCCTGTCGGGCTATTGGCGCAATTGGGGCGGGGATCACCGCAATGTCACTACGCGAATTTCGGGCGAAGGCGGCGCGAAATCGCGGCTGGAGCACCGGATGGCAGATGCTGCGGCCAACCCCTATA
The DNA here is from genome assembly GCF_900302485.1 of Aliiroseovarius pelagivivens. NCBI lineage: Bacteria > Pseudomonadati > Pseudomonadota > Alphaproteobacteria > Rhodobacterales > Paracoccaceae > Aliiroseovarius > Aliiroseovarius pelagivivens. Next base: position 1,792,873 of record NZ_OMOI01000001.1, on the reverse strand, counting down.
CGGCGGTCGCCGCGGTGTTGCAGGCGTCATTGCTGGGGCTAGAAAACAACTATCCGCTTGGTCCGATCGAAGGCGGGGATGGGTTTGATCGCACCGAGGCCAAAGACGGCACGGCAGTGAACCTGAAAGCCGCGATGAAGGATCTTGAAGCCGACACAGTGCTTGGCGATCGCGTTGGCCGTCTGCTGGTCGACAATCACATATTCATGAAGCGCAAAGAGGTCATCAAAACCCGCGATCTGGAAGGTGACGGGCTGCGCGATTTCTATGTGAACTTCATTTAAGGTCTGAAAAGCAAGGAGATAGAAGATGAAAGTAACCTGGGTCTTGCCTGGGGGCGAGGAAGTTATGGCAGATGTCCAGACGGGCGTGAACCTGATGGAAGCCGCCCAAGCCAACAATATTGCGGGCATTCAGGGTGAATGCGGCGGGTCTTTGTCTTGTGCAACGTGCCATGTGCATGTGGACGGTGATTGGCTGTCCAAAACCGGCGAAAAGGGCGACTTTGAAGAGGCGATGCTGGACATGGCGGATGGCGAAGTCACCGATGCCTCGCGCCTGTCTTGCCAGATCGAAGCCTCGGATGAACTGGACGGCATCCGGCTGGTTGTTCCTGTCTGAAGCCAGCGTGAGTGTGACCTGTGCTACACTCGTAGCAAAAGGAGGATCACATCATGCAACTCGGAGCGTTTTCCGTCAGCCTTGGCGTCAAGGACCTGGCCGTTTCACGCGTGTTTTACGAAGCACTTGGCTTTACCGCTTATGCAGGAACCGAGGATCACAACTATCTGATCATGAAAAACGGCGACACGCTGGTGGGGCTGTTTCAGGGGATGTTTGAAGGCGCGATGCTGACCTTCAATCCCGGCTGGGATCAGAACGCTACAAATGTGGACCCGTTTGACGATGTGCGCGCGATCAAGGCGCAGCTTGCGGCGGCTGGGATTGAAGTCGCGCAAGAACAGGGCGGGGCAGAGGGACCGGGCAGCTTCATGGTCACTGATCCCGACGGCTTTCCCATCCTGATCGACCAACATAGATAAAGGCCGCCCGATAGGGGCGGCCTTTGTGTTCGTTTCGTTAGGGATTTAGACGGCAGCGAAACCCGCCTTCAGCGCGGACAGAATGGTCTGCACATCCTCTGACGTCAGCACCAGCGGCGGCGACATGATGACGTTCGGGCCAGAAACGCGCACCATCGCGCCGTTCTGATAGGCGACCTCTTGCAGGGTGCCGATGGTCTTTTTGTCGACGGATGCTTTGGTGGCGCGGTCCGACACAAGTTCCAAGGCACACATCAGCCCGTGGCCCCCACGAACATCTCCGATGATGTCATGTTCGGTGGCCAATTTCTGCAGACCCGCGAACAACTCGGCTCCGCGCGCTGCGGCGTTTTCGTTTACCTTCAGGCGCAGGGTTTCTTCCATACAGGCAACCGCAGCAGCGGCCCCGACGGGGTGACCCGAATAAGTGTAGCCGTGGCCGATAGCGGCGGCGCCCGTGGTGTCTTTCTCGAAGGTTTCAACCACATGGTCAGCGATCATCACTGCGCCAAAGGGGAAGTACCCGTTGGTGATCGCCTTGGCCGTACACATGAAATCAGGCTGGACGCCCCAGTACCGGCTGCCGGTCCAGCCACCGGTGCGGCCAAAAGCTGTGATGACCTCGTCGGCGATCAGCAAGATGCCGTGCTTCGAGCAAATTTCGCGCACACCGGGCATGAAGCTTTCATGGGGCGGGATGACGCCGCCTGCGCCCAGAATGGGCTCCATGATCATGGCAGCGATGGTGTTCGCACCTTGGAACGCGATCTCGTCTTCCATCGCCTGCAAGCACAGTTGCGCCAGACGCTCGGGGTCCGTTTCATTGAATGGGTTGCGATAGGTATACGGCGCGGGGATGTGATAACAGCCGGGCAGAAGCGGTTCGTATTGGGTGCGGAAGTTGGCGTTTCCGTTCACCGACGCGCCGCCCATATGGGTGCCGTGATAACCCTTCTTCAAGCTCAGGAATTTGGTGCGGCCAGCGTCGCCCTTCACCTTGTGATACTGGCGCGCAAGACGCAGAGCGGTCTCAACGCTGTCCGACCCGCCCGAGGTATAAAACGCGCGTGTCAGGCCATCTGGTTCGAAGAAATCACGCAGAAGCTCGGACAGCTCGATCACCTTGTCATTGGTGGTGCCCCGGAAGGTCGAATAATAGGGCAGGGTGTCCAGCTGGGCAGAAATCGCATCCTTGATGGGCTGGTTCGAGAAGCCAAGGTTCACGTTCCACAGACCGCCCACGGCGTCGACGACCTCGTGCCCGTCGACGTCCTTGATCTTCACGCCGGATGCGCCGGTGATGATGGTGGGCGGGTTCTGAAGGCTGTCGGCGGGATGCGCCATCGGATGCCAGAGCGAACGGGCGTTCTTTTCTTTCAGAAAGTTGGAATCTTTCATGTCAGCTCGCTTTCTACAGGAGAGTCTGTTGTTTTGATTTTTGGAAAACTGTCAGGCGGGAAGCCCCCAAGCACGCGCGTCGTGCGCCGGGCTGCAAGGGCAAGTTCGGTTTGGATCGTCGATCTCAGCTCGTCGGTCATACGCGAGACAGGGGCGGCGACGGCCATCGCGCCGATACAATGCGACCCGGCGTCGAAAATTGGCACGGCGTGGGAATAGACATCCCGTTCATAGCCACCGATCGACTGTGCCATTCCGCGTTTGCGAATTTTTGGCAGCAAAGCTTGAATCGCTGCGGGATCGGTGACGGTTTCCGGGGTGCGCGCAATAAGCGGTTTGCTTAGGACGGCGTCGACGAATGGGGTGGGCGAAAAGGCTAAGACGGCCAGACCTGAGCCGGTGGAGTGCAGCTCTAGCACCTCGGCGTCTTCCATCATCACCATCGTGCCGTGCTTGTGCGCATAGCTATAGGTGAGGTTGGACAGAACATCGCCGTTCAACAGCGACATATGTGATGTTTCGCCAGTCAGCTCGCTGAGTTTCGTCAGCTCGGCGAGCGCCAGTTCGCGCATCGGAACGGCCTTCTCACGCAAGGCTGCGAGACGCAGAAAGGCTGGGCCGAGACGATATTCACGCCCCGCACCAATCTGTTCAACGAATCCATGATCCGCCAATTCCCCCATCAGGCGATAGACGGTCGCTTTGTTCATACCCGATAGGCGCGCCAGATCGCTTAGTCCGATCTGAGAGTGGGCGCGGCTGAAATAATTCAGCAATGTCAGAGCTTTGGATGCGGTTCCCATAGGGTCTTCCGGTTGGTTTTTGCCCCTGTCCGCTAGCGGACTGCGCAGTTTTTCGTTCACATGTTCAATGATTTGTTGACAGGAATCACTCCGGTCTGTCAATCTATTTTAAAACCAATGGTTCAAATAATGAACCGGCGACATAAATTTTGATCTGACGAAATAGGGAGACCGTCATGAACACCAAATCCATTCTGGCTGGCGCGCTGGCCGTAACCGCAACCATGGTCGCTGCACCGGCCATGGCCGAATATCCGGAAAAGCCGGTTAGCTTCATCGTGCCGTGGCCTCCGGGTGATCTGGAAGACGTGCTGACCCGCATGATTGCTGAAGACTTTCAAGCGGAATACGGCGTCTCGGCTGCCGTCGTGAACAAACCTGGTGGCGGCGGTGGCCCGTTCCCCGGTGCAATCGACGTGGCAACGGCTCCGGCTGACGGTTACACAATTGGCAGCTTCGTGCCCGCTGTGCCCGTGATCGGCCACGAGATCGGCATCGACGAGCTGGCCCCGGCCAAGTTCGACCCGATCGGCATCTTCCTGACCTATCCCTTCGTGGTCGCGACTTCGGGCAACGCGCCCTACAGCTCTATGGAAGAGCTGGCGGCTTACGCCAAAGAAAACGACGTCGCGCTGGGCCACTTTGGCGACGTGCTGACGCCGACGCAGGTCACCAAGGCCTACGCGAAGAATGCTGGCTTCGAGTGGGGCTCGGACGCGGCGTTTGATGCGCTGGACTGCAACACGCTGGCCTCGGGCGACGCGGACGTTATCAACACCACACTGCAGCTGATCCTACCCTGCCTTGACGATGTGAAAGTCCTAATGGCGGTCACCGACGAGCGTATCAGCCTTGTGCCGGACACGCCCACAATCGGCGAACTGGATGAGATGTTGAATATCGCTCTGTGGAACGGCCTGTTCGTGACCAAAGACACACCGGCCGACGTGCGCGAGAAGATCGCCGCTGTTGCCGCTAAAACAGTGATGAGCGACCGTGCTCAGGCAGTTGCCAAGGAAACCGGTGCACTGGTGTACTGGATGGATGCTGAAGCTTCGGCCGCACGCATCGCTGGCGACCAGGAAACCGGTGCCGTGATCAGCGGGATCCTTGAGTAATCTCATCTAACAAGACCTTTCGCGGGGCTGGCTGTGGCTGGCCCCGTGTGACGCATAAGCCCCCCGGAAAGCGCCCGATATGAGCGACGAAATCACCGAACATCCCGATCGACCTCAGCGTGGTCAGGTGTTGTTTGCAGCCTTGTTTTTGATTTGCGCCACGTTGCTGTTGGCTGCCATTGAAGATCAAACCAAGTGGCTGAAAGGCAAAGACTTCTTCGCGCAACCCCGATTTTGGCCGGCAATCGGTGTCGGCGGCATGGTGCTGTTTACGGCACTGCATTTCTGGCATTTGCCGCGCAAACCCCGCCTCCTTCCGCGCTGGATGCGCGAGGCAGATTGGCTGCAATGGGCTGAAAGCCTGTCATGGGCCGTGCTGGCCATAGGGCTGGCGCTTTGGCTTGGGCCGATTGGTGCGGCCCCCATGGTGTTCCTGGTCGCCATTGTTCGCGTGACATGGCTGTACCAGCACTGGACCGACCGGCGCGAAGCCAAGATCTGGGCGTCCGTCTTTGAATGGGCCGGATGGTTTTTGACGTATGTGCTTCTGGTTCCGCTTATCGGGTATCTGCCGGTCACCATCGCGTTCTCGTTGATCCTGACATGGCGGGTCGGCTACCGCTCGCGTCTTATGATGTGGAGCGCTGCTGTCTTCGCCGTCACGGTTGTTCTGGTCTTCAAAAGCTTCCTTCAAGTGAAGATCCCCGGTGCGGCCATCTATGAATATCTTCCGGGCGCGCTGCGCTCGTTCTTCATCCTGAATTTCTGAGGGCAGCATGGACTTGATATACGATTTCCTTGCGCAAGTGCAGGCCAGTTCCTCGGTTCTGGCCCGTTGGGACGTGGTGCTGGCGCTTCTGGTAGGCTCGGTTGGCGGCGTTCTGATCGGCGCGATCCCCGGGGTTGGCCCGGCTGTGGCCATTGCCATTTTGTTGCCAGCGACGTTCAGCATGGACCCCATTGTGGGGCTGACGGTGCTTTTGGGTATTTACGGCAGTTCGATGTACGGGGGCTCGATCCCCGCAATTCTGATCAACACGCCGGGCACGGCGGTGAATGCGTTGACCACCTACGATGGCTATCCCATGACCACGCGGGGCGAGGCACGGCGCGCACTGTCGCTGGCCTATAGCTCGTCTTTCTTTGGCGGTATATTCTCGGTCGTTTGTCTGATCTTCTTCGCGCCAGTTCTGGCAAAGATCGCCCCCATGTTCGGCTCGCGTGAGATATTTCTGGCAGCCCTTCTGGGCATCATCCTTGTCGTCACGGCGCACCGGAAACACACACTGATTGCCGCCTCAATGGCCTGCTTTGGCATCTGGTTAAACTCCATCGGCCTGCATTCGGCGAGCTATTCCAAGCGCTATACGTTCGACCAAAGCTGGTTGTCCGGCGGGGTGAACCTGATCGTGGTGGTGTTGGGTCTCTTCGCGCTGTCACAGGCCTTTACGCTGTTGCATGGCGACGACGAAAAGGTCCGACTGACCAAGTTGAAGGGCAGTTTCTTTCAGGGCTTTCGCGAGCTAGCGCGCCACCCGCGTATTGCAGGTATTTCGGCCACGTTTGGTGTGGTCATGGGCATGATCCCCGGCGTGGGCGAGTTCACCGCGCAGTTCATGTCCTACACCTACGCGCAGAAATCATCCAAGCGGCCCGAGGATTTCGGCCACGGGTCCAGCGAAGGTCTGATCGCAGCTGAAACCGCCAATAACGCGGTCCCCGGCGCGGCTATGGTGCCACTTCTGGCGCTGGGCATTCCGGGCGAAGCGTTGACGGCGATGATGCTGTCCGTTTTCTATGTGCACAACGTGATCCCCGGCCCGCAGTTGTTCCAGAACGACATGGATTTTGTGGTGGCGCTGTACTTGGCGCTTCTGATCCTGAATGTGCTGGTGGTGATCTTCCTTCTGGTCGCAACGAACCAGCTGATCAAAGTGGTGAAGATCCCCAACCGCTTCCTTGGTGTCTGCATCCTGATCCTCAGCTTCGTCGGGGTCTATAGCCTGCGCAACTCGCTGACGGACTGCATCATCGCCGCCGCGTTCGGTATTTTCGGTTTCATCATGAAACGCATGCAACTGCCCGTCGTGCCCATCGTTCTGGGCATGGTGCTGGGCGGCATCATGGAAGTGAAACTGCGCAGCGCCATGGCGCGCGTGAAGACCCCCTTGGACTTTATCGATCGCCCCATCGCGGCGATCCTGTTTGGAATGATCGTTCTGGTCCTGATCCTGCATTTCCGCCGGGTCTGGCTGGACTATAAGGAAAGAAAGAAAGACGAATGGCAGATCAGTCACGCATCAACGAGCTTTCCCGCCATCCTGTCGCGCCGCAGAAACTATATATTGACGGAGCGTGGCAAGAAGCTGAGGGCGAAGCGCAAGACGTTTTCTCGCCGATTGACGGGCAAAGACTGACCACGATTGAACGGGCTTCGGCTGCGGATGTGGATCGGGCTGTTGCGGCAGCACGTCGTGCCTTTGATGATGGGCGCTGGTCGCGTGCAGCTCCGGCGTACCGCAAGAAGGTGCTGCATAAGCTGGCCGATTTGATCGAGGCCAATGCCCTGGAACTGGCCGTTCTGGGCGTGCGCGACAACGGGACCGAGATTGGGATGGCCCTGAAGGCCGAGCCTGGGTCAGCCGCGGGCACCTTCCGCTATTACGCCGAAGCGTTGGATAAAGTGTATGGCGAGATCGCCCCGACGGCACCGGGTATTCTGGGCCTTGTGCACAAGGAACCCGTGGGCGTCGTGGGCGCGATTGTGCCGTGGAACTTCCCGCTGATGATCGGGTCATGGAAGCTGGCGCCTGCGCTGGCAGCCGGGAACTCGGTGGTGTTGAAACCGGCAGAAACCGCGTCATTGTCGCTGCTGAAGCTTGCTGAATTGGCCGCCGAAGCAGGGCTGCCCGATGGTGTGTTGAACGTCGTCACCGGGGCGGGGTCCGTCACGGGCGAGGCGCTGGCCATGTCCATGGACGTGGACGTTCTAGTCTTCACCGGGTCCGGTGGGGTGGGGCGTCGACTGCTGGAATACTCGGCCCGGTCGAACTTGAAGCGCTGTTATCTGGAGTTGGGCGGGAAATCCCCCAATGTGGTCTTCGCAGATGCCCCGGATTTGGAACAGGCCGCCAAGGTCTCGGCAGCAGGCATCTTCCGCAATGCGGGTCAGGTTTGCGTGGCGGGGTCTCGGTTGTTGGTTGAAGAGAGCATCCACGATGAGTTCGTCGAGGCGCTGTCGCGTCACGCCGCCGCGATGAAAGTCGGCAATCCGCTGGACCTGACCACCAACATCGGTGCGGTGAACAACCTGACCCAATTGGAAGGCAACCTGAACTTCGTGACGAAAGCCATCGAAGAGGGCGCAGAGATTGCATTGGGGGGCTCGCGGATCATGCAAGACACGGGGGGCTATTTCATGGAGCCGACCGTGCTGAAAGGTGTGAAGCCCGAACACAATGTGGCCCAGAACGAGGTCTTCGGTCCGGTTCTGGCCGTGACACCGTTCGCTTCGGATGAAGACGCCGTTGCCATAGCTAATTCGACGAAATTTGGTTTGGCCGCAGGGGTTTGGACGTCGAACCTCAGCCGCGCGCACAACATGGTGCGAAACATTCAGGCGGGCGTTGTACACGTGAATACCTATGGTGGCCCCGACGGAACGGTGCCCTTGGGCGGCGTCAAACAATCGGGCAACGGGCACGACAAATCGATGCACGCGTTCGACAAGTATTTCGACCTCAAGACAGCATGGATGCAACTATGAGCGACAAGACAATTCTGGTTGTCGGGACCTATGACACCAAAGATGAAGAGCTGAACTATATTGCCGACGTGATCCGCGAACAGGGTGGCGCTGTTGCCACGATGGACATCTCGGTTCTGGGCGATCCCAGCGCCCCGTGTGACTACTCGAAGCATGACGTGGCCGAGGCGGGTGGGTCGTCCATTCAAGCCGCCATCGACAGCGGCGACGAGAACACAGCCATGCAGATCATGGCGCAGGGCTCGGCGGCTTTGGCGTTGAAACTTTACCGCGAAGGCGTGTTTGACGGGTTGATCGTGCTGGGCGGCACGATGGGCACGGATGCCGCGCTGGACCTGTGTCAGGCGCTGCCGATTGGGGTTCCGAAATACGTGGTCTCGACCGTCAGCTTCTCGCCCCTGATCCCGCCGGAACGTCTGCCTGCGGACGTGCAGATGATCCTTTGGGCGGGTGGACTTTACGGGCTGAACTCGATCTGCAAGGCGTCGCTGTCGCAAGCGGCAGGAGCCGTGCTGGGTGCAGCCCGCGCGGTCGAAAAACCAGACTTCCAAAAACCACTGATCGGCATGACCAGCTTCGGGAAAACCGTGTTGCGCTACATGGTCAGCCTGAAACCGGCACTGGAGGAGCGCGGGTACGAGGTTGCTGTTTTCCACGCCACCGGCATGGGTGGTCGTGCGTTCGAAAGCCTCGCGGGAGAGTGCGCTTTCGCCGCCGTTTTGGACTTCGCCCCGCAAGAGCTGGGCAATCATATCATGGGATCTACAATCTCTGCCGGGCCGGACCGGATGACCAATGCAGGCGCGTCCGGAACGCCGCAGATGGTGTCGATCGGTTGCTATGATCTGGTCGATTTCATCGGCTGGCAGGATGTACCGCCGAAACTGGCGGGGCAGGAGGTGCATGCACACAACCGGCTTCTGTCCTCGGTCATGATGACCCCCGATCAGCGGCGCGAAATGGCGCAGGCCATGTGCACCCAGCTTGCTGGCGCAAAAGGCCCGGTGAACCTGATCCTGCCGCTTGAAGGCGGTAATGAATGGGACCGTCCCGGAGGTCCGCTGCACGACGCAGATGGACTTTCCGCTTTCATCGACGAGATCCGCGCCCATTGTCCAGACAACGTGACGCTGATCGAGTTGGACAGCCACATCAACGACGCGGAATTTTCGGATCGTGTGCTGGCCGAGTTCGATGCGTGGGTTACGGCGGGTGTCGTCACCACCTGAGACAACTTGTTGCACCTGCAATGATTTGCAATTTAGAAGCGATGGGTATTTACTACCAGTGTTAAGGAGTGAACATGCCACACCTGTCTTTCGAATTCAGCAACGGGTTGAGCCAACTGGCAAACTTGCCGGGCCTTGCCGAAACCATGCGCACCACACTGGTCGCCACCGGGAAATGTCCCATTGGCGGTATCCGTGTCCGCGGGTTTGAAGCTGACATCGACGCCATCGGCGATGGGGCAGGCGGGTATCACTTCCTGGATATGATCCTCAGACTAGGGCAGGGACGGGACGAGGCTACGCGCGAGGCCATCGCCGACACCCTTTACAGCGCGGTTGAGGACGCGCTGCGCCCGCAGATGGGCGACACGCCCTTCATTCTCAGTCTCGAGGTTCAGGAAATCGAAACCCGCTTCAGCCGTAAAGGTTGGAGCACGATCCACGCGGCCATCCGCGAAAGGACTGACAATGATGAAGAAACTCGATCGCGCGCTGCCTCTGGCTCTGCTTCACGCTCGTGAGGCGACCCTCAAACCCTTCCGTCAGGAACTCGATGATATCGGCCTGACCGTACAGCAATGGCGCGTCATCCGGGTGCTGGCCGAAGGCAAAGCCTGCTGCGCCACTGAGCTGGCTGAACGGTGCGTCCTGATGCCCCCCAGCCTGTCACGCATCCTGAAAACGCTGACGGAACGCGGGCTGATCGAACGGATTGAAGACACCGACGCCCGCCGCCGCCGCGTACAGATCACAGAAGTGGGCCGCGAGAAATACAGCGCCATGTCGCAGAAGGCTGCCGGGATTTATGAAGACCTGGAAGAAAAGTTCGGAACCGATAAAATGGAAACGCTTCTGGATCTTCTGAACGAGCTTTATAACGTCGCCCGTGCGGCCTGACCCAGGAATAACGTAAGGGCGTCCTTGCGCAGGGACTTGGTGCGGCTTACCCATGGGTAAGCAATGAACGAGGCTTTTCATGTCCGACACCCAATCCGCCCCCGAAGGCGACATCATCCTGCGCACACTTGCCATGCCAAAGGACACCAACGTGGCCGGAGACATCTTCGGCGGTTGGGTGCTGTCCCAAATGGACATCGCGGGCGGCGTGCTGGCGGCGGAATACGCTGGCGGACGCGTGGCAACCGTGGCGGTGGACGCGATGAAGTTCATCTCTCCGGTCAAAGTGGGTGACGTGCTGTGCCTTTATGGCGAGGTCACGAAGGTCGGGCGCACGTCGATGGCGATCACGCTGGAAGCGTGGTCGGAACGTGACCGTGGCCGGTCCAAGCACAAAGTGACCGAGGGCGTGTTCGTCTTCGTCTCACTGGATGATGATGGCAATCCGGTACCGGTGGAGAAAGACTAGACCGCCGGCCCGTGCTGGCGCCGGTCGATCCGCAACATGCCGAAGCGGTTGGCCGTCACGGTGAACAGGTCGCCGTAGTTCAGCGGCGGCTCTCCGCCTGCGCCCAAGGCTTCCCAGATTTCGCGCAAGTTGCCCTTGTTGCCGACCCAGACCACGGTTCTTCCGGCGGATTCGTTGATGAGGCGTGTCGCCATTCCATTGGCGGGCAGCCGGTTGATCGGCAAATCGCGGTCCGTGGCCAAAGGCTGCGCCGTGTCCAGATTGCGCTGCACACTGGGTGCATAGATCGCGTCGACATGGATCCCGTCCAGCGCGCCCACCAAAGCCTGCGCCCGCGCGCGTCCTGTGACATTCAGGTTCGGACCTGTGCGGTCGCCATGCCGAACCATGATCAGCGTTGTGTTCGGAGCAAGCCCGAGCACTCCCGGTCGTGCACATGCCATCAAAACCCCAGCGCCCATCAGCGCAAGAAAACCCCTTCTTTTCATAATGTTTCCCCTCTTCTTAATAGGGGAAGCTTAGCAAGGGGTGGGGGATGAGGCTAGGTTTTGGGGCGGCGGATAGTTGAGCTCAACTTATTGAATATGTTGACGAGGGGCGCTACAACGCTGAGTGGAGATGGTTGCAGGGGAGTGAATTATGGCCAAACGAACAACTGCTGAAAGCAGAAAAATCGACGAGAAGAAGAAGCCGATTTGCGGTATTGTAATGCCGATCTCAGATATCGATGGTTGTTCCCCCCACCACTGGGCCGAAGTGCTTGGTATTGTAAAAGAGGCAGCGGATTCTGCAGGATTCGATGCCGAGCTAGTCAGCGAATCTGATGATGTAGGCGTCATTCAGCAGCGTATTGTGCAGAATCTTTACGATGCGGATATCGTTGTGTGCGATGTTAGTGCAAAGAACGCAAATGTTATGTTCGAACTGGGTTTAAGGCTCGCCTTTGACAAGCCAGCAATTGTTCTCAAGGATGACAAGACGACCTACAGTTTCGATACTTCGCCCATCGAGCACCTAGAGTATCGCCGAGACCTTAGATACAACGATGTTCTCGCATTCAAAGAGAAGCTATCACAGAAGATGATAGCAACTTTTGAAAAGTCATCTGATCCAGAGTACACCACCTTCCTTAAGCACTTTGGGAAGTTCAAAGTTGCTGGTTTGGATACCACAGAGGTTACTGAAAAGGAATTCTGGGCAAGTGAGTTTAATAGTCTCCGTGGTCAGTTGCGAAGACTTGAGAATCAAATTGCGATGCCGAGGCTCTCAACAAGAAACGCGCTGGCACGAAGTAGCTTCTCGCCAAATGCTCCATCACGAACTGAAATCGCCCAGATGCTAGTCCAAGGGCTTGATAGCGGAGCTATTAACCGCACAAAACTTGAGAATGACCATTTGTCTGCGATTGACTATCTAGTTGAACAAGATTCAAGATTTGTGACTAAGTTCAAACATTCGTCGCAGCTCGCGGAAATGATCAGCGAAGAGGTTAAGTTTGTTCTGCGAAATCACCAAGACGATGGTGACTAACCATCTAGCGCTGTAGTCGAGTTTGAATAGCAACGGCCCCCGAAGGGGCCGCTCTCTTATCTCGTAAACTTCTTATGCTTCAGACGCTTAGGCTCCAGCGCGTCCGGTCCCAGCCGGCGCTTCTTGTCCTCTTCGTAGTCCTCGAAATTGCCTTCGAACCACTCCACATGGGCGTCGCCTTCGAAGGCCAGGATGTGGGTACAGATGCGGTCAAGGAAGAAGCGGTCGTGCGAGATGACGACGGCGCAGCCGGCGAAGTCCACCAGTGCGTCTTCGAGGGCGCGCAGGGTCTCCACGTCCAAGTCGTTGGTCGGTTCGTCGAGGAGGAGCACATTGCCGCCCTCTTTCAACAGGCGTGCCATGTGCACGCGGTTGCGCTCACCACCTGACAGCAGGTTCAGCTTTTTCTGCTGATCGCCACCCTTGAAGTTGAAGCTAGAACAATATGCGCGGGAGTTCACCTGCGCGTCGCCCAGTTCGATGATCTCGGCCCCGCCGGAAATGGCTTCCCAGACGGTCTCGTTCGCGTTCAGGTCATCGCGGGACTGGTCGACATAGGACAGTTTCACGGTGTCGCCCAGTTCCACGGTGCCCTCATCAGGTTGTTCCTGACCGGTGAGCATCTTGAACAGCGTCGATTTACCCGCGCCGTTCGGACCGATCACGCCGACGATGCCGCCGGGGGGCAACGAGAAGTCGAGGTTCTCGATCAGCAGCTTGTCACCCATGTGTTTCTTCAGGCCTTCGACCTCGATCACCTTGCCACCCAGACGGGGGCCGTTGGGAATGACGATCTGCGCACGGCCGACTTTGTCACGCTCGGACTGGCCTGCCATCTCGTTATAGGCGGCGATACGGGCCTTGGATTTAGCCTGACGGGCTTTCTGGCCCTGCTGCATCCATTCCAATTCGCGTTCGAGCGTTTTCTGCTTGGATTTGTCTTCGCGCGCTTCCTGCGACAGGCGTTTGGCCTTCTGTTCCAGCCACGCCGAGTAGTTGCCTTCGTAGGGAATGCCCGAGCCACGGTCGAGTTCAAGGATCCAGCTGGTAATATCATCCAGGAAGTAACGGTCGTGGGTGACGATCAGGATGGTGCCTTTGTAGTCGATCAGGTGCTGTTGCAGCCACGCGATGGTTTCCGCGTCCAAGTGGTTGGTCGGTTCGTCGAGCAGCAGCATATCGGGCGCTTCAAGCAGCAGCTTGCACAGCGCAACGCGGCGTTTCTCACCACCCGAGAGCGTTGTGACGTCGGCGTCATCGGGGGGGCAGCGCAGCGCCTCCATCGACACGTCGATCTGCGCATCCAGATCCCAAAGGTTCTGGGCGTCGATCTCGTCCTGCAGCTTGGCCATCTCGTCGGCGGTTTCGTCCGAGTAGTTCATGGCCAATTCGTTATAGCGTTCAAGAATGGCCTTCTTTTCGGCCACGCCCAGCATCACGTTGCCGCGCACATCCATCGATGCGTCCAGCTCGGGCTCCTGCGGAAGATAGCCAACCTTGGCGCCTTCGGCGGCCCATGCCTCGCCCTGAAATTCCTTGTCGATGCCAGCCATGATGCGCATCAGCGTCGATTTACCGGTGCCGTTTACACCGACCACGCCGATTTTCACGCCAGGCAGGAAGCTGAGGCGGATATTTTCAAAGCATTTCTTGCCACCCGGATAGGTCTTTGAGACACCGTCCATGTGGTAGACATATTGATAAGCGGCCATGTGAATGCTCCGTTGAGTGGGCATCTGCCCGTTGTTCCTTTTCGCGCAAGTGATTTGCGCGCATTCCATGCAAATAGCGATTTCGCTGGACGAGGGCAATTGCCGCACGCTAGGGAAGTTGCGGTTTTAGCAGGTGGGCGATGCGTCACGATTTTCCATATGCACGGGCAGGGCAGGTTATTGGCCTATTGGGCGGGTCGTTTGATCCAGCCCATGAAGGGCATGTGCATATCACGCATGAGGCGTTGAAGCGGTTCGGGTTGGATCAGGTCTGGTGGCTTGTGACGCCCGGCAATCCGTTGAAAACGTCGGGTCCGGCGCCTCTTGCGCAACGGGTGTCCCATGCGCAAGCCGTCATGCAGCACCCGCGCGTGAAGATCACGCAGATCGAGGCACACACAGGCACGCGGTATACGGCCGAGACGTTGGAAGCGCTGATCGCGCTCTATCCCGGTGTGCGCTTCGTTTGGCTGATGGGGGCTGATAATTTGGCCGATTTCCATCGGTGGGAACGCTGGGACTGGATCATGTCGAACGTGCCTGTTGGCATCTTGGCCCGTCCGGGGGATCGGGGTGCGGCGCGCATGTCGAAGGCAGCGCGCCGGTTCCGCTCGGCCCGGATCACAGGGCGGGAGGCCGCGAAACTGCGTGTGTCCGAGGCGCCCGCGTGGTCTTTGGTAAATGTGCCGATGCTGGATGTCTCGTCTTCCCAGATCCGGGCACGCGGCGACTGGTAGACCTATCAGAAAGAACATGCCGAGGCGTGGGTTTCTAGCTTGATTGCCCAGAAGTCAGAGGGTTAACTCGCTTCATGACGATCTCTTTCTCAAGACGCGCATTTCTGGCGGGCCTAGGGGCTGGGGCAGGGCTGCCTGCCTTTGCCAACGCCCCCGTCACGTCGCTTTTTCCTGCTCCAAAGCCGGGTGACTACGCCAAAAACGGCCTGCCATCCGCCGATGCCTTGATGGCCGACGCAGGTCTTGGCGGGAAGCTTGGTTTCATGGTGGCGGACGCGCGAAGCGGCGAGGTTCTTGAGGTTCACAACCCCGTTCTACCCTTGCCGCCTGCCAGCGTGGCAAAGGCGATCACCGGGGCGTATGCCCTGTCGACGCTTGGCGGGACGCATCGCTTTCAAACCCGATTGATGGCGACAGGAGCAGTGCAGAGCGGCGTCATTCAGGGGGACCTGATCCTTGTGGGCGGGGCGGACCCGACGCTGGACACGGATGCCCTTTCACAATTGGCGAAAGATCTGCGCGCGAAAGGTGTGACGGGGATCACCGGCAAGTTCCATGTGAACGGTGCGTATCTGCCCTATCAGCGTGTGATCGATCCGGGACAGCCCGATCATTTGGGGTACAATCCGTCCATTTCCGGGCTGAACCTGAACTTCAATCGCGTGCATTTCGAATGGAAGCGAGAAGGGCAGGGCTGGAATGTGGCGATGGACGCCCGGTCGGAAACGCTGCGACCTGCGGTAAAAGTGGCCCGGATGGAGGTTGTTGATCGCAAATCCCCCATTTTCACCTACAAGGATGCAGCAGGCGTCGACAGCTGGACGGTCGCGCGGGCGGCCTTGGGCAAGGGCGGTTCACGCTGGTTGCCGGTTCGGCGGCCTGACATTTATGCGGGCGAGGTCTTTCAGGTTCTGGCGCGCGGGCAGGGAGTGAAACTGCCGCGCCCATTGGCACAAGACGGAGCGCCGATCGGCGAAGTTCTGGTTACGTATTCCTCCGCTCAGGTCACTGAAATTGTGCAAGGAATGCTGAAATACTCGACCAACCTAACAGCCGAAGTCGTGGGCATGGCGGCAAGTGTGGATGTGGGCGGTACACCAGAAGACCTGGCGGGATCAGCGGCGATAATGTCGGACTGGGCGAAACAGGCATTGGGCACCCGTCGTTTGAAGTTTGCCGATCACAGCGGATTGAGCGACCAGTCGATCGTGACTGCAAGAGATATGGTTAAGGCTTTGATTACATTGGGTCCAGACGGGGATCTTGCGCCGCTGTTGAAGACCATCCCACCCAAATCCGAGCTGGTGCCCGGCGGCGGAAGTCACACAATCCGCGCCAAGACGGGCACGCTGAACTTCGTGTCCTCACTGGCGGGATATGTCACTTTGCCAAATGGGCGCGAGCTGGCCTTTGCCATCTTCACTGCTGATATGGAGCGAAGGGAGGCAATTCAGAAAGCGTTCCGGGAACGCCCGCAAGGCGCTCGCGGGTGGAGCCGCAGGTCGCGGCGATTGCAGCACGACCTGATTGCCCGCTGGTCAGTGTTGTTCGGAACATGAAAAAGGGGCCGTGGGGCCCCTTGTGTTGTTTCATATTATTCAGCTTTTTCAGGGCTTCGGCGGCATATCTACGGCGATTTTAGACGCCGGACGATCTGCGCACATGGTGTGCCAACGCAGCACGTTCGAGAAGCTCTCAAGCTCCAGCGCTTCACCCGCATTGTAACCGGTAAACAGTGCGCGGACCCAAGGCCAGATGGCGATGTCTGCGATGGAGTATTCGTCACCGGCCACGACCTCGCGTCCGTCAAGACGGTTGTCCAGAACGCTCAACAGGCGCTTGGCCTCAGTCTGGTAACGTTCCAGCGGGCGTTTGTCCTCGATGTCTTTCCCGCCATAGGCATAGAAGAATCCGAACTGTCCCAACATTGGACCAAATCCGCCCATCTGCCACATCAGCCACTGGATAACTTCGGCGCGTTTCGCTGGGTCAGTGGGAAGGAATTTGCCAGATTTTTCAGCAAGGTAGATCAAAATCGCGCCGGTTTCCCACAGAGGCAGAGGCTTTCCGTCGGGGCCATTGGGGTCAATGATTGCGGGGATCTTGTTGTTGGGGTTCAGCGACAGATACTCGGGCGTGAACTGGTCGCCATCCATGATCGAAACGCGATGCGCCTCGTATGGCAGGCCGGTTTCTTCCAGCATCGCCGAGGCCTTCACGCCGTTTGGTGTCGGCAGAGAGTAGAGTTGGATGACGTCTGGCCGTGTGGCGGGCCAGCGTTTGGTGATTTTAAAATCCTGCAACATGGTTTTCCCCAAGTTTAAATCATTCAAAGAGACGGAAGCCGAGACGCAGTGCTCTTCGAAGTTGCTGCGATGTGACATTGACGCCGGATATGGGCCCGGGTTTGCAACGCTTCAAGATGCGTGTTGATCACGCACGCGTGGTGTCTTTTCGGACACGCAAAACGGAAGGCTATATCAGGCCAACAAGGGGCCACGTGGCCCCTTTATGATGTTCTAGGAATGGCTGTTGCCTTAGATCGTCATGTGACGGGCGCGCGCACCACGTTCGATGGCGGCGGCGTGAAGGCGATCGATGTTCAGCTCGTACCGGATTTCTTCGAGGATGCGCAGTTCCGGGCCTTGCAGGACACCATCAGCGGCAGCTACGTCACAGGCCAGCGCATAAGCGGTTTCCCACAGGTTTTCCGGCAGGTTGTCACGCACAAGACCAAAGAGCGCATCCAATCCATCTTCGACGGCGAATAGGTCAAATACGGTCTGTGACACGGTCTTGAAACGGTCCGGGTCATAGGTTGCGAAGACGGGCAGGTGATTGACGATCCGTTCAATCGTCAAAAGTTCGGCGGATGTAACTTGTTCATCCGAAGCGGAAACCGCCATCATTACGGCGATCAGGCTGTCCTGAGGGGTCAGGGAATGGGGAATGTCTTGCACTTGGAATTGCTCCTCTGTTGCAGTGCAGAATATTGACCCCAGCCCCCCTAGGCAATAGGGAGTGGACCCTAGGGGCAATCGGCCCCTAAATGGTGCGAATATGTGCCGAGAGATAAAGGAAACAGCAGATGACTGATCAGATCAGCCCTGAAATGCGCGACGCCGCGATGGCGTCGAAAGCCTGGCCCTTTGAAGAAGCGCGCCGGGTGCTTAAACGCTATCAGAAGGGCGCACCTGAAAAGGGACATGTGCTGTTTGAAACGGGTTATGGCCCATCGGGACTGCCCCATATCGGCACCTTTGGCGAAGTTGCGCGGACAACGATGATCCAGCGCGCGTTCGAGGTGATATCGGACATTCCGACCAAGCTGATCTGTTTCTCGGACGATCTGGACGGGATGCGCAAGGTGCCGGGCAATGTGCCAAACTCCGAAAGCCTGCATGAGCATCTGCAAAAACCACTGACCAGCGTGCCGGATCCGTTTGGTACGCATGAAAGCTTTGGTCATCACAATAACGCCATGCTGCGCCGCTTTCTTGATACGTTCGGGTTCAAATACGACTTTTACTCGGCCCAAGAGTTTTATCAGTCGGGCCAGTTTGATGAGGTGCTGAAGCGCGCCGTCGAGAAATATGACGAGGTCATGGAGGTGATGCTGAAATCACTGCGTGAAGAGCGTCGCCAGACGTATTCGATCTTCCTGCCGATCCACCCCGAAACCGGCCGCGTTCTGTACGTGCCGATGAAAGAGGTGAATGCCGAGAACCACACCATCACCTTCGATGATGAGGATGGTAAAGAATGGACGCTGCCCGTGACCGGCGGCAATGTGAAGCTTCAGTGGAAACCCGATTTCGGGGCGCGCTGGGCCGCGCTGGAAGTCGATTTCGAGATGTACGGCAAGGACCACTCCACCAACACGCCGATCTATGACAAGATCTGCCGCATTCTGGGCTGGCGTGCGCCGGAGCATTTCACCTATGAGCTGTTCCTCGATGCCAATGGGCAGAAGATCTCGAAGACCTCGGGCAACGGGATTTCGATTGATGATTGGTTGAAGTATGCGTCGACTGAAAGCCTTGCGTACTTCATGTATCTCAAGCCCAAGACCGCCAAGCGGATGCATTTCGATGTGATCCCCAAGGCGATGGACGAATACCACCAGCAGCTGAACGCGTATCACAAGCAAGATCTGAAGCAGCAGTTGAACAACCCGGTTTGGCATATCCACGGGGGCGATGTGCCAGTGTCGAATTTGGTCGTTCCGTTCTCGATGCTGCTGAACTTGGCGTCGGTGGCACATGCCCATGACAAGGCGCAGCTTTGGGGCTTCATCCAGCGTTATGCGCCGGATGCGTCGCCGGAAACGCATCCTGATCTGGATGCGGCGGCAGGCTATGCGGTGAAGTACTATGAGGACTTTGTAGAACCCGAGAAAGTCTTCCGCCTGCCCACAGATCAAGAACGTGGCGCACTGGAAGAGCTGGCGCGTGCGCTGCGCGATGGTGACGTTGCGCTGGACGCGATTGCCCGCAAGAACGAGATGATGGGCAATGAAGACCCGCTGCCCGAGGTCAATTTCCACTCGGACGAGTTCCTGCAATCGGTCGTTTTCGCACTGGGCAAGCTGCATGGGTTCGAAAACCTGCGCGACTGGTTCAAGGCGCTCTATGAGGTGCTTCTGGGTGCCAGCCAAGGTCCGCGCTTTGGTGGGTTTGCTGCCCTGTACGGCGCCGCGGAAACCGCCGCCCTGATCGACAAGGCGCTGGCCGGAGAGCTGGTGAAGTAAGACCTTCTAGGTCACTGAAATAATGAACGGCGTCCGAGTGATCGGGCGCCGTTTTCTATTCTGGCTCTCGTGCAACGCACGCCTGCCTTAACGCTCGTTAACTCCAGGCATTTACCTCTTTTGGCGTTTCTCGCCCCGTCCTGCGCGTCCTTCGCGTCTGCGCGGGGCTTTGCGTGGATTTCGACCTGAAAGGGAACCTGATGAATAAGGCGATTACCGAAGGGGTGGTGTTCATGCCGCCTGAATTTACGGATGGGCTGGATGTCTGGTCAAGCGAGGACGGCACCCCCGGCAGCCTGACCTATGACGGGGCGGGTAATGCGGCCATCGTTCCGGCGGATCAGGATTTCGACAGCTGTCTTGAGCTGTTCAAGGACCAGAATACTCAGACGCTGCGCTATATGGGGCAAACACCGTTCGAACAGGGCTGTTATTTGCGGGTGCGTGCGCGGGTCAAGGCGATCTCGGGGCCGTTGCCGTCGGTCCGTATCGCGACGCGTCCCAGCTTGTCGGGCGGGGGACATGCGGGCGGGTATGTCGAAACCGGGCCGGACGTGCCCCTGACAGCGTATGGCGAAGTGGTCGAGGTCTCGGCGATCATCGGGTCGGGTAGCCGGTCGAGCGTTGATATGGTCTGGGGCGAAGATGTGGCCTATGCCCATATCGGGCTGGATTTGACTGGGTCAAACGGGGCCGCGGTGCGCATTGACGATATGATCGTCGAGGATGTCACCGGCGCCTATCTGCGCGACATGATGGATTGGGTCGATGTGCGCGACTTTGGTGCCGCCGGGGATGGTGTCACCGATGACCATGCCGCGTTCGAGGCCGCCGACGCCGCTTCGGGTGGTCGCACCCTGTTGGTGCCTGACGGGGTATTTCATATCGGCGCAAATCTAACCCTGCATACCGATATTCGTTTCGAGGGCACGGTGACGATGGCGGACAATGTGTATCTGTCGCTGACACGGAGCTTCGATCTTCCCACCTATATCGACGCCTTCGGCAGCGAACTTCTGGGCTTTCGCAAGGCGTTTCAGGCGTTGCTGCACTATGCCGACCACAAGGTTCTGGATATGTGCGGCCGACGCATCGACGTGACTGAACCCATCGATATGCAAGAGGCATATGCGACATCGGACACCTTCCTGATCCGGCGTGCGATCCGCAATGGCCAGTTCTACGTCATCGGCGGCGCGCCTTGGGATGAAGACGTAACGACCTCGGCGGCGCAGTACAGCCCCGCCAATCCAAACAAACTGACCAATGTGCCGGGGATTTCAGCTATCCAGCCGGGATCGGTTGTCACCGGCAATGGCGTCGGGCGCGAAGTGTATGTGAAATCGGTTGATGTCAGCGCAGAAGAGCTTGAGCTAAGCCGCCCACTGTGGGGCGCGGATCCCAACCAGACCTATACGTTCACCCGCCACAAATATGTTCTGGATTTCGGCGGTTTCGCCGAGTTGCGGCGCATGAACCTGATCGAGGTCGAGTTCCAGTGCAACGCGCATGCCTCGGCGGTGATGCTGGCGCGCAACGGCGAGAACATGGTGTTCGAGGATTGCCACTTCATCAAACCGAAGAACCACGGGATCAGTTCGATCGGACGGGCCTGTCAGGGGCTTCATGTAGACCGATGTCAGTTCATCTCGGCCGAGCAAAGCCTGACCGCGACGGATCGTGTGTCGGTAGCAGTGAATGTAAACGCCAACGACTCGAAAATCCGGGATTCTCAATTCCAGCGTATGGGGACATCGATGGTGATGTATGGCTCGGGCCATATCATTCAGGGCAACCATCTGTACCAAGGGGATGAAGTGACCGATGGTCCGCGCGTTGCGGGCATTGTGTTTACGCTTGAGAACAACAAAACGGTTCTGACCGGCAATTACATCGACAATTGTATGATCGAATGGAACAACGAGCATGACTCGGAGCCGGACTTCAGCAACGAGTATGCCTTCGGTGGGATGACGATCACCGACAACATTTTCACCGCCAATGACGTCGCTTCGTGGTTCACGTGGATTATGATCAAGCCGTTCGGGACGGGGCACTATCTGTCGGGCTTACACGTCAGCAACAACACCTTTCGGTCGTTGAACGGGCGGGTTGATCGCGTCGAAAGTGTTTCAACGACTCATGGAACCTTGAACGGTTGGAGCATGCGCGACGTGACCTTCCAGAACAACGCCTTCGTCGGGGTCGATCAGCGCACAATTTCGCCTGTGACCCTCGAGTTCAATCAGAATACAGAGGCCAGCACCTGGAGCTTGGATGGTTCGGCCTATTTCCCGTTTGGTGGGAATGCCCGGACGGTCTCGTCCGTGGTGATCGAAGGTGATCTGCGAGATGGGTCAAACAATCAGGTCTGGGACAATCCGCATGTTTTGGTGAATCAGGGTACTGGTGCGAAGCTGGCCCAGTTGAAGTGGTCCAAGCCCGTACGCGGGACGGCGCATGTGACGCTGCGCACCGATAAACCCGTCTGACACTCTTGTAGAAAGGCCCTCCTATAGGTGGGCCTTTTTCGCAGCTTTTGTGTGGGATTTGTCTGAACATCTTCGGATTCATTGATGCGGATCAAGGCGCGGTGCGGGCTGACTTGGTAAAGGCAAACCGGACAATCAAGGAGAGATGCGAATGAGTGTGAATCAGACCCGTACCAGTACGCCAAAAAATGCAGCAAAAGTAGCTGCCAAGCCCGCTGCTGAAGTCAAAGCCGAGCCCAAACCGTTCCCGAAGGTGAGTGCTGACCAGATCCGCGAGACCTTTGAGAACGGCAAGTATCCCTATGACACCAAGCTTGGTCGCAAGGAATACGAGGCCGAAAAAGCCCGCCTGCAGGCTGAGCTTTTGAAGGTGCAGCGCTGGGTTGGCGAAACGGGTCAGAAATTCGTACTGTTGTTTGAAGGCCGTGATGCGGCCGGCAAGGGCGGCACGATCAAACGCTTTATGGAGCACCTGAACCCTCGCGAAGCGCGCGTTGTTGCGCTGAACAAGCCCACCGATGAAGAACGTGGCCAGTGGTTCTATCAGCGTTACATCAGCCAGCTTCCCACTGAAGGCGAAATGGTCTTCTATGACCGCTCATGGTACAACCGCGCGGGTGTTGAGCGCGTGATGGGTTTCTGTAACCCAAGCGAATACTTGGAGTTCATGCGCCAGACACCTGAATACGAGCGCATGCTGACCCGTTCGGGCATTCGCCTGTACAAGTATTGGTTCTCGGTCACCCGTGAAGAGCAGAAACGCCGCTTTGACAGCCGCAAAGATGACCCATTGAAGCGTTGGAAGCTCAGCCCGGTCGATCTGGCGTCTCTGTCTAAATGGGACGACTATACGGAAGCGAAAGAAGCGATGTTCTTCTATACGCACACTGCTGATGCGCCATGGACCATCATCAAATCGAACGACAAGAAACGTGCGCGTCTGGAATGCATGCGCCACTTCCTGTCGACGGTTGATTACCCGGACAAGGACTATGATCTGGTCCGTGCACCCGATCCGCTGATCGTTGGTCATGCCAGTCAGGTGATCCACAATTCGAACCATATTCTGGGCGCAAGCCTGCATCCGGATCAACGTCGCGGTTGATCCGACCGACGAAACAGAAAGACAAGGGGCGCTTCGGCGCCCCTTTTTCATTCAATCTTTTGTTGAGGCGGGTTAGTCTTGAGAAAACAAGTTTGCGCACGGATCCCAAAGCGCATCGTATTCAAGCAGTGCAGGTGGTTTCATGATCTATTCCAGACGTTTCATTCTGGCCGGTATGTCGGCGCTGTCCCTAGTGGCCTGTCAATCGGGTGGAGCAGGGGGGAGCGCCGTGCGCAGCACGCAAGGCGGAATGCGGGTGGCCCCGAACGCACGGTTTGATGCCTGGGTGCCAGGTGCCAAGAAAAGGATGATCGCACGGGGGCTTTCCCCATCCACCGTTAATCGTGCCTTCCGCGATGTGGGCTTTCTGCCCGGTGTGGTCGAACGCGACCGCAATCAAACCGAGTTCGTGCGCTCGTTCGAAGACTACTTGGCCATCGCCGCATCTGACGCGCGGATCGAGAAAGGGCGCGCGATGCTGTCCAAACACGCGCGCCTTTTGAACAGGCTCGAGGCAAAATACGGTGTCGAGAAAGAGGTGATCGTCGCCATCTGGGGCGTGGAAAGCCGCTATGGTGCGCGGCGCGGCGACGTGCCTGTGATGTCCGCCTTGGCGACGCTTGCCTTTGATGGGCGGCGTGGTCGCTTCTTCGAAGGCCAGATGGCCGCCGCGATTAAAATCTTTGCGCGTGGTGACGTCACACCCGCGCGGATGACCGGCAGTTGGGCGGGCGCGATGGGGCATACGCAGTTCATCCCGACCTCGTATCTGGCATATGCGGTGGACTTCCAGGGTGACGGCAAACGCGACATCTGGTCGGATGATCCCACGGATGCGTTGGCTTCGACTGCCGCTTACCTCAGCCGATCAGGCTGGAAACGCGGGCAACGCTGGGGAACGGAAATTACAGGACGTGAACCATCTGGTCGGGGTCGCGTCGTGAAGCCTGCGGGAGACAGTGGGCCGGTGTTCGAGGTCTACCACAACTACGGTGTGCTCGGCAGGTACAACAACGCCCAGAAATACATCATCGGCGTGGGGCATCTGTCAGACCGTCTGGTCGGGCGTCCCGCCCTTCGTGCTTCGTTCGGTACAGACGAACACGGGCTAACATTGGACGACCGCAAAGCGCTGCAGAAAGGGCTGACACGCGCAGGCTTTGACACCGGAGAGGCCGATGGCGTTCTGGGGAACAAGACCTATGCCGCGATCAAAGCGTTCCAGCGGTCGCGCGGACTTCTTGTGACGGGTACCCCATCCAAAGCGCTACTGGCAATGCTGCGATAGCGCCAACACTCTGTGCTTGCCCAACCGTACCACCGGGAATAGAGGTGGATCATGACACAAGTAATGACTCTCCCTCAGCACATGCGTGCCGTTTTGGTTCTGGGTACGCCCTTGGTGGCCTCGCAGCTGGCGCAGTTTTCGGTGCAAATCACCGACACGATCATGCTGGGGTGGTACGGTGTCGAGGAACTGGCCGCCGTTACCTTGGCCGGCACGTTCTTTTTCATCTTTCTGATCATGGGATCGGGGCCGGCCTTTGCGTTGATGCCCATGGTTGCCGAAGCCGCCGAGGCCGGAGACGACGTCCGTGTCCGTCGCCTGACCCGGATGGCGCTTTGGATCTCGATCGGCTTTGCCCTCGCGGTGTTGCCCCTGATGTGGATGTCCGCGCCGATCCTTCAGGCGATGGGGCAGGACGAGGGGCTTAGCCTGATTGCGCAGGATTACTTGCGGATTGCGGGCTTTGGCTTGATTCCGGCGCTGGGCGTGATGGCCTTGCGCAGTTATCTGTCAGCGTTAGAGCACGCGCGGATTGTGCTGTGGGCGACCATCATTGCGGCCGTGATGAATGGGGTCATCAACTATGCGCTGATCTTCGGCAATTGGGGCGCACCGGAACTGGGTGTCCGCGGGGCGGCGATCGCCTCTGTCACCATTCAGATCGCAGCAGGGATTGTCCTGTGGATGTACGCAGCGCGTCTGAACCCGGAACAAGCGTTGTTCCAGCGGCTGTGGAAGCCGGATTGGGAGGCCTTGATCGACCTGCTGAAACTGGGCGTTCCGATTGGATTGACCACTCTGGCCGAGGTGGGGATGTTTTCGGCCTCGACCATCGTGGTGGGGTTGATTGGCACGGTAGAGCTGGCGGCCCACGGGATCGCGCTTCAGATCACCGCGACCTTCTTCATGGTGCATCTTGGCTTGTCGATGACAGCAACTGTGCGCGCAGGCCGTGCGCTTGGCCGCAAGGACGAACTCGGGCTACGTCGGGGGGCGTTGGCGGCGACACTGGCGTCCGTCCTGTTCGGCGGGCTGACGGTCATCTTGTTCTTTGTGTTCCCCGAGCCGCTGATCCAACTGTTCTTGGACCCAGCCGAGGTCTTGCGCGACGAGATCGTTGTCCTTGGTACCGCATTGCTTGTGGTCGCAGCCCTGTTCCAGTTTGCAGATGGCGCGCAGGCCATTGCCATGGGGCTTCTGCGGGGCGTACAGGACACGCGTGTGCCGATGGTCATCGCCAGCCTTAGCTATTGGGTGGTTGGAATGGGGTCGTCCTATGTGCTTGGTATCACGATGGGCTTTGGCGCGGTCGGCGTCTGGTGGGGACTGCTTTTGGGATTGCTCTGCGCAGGCGCCTTCATGTCGTGGCGCTTCTGGATGCAATCTTCGCGTATTGGCGCATCCGCCTGACGCTGCAGACGACCACACGTACCATCTGAGGCGGCGATTAGCCTTTGATCAACCGATCCGCCTTCTTGCGCACCAACATCGTGCGCAAATCATGCATGGCCAGCAACAGCGCGTCGGTCACCTGTTCCAGATCCTCATCCGAGGCACGGGCCTGCGCCCAATGCGTGGTCAGGTTCAGGTGATCGACGGTGCGCAGGATGTCATCGATATCGCGCTGTTTAAGCTGGGCGCGGCGTTGCTCCATCCAATCCGAGATCGCGGCTTTGTCCTCATCGGACAGCTCACGACCCCCTTGGGGTTTCACATCGCCGTTCTTGATGTTCACGACCGCGATCTGGTCCAGCTCGATCCGGCGCTGCCGATTTTCCGTATCAACCTTGAAGACGAAGGCACCGTTTTCACGGACGCGGAAATAGTAATCTGGCAAGACAGCAGTCATCTGGGACCTTTCGATTCGGATCGCTTTTGGTTCTATACCAAAGAAGCACAGAAATCCTGAATGCGTGTGCAGGCTTCGGTCAGCGCGTCGTCCGACGTGGCATAGCTGACACGGAAGTTCGGCGACAGACCGAAGGCCGAGCCAAAGACCACTGCCACGCCTTTCTCTTCCAGAAGCGCCTTGGCGAAAACTTCATCCGTGTCGATCTTCACGCCCCCAGCCGAGGTCTTGCCGATGCAATCCTTGATCGAGGGGTAGACGTAAAACGCCCCATCCGGCACCGGGCATTCGATCCCTTCGGCGGCGTTCAGCATGTCGACCACCAGATCACGACGACGCACGAACATCTTGTTGTTCTCGGCAATGAAGTCCTGCGGTCCGTTCAGCGCCTCGACGGCAGCCCACTGGCTGACCGAACAAGGGTTCGAGGTCGACTGAGACTGAATCTTGCGCATGGCAGCGATCAATTCCACAGGTCCCGCAGCATAGCCGATCCGCCAACCGGTCATGGCATAGGCTTTGGACACGCCGTTACAGGTCAGCGTGCGGTCATACAGGCCGGGTTCGACCTCGGCAGGGGTGCAGAACTCGAAATCATCGTAGGCAAGGTGTTCATACATATCATCCGTCATCACCCAGACTTGCGGGTGACGCATCAGAACGTCCGTCAGAGCCTTCAGTTCCGCGCGTGAATACCCTGCGCCCGTCGGGTTCGACGGCGAGTTGAAGATCAGCCATTTGGTTTTCGGCGTGATCGCGGCCTCAAGCTGTTCGGGTGTCATGCGGAACCCGGTTTCGATCGGGCATTCGACCACCACGGGTTCGCCGCCGGCCAGAAGCACCATGTCGGGATAGCTGACCCAATAGGGGGCCGGGATGATCACCTCGTCGCCCGGGTTCAGCGTGGCCATCAGCGCATTGTAAAGGATCTGCTTTCCGCCTGTTCCGACAGACACCTGAGCAGGTGTATAGTCCAGCCCATTCTCGCGCTTGAACTTGTCGCAGATCGCCTGCTTCAGCTCGGGCATCCCGTCTGGCGCCGTGTATTTTGTTTTGCCCGCATCAATCGCGGCTTTCCCCGCGGCTTTGATGTTCTCGGGCGTGTCGAAATCCGGCTCGCCTGCGCCAAGTCCGATCACATCGCGCCCGGCTGCTTTCAGCTCGGCTGCAAGAGTGGAAACAGCGATGGTCGGAGAAGGTTTTACGCGGTCAAGTGTCGCGGAGAGGAAAGACATGGCGGCCTCGGTTTGTATGTTGGTCACAATTCTTCTAGGGTGCGCCGCGAAGCTGATCAAGCATCATCAGGTGCCGGTTGTCGACATTGTATGAGGAGAGACAGGCATGGAACAAACTGAATCAAACGGTGACTGGTTTTCCGAGGATGCTGCGACCTTTGGGGATCGCCTTGCTGCCGCCCGCGAAGCTGTAAATATGTCGCAATCCGACTTGGCTAGACGACTGGGTATCAAGCTGAAAACTTTGCGTGGATGGGAAGAGGATCTGTCCGAACCCCGCGCCAACAAACTACAGATGGTTTCGGGCGTCTTGAACGTCTCCATGCGCTGGCTTTTGACCGGTGAAGGGGAAGGGGTTGAAGAACCGGCGCTTGAGAATGGCGAAGCCCCGGAAGTGCGCGACCTTCTGCTTGAAATTCGTGACATCAAGATGCAGATGAACCGCTCGGCCGACCAGCTGGGGCGGCTTGAAAAACGCCTGCGTAAGCGGCTGGAAGGATAAGAGATGAGCGGTATTCCCTATGATCAGCTGAAGGAAACTCCCGGCGCGCATGCGGGCGAGACACCCGAGCATCGTGTCAAGCGGTTGGCCATGCGGTCGATGCGGCGCGGGATCAAGGAAATGGACA
This sequence comes from Aliiroseovarius pelagivivens, assembly GCF_900302485.1. Classification (NCBI taxonomy): domain Bacteria; kingdom Pseudomonadati; phylum Pseudomonadota; class Alphaproteobacteria; order Rhodobacterales; family Paracoccaceae; genus Aliiroseovarius; species Aliiroseovarius pelagivivens. Next base: position 1,764,823 of record NZ_OMOI01000001.1, on the reverse strand, counting down.
TCATCCTGACGCGCTATGCCGACGATCATCTGGAAGACATGAGCGCGGATGAGTTGGATCTGTACGAGGCGCTGTTGGGTGAAAACGATCAGGATCTCTATCAGTGGGTGTCGGGTCAACAGGACGCTCCAGAAGCCCTGTCCGAGCTGATCTCTCGAATTGCCAACCATATGCAATCGCGCTGATTGCACCCTGTTCGCACGGCGATTTTCCGAAAATTTTCCCGATCTTGTCGGTGGTTTCACGACATATTTAACTGAATGTTCTTCTTTCAACCTCAAGAGTCGTCACAGTAACGGTTCGGAGAGACGGATGAGCATGCATTTGCAGATCGGGCAAACAGTCAATCATGGCTTCGTAGTGCAATATCTTGAGGCGCTGGCTTTGGTCGAGCGTTTGCACAGATTATTGCTTGATGTAATCAAGGATGAATTTGAACGTGTCGGCGTGTTGGAAGTGAATGCGGTTCAGGCGCTTTTACTGTTCAACATCGGTGATAACGAGGTAACAGCGGGCGAGCTGAAAAGCCGCGGTTATTATCAGGGCTCCAACGTGTCCTATAATCTGAAGAAACTGGTCGAGATGGGCTATATGCACCATCAACGGTGCGAGATTGACCGCCGCTCGGTTCGGGTGCGCCTGACAGAAAAAGGCCGCCTGATCCGCGATACTGTCGCCGGATTGTTCGAGCGTCACGCGGACGGATTGCAGTCGCGCGATGTGCTGTCATCGGATGGCATCAACGACATCAACACCGCATTGAAACGTGTCGAACGGTACTGGACCGACCAGATTCGTTATATCTATTGATCCGAGACGTGCAGGGGCGGCGACGCGTCTGACACCATCATCCCCTGCGTTTCACGCAAAATCTTCTTGATCATGGCGGATTCGAATTCTTTGAAACTGCGGGCCTGGATGGTGAAACTCCCAATGCCGTGCAGGACATAGGCTTCGAAATACGAGGTCAGATCGCGGTCGGGAACAGATGCGCCGATGACCAGTGCGTTGACGACAACGTTTCTCAGTCGCGGATCTTGTCGAACGTCTTGCGGTCGTGGACCGGAATTTGATTGTCCGTCGCCTGAAAGGTCAAGGCTGTGGGACCAGCAGTCAGGTCGTTGCGACAACAGCTCGGCTCCGTAAAGCATCGCGCGCCCCAACCCGGTCGAGGGATCGACGGGTATGCGTGTGGTTCGGCGTAGTCGATCTGCAATGCCGGAAATCACGCTTTCAGAGGTTAGCGCAGTCCAGTTTTGCAACATCCGCTGATGTCCTGGACCACTCCATTCGTAAATGCTCAGTTCGATGACTGTCTCGGGTGAGGCAAGCAGTTTTGCCACCACTTCCGGGCTTTCTAACGCGGCAGCCAGACCATCCAACTGCAGGCGATATTCTTGGCTGTCGACAGATCCCGAAATATCCAGCCCCATCGCAAGCGCCTGCCTGCACTGAGACTGCGAGAGCGCGAGTTGCGGGATCAAACAGATCACCGCCATGCACCTAAAGAAGTGCAAGGCAGTTGCTCCGAATTTCGCCCGAACTGGCATCACCAGTGCCCGGTGTTTTCCATGCTGGCCCAGGGTTCCTGCGATGGCAGGGGGGTCCCGGCCTGCAACAGTTCAACCGACACGTTGTCAGGCGAGCGCACAAAAGCCATCCGCCCGTCGCGCGGTGGGCGGTTGATCACCACGCCATTGTCCTGCAGGTGTTGGCACATGGCGTAGATATCCTCGACCTCATAGGCCAGATGTCCGAAATGACGGCTGTCCGACGGCAACCCGTCATCGCCATCCCAGTTATGGGTCAGCTCGACCGGGCATTCGGGTTGGTCCGGCGGGGCCATGAATATCAGTGAAAACCGCCCCTCTTCAAAGTCGGAATGACGCGTTTTCTCAAGGCCCAGAAGCTCGAAAAAGCGAATGCTGGCCTCCAGATCCTTTACTCGGACCATTGTGTGCAGATAGCGGACTTTCATTGAAATATCTCCGATCCAAGTCTGGTTCGAGGATTAGCCTAACAGTTCAGCCGGGCGATAAAAGCCAAAACAAACGAAATACGGCATATGGCTGTTTTTCCGAAAGCCGCAACTAGATATAGTGGCGGGGCAGCCAACATACGAGAGATTCGCAATGTCACTTAGCCCCGAGCAAATTCAGGAAATTGAAGACCAACGCGCCCAGACCGGCACCACCCGCCGCGCGATCAGCGAGGGGATGGAGAAACACCTGTATACCGCGCATGAAGTTCTGGATCACGGGTTCGTTCGGGTGATCGACTATATGGGTGACGATGCTGCGATCTGTCAGGCCGCGCGTGTCAGCTATGGCAAGGGCACCAAGTCGGTGCAAAACGACGAAGGTCTGATCCGCTATCTGATGCGCCACTGGCACTCGACCCCGTTCGAGATGTGCGAGATCAAGCTGCACGTGAAACTGCCCGTCTTCGTGGCACGCCAGTGGATCCGTCACCGGACCGCGAATGTGAACGAATACTCGGCCCGCTATTCGATCCTTGACCGCGAGTTCTATATCCCGGCGCCCGAACACGTCGCCGCACAGTCCGTGGTGAACAACCAAGGACGGGGCGCAGCCTTGCAGGGCGAGGAAGCCGCGCGGGTTCTGGAGATCCTGAAGGCCGACAGCAACCGCGCCTATGATCACTATCAAGAAATGATCAGTGACGAAGGGCAGGACGGTCTGGCCCGCGAACTGGCCCGCATGAACCTGCCCGCCAACATCTACACCCAATGGTACTGGAAGGTGGACCTGCACAACCTGTTCCACTTCCTACGCCTGCGCGCCGACCACCACGCTCAATACGAAATCCGCGTCTATGCGGATGCGATCTGCAACGTCGTCGCCGACTGGGTCCCCGCCGCCTATGGCGCGTTCGAGGACTACCGTCTGGGCGGCGCCAACCTGTCCGGCCGCGCCATGGAGTGCATCCGCCGGATGCTGAAAGGCGAGGACGTAACGCAGAAGAACTCGGGCATGTCGAAGGGGGAGTGGCGTGAGTTTGAGGCTGAATTGAAGGGGTGACGCCCCCTGAAGGTGTTGCGAAGTTTCCTCATGACCACTTAACATTCTGGGAAGCGTTTTCATTTCATGTCCACCCAGGGTCAGGTGACGCCCTCAGCAGATGAAGCGATCCCCCAAAGAAAAACCCCGCCGAGTATTCACTCCGCGGGGTTTCGAAATTCAAACGGGTCGAGGCTAGCTTAGCCCTGAACCTCAAGATCAATAGCCGACTGGCGACCGTCACGACCTTCTTGTAGCTCGTAAGCCACTTTGGTGTTGTCAGCCAGACCGGTCAGGCCCGAACGCTCAACAGCCGAGATGTGTACAAACACGTCTTTGCCGCCGTTATCGGGCGCGATGAAGCCATAGCCTTTGGTGGTGTTGAACCATTTAACGGTGCCGGTTTCTTTATCGGACATATCCGCTTCTCCTTTATGTAACCCTGCAGTGTGCGGGGCCTTCGTTCGCAATCAGGTATCGTCCGACTGCCTGAAAGGAGGCGGTAGATAGTTCTGTCTTACCCCTCAGACATGGGACGAGAGGCTAATAAATGCAAGAAAAACCTTGTTAACGCCTGATTTGCAGCAAGTCTTTGCAACCTTTCGCTTCGTATGTTTTACGGCCATAAATGGCGCTGACAGCATCATCATTAGGATGCATGACAAGGATATGACAGGGGGCAATATGCGCATCTGGGGACTGAAAAACTGTGACACTTGCCGCAAGGCCGCGAAGGCGCTCGAGGGGGCCGGGCGCACGCTGGACTATGTGGATGTACGTGCCGATGGGGTTTCCGCTGCTGATATTGCCCGGTTTTTCGACACCTTCGGCGATGCGCTGGTCAACAAGCGGTCAACCACGTGGCGTGGACTGTCCGAGGATGAACGGGCGGGCGATCCCGTTGCGCTTCTTGCGCAGCATCCCACATTGATGAAGCGCCCGGTGATTGAAGCGGACGGTCAGTTGACGCTGGGTTGGGACGCAAAAATGCAGGCGAAATGGTTGGAGAACGGCGCCTGATCCCTTATCTGGGATGAAAGAGCAGGAGGATAACGATGCGTAATGCCGCTTTGGTTTTGGGTGTGATTGCTGGTGTGTTGGGCATGATCGTCGGATTTTTTGGATATGGTTACACGGAAGTGATTGACCGATTTGGCGAGCTGCCGGATCTGGCCGAGCAGGTCGAGAACCCCGGTCGCGTGCGGGCGTTTGCGTTGATTGCGCCGCTTCTGGCGCTGGCTGGTGGCGCGATGGCGCGGTCTGTGGCGCAAATTGGCGGCGGGTTGATGCTGGCCTCGGCCGCTGGGATGTATTTCGCTTTTGGTTATGGCGTTTTCACGATGTTCCCGATTGCGCTGGCCGCGCTGGGTGGCATTCTGGCGCTGGCGGCAGTGAAGCCTGATCCGCACTAGACGTTCCAAAGATTTCAAGATTTTTAACACCCGCAGATGCACTCTGCGGGTGTTTTTGTGCCGCCCTGCGGCGGCATGGTTTCTGCATCTGCGTGACTGGAATTTGCAAAAATCGCCGTCTTTGGCCACGCTCGTCCCATCAACGATAAGAAAAACACGCTACTATTGGGGATTTCCCCAAGAAGAACAGGGACATACCATGACAGACCTAGCAAGCGCAGAGAACCTGCGAAACCCAGATTACACGCCACCCTTAGGACAAGCCGTGCCATTGGGCATTCAGCACGTCCTGGCGATGTTCGCGTCCAATGTGACGCCTGCGATTATTGTTGCTGGTGCAGCAGGGTTCGGTTTCGGATCGAACTCGCCTGATTTTCCGGTGATGCTGTACATGATCCAGATGTCGATGCTGTTTGCTGGTATCGCGACGCTGTTTCAGACCATCGGCATGGGGCCGGTGGGTGCGCGACTGCCGATTGTGCAAGGAACGAGTTTTGCCTTTCTTCCGGTGATGATCCCGGCTGTTGCGGGGCAGGGCGTGGCTGGAATGGCCGGGCTGATGACTGGCGTCGTCATTGGGGGTGTGTTCCATTTCCTGCTGGGTACGGTGATTGGGCGCATCCGTTTCGCGCTTCCTCCGTTGGTTACGGGACTGATCGTCCTGATGATCGGCTTATCGCTGGTGAAGGTGGGCATTCAATACGCCGCCGGGGGGGTGCCGCTCATGGGTAAACCAGAATTTGGCAGTCTGAACATGTGGATCCCGGCACTGGTCGTGATTGTCGTGACACTTGGCATCAAATTCTTCACACGCGGCTTTATGGCCGTCGCGGCGGTGCTGATCGGATTGGTCGTAGGCTATGTGGTTGCGTTGATGATGGGGCAGGTAGATTTCGGCAATGTGGGTCGCGCATCGTGGTTCGCACTTCCGACGCCCTTTAAGTGGGGCATGGACTTCAACGGGGCGATCATCATTGGCATGTGCTTCATGGCCGTGATCTCGGCCATCGAGACGGTGGGGGATACGTCAGGCATCACCAAAGGCGGTGCAGGGCGTGAAGCCACGGACAAAGAGATCTCGGGGGCGACCTATGCTGACGGGTTGGGCACTGCGATTGCCGGCATTTTTGGCGGGCTGCCCAATACCTCGTTCAGTCAGAATGTCGGGCTGATCAGCATGACTGGAATGATGAGCCGCCACGTAGTGACCATCGGTGCACTGTTCCTGATCCTGTGTGGTCTGGTGCCGAAGATCGGGTCAATCGTGTCGACGGTGCCGATCAATGTGCTGGGCGGCGGTGTAATCGTGATGTTCGGCATGGTTGCTGCAGCTGGTCTGAACATGCTGTCCGAGGTCACTTGGAATCGCCGCAACATGGTGATCTTCGCCGTGTCGCTGTCGATGGGGCTGGGTCTGCAGATGGTACCGGAAGCGCTTCAGCATATGGGGCGGACGTGGCAGATCCTTCTGACCTCGGGCCTGTTGCCCGCAGCCTTCCTGTCGATAGTGCTGAATCTGGTTCTTCCCGAAGAGCTGGATAAGTAGTTGAAAAGAAAGAGCACCCCGAGGGGTGCTCTTTCCAACACAAGCAAACAAAACACTCGTTACTTAAGCTTAAGAAGCCGATCTACAGATAGCGATCCGGCGCCTTTCAGGACGGGGATCAGCAAAACGACAACCCAGAACAGGCGCTGATCCAGAATAAGGCTGTCGGGGATGCGATCGAACCAGGCGCCAAGCGTTTCCGCATGCTCAATTCCCCCATGACCGAACAGGTCGGTCAAGCTTTGCACGATGACAAAGCCGATCATGCTCAGTGACGCCAGGCGGGTGAACAGCCCGATCACTATCAAAAGCGGCAGGATGAATTCGGCCACGGTGCCTGCGAAAACCACAGCCCAGTGGAAGAAGGTTAGATCACCGACGTTATAGCTGGCGGCCTCCATCGCTTTGGGGAAGATCTGGGCATAGGCGCCAAGCGAGGGTTTGAAGATCCCGAGAAGACCCGGACCCACCTTGGTCAGGGCCGAGGCCCAGAAATAGCCCAAGAGTGTCGCGGCAAACGTGAAGCGCGCCAATAGGGGCAGGGCTTCGGGGGCTGCGCGATCAGCCAGTCCGGCCAGCCGGTTGTGAATGTGCACCAAGGCTTGCATGGTGATGTCCTTCCTTCTTCTTAGTCCCGGTCTATGCCGGTTATGGCCTGCGCCGCGATCAGCGTCGTCAGCGTGGAGGTCAGGTCGAAATCTGGTGTCTCGGATGTGGCAAGCCCAAGCGCCGTGCCAAAACTGCGTCCCTTCAGAAGCGAGCTGACAAAGGCCGCACCGCCTTCGGGCAGCAAAAAGGTTTTCGGTTCAAACCCAATACGCGAGATCAGGATGTCTTCACTGCCCGCACTGGGCTGCGGACCATCCGCCATGTTGAAGTCCCAGATGGACTTCGCAGGCCACTTGGCGCGCAGCACCTCGCAGGCGGGGGCCAGCACCAGGTGGGATTCCATCAGCGCGTGCTGGCTGAGGGCTGTCAGCGCTGCCGGATCAACCGGATCAGCATCGCCCGCGTGATAGGCGCGGCGCAGGGCCAGTTCCAACCGGGCCACATCGGGCAGGTATTTCAGGTGTAGCGTGCCGGGGAAGCTTTCTAGAAAGCCGGGAAAGGCAGCGCCGTAATGCATCATCAACTGCGAGGCGGGCGGGTGGATACGCAGATAGACCTTGGCCATCTCGCGGAAGAATTCGTCCCCCAACAGTTTGGTCAGTACCGGGAAACCGGTCAGCATCGCCTCGGACAGGCTGTGCACCACGTTGTTGCGATAGACCGAAAAGCGTTTGGACGCCTGCTGGCCATCCGGGTTCACCAGCCCCTCGGGTACATCGGCCTGCGCGTTCAGGATCGCGGTGCGAAACTCGGCCTGAGAAACGGTGCTGCGCGCGGGCGTTTGGGTCAGCGTGTCTTGGGTCATGCGGGCACCTTTTGAGTCTGTGCTGCCATCTGCGCGGTGGCGCGGGCGGCTTCGCTTTCCAGCACGTCCCAATCAGGCACGTCATTGTCCCACTCGATCAGGGCAGGGCGAGCACCTGTGCGGGCGATTACATGGTCAAACAGCGCCCAGACAGGTTCGTCCACGGGCTTACCGTGGCTGTCGATCAGCAGCTTGCGACCCAGTTCGTCCGCGTCTTCGTCGTGACCGGCCAGGTGGATTTCCTCGACCAGTTCCAGCGGGTAGGCGTCCAGATAATCCAGCGCTTCAAACTCAAGATTGGTGGCCGAGATGAACACGTTGTTCACATCCAAGAGCAGGCCACAGCCGGTACGGCGCGCGATTTCGCGGATGAAGTCGGGTTCGGACCACGTGCTCTCGGCGAAGGCCAGATACGAGGACGGATTTTCCAGCAGCATCTTGCGACCCAGCAGGTCTTGCACCTCGTTAATATGCGCGGTGACGCGAGTTAGCGTGTCGTTCGTATAGGGAAGGGGCAAAAGGTCGTTCAGGAATGCACTGTCATGGGTCGACCACGCCAGATGCTCCGAGAAGCTGGCCGGGTTCAGCCAATCCACCAGCTTTTTCAGCCGTGCCAGGTGTTCCGGGTCCAAGCGCGTTTCGCCGCCGATGGATGCGCCAACGCCATGCACGGAAATAGGGAAGTTTTCCGCAAGGTGTCGCAGCTGTGCGATCTGACGACCGCCATCGCCCATATAGTTCTCGGCGTGGATTTCCAGCCAAGTGACGGCACCGGGGGTGTTTAGAAGGTCTTGGAAATGCTGCGGCTTGTACCCAACGCCAGCGCCGTCGGGAAGCGTCGTGTTGTTGCGTTGGTCCAGCATGTCAAAGCCCTTCGTGTTCTTGTCTGTTTTGGTCGCTCTGGCCAAATGACCTTGGCCAGAGCGCTTTTTTAGGGACTAGTCAGCGATCCTTAAGGATTAGCCGGGCAGGTTCATTTCAGTCGCGGCCAGCGAACCCATGTGCTTTTTGCCGTCTGCATCGGTGATTTCCATGGTTTCGCAGGTGCCAGCCGGAACCAGTTTCCAAGCGTTGCCCTGATAGTCGACGGTCGACGAACCGGCGCAGGTGGTGCCGGGACCAGCTGCACAGTCATTCTGGCCTGCAAGCGAAACGCCGAAGCATTTTTCGTTGTCTTCAGCAAAAGCCGGAGCAGCGTTGGCAGCTACAGCAGCGGTGACGGCGCCCAGGATGGCTACAGTTTTCTTCGACATCGTATTTCCTTTCGGGTTTGTAATTCGTTCCGCCTCGAAGCGGTAAGGAAAAGCTAAGCGGGGAAATGGGTGGTCTCCACTCACGAAAACGTGGATCACGGGCCTGTCAGGTCAGCGCGAGCGGCACATAACGCGGGCGTGAGCGGCTTGGTTGGGTGGGATTTCGCGAAGATCCAAGAAAACTTGAGTTTCCGTCGGGTTAGCATTTGTCACGTTGCAATGGATTGTAACGAAATATGCTGTCCCGCCGTTCACATCTTTCAAAGGAGCTGGCGCCGATTTCTGTAATGTTACAGTTTTCTGCAATGCGGCGGGGGCTGGATCACGTCCTTTGTGAGCCTATGTAACACCCCAAAATACAAAAAAGCGCCCTCTGACCGGGTCAAAGGGCGCTTGAATTGGTTTTATTTAGCGATCAGGTCAGATCAGGGGCTGTGGCTTCTATGGCCAAATCCGCCGCTACTTGGGCCAGCGGAAGCACCTTCGAATGCTTTTCGCCCAGACGACGCATAGACACGGTGCCGTCTTCGACTTCTTTTTTACCAACGGCCAAGATCACCGGAACCTTGCCGACAGAGTGTTCGCGGACCTTATAGTTGATCTTCTCGTTCCGGATGTCGGCCTCGGCACGGATGCCCTTGGCTTTCAGCTCGGCGACAACTTCCTGCACAAAGTCATCCGCATCCGACACGATCGAGGCCACAACAACCTGACGCGGGGCCAGCCAGAAAGGCAGTTTGCCCGCGTGTTCTTCGATCAGAATGCCAATGAAGCGCTCGAACGAGCCCAGCGTCGCGCGGTGCAGCATGACCGGGCGGTGCTTGGCGCCGTCTTCGCCGACATAGTTTGCGTCCAGACGTTCCGGCAGAACGAAATCGACCTGCAGCGTGCCACACTGCCAGTCACGGCCAATTGCGTCGGTCAGAACAAACTCCAACTTCGGACCATAGAAGGCGCCTTCGCCGGGATTCAGCTCGAACTCGCATCCGGCTGCCTTGGTGGCGGCCATCAGCGCGGCTTCGGATTTGTCCCACACCTCATCAGAGCCCGAGCGTTTTTCAGGGCGATCCGAGAATTTGACCGAGAACTTCTCGAACCCCAAGTCCTTATAGATGTCGGACAGGAATTCGATGAACAGCTTCGTTTCGTCTTCGATCTGCGCTTCGGTGCAGAAGATGTGCGCGTCATCTTGGGTAAAGCCGCGCACGCGCATGATGCCGTGCAAAGCGCCCGACGGTTCATAGCGGTTACACGATCCGAACTCGGCCATGCGCAGCGGCAGGTCGCGATAGGATTTCAGGCCCTGATTATAGACCTGAACGTGGCAGGGACAGTTCATCGGCTTCAGCGCGTTCACAGCCTTTTCGCGGGCGTGCTCTTCATCCACTTCCACGATGAACATGTTTTCCTGGTATTTGTCCCAGTGGCCCGAGGCCTCCCACAGGCGGCGATCCACCACTTGCGGGGTGTTCACTTCGACATAGCCGCCTTTTTGCTGCTGGCGGCGCATGTAATCTTGCAGTTGGGTGTAGATCGTCCAGCCGTTCGGGTGCCAGAATATCTGACCCGGCGCTTCTTCCTGCATGTGGAACAGGTTCATCTCGCGACCCAGCTTGCGGTGGTCACGCTTGGCGGCTTCCTCCAGCATGTGCAGGTGCTTCTTCAGCCCATCTTTGTTCTGGAAGGCGACACCATAGATCCGCTGCAGCATTGCGCGGTCTGAATCACCGCGCCAATACGCACCGGCCACGCTCATCAGTTTGAACGAGTCGGCGGGCAGCTGGCCTGTGTGTTGCAGGTGCGGACCACGGCAGAGATCCTGCCAGTGACCGTGCCAATACATGCGCAGCGGTTCGTCGCCCGGAATGGCTTCGATCAGCTCGACCTTATAGGGCTCGTTATTGGCCTGATAGAACTTCACCGCGCGGTCACGTTCCCAGATTTCGGTGGTGACGGGATCGCGCTTGTTGATGATCTCTTTCATCTTGGCTTCGATCGCGCCCAGATCTTCCGGTGTGAACGGCTCTTCGCGGTCGAAGTCATAATACCAGCCGTTATCGATGACCGGGCCGATGGTAACTTTGACGTCCGGCCAGATCTCTTGCACAGCACGTGCCATCACGTGGGCAAAGTCGTGCCGGATCAGTTCCAGCGCCTGATCGGGATCCTTCATCGTGTGGATAGCGATCTCGGCATTTTCATTGATCGGCCATTGCAGGTCCCAATGGGCTCCGTTCACAGTGGCGGAAATGGCCTTCTTAGCCAGCGAGTTGGAAATGCCAGCAGCGACTTCGGCAGGGGTCACACCTGCGTCGTACTCGCGCGCATTGCCATCGGGAAATGTAAGGGAAATCTGGCTCATTGGCCTAGCTCCTCGTCGTTTTGGCGCCCACGGAACGCCCGGTTGCGGGTTATGTGTGCGGGTCTTTTGACGACTTGAGACAGCTCTGTCAACGCTCGACCCGACACAAGGGGGATTGCACTGGGGCAAGGGGTGGATATTGTCGTCGCCAACGAAAGACGAGGGAGCCAAAATGTCCGAAATCCAGCATCTCGAAACAAAGCAGGGGCGTCGCATCGCCTATGCCAAATCAGACGGGCAGGGGCCGACGATCGTCTTTTTGTCTGGCCTGAAGTCGGACATGGAAGGAACCAAGGCCGTCGCGCTTGAGGCATGGGCGAAAGAGCAAGGCCGCGCATTCCTGCGCTTTGACTATTCGGGCCACGGCGTCAGCTCAGGCGAGTTTGCGGACGGCAGCATTGGCGATTGGCATGAAGATACGCTGGAAGTCGTCGACAAGCTGATTGACGGCCCCATTCTGGCGGTCGGAAGCTCGATGGGCGGCTGGCAGTCGCTTCTGCTGTCACGTGCACGGCCCGAGCGGATCATGGGACTTGTGACCATTGCCGCCGCGCCTGATTTCACCGAGGACGGATATTGGGCTGGGTTCACGGATGAACAGAAAGCCGAGTTGGAGCGCGAAGGCTTCCTGACACTCCCATCAGACTATGAAGAGGACTACATCATCACCAAACGGTTGATCGAGGACGGCCGCGACCAGCTGGTGCTGCGCTCGCCGCTACGGTTGGATATGCCAGTACGATTCCTGCAAGGAACGGAAGACGACGCGGTCCCCACGTCTCAGGCGGTGAAGCTGCTTGAACATGTCGAAGGCGATGACATTCGCCTGACCCTTGTGAAGGGGGCGGATCACCGGTTCTCGGATGATGAATGCCTGCGTACGATCCAGAAAATGGTCAAGGTCGTTCTGACCCGAGGTGCAGCATGAACGGAGTATTGCGTACCGCCATGGGCGTTTCCGCTGTTGTTGCGGCCCTGTTTGTAATCGGCCCGTACGAGCCGGTTGATCTGGAAGTTCAGTTTGACGCGGCCGTAATCGGCCCGGATCCCGACGCCTATCTGGCGCAGCGGGAAGCTGTGTTTGACGACTTGGTCGACGGCGCAGAAAAGCAGATCGTCTGGGCAGGCGAAGCGGGGCAGAAGACGCCCTTGTCCGTCGTCTATATCCATGGCTTTTCCGCCACCCATCAGGAAATAACCCCTGTACAACAACTGGTTGCCGAAGGGCTGGGCGCGAACCTTTATAACGCCCGTTTGGCCGGGCACGGCCGAAGCCCCGAGGCGATGGACGGTCCGACCGTCAACGACTGGATGGTTGATTTCGCCGAAGCGATGGCGATTGGGCGTGCCATCGGGGATGAGGTTCTGATCATCTCGACCTCGACTGGCGGCACCATCTCGGCCCTTGGTATGTTTGATGACGCGGCCGCGAAGAATGTGAAAGGGATCACGTTCATTGCGCCAAACTTCGGGATCAAACAGGCTGGTGCTTCGTTTCTGACCTTCCCTGCTGCACGTCTCTGGGTGCCGTTGATAAAAGGGGCGACCCGCGGATTTACTCCCATCAATGACGCACAAGCCAAATACTGGACCGAAAGCTATCCCACCACGGCTTTGATGCCGATGGCGGCGATGGTGAAGGTCGCGGCGAGCTCGGGCTATGGTATCGTCAATGTGCCGGCATTGTTCATCTATTCGAAAGAGGATCAGGTGGTGTCGGCTGAAGCGACCGAGACCGTCGCCTCGGGCTGGGGCGGGATCGTGCATCGGCACGTGGTCGCATTGGGACCGGGCATCGACCCGATGGCGCATGTGTTGGCGGGGGACATTGTCAGCCCGAATGGCACAGACTCCACGGTTGACAAAATTCTGGACTGGGCGCGCGGGTTATAACTTGCGCGAGCCCTGACCTCGGGCCAAGGTCAGGGCAAAGCAGATAAAAAAATACAGGTGAGGCCAGCATGCAGGAACCCTTGGTTCTGATTCCCGGAATGATGTGCGATGCGCGTGTTTTCGGACCGCAAATCAATGATTTATCCAGAGATTACACAGTGATAACCGCCGCCCCAACACGGGGCGACACCATCCGCGAAATGGCAGCGAAGATCCTTGATCAACTGCCTCCGCGCTTTGCTTTGGCAGGACTAAGCCTTGGTGGGATCGTCGCGATGGAGATGGCCCGGCGCGCCCCTGATCGGGTAAATCGGCTGGCGTTGATCTCGACTTCGCCCTTGGCGGACACGCCGGGACAGGCCGCGTGGCGCGAGCCGCAGATTGTGCATGCAAATATTGGCAGGCTGGATGAAGCCATGGCCGAGGCCTTTTCCCCAGACGTTCTGGCCCCCGGACCGGCACAGGCCGAGATCATGGATCTTGTGTTCCAAATGGCGCGTGCCATTGGGCCCGAGACATTCGTACGCCAGACCCGCGCCCTGCAACGTCGACCTGATGCGCAGCGGGCGTTGCAAAGGCTGAAAGTGCCAACCATGGTGATGTGTGGTGCTCATGACAAAATGACTCCGCCCAAGCGGCATGAAACCATGGCCGAGCTGATCAAGGATGCTGAATTGGTGATCCTGCCCGACGCAGGCCACCTGCCGACGTTGGAAACACCCGAGCATGTGAATATCGGCCTGCGCGCCTGGATGAAGCTGCCGCTCCAGTTGCGAGAACGCGCCATCGCGTGATTCATATGTGATGAAGCATGAAAAAACGCGCCATGCCGACGGGCAGGCGCGTTTTTTAGTGTCTGAGCTGGCCGACGAGACTTAGCTAGCCGCTTTCTTTACGGCCTTCACAGCAACCGGTTTGCCTTTCTTGGCGGCCTTTCTCTTGGCAGCCTGAGCGGCATGGCGGCCGGCGTTCTGATCAATGAAGTCCAGAACCAGCGGGCGGATGTTGGTACGCCAGCTTTTGCCCGCGAAAATCCCGTAATGGCCTGCGCCTTCTTCGACATGGCTGGCCTTTTTGTCGTCCGACAGACCCGTCAACATGTCCAATGCAGCGATACACTGGCCGGGGGCAGTGATGTCGTCCTTGGTGCCCTCGACTGTTTTCACAGCAACATCGGTGATTTTGCCGATGTCGACACGATGGCCATCGACGATGAATTCGTTCTTCGCGATCTCACCGTTTTTGAAAAGACGCTCGACCGTGGACAGATAGAACTCAGCAGTCATGTCCATCACGGCCAGATATTCATCGTAGAAGCGGTTGTGTTTGTCGTGGTCCGACGCTTCACCTTTGGCTACACGCGTGATCTGATCCGCAAATGCTTTCGAGTGCGTCTCAGAATTCATCGACATGAAGCCTGCCAGTTGCAACAGTCCGGGATAGACCATGCGGCCTGCACCATCATATTTAAAGCCGACACGCTGGATCGCCATCTCTTCCAACTGGCCCATGGTCACGCGGCGACCAAAGTCGGTCACGTCGGTGGCGGCGGCATCCGGATTAATCGGGCCGCCAATCAGGGTCAGGGTCTGCGGCTGTGCTTCTGGGTCGATCTCGGCCAGATAGGCGGTGGCAGCCAGCGTCAGCGGAGCGGGCTGGCACACGGCCACAACGTTGATGTCCGGGCCAAGGTGGCGCATGAAATCAACAAGATAGAGGGTATAGTCTTCGACGTCGAACTTGCCTTCGCTAACCGGAATGTCACGGGCATTGTGCCAGTCGGTGACATAGACTTCGGCATCGGGCAGAAGGCTGGCAACGGTCGAATGCAGAAGCGTTGCATAGTGGCCCGACATGGGCGCGACCAGCATTACGCGTCGTGCTTTTTCAGGGCGGCCCAGAACTTTGAACTGGATCAGGTCGCCAAAGGGGCGCTCCACCAGCTTCTCGATCTGCACCACGTGGTCACGCCCGTCCTCGGCCACCACGCTAGTGATGCCCCAGTCAGGCTTTACAACCATTCGGTGAAAGCTGCGCTCGGTCACTTCGCCCCAAGCCGCCATTAATTGAAATACCGGGCTGGGGAACAGTGCGGTCGCTGGGTACGATCCCATTGCCGCGGCCGTGGCGCCAAGCCACTGATTCGTGTTCCGGATGGTCTCCATCAGGTCGTAGGTCGCCATGTAGCGCATGCGCAATCCCCTAATTAGCCTTTGCTTTTTTGTTTCTGCATTTGCATAGTCATTAACATATGCGGTTTTTAAAATGCTGCAACAGCGAAAGGATAGGGGGGAATTCGTGTTATGACAACTGATCAAAAGGAAACTTCGGCAGGTTTGGTGCCCGATACAAGCGAATTGGGGGCGAATCTCGCCAAGATTGAAGAGTTGTCCAGCCGCTTGGGCGAGATCATGTCACATCGAAAACCGGTGCGTCCCAGCCTTCAGGGCCCGGGGCAGGATTTCTATATGAAAGCCGCCAGTTCAATGTGGTCGGACATGATGGCCAACCCCGCCAAAATGATCGAACAGCAGGCTGCCTTTTGGGGCAAAACGCTGGAACATGCGGTCGAGGCTCAGGCCGCGCTTTTGTCGGCAGAGCTGAAGGTTCCTGAGGATCAAGGCCCCAAGGATCGCCGTTTTTCAAACCCCCTTTGGGAAACGCATCCCTACTTCAACTATCTGAAGCGACAGTATCAGATCACTTCGGGCGCATTGGCCGAAGCGTTGGAAGGTGTTGATGGGCTGGACGCTGACGAGCGCAAGCGCCTCGACTTCTTTACGCAGCAAGTGATCGACATGATGAGCCCAACCAACTTCTTGGGCACGAACCCTGATGCGATGGAGCGCGCGATCGAGACCAATGGTCAGTCGCTGGTCGATGGGCTGGAGAATCTTGTATCGGATCTGGAAGCCAATGATGGCGAGCTTCTGGTCAAGCTGGTCGACGAAAGTGCGTTCGAGGTTGGTGGCAACATCGCGACCACGCCCGGCGAAGTCGTATATCGAAATCGTATGATCGAATTGATTCAGTACGCGCCGACGACCGAAAAGGTTCACGCTCGGCCTCTGATCATCTTCCCGCCCTGGATCAACAAATTCTACATCATGGACCTGAAAGAGCAGAACAGCCTGATAAAATGGATTGTTGATCAGGGGTATACACTCTTTGTGGTCAGCTGGGTGAACCCGGATGCGACCTACAGCGATGTAGGGCTCGAGGACTATGTGGAAGACGGCTATATGGCTGCGATCCGTGAGGTGAAAGAGATCACCAACCAGCAGAAAGTGAATGTTGTCGGCTATTGTATTGCGGGCACCACACTGTCGCTGACATTGGCATTGATGAAGAAACGGGGGGACAAGTCGATCAACTCGGCCACCTTCTTCACGACTCTGACGGATTTTTCCGATCAGGGTGAGGTCGGCGTGTTTCTGAATGAAGACTTTGTCGACGGGATCGAAGAAGAAGTTAAAGAGCGTGGGTATCTGGACAGTTTCTTCATGTCGCGCACTTTCTCGTATCTTCGCCCCAATGACCTTATCTATGGCCCGGCGATCAACAGCTATATGCTGGGTAAAACGCCACCGGCCTTTGATTTGCTTTATTGGAATGGCGACAGCACCAACTTGCCGGCCAAGATGACTGTCGAATATCTGCGTGGGCTCTGCGTAGGGAATGAGTTTGCAGAGGGTGGTTTTGATCTGATGGGCGAAACCCTGTCCCTGTCGGATGTGGAAACGCCGATTTGCGCAATTGCCTGCGAGACCGACCACATTGCGGCTTGGAAGTCTTCTTACAGCGGCATGCGGCAGATGTCGGGCAAGGACAAAACCTTCATTCTGTCCGAAAGCGGCCATATCGCGGGGATCGTGAACCCGCCGTCCAAGAAGAAATACGGACACTATACCAATGACAATTGGATCGACGCGCCTGAAGACTGGCTGGAAGGCGCCAGCTTCCACGAAGGATCGTGGTGGGGCCGCTGGGATAAGTGGTTGGCGAAGAAATCCGGCAAAAAGGTCGACGCGCGAGAGCCCGGTGATTCGTCGCATAAGCCCCTCGCACCGGCACCTGGCACCTATGTAAAGGCCGTTCCTAAGGAGTGAAGCCGTCTAAGGGCTTGGAAATTCAACAACTTAAAGTGTTTTATGCTGCAGTGCAGAAAAAAGCTTGATTTGCTGCACTGCAGCATACATATTGGTTGCAGAAACAGAACGGCGCTTTCTCCCGGCGCCCCCGCTACTCTAGGAGCTTTAAGATGACCAAGACTCAAGACTTCAACAAAATGTTCCAGGACATGATGGCCAACTTCCCGATGGACATGTCGATCGCTCAGGACGCTTTCAAAAACCAGGCTGCCCTGGGTGAGAAAATGTCGAAAGTAGCCCTGCAGGCTGCTGACAAGTCGGCTGAGATCTCGACCAAGTGGACCAAAGAAACTCTGGCCAAAATTGGTGACGTTGCGACTGCTAAAGAAGAAGCAACCGACTACACCAAAGCCATGACCGACTTCGCTTCGGCTCAGGCTGAACTGGCTGCTGAAAACATGGCTGCTTTCGCTGAAGTTGCGAAAAAAGTTCAAGCTGAAACCGTTGAGCTGATGATGGCTGCCGGCAAAGAGATGGGCGAAGAAGCTCAGGCCGCTGTTAAAAAAGCCACCGACGAAGTGTCGAAGGCTGCCAAAAAAGCGACCGCTAAATAAGCTAGGATAAACGCCGGGATCCTCCTCCCATCCGGCAACTTCCTGAAGGACGGGTCATTGACCCGTCCTTTTCTTTTTTGGGTGATGTACAGAATTTGAGCAAATGTCTTGCCTTTACGCCCCGCGCTGTTAGGATTTTGCAGTGCAGAAAGCTAGTTTTCTGCGGGGAGGTAACATGAAGAAGTCTCAGGACGCTCTGCTGATCAAGCGTTATGCCAGCCGGCGGCTCTATAACACCGAAACGTCCGATTACGTAACTTTGGACGACATTGCGGGGTTCATCCGCGATGGGCGCGAGGTGCAGATCATCGACCTGAAATCTGGCGATGACCTGACACGTCAGTATTTACTGCAAATCATCGCTGAACATGAAAGCCGCGGCGAGAGTGTCTTGCCAGTGGATGTGCTGACCGATCTGGTTCGCTCTTACACCACGCAAGCCCAAAGCATTGTGCCGCAGTTTCTTGCAGCCAGCTTCGAGATGCTGCGCGACGGCCAGTCGAAGATGATGGAAAACTTAGGCACCATGGGGAACCCAATGGCGAATATGCCAGGTTTTGAAGCCATGCAAGCCCAGCAAGAAGCATTCATGAAAGCTATGATGGGCGGATTCCCCGGTGCGTCAGAAACTTCGCAGGAAAGCGAAGCAGACGAGAAAACCGGAGATGCGGACGAGCTGGACAAGATAAAGAAACAGTTGGTCGAGCTTCAGTCGAAACTATCCAAACTGAGCTAAGACACTGCGTCTTTGACCAAATGGAAAAGCCCGGTGCAGACCGGGCTTTCTTCGTTTCAAGGGTGGCGCTGAAGGCTTAATAAGTGCGGATCAATCCGACCAGCTTGCCCTGAACTTTTACTTGGCCTTCCGGCAGAAGGCGGGTTTCATAGGCGGGGTTTGCAGCCTCAAGCGCGATCATGTCGCCGTTCTTGCGGAAGCGTTTCAGCGTCGCTTCGTAGCCATCAACCTGTGCCACCACGATGTCACCATTATCGGCCTGACTGGTTTCGCGGATTACAACAACGTCGCCATTGTTGATGCCCGCGTCGATCATCGAATCGCCTTTGACTTCAAGCGCATAGTGACGCCCGCCTGCGCCCAGCATGGCACCGGGCACGGACACATGCTGTGCCCCATCGGTGATCGCTTCGATCGGCGTACCCGCAGCGATCCGACCCAGAAGCGGAAGGTCATTTACACCAAGCGCATCCAGCGGCATCGCAGTGTTAGGGGTGCTTTCAGGGCGGCCGCCTTCGACGACGCGCGGTTCGAATCCGGCGCGGCCGGAATTCTCCATGGTTTCAGGCAACTTCACGATCTCGATCGCGCGTGCGCGGTGCGCCAAACGACGGATGAACCCACGTTCTTCAAGCGCTGTGATTAGACGGTGGATGCCGGACTTGGATCGCAGGTCCAGCGCCTCTTTCATTTCATCAAACGAGGGCGAAACCCCGTCCTTCTGCATCCGTCTATGGATAAATTCCAGAAGTTCCAACTGCTTGCGGGTCAGCATCTGCGTTCCTCCGTCCTCGTTCATGGGGCGAAAGGATCAATATTCGACCTTCAGCCCGAGGCCCTCGTCGCGGGGCGTTCAAGGTATGTTCTACCCATGTTCCCTTTTTGTGTCAAGCTCGTCGACCGAATGCACTGAAGCGTCAGATGGGAAGGTATTCAACCTGTACACCTGCCGCCAACGCAGGCGCCGTGACAGGGCGTACAAGAAGCGCATTAGCCTGCGCCAACACACTGAGAAGCGCGCTGTCCTGGCTGTCAAATACGGTCAGTTCGCCATTTTCGACCCGTGCACGCATATAATGTTCACGCGGACCATTCGAGGCGACATCTGCTGTAAGCATGGCAGAGCGACGCGGCGCTGCGGCTTCGCCAAGTCCAAGCATGGCGCGCAGGGCAGGGACAAGGAACACGTGACCACAAACCATTGAAGACACGGGGTTTCCGGGCAGGCCGATCATCACGGCGTCCCCCATCCGGCCAGCCATCAAGGGCTTTCCGGGGCGCATCAGCACTTTGTAAAAACTCTGATCCATTCCCATGTCTGCGGCCACATCCCCGACGATGTCGTGATCCCCAACCGAGGCGCCGCCGATGGTTACGATCAGATCAGCGTCCGCCGCCAAATCCAGCGCCGCGCGCAGGCTGTCAGCATTGTCGCGGGCGATGGGCAACATGCGCGCGTGGCCTCCGTTCGCCTCGATCAGGGCTTTCAGACCGAAACTGTTGGACGCGATGATCTGATCCGGGCCCGGAGTCTCGCCGGGCATGACAAGTTCGTCCCCAGTGGCCAAAAGCGCCACAACTGGCCTACGGGCAACAGTCAGGGTGGGCACGTTCATCGCCGCAGCAAGTGCGAGATCAGCGGGGGTCAGTACGCGGGGCGCGGGGATTGTGTCGCCGGGTTTGAAATCGGCACCTGCCGGGCGCACATGCGGACCTTTGTCCAGCTTGCGGGCCAACGTGATCAGATTGCCCTTGCGGGTCACATCTTCCTGAATGATGACGCGATTTGTGCCTTCGGGCAGGGGCGCGCCGGTAAAGATGCGCACGCATTCGCCGGGGCCGACGCGGCCATCGAACCCGTGACCTGCAGCACTTTCACCAATCACGCGGAACATCGCTTCGGGGTCGGCCTCAACCCCATTCAGTGCGTATCCATCCATTGCAGACGCGGCAAAGGGCGGTTGCAGACGGGTAGCGGTGACGGGGACGGCAAGGGCACGGCCAGCGGCCTCGGCCAGCGGCACCTCTTCGGTTCCACAAGGCGTGACCAGATCAAAGATTGCGTCCAACGCCTCGTTCACCGTGATCATTAGCTTGCCCCAGTATCTGCCGTGTATATTCCTGATTTCCCGCCTTCTTTTCGCAAAAGGCGAATGCCCGTGATTTCCATGCCCTTTTCAGCGGCTTTGAGCATGTCATAGACGGTCAAGCAGGCGACGGACACGGCGGTCAGGGCTTCCATTTCCACGCCGGTTTGGCCACCGGTTTTGACCGTAGCGGTGATGCGTACACCCGGCAGGTCAGGCTGCGGCTCAAGCTCTAACGCGACCTTGGTGATCGGCAGCGGATGGCAGAGCGGGATCAGGTCCGAGGTCTTCTTGGCCCCCATGATCCCGGCCAGACGCGCAATGCCCAGAACGTCACCCTTCTTGGCGGCACCCGAGGTGACAAGTGCCAAGGTCTCAGCCGTCATGCGTACGAAGCCCTCGGCCAATGCCACGCGGTCTGTTACGGCTTTGTCCGAGACATCGACCATATGGGCCTGTCCATCGGCGTCGAAATGGGTCAGAGGGCTATCGTTCATGCGGGTACCGGATTGGCAAGAATGGCGCGGGTTGCGGCTTCGACGTCATCCTGACGCATCAGGCTTTCGCCGATCAAGAAGCTGCGTGCACCATGTTCGGCCATGTCGGCCAGATCTTGTGGCGTGAAAAGGCCGCTTTCGCAGACCAGATGACGTTCAGCTCCGGCCAGTTTCGACAGGCGGCGGGTGGTGTCGAGCGAGGTCTCGAAGGTTTTCAGATTGCGGTTGTTCACGCCCAGAAGCGGGGACTTCAGGATCGTGGCGCGTTCCAGTTCCTCTTCGTCATGCACTTCGACCAGAACATCCATACCCCAGGAAAAGGCTGCGTCTTCAAGTTCTTGCGCCTGAGTGTCTTCAACCGAGGCCATGATGATCAGGATGCAGTCGGCACCCAGCGCACGGGCTTCGGCGACCTGATAGGTGTCGTACATGAAATCCTTGCGCAGGGCAGGAAGCGACACGGCAGCGCGCGCGGCCACAAGGAACTCGTCCGCGCCTTGGAAGGATGGCGTGTCGGTCAGAACCGACAGGCAAGATGCCCCGCCAGCTTCATAGGCCTTGGCGATTGCAGGCGGGTTGAAATCGGCGCGGATCAGACCCTTGGACGGGCTGGCCTTTTTCACCTCGGCAATCAAGCCATAGCCGTTTTCGGCGTCTTTCATCAGCGATTGTGCAAAGCCCCTTGTGGGGGATGCGTCGCGGGCGGCGGCCTCGACTTCGGACAGGGGGCGGGCGGCTTTGCACGCGGCCACGTGTTCAAGTTTGTAGGCTTTGATTTTATCTAGAACGGTGCTCATGGGCTTGGTCTAAATCCTTGAGGAAGCAGGGGCAAGTCAGGCAGCTGAAGTTAGCGCAGCCAATGCCTCGATCTTGGCCTTCGCAGCACCGCTATCGATGCTCTCGGCCGCCATCTCGACGCCAGATTTCAGATCTCCGACCTTGTCGGCAACAACCAGAGCCGCAGCGGCGTTGAACAGAACCGCATCGCGATAGGCTGACGCTTCGCCATCCAGCAGGGCGCGGAAGGCCACGGCGTTCTCGGCAGGCTCGCCGCCAAGGATCGAGGCCAGCGGATGCACCGGCAATCCAGCATCTTCCGGGTGGATTTCGCGGGCGTGGATCTTGCCGTCTTCCAACGCCGCAACCGAGGTCGCCCCGGTGATCGAGATCTCGTCCATCCCGTCTGCGCCGTGCACCAGCCACGCTTTCTCGGACCCGAGCGCTTGCAGGGTTTCGGCCATTGGGAAGATCAGATCGGCGGCAAAAGCACCGGTTAACTGGCGTTTGGCGCCCGCGGGGTTGGTCAGCGGACCCAGAATGTTGAAAATCGTCTTGCAGCCCATTTCCTGACGCACTGGCATCACGTGTTTCATTGCAGGGTGATGCATCGGGGCCATCATGAAGCCGATCCCGACCTCGTTGATCGCGCGTTCGGCCACATCGGCGCCGACCATCACGTTCACGCCCATTTCAGTCAGCGCATCTGCTGCGCCCGACTTGGACGACAGGTTGCGGTTGCCGTGTTTGGCGACAGTCACCCCAGCACCTGCAACGACAAAGGCCGTCGCGGTCGAAATGTTCAGCGTTCCCATGCCGTCGCCACCTGTGCCGACGATGTCCATTGCACCCTCGGGTGCGTTCACCTTTGCGCATTTCGCACGCATGACGGCGGCAGCGGCAGAATACTCCGCCACACTTTCCCCGCGTGCCCGCATGGCGGCCAGAAGCGCACCGATTTGCGCAGGCGTGGCGCGGCCCTCGAACAATTCTTCAAACGCAGCTTCGGCCTGAGCGCGTGACAGTGGACCTTCGGTGGCCGCGTAAATCAGAGGTTTCATCGCGTCGCTCATGCCGCCACCTTTGTTTTCTTCAGGAAATTCTCGATCATCGCGTGGCCGTGTTCCGACCGGATGCTTTCGGGGTGGAACTGTACGCCTTCGATCTCAAGCTCTTTGTGGCGCAGGCCCATGATTAGACCATTGTCCAACTCGGCTGTGATCTCAAGGCAATCGGGCAGGGTGTCACGATCCACCACCAGCGAGTGATAGCGCGTCGCCTGAAGCGGCGAGGGCAGCCCCTCGAACACGCCTTTGCCTTCGTGACGTACCGTGCCCATCTTGCCATGCACGATTTCGGGCGCACGCACGACATCACCTCCGAACGCTTCACCAATGGTCTGATGGCCAAGGCAGACACCAAACAGCGGCACCTTTGCCTCGGCGGCGGCCATGGTCAGAGGCAGGCAAATCCCAGCCTGAGCCGGATCGCAGGGGCCGGGGGATAGGACGATCCCGTCCGCGCCCATGCCCATCGCTTCCTGCACATTCAGCGCATCGTTGCGACGCACGACCACATCGGCCCCAAGCTCGCCGAAATAGTGGACGAGGTTGTAGGTAAAGCTGTCATAGTTATCGATCAGCAGGATCATGTCGCGGCCTTTCGCCAAAGTTGTATCAGAAGGGGTTACGTAAAGCCCTTGTCGGGCTATACATGGTCCAGGCATGCGCCGAGGGTCAAGAGCGGCGCGGGATCAATCGAGTATTCAGGGGGTAAAAGCCATGGCAAAAGGCTTCCTTACAGGTGTAATTTGCGGCGGTTTCGTATCTGCAGTCGGGTTGGCCCTTGTGTCGCCAATGCTGCCGCCCATCCAGATGGCTGCGGCACCGATCGCCCCGGTCGAGGCTCCGCCCCCCAATGAAGAACCCGTTACCGAGGGATCGCAGGCTGAAAATGGCGCGACCGAAACGGATAAAGCACCGGTTTCGGATGCGGTAGAAGAGGCCGCCGTTGAGGATAATACGGCGCAGGCGGATCAATCTACCGAGACAGCTGCCGCGCCAATGACAAGCGCTGACGACAATTCGGAAAGTGCAGAAGCGGTTCAGACCGAAGATTCGGCAAGTGACAATCAGGACGCGGCGACCACCGAAGGTCTAGAACAACCGCAGCCTGAGCCTGACACACCTGAGGCCGAAATCACCGAACCTAACGCCAGCGAACCTGACACCGCTGCTCCCGAGGTGACCACCGAGCAGCAAAACGGTTTGGGAACGGCTGTCGCCCCCCTTGAAGACCAAGCCAACGGCGTGACCACCAACCGTTTGCCCAGCATCGGCTCTACAGCCCCAGAAACAGAGAATTCTGTGTCAGATGAAGGTGTACCTTCCCCTGAGGCTGGAGTCCTTCGGGTCGACCTTTCGTCCTCACCGCTAGCGATCGAGCGTAATTCGGTACCCGTTCCTGATACCAAAGGGCGTCCCCTTATGGCGGTCGTTTTGAAAGATATGGGACCAGAGCGTACCCAGCTGGAAGGTATCGAAAAGCTGCCCTTCCCGGTCAGTATTGTGCTGGATGTAACGGCCCCCGATTTGGACGACGCCATTGCGTTCTACCGAGGCGCGGGCGCCGAGCTGGTGATGCAAGCCGATCTGCCATCCGCAGCCACCCCGACAGATGCCGAGGTGAACCTGCAGGTGCAGCAGGCCAAATTGAACATGGGCGTCGCCGTCTATATGGCGCCTGACAGCGGCTTTCAGACCAACGCGCCCCTGTCGCGTCAGATCTCGGAAATCCTTGTGGCATCTGGGCATGGGCTGATCACACGGCCTGAGGGGCTGAATACAGGCCACAAGAATGCGCTGAAAACGGGTGTGCCGTCTGCATTGGTGTTCCGTGATTTGGATGGAAACGGGCAGGACAACAAAGTGATCCGTCGTTTCCTGGACAACGCCGCATTCAAGGCTGATCAGGAAGAGGGCGTTATTCTGATGGGACGCGCTGTGCCGCAGACCGTGGCCGCCTTGGTCGAGTGGAGCCTTGGAAACCGCGTCAGCTCGGTCGCAATGGTGCCGGTATCGGCCGTGCTTTTGGGCGGCTCGTAAGCTTAGGCTCGGGGGATATCGAACTCGGGCGCAGCCAGCGTGAAGCCTTCAAACCGGAACCCCGGAGATACGGTGCAACTGACCAGCGTGTACGCTCCGGTCGAGCGTGCCGATTGCCAATGATCCTTGGGCACGATGATCTGCGGCATCTGCCCCGCCGCAAGATCAGGTCCAAGCACGTGATCCGTGGCAGGGCCGTTATCCGTCTCGGCCATGGACAGCACCAAGGGTGCGCCCGCGTGATACAGCCAGATCTCGGTTGCATCGACCCGGTGCCAATGACTGTGTTCGCCTTCTTTCAGTAGGAAATAGATGCAGGTGCCGCTTGGGCGGCCATTGCTGTCCGTGTCTACCCACGTCTGCCGATAGTACCCGCCCTCGGGATGGGGGGCGAGATCTAGGTGCTGAATGATCTGGTCCGGGGTCATAGGAAAAAGTGTATAGCCTTTTGATGTATACGCGCGAGTCTGAATGCGTGGTAAGATTTCGTATCTTCACGAGTGCCGAGGCAAGGCAGGGACCTATCATCCATTTCCAATCAGGAGGTTGATATGTCTTTTTATATGTTCAAAGGCCGTTACAGCACGGATAGTCTGCGTGCGCTTGTTGATACCCCGCAAGATCGCGAAGCCGCTGCCGGCGCGATGATGGACAACATGGGGGCCAAGCTACATCACCTGTTTTTCTGTTTCGGAGACGATGATGTCGTGGCGTTGATCGAGGCGCCAGATGACGAAACCATGGCGGCCTGCGCCTTGGTGGTTGGGGCGTCGGGCATGATGGCCGGTGGGTCCACGACCAAGCTGATGACCAGCAAAGATGCGATGAAAGCGATGGAGGCCGCCAGCAAAGGGCGCGCCAGTTATCAGACTGTGTGAGGTTGAACCTAGGCTGGGCGGGGCGGCACGATGCGGTCCCGCCCATCACATGCTGTGGCGCAGTTCGGTGATGGATTTGCCCAATCGGAATGGGGCCGCGAAACTAACCATGCACAGGGCGATCACCTGCCAGATCAGGATGCCAGAATGCTGTTGCAGGTATTCCCATTCGTCTTTCAAAGCGCCGACCTCGGTCACCAGATCCTCATAGGCGCGGGCCAGCACATAGAAGTCGCCGACCACTTCGGGGCGTGTCGGGGTAAGTGCGGTGGCGGCGAGCTTGGTCTTGTCATCTGTGGCCGCAAACACCAGAAACCGCGAGATGTCGAATGCGTCGGCTTGGCTGCGCATTTCCTGCATCTCGGCGTCGCGCTCGGCAAGACGTTCTCCGAACAGAAAGCTCAAGCCCGCAAGGGGCGCGACAGACTGCGTGATTTCGATAAACAGGGGAAGATCGGCATTGGTGGCGGTCGAGGCCGACAGGAACTCGATCTTTTCGCAAAGGGTGATCAGGTCTGGATCCGTTGCCCCCTCGCAGTATCGCAACCGAAACCGGGCGGCATCCCCATCAAAGGCCCGCGTGACCGCATAGGCCACGTCAATCTGACGGTCCAACCGCGAGCTGTCGGTCGTATAGAGCCCGGCGATAATCGCGATTAGCGCACCGATCCCACCCAGCAGAACCCAGACCAGATCTGCCAGCTTCCACGCCGTATGCCCCGGCGGTTTGCGAAACAGAAACAGCGTTCCGACTGCACCGATCCCGAAGAGCAGCAGCATGAAGTGAACTTGGTATTGCGCGATAGAGGCCATGCCCGAAGTTTAGGCGCTGATCGGCGTGGGGCAACCGGGATGACGAAGTTGTCATCGGGGGTATTTGAAGCTGCGCAGTGGCTAAAGATTCATCTCAAAGAACAGAAGGTGCCCCTCGGCGATCTCGGGCACCGGTTGATAGGGGGCGCGAAGCTTGAATCCCATCGACTGATAAAGCTTTTGTGCCGATCGAAGCGGCTTAGATGTGTCCATCAGGATGCGTGCATATCCGGCTTGACGGGCTTGCGTGATCAAGGCGTCCATCAACGCGTAACCTGCACCTGTTCCACGCGCGGTCTCACTTACATAAACGCGTTTGATTTCGGCCGTGTCGGGGGACAGACCATGATACATGCCGCACCCGGCCGGCTGTCCGTCTTTAATCGCAAGCCGAAGCGCGCCTGCGGGGGCTGCGTGCTCAACTTCCAGATTGTCGACAATATTTTGATATTTTTCTGTGGGATAGATTGTGTCGACCAGCGTCGCATCGAACGAGCTGAGAGCGCGAAGAAAGGCGTGGTATTCCCAACAAAGACGCCGGACCGCATCAAGCTGGCCCGGCGTTTCTGGTTCTATGATTGTCAGCATGTCAGGCTCCCTTAGAGGGAAGCCTAGCACGTTTCGGCATTACTTTAGAATGCTGCGCCCTGCATATTCAGCGGTCGCGCCCAGGCTTTCCTCGATGCGGATCAGCTGGTTGTATTTCGCCAACCGGTCCGAACGTGCCAGCGAGCCGGTTTTGATCTGGCCGCAGTTGGTGGCAACAGCGAGGTCAGCAATGGTGGCATCCTCGGTCTCGCCCGAGCGGTGCGACATGACGTTGGTCATGCGCGCGCGGTGGGCCATGTCGACGGCTTTCAGCGTTTCCGACAGCGACCCGATCTGGTTCACTTTCACCAGCATCGAGTTGGCAGCGCCTTTTTCGATGCCCATCGCCAGACGGGCCGGGTTGGTCACGAACAGGTCGTCGCCAACCAGCTGAACCTTGTCGCCGATTGCTTTGGTCAGGGCGACCCAGCCGTCCCAATCGTCTTCGTCCATGCCGTCTTCGATCGAGATGATCGGATAGTCGTCACACAGCGCTTTCAGGTAGTCGGCGTTCTCTTCCGATGTCAGCGATTTGCCTTCGCCAGCCAGAACGTATTTGCCGTCCTTGTAATATTCAGTCGCGGCGCAATCGAGGGCCAGATAGATGTCTTCGCCCGGTGTGTAGCCTGCTTTCTTGATCGAGCTCATGATGAAGTCCAGCGCTGCGCGGGTCGAGCCGATGTTGGGGGCAAAACCACCTTCATCACCGATGCCAGTGGACAGGCCAGCTGCGGTCAGTTCTTTCTTCAGGGTGTGGAACACCTCGGCGCCCATGCGCACGGCTTCGCGGATGTTTTCCGCAGCCACTGGCATGATCATGAATTCCTGAATGTCGATCGGGTTGTCGGCATGCTCGCCGCCATTGATGATGTTCATCATCGGCACCGGCAGAACGCGGGCCGAGGCGCCGCCTACATAGCGATACAGCGGCAGGGCCGAGGCATCTGCAGCGGCTTTGGCAACGGCCAGAGATACGCCCAGAATGGCGTTGGCGCCAAGGCGGCCTTTGTTGGGGGTGCCGTCCAGCTCGATCATGGCAGCATCGATGGCTTCCTGCTCGGTCGCGTCGAAGCCAACTAGCATGTCCGCAATCTCGCCATTCACGGCTTCAACAGCTTCCAGAACGCCTTTACCCATGTAACGCGCCTTGTCGCCATCGCGCTTTTCAACGGCTTCGTGGGCACCAGTTGATGCGCCCGAGGGCACAGCGGCGCGGCCCAGCGTGCCGTCTTCCAAGATCACGTCCACCTCGACGGTGGGATTGCCGCGGCTGTCCAGAATTTCACGGGCGAGAATGTCGATGATGGTGCTCATGTTAGCGCTCCCAATAAGAAGAAAACTTCAGTTGAGGCGTCTTTAGCGCGTTCCGCGCGGCACGACAACAGGGCAGGTGAATTGTTAGCGCACGCGGGCCTGTCGTTCGCGCAGGAACATGTAAATTCCGGTGCCAATGACGATGGCCGCGCCCAGATAGGTCCAGCTGTCAGGACGCTCTGCAAAGATCAGCACGCCAAGGATCATCGAGAAGATCAGCCGCATATAGCGAAACGGCATGATGATCGAGGTTTCTGCGATCCGCATCGCTTGCACGATGGCATAGTATCCCGACACGCCGCAGATGATTGCACCCAGCATGATCAGCCACTCGACACCGTGCGGCATCACGAAGGGATCATTGATCGGGGCCAGAATGATCCCCGCCGGAATGACCGACGCAAAGCCATAGAAGGCAACGCTCATCGATGGGATCGACGCGTCCATCTGCCGGGTCAGCAGATCGCGTACAGCAATGGTGATCACCGCGCCCAAGGGCAGAAGGGCGGCCAATTGGAACGTGTCGCTGCCGGGGCGGATGATGATCAAGACGCCGATGAAACCAAACCCAATGGCGCTCCAACGTCGCCAGCCGACCTGTTCGCCCAGAAACAGAGCAGCCCCTGCGGTGATCGCCAGTGGCGTGGCCTGAAACACGGCCGCGACGGTCGACAGCGGCACCAGCGACAGGGCGGTGATAAAGAACATGGCGGCAACGGCCTCAGACGCATTGCGCCACAGCATGATCGGTGATCGCATGTCGCGATGGACAAGCGGTGCCAGCGTGCCGCGTTGCATATACGTCATGGCGCCAAAGGCAATCATCCCGCCCAATCCCAGAAAGATCAGGACTTCGGACACGGGAATGCCGCGCGACATCGACTTGATGAACGCGTCTTCGCAAGCAAAAGCTGCCATGGAAAAAGTTACGAAGATGATGCCGCGAATGTTTTGCATTGTTTGGTCCGTCTGCACAGTCAGGCGACAGAACCCGATTTGAAGAATTGCGGCAAGTGGGATTTCGATGATGAAACGGATCACCAGAAGTGATGGACGGCGTCAGTCTTTCTTGCGCACGCCGTAAAGCTCCAGACGATGACCCTTCAGCTCGTACCCCAGCTTGGCGGCGATTTTTTCTTGAAGGGCTTCGATCTCGGGGTCGAGGAACTCGATCACTTCGCCGGTGGACAGGTCGATCAAGTGGTCGTGATGGTCACGATCCGCACTTTCATAGCGCGCACGGCCATCGCCGAACTCGTTCTTGACCAGAATGCCTGCTTCTTCAAACAGCTTCACAGTACGATACACCGTCGCCAGTGAAATCCGGTTGTCCACGGCAGACGCGCGGGCGTGAAGCTCTTCCACATCCGGGTGGTCGTGATGGGCGTCTTCCAGCACACGCGCAATCACGCGGCGCTGATCGGTCATGCGCAGCCCCATATCTTCACAACGTTTCAAAATGGATGCGCCTGACATTTGCCCCTCGGTTCTGATTTGCCTGCCCCTTATGCCGTGAAAATTCGGGTAGGCAAAGGGGGTAGGGTGAGCGTGTTAGCGGATCGCGGTCTTCATCATCCAGTCGAACGCCCGATGGGGCAGGATCCGGCGCATCAGAGGCAGAAGGTATCCGAATTTGCCCGCGCGATAGATGGTGCGCGGTTTGGCATCCTCGATCCCGCGCCGGATCGCGTCGGAAATCACTTTGGGATGCGACCCTTTCAACGAAGGCGATGGATTCTGTGCGGCATTGATCATCTTCGCAACTAAATCCGCATAAGGACCGTTGCCCGAGTTTCGGGTGATCTCTTCCCCCAGCACATCGCCAAAGCCGGTGTCGATGATCCCGGGGGCGACCAGCACCATATAGATACCCCTGTCTTCGACCTCGAGCCGCATCGTGCTCGTGAAGCCCTCGACGAAAAATTTGGTGCCGTGATACCAGGCACCCATAGGCGTGTGGACGGTGCCCCCAATGGACGAAATGTTGATGATCCGACCGCTGCCCTGTTCACGCATGCCGGGCAGAACCAGCTGGGTCATGCGCGCCAGACCAAAAATGTTGGTGTCAACTTGCTTGCGGGCGACCTCCATCGAGATGTCTTCGACCGCGCCATAAAGCCCGTAACCTGCGTTGTTGACCAGCACGTCGATCCGGCCCTCGATTTCAAGCACATGGGTAACGGCGGCCTGCATGGAGGCATCGACCGTCACGTCCAGTGAAAGCGCGTGGCCACCGGCCGCTGTGATCTCGGACATGGCGTTCACCCGACGTGCGCCGCCATAGACGGTGTAACCTGCCGCCAAAAGATCCAGCGCAGTCTGTTTGCCGATACCCGAGGATGCACCGGTAATCAGGACAACTTTCTTTTTCATGCTATTTGCCTTTCACTGGGCAGAAGGGATAACTGATTAAGTGACTGATGGTCAGTTAAGTCAATGACCAGCGGAAGCTATCAAGGGGAAGGCGGCGTTGCTGTCGCGAGTGGGGTTATGGCACTGGAAGAAAAGGCAAAACGCGCCCGGTCCGAGGATCAGAAGGCCGAACGGCAAGCCGCGATTCTGGCTGCCGCACGGGAGATCATCGACGAATCAGGCTTTGATGGTGTGACGATGAGCGCCTTGGCAAAGCGCGCGGGGCTCGCCAAGGGGACGTTGTATCTCTACGTGCGCTCGAAAGAAGAGCTGTTCCTGCTTTTGTTCATCGAAGCGATGGAAAAGGTGGTGGAGCAGTTCAAAACAGGTGCGAAACCCGGCGACAGCGCTGCGCAACTGGCGCATCTGTTGACCGTGAATGCCCAGACTACACCTCTTTTCTTGCCGCTATTCGCGCGGCTGGTCGCTGTGATCGAAGCCAATGTTGCGGATGAGCCTCTGTTTGTCGCCAAACGCAGGCTGCTTGCCTTGGGGCACGACTGGGCCACGCATCTGGCGATGGTCATCGGGATCGGAGCCGAGCAGGTCGACACGCTGGCGCGCACGATCATGATGGCGATGCTGGGGGCTGCACAGTTCGACATCTCGGCGCAGCGCGACCCGGAAGGGTTGCCCGACGACATGCGTGAAGCATTCGCAGCCTACGCCTTTGCGCCCAGTTTCGAACCCTCGGTGCGGTTGATCCTAGAAGCTGTGATGATCCCGCCCAAGCAGGGCTAAAGGATCAGTTTACCCGACATGATGCGCACGGCAGATCCAGCAACGGTGACGCGCCCCGGTTCCGCCTGCAAATGGATTTGCGACGGGCGGCCCATATCATAGCCTTGATGAACGGTCAGGCTTTGATCTTCTTCGCGGTCCGCACAGAGAAGTGCCGCCAAGGGCGCGGCTGCGGACCCGGTGGCCGGGTCTTCCGGAATGCCATCCAAGGGCGCGAACATGCGGGCATGGATGGTGCCGTCGGTGTCTTCAACCCACGCATAAACAGCGAAGTCGTGATTGCCGGGGAACAGTTTGGTTCCTTCGCGCATGGCGTCGATGTTGGGCGACAGTTTGGACAGGGTTTCGCGGCTGTCCAACTGCGCATAGACGAAATCCCCACCAAGCGAGGCGATCTCGGGCTGGGTCACGATCAGATCCGGCGTGCAGCCAATGGCACGGGCGACCAGGTCGATTCCGGGTTTACCTTTGCGCTCCAACGGCACCTCGGTCACGAAACGGGCCTGTCCTGCCGCGGCGTGGGCGGGCAGGGGGCCGACGCCCAGCTCCAGCACCATGTCGGGGCCATACCCCATCTCGGCCAGCATCACAGTGGTGCCAATGGTCGGGTGCCCCGCGAAGGGTAGCTCGCGATTGGGGGTGAAAATGCGGATGCGGGCCGTGTGCGCCGGATCCTCGGGCGGCAGGACAAAGGTGGTTTCCGAGAAGTTGAACTCGCGCGCGATGACCTGCATCTGCGCGTCTGTCAGCCCCTCGGCCTCTGGGATTA
The DNA here is from genome assembly GCF_900302485.1 of Aliiroseovarius pelagivivens. Taxonomy (NCBI): domain Bacteria; kingdom Pseudomonadati; phylum Pseudomonadota; class Alphaproteobacteria; order Rhodobacterales; family Paracoccaceae; genus Aliiroseovarius; species Aliiroseovarius pelagivivens. The sequence continues at coordinate 1,732,502 of NZ_OMOI01000001.1, read as the reverse complement.
CGGCCAGTTGGTTGCCGCCAAAGGGCGTGTCGGTGAACACATCATAGACAGCATAGTCACGCATCACATCAGCTCCGGTTCGCGGCCGATCCGTTTCGCCATCGGCGCAACGGTCAGCCCTTGCACGATGATCGAGAAGATCACGACGATATAAGTCGCAGTCAGGATCAGAGGTTTCCATTCACTGTCGGGCAGAGACAGAGCCAGCGCAACGGAAATCCCGCCTTTCAGCCCGCCCCAAGTCATGATCGGGATCACCCCGCGTGAGAAGCTGCGGAAGGGTTTCAGAAGCAGCACAGGGACGGCCACGGCGGTCAGGCGCGCGACAAGCGCCAGCGCGATGGCCATGGTGCCCGCCATGACTGCGTCCATGGTGAAGGCAACGGCGAAGACCTCGAACCCGATCATCAGGAAGAGGACGGCATTCAGAATCTCGTCAATCAACTTCCAGAAGGCGTCGACATAGTTGCGGGTCTCTTCGCTCATCCCGTGTTTTGCGCCGACGTCACCGATCAGAAGACCCGCACAGACGGCCATGATCGGGGCCGAGAAATGCAAGGCAACCGCCAGTTCATAGCCACCGAAGGCAAGGCCCAGAGTCAGCAGAACCTCAAGCGAATAGTCGTCGATCTGGCGCATGATGCGGAAGGTCAGCCAGCCAAGGGCCACACCCAGAACGGCGCCGCCAACCGCTTCCTGCAGGAACAGCATGACCGCGCCCATCGCAGCGCTTTCCTCGTGCCCGCCACCGTGGCTACCGTGATGTGGAAAGGCCAATCCGACCAGTACAAGGAAGACCACGTACCCTACGCCGTCGTTGAACAGGCTTTCCCCCGCGATCTTGGTTTCCAGCGACTTTTGTAGGTTCGCCTCACGCAGAACACCAAGAACAGCTACGGGATCGGTAGGGGTGATCAGCGACCCGAACACCAATGCGATCAGGATCGGCATGCCGGTGATCCAGCTGAAGCCCACGCCGACCACGACGGTCGACAGGGCGACCCCCATCGTGGCCATCAGAAAGACCAACCGCCATTGTTCGCGCAAGTCCGAGATTTTTACGTGCAGAGCGCCTGCAAACAGCAAAAGCCCCAGCATGCCTTCCAGCAGCGCGTCCGAGAAGTCGATGCTGGTGACTTGCGTGCGCACCTGATCGGCAACGCCCAGTCCGGGCGCCACAAGATCCAGCAGCAGAATTGCCACCGAAGCCGCCAGAGACACCACAAGGATCCCGATGGCCGATGGTAGTTTCAGGAATAGATAGTTGATGGCGCCAAAAAGGCCGGCCAAAACAATCAAAAGAGATGCAATTTGCAGAAAAGTCATTGTCGGTCCTGTGTGATCCGTAAATCGTGCTTGAGCGCCTCTTAGCACGTGGGCAGGCGCAGACAAACATCGGAAATTGCGACGGATTTACTCAGTCCGTGATCCGCAGCTTTGCCCAGACCGGCAGGTGGTCCGACGCAATGCGCGCCAGTTTGGACTGGTCCACGCCCGCATCACGCAACTCGACGCCCTCTGACGTCGCGATCCGGTCCAGCGCCGCCATCGGGCGCGAGGCGTGGTAAGACCGGCCGGGGGAATGGATGTCGAAATGCACTTCGAGCGGTTCGAAGCCGCGTCGGGGGGACCATTCATTGAAGTCGCCAAGGATGACAGTCGGCAACTCTATATGGTCGAAATGCCCCGCAAGCGCACGCATTTGCTGATGCCGGTAGGGGCGCAGTAGGCCCAGATGGGTGCCGATCACCTGCATCTTGCCTTCGATCCCGACAGACACGGCACCGCGCGGCTCCAGCCCCGGCAGTTCGACCGTGCGAGCGTCATGAAAGGTCAGCCCCTTGCGCACCAGCACCGCGTTCCCGTGGCTGCCAAGGGACAACCCATTGGTGGCAAAGGGGACGGGGATAAAATCCGTCTCTTCCTCGATCATTTTGAAGGGAAGGGCCGAGGGGCGGGGACCAAGGCGGCGGTCAGCCTCTTGCAACACCAACACATCCGCATCCAGATCGTTCAGCACGTTCAGAATGCGATGCGGATCACGTCTGCGGTCCAGCCCAATGGCTTTGCGCATGTTGTAGGTGGCGATTTTCAGGTCCATAGCAGTGCGGCCCGCGCGGGCATATCAAAAGAGATGTGTCATCAAATGATAGCGGTTACGCGACTGAAAGCCCATGCGTTCATAAAGCGCACGTACGCGCTCGTTGTCAGAGTCGACCTCAAGGTTCATCGCTTTCACGCCTTGATCGGACAAGGCGCGCGACAGTGCGGCCAGTGCTTCCGAGCCCATACCGCGTCCGCGCACCCGATTGCGCACATAGATCTCGTCCAGAAAGCAATCGATGCCTCCGAACTCGATCGACCAACCGAAGCTGACGGCGACATAGCCCACAGGGGCCACACGTGGGCCGATCATCCAAATCGCCCCATGGGGTGAGCCTTCCAAAAGTGGGGTCAGAGCGCCGCGCCGCGTCTCGTCATTCTGTTCAATGCCTGCTTCGGCATGGAACCCGGCCACAAGGGGCAGAAGTCGATCAAGGTCGTCCGTTGTGGCAAGGCGCAGGCTGCTCATAATCGGGCAATCCTTTTGGTCAGAAGGTCAAAAAATCCATCCGCATCAAGGTCGCCGATGAAGGTGGCATTGGGGGGGAGATCAGTAACGCCCCACCAGTCTGCAACGGTCATGCCCATGGTCAGCTCGGACTGGGTTTCGATCTGCACATTGATGTGCCGGCCTGTGAATAGGTCCGACCGGATCAGATAGGCGATGACGGTCGGATCATGCAAAGGCGCACCTTCCGAGCCGTATTTGTGGATGTCGAAGCGCTCGAAGAAATCCGTCATCTCGGCCACCGCATGGCCGACGTCTCCGGGCAGGGCACGGAAGGCGTCATTGCGCGGTTTGGTGACCAGCGCTTTATGGGTGACATCGAGCGGCATCACGACAAGATGAACGCCGGATTGAAAAACAATATCAGCAGCTTGCGGATCGACATAAATGTTAAATTCCGCCGTGGGGGTGACGTTGCCAACCTCGAAATAAGCGCCGCCCATCAGGACGATCTCTTGCACATGCTCGACAATGTCGGGTGCGCGTTCAAAGGCGGTGGCGATGTTGGTCAAAGGTCCAAGCGGGCAAAGCGTGACGGTGCCTGAGGGCTCTGTGCGCAGAGTTTCGATGATGAAATCGACCGCGTGCTGATCCTGAAGTGGCATGGTGGGATCTGGCAGAACCGGCCCGTCCAGACCTGTTTTCCCGTGTACATACTCGGCAGTCACCAAGTCTCGGCGCAAAGGGCGGTCACAGCCTGCGAAGACACGTGTTTCAGGTTTCCCAGCCAGTTCACACACGATGCGCGCGTTCTTCTGTGTAAGGTCCAGCGGCACGTTGCCTGCCACAGCGGTAATGCCCAGAACTTCGACATCTTCGGGACTGGCCAGAGCCAAGAGGATGGCGACCGCGTCGTCCTGACCTGGGTCAGTGTCAATAATGATCTTGCGTGTCATTCCAAACCCTTACGCGGCAAGCTTTACCCAAATCGGGACATGGTCCGAGGGCTTCTCACGTCCGCGCACTTCCTTGTCGATCTGGCAGTCTTCCAGCAGGTCCGCACATTCTGGGGACAGCAGGAAATGGTCGATGCGAATGCCGTCATTGCGTTGCCAAGACCCGCGCTGGAAGTCCCAAAACGAGTATTGTTCCGGAGCCTGATTGCGGGCGCGAAACGCCTCGGTCAGGCCAAGGTTCAGGATCTTGCGCCATGCATCACGGCTTTCAGGGCGATAAAGCGCATCTTCCGTCCAATCCTGCGGGCGCGCTGCGTCTTCGGCTTGTGGGATGATGTTGTAGTCACCTGCCATCAAGAAGGGCATTTCTTCGGCCAGCAGTTCCTCGGCACGGGCGCGTAGACGCTCCATCCACGCCAGTTTGTAATCGTATTTCGGACCGGGCACGGGGTTGCCGTTGGGCAGGTACAGCCCGCATATCCGCACGGCCTGATCGCCCACCACGGTCGCCTCGATATAGCGGGCCTGTTCGTCTTCATCGTCACCGGGCAGGCCGCGCGTTACATCCTCAAGCGGTAGCTTGGACAGAAGCGCCACACCGTTAAAGCTTTTCTGCCCGTGTGTTTCCACATTATATCCTTTGTCTTCAAAGGCTTCACGGGGGAAGTTCTCGTCAATGGACTTGATTTCTTGCAAGATCGCCACGTCGGGCTGCGCCTCGTCCAGCCAGTCCATCAAAGCGGGCAAACGGGCCTTGATGCCATTGATGTTGAAGCTGGCGATTTTCATGAGGCTCTCCTGTTGTTGGCGGTACTGTGGGGGCAAATGAGGGTCGGCGCAAGCGGTGCGGGTCAGCCTTCGGCGATATGCCGCCCGGCAGCGTGCGCGCTGGCCCAAGCCCATTGGAAATTGAAACCGCCTAGCCAGCCGGTGACGTCGACGCATTCCCCGATGAAGTAGAGACCGGGGATGGTTTTCGACATCATGGACTTGCTGTCCAGCCCGTCGGTCGAAACCCCACCAAGCGTAACCTCGGCCGTGCGATAGCCTTCGGTGCCAGACGGTATGACTTCCCAGTCAGACAATTGCCCCAGCAACGCATCCAGCGCCTTGTCCGATTGATCTGCCAGCCTCTCGGTTAGGTCGAAACGCCCCGCCCACTCTGTGGTAAGATGTTCAACCAAGCGCCCGGGTAGGTGGCGGGACAATTCGGTCGACAGCTGACGCCGTCCTTCCGATTGGCGCTGAGCGCGCAGGATTTCCCGCAGATCAAGCCCATGGATCAGGTCGATATGCACGGCCTCGCCGGGTTGCCAATAGGACGAGATTTGCAGGATCGACGGGCCGGACAAGCCGCGATGGGTGAACAGCATCGCTTCTTCAAAGCTGGCGCGGTCGTTCCAGACGCGCACAGGCAGGGAGACGCCTGAGATAGACGCAAAACGCCCATCCGGGAAGGTGAAGGGCACAAGCCCCGCGTTTGTCTCGATGATCTTGTGCCCGAATTGCCGTGCAACATCATAGGCAAACCCTGTGGCACCCATCTTGGGGATCGACTTGCCGCCTGTCGAAATGACAAGGTTTTGGCAGGTAAACGAACCCTTCGAGGTGTCTAGTCGGAAACCGTCTTCGATCTGCGTGACCGCATTCACCGCGGTCTCCATCGACATCTCCGCCCCGGCCTGCGCCAGGCGGGTCGTCAGCATCTCGACAATCTGGGTGGACTTCCCGTCGCAAAAAAGCTGCCCCAGCGTTTTCTCGTGCCACGCGATACCCGCCTGATCGACCAGTTCGACAAAATCCCATTGGCTGAAACGGGCCAACGCGGATTTGTGGAAATGCGGGTTTTGCCCCACGAAATTCTTTGGCTCGGCATACATGTTGGTGAAGTTACAGCGCCCGCCACCCGAGATGCGGATCTTCTCGCCGGGTTTCTTGGCGTGGTCAATGACCAGCGTGGCACCCGCCTTGGCCGCATAGGGGGCGGCAAACAGCCCCGCCGCGCCTGCGCCAATGATGATCGTATGCCAATGCGTCTTCATGCGCGCCTCGTAGCGTGTTCGTGGGGTGGGGGGAAGAAAAATGCGCGGGGCAGCGGTTTTCTTCGGAAGCAGTCAGAAATTGTTAACCGAGATCCATCAAGTTTGACGCAAATCTGACGTTTCACAGGAAGGAACACTGCCATGGACCATCTGACACGCGCGCAATGCCTGCACAGCCTAGACCTTTTGGTCGGACAGGAAGATGCATTTGCCCATGCGTTTTTTCCGTTGCTGTTTGCCCGCGCCCCCGAGTTGCGGGTGTTGTTTGGCGACAATATCGACGATCCCACCCAACAGGTTCGGGTGCTCTATCGCATGATGATGGCGTTTGCCGGGAACGATGTGACCCTGATCGCTGGATTGCGCCTGATCGGGTTTCGATTGGCCATGCGCGGACTGGGTGCGGACCAAGCCGAACTTATGGCAAACACGCTGATTGGCACGTTAAAACGCCAGTTGGGAAATTCGTGGCAGAGCGATTTTGCCTTTGCGTGGCGGATTGAGAAAGAGGATGCGTTGGACGCGATGGCACTGGGTGCCGATCTGATGGCAGCCTGATCCCTTAGATCGAGAACGAGGTGCCACACCCGCAGGAGGCCGTGGCGTTCGGGTTGTCGATCACGAAGCGTGCGCCGATCAGCTCTTCGGTAAAGTCGATGACCGCATTGGCCAAAAAGGGCAGGGACACTTCGTCGACCACCACTTGTTCGCCGCCGCCAGTCAGTACCATGTCGCCCTCGGCAGGGTCATCCAACGAGATCTCGTATTGAAACCCTGAACAGCCGCCGCCTTCGACGGCCACGCGCAACGCTTTGCCCTGCGCACTTGCGCCGATCTCGGACAGGCGGGCAAAGGCCCGTTCGGTAACTTTGGGGGGCAGGTTCAGGTCCATCGGGAATTCCGTTTCATGTTCACGCCAAAGGGAATATAGGTTGGCCGGACGGGCGCGACAAGACGCCCTGAACAGGTGCGTGCGGACGGGACATCCAAAACGCGCCAGAGATGACAGGCGGAAAGGGGCAGCCATGCTTGCCAGCTTTGCAACTCAGCCCGGCGCCAGCCGGGGGCGGCTTCATGCAGAAGGGGAAAGCGAATTTCGCGAGCCCTATCAACGGGATCGAGACCGGATCATCCATTCCTCGGGCTTTCGCAGGCTAAAGCATAAGACGCAGGTGTTCGTGGAACACGAAGGCGACTATTTCCGCACCCGCCTGACCCATTCCATCGAAGTGGCACAAGTGGCGCGCACAATTTCGGGAGCACTAGGTCTAAACTCGCACCTGACCGAAGCCGTGGCGCTGGCGCATGATCTGGGTCACACGCCGTTTGGCCATACCGGCGAGGATAAGCTGGACGAGCTGATGACCCCCTTTGGCGGGTTCGATCATAACGCGCAGGCGCTGAAGATCGTGACGTCCTTGGAGCGGCACTATGCCAATTGGGACGGGCTGAACCTGACATGGGAGACGCTGGAAGGGATTGCAAAGCACAATGGCCCGGTGACCGGCGATCTGCCTTACGCATTGGCCGAGTATAACGCACTACACGATCTGGAGCTGTCCACCCATGCCGGGGCCGAAGCGCAGGTGGCTGCACTGGCGGATGACATCGCCTATAACAACCACGACCTGCATGACGGGCTGCGGGCCGGGCTGTTCACGATGGAAGAAATCGCCGAGCTGCCTATTGTGGGCGCTGCGATTTCCGAGGTGGACGGGCTCTATCCCGGTCTGGATGCGGGACGAAGGCGGCACGAGGCGCTGCGCCGCGTCTTTGGCGTGATGGTCGAGGATGTACTGGACACGTCGCAGGCCTTGTTGAAAGCGGCCGACCCCAAAACGGTCGAAGACATTCGCGCGCTGGATCACGCGGTCATTCGCTTTTCGCCCGAACTGTGGAGCGATCTGAAAGTGATCCGCAATTTCCTGTTCACCCGCATGTATCGCGCACCCTCGGTGGTCGAGATGCGCACCCGCGTCACTGCCGTGGTCGGGGATCTATTCGCCCAATTCATGGCGCACCCGATGGAGCTTCCCGACGAGTGGTGCCGCGAGATCGAGGCCGCTGATGGCGAGACCGCTTTGGCGCGCTTGGTGTCGGATTATATCGCGGGCATGACCGATCGTTTCGCGCTTCAGGAACATGCGCGTTTGGGGCTGGGCGGGTAGGGGCTTTGCCCCTCTTGGCCTGCAGCCAATTCACCCCAGGATACTTTAAGTAAGAAAATGGGCCGACAGCGGGTTCGGGCCCAGCATCGCTTGACCTTTGGGGCGGGGCTGATAGGAGTGCGCCTGAGAGAAAAGGACCAAACCGATGAACCTGTTTGCCGATATTCGCGCGCTTGTGATTGATGCCCTGACCCAGATGGTCAGCGAAGGCGCTTTGCCCGAGGGGCTGAGCTTTGACAACGTGGCGGTCGAACCTCCGCGCGATGCGGCGCATGGGGATATGGCAACGAATGCGGCGATGGTTCTGGCAAAACCCGCCAAGATGAAGCCGCGCGACATCGCCGAGACCTTGGCAGCTAAGCTGGTCGAGGATGCCCGCATCGACGTGGCCGAAGTGGCTGGTCCGGGGTTCCTAAACCTGCGCTTGCCTGCATCTGTTTGGACGGGTTTGGTTGAAGGCGTGCTGGCAGATCCAGGCTTTGGCCGGTCAGCCATGGGTGCTGGGCAGAAGGTCAACGTGGAATATGTGTCAGCCAACCCCACGGGACCGCTTCATGTGGGACATACGCGCGGTGCGGTGTTTGGGGATGCTTTGGCCAGTTTGCTGGACTTTGCCGGTCACGACGTGACGCGCGAATACTACATCAACGATGGCGGCGCACAGGTCGATGTGCTCGCCCGCTCGGTGTACCTGCGGTATCTTGAGGCGCATGGCCAAGAGGTGGCGTTCGAGGACGGCACCTATCCCGGCGATTATCTGGTTCCGGTAGGTGAGGCACTGAAAAACCAAGTGGGCGATGCCTATGTGGGCAAGCCCGAAGCTGATTGGCTGGTCAATATTCGTGAGTATGCCACCGAAGCCATGATGGACCTGATCCGCGAAGATCTGGCTCAGTTGGGTGTGAAGATGGATGTCTTCTTCTCTGAGAAATCGCTTTATGGCACGGGCCGGATCGAAGGCGCGATCAAAACGCTTGAAGGCAAAGGCCTGATCTATGAAGGCGTTTTGGAGCCACCCAAGGGCAAAAAGCCCGAGGATTGGGAGCCGCGCGAGCAGACCCTGTTCAAATCGACCGAGCATGGCGACGATGTCGACCGTCCGGTGAAGAAATCTGACGGCAGCTGGACCTATTTTGCGCCGGATATTGCCTATCATTTCGACAAGGTTGAACGCGGCTTTGACGCCTTGATCGACGTGTTTGGCGCCGATCATGGTGGCTATGTGAAGCGGATGAAGGCAGCGGTTTCAGCGCTGTCTGATGGCAAAGTGCCGCTGGACGTCAAGCTGACCCAGCTGGTGAAGCTGTGGAAGAATGGCGAGCCGTTCAAGATGTCCAAGCGGGCGGGCAACTTTGTAACCTTGCGCGATGTGGTCGAGCAGGTGGGATCGGATGTGACCCGCTTCGTGATGCTGACCCGCAAGAACGATGCGCCGTTGGATTTCGATTTCGACAAGGTGTTGGAACAGTCCAAGGACAACCCGGTGTTTTATGTGCAGTATGCCCACGCGCGTGTGCGTTCGGTTCTGCGTAAGGCTGAAGAGCAGGGTATCGCCCTGACCGACACACCAAACCTGCAGGACGAGGCCGAGCTGGCCGTCGCAAAGAAACTGGCCGAATGGCCGCGTTTGGTCGAGATCGCCGCGCGCACCCACGAGCCGCACCGGATCGCGTTCTATCTGTACGAGCTGGCCTCGGAATTCCACGCGCTGTGGAACCGTGGCAACGATAAGCCTGAACTTCGCTTCCTTCAGGATGGCAAGAATGACTCATCGGCGGCAAAAATTGCCCTGCCGCGCGCAGTCGCCGTTGTCATTTCGTCGGGATTGGGTATTTTGGGCGTAACTCCGGCCGAGGAAATGCGCTGACAAAATGCGCCCCGGTCGAGTGCGAGTAGAGCAGTTTAACCGGTGCAGGGTGTGGAAAGAGCCATAAAGGCCAAGCCCCTGGAAAAGCCGGGTGTGAGGCAAGATGGCAGAAGCAAATTGGGGGCATGGCGCCCCACATACGGCGTATCAAAATCATCCTGACTATGGGCATCGGCCCGTAGCGGCCCCAGCAGCGGGATCGGCCTATGTGCATCCCGCGCATGGTGGTCCAGCCCGGCAGCCTGCGCAAATGCAGGCCGATTATGCGGGCTACGAGGAAGCGCCCTATGCCGATCCGGGCTACGATACCCAGTCTGCCGCGCCGACCGCACCATATGGTGGGGGTGCCGGGGGGCTGCTGAACTACGCAGGTGCCGCCGTGTCGCTTGCTCTGATCGTCGGTCTTGGTGTTTGGGGCTACAAGCTGGCCATGCGCGATGTGACCGGCATTCCAGTTGTACGTGCCCTTGAAGGGCCGATGCGTGTGCAGCCTGAAAATCCGGGCGGTCAATCTGCCGATCATCAGGGCTTGGCCGTAAACGCCGTACAGGCTGAAGGCGAGGCATCCGCCCCCGCAGATCGCCTTGTTTTGGCACCCGAGCCCGCTTCGCTATCCGATGATGATGCATCAGTGGCCGCGGTCGCCCGTGCCGATACGGACCTGACTGTTCCCGCTGCCGCCATTCAGGCTTATGTGACCGAGCCGGTCTTGGATGTTGACCCTGTGGCCGCAGCACTGGCCATTGCGGCCCAGATCGCTGCCGATGCACCGTTGCTAGGCACCACAGCCGAAACTGAGCTGACCGAAGTTGTTGCCTCGATCGCGCCGACTGTCGTTCCGATGCCTTCGGTGGCTGACGTTGAAACACCTGAAGCGCCTGCAACGTCTGGCGTCAAAATCATCCCGGCGTCGGTTCCCGGTGTTAGTAAATCCCTGCGCCCCGTTGTGCGGCCGGTGGATCTGAACACCAAGGTTTCAGCCCCTGTTTCGTCGGATACGCCCGCTGCGAAAGAGGTTGATCCGTCAACTCTGGCGCCCGGAACGCGTCTCGTCCAACTGGGTGCATTTGACAGCGCCGAGGTTGCCCGCGAGCAATGGGGTGTCCTGTCCGCCCGGTTCGAGGACTATATGGGCGGAAAGACCCGCGTGATCGAAAAGGCGCAAACCGGGGGCAAAACCTTTTATCGCCTTCGTGTGATGGGCTTCACGGATTTGGCAGATTCGCGTCGCTTCTGCTCGGTGCTGATGGCTGAAAAAGCCGCCTGTATCCCTGTAGTGACCCGATAAAACATGTCCCGCTTTGGTGCATATATCCTTGGATGCGAAGGCCTCGTGCTTTCGCGGGCCGAGCGAGATTTCTTTGAGCGGGTGCAGCCCTGGGGCTTTATCCTCTTTGCCCGAAACGTTGACACGCCCGACCAATTGCGCGCGCTGACCAGCGAACTTCGGGGTGCTGTGGGGCGTGATGCACCCATATTCATTGACCAAGAAGGCGGCCGTGTGGCGCGCATGGGCGCCCCTCATTGGCGTGAATGGTTGCCCGCGCTGGATCAGGTCAAGCTGAACCCCAAGGCGTCGGTGCGCAGCCTGTATATTCGCTATCGCTTGATCGCGGACGAGCTTTTGTCCGTTGGAATTGACGGCAACTGCGCTCCGTTGGCCGACATTGCCACCGCCGAGACTCATCCGATCCTGCACAACCGCCTCTATGGCGAAGATGTTGTCAAAGTCGCCGAACGTGCGGCCAGCGTGGCACAAGGCTTGCTGGATGGTGGCGTCTTGCCAGTGGTTAAACATATTCCCGGGCATGGCCGCTCGACGCTGGATAGCCATTTAGAGCTTCCGCGCGTGAAGACCAAAGCCAAGGAACTCGGTTGGACCGACTTCATGGCGTTCGAGCCGCTGGCCGGGCTGCCCTTGGGCATGTCCGCACATATCGTCTTTGAAGACATCGACCCCGACCTCCCTGCCACCCAAAGCCCGGATATGATCGCGTTGATCCGCGGTAAGATCGGATTTGGCGGGCTTCTGATGACCGACGACATCTCGATGAAGGCATTGTCAGGTGCCTTGTCCGTGCGATCTCGGGCTGCGTTGCGGGCAGGCTGTGACATCGTATTGCACTGCAATGGCGTGCTTGAGCAGATGGAAGAGGTCGCAGACGCCTGCGGAGATCTGGCCGGAGAGGCGCTTTCGCGCGCCCAAGCCGCGCTTTCATGGCGCAAACCGCCCCTTCCCATTGACATTGAAGCCTTGGACGCTGAATTTCAGAGCCTGATGACTGGTGAAACAGTAGCGCAGGCGGGTGATGAGCGAGACTGAAGAGTTTCAAGAAGATGCAATGTCAGTGTCCGAGCGGTTGGCCGCCGAGGCGCTGATCGTTGACGTCGAGGGGTTTGAAGGCCCGCTCGATCTTCTTCTGACGCTGTCTCGGACCCAGAAGGTGGACCTGCGCAAGATCTCGGTGCTGGAGCTTTCGGTTCAATATCTGGCTTTCGTGGAACAGGCGCGGCATCTGAGGATCGAATTAGCTGCCGATTATCTGGTGATGGCGGCGTGGCTTGCCTTCTTGAAATCACGCTTGCTGTTGCCGCCTGATCCCACCGAAGAGGGGCCGTCGGGTGAAGAACTTGCCGCCCACCTTGCTTTCCAGTTGGAACGCCTTCAGGGCATGCGCGACGCCGCTGCCAAGCTGATGGCGCGCGACCAGTTGGGACGCGATTTCTTTGCACGCGGTGTACCCGAAGATGTGACCCGTGTGCGTCGTGTGACCTATACCGCGACGCTTCTGGACCTGATGCAGGGCTATGCCCGGATCCGCACTAAGGATGAGTTCCGCCCCTTCGTCATGGACCGCGACGCGGTGATGACGATGGAGCAGGCACTGGACCGGATGCGCGGGTTGATCAACTATGCGGGCGACTGGACCGAGCTGACTTCCTATCTTCCCGAAGGGTGGGAGATCGAACCCGCCAAACGACGCTCGGCTATGGCCGCAAATTTCGCCGCCACGTTGGAAATGGCCAAACGCGGCGAGCTTGAACTTAGACAGGGCGACTCGTTCTCGCCCATTCAAATCCGCAGGAAATCGAATGACGGATGATGTGATCAGTGACACGCCCAGCGAGGGCCAACGCGCAGACGCCCGCGAAGAAAGCCTGTTCGAGGCACCTCCGATGGGCGAACAGGAACGCATGGTGGAAGCCATCCTCTTTGCCTCGACCGAAGCCGTCAGCGTGAAAGAACTGGAAGGCCGCATGCCCCATGGCTGCGACGCGGCCGAGGCCTTGGTCCATCTGCGCAAGCGCTATGAGGGGCGGGGCGTGTCGGTTGTGAAAGTGGGGGATGCTTGGGCCATCCGCACCGCGCCCGACCTTGGATACCTGATGCAGAAAGAGACGGTCGAGCAGCGCAAACTGAGCCGCGCCGCGATCGAAACTTTGGCAATTATCGCATATCATCAACCTGTTACACGTACCGAGATTGAAGAAATCCGGGGCGTGTCTGTCAGCCGTGGAACCATTGACCAATTGATCGAGATGGAATGGATCCGCTTTGGTCGTCGTCGTATGACGCCGGGTAGACCAGTAACTTTCGTGGTCACGCCGGGGTTCCTGGACCATTTCGGTCTGGAAAGCGCCCGTGACCTTCCGGGGCTGAAAGAACTGCGTTCGGCCGGACTGCTGGAAAGTCGTCCGCCGCCCGGATCCATGCCTGGCCCCAGCAGCGATGACGAAGACGAAAGCCCAGAAGGCCAGTCAGAACTGTTCGAGGATTAATGCTATGAACGCCAATCAGTTAATCAACATGATCATTCGCTTGGTAACGCGCCGTCTGATCAACAAAGGTGTGAATACTGGGGTCGACATGGCAGCCCGGAAAGGCAAGCGGGTGGAAGACATGACTCCGCAAGAGCGCGAGGAAGCCCGGAAAGCGCGCGAGCTTGCGAAACGTGGGCGGAAGTCTATGCGGATCGGAAGGCGATTGTTTTAACCGCCGCGCAGCCGGTCCGCGCATGATACGGCTTTTGCGTTTACTTAAAGTGCTTGGACAGCTTCAGCCCTTGGCCTTGATAGTTCGACTTGATGTCGACGCCATACAGTGCCTCTGGGATTTCACTCATCTTTTCATAGACCAAGCGGCCGACGACCTGCCCGTGCTCCAGTACGAACGGGGCTTCGTGACAGCGAACTTCCAACACGCCGCGTGATCCGGTTCCGCCCGCCGCATCATAGCCGAATCCGGGGTCGAAGAAGCCCGCGTAATGCACGCGAAACTCGCCGACCATGGCCAGATAGGGCGCCATTTCGGCCGCGCAATCGGGTGGGATGGCAATCGCCTCGCGGCTGACAAGGATATAGAACGCGCCAGGGTCAAGGATGATCCGGCCTTCGGTTGTGCGGACCTCTTCCCAGTACTCTGCAGGGTCGTAGTGGGCCAGTTTTGACAGGTCCACGACGCCAGTGTGGCGCTTGGCGCGATAGCCGACCAGATCGCCTTTGGCAGGTTTCAGATCGACCGAGAAGCCCAACCCGTCCGAGATGACAGGCTCGCCCGATACGATCGGGCTGCGGGTATGTACTTTGCGCAGTTCGTCGTCAGACAGAATCGTTTTGCCCTGCCGGAAAATGATCTGGTTCAGCAGTTGACCGGGCTGAACTACGACAGAAAAGCTTTGCGGGCAGAGTTCAGCATACAGCGGGCCGTCATAACCTTCGGGGACGCGGTCAAACTCGATCCCCTGATCGGTGATCACGCGAGTCATTAGGTCGACCCGCCCGATCGAGCTTTTGGCACTGGCAGCGGCGGTCATGCCCTCGGGCAGGTTCAGCCGTTCCATCAGGGGAATCACATAGACACAGCCCTTTTCCAGTACCGCGCCGCCGGTCAGTGACAGCTCGTGCATGGTCAGTTCCGACAGGCGATCGGTGACGGTGGCCTCTTTTCCCGGCAGGAAGGATGCGCGCACGCGATAGGCTTTTTCGCCCAAACGCAAATCAAGCGAGGCCGGTTGGATTTGATCATTCAGGATAGGAGAGGACGCGGAAATACCGCCTTCCGTGATCATCTGCCGGATCTGATGATCAGCCAGCACACCGGATTTCATGGCGTTCCTCCTTCGTCGCAGGCCATAGAGGGGCCTGATCCATACAAAAACACCCACCCGAAAGCCGGGCGGGCGTTTTTTGAATTGGTCGGGCTAGCAGGACTCGAACCTGCGACCTTCCGTCCCCCAGACGGACGCGCTACCAGGCTGCGCCATAGCCCGACTGAGGCCCTTACATAGTGATTTTCACGGGCAGGGCAAGCGGGAAAAGTCCCGAAATTGCGCATTCTTTCCAATGAAATTGTCCAAGGCCCAAGCAGGGTCATTCCGCCTGCCCATTGTCTGACGGGGCAGGGGCCATGCGGGTCGCCAAATCTGACAGACGCGCGGTCAGGCTGCTCAGGGTGTCGTCGGGCAGGTTGCCACCTGCGGCGCGGAACGCTCTGAGTTGCACACTGACCAAAACGCTTGGCGCAACGGCATGGACGTCATCGGCACTGTCCGCAGGGATATGAGAAATGTCGATCGGCGCGGGGGCTTCTGGCGCCGGATCAGATTCTGTCACCGGGGCAGGATCTGCAGGGGCTGCGGTCTCTGGTTCAAACGCCTCGGGCGCCTCTCCCAAGATGTCTGCTGCAGGATCTGCGATTTCACTGGGCGGCGTCTCGCCTTCGTCGGGGGTGTGCGTCTCGGCAATATCAGCCTCAAGCTCGGTTGGCTCGTGGCTGTGCTCGGGTGCAGAAAGATCAGGGTCCGACTGGGGGGCTGCGACCGCTTCCGATGCCTGCGCAACCTCGGCCGAAAACAAATCACGTTCGGTGGGGGCGTCTTCGGCCAATACGGGCTCCGACTGGTCGGCGTGAGGGACAACAAGGTCCTCTGGGGCCTCGTCAGTCGCGTCCGTCAAGGTCGGCGGGCTGTCATGATCGGCGATGTCTTCTGGCGCGGGCTCTGGAGCAGAAGCTGGGGTTTCGTCCACGGTGTCCTGATGATCGTCATGCGCTTCAGCGACGTCCGGGCTGTTGTCCTCTGTCGCTTGCACGACAGATTCTTGTGGGTTTTCGTCGGTGGTGTTTCGTGCGGAGGCCAGAGGCACCACGTTCGATCCATCCGAATCCCGCATTTCGTTGCTTTCAAGCGGAGGGGACATGGTCGCCACGTGCTTGACGCCCTGTTCACGCAGAAGTTTCTGCACGCCACGAATGGTCATGCCATCTTCGTGCAGCAGCTTCCGAATGCCGCCCAGAAGCTCCATGTCGGCGGGGCGATAGTACCGGCGCCCGCCAGCGCGCTTGACGGGTTTGACTTGCGTGAACCGGCTTTCCCAGAAACGCAACACATGAGTGGGCACACCCAACCAATCGGCCACCTCGCTGATGGTGCGAAAGGCGTCAGGAGACTTCTTGTCCATGTCGTTGCCTGCTCTCTAATCCGTGGCGTCTTGGTGCAAATTCAGGCCCTGAACAGGCTCAATCAGCGCTTATTGCCATCCGCAACACGATCTTTCATCAGATGTGACGGACGGAAGGTCAGAACGCGCCGCGGCAGGATCGGCACTTCTTCCCCAGTCTTGGGATTGCGGCCAACGCGGGCCGCCTTATCGCGGATGGAAAATGTTCCAAACGACGAAATCTTGACGCTTTGGCCGGATACCAGCGCGTCTGAAATGTGGTTTAAGACGTTTTCAACCAATTGCGCGCTTTCGTTGCGCGATAGGCCGACCTCGCGAAACACGGACTCGCTAAGGTCCATGCGGGTCAAAGTCTTTTCACTCATATTGTCCCCCTGAATGGCTTTTTCTGCCCTTTTTATCGGCGCATAGGCACCGGGCATGATCAGATACTGGCATGGAGCATGGAATTTTTGAAATTCCGAGTCAATATCAATGGCTTGCGAAAGCAGAAGCTTGCCTGCCCTTTTTGATGTGGATATTGCGCCTTGGAGTGCGAAATACGCGGGTTCAAGCTGTTACCAGCGGAGAACCACGGCCCCCCAAGCAAGACCACCACCGATGGCTTCGGCGACCAGAAGGTCTCCGTCTTTGATTTTACCTTCGCTGCGCGCCACCGACATGGCCAACGGGATCGACGCGGCCGAGGTATTGCCGTGATCCTGTACGGTGACCACAACGCGGTCCATCGGGACGCCAAGCTTTTTGGCGGTGCCTTGGATGATACGGATATTGGCCTGATGGGGCACGATCCAGTTTACGTCATCATCGGTCAGGTCAACTTTGGACAGTGCCGTTTCAGCAGTCTGGGCCAGTTTTCCGACCGCTTGACGGAACAGCGGATTGCCCTGCATGCGCAGGTGGCCCGAGGTCTGCGTGGTCGAGACGCCGCCATCCACATAGAGCATCTCGCGCAGACGACCGTCCGAGTTCAGGTCTGCCGAAAGGATGCCGCGATCGGCGTTCGATCCGTCGCCCTCTTGTGCCTCAAGCACCAAGGCGCCAGCACCGTCCCCAAACAGAACGCAGGTAGCGCGATCTTTCATGTCCAGAATGCGCGAGAACGTCTCGGCCCCGATCACAAGCACACGTTTGGCTTGACCCGCAAGGATCAGCGCGTTGGCATTGGTCAGTGCAAAGACAAAGCCTGCACAGACGGCCTGAACGTCAAATCCAAAGCCGCGCGTCATACCCAATTCGTTCTGCACCATCGTCGCGACCGACGGGAAGGTCAGGTCTGGAGTCGAGGTTGCCAGAACGATGGCGTCGATGTCGTCAGGCTCCAGCCCCGCATCTGCAAGCGCTGCACGTGCCGCGTTTGCACCCATTTTCGAGGTCGTTTCATCTTCTGCTGCGAAGTGGCGGCGTTCGATTCCCGAACGGGTGCGAATCCATTCGTCTGAGGTATCCACGAGGTCTTCGAAATACGAGTTGGGAACCACGCGTTCAGGCAAATAGTGCCCGACGCCTTTGACCACGGCGCGAAGTGTCATGCTGGCTGCTCACCTTCCGGATTTTTGTTTTTTTGATCTTGGCTTGGCGTGCCTGCGGATGCAACCCGCGCAGCAAGCTTCTGGTTGAAACCGCTTTCGGCCAGACGGAAGGCCAGTTTTACGGCCGCAGACATGCCCATCGCATCCGCCGATCCATGGCTTTTTACCACGGTGCCGTTCAGACCAAGGAACACGCCACCATTGTTGCGACGCGGGTCCACACGTTTGCTGAGGCGGCGAAGCGAGCTTAGCGCCAATAGAGCCGAAACCTTCGACAGGATGGTCGCGTTAAACGCATCGCGAAGCAGGCCCGAAACAAGGCTCGCGGTGCCCTCGGCGGTCTTCAGGGCCACATTTCCAGTAAATCCATCGGTGACAATGACGTCCACGCGGTCGGACGGAATATCGCCGCCTTCGACAAAGCCGATATAGTCGATATTCGCGGTCTCGGCGACGTCGCCAATCAGCTCGTGTGCGCTTTTCAGCTCGGGCCGGCCTTTATGTTCTTCGGTGCCAACGTTCAAAAGGCCGACGCGGGGGCGCGCCAGACCAAGCCCATTGCGCGCATACGACGCGCCCATCAAGGCATATTGCAGAAGATCGGTATCATCGGCGCGGATATCCGCACCCACATCCAGCATCACATTGAAGCCAGCTGGATTGCGCGAGGGCCACAGACAGGCAATCGCCGGGCGGTTCACGCCGGGCAGTTTGCGCAGGCGGACCATCGACAGCAGCATCAGCGCGCCGGTGTTGCCACAGCTGACGACCACATCGGCCTCGCCGTTGCGCACCGCATCAATGGCTGACCACATCGAGGTGTTCTGACCATTGCGCATCACATAGCTGGGCTTGTCATCCATGGTCACAACCTCATCGGCGTGACGAATGTCGCAAACCTCGTTCAGATCTTTTGTCCGGGCGACCAGTTTTTCAAGTTCGGGTTTATTGCCGTGCAGAATGAACCCGATATTCGGGTTCTTGTCTGCAGACAGCGCAAGACCGGCAACTACAGCTGCCGGTCCAAGATCTCCGCCCATGGCGTCGACCGATACGATTGTGCGTTTGGGGGCGTTCATTGTCATTCTTTATCCCATGCTCGGGGATTTTCTGACATGCCCACCCGCGCGGGGCAAGTGCCTTACGCCGCGTCCTCGTCGTCCAGGTCGATTTCGTCGGCCATGGCAACAACTTCGCGGTCGTCATAGTGGCCGCAGGACGGGCAAACGTGGTGGGGGCGCTTCAGCTCGCCGCAGTTCGAACATTCGTTCGGGTTCGCAGCAACCAGAGCGTCATGTGCGCGGCGGTTGTTGCGGCGCGACTTGGATACTTTGTTCTGTTGGACGGCCATGGTCTCAACCTTCGATTTTGGGGGCACATGGCCCGTTGAATTCTTAAGGCTTCAGGGAAGCCTGCTTATTCTCGTGTCTGAGTCTGGCGCCTCATACGCTGTTTGCGGGGCGCTGTCCAACCCATCTTGTGGAGAAGCCGGGAAAATACTGGGATTCTTTTTTCTTGCAAGTGCCGATTGGGCCGAATTCACCGAAATATGCCGCTTTCTAGCGAGTTTCAGCGTGATGCGCCGCATCTGCGGGTTTATTCCGCGTCGTCCTCCGACTCGGATTTGCTGGCCAATTGGTCACGCAGGGCAGATAGACCCGCAAAAGGTCTGGCGTCCTCATCGCGCATCGGCGCAACTCCGGGGGCGGCGAAGTTGGCTTGATCCAATGCGGCGCCGTCGGCACGCGGAAAGAGCGGCAAAGCCAGCGCAAGGGATTCGGTCATGACCTCGCCCAGATCAATTTCTGCGCCCAGTTGCTCCAACGTTTCATCATCGGGCATTTCCGTTTCGTCCCCGGCTTCAAGCTCGGGAAGGTCGCGCACCCAGCGGCGGCTGATCGGTTCCTCGATCCGCGTGGTGACGGGATCCAGTGTTACAACACAGTCCTGCACTACGGTTGCGCCCAGTTGCGCCTTCAACTGCCAGTCCGTCTTGCCGCGCGCGGTCAACGTACCTTTGAATCGCACCTTGCGCAGGGCAGGCAGGCCCAAATCTGTCGCAATGGCTTTGCATTCTGCATCCGTCGGGATCAGTTCGAACGGGGTCGCTGCGCCGGTCGACAGATCGGCCACACGCAGGACGTGCTGATACACGGGTGTATTCTGGCCCGCGTTGGGCGTATCGGTGCTCATGGCGGTGTCTCCTGACGTTGTGCCAAACCGGATATGGTGGGAATCCTCACCACGGGGATACAAGATCGGGATCGTTTCTTGAACCGTGGCCGTTCCTGCGATAAGCCGATACCTAGAAGCAAGGGTAGAACGCAAGGGGAGCATATGTCTTATCTTACCGATAGGCTGAAACGCACGGGCAAGGCTATTGCTGTTGCCACGCTTGCCATCGCCTTGACGGCGTGCGCCGCAACCTACCGCAACCACGGCTATTTGCCGGTGAAAGAAGATGTGGATCTTCTGGTGGTTGGTAAAGATACACGCGAAACCGTGACCGAGGCGATCGGCAAACCGGGGACCGCTGGGCTGTTGTCTGACAGTGGGTTTTACTATGTTCGCTCGCAGTTCAAGCACTACCTCTACAACGCGCCGCAAGAGGTCGACCGCGAAGTTCTGGCGATCAGCTTTGACAGCAAAGGGCGTGTCGAGAACATCGAGCGCTTCGGGCTGGACGAGGGACGCGTCATCGTTCTTGAACGTCGTGTGACCGAAAGCAACATCAAGGGCGTCAGCTTCCTGCGTCAGCTCTTTGGGTCGTTCGGCCGAATCGATCTGGCGGAGCAGCTGGGCGGAAGCTAAGTACCGCCTGAATCCAGTGAATTGGCGTCGGTCCTCCGGCGCCTTTTTCATTTGTGGGGCAGGGTGCGCAGCTTTCGCTTTCGTCACGTCACCCCTCTGTCATATCTTATGGGCAGAAGGGCGCATGCGCATATGAACGGAATGGCGTTCGCGCAACAAGCGGAGGCACCTCATGCCGACACGGAACTCACCCTGCTTTCGGGCGCGATTTGATGAAACGCAGGCCGACATTCTGGCCGCTCAAGCGTTGCGCCATAAATGTTTTCGCGGAGGCGAGGGGCTGGACACCGACCCCTTTGACGATATGTGCCGTCACATACTGGTCGAGGACGTCGCAACAGAGAAGCTGGTCGCCTGCTTTCGCCTGATGCGTTTTCGAAACGGAACGTCCATCGACGACAGCTATTCCGCGCAGTTCTACGATCTGTCAGCGCTGCACGCCTATGCTTCACCAATGATTGAAGTTGGGCGCTTCTGTGTTGACCCTGACGCTTGTGACAACGCGGATATCCTGCGCGTCGCGTGGGGGGCATTAACGCGGTATGTGGATCAGGAACAAATTGGGCTGATGTTCGGCTGTTCGTCTTTTCAGGGCACGGACGAAGCGCAATACCTCGACACGTTCGCATTTTTGCGTGACCACCACATCGCACCCGAACGATGGCTTCCGCGTGTCAAAGCACCCAACGTGTTCCGGTTTACTCAGCGCTTGCGCCGCACCCCTGACACCAAGCGCGCCCTGCAGGGACTACCGCCGCTTCTGCGCACCTATCTGATGATGGGGGGGTGGGTGTCAGGTCATGCGGTCGTGGATCACGATCTAAATACACTACATGTCTTTACAGGGGTCGAGATCGCTTCGATCCCAGCCGAGCGTGCGCGCCTGCTGCGGGCAGTTGTGCCTCCTGCTTGACCCCACAGGTGCAAGCCCGTAACCCGTCCCCATGGCACGTATACCTCTTCTGCAAATGAACGATATCGCCCTTACCTTTGGCGGCGATCCTATCTTTGATGGCTTGGACCTTGTGGTGCAGCCCAGCGACCGCGTGGCGCTGGTTGGACGCAACGGGTCAGGCAAGTCGACCCTGATGAAGATCATGGCCGGGATGGTGGAACCCGACACCGGCACCCGCGTTCTGTCTCCGGGCGTCTCGGTGGGCTATATGGACCAGCACCCGGACCTGTCAGCCTATGAGACATTGGGCGAGTTTGCGGCCTCAGGCCTGGAGCCGGGGCATGACTATTTGGTCGAACGGGTGGCCGAGGGTCTGAAGATGCGGCTGGATACGCCGGTTGCCACCGCCTCGGGCGGGGAACGCCGTCGCGCTGCGTTGGCCAAGCTGCTCGCTGAAGCGCCCGAGCTGATGCTGCTGGACGAACCGACCAACCATTTGGATATTCAGGCCATCGAATGGCTGGAAAACGAACTGAAGCAGACCCGCGCGGGTTTTGTCCTGATCAGCCACGACCGTGCCTTCCTGCGCGCGCTGACCCGCGCCACGCTTTGGGTCGATCGGGGGCAGGTGCGCCGTCAGGAAAAAGGCTTCGAGCACTTTGAGGCTTGGCGCGACAAGGTTTGGGACGAGGAGGACACGAACCGTCACAAGCTGAACCGCAAAATCAAATCCGAGGCCCGCTGGGCCGTCGAAGGCATCTCGGCCCGTCGCAAACGCAATCAGGGTCGTTTGCGGGCTCTGCACGCTTTGAAAGACGAACGCTCCTCGCAGATCAAACGGCAGGGCGCTGCGGAAATGGCGCTTGAGGCCGGGCCGAAATCCGGTCGCAAGGTGATCGAGGCCAAGGGGATCTCGAAAATCTATGGCGACAAGGTCATTCTGAAACCCTTCGACCTGCGCGTCATGCGCGGCGAAACCATCGCTTTTGTCGGCCCGAATGGCGCAGGCAAAACCACGCTTCTGAAAATGCTCACCGGTCAGGAAGAGCCTGATACGGGCAGCGTGTCCCACGGGACTGGAATCGAGATGGCGGTGTTCGATCAGAACCGCTCGACGCTCGACGAAAACGCTAGTCTGTGGGAGAATCTGACCTCGGACCCTGAAATGCGCATCTCGGGCAAATCCGATCAGGTGATGGTGCGCGGCAACCCGAAACACGTGGTGGGCTACCTGAAAGAATTCCTGTTCTCGGACGAACAGGCTCGGGCACCGGTACGGTCCCTATCCGGTGGCGAAAAGGCACGTCTGATCCTTGCTCGCATCATGGCACGGCAATCTAACCTTCTGGTGCTCGACGAACCGACCAACGATCTGGATGTGGAAACACTGGACCTGCTGCAAGAGCTGATTTCAGGCTTCGACGGCACCGTGTTGGTCGTCAGCCACGACCGCGACTTCTTAGACCGCGTGGCTGAGCGTACCATCGCGATGGAAGGCAACGGGATCGCCACCGCCTATGCCGGTGGCTGGTCTGATTATCGCGCGCAACGACAAGAGGTAGCTTCCCCAGCTGCGAAGAAGCCAGAGAAAACGAAAACCGCACCCAAGGACAAACCCAAAGACAAACCAGCCGCCTCCGGCCTCAGTTTCACCGAACAGCACCGTCTCGATGCATTGCCCGACGAAATGGACCGCCTGACGGCCGAAATTGCGAAGCTGGAAGAGTTCCTGATGGACCCTGATCTCTTCACCAAAGAGCCGGTGAAATTCAAGAAAGCCTCTGAGGGACTGGCCGAACGGCAACAGAAACTCGCCGCCGCTGAAGAAGAATGGCTGGAGCTGGAAGAAAAAGCCGAAACAGCCGGCTAGCTCTTTTTCTTACGTCAAATATCCTGCGGGGGTCCGGGGGTGCAAAACCCCCGGTCCTGTTAATGCCGCAAAGCGCCAACCTATCTCGGTAGGTGGATGTTGAACCGCGCGCGGATGGCTTGGTCCACAATCGGATCCAAATGGGCACGCGATGTTTCGGCCAGAATGGTCTCTTTCCGGGTCTTGGCGGCCTGAACCAAATCAGGCTTGCCGACCTCGGCCCATTCCTTAGGCGACGTGCGGTCGCCAAGGGTCGGATAGACATATTCCGTCTGCATCAGGCTCAAGGTCTGATCTTCGCCCAAATAGTGCCCAGGTCCGCCCAGACAGACCGAGCGCATCAGGTCCAGATCCACCGCATCCTCGGTCACCTCGATGCCGCGCACGCAGCGCAGGGCCTGTCCGATGATGTCGTCACCAAGGATCAGGCTTTCATGGCAGAAGCCCAGAAGGGACGCATGCATGCCCGCCGCCTCATAGACCATGTTCAGCCCAGACAGACCCGCCATGACGTTCGAGCACATCTGTTCCCACCCGGCTTGCATGTCGGGCAGTTTCGCATCCGAAAACCCCGACGCAGCGCCACCGGGAAGCCCATAGAACTGGTGCATCTGCGAGCAACCAGCGGCAAGCAAAGCCTGTTCGCCCGATCCGCCTGACATCGCGCCGGACCGCAGATCGACCACGAAGGGCCATGTGCCAAAAATCGCCGGGTGACCCGGTTTGATCGCGTTGACATAAACTACGCCCGCCAAGCATTCCGCCACGGCCTGAACAATCGTACCTGCCAGAGTGGGCGGGGCGGTTGCGGTGGACATGCCTGCGGACAGCAGCAACACCGGCATACCTGCTGCGATGACCTTCTCCATCACCTCACAGCTTTCGGTGGCGAACTTCATCGGCGGGACAACGAAACAGTTCGAGTTCGAGACGAAAGGACGGGCGCGCCATTTGTCTTCGCCGCCGGCCATCATGTGCAAAAGCTCGATCCCATCATCGACGAAATCCGGTTCGGTGAACGAGGTGCCAATATGTTTGGTGGTTCCCGCCACACAGGCGTAGATCGAGTTCAGGTCCATATCGCGATTATCTGGGATGTCGCGGCAGACCATTGGGCGTTGCAGGAAGTGGATGTTATCCAGTTGGTCCGCGATGCGGGCCGCGTCGTGCAGATCCTGCACGGTGCTGTCGCGGTATTCGCGGCCATCGACATCTACCATATGCACTGCCGCACCTGCCGTGCCGTAGTGCACACGCGTGCCTGAAAGGTTCATGTCATGCTGTGGGTCGCGCCCGTGCAAGGTGATGTTCTTGGCAGCTTTGGCCAGCATGTCCTCGACCAAGGCGCGGGGGAACCTCAGGCGACCGTCGTCGCCCAGTATGGCGCCGGCGCGGGTCATAATCTCGATGCCAGATTGTGGCGCGTCCGCCAGGCCGATCTGTTCCAGCGCGTCCAGGGCGGCTTGGTGGATGCGCTCCATTCCCGCCTGAGTGAGCGGCTTGTATGCGCCACCTTCAAGACCGGCGCGTACCGGGCGGGTTTCCTTGGCCAAAGGGGCTGCGCGAAGGGCCTGACGGGCCTGGCGGCCGCCCGCGCGGCGAGAAGTTCTTGTTGTCATGTGTGGGATATCCTTCCTGCTGTTTGTCAAATTCTGAGAAATGACATCAGCAGGGGCGACCACGCGCCGCGCGACCGCGCTCGGCGCCGATTGTGCGCACGACGATCGAAATTTTCCAATCCAACCGGTCCATAGTGTTCCTCCACAGAGTTAACTATTGGAGACGTCAGCCGAGGATTCTATTCCGTTTGCGTCATTCACTGTGACGCTTTCTGTACCCCTAAGGGGGCTGGGAAAGATCACGACCACGCCACCATCACCACGGCGGCATAGTGCGCCGCGGCACCTAGAAGCACATGCACATGCCAGATGGCCCGATTGAAGGGCACGTGTTCGCGCAGGTGAAACAGAGTGCCGATGGTGAACAGAAACCCACCGCCGACCAGAAGGACTAGTACCCCAAGGCTGACGCTTGCCAGCAATGGCCCGATCATCAAGACGCCCATCCAGCCCAGCATCAGGGTCAGCATGAAGCCTGTCCGCTCGAACCGGCACAGGAAGAAAAGCTTCAGCGTCATGCCAAACAGGGCGACGCTCCAGATCAGGGCAGCCCATGCCACACCGGTGCTGCCGCCGATCCCGATCAGCGCGATGGGCGTATAGGTGGCAGCGATAAAAAGAAAAATCGCCGCGTGATCAAAGCGGCGAAGAACGGAACGGGCAGATGTGTGCAGGGTCATGTTGTAGGCCGCGGAAAGCGCGAAGCTGGCGACCATCCCAATACCATAGACCATCAAAGGTGGTAGATGCCCCATTGGCGCATCGCCCGAGGCCCAAAGGATCAGCGTGATCGACCCGATCAGCGCGGCGATCACCCCCAGCCCATGCACGACCCCGTCGGCCACATATTCGTGAAAAGTAAAGTGCTGCCCGAAATGGTGTCGGTCGGGCAGAGTGTCAGTGTGGTGGGCAGTACAGCTGTCCGACAGGTTTTCAGTGTAGCCGCCCAGAAAATGTTCACGGAAACGATCCATGTGAATACCCTCTTTCGCTTGCCTCTAATATAAGGGGCGATACAGGCTTGGGTGTGCCGAGCTTTGGTCAATAAAATGTCAGTTGCTCGTGACACCAGCCCCTTTAGAATAGAGCATACTCACGAAAATGTAAAGATTTCCTGACGTTACAGATCTTGTGCAAGTTCTGCGAGAACGGAAGGGATCGTCATCACGTCTTCTCGCGTGCAGGTGAACTGTCCTACGGACACGCGAATGACGAAGGATCCGTCGTGATATGTCTGGGTCAGATAGATGCGCCCGTCGCGGTTCACACGCTCCAAAAGTTCGGCCGTTTTGGCGTCGTCCTGATAGCGGAAGCTGAACAGTGACAGGATCGGGGGCGTGGTGATTTCGAAGCCGGGCAGGGCGGCAATGGCGTCGCTGGCTTCGTTCGCCCACGCGACGTGGTTGCGGATACGAGCGCGTAGGCCCGACAAGCCCTCGGCGCGCAGCAGGAACCAGATTTTCAGCGCACGGAACCGGCGACCAAGGGGCAGGGTCCATTCGTTGTAGTTCACGATCTCGTCTGCGCCCTGCGTCTTCAGGTATTCCGGGCGCAGGCCCATCGTGCCAATCTGTGGGCCGGGGTCGCGCAGGAACTGAACGGCGCAGTCAAACTGCGCGCCCAACCATTTATGCGGGTTGAAGATGATGCTGTCGGCTTGCTCGATTCCCGCCCAAAGATGCCGGAACTCTTCGCAGATCATGGCCGAGCCAGCCCAAGCAGCGTCCACATGCACGGTCAGACTGTGACCATGCGCAACCTTGATACAGGCGGCGATGTCATCGCAGGCCCCAATCGAGGTGCCGCCGACGCACAGGACAACACCTGCAGGTTTGCGCCCGGCGGCGATGTCCTCGCGGATCAGGCGATCCAGCGCGTCCGGGTCCATCGACCATGTTGGGTGGCCGGGAATGGTGGGAACCTTCACCAGATTGTCCTGCCCGATTCCCGACAGGCGCACGGCCTTGTCGACACTGGAATGGGTCTGCGCGCTGGCATAGATGCGCAGTTGAGGCGCGCCGGAGAGGCCCTTGGTGATGCCTGTGTGATCCAGCGCAAGCTCGCGCATCGTTGTGACCGCCGAGAACGTGGCAGTCGTCGCACTGTCATGAATGGTGCCGGTGAAATCCTCGGGCAGGCCCATACCATCGCGCAACCAGCGGATCACGAGATCTTCCATTTCATTGGCGGCAGGCGCGGTCTGCCACAGCATTGCTTGAGCGGACATCGCGTTGGCCAGTTGCTCGGCCAGCATCGATGCAGGGGCGGCGTTCGCGGGGAAATAGGCAAAGAAACGCGGGTGCTGCCAATGGGTCATGGCATCGGGTACAAGCCGTGTGAAGTCGTCGAAAATGGCTTCGATTGCTTCGGGGGCTTCTGGAATAGGGGCTTCAATCTTGGCCAGAAACTCTCCGGGTGCGATGTCAGGCCGCACAGGGCGGTCACGAAGGCCGGCGTGATAGTCGCGAGCCCAATCGGCGGCGCGTTTTTGCCAGTCGGCCAGATCATCATAGTTCATCGAAGGCTCCTGCGATAATTAATTGCGATGTTAAGTATATGGGGCGTTCTGTCAAGATATGAAAAACCCCGACACAATGGCCGGGGTTTTGAATTGTTGGAGTCACAACGGGGATCAGGCCGAGGCCAGCGCCGTGATGATCTGGCCAAAATCCTTGGCCTTTAGGCTGGCCCCGCCAACCAGGGCGCCGTCCACGTTGGACACACCAAAGATATCGGCAGCATTGTCTGGCTTGACCGATCCGCCATAGAGGATTCGGGTAGAAAGCCCGACGCCGTCGCCATAGCGGCGCACAAGCCGCGCGCGGATGAAGTCATGCACTTCGCCGATCTGATCCAGTGTCGGCACTTTGCCAGTGCCAATCGCCCAAATGGGTTCATAGGCGACAATCAGGTTCTCGGCCGTGACCTGATCAGGGATCGAGCCCGCCAGCTGCCCGCCGATGATATCAAGTGTGTTGTTGGCCTCGCGCTCTTCAAGGCTTTCGCCCATGCAGATCACAACCTTTAAACCGGCCTCAATCGCGGCGCGGGCTTTCAGGCGCACATCCGTGTCGCTTTCGTCGTGATCTTCGCGGCGCTCAGAGTGGCCAAGGATCACATGGGTCGCGCCCGCGTCTTTCAGCATCTGGGCCGAGATGTCGCCCGTATGCGCGCCGGTTACCGCCTTGTGGCAATCCTGCCCGCCGATGGCGATGCTATCGCCGCTGACGGATGCGGCCTGATTGATCAGCGTCGCAGGAGGGCAGACCAGAATATCACACTCTGCGTCACCATACCCCTGTGCCAGCGCGTCCAGTTCGGCCAGGTTATCTTGCAGGCCATTCATCTTCCAATTGCCCGCTGCCATCTTGCGCCGCATATCAAACTCCCTCGTCATGTTCGGCCCGTTTTCCGACGCGGGGCACTGGGCGTCAAGCCCTGCGGCCATTTTGCCATTGATCCGTAGGGTGCCTGCTGTAGAAGCGGGCAAGATTATCTTCGAGGTCCCCGATGATCCCCAGACTGGATGCCGCCCTGATTGATGCCCGTGACCCTGCCACGATGGCCGAGCTTTTGCGCGGGGTGCAAGAGGTGGGTTTTCTGACCGTGCACAATACGGCGATCAGCACCGATGAGCTGTCTGCGACAATTGCGATGTATCGCAAGTTCTTTCACCAGCCCAAGCAGGTGAAAGAAGCCGTCAACATGGCAAAGACGGGCGCCAATCGTGGTTGGGGTGCTGCGGGCAGCGAACAGGTCGATCCTGCAGCCAACCCGGATTTCAAAGAGGTCTTTGATTGCGGTTTTGAATTGGCGGCGAATGATCCGCTGCGCGCGCAGAACCTGTCGGTTTACGGTGACAACCAATGGCCCGAGCTTGAAGGCTTTCGCGAGGCCATTCAGGCCTATTACGCCAAAGCGCTGGGCGTCGCGATGGGCGTGCTGCGCGGGATTGCCGCTGCGATCGGCGAGGATGAGACCTATTTCGATGCGGCCTTCACCCGTCCGATGGCGCTTTTGCGCGGGAACTACTATCCGCCGCGCCCTGATTGGGCCGGGGACAAGGACTTCGGCATCGCGGCGCATACGGATTACGGCTGCGTGACGCTTTTGGCCTCGGATGGGGTGGCCGGTCTTGAAGTGCTGGGGGCTGACGAAAGCTGGCTGCTGGTCAACGCACCGCTTGGGGACTTCGTGATCAATTTCGGCGAGATGTTGGAGATGTGGACCGAAGGCCGCGTGAAGGCCACCTTGCACCGTGTCGTTGGATCAGGAGAGGAGCGCGTTTCAGTTCCGATGTTCTTCAATCCCAACCACGACACCAATGTGGCCCCGAAAGACGCCGATCGGGTGATCATGGCCGGAGATCATATGAAAAAGCGGTTTGACGAGACGTATCTGCACCTGATGGCGCAGACCGGATCCTAAAGCGCGTCCAGCGCGCGACGTGCCCAGTCGGTTGCAAGTTCGGGGTCGTCCAGCGCGTCTTCGGGCAGGGTCCAATATCCCATTGTCTTGCCACCCATCCCAAAGATGCGGCTACCCGCATCGGCCATTGCATCAGCAAATGCGCCTTTTGCCTTCAGAAACACTTCACCCTCGCTGGACAGGATCGCAAAAACCTGACCGTCGCAATAAAACGTGGCCCCACCCATCATTTTGCGATGCGTCAACGGACCAAGCCCGGAAAAGAGCTCTTTGACAAAGGCGATGTCGCTGTCTGTGACAGCCATCAGAATTTCGGAGGGGCGTTCAGATCCGCAGGGGCGGCCGACAACGTGTCGTCAAACTTAATCGACTCGCCACAACCGCAGGCCTCGGTCACGTTGGGGTTGTTGAACTTGAAGCCGCTTTCCAGAAGCGAGACCTCATAGTCGATCTCGGTTCCGAACAGGAACATCTGCGCCATGGGGGCGATCATCACGCGGGCATTGCCTTGTTCGACCACCTCGTCATGAGGCTCGACCTCGTCGACATAGTCCATGGTGTACTCCATCCCCGCACAGCCGCCTTTCTTGACGCCGATGCGCAGGCCCTTATGGCCGTCCTTGTCCATCAGCCGGGCAATCTGAGCCTCGGCCGCTGGGGTCATGGTGATGGGTGACTTGCCGGGAATGCCGAACATGTGTGTGATCCTTGTCGCTTGTCTTTAATTTAAGCAGGCTGACCGGCAATCTCAAGCGGGGCAGGTGGGAAATCCGGTAAAGGGCTGAGAAACGCAAAACGCAACCCGATTGGGTCGCGTTGGCTTTGGTTGCTTAGACATGTGTCGGTATAAGCCGGCGGGCTTACATAAAGCCCAGTTCCAACCGAGCTTCGTCCGACATCATCTCCATGCCCCAGGGCGGTTCCCAGGTCAGTTCGACATTCACCTGCTTGACGCCGGCCACGGGTTCAATGGCTTCGACCAGCCAACCGGGCATTTCGCCAGCTACCGGGCAACCGGGGGCGGTCAGGGTCATGATCAGGTCGACCTCGTTCTGGTCGTTGATCTCGATCGTGTAAACAAGACCAAGATCGTAGATATTCACGGGGATTTCCGGGTCATAGACCGTACGACAAGCCTCGACCACCGCATCGTAAAGCGGGTGTTCTACACTGGACGGTTTGATCAGGGGTTCCCCTTCAATCCGGGTATCTGCTGTATCGGTCATGCTGGTCTCGCTCTAATCCTGACCGAACATATAGGGTTCTCGTGGCAAGAGGTCCAGAGCTGCAGTGACAGACATGGGAAAATGCCCGGAAACAGTGTACGATTGACCTGCAAAGATTTCGAATTGTTCAGCTTTAATTTGACGAAGATGTGGCCAAATTTCGCCATAGTTGTAGGCCAATTCTATCTGCAAGATACGCCCCATTGGGGTGATGTGCGTGTATTTGGTGACGGGGATATATAAGGGGTGCGTGGCGACATGACCACGGAGTTTAAAGGCTCTTCAGACCGAGGAGATGAGGAAAGAAACCGGATAGATCAACTGTCCGGTGCGGCGCAAATGGTTCAGGGGTTCACCTATGATCATGCAGCGCATCTTGATCCCACGACTGTGACCGAACTGATGCTGATCAGCCGTAGACTGGAGCGTTTGGCCGAACGTTTGGAAAATGATCCCGGCGTTGTTGCCGCTCTTGCTCAGGCAAACAAGGCAAAGACTGCGCCTGAAGGGTAGGCGGATCTGACAATAGCACTTGGCTTTCGCGCCGGGTTGGGCCACATCTCGGCCATGACTGATCAAAGCACGAAAAAGTTTTCTTATACGCTGAAGGCAACGGATGGGCGCGCACGCACCGGGGTCATCCACACGCCGCGCGGTGACATCCGCACGCCGGCTTTCATGCCCGTAGGGACCGCGGCCACGGTGAAGGCAATGATGCCTGAAAGCGTCGCAGCCACCGGGGCGGATATCCTGCTGGGCAATACCTATCACCTGATGCTGCGGCCAACGGCCGAGCGGATCGACCGGCTGGGCGGGCTGCACAAGTTCATGAACTGGGACAAGCCCATCCTGACGGACAGTGGCGGGTTTCAGGTTATGTCGCTGGCCAGCCTGCGTAAGCTGACCGAAAAGGGCGTGACCTTCAAATCGCATATTGATGGGTCCAAGCACGAGCTGACGCCGGAGCGGTCGATGGAGATCCAGAAGCTTCTGGGATCA
The DNA here is from genome assembly GCF_900302485.1 of Aliiroseovarius pelagivivens. Lineage (NCBI taxonomy): Bacteria > Pseudomonadati > Pseudomonadota > Alphaproteobacteria > Rhodobacterales > Paracoccaceae > Aliiroseovarius > Aliiroseovarius pelagivivens. Next base: position 1,701,079 of record NZ_OMOI01000001.1, on the reverse strand, counting down.
GACATCGTGATGTGCTTTGACGAATGCCCCGCGCTGCCCGCCGATCGTAAACGGATTGCAGAAAGCATGCGTCTGTCGATGCGCTGGGCGCAGCGCTCGCGTGATGCCTTTGGGGATCGCCCGGGGTATGCGCTGTTCGGCATCATGCAGGGTGGGCTCGAGCGTGATTTCCGCGAAGAAAGTGCCGAAGCGCTGAAAGAGATTGGCTTTGAGGGCTACGCCATCGGAGGTCTGGCCGTCGGCGAGGGGCAGGAGGCGATGTTCGATTGTCTCGACTACGCGCCCGGTTTCCTGCCCGAGGACAAACCGCGTTACCTGATGGGCGTAGGCAAACCTGATGACATTGTGGGCGCGGTGAAGCGCGGCGTCGACATGATGGATTGCGTACTGCCGTCCCGATCCGGACGCACGGGTCAAGTCTGGACCCGCATGGGCGTTTTGAACATCAAGAACGCCCGTCACCAAGACGACCCGCGCCCGATTGATGAAAACTGCACCTGTCCGGCCTGCACGAACTACTCGCGCGCCTATTTGCACCACGTGTTCCGCTCGAACGAGATGATCTCGGGAATGCTGTTGACCTGGCACAACCTGCATTACTTCCAAGAGATCATGCAGGGCATGCGGGATGCAATCTCTGAAGGGCGCTTTGATGCGTGGGAGGCCGACTTCCACGCAAATCGTGCGCAAGGGGACATCGATCCGTTATAAGGGGATATGGCAGAGCTTCTGATCATATGGCACTCGCGTACCGGCGGCAGTCAGCAAATGGCCGAGGCCGCATTTGCTGCGGCCCGGCACGAAGGAACGGCACGTATCCTGACCGCAGAAGAGGCAAGGCCTGACGATCTGTTGTCGGCTTCGGGATACCTGTTCTGTGCGCCGGAAAATCTGGCCAGCCTGTCGGGGCAGATGAAAGAATTCTTTGATCGGTGTTACTACCCCGTTCTGGGCCGGATCGAGGGGCGCCCCTATGCCCAGATGATCTGTGCGGGATCGGACGGGCAGGGGGCTGCACGACAACTGGCCCGGATTGCCACAGGCTGGCGTCTGCGCGAGGTTCAGCCGCCCCTGATCCTCTGCACGCATGCCCAAACTCCCGAGGCAATCTTGGCCCCGAAACAGTTAGACGCCGAGGCCTTGGAGCCGTGTCGCGAGCTTGGGGCCGCCATGTCTGCCGGCCTTGCGCTGGGCGTCTTTTGATCCGGGCGGTGGGTCAGTCCGCAATTTCCTGTGGATAATTTCGGGACCCGCCTTGTGGATCGTGAATTTGCTGGTCACAATGATGTCAAACGCTCGCCGGACGCGGTTGAAAAACCCAATTCGCACCCCCATTTCGGCGTGACAGGCCTGTTAACCAAGGCTGAATTCCAGGAGGAAGTGTGATCTGCCGACAATCGGGGACACGCTGACTGCCCAACTATAAGGAAGATCAATGAGTGAGCAACTGAGCCAATCCTTCCCGGTCCTGCCGCTGCGCGACATTGTGGTGTTCCCCCACATGATCGTACCGCTCTTTGTCGGACGCGAGAAAAGCGTGCGCGCGCTGGAAGAGGTCATGGCGGATGACAAGCAGATCCTGCTGTCCAGCCAAATCGACCCTTCGGTAGATGAACCGGACGTGGATGGCATTTATCAGGTGGGCGTGTTGGCCAATGTGCTGCAGCTGCTGAAACTGCCCGATGGCACCGTCAAGGTGCTGGTCGAGGGGCAGTCGCGTGTGCGCATCACAGACTATGTCGACAATGCCGACTACTTCGAAGCTTTCGCCGAGGTGATCGACGAACGCCCCGGTGACCCGAACGAGATCGAAGCGCTGTTGCGTTCGGTCGGCGAAGAGTTCGAGCGTTACGGTAAGATCAAGAAAAACATTCCCGAAGAAGCGCTTGCCGCCGTGTCCGAAACACGCGCGCCTGACAAGCTGGCCGACCTTGTGGCGGGCCATTTGGGCGTCGAGGTTGAACAGAAGCAGGAACTTCTTGAAACCTTCGTCGTGTCCGAACGGCTCGAGAAGGTCTATGGCCTGATGCAGGGCGAAATGTCGGTCCTGAAGGTCGAAAAAAAGATCAAGACCCGCGTGAAATCCCAGATGGAGCGCACCCAGCGCGAGTACTATTTGAATGAGCAGATGAAGGCCATTCAGAAGGAACTCGGCGACGGCGAGGAAGGTCAGAACGAACTGGCCGAGCTGGAAGAAAAGATCGAGGAAATAAAGCTTTCCAAGGAAGCGCGCGAAAAAGCGGATGCCGAGCTGAAGAAGCTCAAGAACATGTCGCCGATGTCGGCAGAAGCCACCGTTGTGCGCAACTATCTGGACTGGATGCTGGGTCTGCCATGGGGCAAGAAAAGCCGCGTGAAGAAAGACCTGAACAATGCTCAGAAAGTGCTCGACGCTGATCACTATGGGCTTGAGAAGGTCAAGGAACGCATCGTCGAATATCTTGCGGTTCAGCAGCGCTCGAAAAAGCTGAAAGGCCCGATCATGTGCCTTGTTGGCCCTCCGGGCGTGGGTAAAACCAGCTTGGGCAAGTCGGTCGCCAAGGCCACGGGACGCGAGTTCATTCGCATCTCGCTGGGTGGTGTGCGTGATGAAAGCGAAATTCGCGGTCACCGCCGGACCTATATCGGCTCGATGCCCGGTAAGATCATTCAGGCGCTGAAAAAGGCGAAAACCACGAACCCTCTTATCTTGCTTGATGAGATCGACAAGATGGGTCAGGATTTCCGTGGCGATCCCGCGTCTGCGATGCTGGAAGTGCTTGATCCGGAACAGAACTCGACCTTCGTCGACCACTATCTTGAAGTGGAATACGATCTGTCGAACGTGATGTTCCTGACGACGGCGAACTCCTACAACATGCCGGGCCCGCTTTTGGACCGGATGGAGATCATCACGCTGGCCGGTTACACCGAGGACGAAAAGCGCGAGATCGCTTCGCGTCACCTTCTGCCCCAGACCATTCAGGATCACGGGCTGAAGAAGGGCGAGTTTGCGGTGCCGGAAAGCACTCTGACCGACATCATCCGCTACTACACCCGCGAAGCAGGTGTGCGGAACTTGAAGCGTGAGCTGGCCAAGCTGGCGCGGAAAGCCGTGACCAAGCTGGTGAAGAAAGAGGCTGAAGCCGTCGAGATCACACCTGAATTGCTGGATGACTATCTGGGCGTGCGCAAGCATCGCTTTGGATTGGCTGAAGAGGCTGATCAGGTGGGCGTCGTGACCGGATTGGCTTGGACCAGTGTTGGTGGCGATCTGCTGTCGATCGAGGCTCTGCGCCTTCCGGGTAAAGGTCGGATGAAGACCACCGGGAAACTGGGCGACGTCATGAAGGAATCGATTGATGCGGCCAGTTCCTATGTCCGTTCGATTGCCCCTGAAATCGGTGTGAAACCGCCGCAGTTCGAAAAGTGGGACATCCATGTGCACGTGCCGGAAGGCGCGACGCCGAAGGATGGTCCGTCTGCCGGTTTGGCTATGGTGACGTCCATCGTGTCTGTCCTGACGGGCATTCCGGTGAAGAAAGACATCGCTATGACGGGCGAGGTCACGCTGCGCGGGAATGCTTTGGCCATCGGCGGCTTGAAAGAAAAGCTGCTGGCCGCGCTGCGCGGGGGCGTCAAGACCGTTCTGATCCCGGCAGAGAACGAAAAGGATCTGCGCGAGATCCCGGACAACGTGAAAGAGGGGCTGACCATCATCCCCGTCAGCCATGTGTCCGAGGTTCTGGAACATGCTTTGGTGCGCAAGCCTGAAGCCGTCGAATGGGACGAAGCCGCAGAAGAGGCCGCCGCCAAGGCGCTGGCCAAGGATGCGGGCGGATCGGGTGCCGTGGCGCACTGATCCCAGCCGGATCGACAAGATCATGGGGCGCGGCAGTCATCTGTCGCGCCCTTTTTTCGTCAGGGGGTAATTGGCTGCATTCTGCCTCTTGCACCCTCCGCACGGCGGCGCTAAATAGCGTCCAGTCGGGTGATTAGCTCAGTTGGTAGAGCGCTTCGTTTACACCGAAGATGTCGGGAGTTCGAGCCTCTCATCACCCACCATTTCCCTTTGATAACAAAGCGATGATGCCCTTGGTTCAGGGGGCAGATCCAGTGCGCGCGCGCCGCTGATCAAGATAGGTTTTCAGGCGCTGTTTATACCGCGATGAGTTGCGGCCAATCAGTCCATGAACGCCACGGAGCGCGCCTACGGACAGATCATCCTCGATAAAGGCCCGCATGATTTCATGCGTGACGCCGGTGCCTTCCATGTGTTTCAGCGCAGTGTGACCGCCGAAGGGCAGAGCGACGGGCTTAAGATCCGGGTGCAGGGTGCGAATGTGTTCTGCATGCAGGCGATCCTGCGGAGCTTGCCGAGGGTCATAGGCGATGATGCCCTGAAGGCGCGGCCCATCGTCTAAAGGCTCAAGGTGGTCCAGCGTAGGGTCCAGCAACGCGGCCTCTTGCTGATATCCAGACTCGTAAGGCGCTTTCGATTGCATGATGGAATACTGCGGAGACAACAGCAGAACCCGGCGCAGGCGCAGGGCATTGGCAAACAGCAACGCCCCGTATCCCCCCATCGAGAACCCGACCGAGCAGCTGTCCTTGCCCTGACACAGTTCTGTCAGAAAACCGCGCAACCGGATGGTGTCTTGATTCAGAAACCAGTCATTCTGGGCCGTCTGAATATAGATATGCCCATAGCCGTGGTTCAGGGCTGTGTTCGAGGGACTGTAGTCGGGGAAAGACGCTCTTTCGCGTCGCCAATGGTCAAATGTGACGAACAGGTGAGGCCGCTCGACCGAGCATCCGATGACTCGGAGTGAGGCGCCGTCAAAAAGAAGTTCGGTCAAGTTGGACCCCAATAGTTCCGTTGTCACATGCCGCAAACGCGCGCGTCGCGTCACAAGGGGCAACCTACGGCGCGGTGGGTCCCCGATTCAAGTCTAAGCGCGCAGGGATCTTCGGGTAAATGTGTTGGGGCGTTGGGCGAATTCTGCTTTCTTCTTGGCAGGTTTTCCGTTTCACTTCTTCAGTCACGCAATAGGAGGGACGTATGTCAGATCACGGCTATGCAGGCGGTCGGTTGAACCTGCCATTTGTTGGAATCGCCACCTTTGGCAAGAAGCCCTACGTGGAAAACTGGGATCAAATTGACGCCGACGTGGCCGTCTTGGGCGCACCGTTTGATTTCGGCTGTCAGTACCGGTCCGGCGCACGGTTCGGCCCGCGCGCAGTGCGCGAGGCCTCGACCCTGTTCAGCTTTGGTCATGCGGGTGCTTATGACCACGAAGACGACGCGACCTATCTGGGCGGAGACGTTCGGATCGTTGATCTGGGCGACGCGGATATCGTTCACACCATGACCGATAAAAGCCACGCCAATATCGAATACGGCGTGAAGAAGATCTTGGATGCGGGCGCGCTGCCAGTGACCATCGGGGGTGACCACTCGATAAACATCCCCTGTATTCGCGCCTTTGAGGAAGACTGCGCCGAAAAGGGGCCCATCCATGTGGTGCAGATCGACGCCCACCTGGATTTTGTCGACGAACGCCACGGCGTGACCGAAGGCCACGGCAATCCCATGCGCCGCGCGATTGAGAAAGACTATGTCTCGGGCATGACGCAGCTGGGGATTCGCAATGTCTCGTCCACGGCGAAAGAGGGCTATGAAGATGCACGCGCGCGTGGGTCAGATATCCTGTCGGTGCGGCAGGTGCGCAAGCTGGGGACAGACGGTGTTCTGGACCGTATCCCCGAAGGCGCGCGCTACTATGTAACCATCGACATTGATGCGTTCTGCCCGTCGATTGCTCCCGGCACGGGTACACCCAGCCACGGCGGCTTTGCGTACTATGATGTGCTGGAGATTCTACAAGGTCTCAGCAAACGCGGTGATGTGGTTGGCATTGATCTGGTCGAGGTCGCGCCAGCCTATGACCCGTCTGAGAGCACGCAGATCTTGGCAGCACAGCTGCTATTGAACTTCCTTGGCTTCATCTTCCACAACAGACAGGCCGGGTAGGGGCTTATCCCCCGCCGGCGGAAAACCGGTGGGGGGACATGCCGAAGGTCTCGCGGAACCGTTTCGAGAAATAGGCCGCAGAATCATAACCGCAGGCGATGGCCACATCGACCACAGGCATATCCGTTTCAGCCAGCAAGATGCGGGCGCGTTGCAGGCGAAGGTCTTGCAAGTATTTCTTGGGCGTCGTGTCCAAATGGTGGCGAAACAGGCGTTCCATCTGGCGGCGCGAAATGCCCAATTCCTCGGTGACATTGTCCAGATTGACGCTGTCTTCGAGGTTCTCCTCGAAATAGGTCAGCACGCGCACCAGCTTTTCATTGCGCACCCCGATTGTCGCCGAGGTCGAACTTTGCTGGCGGTCTGTTTCCGACCGTTGGACGGTGTGCAGGCACATGTTCAGGACGGCCTGCGCCAGAACCGGCCCATGCGTGTCATAGATCAGGCGCAGAAACAGATCTGTTGCGGCCGCGCCGCCGCCACAGGTCAGAACGCGGTTGTCGATGGTGTAAAGCTGTTCGACCGGATCAAGATCCGGGAAATGCTCGCGAAATGGGGCGATGTTTTCCCAATGCAGTGTGAACTTGTGCCCGCCTAAAATGCCTGCTTTCGCCAGCGTATACGCCCCAGTGCACAGCGATCCGACCGTACGCCCCAGACGCCACTGCAAACGCACCCAGTCCGAGACCTTCGTCGATACGGATTTCTCGGGCTGAACGCCCGAGCACACAAAGATCCGGCTGCTGGCTGGCGTATCGCCGATGGGGCGGTCAATGCCGATCTCGATGCCGTTTGAACAGCGTACATTCTCGCCGTCTTCCGACATGGTGGTCCAGCGATACAGGATCTGCCCGGTCAACTGGTTGGCAATGCGCAAGGGCTCGATTGCTGACGTAAAGGCCAGCATCGACAAGTTGTCCAACAGCACGAACACGATCGGTTCGGGCTCGGTCGGAGGAGTGACGGCGACATGTGCGACGCCCTTTGGAACGACGGGTTCTTGCATGGCAATCCTGACAGCTAACAGGTGCAGTCTAGCGCTCTTTGCCATGCAGACAAAGTAACTCAGCGTCCAGTTTTAATCCGTCCGCGTCAGAAAATGAAAAAATTGGATTTCCCCTCTTGCCAAGCCCCGGCGAATAGCGATATGTCGCGTCCCACGGCGGGTGATTAGCTCAGTTGGTAGAGCGCTTCGTTTACACCGAAGATGTCGGGAGTTCGAGCCTCTCATCACCCACCATTTACTCCCCACAGGTATCGTGCATGATCCCAGCATGGGATCTATCTATCCGGAAATCTTCGTTATTCGTCACGGGCAAACCGTGTGGAATGCGGCTGGTCGCCATCAAGGGCGATTGGATTCGCCGCTGACCGCAAAGGGGCAACGCCAGGCCGTTGCGATGGCTGGCATGTTGCGACGTGCTGTGGGGGATCGGACGGATTTTATGGTGTTCAGCTCGCCCCAAGGGCGGTCGATGAACACAGCGCGCATTGTGACTGCCGGGACAGGCGCGCCTATCACGCAAAATGCGCTCCTTACCGAGATCGCGTTCGGGGCGTGGGAGGGCAAGACCTTGGAACAGATTCGCAAGAGCTGGCCGGATCTGGCGGCGCTTGCTGAACAGGACATGGTGAACTGGCATTTCAATGCGCCGGGGGGCGAGACATTGCTGGATCTTGAGGCACGCGCAGACAGTTTGCTGAACGCACTACGTGGGCCTGCCGTGATATTCACCCATGGCGTGCTATCGCGCGTGTTGCGCGCCCGCTGGCTGGGGCTGGACGATGGCGGAATGATGGATCTTCCGGGCGGGCAGGGGGTCATATTTCACCTTCACCCCGACCACGGCCACTGCGTGATCGAAAAATAATTCGAAATCTGCAAAAGGCCGCTTGACGCCCCCGACGGGTGGGCCTAGAACGCCCAAACAGTCGCAAGACTGGCAGTGAGCGGTTGTAGCTCAGATGGTTAGAGTACCGGCCTGTCACGCCGGGGGTCGCGGGTTCGAGCCCCGTCAACCGCGCCACCACTGCCCTAAAGAAGCCCCGCCTTTGGCGGGGTTTTTTCGTTGTGCAGGCACCGAAACGCTGTCGCTACCGCCGCCGATTTTTTCGCCACAATCCGTATTTTTTCCCATTGACCCTTCGGCGACCTCGGGCTATTCCAGCCGCCACGCGCGGTTGTAGCTCAGTTGGTTAGAGTACCGGCCTGTCACGCCGGGGGTCGCGGGTTCGAGCCCCGTCAACCGCGCCACTTCACCACATTACGTTTGATACTCTGCCCTGTTAGGGCAGGTGAACCTGCCTGGCGAAACCCTTTGGATCAGGAGATCTTTATGTCCTTCATTGATGAAATGCCGTTCTCGCTGATCCTGATTGCCTGCCTGACATTGGGGCTGGCGCCCTATGCGCCGCCGCATGTCTGGGAGAAGCTGGGGATGCTTGCGTCTGGAACCCTGGTTAAGCCCGTCGATATCTTTGATCTGGTGATGCACGGCGCACCGTGGCTGCTGCTGGTTCTGAAGCTGGTACGCTTGAAGCGGGCATGAAAAACCCCGAAAGGCGGGGCCTTCCGGGGTTCTGAAGTCTTTTGGTGACTAAGAGAACTTAAGCCAGCTCTGCCAGGATCCGTGCCCAGCTGCGAATGCCTTTGTGGAAACTCTCAAGGTCATATTTTTCGTTCGGAGAATGGATCTTGTCGTCATCATTGGCAAAACCCACCAGCATGCTTTCCATACCTAGGATCGACTTGAAATAGCCCGCAATCGGGATTGAGCCGCCCATGCCGGCAAAGACAGCTTCGCGGTTCCATTCGTCCGACAGGCCTTTCTGGGCCGCACCAAACTCGGGCCGGGTGATGTCCATCACCGAGGCGGGAGAGCCTTCCAGATCATTGTCCCAGACCACTTTCATATCGGGCTTCAACTGAGCCTCGACATGGGCGCGCACGCGGTCGCGTAGCTTGTCCGGGTCCATGTCGCCCACCAAACGGCAGGTAATCTTGCAATGCACTTCCGACGGAATCACGGTTTTCGATCCGACACCGTTATAGCCACCCCAAATGCCGTTCACTTCCAGCGTCGGGCGGGCCCATTGCTGTTCCAGACACGACCGGTCCTTTTCGCCGTGGCTGATCGTATACCCGGCATTGTCCAGATAGGCCTTCTGATCGAAGCCCGAGTCCTCCCACGCGTCCAGTTGATCCTGCGGGGTGTCGTGGACGCCCTCGTAGAATCCCTCGACCGTGACTTTACCGGTTTCGTCATCATAGAAGCTGGCGACGATGCGAGACATCTCGCGCAGCGGGTTTAGGCCCGGACCGCCATAATGGCCCGAGTGCAGATCCAGCTTCGGCCCGATCAGGGTAAACTCGTCCTTCAGCATCCCGCGCAACTGGCTGGCAATCGACGGTACACCGGGGCTGACCATGGATGTGTCACAGATCAGAGCGATATCAGCGGTCAGTTCGTCGCGATTCTGCTCCATGAATGGCACAAGCGACGGAGACCCTGATTCCTCTTCCCCCTCGAAGAAAATCGTCAGTTTTGCAGGCAAAGACCCATGCACCTCTTTCCAGGCGCGACAGGCTTCGACGAAGGTCATCAACTGGCCTTTGTCATCCGATGCGCCACGGGCGCGGATGATTTTACCATTGGGCGTGTCTTCGACAAACGGCGCGAACGGGTCGTGGTCCCATTTGTCCAGCGGATCGACAGGTTGCACGTCATAGTGGCCATAGAACAGAAGGTGGCGATCGCTGTCACCACCATGGCCAACCACCATGGGATGGCCGGGGGTGTCGCGCCTATCAGCCTGAAAACCAATCGTTTTCAGATCGTTCACCAGCCAATCTGCGGCGGTCACGCAGTGATCTGCAAAGGCGGGGTCGGTGGAAATCGACTGGATGCGAAGCAGCTCCATCAAACGGTCGAGAGCGTCGGGAAGGCCCGCATCAATGCGGTCCAGAACTTGATCAAGCGACATATCGTGTCTCCGATAACGGGAAGTTTGCGCAGAGCCTATCACTGCCATTGCCACTGTCCAGATCCGATCCGCCCCAAACGGCGCTTGGACGAGTTGTCGCGTTGGCCATGAAAACTCTTCCGTTTGAGGTGGATCAATGTAAAACGGCGCTCAGTCCCGGAAGATGGGTAAGCGAACAGGCGCAATATACGTTTTTTTGAATGCGTTTTGCGGGGGAATCCCTGTATAAGGCTGCGCAGGGAATAGGATGAAACGGCCCGGGAGGGTAAATTGGACTACGATCACAAGCTGGACGAGGCGCTATCGCGCTTGCATGAGGAAGGGCGCTACCGCACCTTCATCGAGATTGAACGCCGTAAAGGGCAGTTCCCTCATGCGACATGGAGCAAACCCGATGGAAGCGAAATGCCGGTCACCGTATGGTGCGGCAACGACTATCTGGGTATGGGACAGCATCCGGTTGTGCTTGAAGCCATGCATGAAGCGATCGACGCCACGGGCGCCGGTTCGGGTGGCACGCGCAACATCTCGGGTACCACGATCTATCACAAACGGCTGGAAGCCGAGATTGCGGATTTGCACCAAAAGGAAGAGGCGCTTCTGTTCACCTCGGCCTATATTGCCAATGACGCGACCTTGTCGACGCTGCCCAAACTGTTCCCCGGTCTGATCATCTATTCGGACGCGCTGAACCATGCCTCGATGATCGAAGGCGTGCGCCGCAATGGTGGCGCAAAGCGCATCTTCCGTCACAACGATGTGGCCCATCTGCGTGAACTTCTGGAAGCTGACGATCCTGCGGCCCCGAAGCTGATTGCTTTTGAAAGCGTCTATTCGATGGATGGCGATTTCGGCCCGATTGAAGAACTCTGCGATCTGGCGGACGAGTTCGGTGCGCTGACCTATATTGATGAAGTACATGCCGTGGGCATGTATGGCCCGCGCGGGGCAGGGGTTGCCGAGCGTGACAATCTGGCTCATCGGATCGACATCATCAACGGTACTCTGGCGAAAGCCTATGGCGTGATGGGCGGCTATATCGCTGCCTCGGCCAAGATGTGTGATGCGGTGCGTTCTTACGCGCCCGGCTTTATCTTCACGACCTCTTTGCCGCCCTCGGTTGCGGCGGCTGCGGCGGCATCGGTGAAGCATCTGAAAACGGATCAGTCGCTGCGCGAACAGCATCAGACCCAAGCCAAGATCCTGAAGACCCGCCTGAAGGGGATGGGGCTGCCGATCATCGATCACGGCTCGCACATCGTTCCGGTGATCGTGGGCGATCCCGTCCACACCAAGCAACTGTCAGATATGTTGTTGGAAAACTTCGGAATTTACGTTCAGCCGATCAACTTCCCGACTGTGCCACGCGGTACCGAACGGTTGCGGTTTACACCGTCGCCAGTTCACGGTCCGGACGAGATGGACAAGCTGGTGCGCGCCCTAGATAGCCTGTGGTCGCATTGTGAGCTAAATCGTGCCGAGCTGTCGGCGTAAGCTGAAAGTTAATATACACAATTTTGCGTGATGTGTTACTTTCCCCATAGGGAAACGATGAACCACGAATCGTATCCTAGGGACAAAAGGCATCAGGAGCAGTTGTATGATCGGGCGTTGGAGCACGTCTCAGGTCGAGGATGAAGAACAACCTACGGGGTTCGATTCCTACGAAGTCCTGTTGGGCGATGTGATGCGCGGAGAACGTGCAACGCTTGGTAAGTCTCTTCTGGATGTTCAGCGTGAACTGAAGATCAAAGCCACCTACATTGCAGCGATTGAAAATGCAGACCCCTCGGCCTTCGCGTCGCAGGGGTTCATTGCCGGTTATGTGCGTTCGTATGCGCGGTATCTGGGACTTGATCCCGAATGGGCCTATTCCACGTTCTGTGCCGAGGCCGGCTTCGAAGTGGACCGCGGCCTGTCTTCGAATGGTCTGCCCAGCGAAAAGAAAGCGCGAAACGCTTCCGAGCATCGTGGTGATCCGCTGGCCAACCCGAATGCGAGCTGGGTGCCGCAAAGGGAAAGCGTTTTTACTGGCATCGAGCCCGGAGCGATTGGATCGATTTCAATGCTTCTCTTGCTGATCGGTGGGCTGGGCTATGGCGGATGGGCCATGTTGAAAGAGGTTCAGCGTGTTGACTTCGCCCCGATTGAACAGACGCCGGGTGTATTGTCTGAGCTGCCTGAGCTGGAAACCACCCCCGATGTCAATCAAAGCGAAAGCACGCAAGTTGCGACGGCTGGTCTGACCACGCCTCCCACAGTGGAAGCATTGGATCGTCTCTATCGTCCGCAAGCGTTGGACGTGCCGGTTCTAACCCATCGCGATGCGCCGATTTCGACGTTGAACCCCAATTCGGTCGGCGTTCTGGCTGGGCTTCAAACGCCCGAGTTTCCTATTGCCGAAGAAAGATTCCCGGAAAGCGACACACGGCTTGCGAGCGCTTCACCTTCAGCTGAAAGTAAAGTTCAGGTGTTGGGGGCAGATGCCGCGGATGTGGCTGTTTTCGCCGTGCGCCCGTCTTGGGTACGCATTCAGTCGGCAGATGGCAGCGTGATTTTCGAAAAGATTTTGGACGCAGGTGAAACCTATGTCCTGCCGAAGACAGAACAGGCCCCTATTTTGCGTTCGGGAAATGCCGGTTCGATCTATTTCGCAGTGAACGGGGCGGCCTATGGCCCCGCGGGCGACGGGCCATCGGTTGTCAAGAATGTGGCTGTGTCTCACGACGCAGTGCTTGAGAACTTCGCGCTTGCCGATCTGGAAGGCGACGCCGACTTGGCAACCGTCGTGGCTGAACTGCAAGCCGCCGAATAACCACATATTGAGCGATCTGTTTTCGAGCGCGCCTTGTCGCCCGCGAGATCGCGGGTTATCTCTCTGACTAAGTGAAGCCAGCTGGAAACCTACACATGTCTCACAATCCCATTCGCCCGTGGCGCGACATCGAACGCCGGACCTCCCGGCAGATCATGGTGGGCAATGTGCCTGTAGGCGGCGGCGCGCCGATCGCGGTGCAGACCATGACCAATACGGACAGCTCGGATGTGAAGGCCACGCTGGGGCAGGTGCTTGCTGCCGCAGAAGCGGGTGCAGACATCGTGCGGATTTCCTGCCCGGATGTGGGGTCCACCACCGCGTTGAAAGAGATCGTGGCCGAAAGCCCGGTGCCTATCGTGGCAGACATTCATTTCCACTATAAACGCGCAATCGAAGCCGCCGAGGCAGGTGCAGCCTGCCTGCGCATCAACCCGGGCAACATTGGCGACGCAGGTCGCGTGCGTGAAGTGATCAAGGCGGCCAAGGATCACGGTTGTTCGATCCGTATCGGGGTGAACGCTGGGTCGCTTGAAAAGCATCTGCTTGAAAAATATGGCGAACCTTGCCCCGAGGCGATGGTGGAAAGCGGATTGGAGCATATCCGAATTCTGGAAGACAATGACTTCCGCGACTACAAGATCAGCGTGAAAGCTTCGGATGTCTTCCTGTCCGCTGCCGCCTATCACGGCATTGCCGAGGCCACCGATGCCCCCATCCATCTTGGGATTACCGAAGCAGGCGGGTTCGTGTCCGGCACAATCAAATCGGCAGTTGGCCTAGGCAACCTGCTTTGGGCCGGTATTGGTGACACGATCCGTGTCAGCCTATCTGCCGACCCAGTCGAAGAGGTGAAGGTGGGTTTTGAGATCCTGAAATCTCTGGGCCTGCGTCATCGCGGTGTGAACATCATTTCGTGCCCGTCTTGCGCACGTCAGGGTTTTGACGTGATCAAGACCGTGGCCACGCTGGAAGAACGGCTTGCCCACATCCACACACCGATGAGCCTGTCGATTATTGGATGTGTCGTGAATGGCCCGGGCGAGGCGCTGATGACTGATGTGGGCTTTACTGGAGGTGGCGCGGGGTCTGGCATGGTCTATGTGGCGGGCAAACAGGACCATAAGTTGGACAACGAAAAGATGGTCGATCATATCGTCGATCTGGTCGAGAAACGTGCGGCACAGATCGAAACAGAAGCTGAGACCGAGGCGGCGGAATAGGGGGCGTTGTCCCCTCGATCCTTCGGCTCTCACCCCCAGGATACTTGTGGTAAGAAAATAAGAGTTTGTTAACCTTGACCAATTAGGTTGAAATTGCGGAACAGGCGGGGACGCCGATGGCCGTTTAAGGAAATGAGACACTCATTTCAGGGAGGCTTCGTGCCTCCCTTTTATTTTCTTACTGTAAGTATCCCGGGGGAGCATGAGTTTCCGCAGGAAAATCATGCGGGGGCAGCGCCCCTGACCGGCACCGCCGGCAATCGCCCCGCTGGGCGCGAGGCAAAGCCGAGCGCATTTTGCTTATTCAGTTGGCGTGACTTCGCGAATAGGGAAGCGCATTCCGTCTTCGGTGATCAACGTCAGTCGCGCTCCGCTGTGGACAATCAGATCGCAGCGCGTGGTTCCGGTGACAAAGGTTGTGCAGGCGACGCCGTCTTCTTTCAATTCGTAGTGACCTAACCAAGTTCCTCCCTCGCCGTAGGTGTAGGAATATTCACCATTCTCCGAGTAGACGGACTTTCCGTTGTCAAAGAAGACGAGGGTGTTTCCAACCAGCTGGGCGCGCAGTTCTGCCGCTGATAAGGGCTGATCATCCGCGCGTGTGTTCCAGTCCGCAGCAAAGGCTAGGACGGGTAGGCTGCACAGGGTTATGGCCAAGGGGAGTATACGCATGAGGGCTCCTGAAGCATGTCAGGGTACTCTAGCGTGCCGCGCAATGACGTGTTGTCACGTTGCGGTGAAAGGCGGTGATCAGGCTTTGTTCAGCCGTGCGCGTCGCCCGCCGCGTCGCTTAGTCAGGCTGGATTTGCGGGTGGGAAGTTCGTCCATGATCTGGGCGCGTTCGGCGTCGGTCATGCCGGACCAACCACCGATTTCGTCGATCGAGCGATAGCAACCGGTGCAGATCCGCGCCTCGGGATGGACCACGCAGATCTTTATGCAGGGGCTTGCAATCTCGTTTCGTTTCCAGACGTCGTCCGTCATCACAGGTGCCTCAACCGGTCCAATACACCTTGCAGGATATACCCGGCGGCAACGTGGTCGATGACCTCTGCGCGACGCTTTCGAGACGTATCCGCCTCGAGCAGGGCGCGTTCGGCCGCAACGGTGGACAGGCGTTCATCCCAAAAGCCGATCGGCAGGTCGGTCAGCTTCTCCAGATTGCGGGCAAAGGCGCGGGTCGACTGGCAGCGCGGCCCCTCGCTTCCGTCCATGTTGCGCGGCAGTCCGAGGACCAGCCCGCCAATTTGTCGATCACTTGTGATCTCAAGAAGACGTTCCGCGTCCAGCGTAAATTTCTTGCGCTTGATGGTTTCCAGTGGTGTTGCCACCTGTCGAAAACTGTCCGAGACCGCGACGCCGATGGTTTTGGTGCCCAGATCCAGTCCAGCCAGAGCCGTCATTGGGGGAAGGGACGCGGCGAAATCTTCGATGCTGTCAAAGATCACTGCGCAACTCCGGCTTGCTGAGCGGCCGCGCGCACGGTTTCGAGCGCCTCGGGATGTGCTGCAAAAATCGTTTGCGCCTCGGCCCAGATGGCGGCGGCGCGTTCAGTGTCGCCCACCACGCCCAGAACCGAAACCAATCGCGCCCATTCCTCGGGCGTGCCGCCGTCTGTGGCCAAGCGTTCGGACAGGCGGGTGATCATGGATTGGATCATCTCGGCCCGCTCTTCGCCCGACATGTCGGATGCCGCTTCGATATCTTCGGCGCTCGGGCCGGATAGGCCAGCAACCGGGGGCATGACAGGGGCTTCCGGTGGCGTGTAGTTCTCGCCAGCGAGGGCCGCGAGATCTCCGATCTGATCACGGATGGCGGGCCACCATTCGGCATCGGTCGGACCTTCTTCCAAAAGTCGACGCCACAGGCGGAATGCCAGATCCGGACGGCCATTCTGGGCAAACATCAGCCCAGAATAGAAGCGGGCTAATGCGTGACCTGGGTCGCGCTCCAGAGCGCTTCTTAGCATGGACTCGGCGTCCGGTGAGACGAATCCCCCGGCAGCATTGATCATCAATTCAGCTTGGCGCGCGAAATCATCCGCCGTTGCGGTGTCGCCTTTCAATTCAAGCAGTTGCCCCATTGCCGTGCGGGCGGCGACCAGGTTTCCAAGCGCTGCTTCGTGCTGGGCCAGAAGGTCCAACCCGCGGGGATCCTCGGGGCGGCCAGCCACGGCTTTGCGCAGCCCATCAACCAGTTCAATATAGTCTGCCGGGGCATCGACCGGCGGGCCTGCCCAAACGGGCATCTGTGCTTCTGCCAGTTCTTGCGAGGGGCGGTTCTGGCGCACCTCATCACTGATTGCGATACGCTTGGCGCGGCCAAAATCCGGTGCGCCCGGAACACCGATGGTCCAGTAAAGGCCGAGACTGCCGACGGCCAGAACGACGGCGATGATGCCCATCGTTGTGCGGGTCAGGCCGTGGGGGGCGTCCTTGGCTGATTTTCTGGATTGCGCGGCTTTGTCCGCCTCGAGCAGACGACGCGAGATTTCGACGCGAGCACGCTCTGCATCCTCTTTCGAGACGGTACCGCGGGTAATATCGCGGTCCAGTTCGGACAGTTGGTCGCGATAGACCTTCATGTCGGAACTCATCGTTTCGACGTCATCTGACGTCTCATCGGCGCTAACCGCGAGTATTCGCCGCGCCAGTACAAGGATGGTTGCCAAAGTGGCTGCACCAATGATGGCCCAAAATGCCAAGTTATCCATGTATCCTCCGCGCGGGTTTGCAATTTAGTAGCTCACCCCATGTAATGCGACATGGCCCGTCGCAAAACCCCAGATCAGGGACTGCGACAATCGGCATGCCAGAAAAGTGACGTGAATTGTGGATTATGTCGCCTTTTTCCAATCAAATGACGCTGGTCTTGGATGGTGTCATGTCGCTTCGGCGTAAAACCGACAAGAAACGAAGGCCCAACAGGGGAATCGCATGCGACGTTATTCAGCATTTGCCATCGCGCGGGAGGCCGCGCGCTATCACACCGGATGGGAGCGGGCGTGGAAATCGCCCAAACCCAAAAAGAAATACGATGTGGTGATCGTAGGGGCTGGGGGCCACGGGTTGGCCACGGCATATTATTTGGGCAAGAATTTCGGGATCACCAATGTGGCGATCATCGAAAAAGGTTGGCTGGGCGGCGGCAATACGGGCCGCAACACCACCATCATTCGCTCGAACTACCTGCAGGATCCCTCGGCGGCGATTTATGAAAAAGCACGCTCTCTGTACGAGACGATGTCGCAGGACCTGAACTATAACGTCATGTTCTCGCCCCGTGGCGTCATGATGCTGGCTCAGACCGAGCACGAGGTGCGCGGATACGAACGCACGGCGCATGCAAATGCTCTGCAAGGTGTTACGACCGAGTTCATTTCGCCCGAGCGCGTGAAGGAACTGGTGCCGATCATGAACATCCACGGCCCGCGCTATCCCGTTCTGGGTGCGCTGTGGCAGGCCCGTGCAGGGACCGCGCGTCACGATGCGGTGGCGTGGGGCTATGCACGTGCGTGTTCCGACATGGGCATGGACATCATCCAGAAATGCGAAGTCACTGGCGTGCGTCAGGCAAACGGCGTTGTCACCGGTGTCGACACCACGCATGGTCAGATTGACTGTGACAAGCTGGCGATGGTTGTCGCGGGCAACGCAGGCCACCTGGCTGACATGGCGGGCTTCCGTCTGCCGATGGAAAGTGTCGCGCTGCAAGCGCTGGTGTCCGAGCCGATCAAACCCTGCATCGACGTGGTTGTCATGGCCAACACCGTGCACGGCTATATGTCTCAGTCCGACAAAGGCGAGCTGGTCATCGGCGGCGGCACCGACGGGTTCAACAATTACACCCAGCGCGGATCGTTCCACCACGTGGAAGAAACCGTGCGCGCACTGGTCGAGACCTTCCCGATCATCTCGCGCCTGAAAATGCTGCGCCAATGGGGCGGCATCGTGGACGTGACCGGCGACCGTTCACCCATCATCGGCAAGACGCCCTTGGGCAACTGCTTCATCAACTGTGGTTGGGGCACCGGCGGCTTCAAATCGATCCCCGGATCGGGCTGGGCCATGGCCGAGACCGTCGCCAAGGGCGAGCCCGGTTCGCTGGCAGGCGCGTTTGGTCTGGACCGCTTCACCGAAGGACGCTTCATCGATGAAAGCGTGGCGGCAGGGGTGGCGCACTGATGGCACACATGAACGTATTTACTTCTTCCCGCGTGGCTCAAACGCGCAACATCTTGAAAGGAGCCGCAACATGCTGATCCTTGAATGCCCATACTGCGGCGTGATGGCCGATGAAACGGACCTGCATGGTGGCGGCGAAGCGCATCTGAAGCGTTTCGGACCCGGCTCGTCCGACGACGACTTCGAGACCTACCTGTTCCACCGAGCGAACCCGAAAGGGGTTCACTTTGAACGCTGGCGGCATGTTTCGGGCTGCGGCAAGTGGTTCCACGCGGCGCGCAACACGATGACGCTTGAGGTTTACGGCATCTATTCCGCCCAGACCTATGAGCCGCCCAAGGCGCTTGTGAACAAGATCAAGAAGAAACATCCTGAATGGGGGGGCTGGAAATGAGCACCCGTCTGGCTAATGGCGGTCGTCTGATCGACCGTTCGAAACCGAAAAACTTCACCTTCAACGGCAAGCGCATGAAGGGCTACGAGGGCGACACGCTGGCCGCGGCGCTTCTGGGCGAAGACCAGATGTTGATGGGTCGGTCGTTCAAATACCACCGTCCGCGTGGCGTTGTGGCCTCCGGTGCGGAAGAGCCGAACGCTCTGGTCAATCTGGGGCAGGGCGACCGCTTTGAACCCAACCAGCGCGTCACCACGACCGAACTGTTTGACGGTCTCTATGCGACCTCGCAAAACCACTGGCCGAGCCTCGAGTTCGACGTGGGCGTGGTGAACAACTATGCCGCGCGCTTCCTGCCGGCGGGGTTCTACTACAAGACATTCATGGCACCCGCTGCCGCATGGAAGCACGTGTTCGAACCAATCATCCGCAAATCCGCCGGTCTGGGCCAAGTCCCAACCGAGGCAGATGTGGATCGTTACGAGCACTATTACTACCACACCGATCTAGTCGTTATCGGCGGCGGTGTGGCGGGTCTTGCGGCGGCTCTGGCTGCTGGCCGGTCGGGCGCGAAAGTGCTGGTGATGGAACAGACCCACCACTGGGGTGGCCGTGCTGCCGTAGACGGCGGCGAGATCGACGGTCAGTCGGTTGACGCATGGATCGACGCCACCGTGGCCGAGCTGGAAGGCATGGAGAATGTCACCCTGCGCACCCGCATGATGGGATCGGGCGTTTATGACCACGGCTATGTGCTGGGTTACGAGCGTGTGGCGGATCACACCCCGGGCGACGGACGTCCACGTCACCGTCTGTGGCGTATCCGTACCAAGCAGATCGTGACCGCAACTGGCGCCATCGAGCGTCCGCTGTCCTTCGCAGGCAACGACATTCCCGGCGTCATGCTGGCCTCGGCCGTGCGCGACTACGCTGTGAACTGGGGCGTGTCCATCGGCGACCGCACTGTGGTTGTCACCAACAATGACGACGGATATCGCACCGCACTGACGCTGAAAGAGGCCGGGCTGGTAGTTCCGGTTGTTCTGGATGCGCGCAGCGAAGCGACTGGTCCGTTGGCAGAAGCCGCCCGCGCCGCAGGTATCCGGGTTGAACCGGGCCGCGCCATTGCAAAAGTGCATGGTGGCAAGCGTGTGACCGGCGTGTCGATCTGTCTTCAGGCGGGCGAGGGCTCGGCTTTGGAAGAGATCAAATGCGACGCGGTTGCCATGTCCGGCGGCTGGTCCCCGGTCGTGCACATGTGGTCGCATTGCGGCGGCAAACTGATCTGGGACGAGGCGCAAGCCCACTTCCGTCCTGATCCGAACCGTGCGCCGACCAGCCATGACGGCGAAGCGTTCGTTGTGACCGCAGGTGCGGCCTCGGGCGCGATGTCGCTGGCCGAGACGCTGGAAGACGCTTACGCGGCAGGTAAGGCTGCGGGCAAGGCGGCAGGTGGTAAAGCCATCCGTAAAGCCGGTCCGAAAGCTGACGCCGAAGAGGCACAGCCGATGGCGCCCGTCTGGATCATGCCGCAGGGCGCAGGCCCGCAGAAGCGCATGAAGATGTGGCTGGATTATCAGAACGACGTGAAAGTTTCCGACGTTCAGCTGGCTGCACGTGAAGGCTATGAGAGCGTCGAACACACCAAGCGCTACACCACGCTTGGTATGGCGACCGATCAGGGTAAGCTTTCGAATATCAACGGCTTGGCGGTGCTTTCTGATGCTCTGGGTCAAGAGATCCCGACCACCGGAACCACCACCTTCCGCCCGCCTTACACACCGATCAGCTTCGGTGCGATTGCAGGCGAAGCACGCCATGAAATCTTCCAGCCGATCCGTCGTACGCCGATGCATCAGTGGCACGAAGACGCGGGTGCCTATATGGAACCTGTCGGCCACTGGCGTCGCCCTTATTGCTACGCGAAACCGGGCGAGACCAACGAACAGGCTGTAAACCGCGAAGTGCTGAACACCCGCGAAAACCTCGGCCTGCTGGATGCGTCCACGCTGGGTAAGCTGATCGTGAGAGGTCCCGACGCGGGCAAGTTCATGGACATGATGTACACCAACATGATGTCGAACTTGGCTGTCGGCAAATGCCGCTATGGTCTGATGTGCTCGGAAAACGGCTTCCTGTCGGACGATGGAGTTGTTGCGCGCATCGACGAGGACACTTGGCTGTGCCACACCACATCGGGTGGTGCTGACCGCATCCACGCGTGGATGGAGGAATGGCTGCAGACCGAATGGTGGGACTGGAAAGTCTATGTCGCCAATGTGACCGAGCAACTGGCGCAGGTTGCCGTGGTTGGACCCAACGCCCGCAAGGTGTTGGAAAAGCTCGGCGGTATGGACCTGTCCAAGGAAACGCTGCCCTTCATGCAGTGGAAAGACGGCAAGATTGGCGAGTTCGACGCACGCGTCTATCGGATCTCGTTCTCGGGCGAACTGTCGTACGAGATCGCCGTGCCCGCCAGCCAAGGCCGCGCCTTCTGGGACGCGCTTCTGGAAGCAGGTGAAGAGTTCGGCGTGATGCCATATGGCACCGAGTGTCTGCACATCATGCGGGCCGAGAAGGGCTTTATCATGATCGGCGACGAGACCGACGGCACCGTGATCCCGCAAGATCTGGGGCTGAACTGGGCGATCTCCAAGAAGAAAGAAGACTTCCTTGGCAAACGTGCTCAGCAACGCTCGCACATGACCGATCCCGAGCGCTGGAAACTGGTGGGTCTGGAAACGCTCGACGGGTCTGTCCTGCCGGACGGTGCCTATGCAGTGGGCGAGGGCAACAACATCCACGGCCAACGCAACATGATCGGGCGCGTAACCTCGACCTATTATTCGCCGACGCTGAAAAAAGGCATCGCGATGGGACTTGTTTTGCATGGCCCCGACAAGATGGGTGAAGTCGTCAGTTTCCCGACGGTGGATGGCTCGAACACGGTGATCAAGGCGCGGATCTGTGATCCGGTCTTCTATGACAAGGACGGGGAGAAGCAAAATGTCTAACGCTGTTTCCGCACTTCAAAGCGCGTCGTTTGACGGCTACTGCAAAGTTGAAGAGGCCGGACTGGTCGGCATGATCACCCTGCGCGGTGACCTGACCTCGAAAGGTGTTGCCAAGGCGGTGAAAGCTGTCACGGGTGCTGCCATGCCGGGGCAGGGCGAGGTTACGGAAGGTGCCAAAGGCCGCGTTGGCTGGATGTCGCCGGACGAGCTTCTGCTGATCGTTGATCACGCCGATGCACCTGCCATCGTCGAAGCCGCGACCACGTCGCTGGGTGACGAGCATTCGCTTGTGGTGAATGTCTCGGACGCGCGCGCGGTCTATCGCGTAAAAGGTGCTGCCTGCCGCGAAGTGATCGCCAAGCTGACGCCTGCCGATACCTCGGTCATGCAACCCGGCATGCTGCGCCGCACCCGCATCGCGCAGATCCCGGCCGCCTTCTATCTGGAAGACGATGAAACCGCCGTTCTGGTCTGTTTCCGGTCGGTTGCTCAGTACGCGTTCGATCTTTTGAAAGACGCGGCCCAGCCGGGTGGTGAGGTATTCTAATAACTGAATACCGCCCTCTTTTTTGGGTTGAAAACACGCCTCAATCAATTTAGCACACTGTTAAGTTGATTGAGGCTTTTATTATGAAATTACTTGTTTCTACGTTGACGGCGTCCTTATTTTTAACGTCATTTGCAGCGGCAGAATCATATGATTGCAATTTTAAAGTGCGCGCCAATGATCGGAAGTGGATTCCGACATCTCTGTCAATTGAAGTAGATCGAAATGACCGCGTATGGGTTTTGGGCAATGTCATCAAAACCGATGATGGGCACCCGATCGAAGGCCGCTCCTCCGACAGAACAAGAACGCGTGAAGTCTTTGTGGTCGAGACCGTGAATGAAAACATTCCAGTCAACAATCATAGGCGTCCTGCCAATCCTGGCTCGCGGCGCGTTAGCTACACCATTTCTATCGATCCTGACGATTTATCCGCCAATCTCCGCGCCTTAACTGGTCGGCTGAATTTTGACAAATCCCGCCGGGTTAGCGGGACCTGCAAAAACCGGTGAAGCACAGGGTGTGTTTCGCCATCAATGATCCTCTACCTTTCTGATTATGGAGTTTACCAATGAGCAAAATCTTCGCAGCCGTTCTCGCGATGAGCACGCTTGTCCCACTATCCGCACAGGCAACAGTTTACGAGTGTAAGCTTGCCGCGTCCGGTGCGTCTGATGCGGGCTGGATCCCGCCAGAGACCATCGTCGAGTTTGATCCGAACTCGAACAAAGCCAAGGTGTATGATGGGTTGATCGATGAGATCTACGGCAAACCGATCGAAGCGAAGATCGCGGTGAACAACAACAAGCGCTACACGTTCACGTGGAACGTAAGAAATGTTCCGATCACGACGACTGAAAGCAGACAGATGCTGGTCAAGAACATGGTTTACCGTCTGACGGTAACCAAAGGGACGCTGCTCGCCACCGAAACCATGAAGCCAATTCGCTTCACCAACACCTTCCGTGCCAAAGGGAAATGCGTCCAGAAGAAGTGAGTATTGGGTCAGGGGATGGATTTTAGCGGCTGAAAAATGCCGTCAACCCTTGACCATGCCACTATTGCTGCCCCATCTAAGGGGCAACGGAAACACGCATTGAACAGGGGGCCCAAAATGGCTTTTGAACTTCCCGATCTTCCTTACGCACACGACGCACTGGCCGAGTTCGGCATGTCGGCTGAAACCATGGAGTTTCACCACGACCTGCACCACAAGGCCTATGTCGACAACGGTAACAAGCTGATTGCTGGCACCGAGTGGGAGGGTAAGACCCTCGAAGAGATCATCGTTGGCACCTATGACGACAAGTCTGTCGCTCAGAACGGTATCTTCAACAACATCTCGCAGCTGTGGAACCACAACCAGTTCTGGGAAATGATGGGCCCGGGCAAGGGTGCCATGCCGGGTGACCTTGAAAAAGCGATCACCGAAAGCTTCGGCTCGGTTGACGAGTTCAAGTCGCAGTTCTCGGCTGCTGGCGCTGGTCAGTTCGGCTCGGGCTGGGCATGGCTGGTGAAGAACGCTGACGGTTCGCTGGCAGTCACCAAAACCGAAAACGGCGTGAACCCGCTGTGCTTCGGCCAGACCGCGCTTCTGGGCTGCGACGTGTGGGAGCACTCGTATTATATCGACTTCCGCAACAAGCGTCCGGCCTACCTGTCGAACTTCCTCGATAACCTGGTCAACTGGGAAAACGTGGCCTCGCGCCTGTAACCCTTGCGGGCGTTATGCCCGAGATCACGAGATAAGATGCGGCTGCCCCTTGGGTGGCCGCTTTTTTTGTGTCAGAGCAGCGAGGGAAGCAGGAGGGTTCGCATGAGCGACACAACCAAAGGCGTCATCGCTATCATCGTGGCCTGCACGGTCTGGGGTCTGTCTCCGCTTTACTATTATGCGCTTGCTCATGTGCCGCCGCTGGAATTGCTAAGCCATCGCACCCTTTGGTCGCTGGTGCTCTTGGGGCTCTATCTGACGCTTCAAGGACGGGTGTGGGAGCTGCCCGCACTGATGACCGGCCGCACCGCACTTCTGGTGCTGCTGGCGGCGGTGATGATCTCGGTCAATTGGGGTGGGTTCATCCTGTCAGTGCAGGTTGGCATGGTGGTCGAGGCCAGCCTTGGTTACTTCATCTTCCCGCTGATCATGGCCACGCTGGGCATGGTGTTCTTTGCCGAGGGGATTTCTGCCAGCAAGTTGACCGCAGTACTTTTGGCCACCGGAGCGGTGCTGGTTTTGACCATTGGACTGGGAGTTGCGCCTTGGCTTGCGCTGCTGCTTGGTGGCACGTTCGCGGGCTATAGTGTGATCAAGAAACTGATCGCAGCGGGCCCGGTGGTCACGGTCGCAGCCGAGGTGTTGTTTCTTGCACCACTTGCGCTGATCTGGCTCTGGGGGACGCACACGCAGGGCTGGGAGGGGATCTTGGGCCGTACTGGTGCGGTGTTCGGCACCGACCTCGTGGCCAGCGCGATGCTGATCGGGTCAGGCCTGCTGACAGGAGGTCCGCTGATGCTGTTCAGCTATGCGTCACGCCGCCTGAAGCTGTCGACCGTGGGGGTGGTGCAATACCTGAACCCCAGCCTTCAGTTCCTCTGTGCCGTCGCCATTCTAGGCGAGACGATCACGCTGTGGCACATGATTGCTTTCCCGTTGATCTGGGCCGCTTTGGCAATCTACTCGGTGGGCGCCTACCGTCAGGACAGGGCTTCGCGCAGGGCCGTCACTGCCTGATCCACATCACCCACGACGGTGACGAAACCCTTTATGCTGTCTTCGGCAAAGCCTTGATCGATCACGTGATCCAACAGCCCGACCAGAGGATCCCAGAACCCGTTCACGTTCAAAAGCAAGATGGGTTTCTTGTGTAGACCCAGTTGGCGCCATGTCAGGATTTCGAAGAACTCGTCCAACGACCCGGCACCTCCGGGAAGCACCACCACGGCGTCCGAGTTCATGAACATCACCTTTTTGCGCTCGTGCATGTTCTCGGTCACGATAAAGCTGGTCAGGTCGCGCTTGCCAACTTCCCAGTTTAAAAGGTGCTCGGGGATGACGCCGAAAGTGTCGGCGCCCGCACTCTGCGCCGCCTTCGCCACTTCCCCCATCAAACCGACATCACCCGCGCCATAAACCAGCCGCCAGTTGTTGGATGCTAGCGCCTTGCCCAAGCCTTCCGCACTGGCGCGATAGGCAGGGTCATTCCCCATGCGAGAACCGCAGTAAACGCAGATCGAGGCTGTATGTTGTGTCATCAGGGTCTCCGGGTGCGAATGTATCGTAATGATCTTTTGACCGGTGTTATCGGGATTGCTAGGGTCGGGCAAGACAACGCGACAGTAAGATCGCAACAGGGGATGTAAATGGCTGATATGTCAGGCGGCGCTGCGGGCGCTGGCAAAATTTGGATTGGTGTCGGGGCGGCTGTGATCGTGGCCGTTTTGGGGTATTGCAGCTTCGATCAAAGTGCTCAGGCACCGGTTTCTGATCCGGTTGACGCCCTGAAGACCACATTGGATGCGCCAGTTGCCGAACCATCGGTCGCCCCGGATGCCGAGGTTGTCACCGACACCCCACCCACAGATCAGGCCTCCACGATCGACCCACCGGCCTTCGACGTTGTACGTGTTGATCCCGACGGGCGTGCCGTGGTCGCGGGACATGCCGCCCCCGGCGCGAACGTGCAACTGTCATTCAACGGTGTTCCAATCGAAACACTCACGGCGGATGATGCCGGAAATTTCGTAGCCTTGTTGGATCTGCAGGTCACGCAATCCGGTCAACTTGGCCTGCAAGCGCTGAACGATGCAGGTGAAGTCGCAGACACCGCGGCCCCCGGGCAAACCGTTCTGATCGAGCCCCGTACACCTGCACCGACTGTCGTGCCGGATGCGCCCGCTGTTGCAAGCGCTGGTGACGCAGACGATTCCACCGCACAGCCCGCCGAACCTGAAATAGCCGTCACCGAAGCCCCCGCTGCACCGCGGGTCCTTCTGGCCGATAACGAGGGTATTACAGTCCTTCAGGACGAAGTTGGCGATCTGACGGTCCAGAACGTGATCATTGACGCCATCTCTTATGATGATCAGGGCGAGGTTGCCTTGTCCGGGCGTGCTGCAGGCGGTGGCGCCTTGCGTGTCTATCTGGACAACGCACCGATCAAGACGGCACCTATTCCCCAGGATGGCCAATGGCGTTTGCCGCTACCCGATGTGGAGGCTGGCATCTATACCCTGCGCGTGGACGAGCTTGCCGCCGATGGCACGGTCACCTCGCGCACCGAAACTCCGTTCAAACGCGAGGACGTGGCACAAATCGCGGCCGCAACCACTCTTTCTGAAGAGCGTGCGAAGGTCGAGGCCGTGACGGTTCAGCCCGGATCGACCCTTTGGGCCATCGCCCGCGATACGCTGGGGGAAGGGCCGCTCTATGTGCGCGTGTTCGAGGCAAACCGCGATCAGATCCGCGATCCCGACCTGATTTATCCGGGGCAAGTCTTTTCGATCCCAGAGTAACGCTGGCACCTTGTTTTCTTACCCGAAATATCTTGGGGTGAGCCACGAAGAGGCGAGGGGCAAAGCCCCTCTAAGCCTTCTCCACCGCAGTTGCGATACAGCCTGTCACGTCGGCAGCCCCGGCGCAGCAATCATTCAGCAGATATGAAATGACGCCCCCAAGCGCCACCCGATCTGCCGCATAAATCACATGCCGGCTTTCCTTGCGTGAGGTCAGAAGCCCAGCCTGTTCAAGTTGAGACAGATGAAAGGACAGGCCCGAGGCAGACACCCCAAGTGTTTGGGCAATCTCACCGGCGCACAGTCCGTCATCGCCACGCGGAACCAGCAGACGTACGATCTCAAGCCGCGTGTCATGGGCCATGGCAGATAGGGATTTCAGGACTCGACTCTGTTTCATAGTTCAAATATTGATGAAATATTGAAACGATGCAAGCCTGAACCTTGTTTCGTAGGATACCTCATATAGTCAGGACAGACGCTATGGCGCCCAGCCGCATCACTTCCACCGAGCTTCCAGACAATAATTGGCGCACCATCCGGCGCGTTGCTCCTTATCTTTGGCCCGAGGATCACCCCTGGGTGAAGCGCCGCGTCGTGCTGGCGATGCTGGCGCTTCTTGTGGCGAAACTGGTCGCAGTGGCAACGCCGTGGTTCTATGGCTGGGCTGTGAATGAACTGGCCGGCGAAAGTACGGCACCAGCCGCGATGCTTGGGGCAGGGGCGGTCGGTCTGACTTTGGCCTATGGCATGGCGCGCTTGATGAGCAACGGGTTCCAGCAGTTGCGCGATGTTATCTTCGCCCGCGTCGGTCAGCGCGCGCTACGCCAATTGGCGCTTGAGACCTTCACCCATATCCACCGCCTGTCCATGCGCTATCACATTACGCGCAAGACGGGTGGTCTTAGCCGCATCATCGAGCGCGGCGTGAAAGGGGTCGAATTCCTTCTGCGCTTCATGCTGTTTTCGATGGGGCCACTGATCCTTGAACTTGGCTTGATCGCACTGATCCTGTTTGTGACATTTGATGTCTGGTACTTGGCTGTCGTCGTGGTCACGATTTGGGCCTATGTCTGGTTCACCTTCAAGGTCACCGAATGGCGCGTTCGGATCCGCAAAGAGATGAATGATCAGGACACGGACGCCAACCAGAAGGCCATCGACAGCCTGCTGAACTTTGAAACCGTCAAGTATTTCGGCGCCGAGAAACGCGAAGCTTCGCGCTATGACAGTGCGATGGCGGGCTATGAACAAGCCGCATTGAAAACTTCGTATTCGCTGGCATTTCTGAACTTCGGACAGGCGCTGTTGATCACGGGTGGCTTGGTCGCAGTGATGGTTCTGGCTGCTGTTGGCGTTCAGAACGGGCAGCTGACTGTTGGCGACTTCGTCATGGTCAACGCATATATGATCCAGATTACCATGCCTCTGAACTTCCTTGGCACGGTCTATCGCGAGATCCGGCAATCGCTGGTGGATATGAGCGAAATGTTCGATCTGCTCGAGCAACCTGCGGACGTAAGCGACAAACCGGATGCCGCTGAGATTGCGGTGACGGGCGGGGCACTTGCATTCCGTGACGTGCATTTCGGATATGAAGCTGCGCGCCCGATCTTGAAAGGTGTTTCACTGGATGTAGGCGCCGGGAAAACCGTTGCGATCGTTGGCCCGTCTGGGTCGGGAAAATCCACCATCGGGCGGCTGTTGTTCCGGTTTTACGACGTGAATGATGGCAGCCTGTCCATCGACGGGCAGGACGTGCGCGACGTGTCTCAGGACAGCTTGCACGCGCAGATCGGCGTGGTGCCGCAGGATACCGTCTTGTTCAACGACACGGTGCTCTACAACATTGCCTATGGCCGCCCCGAGGCCTCTCGGACTGAGATCGAAGCCGCCGCCAAGGCTGCAAAGATCCACGACTTCATCATGGAACTGCCCGATGGTTATCAAACCCAGGTGGGTGAACGCGGGTTGAAGCTGTCCGGCGGCGAAAAGCAGCGCGTGGGGATTGCGCGCACGCTTTTGAAGAACCCGCCGATCCTTTTGTTGGACGAGGCGACCTCGGCCTTGGATACCCAGACCGAACGCGACATTCAGGACAGTCTTCGCGAGATGGGGCAGGGACGCACGGTGATCACCATCGCGCACCGCCTGTCGACCATCGTGGATGCGGATGAGATTGTGGTGCTGGAGGCAGGCGTCATCGTCGAGCAGGGCACGCATGACGCGCTTTTGGAGCAGGGTGGACGGTATGCTGCCATGTGGGCGCGCCAAGCCAGCGAGGAAGAGCCACAGGCTCTGGCGGGCTGACCCGTCCGATATCTTGAAGCGAAGAAAGGCGCGGAACCCTCCGCGCCTTTCTTTTATTCTGCCTTTTATTCCGCGGCGGCCTTACCGCCAGATTTGTCCGGGCTGGGGGCGGTATCTGAAGGATCTTGCAATGCTTCTGCCGTGGCGGGAGCTGGTGCCACGATGACCTCTTGTTCCGGCTCGGACTTGGCCGGAGTCGGCTCGTCTTCAACCCATTGCAGCTCGTGCAGCTCTTGCTTCTTGGCGGCCTTTTCCAACATCCGGTCGCGGGCCGTCTGGCCCGAGCTGCGCGCAAGGCTTTCCAGCAGTGTGATCGACCGATAGGCCCCGGCCGATACCCAGACCCGCAAGGCCAGCATCGACGGCGTGAAGACCAGTGTCAGCACCGTCGCAATACCAAGACCAAAGACCACGGCGGTCGCCAGCTGCTTCCACCACAGCGCAGTCGGGCTGTCGATCGAGTAGCCGCCGCCGAAGAAGTCCAGCGACAGGCCAAACATCATCGGGGCCAGACCGGCCATCGTTGTGATGGTGGTCAGCAGAACAGGGCGAATGCGCGCCTCGGCGGTGCGGGTGATTGCTTCGATCCGCGGCATGTGGCCCGCATAGTCCTGATAGGTGTCGATCAACACGATGTTGTTGTTCACCACGATCCCCGCCAAGGCGACGATCCCTGTCCCGGTCATGATGATCGAGAACGGCTGTTGCATCACCATCATCCCAATCAGCACGCCTGTGGTCGACAAGACCACTGCCAGCAGCACCAGCACCGAATTGTAGATGCTATTGAACTGCGCCAGCAGGATAATGAACATCAACCCCAGCGCGCCGATGAAGGCCTGACCAAGGAAGGCTTGGCTTTCGGCCTCGTCCTCTTGATCGCCGGTCCATTCATAGGTGACGCCATCGGGCAGGCCCGTGGCTTCAATCCAGTCTGTCAGGGTGGCAATCCGTTCGGCCGGGGTGACGGGGGTGCGTGTCAGGTCAGGAGTGTCCTCCATGATCTTCGCCGCTTCATCCAGCGAGACGACCTGATCGCTTCCGTCGTCAGCGGTTAGCCGCACCAGATCGCTAACCACAGCGGCCTTCACGTCGTAGTAGCGGCTTTGATCCACGCGGTCGATTTGCGCAAAGCTGGGAACCGGTTTGCGTGTCACGAAGTTTGACAGCGGCACCAGCCCACCGGGTGTGCGCAAGCGCAGCGTATCCAGTGTGGATAACACCCGGTCTTTTTCCGGCAGGCGCACGCGGATTTCGATTTCCTCGTCCGAGCTGTCGACCCGCATCGTGTCCAGCAAAATACCGTTGGTGATCAACTGAACCATGCCGCCCACGGTGGCGACGTTGGTGCCAAAGCGCCCAGCCTCGGCCACGTCGACCTGAAGCTGCCAGTCGATGCCGGGTAAGGGCAGGGTGTCTTCGATGGCGTTCAAGCCGGGGGTGCTTTCAAACTTTGACACGGCGACTGCTGTTGCCGCCTGAAGGATGTCCCAGTTGTCGCCTTTCAGGCGCAGGTGCACGGGCTTTGCCGAGGCCGGACCACGGTTCAGGTTCAGAACCTCAATGCGGATGCCGGGGATGGTTTTCAGGGTCTCTTCAAGTCGAAGCATCACGGCATCGCCGTCATATTCGGGATCAATCTCGCGCGTTTTGAAGGGGATGATCCCGAACAGGGGCGAGTCTTTCTCGATCGACGGGCGGTCGGCCCAAGCGACAAGCTCGATCTGCAGCTGTCCAACGGTGTCGCGCGGACCCGAGGCCCCACCGGTATTCTGATTCAAACCGCCAGCGCCAGCAAAGGCAAAGACGCTATCAATCCCTTTGGTGCTCAGCGCAATCTCTTCCGCCCGACGCACCATGGCGTCTTTCTCGGCGACACTCAAATTGCCGCGTCCACGCACATAGACGATGGCCTGTTCCGGTTCGCTATCCGTGAAGAACTCGACGCCAAGGCTGTTGCGGCCGAATGTGATGAAGGTGCCGACCACAAAGGTCACGACCAAGACAATGCTGACAATCGGCATGATCGGATTGCCGGCAATGAAATGAATGACGTGGCCAAATTTGGTGCGCTGATAGCCGCCATGGATGTGGTCATCCTCGCGGTGCCAAGGCATGTGCCAGTCTATCGATCCCATAGCAATGGACGTGCCCGAGGCCCCGATCAGGAACATCAGCGCGCCCGGCAGAATGGCCATTAGGCCTTCGATCGGGCTGGTGCCGCCAAAGATATAGCCGGGGTTCAAGAGTTGCAGGGCCGACAAGAACAGCACATAGGCCGAGATCACCGCCAGCGGAACGCGCACCCAGATTGGCGCAAAGGATAGGGCTTTGGACAGCGTGCCAAACAGGCGGCTGATCCGGCCAGAAACCCCGCCAACAACCGGTAGATAGACCAGCGCCACCAGAAGCGAGGCCGACAGCACATAGATTAGCGTCTTCGGCAGCCAGCCCATGAACTGCCCGGGAATACCGGGCCAGAACAGCATCGGCAGGAAGGCGCAAAGCGTCGTCGCGGTCGAGCTGACGATAGGCCAGAACATCCGCTTGGCGGCCATGGTGTAGGCCTGCATGGGGCCGACCCCCAACTTGATCTTCTTGTCGGCATACTCGACGACAACAATTGCCCCGTCGACAAGCATCCCCACGGCGAGGATCAAGCCGAACATCACGATGTTCGAGATCGTAACCCCAAGTGCGCCGAACAGTGCGAAGGTCAGCAGGAACGAAGTCGGGATGGCGAAGCCCACCAGAAGGGCCGGGCGGGTGCCCAAGGCGCCAAGCACCACGATCATCACCAGCGCAATCGCGGTCACGACCGAGCCTTCCAGCTGGCGCACCATGCTGTCTACGATGATGGATTGATCGTTAGACACGCCAACCCAAACGGCTTTCTGCAACTCCGGCGGCCAGTCTTCGCGTGTATCGTCCACGATGCGACGGACTTCGGCGGCGGTGCCGATCAGGTTGAAGCCTTTGCGTTTTACGACCTGAAGCGCCACCGTGGTTTCGCCGTTGAAGCGTGCGGTGCCTTCGCGGTCTTCAAAGGTCAGTCGGATCGTCGCCAGATCGCCCAGCGTCACCACGCTGTCTTCGTTTGCCTTGATCGGCAGGTCATAAATGTCCTGCAATTCGTCAAAGGACGACGGAATCTTGACGGCGGTCGAGCCCGTCGGCGTCTTGATGTCCCCCGCCGCGATCAGCTGGTTGTTGTTTTGCACAACCGAGATCAGCTCGCCCGCGGTTACGTTATAGGCTTCCAGCTTCAGCGGGTCGATTTCGACCTCGATCATCTCATCGCGATAGCCAGCCAGCGAGGCTTCCAGTACGCTGTCCAGTGCCTCCAGCCGGTCTTGAAGATCGCGCGCGATCTGTACCAGCGTGCGTTCTGGTACGTTTCCGGTCAGGTTTACGATGATGATCGGAAATTCCGAGAAGTTGATTTCGTTGACCGAATAGCTGTCGTAGCCCGAAGGGAAATCACCTTCGGCACCATTCATAGCGTCGCGAACGTCAGCCATGACTTTGGTCTTGTCCCAGCCGAACTCGAACTCCAACGCCACGCCTGCATAGCCTTCGGCCGCAGTGCTGGACATGGTTTTCAAGCCATCAATGTCGGCCAGCTCGGTCTCCATCGGGCGGACCAGAAGCTGCTCGGCATCGGCGGCGGAAATGCCGGGGAAGGGGACCGATACGAACAGAGCCGGAATTTCAATGTCCGGCTCGCCTTCTTTCGGAAGGCTGACATAAGCAATCGTGCCTGCCAGAACGGACAGGATCACGAACGCTATGACCATTCGGGCCCGTTCAGAGGCCCAGTCGATGATGGCTGTCATAGCCCGGTCTCCTGATAGGTGATGGCAAGGGCAGACCCGTCCGTTACATAGTGGTGGCCAATGATGATGACATCCGCTGCATCGCCCAGACCCGAGACCCAGACACCTTTCAGGCTGTCACGTACCACGGTGACAGGCATGAACCCGGCGGTATTATCCCCAAGGGCCACACGTACGCCCAGATTGCCGTCGTCATTCAGCGTCAAGGCGCTTTGCGGCAACAGATGCGCGACGGTGCCTTGGCCGGTGGCCACGATTTCGGCTGTTTGGCCAGCACGTACGGGGATTTCATCCTCGGCTGGCAGCATCTCGACATCCACGCGGAAGGTGCGCGTAACGGGATCTGCCGTGTCTGCGACGAAGGTCACAGAGCCCTGCAGGGTTCGGCCCGAGGCCAGACGCACATTTGCCACAAGCCCGGTCGACAGTTGATCAACCAGAATTTCGGACACAAAGCCCACGACGCGGACGGGATCATACTGAACCAATGTGACGCAATGAGCACCCGGTTGCAGCAGGGTGCCAACGTCGGCGGTGTCGGTTTCCAATTCGCCTGCGAACGGCGCGCGGATCTCAAGGCGCTCAATCTCGCGCTCGGCTGCGGCGACGCCAGCGCTGGCAGACTGGATAGAGGCATCTGAACTAGCCGCGCCTGACCGGGCCGAGATCACCCCGGCACGCGCTGTTTCAACGCCTGCACGGGCGTTGGCTACGCGGGTGTCCGATGCAAATCCGCCCTCTGACAGCTTCTCGGCGGCGGTCAGGTTGATCGTTGCTTCGTCCAAACGGGCCTGCGCTTCGATTACGCGCGCCTCGGCTTCGGGTGCGCGGGCTTTGGCTTCGGCCAGACGCGCCTTCGCTTCGGCAAGGCTGGCGTCACGGGTGCCGGGATCAAGGCGGCACATCACGTCACCCTTGGCGACGGTCGAACCTTTGGCCAGTTTATCCGACACAACCTGACCCGAGGTCTCAGACCGCAGCTCGACCCGACGGGTGGCTTCAGTCCGGCCCCGGATTACGATAGGGGTTTCGATCTCTCGTGCGGCGGATTTCAGGACGACAACCGACAAACCAGTCTGCTCAGAGGTTTGAGCCTCGGCCTCGGTTTCCGTCGCCATATCGGCGGTGGCCACCCCGGCAGCTTCGTCAAGAGTGTCACGCTGGAACACAAGCATGAAAAGACCGGCAACGACCAGCAATGCGGTCAAAATAGGGAAAAAACGCATGACCCCTCCTGATGGGTAATATTTTGCGTTGAACATAGGTGTTCCTGTTGGCGGTAACAAGTTCGCGTATGGCTGAATCTGATCACTGATTGTGATGGTAGAGATCGTTGAAACTGCTTTATCGCGCTCGGGACTTGATGCCCCTTGGCATTGCGGCTTCATTGGGGCAAAAGAAAGCGACTGAATTCGGAGGCACGGCCCGTGAGCGACACAGACAGTTTCATTGATGAAGTGAGCGAAGAGGTTCGCCGGGATAAGCTTTACACCATGATGCGGCGCTATGGCTGGATCGCGGTTGTGGCAGTGGTCGCCGTGGTGGGCGGTGCTGCCTATAACGAATGGCGCAAAGCAAGCGCGCAGTCCGCAGCGCAAGCGTTCGGCGACGCCATCCTCGAAGCGGAAGGCATAGAAGATCCGCAGCAAAGAATTGCAGCCCTTCAGGGGGTCGCAGGCGCGGGCGAACAAAACGCTGTTCTGAACCTGCTATTGGCTGGTGACGATGCTGAGGTTTCGGCTGATGCGTTGGGGCAGATTGCCGCTGATACGTCGCTTCCCAATCATTTCCGTCACCTTGCCATGTTGCGTCTGGCGCAGCTGCAGGATGATGCCGTGTCGCTGGACGAGGTGCGCAGTTTGCTGGCACCCGTTGTCGTGGCCGGTGCGCCTTATCGTGTGTTGGGCGAAGAAGCTCTGGCCCTGGCCGAGCTACGCGCAGGCGATAAAGAGGCGGCTGTAAGCCGTTTGCAGGCTCTTCTGCTGGATGATGAAGCATCGGGGGCCTTGCGTCGTCGGGCAACTCAGTTGATTGTGTCGCTAGGGGGCACGCCAGAGGCATCCTGAAGAACAGGTTTTGCCACAAGCCTTTGATGAAATTAATAAGAGTCCTTTTGGGGGTTTATCGTGAAATTCAAAACCAGCGCCGCGCTTCTGACCTCGATGAGTATTCTGGCAGCCTGTTCCACCCCGGAACATATCCTTCAGGGCGATCGCGAGGATCTTCGCAGCCCAAATCCCCAGACACTCGGGGCCGATGCTGCAACCGATGCGATTGCGGCCCGGGATGAAACTGAACAACAGGATGGTCCGCGCCCCATTAACTTGCCGGGCGCGGTGAACCATACCAGTTGGACCCATCTGGGTGGTTCGCCGACACATCAGGTGCAGCACGCTACCTTGTCTTCTCGGCCGCAGATGATCTGGAGCGCCCCAATCGGGCAGGGCAATGATCGCAAGCACCGCATCACCGCCGAGCCCGTGGTGGCGAACGGCCGCATTTATACGCTGGACAGCCGTGCGCAGGTTGTGGCGACCTCGACCTCGGGCGCAAGCCTCTGGGCGCGTGACCTAACGCCGGCGTCGGATCGCTCGGATGACGCGTCGGGCGGTGGTCTGGCCTTCGCAGATGGCACGGTATTCGTTTCGTCAGGTTTTGGACTTGTGTCGGCGCTGGACGCTGCAACCGGTAAAGTTAAGTGGCAACAGCACATGGATGCCCCGGGTTCGGGCGCGCCTGCGGCCGTCGGTGGGCTGGTCTATGTGGTCAGCCGCGACAACACCGCATGGGCGATGGACGCTGCGACCGGTAAAGTGAAGTGGCGTCTGACCGGAACGCCCAGTCAGGACGGCGTCGTGGGCGTTTCCTCGCCTGCTGTGACCGACCGTGTGGTTCTGCTGCCTTTCGGTTCGGGTGAGGTCGTAGCCGCCCTGAGAAAAGGCGGAACGCGTACGTGGTCCAGCTTGGTTGCAGGCGAGCGTGTAGGCCGCGCCTATACGCAAGTCACCGATATCACTGGTGAGCCAGTTGTGAAAAACGGCGTAATCTATACCGGAAACTCGGCGGGCCGCACTGTTGCACTGAACTTGTCGGGCGAACGCCTGTGGACAGCCAAAGAAGGCGCAACCAGCCCCGTCTGGGTCACAGGCGGCTCGGTCTTCCTAGTTTCGGACGAAAACGAGATCGTGCGCCTGGATGCTGCGACCGGAGACCGGATCTGGGGCACACGCCTACCGTATTTCACCAAGCGGAAAGCGCGCAAAATCAAGCGTATCCATGCTAATCTTGGCCCGGTTCTGGCCGGCGGGAAGCTGTGGGTCGCGTCCTCGGACGGGATCATGCGCGGCTATAACCCTGTGGATGGCACCCTGATTGCGCAGACCGCCGTACCGGGTGGCGCGGCAACGCGACCGGTCGTCGTGAACGGCGTTGCTTATGTCGTGGCGCGCGACGGCAAACTTCTGGCTTTGCGCTGATCCAAAAACCGTGTATGCGGGGCGCTTGATGTGACCCGGAGAGCAAAATGAGCTTCACCCTTGCCATTGTAGGGCGCCCAAATGTGGGCAAATCTACCCTGTTCAACCGACTGGTTGGCAAGCGTCTTGCGCTGGTTGATGACCAGCCGGGCGTGACCCGTGACCTGCGCGAAGGCGAGGCGCGGCTGGGAGGCT
Source organism: Aliiroseovarius pelagivivens (assembly GCF_900302485.1). Taxonomy (NCBI): domain Bacteria; kingdom Pseudomonadati; phylum Pseudomonadota; class Alphaproteobacteria; order Rhodobacterales; family Paracoccaceae; genus Aliiroseovarius; species Aliiroseovarius pelagivivens. The sequence goes on along the minus strand of NZ_OMOI01000001.1, from coordinate 1,664,576 downwards.
TGCGGTTTACCGTGATCGACACAGCCGGGCTTGAAGAAGCGACGGATGAAAGCCTTCAGGGCCGGATGCGCCGCCTGACCGAGCGCGCGGTGGAAATGGCCGACGCTTGCCTGTTCCTTGTGGACGGACGTGTCGGGATCCTGCCTGCGGACGAGGTGTTCGCTGACATCCTGCGCCGCAAGAATGCTCACGTTATTTTGGGTGCCAACAAGGCTGAAGGTAAAGCCGCCGATGCCGGTGTGATCGAGGCCTATTCGTTGGGTCTTGGCGAACCTGTTCGCATGTCGGCAGAGCATGGCGAAGGTATGGGAGAGCTGCTGACGGCGCTCGAGCCCATTGCTAAAGAATTCGAAGCACGCGCCGCGGAAACCGCGCCCGAAACCGAAGTCGATGTGGACGCGGACGACGATGAAGATGCGCCCAAGGTTCCCACCAACGAAAAACCGCTTCAGGTTGCCGTCATTGGCCGCCCGAACGCTGGCAAATCGACCCTGATCAACATGCTGATCGGTGAAGATCGTCTTCTGACCGGGCCCGAGGCTGGGATCACCCGCGACTCGATTTCGGTGAAGTTCGACTGGAACGGAACGCCGACCCGGATTTTCGACACTGCAGGGATGCGTAAACGCGCGAAGGTGCAGGAAAAGCTTGAAAAGCTGTCCGTATCCGACGGTTTGCGCGCGGTGAAGTTTGCCGAAGTGGTTGTAGTCCTGCTGGATGCCGCCATTCCGTTCGAGCAACAGGATCTGCGCATCGCTGACTTGGCCGAACGCGAAGGCCGCGCGGTTGTCATCGCCGTGAACAAATGGGACGTCGAGCCTGAAAAGCAGGCCAAGCTGAAAGGCTTGCTTGAATCGTTCAACCGCCTTCTGCCGCAGCTGCGTGGCGCGCCGTTGATCACGATCTCAGCCAAGACGGGCCGGGGAATGGACCGTCTGCACGAGGCCGTGATGCGTGCCTATGACGTGTGGAACCGCCGTGTGAAAACCGCGCACCTGAACGGCTGGTTGGCCGAAATGGTCTCGGCACACCCGCCCCCCGCACCGGGCGGCCGCCGCATCAAGTTGCGCTATATGACTCAGGCCAAGACGCGCCCACCGGGGTTCATTGTCATGTGCTCGCACCCTGACAAACTGCCCGAAAGCTATTCGCGCTATCTGGTCAACGGATTGCGCGAAGATTTCGACATGCCGGGAACGCCGATCCGCCTGACCATGCGTGGCCAGGGGGACAAGAACCCCTATAAAAACCGCAAAAAATCAACACCTTCACGGCTGCGTAAGCACCTTGGGAAGGGCCGCGCGGACGACTAAATTCCACGCTGATACTGCTGACAAGACGAAACTCCGCCCGTGTCCAAACGGGCGGAGTTTCGCTTTTCTGGGGAAAAAGACTCTCGGTTCGCGTCATTTCTCTGTCATGCTGACCTCATAGCATTCCAAAATTCATACAACTGGACCGAGGTTCCCATGCCCTTTTCTCTGACACGCCGCGGTTTTCTGGCCGGTTCGGCCGGCTTTCTCGCGCTTCATCCTTACTCTGTACAAGCATCCTCCAATCAGGCGCATCTGCGCATCATGGAGACGACTGACCTGCATGTGCATGTCTTCCCCTATGACTACTACTCGGATCGTGAAACCGACCGTGTTGGTCTGGCGCGTACCGCTGCCCTGATCAACGACATCCGGGCTGAGTCCACGAACTCTTTGTTGTTGGACAATGGCGACTTTCTGCAAGGCAACCCGATGGGCGACTATATCGCCTATGAGCGTGGCATGAAGGAAGGCGATACCCATCCGGTCATTAATGCCATGAACACGCTAGGCTTTGACGCGTCCACGCTGGGCAATCACGAGTTTAACTATGGTCTGGATTTCCTGATGAAGTCTTTGGCCGGGTCAAGCTTCCCTGTGGTCTGCGCCAACGTCGCCAAATCTCTGGGTGCCTCGCCGCGTGAAGATGAAACGCTGCTGCCGCCTTATGTGATCGTCGACCGTACAATCACCAACGGTGCAGGTACCACACAACCCATCAAGATCGGCTTCATCGGTTTCGTACCGCCTCAGGTCATGAACTGGGATCGCCGCCATTTGGAGGGCAACGTTCAGGCGCGTGATATCATCGAAGCGGCTAAGGCTTATATCCCGCAAATGCGTGAAGAGGGCGCAGATCTGATCATCGCGCTGTCCCATTCGGGCATCGGGTCAGCGGAACACACCGAAGGGATGGAAAATGCCTCGATCCCGCTGGCGGCCATCGACGGCATCGACGCGATCCTAACCGGCCATTCGCATCTTGTGTTCCCATCCTCGACCTATGCTGATTACCCCGGCGTGGATGTCGAACGCGGCACGATCATGAGCACCCCTGCGGTCATGGGCGGCTTCTGGGGATCGCATATGGGGTTGATCGACCTTCTGATCGAACATGATGGCGGCGCATGGCGCGTGGTGTCCCACACCTCCGAGGCACGTCCAATCTATAAACGTAACGAAGACCGGTCGATCACCGCACTGGTTGAAAGCGTCCCGGCTGTTCTGGCCTCGGTTCAGGCCGAGCATGACGATACATTGGCCTATGTACGCCGCGCTGTAGGTAAAACCGACGCCCCGCTGCACAGCTACTTCGCGCTGGTGGCGGATGATCCGTCTGTCCAGATCGTGTCCAACGCGCAGACTTGGTACATCCAGCAGATGATGCAGGGGACCGCGCACGAAGGCCTTCCTATCCTATCGGCGGCGGCCCCCTTCAAGGCCGGTGGCCGGGGCGGTCCAGATTACTACACCGATGTCGCCGTGGGAGATGTGGCGATTAAAAATGTCGCGGACCTCTACCTCTATCCCAACACCGTAAGGGCGGTGCGGATCAACGGTGCGACCGTGCGCGAATGGCTCGAGCGGTCGGCGGGCATGTTCAACCAGATCGAGGCAGGCAGCGCGGATGCCGTGCTTTTGAACCCTGACTTCCCGTCTTATAATTTCGACGTGATAGACGGTGTAACCTATGAAATCGATCTGAGCCAACCGTCTCGCTACAACAAAAAGGGCGAGGTCGTGGCCCCCGATGCTCATCGCATTACAAACCTCAGCTTCAACGGGCAACCGATTGACGACGCACAGGAATTCATCATTGCAACGAACAACTATCGTGCCGGAGGCGGTGGCAGTTTCCCAGGCGCAGATGGCTCGACCACCGTGTTTGAAGGCCCAGACACCAACCGCGATGTGATTGTGCGCTATATCGTCGAACAGGGCACAGTCAGCCCCAAGGCCGACGCCAATTGGCGCTTCGCCCCGATGGAGGGCACGACGGTTCTGTTTGAAACCGGACCGGCTGCAGCCCCCCACGCGACCAACGTGGAAGGGGTCACGATCGAAGAAGCGGGCAACAGTGACACGGGCTTTGCGCTCTTCCGTATCACGCTTTGACCGAACAAATAAAAAGGGCCGCCCGAAACCGGCGGCCCTTATTTTCTTACGAACAGTATCCCGGGGTTCGGAGGCTTCTTGGAAACCGTCCGGTGGACAGTTCCGCCTGAGAACGGGCAGAGCCCCTAATCCCCTCAGTTCAGATAAGGCATCGGGTCCACAGGCTCGGTGCCTTTGAACACAAGGAACTGGATCGCGTTATAGCGGTTCTTTGTGGCAACCGCGATCTGCTGACCGCGCTTAACCTTTTGACCCTTCTTCACCGTGATCCCGGAAATGAAGCTATAGGCGGACTGTGTGCCGTTGCCGTGGTCGATTACCACGATCTCTTCGCCTTCGACGTCCTTTGACACCAGCCGCACCGTACCGCTGGCCGCGGCTTTCACTGGATCGCCGGGTTTGGCCGAGATCAGGATGTATCCCGCTTTCTCGGCGTCAAAGACGCTTGTGACTTTGCCCGCGACGGGCAGGGACATACGGGCCGCGCTGGCCTTGGTGCGGGTTTCTGACAGTTTCGGGGCATCCGGGGCCTTGGGGGCGGGTTGCTTCACCTCGTTCTTGGGCAGAGCGTCTGCCGCCGAAGGTGGGGTCGGTGTAGACGATCCCTGACCGGGTTGCGATATCCGCGTCTCTTTCACGGGTGCGGCGACCTTCACGGGGATCAACAAGTGCTGGCCTTCTCGCACGGTCAGGTTGGCGCCCAATCCGTTCCAGTCGGCCAAGGACCGAACAGACACGCCATAACTGCGCGCGATCGAGTACGCAGTCTCGCCGCGTTCAACGCGGTGGCGCAAGGGCTGTTGGCCCGAGACTTTGGGTGCAGTTGCATTGGCTGGGGTGTTGCCCGCGCGATCAATGGCGTCGCCAGCGAGTGTGGTGATGTTGATCTCGCCTTCCGGCTTGATTACGCCACTTGCGGGTTCGGCCACGCGGCGGGGCAGGGCCAGAAGCTCGCCATCCCGCAGGGGCGCGTCCAGCGCCAGACCGTTGTAGCGGCCCAGCTCGGCGGGGCTCATCCCGATCCGGCCTGCAATATCGGCGACGGTGTCACCACGCTTGGCCAGCGCGACTTGATAGCCGGGATAGGAAATCACACCGCGCGCGTCGGCCCTGGGTCGCTGGGCGGTGCCGACCGATTGCGCGGCTTGTGCCGTAGACAGATCGCCCCCGGCCAGTCCCCGGAAATCCAGGTCGAAATTATCGCCGCAGGCAGATAGTGCCAGAAGCGATCCGAATAGAAGTGTTGCACGTGTTTTGGCCCCGAGGCGCAGTTCGGCGCACTGTTTGGCACGAGGGGGCAGGCACGCAATTGTGCTGTGGAGTGGCATTGCTCGTCTCTTCCTCAATCCATGGACCTGTTTGTCAGGCTCTGCATGTGACCCTTTTTGCGGGCCTTTTTGTGATGTGGCTGGAATAACCCAACCTGAACCCGCCGTCGCGGGGAAAATCGCTATTCGCGCCCCAGCCCTTCCAAAAGGGGTACGAACCGCACCGGCAGAAGCTCGTCATAGTCAAATCCTGTCTCGGTTCTTGTGACCTTGATCAGGCTTTGTACGGCGTCAGACTGCCCCACTGGTACAATCATGATACCGCCAACGGCAAGCTGCGCCAAGAGCGGACTGGGCGGGTCTTCAGCGGCGGCGGTGACGATGATGCGATCAAACGGGGCTTGATCGGGCAGGCCGCGTGATCCGTCACCCGTAATTGCGGTGATATTATGCAGGTCCATTGTCTCAAACAGCTCGCGTGCTTCGGCTACAAGGCGGCGATGGCGATCTATGGTATAGACCCGGCGTGCGAGCTTCGACAGGATCGCGGCCTGATAGCCGGATCCGGTGCCCAGCTCCAACACCTTGTCGCGAGCCGAAATATCAGCGGCCTGCGTCATCAGCCCTACGACCGACGGCTGCGAGATCGTCTGCCCGCAGGCAATCGGCAAGGGCATGTCTTCATAGGCACGTCGGGCGAACACGCCGCGCACGAAGGGGCCACGGTCGATCTCTTCCATTGCGGATAGCACGCGTGGGTTTGTTACGCCTTTCGAGCGCAGCTTGAACAGGAACTGCATTTTCTGTTCTGCATCCCACGTTACGGGTGCCTGTCCGTCAGCTTGGCTCATTCAAACAGACCCTCAAGCGTGGAAAGGTGGTCATGTGCGGTAAGGTCTGCGCGCATCGGTGTTACCGAGACATAGCCTTCAAGGTTCAGGGTCAGATCCATGCCAGGTTCGGACGGGGTGGCCTGCGGCCCCCCTTTGATCCACAGAAATTTGCGGCCCGAGGGGCTGTGATGGGCTTCGGTCCCGAAAAATGCGTCATGCCGCCAGCCTTGCGGGGCGGTGCGTACTCCTCTGACCAAGTCGGCGGCGACAGGCGGGAAGTTCACGTTGTAAAAGATCGGATAGTTGTTGTCCCGGTCCCACGGACCGTTGGCGACCAGCTTGCGCACGATCTCGGGTCCAAACTGGGACGCGGCTTGAAACACGCTGTCCAAATCCTTGGTGCCGACGCCCATGTATTGCGACAGTGCAATGGCGGGAAGGCCTTGCAGAGCGGCTTCCATGGCTGCGCCCAGAGTACCCGAATAAAGCGCGTTCTCGGCCGAGTTGTTGCCCCGGTTCACGCCAGAAATCACAAGATCGGGCCGGTCTGGCATCACATCATAGAGCGCGGCCAGCACACAGTCGGCCGGGCTGCCTTCGGCGGCAAAGCGGCGCGGGGCAAGTTCGGCGATCATGAAAGGGCTGGTGTAGGAAATGCAGTGGCCTACGCCGGATTGTTCGAAGGCCGGAGCGACGGTCCAGATCTCGGCCTTTTCGCCTGCCAGATCCTGCGCGACTTGGTGTGCGATGGCCTCGGCCACTTTTAGGCCGGGGGCGTTAATCCCGTCGTCGTTTGTGATGAGAATGCGCATGGTGTGCCCTTTCCGCCGAGCCCCGTTTTTTGTGGGCCTTTGGCATTCAATAGGGCAGCCGCGCCTGTGCAGCAAGCGCAGCGGGCAATCTTGAGTTCACGAAGTGAAAACCGTTGCGATCAGGTCAAAGTTTAGGCTAGCCCGGCCTCGGACAAAATGCGCTTCGCCTCGTCATCAACTGGGGCCAGCGTGCTGCGGTCTTCGCCGGGGAAAAACCGGCCACGCATCGAGGTTGCAAGCGGCGCAGGTTCGGCCACGACCACACGCGGTCCGATGTTGGCGTTCTCAGCCGCCCAGCTGCGCACCATTGCCACTTGGGCCGCCTTGGTGGCCCCATAACCCGCGAAGAACTTCTCGCCCGCATGATCATCGGCAAAGAACAATGCGGTGCTGTCATCTGTCATCAGCGCGTTGACCATAAAGATCAGATTGCGGGTCGCCTCGACATTGGTGTTCCACGCCTGCGTCCAGCCCTTGTCGTCCAGATCCGGGGTCGGCATCAGGGCAGGACCGTAAATCGCTGTATGTGCCCAGACAGCAATCGGACCCCAACGATCATGGATCGAGCGGCACAGATGCGCCATGGCGTCCTTATTGGTGATGTCCATCGGCGCCAGAGTGGCGGAACCACCGGCAGCCTTGATCTTGTCATCCAGCTCTTCCAAGGCACCTGTGGTGCGGCCCACGGCCACAACGTGATGGGTTTTGGACAGCTCCAGCGCGATGGCGGCCCCAAGGCCACGCGATGCACCGGTTACGAGGGCGATTTTCTGTGTGTCGGTCATGGGGGCGGCTTAACGTTGTCTAATTGAAATGTCGAGTGCGGGAAGCGCTTACGCGTCTGAAAGGTGAGGACGCAGATTATTTCCGGTTTTCGCGTAAATATCGAGAAGGGTGTCGAAACTGATCCCCTCCTGTTGCGCGTCAAATAAAGCGTGACCTTCCTGAACCCACAAAGACGGTCGCTGTCCATCGTCGCCGGGTGTCATGTTGCATGGTAACGGGTCGGTGCTTTCAAAGCAGGGCAGGCTGTTCGCAAGCCACGAAAAAGCGCCTTCGAACACCGCCTCTCCGCGCGAATCCTTAACATATGTGTCGAAGTTTTCGTCGCTTAGCGATCCCCAGCATCCGAAACCGAACCGTTTGCCACTTCCCTTGACGGGCAAGTACAAGACAGACCTAACGAACACGTGCCCGCTGAACCTGCACAGGTCCGTGCCAAGACGGTCCTCGCCCACGATCAGTTCTTCCTGACCGCTTTCCTTGCGGTTTCCGTGTGGCCAAGGATCGGGGTGATCGAAGCCGATATCAAAAATGCCCGAAAAGCTTTGGTCGCAGCAGGGGCATTTATACGCGCTGTCGTTGAAACGCCGCCAACGGGGATCCTTGGACAAATCCTCGGATCCCTTCTGGAAAAAGCGTTCCAGAAACTTCACTATTCCGCCGCCTTCAGCTCAAATCCTTTTTTGATCTGGTCCGCAGGTGTTACCGGATATTCACCCGAGAAACACGCGTCGCAATACTGCGGGCAGTCCTTTTTGCGGCCTTCGGCTTCGCCAACAGCGCGGTACAGCCCGTCGAGCGAGATGAATTTCAGGCTGTTGACCTTGAGATGCGCACACATCTCGTCCTCGGTCATCTTGGCGGCCAAAAGCTTGTCACGATTGGGCGTGTCGACGCCGTAGAAACAGGGCCATGCGGTGGGCGGGGAGGCGATGCGGAAGTGAACTTCCTTGGCGCCTGCATCCAGTAGCATGTCCTTGATCTTGCGGGTCGTGGTGCCACGCACCACGCTGTCATCGACCAGAATAACGCGTTTGCCGCGGATAAGGGCACGGTTCACGTTCAGTTTCAGACGCACACCCATGTTGCGGATCTGTTCGGTCGGTTCGATGAAGGTCCGGCCCATATACTGGTTGCGGATGATCCCCAGCGCATAGGGAATGCCGCTTTCCTGGCTGTAACCGATGGCCGAGGGCACGCCGCTGTCCGGGATTGGGCAGACCAGATCAGCATCGACTGGGGTTTCGCGGGCCAGTTCCACACCGATCTGACGGCGGGTTTCATAGACCGAGCGGCCCCCATAGATGCTGTCAGGGCGCGAGAAATAAACGTGCTCGAAGATACAGAATTTCGAGGGCTGCGGGCGGAACGGGAAACTGCTGTCCACACCGTCATCAGTGATCACCACCATCTCGCCCGGTTCGATCTCGCGAATGAACTCGGCGCCAATGATGTCCAGCGCGCAGGTTTCCGACGACAGTACCCAGCCTTCGCCCAGTTTGCCCAGCACCAGCGGGCGGACACCGTGCGGGTCGCGGACGCCCATCAGCTTGGTTCGGGTCATCGCAACGACCGAGAATGCACCTTCGACCCGACGCAGCGCGTCTTCCATCCGCTCGGGGATGGTGCGTTGCAGAGAACGGGCCATCAGGTGAATGATGCATTCACTGTCCGACGAGCTTTGGAAGATCGAGCCGCGCTCAATCAATTCGCGACGCAGGGCGTCGGCATTGGTGATGTTGCCGTTATGGGCGATCGCGGCGCCGCCCATCGAGAACTCGCCAAAGAAAGGCTGCACGTCGCGGATGACCGCGCCTTTCGATCCGGCAGTGGAATAGCGCACATGGCCGATGGCAAGGGGACCGGGCAGGGTCTCCATCACGCTGGCTTTGGTGAAGTTGTCACGCACATAGCCAAAGCGGCGGGCCGAGTTGAAGCCTTCGGCGGGATCATGGCAGACGATGCCGCCTGCTTCTTGTCCGCGATGCTGCAGGGCGTGCAGGCCAAGGGCGACGAAGTTTGCAGCGTCTTTCAGGCCGATTACGCCGAATACACCACACTCCTCCTTCAGCTTGTCGTCATCAAACGGATGCGCGAATGGCATGGTGGAAGGACAGGCGGGCGAGGTGTCGGACATGAGCAGCGGTCTCCGATTCCGTGGCGTTGGGCTTCTCTTACTGGACAGGTTGCGCCGTGTCATCAATCTATCACATCGCTGGGGTGATTAATTCGCCTGCCCGAAACGAAACAACGCGCCCCGGGGGCGCGTTGTGAATTGATCAGCTGCCGCTATCTTCGGTGGTTGGCAAGCCGCCCGAGCAGGCGCCGACCAGCTCTTCGTATTTGCCGACGATCCAGCCGGGGGCATCCTCGGGGATCTGTTCGTTGATACGATCCTGCGTGCGGGCAAAGATTTTTGCAGTACGGCTGTCATCCACCATCGGAATGGTGTCGGTTGTTACGATGCGATCATAGACCACCAGCGCAATCGCCACCAGAACAAGGCCGCGGACAACGCCAAAGATGAAGCCAAGCGCCTGATCCAGCCCGCCAAGCGCCGAGCGCTGGACAGCCGAGGAAAAGAGCGGTGTGAAGATCGACACGATCACCAGTGCCAAGGCAAAGACGCCAGCGAAGGCCGCAATCATCGACAATTCGCAACTGTCGGCGATGAAATCTTGCAGGACTGGGATTTCCTTGATCAACGGCAGGGCGCGTGGAGCAAATATATAGGCCAGAACTGCAGCAGCGACCCACCCCAGAATCGACATGCCTTCGCGCACAAATCCGCGCGAATAGGCCAGAATTGCCGAGATGAGAATGACCGCAGCCACGATCCCGTCAATCAGAGTGAAACCTTCCATCTTCGTCACTTCGGTTCGGGTCTTGGCCCGATACCGTCCCTGTTGTTGGGCCTATCCGGCCCCGAATATTTCTCCGACGAACCCGGTCAGGTCCGACATTTTCTGAATGTTCAGCCCGGAGCCCGAGCCGGTCTTGCTGCGCGTTGGCGCTATCGCAGATGTGAAACCAAGTTTTTGCGCTTCTTTCAACCGGTTTTCCGTCTGTCCGACAGGACGCAATGCCCCTGATAGACTGATTTCGCCAAAAACCACAGTATCTTTGGGGATCGAGGCGTCCTCGCGCGCGGAAAGTAGCGCCGCCGCCACAGCCAGATCGGCAGCGGGTTCCGAGATTTTCATGCCACCGGCCACGTTTAGATAGACGTCGAGCCCTGCAAACGGGATGCCACAGCGGGCTTCCAACACCGCTAGGATCATCGCCAAACGCCCACTGTCCCAGCCCAGAACAGACCGGCGCGGTTGGCTGTGAGGCGAGGGCGCGACCAACGCCTGAAGTTCAACAAGAACCGGGCGGGTGCCTTCGATGCCTGCGAACACCACCGATCCGGGGGCGGGGTCTTCGCGATCAGACAGAAACAGGGCCGAGGGGTTCACGACTTCGGACAGGCCCGCGCCCGTCATCTCGAACACGCCGATTTCATCTGCTGGGCCGAAACGGTTCTTCACAGCGCGCAGGATGCGGAACTGGTGGCCGCGTTCGCCTTCGAAATAGAGCACCGTGTCGACCATGTGTTCGACCACACGGGGCCCCGCGATCTGGCCGTCCTTCGTGACGTGGCCCACCAGAACGACAGATATCCCGCGTTTCTTGGCGAATGTGGTCAGCTCGTGCGCGGCTGCGCGGACCTGACTGACGGAACCCGGCGCGCTGTCTACATTGTCGGCCCACATGGTTTGGATTGAATCGATGATCGCAAGAGCAGGGCGTTCAGCGTCCAGCGTCGTCATGATGTCGCGCAGATTGGTTTCAGCAGCCAGCCGGACGGGGGCATCCGTCAAGCCCAATCGCTGGGCGCGCATCCGCACTTGGGCCGAGGCTTCCTCGCCCGAGACATAGATCGTAGGCAGCCCCGCTTGCGCGAACAGGGCCGCGGCCTGCAACAGCAGGGTGGATTTGCCGATGCCGGGATCACCCCCCACAAGAATGGCAGAACCGGGCACCAATCCGCCGCCCAACACGCGGTCCAGCTCTCGCATCCCGCATTCGGTGCGCGGGGGCGGGGCCTCTTCCGTAGATAGATCAGTCAGCTTGAGCGATGCCCCGCGCTTGCCGCCCAAGGACTTCGAGGCCGGGCCAGAACTGAGCGGGGCGTCTTCCAGAATGGTGTTCCATTCGCCGCAGGCCTCGCAGCGGCCGGACCATTTCGAGGAGCTGGCCCCGCAGGCCGAACAGGTGAAAATTTTCTGTGCTTTTGCCATTCGGAATTTCTGCCCGGTTGGTGCGCCGTGTGCAAGGGGTTAGGCACTTGCCACGTCAGGCTTTTTGACGTTTCGCGGTTGCAAAACTTAGTACGATCGAGGTCAAGACGCAGGCGGTGAACAGATAAAGCCCCCAGCCGGTCTCGATCTTTGCAAGACCAACGCCTTTTACGATCACGATATAAAGTGCGATCAGGAAGACGTCGGCCATCGCGAGCTTACCCAAAACGTTGAACGCGGGCAGCATCCGGCGGCGCATCATGCCGAACTGGATCAGGGCCAGCCCCAGCACCTTCAGGATCGGTGCGAAGACCGCAAAGAAGGTGACAAGCAGCGCGAGGATCACGTCCGTCTCCCACAGCGCCTGAAGGCCCGAGACGACGCTGACCTCTTTCAAGCCAAAGAGCGGCAGGTTGATGCCTGCGTGCATGAGCGGCGCGAACCAGGCGATGGGGAAGGCGATGAGGAGGGCGAGATTGAGGTAACGCAGTGTCATGAGGACAATGAAAGCTCTCTTGATCGAATTCTCAAGTGGTGACACCGGGGAGAAACGTTGAATTCTTCCCGCTTGAACCCGCTACCTTACCGCCTCAATCGGCCCTTCAGCACTGCCCGAAATGAACTGTGCGACGTAGGGATCGCCCGAGGCATCCATATCGCTGACCGGTCCCGTCCACTGGATCTTCCCGTCATGCAGCATCGCCACTTTGTCGGCAATCACGCGGACCGAGGACATGTCATGGGTGATGGTCATGGCGGTGGCACCCATTTCGACCACGATCTCGCGGATCAGGTCGTTGATGACGCCGGACATGATCGGGTCCAACCCGGTGGTGGGCTCGTCGAAGAAGATGATCTCGGGCTCGGCGGCGATGGCGCGGGCAAGGCCCACACGCTTTTGCATGCCGCCCGACAGCTCGGCTGGGAACAGGTCAGCCACGTCGGGCGTCAGGCCCACGCGGCGCAGTTTCTCGATCGCGATCTCGCGGGCTTCTTCTTTGGGTTTGGCAAGCGATCCGCGCAGCAGGCGGAAGGCAACGTTTTGCCAGACGGGCAGGCTGTCAAACAGCGCACCACCCTGAAACAGCATCCCGAAGCGGGCGAGAAACGCGTCACGCTCGACCTTCGAGGTGTCTTCGCCATCCAGAGTGATGGAACCGCTGTCCTGCACCATTAGGCCCAGAATGCATTTCAATAACACAGACTTACCGGTGCCGGAGCCCCCGATAATCACCATGCTTTCACCGCGATTGATGGTCAGGTCTACCCCGTCCAGAACGCGTTTCGGGCCAAAGGCTTTATGGACGTTTGTAAGTTCAATCATGTCGCAAAAAAGAAGCTGGTGAGAAGGAAGTTGGCGGCTAGGATCAGGACGGCTGCGGCCTCGACCGAGGTTTTGGTGGCGCGGCCCACGCCCTGCGCGCCGCGACCAGAACGCATCCCGTGATAACAGCCCATGACGGCGGCGATGAAGCCAAAGGCCGCGCCTTTGATCAGCGAGGACACGATGTCGGGCGTCTCAAGGAAATTCCATGTGTTGTTCAGGTAAGGCCCAGTGGCAAAGCCAAGCTGTTGGGTGCCAACGATGAAGCCGCCCATGATGCCGATGATGTCGCCGATGCCGACCAGAATTGGCACGACCAGAGTGGCGGCCAGCACGCGAGGGGCGGTCAGGTATTTCATCGGGTGGGTGGACAGCGTGACCAGCGCGTCGATCTGCTCGGTCACTTTCATGGTGGCGATTTCGGCGGCAATCGACGAGGTCACCCGCGCGGCAATCATCAGGCCGACCAGAACCGGGCCAAGTTCGCGCACCATGCCGATGGCGACGATCTGGGGCACGACGGCTTCGGCCGAGAAACGCTGACCGCCTGAATAGATTTGCAATGCCAACGCAGCACCAGTGAAGATCGCTGTCAGACCTACCACAGGCAGGCTGAAATAGCCGATGTTCAGGATCGCGGTCAGAAGCTCGCGTGGATAGAATGGCGGGCGGACGATATGGGCGATGGACTGGCCTGCAAAGATCGCGACGCGCCCGACAAGGGCCAGAAACCCAAGCGTCACACGACCAATTGTGGCCAGTGGTTTGGTCAAGGCGATCATGTGCGGCCCCGTGCATAGTGGCGGTGATAGCGGTGGCCCAACTGGGTCAGAAACTCATAGCCAATGGTGCCTGCAATCTCTGCCAGATCATCGACGGTCTGCTGATCAGACAACATGGTCAAGTTTTTAGGTGTTTCGCGCAGGTGCGTCACGTCTACACCGATCATATCCATCGAGACACGGCCCAAAATGGGGCAGGGCGTATCTTCGTGAAACAGTACGGCTTGGTTTGACAGGTGCCGGTTCAGGCCATCTGCATAGCCGGCAGCCACGGTCGCGACGCGCGACGCGGCTTCGGCCTGCCATGTGTTGGAATAACCCACGGTCTCGCCCTCGGCGACATCGCGGATTTGGATGACGGGCAGGTCCAGATGAACAACCGTCTGGGCGTCCTCGAACGGGAAGCCGCCATAAAGGCCAATGCCGGGACGGGTCAGGTCGAAATGATAATCCGGCCCAAGCAGGATGCCGCCCGTTGCCGCCAGACTACGCGGGATATCGACCCCATCGGTCATGTCGTGAAAGGCCGACAGCTGTTGGTGGTTCATCGGGTGATCGGGATCATCGGCGCAGGCCAGATGGCTCATGATCAGGCGCGGGTTTTGTGGCAGAAGGATGTCGCGTAGTGCGGCCCATTCGGCGGGCTCCATCCCCAGACGGTTCATGCCAGTGTCCAGCTGAATGCCAAACGGGTGGCCGGGCAGGGCTTCCAGATGGCGGGTGACTTGCTCGACCGAGTTCAGCATCGGTACAAGGCCCAGATCGTGCACCATGTCGGTGTCGCCGGACATGTGGCCGGAAAAGACGCTGATTTCCGGGCCGGGGCCAAGGGCCTCGCGCAACGCGGCCCCTTCTTCGGCGGCGGCCACAAAGAAGCGCCGTGTGCCAGCGGCGGCCAGTGCACGACCCACTTTGCCCACGCCAAGCCCATAGGCATCGGCTTTCACAACAGCAGCGGTCTGAACCTCTGCCCCACTTTTTGCATCCAGCGCCCGCCAGTTTGCGACCACTGCATCCAGATCAATTGTTAGTCTGCCCGTACTCATAAAGGCGTTTTTGACGGTGCGGTGGCTCGGGTCAAGGTAAAAAGCGGTCCCTGTGCTATCACACGCGGATTTCCCCGTGTCAGCCTGCCAAAACGGTTTCGATCTGGCTGGAGCTTTCAAGTGTTCGGTGCACCGGGCAACGATCCGCAACTTCCAAAAGGCGCTGGCGCTGGCCAGCATCCAGATTGCCGGTCAGGTGGATTTCGCGCCGGAAGGTGTCGATCCGGTTCTTGGCTCCGGTTTCAGCGTCTTGCGCGTGGACCTTGTCATGGCTGACTTCGACCCGGACATGTTCCAACGGCCAGCCTTTGCGGCGCGCATACATGCGAATGGTCATCGAGGTGCAGGCGCCAAGCCCAGCCGACAGGAACCCATAAGGTGACATACCCTTGTTCGTGCCTCCATAGGCCAAGGGTTCATCCGCCACCGTATGATGCTTCGGGCCAGATTGGATATCTTGTAGGAACCCGCGCGGATCGGCCTCGGATACGCGGACGATGCCTTCGGGCGCGCCGGGGGGCGGAGCGGGAGGGGCGAGGTTCACATACTTCGCCGCCCAGGTGGCGATCACTTCGGCGACATATTCGGCATCACTGGCGCGGCTGATCAGGTGATCTGAATCGTCCAGCGTAATGAAGCTTTTGGGATGCTTAGCCCCCATGAAAAGCGTGGCGGCGTTGTCGATCGACACGATCTGGTCGCGCGGGGCGTGCAGGACCAAAAGGGCAGCGTTCAGAGATTTAAGAGCCTCGTCCAGTTGTGTGAATTGCACATCTTCGACGAAGTCTGCGCCAATACGGAAGGGGCGGCCCCCCAGACAGACATCGGCGGCGCCTTCAGATGTGATGCCGGGCAGGGCGTCCGCGAAGTTTTCAATCACATGCGAGGGATCTGCCGGGGCGCCAATGGTGACGACAGCCTGAATTCCCGACAGGTGGGACGCAGCTTTGATTACGGCTGCCCCGCCAAGCGAGTGCCCGATCAAAAGTGCGGGCGGATATCCACGGTCGCGCAAGGCCTCGGCTGCGTTTTCCAGATCCCGCACATTCGAGGTGAAGCTGGTGTTCTCGAAATCGCCATCCGAGTGTCCAAGTCCGGTAAAGTCAAAACGCAGCACGGCAATACCAAGCGCGGCGAGGCGTGCGGAAATGCGGCGAGCAGCAGCGATGTCTTTGCCGCATGTGAAGCAATGGGCAAACAGGGCCGTTGCCAGATGAGGACCATCGGGCAGATCCAGACGCGCGGCCAGATCGTGACCTGCATGTCCGGGGAAGGTAAACTTTTCGGTCGGCATGGCTGCTCCTGTCCTGATCGGAAACGCCAGAGCGGCAGCAGTGCGCGTGCTGTCTTGGGGCGGTCCGACGAAATGATTTGGTCCGACGAAGGTGGCGTGCCATGGGGGACGGGGCAAGGGGGTGAGGGACAAGTTCACGCAAGGGTGAAGAAACGTATACTCGGGTGATCCAGTGCCCCAATTTACGCTTGCACGGATGTTCGTAGCCGCGCACAGTCCGGCCCGTCACTCAGCGGGGGATACAGATGGTTGAAATCTGTCAAAACGAGCTACCGATTCTGCCTTGGGCGAATCCGAGGACTGCGCGACTTCCGGGACTAAATCCTGTCGAACCGGGGCAGTGGTTGCAGACTGATGACGTGTATCCTGCGCAAATGGCGCACAGATTGTTTCTTATGAAGGAACACGGCCAGCTCGTTCATCGATTGTCCGATGGGGCGCGTGCAGCAGCGGATGAACTGCTTGAGGAAGTGCTTGCAGAACTCTCGGACAAGGACGGATTTGAGGTTCAGGGCGACTGTGTGCGGTGTCCGGATGATCGATTGGTTCAGCTGGATCGTTCGCAGCCCCTTCTGACACTAGGTGCGTTGGTGCAGGAAGACTTTGTCATCCTGCAAAAACAAGATGATGAGCACGTGATGACAGGTGCCATCCTTTGTTTTCCGGCCAGTTGGTCTCTTGATCAAAAATATATGAAATCATTGGTGAAAATTCACATTCCCGTTGACGACTACACGCCTGATATCGCCGCCAGAGTTCAACGACTGTTCGACGGTATTCAGGTTGGCCGACCGATGTGGCGGGCGAACTATCTTTCCTACAATGATCCCGAGCTGTTTCAGCCACGAAGGGAAGAGGAACGCCGTAGCTTTTCCCCTGAGAAAGAAAAGTGGTTGCGGGTCGAGCGTCAGACCATGAAACGGTTGCCAAGAACCGGTGCGGTGGTCTTCTCGATCCACTCGTATGTGTTGTCATGGCAAAGGTTGGAAGAGTTGAACATCAATCCACCTGTAGGTGAATATTAAAAGATCTTCGGATATTGTGGCTTGAATGTGCGTGTTTGCAATGAATTTTGAGCACCAATTTTCATACTTTAGACAAAATTTGTGGCTTAAAGCTAGGTGTGCCCTCGGGCAAGTTCACGAGTGAGAAATAGAGCGGGAAGAAATATGAAAAAACTTACTTTAGTGATGGCGATTGCTGCCACTGGTGCGATGGCTGGGTGTGTCAACAAGACTGCGTATGAAAGCAACCCTGTTAAGATTCAGACCGAGAAGGGTGCCGTGATATGCCAGCTTTATATGCGTGACCGGGTTCAGTGGGATGAATCGATCGCTGTGCCGTCGGGAATGACGAAAGCTGAAGGCGATGCTTATTGCGTTCAGGAAGGCCACCGTCAGTATCAGCAGGCTCACAACCGCGTGGTTGCTGGAAGCTCCTGAGATCTATGACGCCCCGCTAACAGGGGCTTGGGCATAGGCAACCAACAAGCTAATGAATGAAAAGAGCGCCGGATAGGCGCTCTTTTTTTGTTTGGGGCATGCTTGGTTGCCGCTCGAACCAACCCTCTGCCTGAAATGAAAAGGGGCGCCCAATAGGACGCCCCAAGTCAATAATTTCTCAGCGATTAGCAGCTGTAGTACAGCTGGTATTCCACCGGGTGCGGGGTGTGCTCGTAGGCGTAAACCTCTTCCCATTTCAGGTCGATGTAACCCTGGATCTGGTCTTTGGTGAACACGTCGCCAGCTGTCAGGAAGTCGTTGTCGGCTTCCAGGCTTTCCAGAGCTTCGCGCAGCGATGCACAAACGGTCGGGATGCCTTCCAGTTCTTCCGGCGGCAGGTCGTACAGGTTCTTGTCCTGAGCGGGGCCCGGATCGATCTTGTTCTTGATGCCGTCAAGGCCGGCCATCAGCAGGGCTGCAAAGCACAGATAGGGGTTCGCTGCCGGATCGGGGAAACGAGCCTCAACGCGCTTGGCTTTCGGGCTTTCAGTCCACGGAATACGTACACAACCCGAACGGTTCGAAGCCGAGTAGGCGCGCAGAACAGGGGCTTCAAAGCCCGGGATCAGACGCTTGTAGCTGTTGGTCGACGGGTTGGTGAAGGCGTTCAGGGTCTTGGCGTGCTTCAGAATGCCGCCGATGAACCACAGGGCTTCCTGCGACAGGTCAGCGTATTTGTCGCCAGCAAAGAGCGGCTTGCCGTCTTTCCAGATCGACATGTTTACGTGCATGCCGGTACCGTTGTCGCCTGCGATCGGCTTGGGCATGAATGTTGCCGTTTTGCCGTAAGCGTGGGCCACGTTGTGGATGATGTACTTGTACTTCTGCAGCTCGTCGGCCTGCTTGGTCAGGCTGTCGAAGATCAGACCCAGCTCGTGCTGGCACGAAGCTACTTCGTGGTGGTGCTTATCGGTTTTCATGCCGATGTTCTTCATCGTGGTCAGCATTTCCGAACGCAGGTCTTGCGCATCGTCAATCGGGTTCACGGGGAAGTAACCGCCTTTGATGCCCGGACGGTGGCCAGTGTTGCCCATCTCGTATTCGGCGTCCGAGTTCCAAGCCGCGTCAACAGCATCCACTTCGAACGACACTTTGTTCATGGTGTTCGAGAAACGAACGTCGTCGAACAGGAAGAATTCAGCTTCCGGACCCATGTAAGCCACGTCACCAATGCCCGAGGACTTCAGGTAAGCTTCAGCTTTCTCGGCGGTGCCGCGCGGGTCACGGGCGTATTTCTCGCCGGTGTCGGGCTCGACAACCGAGCAGTGAATGCACAGAGTTTTCTCGGCATAGAAGGGGTCGACATAAGTGCTGGTCGTGTCGGGCATCAGTTTCATGTCCGAGCTTTCGATCGACTTCCAGCCGGCAATCGACGAGCCGTCAAACATGAAGCCTTCTTCCAGGAAGTCTTCGTCGACAAGGTCGCAGTCCACGGTCACGTGCTGCAGCTTGCCGCGCACGTCAGTGAAACGGATGTCGACATAGGCGATGTCTTCATCTTTGATCTGCTTGAGTACGTCTTGAGCGCTCATATCAGGTTCCTTTGGTTCGTGTGTATTCGTGTGATTTACAGAGCATCGTCGCCGGATTCACCGGTGCGGATGCGAATGGCTTGTTCAACGGGGCTGACGAAGATCTTGCCGTCGCCGATCTTGTCGGTCTTGGCGGCGTCGATGATGGCCTCAACGGCTTCATCGACCTGATCATCGGCCAGAACGATTTCGATCTTCACTTTGGGCAGGAAGTCGACGACATATTCAGCGCCGCGATACAGCTCGGTATGGCCCTTTTGACGGCCAAAGCCCTTCACTTCGATCACCGACAGGCCCTGCACGCCAATGTCTTGCAGCGCTTCCTTCACTTCATCCAGCTTAAACGGCTTGATGATGGCTTCGATCTTTTTCATGGATAGCCCTCCGGTTCGAAACGTCGTGTTGGGCATCACTGATCACTTTCCTTAACGGGGGGCAATTGACTAGGGTGGTGGTAGCGCACGCGGGCGTGTGAAAAACTGAGCATGTGCCTAAAAATTAAGCAGTGCGCGCGAAGATTGTGCAGAGTGAGAAGAATAAGATGACCGAATTGCTGACAGCTGCCCAAATGCGCGCCATTGAGCAGGCCGCGATTGAGTCGGGCGAGGTCACGGGGCTGGAGCTGATGGAACGCGCGGGCCGGGGCGTGGTCGAGGCCATATTCGAAGAATGGCCCGAGCTGGCAAAAACTTCTCACAAAGCGGTGGTGCTGTGCGGGCCGGGCAACAATGGCGGCGATGGATTTGTCGTGGCGCGGCTGTTGAAAGAATGGGGCTGGGAGGTCGAGGTGTTCCTCTATGGCGATGCCAAGAAGCTGCCACCGGATGCGCGGGTGAATTATGAGCTGTGGATGGATTTGGGGGAGGTTCGATCCTACAGTAGGGAAGAGACTAACCATGGCACATCTAGTGCAAATTCTGACCTTCTTATTGACGGGTTGTTTGGCACAGGACTCAAGCGCGCAGTAACGCAGCCAGAGGAATTATACTGGGATGTTTACCAGCGCTGGGGAAGAAACCAGAACGAACTTGCAGTGATGAAGCCAAAGATTGTCTCAATTGATATCCCATCTGGGGTTTGTTCGGACTCGGGTCGTGAACTGAGTGCGGACAGCGAAGATGAAGCTGGAATCGCTGTTCAAGCGAACCTCTCAGTCTCCTTTCATACCGCCAAACTTGGACATTTATTGAGTGAAGGTACCGGGTGGGCTGGAAAAACGGTCGTCAAATCCATCGGCTTAGAGGGCAGTCCCCGGCCGCGGGGGGGGATGAAATCCCCGCCCGGGGGGGCGGTCGGGGATTGCCCGGCGGTGCCGCCGGGCGAGATTGTCAGATTGGTCGATCGCCCAAGCTGGCTAGGTAAGCCCGGCAACGATCACAAATTCTCCCACGGCCACGCGCTCATCCTGTCTGGACCGTCTGGCAAAGGCGGCGCGGCGCGGCTCTCGGCGCGAGGTGCACTCCGCATTGGGGCCGGGCTGGTCACCGTCGCCCCAACGCCCGGCGCACTCCAGGAAAACGCTGCGAGGTTGGATGCGATTATGCTGTCTCCTGTTGGGGATGCGCAGACGTTGCAGGCTGTGCTGGCGGATGAACGGCTCAACGCGCTCTGCCTTGGTCCCGGTTTGGGCGTAGATCGTGCGCGGGATTTGGTTCCGGTGGCCTTGGCTGCGAAACGCGCGACGGTGCTGGATGCGGATGCTTTGACGTCGTTTAAGGACGATCCGTCGGTGCTGTTCGACATGCTGCATGACAACTGCGTGCTGACCCCGCATGCGGGCGAGTTCGCGCGACTGTTCCCTGATATTGCCGAGAAACTGAACGCCCCCGCCACCAAAGGACCGGCCTATTCCAAGGTCGACGCAACCCGAGAAGCCGCAGCGCGGGCAGGGTGCGTCGTGCTGTTCAAAGGGCCGGACACGGTGATTGCGGCGCCAGATGGCGCATGCTCGATCAACTCCGCCGCCTATGAGCGGTCCGCCCCATGGCTGGCCACCGCCGGATCGGGAGACGTACTGGCGGGTTTCATCACCGGACTGCTCGCGCGGGGCTTCGCGCCCATGCAAGCGGCAGAAACCGCCGCGTGGTTGCATGTGGAATGCGCACTGGAATTTGGGCCGGGATTGATCGCCGAGGATTTGCCCGAACAATTGCCCGCAGTGTTCCGAAAACTAGGGACGTGAGCACCTGATTCTGGGCCTTCCGCCGGGCATCCGCACCGAAAGAGTATGAAATTGCGCGAACTCCTGCTGGATAAGGGCGCTTTTCCTCTCGCATCCGCTGCGCACTGGTGCTAGAAGGGCGCGAATTTGGACGGCCCCGTCCTGAAAACGTGGGCCGTCCTCGGTTTTAGCGGGTGTGGCGAAATTGGTAGACGCACCAGATTTAGGTTCTGGCGCCGCAAGGCGTGGGGGTTCAAGTCCCTCCACCCGCACCAAAATTGAAAGAAGGACGAGACGATGCAGGTCACCGAGACCCTGAACGAAGGTCTGAAACGCGGCTACAAGATCGTGGTTCCGGCCGCTGATCTGGACGCCAAAGTCAACGAAAAGCTGGTTGAAGCGCAGCCCGAAGTCGAAATGAAAGGCTTCCGCAAAGGCAAAGTGCCGATGGCTCTGCTGAAAAAGCAGTTTGGTCAGCGCCTGATGGGCGAAGCCATGCAGGAAGCTGTCGATGGCGCCATGAACGCTCACTTCGAGGAATCGGGTGACCGTCCGGCCATGCAGCCTGACGTGAAGATGACCAACGATGATTGGAAAGAAGGCGACGACGTTGAGATCGAAATGTCGTACGAAGCCCTTCCCGACGTCCCCGAGGTCGACCTGAAAGGCATCAAGCTGGAAAAGCTGGTCGTGAAGGCTGGTGAAGGTGAAGTTGAAGAAGCGCTGGCCAACCTGGCCGAGACAGCTCAGGACTTCAAAGACCGCAAAAAAGGCACCAAGTCGAAAGACGGCGATCAGGTTGTGATCGACTTCCTGGGCAAAGTTGACGGCGAAGCCTTCGACGGTGGCGCAGCTGAAGATTACCCGCTGGTACTGGGTTCGAACTCGTTCATTCCGGGTTTCGAAGAGCAGCTGGTTGGCGCCAAAGCTGGTGAAGAAGTTGAAGTCAAAGTGGCTTTCCCTGCCGAGTACGGTGCGGAAAACCTGGCCGGCAAAGACGCTGTGTTTGAATGCACCGTGAAAGAGGTCAAAGAGCCTGTTGCCGCCGAGATCAACGACGAGCTGGCCACCAAATTCGGTGCCGAAGACCTGAACGCTCTGAAATCGCAGATTGGCGAGCGTCTGGAAGCAGAATTCGCTGGTGCGGCCCGTGCTATCATGAAGCGCAACCTGCTGGACGAGCTGGACAAACTGGTTGATTTCGACCTGCCGCCGTCGCTGCTGGACGCCGAAGCTGGTCAGATCGCTCACCAGCTGTGGCACGAAGAAAACCCGGACGTGCAAGGTCACGATCACCCGGAAATCGAAGCCACCGACGAGCACAAAGCCCTTGCCAGCCGCCGTGTCCGCCTTGGCCTGTTGCTGGCCGAACTGGGCCAGAAAGCCGAGATCGAAGTCACTGATGCCGAGATGACTCAGGCCGTTATGAACCAGGCACGTCAGTACCCGGGTCAGGAACGCCAGTTCTTTGAATTCGTTCAGCAGAACCCGCAGATGCGTCAGCAGCTGCAGGCGCCGATCTTCGAAGACAAAGTCATCGACTATGTTTTCGAACTGGCCGAAGTTTCGGACAAAGAAGTCTCGAAAGACGATCTGCAGAAAGCCGTTGAGGCTCTGGAAGACGAATAAGTCTCACCTGACAGACATTCGAAAGGCCGCTCCGATTGGGGCGGCCTTTTGCGTTGTAGTTAAGGGGGTCAAAGAGTGACGTTCTTAGCGCACTCAGGCCGGGCGTAATCCGGTCTCGACCAACAGACCAAGACGTTTGGCCTCATAATAGTACCCTCGGGCGTACCAGCCCATCGCGTCCTCGATATCTCCGCCCGAAACGATATAGGCGCCGCGCAGGTATTTGCCGGCGTATTTCAAGTTCACGTCAGCATCCAAGAGTTCTTCCGCCGGGCCGCGATGTCCCATGGTGCGGGCGGTTTGGGGCAGAATTTGCAGCAGACCCCAGTAGGGTCCATTGCGCGCCGATGGACGGTGCGTGCTTTCGCGCACGGCCTGACGATGTACCAGCTCGCGCGGGATTTGGTAGTGATCGGCCCATTTGTTGATCAGGGCGCGCAGCTCGGGTGTTTCATTGGGAAAGAGCGGGGGATTGTAGCTGTCGGTCTGTAGGGCACGTGAGGCGCCGCGGTTCGAGCGTCTGCCACAGGCAGTTACAGCAAAGGCGCCGAAGGAGGCGAGGGCGGTGCGACGTGTGAATTGGGTCATGTGGGCAGCATAGAGAAGGCATTGTTCACGGGGAAGCGATTGCAGTGCGTCTAAAGAGAAGCGCGACCTGTCATTCAGAGAACAAATCCATTGGTGTCTAAAGCCCCCTTTATTTGTTGGCGTCGGATGGGACGCGCCCGTGCCGGCGGCATTTGATAAGGTGGCGTGTTCTTGCTGAGCATCTCGTTCAAATGGCTAAGGCCGAAGGTGAGCAGGCCATTCCAAAGGGGGAGTTGTAGTAAACTCTATCGCGCGTCCCAAAGGATGAGCGAATCCGCAAAAAGAAAAGGCCGCTCGGTTGAGCGGCCTTTCTAATCTTGTATCGAAGGAAGATTACTCTTCTTCCGAAGCCTCTGCGGCGGGGGCGTCGTCGCCGGCCGGAGCCAGGTCGTCGTCGTCGTCCGATGCAGCTGCGCCGATGTCGTCGAACAGCTCGGCGATCTCGAACTCGGCTTCAGCTTCAGCTTCAGCGGCCAGTTCCTGGATCGATTTGCCCGAAGCCTGCAGTTCGGCTTCTTCTTGCGAGCGCGCCACGTTCAGGCCGATCTCGGTTTCGACTTCAGGGTGCAGACGTACGGTGACGCTGTGCAGGCCCAAATACTTGATCGGAGTGACCAAGATGATTTGCTTTTTGTCGACCGAGAAACCAGCTTCGGTGGCAACTTCAGCGGCGTCACGCGGGGTGACCGAGCCGTAAAGGGCGCCAGCGTCCGAAGCCGAGCGAATCACGATGAATTGCTCGCCGCCCAGCTTCTCAGCCAGAGCTTCTGCTTCTTGTTTGGTTTCCAGGTTGCGGGCTTCCAGCTGAGTTTTCTGAGCTTCGAACGACGCGATATTGGCGTCCGAGGCCGACAGGGCTTTGCCCTGGGGCAGCAGGAAGTTGCGTGCGTAACCAGGCTTTACGTCGACGACGTCGCCCATTTGGCCCAGCTTGGCCACACGTTCCAGAAGGATAACTTGCATTGATCAGGTCCCCTTACTTAACGGCGTAGGGAAGCAGAGCAAGAAAACGGGCACGCTTGATAGCACGGGCCAGCTCACGCTGCTTCTTTGCCGAAACGGCGGTGATACGCGAAGGAACGATCTTGCCACGCTCAGAGATGTAGCGCTGCAGAAGACGTGTGTCTTTGTAGTCGATCTTCGGTGCGTTGTCGCCCGAGAACGGGCAAACTTTACGACGGCGGAAAAACGGTTTGGCTGCCATGGTTTAGACCTCCGGATTAACGGTCACGGCCACGGCGGTCGCCGCGTTCGTCACGTTTTTGCATTTGTACCGACGGGCCTTCGGCGTGATCGTCGACCTTGATGGTCAGAACGCGCATGACATCGTCATGCAGACGCATCAGGCGTTCCATTTCCTGAATGGCGACAGACGGAGCGTCAGTCTTCAGGAAGGCGTAGTGGCCCTTGCGGTTCTTGTTGATCTTGTAAGCCATCGTCTTGACGCCCCAGTACTCGCTGTCAACGACTTTGCCGCCGTTGTCACCCAGTACGGTGCCGAAATGTTCGATGAGGTTCTCAGCCTGCGCGTTGGACAGATCCTGACGCGAGATGAAGACATGCTCGTAAAGGGGCATGTGAACTCCAGTTCTATTTTCAAGCGCGCTTCAAAGAATGGGCAAAAACCTTTCCGCGACCCATCCACGAGAGGCAACGCGGTTCATTCACTTACGGAAAGGACGGTGCCTTATACACGTCTGACCAAGTGGTGCAAGGCTTTGCGGCGGGTTGTCGGGTGCAAATAAGGTGCATCGGCATCGGTTGGCGCAAATTATGGCCTCTCATTGACCAATCTGACGCCCAACTTCCGTCACACTTCAGGTCGATCTTTTGTTAAGCGCCCTACACTGGGGCGAGAAAACTGAGCTCTGACGCGCTGCTACTTGTCAGATCCGCACATAAAAAAAGAAGGTCTTCTCCCATGACCATGGTCTCATCACTACCTCAGTCTGGCACGAAAGGGTTCGCTTCGGCACAACCCGTACTGCTTACTCCCACAAGATGCGGATACTTGCTGATGAACCAGGTGAAAACGGTTAGCGGAGGAGCGGTGCTTCGTGCATTCTGTCGCTTCCTGGGGGTCGCACTTGCCATTTCCTCGATCGGTTTGTGGGTCATGCAGAATGCCCCGGTAATGGATGACACTGTACTTCTGACCATGAAGCTGGGTTTGACCTGCTTGTTCGTAGGGTTGGGCGGGCTTCTTTATCTGTTCGGTCAAGGCGGCGGAATTGCATCGACCCAGATCGACCTTCACAATCGGATGGTGCGTCGCGGTCGGATCAGCTCGAATAACGAGTTCGAGACAGAAACTTTGGTGCCGTTTGAGGACGTAACCGGATTGTTGCTGTCCTGCAGTAAGGCCACGAGTGGCATTGGCAATGCACGGCAGGCGACATTGTATCTTCGCCTTGATGACGGTGGTGAGAACCTGACCGCGATCGAGGTCCTCTCGGGTCCAGAACAGCTTTTGCGTCCGATCCAAGAGCGCCTGCTGCGTGATCTGAAAGATGATCGTGGTGGGTTGGCTATCCCTAGCTACGAAAGCCACGGGCGCGCTGGTTTGAAGATCCGTACCGATGGGATGGCTTTCCGCGCCGCCTGAACTAGGGCGTTGTACCCCCAAACAGTTTGCACAGCGCTTCGTCGCAAGGTATCCCATTCCTTGAAGCCATTGGCATAAAGAGGAGGGGTCATGAGCCGCGCATTTGTATTTCCCGGGCAAGGGGCCCAAAGCATTGGTATGGGTAAAGCCCTTGCCGACGCCTATCCCACAGCAAAAGCCGTTTTTGACGAGGTCGACGAGGCGCTTGGTGAAAAGCTGTCCTCTCTGATCTGGGAAGGCGAGCAGGACGAACTGACTCTCACCCAAAACGCACAGCCGGCATTGATGGCCACGTCGCTGGCCACCATGCGTGCGCTGGAATCTGAAGGCGTTACGATCGACGCTGCGTCTTACGTTGCTGGACACTCGCTGGGTGAGTACTCGGCGCTGGCAGCTGCAGGCGCTTTGACGGTTGCAGACACCGCGCGTCTACTGCGCACCCGTGGTAAGGCCATGCAGGAAGCCGTACCGGTAGGTGTCGGCGCAATGGCAGCTCTTTTGGGGTTGGATTTCGACACTGCTGCTGAGGTTGCTTCTGAAGCTGCCCATGAACAGATCTGTCAGGCGGCCAACGACAATGACCCTGCACAGGTGGTTGTGTCCGGCCACAAGGAAGCCGTCGAACGTGCCGTTGAGATCGCCAAGGGCAAGGGCGCCCGTCGCGCAGTTCTGTTGCCAGTAAGTGCTCCGTTCCATTGTGCATTGATGCAGCCCGCAGCCGAAGTGATGGCCGAGGCGCTGGTACACGTGGAAATGAACGCCCCTGCTGTGCCTCTGGTGGCAAACGTACGCGCTGCCGAGGTCGCAGACCCGGCACTGATCCGTTCGCTTCTGGTTGAGCAGGTAACAGGGTCGGTGCGCTGGCGTGAAAGCGTGGCATGGATGGCCGAGCATGGCGTGAATGAGATTTGGGAAATCGGTGCAGGCAAAGCATTGTCCGGCATGGTGAAGCGGATCGACAGATCGGTCGCCACGCGTGCCATCGGATCACCCGATGATGTGAAAGCCGCCGCTGAATCGCTGAACGGATAATCAGAACATATTAGCCGATCCAAAGCCCTGACCATAGGGGGATCGGAAACGTGAAGAAGGAAAAGCAGATGTTTGATCTGACTGGAAAAAATGCCCTTGTGACGGGTGCATCCGGCGGCATTGGTGGTGCAATTGCTAAAGCATTGCACGCGGCTGGCGCCACGGTTGCACTATCGGGCACTCGTGTCGAACCGCTTGAGGCGCTGGCCGCTGAGCTGGGCGAACGCGCCCATGTGCTGCCGTGCAACCTGTCGGATGGTGAAGCCGTGGATGCCCTGCCCAAGCAGGCCGTTGCCGCTATGGGCGGCGTCGACATTCTGGTAAACAACGCCGGGATCACCCGAGACCAGCTGTTCATGCGCCTGTCGGATCAGGATTGGGACGATGTTATCAACGTCAACCTGACCTCGACCATGCGTCTGTGCCGTGGCGTGATGCGCCCGATGATGAAATCCCGCTGGGGCCGCATCATCAATATCGGTTCGATCGTTGGTGCGACTGGGAACCCCGGTCAGGTAAACTATGCCGCCTCGAAGGCGGGTATGGTTGGTCTGACCAAGTCGATCGCATACGAAGTTGCCAGCCGTGGTATCACCGCAAACTGCATCGCGCCGGGCTTTATCGGCACGGCCATGACGGAAAAACTGACCGATGATCAAAAGTCGGGCACGCTGGCGCAAATTCCGGCCGGTCGCATGGGGTCACCGGAAGAAATCGCAGCAGCGGTTCTGTATCTGGCCTCGAACGAGGCAGGCTATACGACCGGGGCTACGATCCACGTAAACGGTGGTATGGCCATGCTGTAAACGTGCTGGGCGCTGACAGCTAAATTTTGTCTGTGCCCTTGCACCGCGAAAGCGTTTGCCTATCTTCTTCGATGTGTTATAGGCGGCGCAGGTTTTCCCCTTCAGCCCGAATAGGGCAGTCCAAATGGGCTGGGGGTCTCGGCGTTTCGCGCGGGGAACTTAAGCGGCCCGAACGGGTCAAACGAAAAGGGCCAAGCCCTGAACTAACGTGAGGATTGATCATGAGCGACGTCGCAGATCGTGTGAAGAAAATCGTAGTTGAGCACCTGGGTGTTGAAGAGGACAAAGTCACCGAGACTGCCTCGTTCATCGACGACCTGGGCGCTGACAGCCTGGATACCGTAGAGCTGGTTATGGCTTTCGAAGAAGAGTTCGGCATTGAAATCCCGGATGACGCTGCTGAAACCATTCAGACCTTCGGCGACGCTGTGAAATTCATCACCGAAGCTGCCTGATCCATCAGGACGCATGATTTTTAAAAGCGGCCTACCATCGGGTAGGCCGCTTTTTTTGTGGGCAATCACCTTCTGCCGCCGTTTTCAGGCTGCATTGGGCCGAATTTAGGCGCACATTTTGGGGTGTGCTAAACTTCACTAAACCATCGAAGGTTTGGCGAAGGAGTCGCTCCATGATTATCTATCCAACACTAGAATTGCAGAACGGTCGTTGCGTGACGTTGCATCGTGGCCGTCTTGAAGAGCCTTCAATCTGGCATGTGGACCCTGTGGAAACAGCACAGGGATTTTCCGAGGCCGGGGCCGAATGGATTCAGGTGACCGATTTCGATGCCGTTGCTGGCGAAGGTGACAATGCTGAACTGATTGAGGCGATCATCAACTCGGCAGGATGTTCAGTACAGGTCGCTGGCGGGATCCGCACCCGCGATATGGCTGAGACCTGGATTGAAAAAGGCGCTGGACGCGTCGTTCTGGGAACGGTGGCTGCACGAGATCCAGCCATGGTGAAAGAGCTTGCGAACCGATACCCCGATCAAATTGTTTTGGCGGCAGATATCTGGCAGGGAAACCTGATGACAGATGGGTGGCGAAATCCGGTGGCGATGTCCCCTGAAAGCTTCCTTGCGTCCTATGCGGACGTGCCGCTGGCCAGCGTGCTGATCACGGATATCGACAGCGACATCGAGCAACCCGACGCGCAGTTGGGTCTTCTGAGTGCGCTTGCAGGCGAAACGAAGCATCAGGTGATCGCGGCAGGAACCGTTCACGAGCTGGACGATGTCGCGCGGCTGAAATACGTGCCGAACATCGCGGGTACTCTAATCGGCCGGGCGTTGTTCTCGAAAAATGTGGATCTGTCGGAAGCTTTGGAGGTGGCACGTCCCGTGCCTGAACCCAAAGCGGAATTCATCTGACCCTTAGTGAAACTGACATGCTGGCCGGTGATCGAAACGGGCGTATACCCGTCGCTGGCCAGCATTCACTGGTATGTCCCTGCGTTAATACAATAGGCGAGCTTCCACCAGTGATCGGATTCGGCTTGCCCCAACATGCCTAGCCGCGCTATCACCGCCAAGACATTTGAAAACCTGGGAAAGGGCAACAGAATGCGTCGAGTGGTTGTAACAGGATTGGGCATGATTTCTCCGCTGGCAAGCGGCGTCGAGGAAACATGGGAGCGTATTCTGGACGGACAGTCCGGCGCAGGGCCGATCACGAAATTTGACGCCTCGCGCGTGACCACCAAATATGCCTGCGAAGTACCGCTAGGCGATGGTACCGATGGCACTTTCAACCCAGATGACTGGATGGCGCCGAAAGAGCGCCGCAAAGTCGATGATTTCATCCTCTATGGTCTGGCCGCAGCCGAGATGGCGGTTAAAGACGCCGACTGGATGCCGGAAGACGAAGAAGGCCAACTGCGCACTGGTGTGATCATCGGTTCTGGCATTGGCGGTCTTTCGACCATTGCCGATACCTCGATCCTGCTGAACGAACGCGGCCCGCGCCGTGTATCGCCGTTCTTTATTCCTGGCTCTCTAATCAACCTGATTTCCGGTCAGGTCTCGATCAAGTTTGGCTTTAAAGGACCGAACCACTCGGTCGTGACCGCTTGTTCGACAGGTGCACACGCCATTGGCGATGCCAGCCGTTTGATCCAAACCGGAGATGCGGATGTGATGGTTGCCGGTGGCGCCGAAGCCGCGATCTGTGAATTGGGCATTGCGGGCTTCAACGCTTGTAAGGCTCTGTCGACCAAACGCGGGGATGATCCGAAAGGCGCAAGCCGCCCCTATGACGAAGACCGCGACGGTTTCGTGATGGGCGAGGGTGCTGGCATCGTGGTTCTGGAAGAATACGAACACGCCAAGGCGCGTGGTGCGAAGATCTATGCCGAAGTGCTTGGCTATGGCCTGTCGGGCGATGCCTATCACATCACTGCACCGGCTGAAGATGGCGATGGTGGTTTCCGTGCGATGCAAGCGGCCCTTGGCAAAGCCGGGCTGGAGCCTGCGGCGATTGACTATATCAACGCACACGGCACCTCGACCATGGCGGACACCGTGGAACTGGGCGCAGTTGAGCGTCTGTTGGGCGACGCGGCTGATACGGCCACCATGTCCTCGACCAAATCCTCGATCGGCCACCTTCTGGGGGCTGCGGGCGCTGTGGAAGCTATCTTCTGCGTCCTGGCCATCCGTGACCAGGTCGCACCGCCCACCATCAATCTGGACAACCCGGCGATCGAGCCGCGCCTGTCGCTGGCCGCCAACAAGGCCGAGAAGCGCGAGATCAACATCGCTTTGTCTAACAGCTTTGGCTTTGGTGGTACAAATGCCAGCCTTGTCATGGGGAAGGTTGCTGACTGATGTGGCGCAACATCGCCTCGAATGCGCTGAGCCTGTTCATTGTTGTTCTGATCGTAGCGGTCGGGGTCGTTGCATGGGGTCAGAAACAGTACACATCTGAAGGTCCGCTGGCAGAAACCATCTGCCTGCGGGTCGAGCGCGGCAGCTCGTTCTCGCGCGTGGCGGATAGTCTGGAAGCGCAGGGGGCGATTTCAAACGCCGCGATCTTCCGAATTGGTGTTGAGTATTCCGACAAGGCCTCTGCTTTGAAGGCGGGGTCGTTCCTTGTGCAGGACGGTGCTTCGATGGAAGAGATCGTGGACATCGTCACACGCGGCGGGGCGTCGACCTGCGGGACCGAGATTCTGTACCGCGTGGGTGTTCTGTCTGCTGTCATGCAGGTACGCGAGCTTGATCCGGCCACTCAGGACTACAAAATCACGGCCGAGTTCAAACCGGCCGAGCTGGAGGGCGATGCCCCCGAAACTTACCTTGAGAAACGCGACGAAAGCGATACGCGGTTCCGGATCGCCGTGGCTGAAGGTGTGACCAGCTGGCAGATTGTCGACAGCCTGAACCGCGCAGACTTTATGACCGGCGAGGTTGCAAGCACGCCAGCCGAGGGCAGCTTGGCGCCAGACAGCTATGAAGTGAAAGCTGGCGCTGATCGCGCGACGCTGATTGCATCGATGCAGGACGCGCAGGTCGAAATTCTGGCCGAAGCGTGGAATGCGCGCGCGGCGGATCTTCCTTATGCAAATGCGGATGAAGCATTGGTCATGGCGTCGATCGTCGAGAAGGAAACCGGTCTGGCCGAGGAGCGCCGTCAAGTCGCCAGCGTCTTTGTGAACCGCCTGAACAAGGGGATGCGTCTGCAAACGGACCCCACGGTCATCTATGGCATCACCAAAGGGCAGGGCAGCCTTGGGCGCGGGCTGCGTCAAAGCGAACTGCGTCGCGAGACACCGTACAACACCTATGTGATTGATGCGCTGCCACCGACCCCAATCGCCAACCCGGGCCGCGCCGCCATTGAGGCCGCATTAAACCCGGACAGCACGCCCTATCTGTTCTTCGTGGCAGATGGCACGGGCGGTCACGCCTTCGCGGAAACCTTGGCGCAACACAACGCCAACGTGGCCGAATGGCGCAAGATCGAAGCCGAGCGCGCCAACCAGTAGGTTGATTGATCCTTACCGAAGCGAGCGGTGCACGTGCGTTGCGTTTTGACCGAACGTACGGTCCCGTGTAGTCTCTGACATACGCTAGAAGACATGACTGTAACGGCCTTGGGCATCCGCCCGGGGCCGTTTTTTCATGTCGCTTGTGCGGGCAAGAGCATGAGAGGCAACGACATAAGAATGACAATTATCACGCCCTTGGGGAAGGACGCGGCTTCGGAAGACTACCTGAAGATCGCGGACTCGTTTTTTCTACGTGTTTTGAAAGAGTTGGACCGCCAGTTGTCTACGGCGGAAGTGGATGGGTGCGAAACCACACCTGAGTTGGCCAAAGCCATGACGGAAGTGCGCCGCGCCATGCAAACGGTATTCGAGGAAAGGAAACGTCTTGAACAAAGTGGTAAAGCCGGATTTGGCGGCAACCGGGCAGCAGAGCTGGACCTTGCTCAGGCCCGAGACGAAATCGGGCGCAGACTGGCTTGCCTGCGCGACGCAAGACGAGCGCGAGAGCTTTCTGAACGATCTGAGTGATGGGGCGCTGATGGCGCTGCCCTATCTGTTTGAATTCTGGGCTTTAGATCACCAACTGCCGCCCGAGGGAGATTGGCGGACATGGGTGATCATGGGTGGACGTGGTGCGGGGAAAACTCGCGCTGGGTCCGAATGGGTGCGGGCCGAGGTTGAGGGGGCGGGGCCGTTGGACCCCGGCCGCTCGCGCCGCGTGGCCTTGGTCGGCGAAACCATCGATCAGGTGCGCGAAGTCATGGTGTTTGGGGAAAGCGGCATTCTGGCGTGCTCGCCGCCGGATCGTCGCCCGGTATGGGAGGCCGGGCGACGCAGGCTGGTTTGGCCCAATGGGGCGATTGCGCAGGTGTTCTCGGCCCATGAGCCGGAAAGTCTGCGTGGACCGCAGTTCGATGCGGCATGGGTGGACGAGTTGGCCAAGTGGAAGAAGGCCGAGGACACGTGGAATATGCTGCAATTCGGGCTGCGCCTTGGCACACATCCCCGCCAATGCGTCACGACCACCCCGCGCAATGTTGGGGTGCTGAAACAGATCCTAAAGAATCCCTCGACCGTGACCACGCACGCTCCGACGGAAGCCAATCGCGCTTATCTGGCGAAAAGCTTTCTGGACGAAGTGCGTACACGCTACGCGGACACGCGATTGGGGCGGCAAGAGCTGGATGGTGTGCTTTTGGAAGACACGGAAGGCGCGCTTTGGACGATGGCGATGCTGGACAAACACCGCTTGGGGCCAGACACGCCCGTGTTGGATCGGATCGTCGTTGCGGTGGACCCGCCAGTTACGGGGCACAAAGGATCTGACGAATGCGGGATCGTTGTGGCTGGTGTCATGGCAAAGGGCCCACCCGGCGATTGGAAGGCTGTTGTGCTGGAAGATGCCAGCGTTACGGCAGCCAGCCCGTCGGAATGGGCCGAGGCCGCGCTGAACGCGATGGAACGCCATCAAGCGGACCGTCTGGTGGCCGAGGTTAACCAAGGTGGTGACCTTGTTGAAAGCGTGATTCGTCAGATCGACGCCACCGTGCCCTACAAGGCTGTGCGTGCGACGCGGGGGAAGGTCACGCGGGCCGAGCCTGTGGCGGCGCTTTATGAACAGGGGCGGGTCTTGCACGCTGGCAACATGGCCCAACTTGAGGATCAGATGTGCCGTATGACCAGCCAGGGCTACGAGGGCAAAGGCAGCCCGGACCGCGTGGATGCATTGGTCTGGGCCCTGCATGAGCTGATCATCGAGCCCGTTGCGTCCTATCGCAGACCGCAGGTGCGCACGCTTGGTTAAAGGGTTTTTTAACCCTCGCTGGCAAAGTGCAAAACATCGAAAGGCGGGGTACTAGCCCGATGGGCCACCAGCCCCGCCTGATCACGAAATGACAAGATTGACCGCTGGGTGGCGCGACCGCGTTTGCCCGGACAGGACAGGTTTGCCCGGTTGCAGCCGGAAACCGAAACCAAGGAGCCAAGGCGCATGGTATTTGATTTTCTGAAGCGAGGCGCAGATGACGCGAAGGCCGATATGCCGGGCGAGGCAAAGGCATCGGCCACCGGGCCGGTCATCGCTTATGGAAATGCCGGTCGTGTGGCTTGGAGCCCGCGTGACACGGTCAGCCTGACCCGCAGCGGGTTTTCGTCCAACCCAGTCGGCTTTCGCTCGGTCAAGCTGATCGCGGAAGCCGCCAGCGCTCTGCCCTTGGTGCTGCAGGACGACCAGCAACGTTATGATATTCATCCGCTTTTGGAGCTTCTGGCGCGCCCGAATGCTGCACAAGGCCGGGCCGAGCTGTTCGAGGCCTTCTTTGGGCAGTTGCTTCTGACCGGAAACGGCTATCTCGAGGCCGTTCTGGGCGAAGATGGTCAGCCGCGTGAGCTGCATGTGCTGCGCTCGGATCGGATGGCGTTGGTTCCTGGCGTGGATGGCTGGCCTGTGGCCTATGACTATACTGTCGGGTCTCGCAAACACCGGTTCAATGTGTCCGAGGGTGCATCGCCGATTTGCCACGTTAAAGCCTTCCATCCGCAGGATGATCACTATGGCCTGTCACCGTTGCAGGCGGCCGCGACAGCGATTGATGTGCACAATGCGGCCAGCCGTTGGTCCAAGGCGCTGTTAGACAATGCGGCGCGGCCTTCAGGTGCGATTGTGTTCAAGGGCGCGGACGGGCAGGCGCAGTTAAGTGCTGATCAATATGATCGCCTGCTGTCCGAGATGGAAAGCCATCACGTGGGCGCGCGCAATGCCGGACGCCCGATGCTGCTGGAAGGCGGGTTGGATTGGAAACCGATGGGGTTCAGCCCCTCGGACATGGAGTTCCAGAAGACCAAGGAAGCCGCTGCGCGCGAGATTGCGCAGGCCTTCGGGGTACCACCGATGCTGATCGGCATACCCGGCGACGCCACTTACGCCAACTATCAAGAGGCCAGCCGTGCCTTCTATCGTCTGACTGTGGTGCCTTTGGTGTCACGCGTCTCGGCCAGTGTCGGCCATTGGTTGGCCGGGTTCTCGGACGAAGCAGTGAAGTTGAAACCGGATCTGGATCAGGTTCCCGCATTGGCCGCCGAACGTGACCAGCAATGGGCCCGCGTGGCCGAGGCCAGCTTCCTGACAGATACCGAAAAACGCAGCCTGCTGGGCCTGCCGCCGCTGGCTCAAGATCAATAAGAAAGGGTGCATATCATGGGTGACTACCACACCGATTTCGGGCTTGAGCACAAGTTCGTCAAGCTGGGCGAGACAGTCCAGACCGCCGAGGGCATTCAGATCGACGGCTATGCCAGTTTCTTCGATCAGGTCGACAATGGCGGCGATGTCGTGGCCCGCGGGGCCTATGGCAGATCGCTGGACGAGCTGAAAGCCAAAGGGCGCGGCGTGAAAATGCTGTGGCAGCACGACCCGGCCCAGCCCATCGGGATTTGGGACGAGGTGCGCGAGGATGCCAAGGGCCTTTATGTGAAAGGTCGTATTCTGAGCGACGTCGAAAAGGGCCGTGAGGCTGCCGCGTTGATCGAGGCGGGCGCCATTGACGGGCTGTCCATCGGATATCGCACCAAGAAGTCGTCGAAGACCCAGACGGGCGGGCGGCTTTTGACGGAATTGGAGCTTTGGGAGGTGTCACTTGTCACGTTCCCCATGCTTCCAACAGCGCGGGTGGGGGCGAAGGGCGACATGCTTGATGTCGACGACTCTACCTTGCGTGAACTGGCCGCGACCCTTGAGGACGCGCGCCTGATGCTGGCCCGTAACGCCTGAGCCAGCGATCTGAACCCCTGAAAAGGACCCAATGATGAGCAACAAAGAGACGAAGGCTCTGGGCCAGTCGGCTGCGCCTGCTGGCCAGGTATCGGACCTCAATCCGGCTGCCGAGGTGAAGACCGCGCTGGCTGGTTTTGTGAGCGATATCAATCAGTTTCACGAAGAAATTTCCACCAAACTTCAACAACAGGAAGAGCGACTGACCATGCTGGATCGCAAATCTAACACCATCGCGGGCCGCCCGCATCTTGCCGCTGCCGCTGAGCTGGAAGCGCCTCACCAGAAAGCTTTCGAAGCCTATGTCCGTTCAGGCGATGATGACGCGCTGCGCGGTATCGATCTGGAAGGCAAGGCCATGTCCTCGGCTGTGGCGGCTGACGGTGGCTATTTGGTTGACCCGGTGACCGCTGACACCATCAAGGGTGTTCTGAACAACGCTGCTTCGCTGCGTTCGGTCGCCAATGTGGTCAACGTGGAAGGCACTGCCTATGACGTGCTGATCGACCAGGGTGACCTGATCACCGGCTGGGCGTCGGAAACTGGATCGGCGTCCGAGACGGGCACTCCGCAGATCGACCGTATCTCGATCCCGCTGCACGAGCTGTCGGCCCTGCCGAAAGTTTCGCAACGCCTGCTGGATGACAGCGCTTTTGATATCGAGGGATGGCTGGCCGGCCGTATCGCCGACAAGTTCTCGCGTGCAGAAAGCGGTGCGTTCATCAACGGTGACGGTGTTGAGAAACCCGTAGGCATTCTGAACCACACCGCTGTCGACAACACCAGCTGGACCTGGGGTAATCTGGGTTACGTGGCCACTGGCGAGGCTGGTGACTTCAACGCCACCAACCCGGCAGATGCCATTTTCGACCTGATCTACGCACTGGGCGCGGACTATCGTGCCAATGCGGTCTTTGTCATGAATTCGAAGACCGTGGGGGCTGTACGCAAGTTGAAAGACGCGGATGGCCGTTTCTTGTGGTCGGATGCGACCGTGGCTGGCGAACCCGCCCGTCTGATCGGCTATCCGGTTCTGATCGTCGAGGACATGCCCGATATCGGTGCCGACAGCCACTCGATCGCCTTTGGTGACTTCGCTGCTGGCTACACCATCGCAGAACGTCCTGACACGCGCATCCTGCGTGACCCGTTCTCGGCCAAGCCGCATGTGCTGTTCTATGCCACCAAGCGCGTGGGCGGTGACGTAAGCGACTTTGCTGCGATCAAGCTTCTGAAGTTCTCGGTCTCGTAAGAGACGAACCTGATCCCGTGGAGGCCCAAGGGTCGCCACGGGGCAGGGCGCGCGCCGACCACCCCCCGTGTTGTCTAGCTGCTCCCCCTCCGTCCGAGCAATGCGGATGGTGCGCGCCCACCCTTTCCCACATGACGTGAGGGGCCCGAATTTCGGAGATGATCCATGATGTTAATCGAGCAGACCACAGTGCCGGGCACGGCCCTTCCGGTCGCCCAATTTAAGGACCACCTGCGGCTGGGTACCGGGTTTGCCGATGACGGGGTGCAGGATCAGGTGCTGGAAACCTACCTTCGGGCCGCCATGGCCGCGATCGAGGCCCGCACCGGAAAGATCCTTCTGTCGCGCGAATTTACCTGGACCTTGACCGCATGGCGCGATCTGGCGTCGCAAGCTTTGCCGGTGGCGCCCGTCACGCAAGTGCTGAGCCTTGAGATCCATGACCGTTTGGGCGGGACCGAGGTGATTGACACCGCCCGATATGGGTTGGAGCCAGATATGCACCGCCCCCGCCTTGTGTCGACCGGGCTTTGTTTGCCTGCCATTCCCGTAGGCGGTCAGGCCGTAATTGGGTTCGAGGCCGGGTTCGGTGCCGCTTGGACCGATCTGCCAGCTGATCTGACGCAAGCCGTAATGATGCTGGCGGCGACCTACTATGAAAATCGCGCCGATGGGGGCGTGATCGGGCAAGGCGATTTACCTGCGGCGATTGCAGCTCTGTTGCAACGTTATCGCACCGTGCGCCTGTTTGGCGGTGGAGGGGCGGTATGAAGCGCCCTGTCCTGAACCGCAAACTGTCGCTGGAGGAGCCCGTGCGCACACCGGACGGCGCGGGTGGTTTCACCCAAAGCTGGCAGGTACTTGGCGAACATTGGGCGCAGGTTAAACCCGGCTCGGGCCGGGAACGTGCCGCTGGCTTTGCAACTGTGTCGTCGATCGCGTTTCGCATCACAGTGCGGGCGGCTCCTGACGGTGCGCCATCCCGGCCGAAACCCGATCAGCGGTTTCGCGACGGATCCCGGATCTTCCGCATCCTTGCGGTGACCGAGGCGGATGCCGGTGCACAGTTCCTGACCTGTTTCGCGCAAGAGGAGGTTTCAGCATGAGCTACGGCGTTTCAGCAGCCCTTCAACAGGCCATTTACCAGCGCCTTGCGGCGGATACGGCCCTGTCCACTTTGGTGTCGGGCGCGATCTATGACGCGGTGCCTGCGGGTATCATCACCGGCACCTATGTCAGCCTTGGGCCTGAAGATGTGCGCGAACGCTCGGACATGACCGGGCAGGGCGCGTTGCACGAGGTCACGATCAGCGTGGTCACCGATGCTGCGGGCTTTCAGGCCGCCAAAGAGGTCGCCGCGGCGGTCAGTGACACGCTGGTCGATGCCAGCCTGATCCTGGCGCGTGGCCGGCTTGTGTATCTGAACTTTCATCGTGCGCGGGCGCGGCGGGTTGAAGACGCGGATGTCCGCCGCATCGACCTGATCTTCCGCGCACGTGTCGAAGACAACTAAACCTTTCAAAACGGAGTGATCCTATGGCTGCGCAAAACGGCAAAGACCTTCTGATCAAGCTCGACATGACCGACACCGGTGTGTTCGAGACCATTGCGGGCCTTCGGGCGACGCGCCTGAGTTTCAACGCGGAAAGCGTGGATGTGACCAGCCTGGAAAGCACCGGTGGCTGGCGCGAGCTTCTGGGCGGCGCGGGTGTGAAATCTGCCTCAATCTCGGGCTCGGGCGTGTTCAAGGACGCATCGACAGATGAACGGGCACGGCAGATCTTTTTTGACAACGAAGTGCCGAATTTTCAGGTGATTGTTCCCGAATTCGGCGTGGTCGAGGGCCCGTTCATGATCACCTCGATCGAGTATGCAGGCTCGCATAACGGCGAGGCGACCTACGAGCTGTCGATGGCTTCGGCCGGCGAACTGACCTTTACGGCGCTGTGATCATGGCGAACCCGTGGACGGGCGAAGTGGCGCTGGTGATCGATGGCACATCTCATGTGTTGAAACTGACGCTGGGGGCGCTGGCCGAATTGGAAGAGCAACTGGGCGAGGCATCGATTGTGTCCTTGGTCGAGCGGTTCGAAAGCGGGCAGTTCTCCAGCCGCGATGTGCTGGCGCTGATTGTGGCCGGGCTGCGCGGCGGGGGATGGCAAGGGACTGCCACCGACCTGCTGGCCGCCGAAATTCAAGGCGGACCAGTGGAGGCGGCAAAGGCTGCCGGTCAGTTGCTGACCCGTGCCTTTGCGCTGACCCCGAACGAGGTCACCGATGGCTGAGCCAGCCGGGTTCGACTGGCCCGGGCTGATGCGCCTTGGCCTTGCAAAACTGGGGCTGCGCCCGGATCAATTCTGGGCGCTGACCCCCATCGAATTGGCTGTGATGGCCGGGCTGGACGGGCAACCTGCCACCTGCCTGCGATCTCGGCTGGAAGAGCTTGCCCGTGCGTTTCCTGACGAACCGTGCGGCCCAAATGGAAAGGGCATGTGATGGCTGGATTGGACAGTATCGACAGTTTCGAAGACCAGATGGACGCATTGGAAGCAGCGCTTGGCGGCGCGCAGCAAATGACCACCGGGTTTATCTTCGAGTTGAAGGGGATGCATTCGACGATCTCGGATCTGAACGCGGATGTCAGCACGCTATCTTCGGGCATTTCGTCCGGATTGCGGCGTGCATTCGAAGGCTTGGCCTTTGACGGCATGAAACTGTCAGACGCCTTGAAAGAGGTCGCGCGCTCGATGACCGATGCGGCGTTCAACGCGGCGATCAATCCCGTCACAAGCCATTTTGGCAACATCCTTGGTCAAGGCGTAGGGGCGATCACGAACGCCTTTCTGCCCTTCGCGGATGGTGGCGCCTTTGCACAAGGGCGCGTGATGCCATTCGCAAAGGGCGGCGTTGTCTCGCAGGCCACGGCGTTTCCCATGCGCGGCGGGACGGGCCTGATGGGTGAAGCCGGGCCAGAAGCCATTATGCCATTAAGCCGCGGGGCAGATGGGCGTCTGGGCGTGCGCGCGGCGGGCGGTGGCGCGCCTGTGAACATCACCATGAATATCTCGACCCCGGATGTGGATAGCTTCCGCCGGTCGCAAAGCCAGATCGCGGCCAATGTTCAGCGCGCCCTTGCGCGTGGGCAACGCCACCGCTGATCCACTGATTTTACGACCTTAGGAGGGTTCATCATGTCCTTTCACGAAATCCGCTTCCCCGCCAATTTGAGCTTCGGCTCGGTTGGTGGTCCTGAACGGCGCACTGAAGTGGTCACGCTGGCCAATGGCTTTGAAGAGCGCAACACGCCTTGGGAGCACTCCCGCCGCCGCTATGATGCCGGGATTGGCATGCGGTCGCTCGATGATGTCGAAATGCTGATTGCATTCTTCGAAGCACGGCGCGGGCAGTTGCATGCATTCCGCTGGAAGGACTGGTCGGATTTCAAAAGCGGCCTGCCTTCGGCGGATCCTGCGTTCACGGACCAAATCCTTGGTTGGGGTGATGGCGCTACGACTGAGTATCAGCTGATTAAGACTTACCGGTCGGGTTCGGACACTTATGCACGTCCGATCCAGAAACCAGTAGAGGGCACGGTGAAGTTGGGTCTGAAGGGCGACCCCCAGATCGAAGGCACGCAGTACAGCGTAGATCTGACCACAGGGGTAGTCACATTCGTGACAGCTCCTGAAGACGGGGCAGAGGTCACCGCAGGGTACGAATTCGATGTGCCTGTGCGGTTTGACACTGACCGGGTGCACACTTCGGTCGCGTCCTTCCAGGCTGGCGAAGCCCCGAACGTTCCGGTGGTCGAGGTGCGTGTCTGATGGCGGTTCCAACAGGTTTTCAGGCCCATCTGAGCGAAGGGGTCACAACCGTTGCGCGGCTGTGGAAGGTCACACGACGCGATGGGGTGGTCTACGGCTTTACGGATCACGATCTGGACGTTCAGATGGACGGTCTCGTCTATAAGGCCGACACCGGCATGACGGCCCATGCGTTGAGCCAGACCACCGGTCTGTCCGTCGATAACACCGAGGCTTTGGGCGTCCTGTCCACGGATGCGATCAGCGAAAAGGACATTCGGGCCGGGCGCTATGATGGGGCCGAGGTCGAGGCTTGGTTGGTTAACTGGCGAGATGCCTCGCAGCGGTTTCTGCGCTTTCGCGGGAAGGTCGGAGAACTGGCCCGTGAGGCGGGTGGGTTCCGGGCCGAGCTGAACGGATTGAGCGAGGCGATGAACCAGCCGCAGGGGCGGGCGTACCAGTCGCCGTGCTCGGCGGTGCTGGGCGACGAGAAATGCCGGTTCGATCTGGATCAGACCGGGTATTCGGTCGAATTGGATCTGGTCAGCAATGAGGACGAGACCGTGTTTCGGTTCGAGGACATGGCGCTGTACCCGAATGATTGGTTTGTACGCGGGCGGTTCACGGTTTTGAGCGGCGAGGCGGAAGGCCTGAGCGGGATCATCAAGAATGACACGACGGGCGAGGACGGCGCACGGACCATCGAGCTTTGGGAAGCCCTGCGTGCCGATATGCAGCCCGGGGATCGGGTGCGGCTGGAAGCAGGCTGTGACAAGCTGCCCAGCACCTGCCGCAAGAAATTCAACAATTTCCTGAACTTTCGCGGGTTCCCCGACATTCCCGGCGAGGACTGGTTGATGTCCTATCCGATTCCGACGGGTCGCAACGATGGTGGTGATGGACGCGAGACGTTGGACCTTCAGGATCTGCTGTCTGGTGACGATAATCCGTTCAACCCGATCTCAGGGGGCTGATATGGCGCAGACACAGGCGTTGATACTGCAAGAACTGCAGGAATGGCTTGGCACGCCCTATGTGCATCAGGCCTCGCAGAAGGGGGCGGGATGTGACTGTCTGGGACTGGTGCGTGGTGTCTGGCGGGTCGCATTGGGGCGGGAACCTGTAGAGGTGCCACCCTATACCTCGGACTGGTCCGAAACTGACGGGCAAGAGACCCTGTGGCAGGCCGCACAGTCCTATCTGGTGCCCAAACCCGCGGAAAACCGACAGCCGGGTGACATCCTTCTGTTTCGGATGCGCTCGGATGCGGTGGCCAAGCATCTTGGGTTTGTCGCCAGCGTTGGGCCGACCCCTTCCTTTATCCACGCCTATAGCGGGCACGGAGTTGTCGAAAGCCCGCTTTCGACCCCTTGGGCACGCCGCATTGTGGCGTGTTTTGAATTTCCTGAAAGGACAAGCTGATGGCGACGATACTTCTTTCTGCAGTAGGAGCTGCGGCAGGTGCCTCGATTGGCGGTGGTTTTCTGGGATTGTCTTCGGTGGTCATTGGCAAGGCCATCGGGGCTACGATCGGCCAGACCATCGACAATCGCATTCTGGGCGCAGGGTCTGACCCGATCGAAACGGGTCGTGTCGACCGTTTGCGCCTGAGCGGCGCGTCCGAGGGCACGGCGATCCCCATGATCTATGGACGCGCGCGTTTGGGTGGGCAGGTGATCTGGTCAACCCGCTTCAAAGAAAACGCCACCACAACCGGTGGCGGCGGCAAGGGACTGGCGCCACCGCCAGAGCCCGAAGCCACAACCTATAGCTATTCGATCAGCTTGGCGGTTGCCCTGTGCGAGGGCGAGATCACGCGGGTCGGCAGGATCTGGGCGGATGGAAACCAGATCGAGAAAGGTGATCTGAATATCCGCGTCTACAAGGGCTCTGAAAGCCAGCTGCCCGATCCTAAGATCGAAGCCGTAAAAGGGGCCGGGAAAGCGCCTGCCTATCGCGGCATTGCCTATGTGGTGATCGAGGATCTGGATGTCTCGCAGTTCGGCAACCGCGTGCCGCAATTCAGTTTCGAGGTCTTCCGCCCCGAGCAGCCCAATCAGGACAAAGAGGTCGCGCGCGGCACGCAGGCTGTAGCGTTGATCCCTGGGACGGGCGAATACGCGATGGCGACATCCAAGGTCCACTATAATGGCGGGCCGGGCGTCAGCGGCGGGTCGAACCTAAACAACCCGTCAGGCAAGACGGATTTTGTGACCTCGTACCGGCAGATGCGCGAGGAGATGCCCAATTGCAAGAACACGGCGCTGGTCGTGTCGTGGTTCGGGAATGACCTGCGCTGTGGGTCCTGCCAGATCCAGCCACGCGTCGAGCAGCACGAAATGGATGGCAAATCCATGCCGTGGACTGTCAGCGGTGTGTCGCGTGGGCTGGCTGGTCTGGTGCCGCGGGATGAGGACGATCGTCCGGTCTATGGGGGTACGCCTTCGGATCAGGCCGTGAAAGAGGCGATTGAATTCGCATCGCGCAATGACCGCAAGACCACCTTCTATCCCTTCATCCTGATGGAGCAGATGGAGGGCAACACGCTGTTCGATCCCTGGTCTGCCCAGATTGGGCAGCCCGAATTGCCGTGGCGTGGTCGGATTACCACCTTGCTTGCGCCGCATCACCCCGGGTCGCCGGACGGTACAGCAGGGGCGGTGTCTCAGGTTGATGCGTTCTTCGGGGATGCACAGCCCGGAGATTTCACCGTCACGGGGCAGGGCGTGGACTACACCGGCCCCAGCGAATTCTCGTATCGCCGCTTCATCCTGCACTATGCCCATTTGTGTGCGTCCGCGGGGGGCGTAGATGCTTTCCTGATCGGGTCCGAGCTGCGCAGCCTGACCCAGATCCGTGGGCCGGGAAACAGCTTTCCGGTGGTAGAGCAGTTGATGCAACTGGCTGAAGATGTGCGCGGCATTCTTGGGGCCGAGACCAAGATCTCATATGCGGCCGATTGGTCGGAATATTTTGGTTATCAGCCGCAGGACGGAACAGGTGATGTGTTCTTTCACCTCGATCCTCTGTGGAGCCATGACGAGATCGACTTTGTCGGCATCGACAACTACATGCCGCTGTCTGATTGGCGTGATGGGTTTGATCATGCGGATGCCGGGCATGGATCGATCTACAACCTCGATTACCTCAAGGCGAATATCGAAGGCGGCGAGGGGTATGACTGGTACTATAAGACCCCGGACGCGCGTGAACTCCAGATCCGCACGCAGATCACCGATGGTGCCCATGGCGAGGATTGGGTCTATCGCTATAAAGACCTGCGCGGCTGGTGGGAGAATTCGCACCATAACCGCGTCGGCGGGGTGCGGGATGTGACCCCGACGGACTGGCTGCCCGGGGCGAAGCCGTTTTGGTTCACCGAAATGGGGTGTGCTGCCATCGACAAGGGCACCAACCAGCCCAACAAGTTCCTTGATCCCAAAAGCTCGGAAAGTTCTCTGCCGCGCTATTCCAGCGGACGGCGCGATGACCTGATGCAGGCGCAGTATTTGCGGGCCATGTATGACTATTGGGGGGACAGCACGCACAACCCGCATCACAGCGCCACGGGTGTTCAGATGCTGGATATGAACCGCGCCCATGTCTGGGCTTGGGACACGCGGCCCTTCCCGCAATTCCCTAATCGCAAGGGATTGTGGAGCGATGGGGCAAATTACGATCGCGGGCACTGGCTGAACGGACGTGCGTCGTCGCGGTCGCTGGCCTCGGTGGTCAGCGAGATCTGTGATCGCTCTGGCGT
The DNA here is from genome assembly GCF_900302485.1 of Aliiroseovarius pelagivivens. Taxonomy (NCBI): domain Bacteria; kingdom Pseudomonadati; phylum Pseudomonadota; class Alphaproteobacteria; order Rhodobacterales; family Paracoccaceae; genus Aliiroseovarius; species Aliiroseovarius pelagivivens. The sequence continues at coordinate 1,620,294 of NZ_OMOI01000001.1, read as the reverse complement.
GACACGCTATGACGTGTCCAAGCTCTATGGTTTGGTACGTGGCTATGTGGTCGACCAGATCGGTGGTGCTCGGTCTGCGCTGCAGCCGCTGATGCTTGCCTATGGGTTTGAGGTGTCTGAACGTGAAGGCGTCCTGATTTTTGCGTCTCGTACAGGACGACCAGACTACATTCTGGATCCCGAAAAGATGGCGCTGTCGACCGAGCGCGACACGACGCTAGAGCGCATTCGCGCACCCGAGGCCGAGCTCGCCGGGCGTGTCAGGTTGAACTATATCGAAGGCGGCGGGGATTATGACATCCGCGCGGTAGAGGCGATCTTCCCGGATGAAACCAGCTATTCGGTGTCCACATCTGAGATCCCGCTGATCCTGACTCGGGCCGAGGCCCGTGCCATTACCGAACGGTGGTTGTCCGAGGCCCGCGTGGCGCGTGACAGTGCCAGCTTTGCACTTCCTCCATCGGAATTGTCTAAAGGGGCAGGAGATGTGTTGAAGCTGGAAACCGACGCCGGGACCGAGCATTTCCGCGTGGACCATGTCGAGCATGCAGGCGTTCAGAATATCCGTGCCGTACGGGTTGAACCGGGTCTGTTTTTGCCGTCGGACAGCGCCGAACCTTCCCCCGCGGTGAAACCCTATGTCCCGCCTGCGCCGGTCTTTCCGTTGTTCATGGATTTGCCGTTGCTGACCGGAGACGAAGTGCCCCATGCGCCGCATATCGCGATTACGGCCGAGCCTTGGCCGGGAAACATCGCGATCTATCGCTCGGCCAGTGACAATGGGTATCGCCGGATCGATCGGGTGACCGCACGCTCAATCGTTGGAGTCACCGAAACCGATCTGTTTACAGCGCCATCTGGTGTTCTGGATCGGGGACCCGCGTTGCGCGTGAAACTGTCCTCGCCCGCGACGTTGTTCTCGGTCTCGGACGAGGACTTGCTGAATGGTGCAAATGTTCTGGCGATTGGGGATGGAAGTCCTGACAACTGGGAGATCCTGCAGTTTGCGACAGCGGATCTTGTAGGCGAACAGACCTATGATCTAAGCCTGCGCCTGCGTGGGCAGCTTGGGACGGATGCGACTATGCCATCGTTGTGGCCTATTGGCAGCTATGTCGTTGTGTTGGACGGCACGCAGGACCAAATCCCGCTTGCATCATCGGCTCGTGGGTTGAACCGACATTATCGCATTGGGCCAGCACGCAAAGCCTATACAGACGATAGCTTTGTGCACGAGATTCACGCCTTCAACGGCAATGGATTGCGTCCCTATGCGCCCACGCATTTGACCGCGCGCGATCAGTCTGGGGATCACCAGATCAGCTGGATCCGCCGCACAAGGGTTGACGGCGACCGTTGGGGCGAAACCGACGTGCCGCTGGGCGAGGTCGAGGAACGCTATCGCGTTCGGATCATCGATGGGGGCACCGTGAAGCGCGAACTGGACGTCGCAAGCCCCAGCTGGATCTATGACGCGGTTCTGCGCGCTGCAGATATGGTGTCGGGATCCTATACGGTCGAAGTCGCGCAGCTCTCCGAACGCTTTGGTCCGGGGCCGTTTGCCCAGCTTCAGGTGATGCTCTAAATGCGGCCGGTGCTGCCCGGCGATGCAATGGCCGCGGCCTGTGCGCTTCTGGCGCTTGGGCCGCGCAGGCGCCCCGGTGCAATGCTGGCCATGTTGCACCGGGCCGACGCGGCGGACCGCTATCGTCGGGCGCTGGGCCGGGTGCATCCACGCTGGGGCAATGGAAGTCTGGGGTCGGTTGCCATGTCTTTGCCAAGACAGGCCGAACCGTTCCATGACGATCCGGACTTTCTGGATTGTCTTCTGACGGTCTATGCCGCGCTGAAAGCACGCCACACGCGTCTTAGCCGGCGGCGCAGCTGACACATTTTGGGGCGGTGGGGTCTAGCTCTAGCCGTCCCAATGCAATTTCTTCACCGCAATCTTCGCAAAAGCCGAACTCGTCTTCTTCAATCCGCGCCAAAGCAGCGGTGATCCGTTGGCGCTGTGCCGTACGGCGGGTTTGCGTGGCCTTGGCCATCGCCTGATTTTGCAGCGCATCCATCCGTGACAGCCGCCCAACCGCCTGCTGATCCAACGGTACCACCTTCTGCCCCTCGGCCCCGCGCGCATCATCCAGATCCAGCTCGGCCAACTCGGCCAGCAATCGATCCTTGAAATTTTGCGCGTCGTTCGCGGTCACGGTAATTTCCGATCTATTCCTGCTTTGCATTTTTGAAATTCAAGCCTATCTGGTGTATTCTAGGTGTTCAACGCAGGAGACATCATGGCCGAGAAACGCGCAGTCATCACCCGGATTGATCCCGTTTGGGACCGGATAACCGATGAAGCTAAGCAAGCCATCGCCGAAGAACCCCTTTTGGGGGGGCTAATCGGTGCATGTGTCTTGCATCATAAAACCTTGGAAAAAGCGCTGTCCTATCGCTTTGCGGCCAAGCTCAGCTCGAACGAGATGAGCATGGTGCTTCTGCGCGAGATCGCGGACGAAGCCTATGCCAACTGCGCCGAATTGGCCGAGGCCGCCCGTGCGGACATCACAGCCGTTCTGGACCGTGACCCGGCCTGCCACCGTATGCTGCAGCCGGTTCTGTATTTCAAAGGCTTCCAAGCGATGCAGGCCTATCGTCTGGCGCACTACTTGTGGAAAGAAGGGCGCAAAGATCTGTCCTATTTCATCCAGATGCGCTGTTCCGAGGTCTACGGCATCGACATTCACCCCGGCGCGCGGATTGGGCGCGGGATCATGATTGACCATGCACATTCCATCGTGATTGGCGAAACCGCTGTGGTTGGTGACAATGTCTCGATGCTGCACTCGGTCACGCTGGGAGGTACTGGTAAGGAAGACGAGGACCGTCACCCCAAAATTGGGGACGGCGTGCTGATTGGGGCCGGGGCAAAAATTCTGGGCAACATCAAGGTCGGGGATTGTTCGCGGATCGCGGCGGGTTCCGTGGTTTTGGAAGAAATTCCCTGTAACGTCACGGTCGCCGGCGTGCCGGCAAAGATCGTCGGAGAAGCCGGTTGCGATTGCCCGTCGGTCGAAATGGATCAGACACTTATCCAATAAGTAGAGCTGCTCGCCGATAGCTTTGCGGCTATCGGCGGATTTCCGCAAATTTGCGTTAAATCAATGTGATACTGCAGAAGTTTCATCTATAGGAACCGGGTGATAACCTGGGAGACCACGAAAATGAAACAAATCTGGCTTGCCACCGTCGTGGCGTTTTCTGCAGTGTTTCTTGTAGCAGTGGCCGGTTAATCGTCGCGAGGGTGACCTGAACCACGGGTCCAATCGACGCAACGGACAGAGGCAGAAAGCAAGACCGCTCAGACGGTCAAAAGACAAAAAGGGCGACGCATCAGCGCCGCCCTTTTGTGTATCTGGCGTGTAAAGATCAGGCGGAAAGCTGGTCAAAGGCTTCCATCGCACGTGCGCCGTACATGTAGCCAGGCCCACCACCCATCAGGATCGCAACGGCTACGGTTTCGGCCATTTCTTCGCGGGTAACACCTGCTTTGATGGCCGCGCGGACGTGGAAGCCGATGCAGTCGTTGCACTGTTTGGCAATGCCGATCGCGATGCACTGCAACTCTTTGTCCTTTACAGACAACGCACCGTCGACCAACGCGGCTTTGTGCATGGTGCGAAAGCCGTTTGCGCCGTCCGGGTGAGCAGCGGCAAAGGATTTGGTGTTTTCTGTGGTGTCGTCCAGCAGGGCTTTGAAGTCCATGTAGTCTCTCCGAATGTGACTGTTCGGAAAAGCAAATGGCCCAAGACAGAACGCGCCGCCTTGAGCCATGTCAATAAATTCGCGATTGCGAATACTTATGCCAGCATTGTCAGCGGGTTTTCCAGATTGTCGACAATGGCTTTCAGAAGGTTCGCACCCACAGCGCCGTCAATCACGCGGTGATCGACCGACATGGTGACGCTCATCACTGTGGCGGTGGTCAGTTCACCATCTGCCCCGACAACAGGCTTTTTCACGCCTGAGCCAACAGCAAGAATGCCCGCATGCGGTGGGTTCACGATGGCGTCGAAATTGTCGATGCCAAACATGCCCAAGTTCGAGATTGCAAAGCTGCCGCCTTGATACTCGGTCGGGGCCAGTTTGCGTTCACGCGCACGCGACGCCAGATCTTTCATCTGGGACGAGAGGCTCGACAGCGACTTCTGATCGGCATCCTGCAGAACGGGGGTGAACAGGCCACCCTCGATCGCGACAGCAACCGCCACGTCCGAGGCCTTCATCTGCAATACGCGGTCACCCGCCCAGACGGCGTTGGCTTCCGGCACTTGCTGCAGCGCGTTGGCGACAGCCTTGATGATGAAGTCATTAACCGACAGTTTCACGCCACGCGCTTCCAGCTGTTTGTTCAACTGGCTACGGAAGGCCAGAAGGGCGTCCAGCTTGATATCACGACGCAAATAGAAATGCGGAATGGTCTGCTTGGCTTCCGACAGGCGGGCGGCAATCGTTTTGCGCATCCCGTCGAGGGTGATTTCCTCGTACTCGCGGTCCTGATACATGGCCGCAACCATATCGGTTGAGGGGCCAGTCGGAGCCGCAGCAGCAGGCGCAGCTGCCGGTGCCGCCACAGGCGCCGCTTTCGGAGCTGCGGTTGCACCTTCCACATCCGCCTTCACGATCCGGCCTTTCGGACCTGTTCCAGCGATCTGCGTCAAGTCCAGACCCTTGTCAGCCGCAATGCGACGGGCGAGGGGGGACGCGAAAATGCGTGTGCCATCAGCAGCTTGCGGAGCAGGCGCTGCAGGGGCCGATGCGGCAGGTGCCGCTGCCTCGGCCGCCGCAGGGGCGGCTTCAGTTGCGGCAGGCGCTGCGGGTGCGCTGGCGACGATGTCGTCGGCGCTTTCGCCGTCTTCAAGCAGGACTGCGATGGCGGTGTTTACTCTAACCGCCTCGGTGCCTTCAGCCACAAGGATCTTGCCGATGATACCTTCATCAACGGCTTCGAACTCCATCGTCGCCTTGTCGGTTTCGATTTCAGCGAGAAGATCACCAGACGCGACCTCGTCACCTTCTTTGACCAGCCATTTGGCCAGCGTGCCTTCCTCCATCGTGGGGGACAGGGCGGGCATGAGAATTTCGGTTGCCATGTCTCGGTCTCCTTAACGATAGGTTACAGCTTTGGCGGCCTCTACCACCTCGGCGGTGGTTACAAGCGCAAGCTTTTCAAGGTTCGCAGCGTAAGGCATCGGAACATCTTTGCCCGTCAGATTGATCACCGGCGCATCAAGGTAATCGAAAGCGCGTTCCATGATCTGAGCGGTGATGTGGTTGCCGATAGACGCCACCGGCCAGCCTTCTTCCACCGTGATACAGCGGTTGGTTTTCTGGACCGAGCGGATCACCGTGTCATAATCGATCGGGCGCAGGGTGCGCAGGTCGATTACTTCGGCCGAGATACCGTCTTCAGCCAGCTTGTCAGCCGCTTCCAGTGCGTATTTCATGCCGATGCCGAAGCTGACGATGGTCACATCCGAGCCTTCACGCCAGATGCGCGCCTTGCCGAACGGGATCGCATAGTCGTCCATCACCGGCACTTCGAAGCTTTGGCCGTAAAGCAGCTCGTTTTCCAGGAACACAACGGGGGTCTCTTCGCGGATTGCTGTTTTCATCAGACCTTTTGCATCCGCAGCAGAATACGGCATCGCGACATAGAGGCCGGGGATCTGCGCATACCATGCCGCATAATCCTGCGAGTGCTGAGCACCCACGCGGGCTGCTGCGCCGTTCGGGCCGCGGAAGACGATCGGGCAGGTCATTTGACCGCCCGACATATAGCGGGTCTTGGCGGCGGTGTTGATGATGTGGTCAATCGCCTGCATGGCGAAGTTGAAGGTCATGAACTCGACAATCGGTTTCAGACCGCCCATCGCGGCACCCGTTGCCAGACCGGCAAAGCCGTGCTCGGTGATCGGCGTGTCGATCACGCGTCGGGCGCCGAATTCGTCCAGCAGACCTTGGCTGACCTTATAGGCGCCTTGGTATTCCGCGACCTCTTCCCCCATCAGGAAAACAGTGTCGTCCGAGCGCATTTCTTCGGCCATCGCGTCACGCAGTGCTTCACGCACGGTGGTCGAGCGCATTTCGGTGCCTTCCGGGATTTCCGGGTCGGATAGATCTTCCGATACGATGGGCTGCGCCGCCACAGGGGCTGCCGCCGGAGCCGCTGCTGCAGGGGCTTCCGCTGCCGGGGCAGGGGTCGACGCCACATCATCGGCGCTTTCGCCTTCTTCGATCAGCACGGCGATGGGCGTATTCACTTTCACGCCTTCCGTGCCATCGGCGATCAGGATTTTGCCGATGATGCCTTCATCAACAGCTTCAAACTCCATCGTCGCTTTGTCGGTTTCGATCTCGGCAAGGATGTCGCCCGATGCGACCTCGTCACCTTCTTTAACCAGCCATTTGGCCAGCGTGCCTTCCTCCATCGTGGGGGACAGGGCGGGCATCAGTACTTCAATAGCCATATCTTCTCTCCTCTGTCCGGATCAGGCGTAAATATCGGTCCACAGCTCCTCGAGCGCGGGCTCGGGGCTGGTTTTCGAGAACTCGGCGGCGTCATTTACGACGGCCTTGATCTCTTTATCGATGGCCTTCAGGTCATCTTCGGACACATGTTTGCCTTGCAACAGAAGCTCGCGCACATGTTCGATGGCGTCGCGTTCTTCTCGGACTTTCTGAACCTCTTCGCGGGTGCGGTACTTTGCCGGATCCGACATCGAGTGGCCGCGATAGCGATAGGTTTTCATTTCCAGAATGTAGGGGCCATTGCCTGAACGGCAGTGTTCTGTGGCGCGTTCGCCAGCTTCTTTCACGGCCAGAACATCCATGCCATCGACAGCTTCGCCGGGAATGCCGAACGATGCGCCGCGGGTATAGATGTCAGGGGTCGAGCTGGCACGCTGCAGAGAGGTACCCATGGCGTACTGGTTGTTTTCGATCACGTAGATCACCGGAAGCTGCCACAGCGACGCCATGTTGAAGCTTTCGTAAACCTGACCTTGGTTGGCCGCGCCGTCACCGAAATAGGCGAAAGTTACGCCGCCATTGTCCAGATACTTGTCCGCAAATGCCAGACCAGTACCGATCGGAACCTGCGCACCAACGATCCCGTGACCGCCGTAAAAATGTTTCTCTTTCGAGAACATGTGCATCGAGCCGCCTTTGCCGCGCGAATAGCCGCCTTCGCGGCCCGTCAGCTCGGCCATGACACCTTTCGGGTCCATGCCACAGGCCAACATGTGGCCGTGGTCGCGATAGGATGTCAGGCGTTTGTCGCCTTCCTTCGCGGCGGCTTCCAGCCCAACGACAACGGCTTCTTGTCCGATGTAAAGGTGACAGAACCCGCCGATCAGGCCCATGCCGTAAAGCTGGCCGGACTTTTCTTCGAATCGACGGATCAGAAGCATCTCGCGGTAGTATTCAAGAAGCTCTTCTTTGGATGTGTTTGATTTAGCGGTCTTTTTCGGAGCGCTTTTCCGGGCGGCCATGTGGCGTCCTCCTCCTGGCGTCATTTGGCTTTTGATAATAGTTTAGTGTTAAACTATCTTATACAGACTTCACGCTCATGGGTCGACAAAAACTTGCAGAACCTTGCGCGGGGCAGGGTTGCGCCAAATGCAAGGCTTGCATTTTTAAATGACTTGAAAGGGAAGACGCGCGACGGTCAGCGCAATACGACTTCGTCCGCGCGAACTACACCCAGCACATTGCGGGCTTGTTCGTCCAGCAGATCCAGATCAAGGAAATCATCCGACAGGCGCTTGGTCTTGTTGCGCAGCTCGACGATCTGAGCCGAGAGCGCATCACGCTCTTTCAAAAGCGCATGCGTCTCGGCCTCGATCTGTACGCGCCGGAACAATCCATAGTCGCCCTGCACGCTGGCAAAGGTGAAGTATAAGCCAAGGCCAACGGCCCCAACAAAGTAGATAACTCCACCAATTCCAGCTTGTGCGCGAGGTGCGCCCATAGGTTTCCCGCCTGTATGTACTGCCTCTTGCCCACCTCTTTTCGGGCGGTGCAAGAGAACTATGCCACAGGTGATTCGGCTTGTGAATCCCAAAAACGAATCGGTTGGAAAGTTTTTCGCACGTTCAATAGGAAAACGGCCCGCAAAACTGCGAGCCGTTTCAAAATGCAATCAAAGCAGATGCTTACCCGGCAATGGATGCCTGATAGATGCTGTCGATCGTGTCTGCGATGGTGCCGTTGAACGCGTCGTCGCTTTGCTGTGCCGACAGGCCTTCAGTCAAAGCGCGCGAGAAGCTGGCGATCATGCCTGTGTTTTGCGACAGGCGGGTGTTGGCTTCCTCGCGCGAATAGCCGCCCGACAGGGCCACAACCGACGCCACGCGGGGATGATCCACCAGCGATTTATAGTGGTTGGCAGCTTCCGGCAGGGTCAGCTTCAGCATCACGGTTTGATTATCCGACAGCGCATCCAGTTGGGCGGTCAGCTCGGCCAGCAGAATGTCTTCAGCAGCAGCCTTATCCGCGATCGAGATCGTCACCTCGGGCTCGATAATCGGCACCAGTCCGTGACCGATAATCTGCTTGCCCACCTCAAACTGCTGCGCAACGACAGCTTTGATGCCTTCGGCGTTTGCTGCATTGATGACCGAGCGCATCTTGGTGCCGAAAACGCCAGCTTTCACAGCGCGTTCGCACAGGGCGTCCAGTTCCGGCATCGGCTTCATCACCTGTACGCCGTTCTCTTCGTCGGCAAGACCCTTGTCCACTTTCAGGAAGGGAACCACGCCGCGCTCGTCCCACATATAGGTGGCGGTCGGCTTGCCGTCGATTTGGCGGTCCATCGTCATTTCGAACAGGATCGCGCCGACGACTTTCTCTCCGGTGAAGGCCGGGGCCTGTGCAATCCGCGAGCGCATGGCGTGGATCAGGTCGTACATCTCGGCGTCGCCCGAATAGGCGTCTTCCTCGATGCCATAAAGGCGCAAAGCTTTCGGGGTCGATCCGCCCGACTGGTCCAGTGCTGCGATGAAGCCCTGACCGGCTTTGATCTTGTCCATTTGTGCTTGGTTCGGCATGTCGATCCCACGTGTGAATAAAGGTCTGAATTACCCCGTTCATAGGCGAGGGGACGGCGGCATGCAATTCTGCTGGCGCTAACAGATGCGTAGGAATCGGGGGTGAGGGGCAAGGTTGGATTAAACGGAAATGGGCCTTGCCCCTCGGCAACGGGCGCGAAGGGAATTCGGACGGCAAAGGGGAACTCTGGCCGTCACGCGCCGATGCGTTCGTTGATCTCGATGTTACTTGGTCAGGATCAGTTTTCCTGCGCGGGTGATGGTTAGCGTATAAACCATGTCGTTCAGGACGATACGGGCGGTCTTGCCGCTTTGGGTCAGATCTAACGCATCATGTTCCGGTGGAGCAGTCCGCAATGCGGTTTCAAATACAGCGTTGGTGATGGGGGCGGTCATATGCGGTCTCCTTCGATGGTGGCCTCAATCCATGCGGCCAGAGCTTTCAGGCCGGGGATGAAGGGAAAGGGATTTGGAATGTCGGTGCGGGCGGTCATGCACCCGCATTGGAAATCAGTCATGTGTCGCGCTCCTGACGGCGTGGGGCTGGGGTTGCCTTTCAGGTCTCCGGCTGATCGCAGTGGGTGCGACTGGCTGATTTCTAATGCCTACAAAAATAGTCAGGTAATAGTCAAGCAGGAATCTCGGAAAGAAAAACGCCCTACGCATTTCTGCGCAGGGCGTTGAATTAACGGGTGTTTGAGAGGAGTATTAGCCCAAAGCCGCGACGCCCGGCAGGACCTTGCCTTCCATCCACTCCAAGAATGCGCCGCCTGCGGTCGAGATATAGGTGAAGCGTTTGGCGGCACCGGCCTTGTTCAGGGCGGCGACCGTGTCACCCCCACCAGCGACCGAGGTCAGGTTGCCCCCCTCGGACAGTTCGGCAGCTTTCAGGGCGGCTGCGTTGGTGGCCGCGTCGAAGGGCTCGATTTCGAACGCACCAAGGGGGCCGTTCCAGATCAGCGTGTTGGCTTGTTCGAACACCTCTGAAATCCGCGCGACACTTTCCGGGCCAGCATCAAGGATCATCGCATCCGATGGGCAGGCGTCGGCGGCCACGGTTTCATTGGCAGCGTTCGCAGCAAATTCGCGGGCGATAACGACGTCCGAGGGCAAGACGATCTCGCATCCAGCGGCCTGCGCTTTCATCAGGATCTCGGATGCGGTGTCGGTCATATCATGCTCAGCCAGCGACTTGCCCACATCGATGCCCTGTGCGGCAAGGAAGGTGTTGGCCATGCCGCCACCGATCACCAGATAATCCACCTTGGCGACCAGATTCCCCAGCAGATCCAGCTTGGAGGACACCTTGGCCCCGCCCACAACGGCCACAACTGGGCGTACTGGCTGGCCGAGGGCTGCTTCCAGTGCCGACAGTTCGGCCTGCATCAAACGACCAGCGCAAGAGGGCAGAAGACGCGCGACGCCCTCGGTCGAGCCATGGGCACGGTGCGCCGCCGAAAAGGCGTCGTTGCAATAGACATCTCCCAAAGCAGCCAATGCCGCGGCAAAGGCGGGATCATTCTTAGGTTCCGCCGCATGATAGCGGGTGTTTTCCAGCAGCAAAACCTCGCCAGCTTTCAGCTCGGACACCGCTTGTTTTGCATGTAGACCGATACAGTCGTCTGCGAATTTCACAGGGCTTCCAAGCGCGGCTTCAAGGGCAGGGCGCACAACAGACAGGCTCATATCCGGAACGCGTTCGCCCTTGGGGCGGCCGAAATGCGCCAGCAAAACTGGCTTGCCGCCAGCGGCCAGAATATCGCGAATGGTGGGCAGGATGCGCTGGATGCGGGTATCGTCGGTGACCACGCCGTCTTTCACCGGTACGTTGATGTCTACGCGGGTCAGAACGGTTTTGCCGTTCAGGTCCATCTCGTCGAGTGTTTTCCAGGCCATCGGTCCCTCCTTCAGGTATCGGGCAGGTGTCGGGCGTGTTGCACACCAAAAGCGTGCGCGGGTCAACAGGTGGGGGTGAAAAGAGCCCGCTTGCCCTTCCATCTTTTCCCTAGCGTGCTTAGTTTGGCGCCAACGAAACACATAATCTTAGAAGGAGGCCCCGATGGCCGAATATAAAGATCCCGATAACACCATCCTGATGGAACTGAAAGACGGCACCGTGGTGATCGAACTGCTGCCCGACGTCGCCCCCAAACATGCCGAGCGCATGAAAGAACTGGCCCGTTCGGGCGAGTATGATGGCGTAGTTTTCCACCGCGTGATCGATGGCTTCATGGCGCAGACTGGCGACGTGGCCAACGGGAAAGACCCGATGTCCCTGCGCCGCGCTGGCACTGGTGGATCGTCGCTGCCGGATCTGCCTGCAGAGTTCTCGAAGCTGCCGCATGACCGCGGCACGCTGGGTGCTGCCCGTTCGCAGAACCCGAACTCGGCCAACAGCCAGTTCTTCATCAACTTCAGCGACAACCACTTCCTGAACGGTCAGTACACCGTTTATGGCCGCGTGACCTCGGGCATGGAACATGTCGACGCGATCACCCGTGGCGAGCCGCCTGCAAGCCCGGACATGATGGTATCGGTCAAGGTTGCTGCGGATGTCTGACGGCAACTACACACCTCGGGACAGACGCACCTTCATTATGGCGTTTCTGGCCGGGGTGGCCTTGGTTGTGGGCTATGCGATTTACACGCTGTGGCCCTCGACCCCACCCGAGCTGGACCCGGTTGTGGTCGGTGACGCGCCGAAGATTGAGATCACCGTCGAAGGCGAAGCCAATGGCGTGATCGAGATTACCCTGCGCCCCGATCTGGCCCCCATGCATGTTGAGCGGATCATCACGCTGGCCAACGAAGGCACTTATGACAACGTGGTCTTCCACCGTGTCATCGATGGCTTCATGGCGCAGACCGGCGATGTCGAGTTCGGCAAAGCCGACGGCAATGGCGGTCGTGCGGGTCAGGGTGGGTCATCTTATCCGGACCTGAAGGCCGAGTTCACGGATGAGCCCTATCTGGCCGGCACCGTGGGCATGGCACGGTCGCAGAACCCGAACTCGGCCAACAGCCAGTTCTTCATCATGTTCGCCCCCGGCGATTTTCTGAACGGGAAATACACCGTCGTGGGCAATGTGACCGGTGGCTTTGACGTGGTTCAGGCGATCAAGCTTGGCAAGGGTCCGAACGGGTCGGTGCTGGGTAAGCCCGACGTCATGACCTCGATGCGCGTGGTGGAATAAGCCGCGCGCACAATTGCTCAAACCCTCGTGAGGGGGGCTATGGGGCCGCTTCTTTCTCTGTCAGGCTGGTTTTGACAGAAAAAGGAGCGGCCCTATGCGTATTCTGCTGACCATGCTTGCGATACTGGCCGGGCTGTGGGTGCAGGATGTGCGCGCCAACCCGACCCAATGGGAACGAGAGTTTCCCAAAACCGATTTCTCTCGATCAGACATTGGCGGGTGGCAAGAGATCCTGTCGGGCGGTCCGGGCCGTGATGGCATTCCGGCGCTTAGCGATCCGGCCTTTCAAAAAGTCGACAGCGAGACCCGTATCGACCCCCGCGAACCCGTTCTGACGGTCGAAATCCAAGGCGCCACCCCGCGCGCCTATCCGCTACGCTATCTGACTTGGCATGAGATCGTGAATGACACCGTTGGCGGCGTGCCGGTCGCGGTCACCTTCTGCCCACTCTGTAATTCCGGCATGGTGTTCGATCGTCGCGTGGGCGGTCAAACGCTGAGCTTCGGCGTGACAGGCAAGCTGCGCAACTCGGACATGGTGATGTATGACCATCAGACAGAAAGCTGGTGGCAACAGGCGTTGGGGCAGGGGATCGTTGGCAAGCACACTGGCACCCAACTGAAGCAACTTCCGGCGTGGATGGAAAGCTGGGCGGAATTTGCCCGCCGCAATCCCGACGGTCTTGTCATGGACCAACCCCGCGCGAACCGTTCATACGGACGCAACCCCTATGCTGGCTATGATAGCCGAAATCGGCCCTATGGGTTCTTTACCGGAGAACAACCACCCCATGGCGTGCCAGCACTTGCCCGTGTTGTTCGTGTGGGTGACCGCGCATGGCCGGTAGCGCGCCTGTCGAAAGAAGGCGAAATCCGCGAGGCTGGTGTGACCATCAGCTGGAGCGCAGGACAGGCCTCGGCGCTGGATACGGCACAAATCTCAAAAGGACGCGACGTCGGTACCATCCGCGTGCGGGATGCGCAGGGCAAGGATGTGCCCCATGATGTGCTGTTTGCCTTTGCCTTCCACGCGTTCTGGCCGAAGGGAATGTGGATGTTGGGGGGCTAATCCTCTAGGGGCCTCACCCCAGGATATACTTGCCAAGTAAAAAACGGGCCAAGTTCTCGCGATTTGAGTTAGGAGGCTTCCGCAATCCGCCGCGCTTTCTCAACTGCTGCTGCAAGCCCTTTGTCAATCACATCTTCAACCCCAGCGGCTTTCATCGCCTCAAGCCCCGCTGCCGTTGTCCCGGCATAGTCGATCATCCATTGAACCTGCTTAGCCGGTGACGGGCCTCCGGCGCCCATCTCGTTCCCTGCCGCCAAGAAAAGTTGGCGCACGGCGCGCTCGGCTACATCTCCATCAACACCCTGATCGCGGGCGAAGCCGATCATCGCATCGGCGAACAGCGCCACAAAGCCGGGCACTGGGCCTGTGATCGCGGTGAACACATCCAGCTGCGCTTCTTCGTGCAATGCATCCGTTTTCCCGATCGCTCCAAACAATTCCTCGGTCAATGCCGCGTCGTCTCGTGCGCCGGTTCTAAGCACATAAGGAGAATAGGCTAACTGCTCCGCCGCCGCCGGGCTCGACATGGCGCGGATTACGCGGTCATGGCCTGCGATCTCGGCCAACTGGTCTATAGTCACGCCAGCCATCACCGACAGAACCAGTTTGCCGTCGGCACGAAGGCGCATCTCGGACGCTCCCGTAGGAGGGACAGACAGCAGGATGACGTCGCAGGCCGCAACCAACTCGGCGTGGTCTGTCACTACCCGCACCGTGTCTGGCAGATCACCCCGAGCTCCGCTTCGGTTCGACACAAGGATCCTGTTCGCCGGAAGCGCATTTGCGGCCACCAAACCTTGAATGATCGCACAGCCCAGCTGACCACTGCCACCGATCACGCCCAAAATCTTGTCGCCAAGCATCGCCGCCCCTCATTTTCTTACCAAAAATATCCTGGGGTGAATGCGCAATGCGCAGAGGGGCAACGCCCCTGACCCCTTACCGGTTGCCGCGCCGGGTGAACATGGCCGCATCTTCGGCCGCCCGCCGGATGGCTTTGGACTTATTCACCGTCTCTTCATATTCGGCCTCGGCGTCGCTGTCGTAGACAACTCCACCACCGGCTTGAATATAGAGCTTCTCATCCTTCACCACCGCGGTACGCAGGGCGATACACATGTCCATGTCGCCGCCCGCGCTGAAATAGCCCAAGCCGCCGCCATAGACACCACGTTTTTCAGGCTCCAGCTCGTCGATGATCTCCATCGCGCGGACTTTCGGCGCGCCAGAAACCGTCCCGGCAGGCATACCCGCCATGAAGGCGGACAGCGCGTCCTGATCATCGGCCAGCTCGCCCACCACGTTCGACACGATATGCATCACGTGGCTGTAGCGTTCGATGATGAACTCTTCGGTCGGGCGGACGGTCCCGATTTTTGAGACCTTGCCCGTGTCGTTGCGGCCCAGATCCAGAAGCATCAAGTGCTCGGCCAGCTCTTTTTGGTCGGCCAGCAGATCGGCTTCCAATGCCTTGTCTTCCTCGGGCGTCTTGCCACGGGGACGGGTGCCTGCGATGGGACGGATCGTGACCTCGCCATCAAAGACCCGGACCAGGATTTCCGGGCTTGCGCCCACAACCTGAAAGCCGCCGAAGTTGAAATAGAACATGAAGGGCGAGGGATTGGTACGTCGCAAGCTGCGATAGAGCGCAAAAGGCGGCAGCGGGAAGTTCTGCGTCCAGCGCTGGCTGGGAACCACCTGAAAGATGTCGCCCGCGCGGATGTATTCCTTGGCTTTCTCGACTGCTGCCAGATAGTCGGGCTTGGCGAAGTTGGACACCAGCGGACCAAGCTCTTGCGCTTCGCCCAGATCGCGTGTCTCGCCAGCAGTGCCGCGATCCAGATCACGTAGGGCATCCATCACCCGTTCGGCCGCCTGAGCATAGGCCGCCTTGGCCGTCAGACCCGAGCTGACAAAGGCGGGTGAGACCAGCGTTACATCACCTTTTACACCGTCCAGAACCGCCACCACAGACGGACGCATCATCACCGCATCGGGTACGCCCAGTGGGTCAGGATTCACATCGGGCAGATGTTCGACCAGCCGGATCATGTCATAGCCCAGATAGCCAAACAGACCGGCAGAGGCCTGAGGCAGGTCGTCTGGCAGATCAATTTCGCTTTCGGCCAGAACAGAGCGGAAGGCGTCCAGCGGATTGCCCGGCATGTCCTCGAATGCGTCGGCGTCAAAGCGCGCCATACGGTTCACGCGCGAGGTCTCGCCCCGGCATTCCCAGACCAAGTCAGGCTTCATGCCAACGATAGAGTACCGCCCGCGCACTTCGCCGCCGGTGACACTTTCCAACATGAAGCTGTCACGCCGCGCTTCAGTCAGTTTCAGCATCAGGCTGACTGGCGTGTCCAGATCAGCCGCCAGCCGCGTATAGACCACTTGGTTTTTGCCAGCATTCCAACCGGCTTCGAACTCTTCAAACGAGGGCGTAAGGGCCATGGATGTCTTCCCGGTCGGAGGTTACTGGAACTGCGCGTTCACGGCGTTGATCATCGGGCGGTTCAGCTCGATCCCCGCCTTGTTCTGGATGGCGCGCGCAAAAGCGTTTTCGATGTCGATGGCAATTTCCTGTGCGGTTTGCGCGGCGAAATTGGCTTTGATTGCAGCGGCCTCATCGCCGTCGTGATCAACCGGCACAACGGCATCCAAACGTACCAGAAGCACACCATCTACCGACGGCACAACCTGCCAGTCACCGGTCTCCATCAGGAACACTTCGGTCAGGAAAGCAGGCGGAGTACCTTCGACAAAGGCGTCACGTTCCTGTCCTTCTTCGATCACTTCCGTCAGACCGAGCGAAGCCAAGCTTTCGCCACCTTCCAGCGATGGGATCAGTCCACGCGCTTCGTCGGCCAGCAATTCAAGACGCTTTCCGGCTTGCCATCCAGCCAGAACGGCCTCGGCCACTTCGCTTTGTTCCTGAACGCGCGATGGCTCCAGTGCATCCACACGCAAGGCGAAGACACCTCCGTCCGACATCAGAGTGATCTCGGGGAAATCCCCGTCGACTGCAGCAGCGGCGGCTTCGCGGAATGCTTCATATGCAGCAATCCCGTCCGAGGTGTCTGCGGTCCAGTCGATCTGTTCCAGCGCCATATTGTGGCTCTCGCTGATCTCTTCCAGTGTCGCGCCACCAGCCATCAGGTCGTCCAGCTCGGCGACCATATCGCCGACACGGCGACGTGCAGCATCGGCTGCCAGCTCGGCGTTCAAGTCCGCGCGCACGGCGTCAATAGGCGTGTTGCGCGCCGACAGAATGGCATTCATGCGAAACAGAGCCGGACCAAGATCGCTGGGTGCCGGACCAGCAATGCCCGGTTCGGTCAGGGCAAACACAGTGTCTGCCGCGGCGCCCAATTCGGCCTTGGAGAGATCACCCAGATCAACGTCGGACAAGGCCAGTTCGCGCGCGGATACCAGATCTTCAAAGCTGGTCTCGCCAGCCGCGATCGCGTCTGCCGCGGCCTGTGCTTCAGCGTCCGAGCCAAAGACCAGTCGTTCGACCATGCGGCGTTCGGGTTGGTTGTACTGAGCGTTCCGCTCGTCATAAAGCGCCTTGATCTGCGCCTCATCCACCTCGATTTCGTCGACCAGAGCCTGCGGGTCCAGCCACGCATAGGTGATCTTTTTCGTTTCGGGCAAGGTGAAAGCGGACGGGTTGGCGTCGTAATAGGCTGTCAGTTCGTCTTCAGTCGGCTCGGGCAGGGCGGTCGTCAGGCGCGACACCGGCATCTCGGCCCATGTGAAATTCCGAGCTTCACGGGCAAAGCCATAAAGCGTGTCCACATAGGTGTCGTCGGCCACGATCCCGTTGGTCACTGCGGCCTGAAGGATCTGACGGCTGACTTCGGCGCGCAGGGTCTGTTCAAATCCTGCGGCAGTCAGTCCCGATTGCTCCAATGCAAAGCGATAGCTTTCGCGGTCAAATTGACCATCCACACCGGCAAAGGCGGGGATGTCCACGATGCGAGCGCGCAGGTGATCGTCGCCGACCGAAATTCCAAGGCGTGCGGTCTCGTCTTCAAGCGCTACGGCTGCAATCACCCGCGCCAGCACCTGCTGATCCACGCCGAAAGCCTGTGCCTGCTGCATGGTCAGACGCTGACCGGTTTGGGCTTCGAATGCATTCAGCTCGGACTGAAGTTCACGCGAATAGCGGCGTGCGTCGATTTCGGTGTCGCCCACCGTACCAATTGACCGGCCTGAGCCGCCGAAATTCGTTGATCCGAACCCTACGAGTCCCACCATCACCAGACCCATCAGGATCCAACCGAAGGTACGAGAAGCCTTGCCAGTCGCCATGGACGCTTTCCTTTTCATCAGACTGTTATCGGGTTTGTAGGCGGTTCATGGCGGAATGCCAAGCCGCCCTGCACGCGTGATTAAGGTTGAAATGCTGCCAGTCGGTTCAGAGCGGTCTGAATGCCCGCCGTATCGATGTTGGCGAAGGCCACGCGCATCTGCTGCGCACCGCTTTTGTCGCCCTCTGGCGTGAACATTGTGCCGGGCAGGGCCAGAAGGCTGGCGTGATCTACCAATGCCTGTGCCAGCTGGTCCGAGGGCATGTCGAACGGGTGCTGCAAATAGGCGAAATACGCCCCGCAACCCATCAATTTCCAACCGCGTTCGGTCAGCGGGGCAAACCCATCGCGCATCGCCTGCGCACGGCCCAGAATCTCGAGCCGTTCACCCGCCAGCCACTCATCCAGATTGCGCAGCCCCCACAAAGCTGCGTGCTGCCCCAATTGCGCCGGGCAAATGGTGACTGTGTCCAGAAACTTCTCGATCTCGGCTAAGCGGGCAGGCGAGGTCAGCACCGACCCGACCCGGTGGCCGGTCAGGCGGTAGGATTTCGAGAAACTGTAAAGCTGAATGACCGTGTCGTCCCAGTCGGGATCAGAGAACAGGTCATGCGGTGCCCCGTCCTGACTGTGAAAATCGCGATAGGTCTCGTCGATGATCAGGGCAATCCCATGCTTACGTGCGAGGTCGCGGAATGCTGCAATCAGTTCGGCCGGATACTCCACCCCGGTCGGGTTGTTGGGCGTCACCAGCGCAATCGCGCGTGTGCGCGGCGTGATCAATGCCGCTGCCTTGCTGGGATCGGGCAACAAGTCGTCCCCCGTCGCCAGAGGCACCGCCGTGATCCCACCCATATCGAGCCACATTTTATGGTTGAAATACCAAGGGGTTGGTAGAATGACCTCATCCCCTGGCGCGGCCAAAGTGGCGATCGACGCCGCAAAGGCCTGATTGCAGCCCGAGGTGATTGCCACGTTTTTCGACGTTACATCAGCACCATAGTGCCGGTTAATATTGAACGCCAACTCATCCCGCAGCGCCGGAAGTCCCAGAACCGGACCATAAAGATGGGTCTCGGGTAGGCGCAAAACCGCATCGGCCATCGCCTCGCGCATGGCCTCGGGGGGCGGGTCCACGGGGGCGGCTTGGCTGACATTGATTAGCGGCTGATCAGGCGAAAAGCTCTTGCCCTCCAACCAGCGCCGCGCCTCCATCACCGGGGGCGAAAATGTCGTGGCAAGGTTGGGGTTCAAGAGCATTGCAGGCCTCGTGCGCGATGTTACAGACGGACCCTATCAATGAGAAAGGGGCGCGACAATCCATGTCAGCACCCCTCGGTTTCTTGTTTGCTTGATCCTTGGGAATGGCGGCTTAGCCTTCCAAAACCACCAGCGCGTGGCGTTTCTTGCCCGCGGACAGCTTCATCGGTTCGGCCAACTCACCCGCGCTGATCATCCGGCCGGTTTCGGTCAGGGCTTCATCATTCACCTTGGCGCCGTTTTCGGCGATCAGGCGTTTGGCTTCCTTGCCCGATTTCACCAGACCCGCCTTCACGAACAGCTGAATAATCGAGATCCCATCGCCCAGATCCGCAGCAGACAAGGTTACAGTCGGTAGGTCGTCGCCCGTGCCGCCTTTCTCGAAAACCTCGCGTGCGGTGGCTTCTGCAGCCGCAGCAGCCTCGGCGCCATGCGCCAGCGTCGTCACTTCGTTGGCCAACACGATCTTCGCATCGTTGATCGCCTGACCTTCCAGTGCACCCAGACGATCGCATTCCTCGATCGGAAGCTCGGTGTAGAGCTTCAGGAACCGGCCCACATCCGCATCCGTGGTGTTGCGCCAGAACTGCCAAAACTCGTAAGGCGACAGCATATCTGCATTAAGCCAGATCGCACCATTCAGCGACTTGCCCATTTTCTTGCCGTCCGAGGTGGTCAGCAAGGGAGAGGTCAGGCCGAAAATCTGGTTGTCCAGAACGCGGCGGGTCAGGTCGATCCCGTTGACGATGTTGCCCCACTGGTCCGAGCCACCCATCTGAAGCAGACATCCATAACGGCGGTTCAGCTCGAGGAAGTCATAGGCCTGCAGGATCATGTAGTTGAATTCGAGGAACGACAGGCTCTGCTCGCGGTCCAGTCGCGACTTCACGCTTTCAAACGACAGCATCCGGTTGACCGAGAAGTGCCGCCCGATGTCGCGCAGGAAATCAAGATAGTTCAGGTCGTCCAGCCACTCGGCATTGTTCAGCATCAGCGCTTTGTTGGGGCCGTCCGAGTCGTAGTCGATATAGCTTGCAAAGACCTTCTTGATCCCCGCGATATTGTCGTCGATTTGATCCGGCGTCAGCAGCGGACGCTCGTCCGCGCGGAAAGACGGGTCACCCACCTTGGTGGTGCCGCCACCCATCAAGGTGATCGGCTGGTGGCCGGTTTTCTGCAACCAGCGCAGCATCATGATCTGGATCAGCGATCCGACATGCAGCGATTTCGCGGTGGCATCAAAGCCGATATAGGCTGGAAGGACACCTTCGACCAAAGCTTCATCCAGCCCCTGATAATCAGTGCAATCGGCCAGAAAGCCGCGCTCGATCATCACACGCATGAAGTCGGATTTTGGGTGGTAGGTCATCGTATTTCAGTCCATCCTGTCTGCATTGGCCTTCCGTATAAACGGGGGCTGCCAAAAGGGAAAGAGCGTGTTGGCGATGGCAAGGGCAGTGGGATCCGAGAATGGTCCGATATGGGCGCTGGGGATGATGTCCGGCACCTCGCTTGACGGGGTAGATGCAGCGCTGGTCCAGACGGATGGCACGCGTGTTTTTGCCTTCGGGCCAAGCGCCTATACGGATTACACTGACGCGCAGCGGGCCGAACTGCGCGCGGCACTCGGTCAATGGCCGGACGGGTCGGAGGTGAAGAATGCCGCCCGCGTGGGTGAGGCTGCGCATATTGCGTTGGCCCAGACGCTGGTTGCGGGCAATCCTACGGATCTTCTTGGGTATCACGGGCAAACGCTGGCCCATGACCCGGCCAATGCCCGCACGCACCAAGCGGGGGACGGGCAGGTGCTGGCAGATGCGCTGGAGGTACCCGTCGTCTGGGACTTCCGCTCGCAGGACGTGGCCGAAGGCGGCGAGGGCGCACCACTGGCTCCGTTCTTTCATCACGCCTGCGCGCGCTTCATCGGGGCGGAGGCGCCGATTGCCTTTCTGAACCTCGGGGGCGTGGGCAATGTCACTTGGGTAGACCCGCGCATCGACGCGCCTGAAGCCCCAGACGCTTGTCTTGCCTTCGATACCGGCCCAGCGAATGCACCGATCAATGATCTGATGCAGGTGCGTCGTGGGATCGCGTTGGATCAGGGCGGAGCACTAGCACTGTCTGGCACTGCGAACACGGAATTTGTGCAGTCCTTTCTGGCGCATCCCTATTTCACCCGCCAACCTCCCAAGTCGCTCGACCGGGATGCGTTTCCCGATTTGCTGACATCCGTGGCCGATCTGCCAGATGCCGATGCGGTGCGCACGCTGGCCGCCTGTGCTGTCGAAGCCGTCGCTCAGGGCATGCGCCATTGCCCAAGTCCCCCGACCGCGCTGTTGGTCACAGGCGGGGGGCGCAAGAACGCCGCTTTGATGCAGGAACTTTCTGCGCGTCTGTCTGTGCCGGTACAGGATATTGATGATACCGGATTGGACGGCGACATGCTGGAAGCGCAGGCCTTTGCTTATCTGGCGGTGCGCGTGGCGCGCGGGCTTCCGACCTCGGCCCCCAGCACGACAGGCGTTGCAGTCCCGGTTGGTGGTGGGAGGGTGTCTTACCCTTTGTCCTAGTGTCAGGTTGCACTGGTGTGTCTTCAGATTAGACGGCATAGAAGATGGACGGAACACAGGCACAAGGGCAGGGGAATAACATGTTTCTGAAAAACGCATGGTATGTGGCGGCATGGGATCACGAGGTGTCCCGCGACCCCAGTCAAGTTGTGGTCCTGAACGAAAAGATCTGCCTCTATCGCACACAGGATGGCGAGGTGATTGCGCTTGAAGACGCTTGTCCGCACCGCAAGCTGCCGCTGTCAAAGGGGCGCGTGAAGGGTGACAATATTGAATGTGGCTATCACGGGCTGACCTTTGATTGTGCCGGGCAATGTGTCTGGGCACCGGGTACGGGCCGCATTCCATCCGCCGCCAAACTGCGCGCCTATCCCGTGCACGAGAAATACGGGCTGGTCTGGGTCTGGATGGGCAATCCAGCCATCGCAGACCCCGACGAGATCTTCGAGATCGAGAATTACGGCAACCCCGATTGGGGCATCAACCGTGGCGCCGCGATGGAGCTGGGGTGCAACTATCTGTACATGACCGACAACCTTCTGGACCCGACCCATGTGGCGTGGGTGCATCAGGGATCGTTCGCACAGGCTGCCACCAAAGACACGCCACTGCGCGTAACGAAAACCGACAATGGTGTCATCGTGCACCGCTGGATGATGGATGTAGAGCCCGCGCCGTTCTATGCCAAGGTCGTGCCCTTCGAAGGCAACTGTGACCGGCTGCAGCACTACGAGGTGCGCTATCCCAGCCATGCGATCATTCGCGCGGTGTTTACACCGGCAGGCACGGGGGGCGTCGATGGGCCTCTGCATGACGATAAGTTCATCATGGACAGCTTCAATTTTATGACACCCACGACCGAGAAGACCACGCGGTATTATTGGTTCCAACTCCGCAACATCCGCCCGAATGACGCAGAGTTAAGCAAGATGATGAGCGAAGATGTCCGCAAAGCCTTTGAAGAGGACCGGGCGGTGCTGCATGAGGTGCAAATCGGGATGGACGAAAAGACGTCGCCCCATATCGACTTGCCGATTGACGGAGGCCCCCTCAGGTTCCGTCGTCAGCTGCAAGCGATGATCAATGAAGAGGCCGCGGTAGACAAACAGCTGGAGGGCTAAGCCCCCAGCCAATCGTCAGCTCCGCTCAGGTGCGCGCGACGGTCGCCTTGTCGGCGTAGAACGCCATATGGCCCTTGATCTGTTCAAGATCTTCGATCGGGGCGTCATGGGACCAGGCTGCATCCTCGATCACGGTCGATTTCGTCTGGATCGAGAAGTGTTTTGCCTCGCCCTTGTAAGGGCAGGTGGTGACGGTGGCACTGTTATCCAGAAACGCCATCGCTATGTCAGCGCGCGGGAAGTAGATCACCGGCGGCAGATCACCTTCTCGCACTTCAAGCGCGTCGCGGCTTTCCCCGATCACAGCGCCCCCGGCACGTACGGTCCATTTGCCTTCAGCGGCGCGAATGATGATGTTGTCAGACATGGTTCTTCTTTTTCCCAAGCAATTTGGCGCTAACCTAGCAGATCTGGTGTAAAGATCGCGTGTCAAATTGGCGCGCAAGCACGTTTCAACCATTGCAACGCAGCGTCAGTCACCTGATCTGACAGCAAGACCAGCGTTTTGGCGTGATAGGCGTTCAGCCATGCGCGTTCTTCGCCCGACAGCATCTCGTTGATAATCAACGAGGTGTCGAGCGGCACATAGGTGAGTGTTTCAAGGTTCAGCATCTCGCGCTCACGGTCGCCGCCCGGCGGTGTGGGCGCTTTCTGCACGACCACAAGGTTTTCCAGCCGGATACCGAAAGCGCCGTTGCGATAGTATCCCGGTTCGTTGGACAGGATCATGCCCGGCAGAAGTTCGATCTCGGAGATCGGAGAGAACCTCTGCGGCCCTTCATGCACTGACAGATATGCACCAACGCCGTGCCCTGTGCCGTGGTTGAAATCCTGATGCGCGGCCCACAGCGGATATCGTGCAATCGGGTCCAGATCGCGGCCCGTGCGGCCCTTTGGGAAGTATGTGCGCGACAGGGCAATCATGCCTTGCAACACACGGGTAAAGCAGCGCTTTTCGTCGTCTCCGACCTCGCCCACACGCAAGACGCGGGTGATATCTGTGGTGCCGTCGCGATACTGCCCGCCACTGTCCAGAACCACCAGATTGCCGTCTTCAAGCGGGCGGTTTGTGTCTTCGGTCACGCGGTAATGCATGATCGCGCCATTGGGGCCGGCGCCGGCGATGGTCTCGAATGAGATGTCCATCAGAGCATTCGTGGCGCGGCGCTTTTCTTCCAGTCGGGTGACCAGATCTATCTCGGTCAGGCTGGACTTGTCAGCGGCATCGAACCACGCCAGAAACTCGACCACGGCGGCGGCGTCTCGCAAGTGCGCGGCACGTGCGCCTTTCAGCTCGGTCGGGTTTTTCTGGGCTTTGGGCAGGATTGCGGGATCTTCGGCCCAGTCAATCTGGATCCCGGCATCTGTCAGGATTTGCCAGACCGCAAACGGAGCCGATGCCCGGTCCACACGCACTGGTCCGTCCAGACGGGTCAGAGCCGCCTGAAAATCACGGATCGGATGCAGGGACACATCCGCATCGAAACGCGCCTCGACCGTCCGTCCCTCGGTGGCGAAAAACTGAACCGAGGCATCGTCGCACAAGATTGCAAAGCCCTGCACAACCGGAATGCTAGGGATGTCGTCGCCGCGGATGTTCAACAGCCACGCGATGCTGTCCGATAGGGTGATGGCGCAGGCCTTTTGACCTTTGGCAAGCAGCTCATCCGCCAGCTCGCCACGCTTTGCAGCGCTGGATTGTCCGGCAAATTCAAGGGGCTGCTCGACGATCTTGCCGCTGGGAGACGCGGGGCGATCTTCCCAAATCTGATCGACCAGGTTGTCGGTCGGGACCAGCGTGACCCCGGTGCCGTCCAGCGCCTTCTCGATTTTTTCGATCTCGGATTTCGTGTGCAGCCACGGGTCAAACCCGATACGCGCCTTGCCCGCAATCTGCTTCTTCAGCCATTCACCCGGCTGGACCTCTGGCCAGTCAACGGGGGTATATGCGGCCATGTCCGCCTGTTCACGCACTTGCACCCTGTATCGCCCGTCCACGAAAATCCCTGCCACGTTTTTCAGCGCGATACAGAATCCGGCCGAGCCGGTGAACCCAGTCAACCATGCAAGCCGCGCGTCGCAGGCGGCGACATACTCGCCCTGATGTGCATCTGCACGCGGCACGAAGAACCCATCCAAGCCCTTCATTCCCATAGCGCGACGTAGGCGTTCCAATCGGGCAGCCCCTTTGCTGGGATCAGCGGTGGTGGTGAAAGTCTGGAACATCTCTGTCTCCGAAGTCGGGTGGCGAAAACAAGACACGCCCGCGAAAAGCGGGCGCGTGTTAGGGGCAACATGCCGCGAAACGGGCGCGGTGAAAAGGGGTCACATGGCTTTCTTGATGCCCATGACACGGGCGCGGGCACGTGGATCGCTGTCAAACAGTGCGGCCAGCTGTTCTGTCATGGCACCAGCCAGCTGTTCCACATCCGTGATCGTCACAGCACGTTCGTAATACCGTGTCACGTCATGGCCAATCCCGATCGCCAGAAGCTCGACCTGCTTGCGTTTCTCGACCATGTCGATCACGTCGCGCAGGTGTTTTTCCAGATAATTCGCAGGGTTAACGGATAGAGTCGAATCGTCCACCGGAGCCCCATCGGAGATCACCATCAGGATTTTGCGCTGCTCGGGACGGGCCACGATCCGGCGATGCGCCCATTCCAGCGCCTCGCCGTCGATGTTTTCCTTAAGCAGCCCTTCCTTCATCATCAGGCCCAGATTGTCCCGCGTGCGGCGCATCGGGGCATCGGCCTTTTTATAGATGATGTGGCGCAGATCGTTCAGACGACCGGGCTGTTGCGGACGACCGTCGGCCAGCCATTTTTCACGCGCAAGCCCGCCTTTCCAGGCGCGGGTGGTGAAGCCCAACACCTCGACTTTCACCTGACAACGTTCCAGAGTGCGCGACAGCACGTCGGCACAAATCGCGGCGATCGAGATCGGACGCCCGCGCATCGAACCCGAGTTGTCGAGCAAAAGCGTCACAACCGTATCGCGGAATTCGGTGTCTTTTTCCTGCTTGAAGGACAGGGGGGTCGTCGGGTTCGCAATCACGCGTGCCAGACGGCCAGCGTCCAGAATGCCCTCTTCCAGATCAAACAACCACGAGCGGTTTTGCTGGGCCTGCAAGCGGCGCTGCAACTTGTTGGCCAGACGCGAAACAGCGCCCTTCAAGGGCTCCAACTGCTGGTCAAGATAGGCGCGCAGTCGTTCCAGCTCGGCCGGCTCGGCCAGGTCTTCAGCCATGACCTCTTCGTCATGCTCGTTGTGGAAAACCAGATAATCCGGATCCGCATCGGACGCGGGCTGAGGCGTCGGCGGTTCAATCGGCGCATCCGCGTCGGGCATTTCTGCCTCTTCGCCCACCTCATCCTCGGCCATGTCATCAATGGTGACCTGCGCCTCGGACGGGTCCATCTGCTCGTCTTGCGCGCGTTCGGGATCGGCCTCGGCTTCTTCGTCATCCGGGGATTGTTCCGAATTCGGTTCGTCCTGTGCCTCGTCGTCTTCGGGCTGGGCTTCGTCCTCGTTCTCGTCGTCTTCACCATCCGGGTCATCGCCTAGTTGGTCACCATAGCCAAGGTCTTCGATGATTTGACGGGCAAAGCGCGAGAACTGTTGCTGGTCTTCCAGCGCGCCAGTCAGGTCGTCCAGATGCTCGCCACATTGCGCTTCGATAAAGTCGCGCCACAGGCCCATCACGTTGTCAGCGGCCGGAGGCAGATCGCGACCCGTCGCCAGATGGCGCATCAGGTATCCGGCGGCAGTGGCCAAAGGCGCATCGGCTGCAGCGGTGATCTGGTCAAACCCGGCGCGGTTGGCCTCGTGCCCGATCTTGGCGTCGATATTGCCCGCTGTGCCCGGCATGTCGCGCGCACCAAGAGCCTCGCAACGCGCGGTTTCCATCGCCTCGTAAATGTCACGCGCCATGTTGCCCGCAGGGGCGTATTTCGCGTGCATGGCATCGTCGTGATAACGCAGCTTCATGGCATAGGCATCCGCCGTACCACGTGCCAACAACACCTCGTCCTTGGTCATGCGACGCGTGATCTGAGGCAGGCGCATCGCCTCGCGGCTGACACCCGAGGGGTCCACCGTAAAGCTGACCGACAGCTCTGGCTCGTTGGCAAGCGTTTTGGTCGCTTCAGCCAGCGCTTTCTTGAACGGATCAGCAGGGTTGTCGGTGGGTTTTTTCATTCTATTGGCCTATCGATCCACAGTTCAACGCGACATCGCGATGAGGGCGGTGAAGACCCGCGGGGTGGCGCATAAGCGCCGCCCCATGGGGGCGGGTCGGCGCTGCCCGGTTTAACAACCGGGCGGTGCAAGCTGATATCAGTCGCTCAGAGTTCACCCCAAGCTCATGCTTACCGCGCTCTCCGGCAGCTCCTGGTCGAAACAACGCTGATAGAACTCGGCCACGATCTGGCGTTCCAGCTCGTCGCATTTGTTCAGGAAGGACAGGCGGAAGGCATAGCCGACGTCTCGGAAAATCTGAGCGTTCTGCGCCCAGTTGATCACGGTCCGCGGGCTCATCACTGTCGACAGGTCGCCGTTCATAAACGCAGTCCGGGTCAGGTCCGCGACGGTGACCATCTGGCCCACGGTCTTGCGTCCGGATTCGGTGTTCAGGAACGGGTTCTTTGCCAACACGATGTTGGTTTCAGCGTCATGCGACAGATAGTTCAATGTGGCGACCAGCGACCAGCGGTCCATCTGCGCTTGGTTGATCTGCTGAACGCCATGGTACAGCCCGGTGGTGTCGCCCAGACCCACGGTGTTTGCGGTGGCAAACAGGCGGAAGGACGGGTGGGGGGTGATGACCTCGTTCTGGTCCAGAAGGGTCAGCTTGCCGTCATGCTCCAGCACACGCTGGATGACGAACATCACGTCCGCACGACCTGCATCGTATTCGTCGAATACAATCGCGGTCGGGTTGCGCAGCGCCCAAGGCAGGATGCCTTCTTGGAATTCGGTGACCTGCATGCCGTCTTTTAGCTTGATCGCGTCCTTACCGATCAGGTCGATCCGGCTGATGTGGCTGTCGAGGTTCACACGCACGGCGGGCCAGTTCAAACGGGCGGCAACCTGTTCGATGTGGGTCGATTTGCCCGTGCCGTGATAACCTTGGATCATCACGCGGCGGTTGTGCGAGAAACCTGCCAGAATGGCCAGCGTGGTGTCCGGATCAAACTTATAGGTGCTGTCGATTTCAGGCACGCGGCTGGTGCGCTCGGCAAAGCCTTTGACCATCATGTCGCTGTCGATGCCGAAAACCTCGCGTACCGAGATGTCCTCGGTGGGTTTCGCGTTCATATCCAGGGTGCCGTCTGCCATGTGGAGGATCCTTCTTTCACACGCCGCATTGCGCGCTTATTGCACGTTGTTGAGCCTGTGATGCCCGATGCGCGCGGAGCGTGCAAGGGGAAGGGGTGGGAAAAGGTGACGCTGGGCAAAGCTGGCCCTAATGACGTTGCGTGTCTGGCCTGACCAAATGGTCAAAAAATAAGCGCGAAGGGGCTTGGAATAGCCCCTTCGCGCTGTTTGTAAGCATGTATTTAGATAGCATCGCGGGTGAGCGTCACTTGAAGCTGCGGCTTTCCTTGATCTGATCCCAAGCCCAGCGAACCTCTTGCAGCTGTTCTTCCTGAGACCGGTCGCCACCATTCATATCCGGGTGCAGCACCTTGATCAGCTTCTTATAGGACTTGCGGATCTCGGCCTTGGTCCAGTGGTCCTTGGCTTCCAGAATGTCGACGGCGCGGCGTTCCGTGGGGGGCAGCTTTCGGGTGCCAGTGATCGATTTTCCGGGGTTCTGTGTCGCGTTGGCACCCAGAACCTGATGCGGATCGTCCACGCCCAGACGGGCCCAGGCGCGCTGTTCATCCTTGGTGCCCAAGGGCTTCGTCTCGCGTTCCCACACGCGATCTTTGTCCATCTGTTCGTTCATTTCTTCTTCGGTCGATCCGTCGAAGAAATTCCACTTCAGATTATACTCGCGCACGTGGTCCTTACAGAACCACTTGAACTCGTCCAGGTGATCAGGCGAGCGGGGCGCGCGGTACTGACCGGCTTCTTTACAGCCGTCATGTTCACAGACACGTTTCGAGGTTTCAAACGCACCTGACATCCCACGTTTGCCGCGCGGATTGCGTTTCTTGGCCGCTGAGACCGACATGTCAAAACCAAAAGGATCGTCGTTGGGCATCTTAATCTACTCTTTTCGACTCGGACCCGAGAGTTTACTGCTTTTTCACCGGGATTGAAGAGGGAACTGCGAAGAAATGAACCGATCATCACGAATTAATCAGGCGCTAACCGATGCATTCGACCCGGAACATCTTGAAGTCATTGACGAAAGTGAAAAACACATCGGTCATTCTGGCTATCAAGAGGGGGGCGAAAGCCATTTTCAAGTGGTCATCCGTGCGCCAGTTTTTTCCGACATGTCCCGTATCGCGCGCCACCGCGCCGTACACAAAGCACTCGGCGCGGAGCTGGTCTC
Source organism: Aliiroseovarius pelagivivens (assembly GCF_900302485.1). NCBI lineage: Bacteria > Pseudomonadati > Pseudomonadota > Alphaproteobacteria > Rhodobacterales > Paracoccaceae > Aliiroseovarius > Aliiroseovarius pelagivivens. The sequence goes on along the minus strand of NZ_OMOI01000001.1, from coordinate 1,591,155 downwards.
CGAGATCCACGCCCTGGCGCTTGATATTTCCGGTTGATCACCTGAGGGTAAAGGGCTCGCTGCGTTCGACGCTGGGGGCCGCGTCACTGGCTTCGTTCGCGTCCGTGGCCGAAGGCAGATTTGGCGCGTGGTGCTCCTCGGCAGCCTCGGCTTCGGCGGTGGCAACCTCGGCGAGTGCTGTCACAGCTTCGAAATCAGCATCCGCTGCCTGCTCGTCGGTTTGATCCTCGATTGCACGGCGGAACACCAACAAGTTTTGATACACGGTTGTGCGACCTGTCAGCCCCGAGCGTTCTTCGCTGGGCAGCGTGTCGGTACGCAGATACTCCCAGCCGTCTGCACTGGCTTCGTTCAACGCGTCTTGAATGGCGAGGGCAAAACGGGACTCGGACCCCTTTACGCCACGGGCTTTCTTGCCTTTGCGCGGCGCGGGGATCACTTGGTATTCGTAGCTCGTCATGGACTGACCTTTTCAATTTCACCGGCTTAACGCCGTATAGACGGTTTTCTGCACAGGGGCCAAGAGGGGGGCGGCGCCAACGGCGGATTGCCCCGGTGGGGTCAGCCCACCAACCGGGGTGGTTTGACCTCTTTCAATTCCGCAGCCTCGGCGCGTGTCAGCTGCTCGCCCTGTTTACGCTTCAGCAAAACCTCGCGGGCGCGGGCATATTCATCACCCTGCCAGAAAATCAGACACCCATTGCAGCCTTTACCACAGCAGCCATCTGTACCGACCCTGTTGGTTTTCAGACGCGTTTCACGCCCGTCTTCGGCAATGGCATCGGCCAGAGCATCGCGGCGCTTTTCATAGGCTTTCGGGTTTTCTTTCCCAGTTATTTCAAGCCCTTGCGTCAGCTTGTCAAAGCGGATGCGTTTCCATTGTTCATCCGTCAGCGCCTTTTCTTTGCGCAGAACCGTAAGCGCCGGGAAGCGGGCTTTCAGATCGTCCAGATCTTCGTGATCGAACAGCGCGAAGGGCACACGGATCGTAGTTTTGGTGCTGCCATGTACGACCTCTTTGACCCCGCCCTTGTGGTAGTCTTCGAACTCGTACATCCGCAGCAGAACCGTCTCGCGCGCGATGGGCGAGATGAATTCAAGCACTTCACCGGCTTCCAGTTTGTTCTTCACTTCGACAAGGAATGCATCTTCGGTCACGTCCGTCACGACGCCCGCATATTCCCACTGCGCCAGCGAGGCGGTGTGTTCGTAGTCATGGGCATAGTTGGTCAGGCGACCTTCATGGAACGCCAGCGTGTAGCCCCGATTACCGACGGCCTCCAGCTCGCGCATGTAGGGTTTCGGATCCCAGTTTTCAGGATCTTCGTAGTAGTCGTCGATGGCCATGCGATAGGCGCGGGCGACGATGGCGCAGTAATATTCCGACTTGCCGCGCCCTTCGACCTTCAGGCTGTCGACGCCGATTTTCAGATACTCATCCAGCTTCGGCATGATGCATAGATCGCGCGAGTTCAGGATGTAAGAGCCACGCCCGTCTTCTTCGATCGGCATGAACTCACCCGGGCGGCAGCCTTCTTCCAGCAGAAACTCGAACATGTCCGCATTGTCTTCGTTGATGTTCAGGTCTTGGATCGTGCCGTCTTTCAGACGCATCCGGACGCCATAGTTCCAGCGGCAGGAGTTCGCGCAGTTGCCTTGGTTCGCGCCACGTTCAGCCATGAAGTTCGACAGCAGGCAGCGACCGGAATAGGTCATGCACATGGCGCCGTGAACAAACGCCTCAAGTTTCACATCGGGGCACTGTTCGCGGATTTCGACCAGCTCGGGGTATGACACTTCGCGTGCCAGAACGACCAGTTCTGCGCCTTGATCTTCCCAGAATTTCACCGACAACCACGAGCAGACATTGGCCTGAGTAGAGATGTGCAGCGGTAGCTCGGGCGCATGGGTGCGTACGTATTGAAACACGCCGGGATCGGCGATGATCAATCCGTCTGGCTTCACCTTGCGCACCGTCTCGATATACTCAGCAAGCTTTGGGATATCTTTGTTATGGCTAAACAAATTCAGTGTCAGATAGGCGCGGCGACCATGAGCGTGGCAGAACTCTACCCCCTCGATCACGTCTTCCAGTGAAAACTGAGACTTGGTGCGCAAAGACATATCGGGCGTGCCCAGATAGACCGCGTCCGCGCCATAAAGCACGGCCATTTTCAATTTTCGCAGATTGCCCGCAGGCATCAAAAGTTCCGAGCGTCGCTGTGACATGTTGATCCGTTCGCGTTTTGTGGATGTGGCGCGCTTCTATCAGCCACGCGCGCACATTTCCAGTGCGGAAGATCAGGGGATATTCAGCACGATCTTGCCCATATGCCCCTTGCTGGCAAAGCTTTTCTGCGCATCAACGATCTGTGCCAGCGGATAGGTTTCGGCGACCAGCGGGCGGATGTCTCCGCTTTCGATCCGCTTCACGAGGTTTGGGAAGACTTCACTGTTCAACACCGTGCAACCGAAAAAGCTAAGGTCTTTCAGGTACAACGTACGTACGTCCAGCGTGACTTCTGGCCCGCCAATTGCGCCGGCCACCGCATAGCGGCCCCCAGGGCGCATCACGTCAAGCAGAGCGGGCCAGCCCGGGCCGGCGACAAGATCAATCACAACATCGACGCTGTTTTTCCCAAGTTCGGCAACCAAATCAGCGTTGCGGTCCAAGGCTTTCGACGCGCCCAGTTCCTCAAGCAGCGCGATCTTTGCAGGGCTCGTCAGGGCGATCACCTCGGCCCCACGGGCGCGGGCCAGCTGAACTGTGGCAGAACCGACCCCGCCGGACGCCCCGGTGACCAGCACGCGGTCGCCTTCACCAACACCCGTGCGTGTCAGCATGTTTTCCGAGGTTGAGTACGAACACGGGAAGGACGCCAATTCCACATCGCTGAGCGTGCTGTCGATTTTGTGCGCATGGCGCGCGGCCACTTTGGTGAATTGCGCGAAACCGCCATCGCATTCCGATCCGAAATACTTCGCCGTGTCTGGGGCTGCATTTGGTTCGCGCAGGCTGGGCTCGATCAACACACGTTCGCCGATCCGGGCCGGGTCGACGCCTTCGCCCACGGCCGAGATGTGGCCGCACACATCGGCCCCTTGGATCAAGGGAAGCTTCAGGGCATTGCCGCTCCAGCTTGCATCCTCGGCGTCGCTGTCGCCCTTGGAATACCATGCAAGGCGCGTGTTCAGGTCTGTGTTGTTCACCGCCGCTGCTGCCACGCGGATTTGCACCTCGCCGGGGCCGGGCGTCGGAACGCTCAAGTCGTCGCGATAAGACAGTTGGTCATAGTCGCCATGCCCGGTCAGGATCACACCCGTCATTGTTTCGTTTGCCATCTCACGCTCCGCATTTGGTTCTGGACCAGAGTGTCTGGTCTGGCGGTGTCGAACTAGAGCAAAAGCGACGTGTACGTGTCGCGCACGAAAAAAGCCGGACCACGATGCGGCCCGGCTTTCAATTCTACTTGTGATGTGGCTTAGAGACCCAGTTTGGCTGTCACCAGATCGTTTACCGCTTTGGGGTTGGCCTTGCCGCCGGTGGCTTTCATCACCTGACCAACGAAGAAGCCGACCAGTTTCGGGTTCTGTTTGGCCTTCTCGACCTGCGCGGGGTTGGCGGCGATCACTTCGTCCACGGCGGCTTCGATGGCACCGGTGTCGGTGACCTGTTTCATGCCGCGCGCCTCCACGATCTCGGCCGGGTCGCCACCTTCGGTATACACGATTTCGAACAGATCCTTGGCGATCTTGCCCGAGATGTCGCCTTTGGCGATCAGGCCGATGATACCACCCAGCTGTGCGGGGCTGACCGGGCTTTCCTTGATCGAGTGATCTTCTTTTTTCAGACGGCCAAACAGCTCGTTGATGACCCAGTTGGCGGCCAGCTTGCCATCATTGCCGGCGGCCACTTCTTCGAAGAAGGCGGCGTTTTCGGCTTCGGCGGTCAAGACATCTGCATCATATTCCGACAGACCAAATTCAGTTACGAAGCGTGCCTTTTTCTCGTCGGGAAGTTCGGGCAGCGTCTTGGCGATGTCATCGACCCAATCTTGCTCGATTTCCAGCGGCAGCAGGTCGGGGCAGGGGAAGTAACGATAGTCATGCGCTTCTTCCTTCGAGCGCATCGAGCGTGTCTCGTTCTTGTCCGCGTCATACAGGCGCGTTTCCTGCACCACTTCGCCACCATCTTCCAGAATGGCGATCTGGCGCTTCGCCTCGTAATCAATCGCGGCCTGAATGAAACGCATCGAGTTCATGTTCTTGATCTCGCACCGCGTGCCCAGATGGCCGAAGTCCTGCGTTTCCATGTATTTTTCGTACTGACCGGGACGACAGACCGAGACGTTCACGTCCGCGCGCATGTTGCCGTTCTGCATGTTGCCATCACAGGTGCCCAGATAGCGCAGCAATTGGCGCATCTTGGTGACATAAGCCGCAGCTTCCTCGGGTCCACGAATGTCGGGGCGCGATACGATTTCCATCAAGGCAACGCCGGTACGGTTCAGATCCACGAAGGACATGTTCGGGTCCATGTCGTGAACCGACTTGCCCGCGTCCTGTTCAAGGTGGATGCGTTCGATGCGCACCTTGCGCGCCACACCCGGACCCATATCCACAATCACTTCACCTTCGCCGACGATGGGGTGGTAAAGCTGCGAGATCTGATAGCCCTGCGGCAGATCCGGATAGAAATAGTTCTTGCGGTCAAAGGCCGAGAACAGGTTGATTTCGGCTTTCAGGCCCAGACCTGTGCGTACGGCTTGCTCAACACAGAATTCGTTGATCACGGGCAACATGCCCGGCATGGCGCTGTCCACGAAGGCCACATTCGAATTCGGCTCGGCCCCGAACTTGGTCGACGCGCCGGAAAACAGCTTTGCGTTCGAGCTGACCTGAGCATGGATTTCCATCCCGATGACCAGTTCCCAATCGTCCTTGGCCCCTGCAATCACTTTCGGCTGCGGGCTTTCATAGGCGAGATGATCAAGCATGTACGTGTTCCCAAGTGTCTAAACCTGCCCGCGTTCTAGTAGAGGTGACGGGAAGGAGCAAGAGGGCAGACGCGTCGACAAGGCAGGAGATTGGATGGCTGAGGCGGAAATGCTGCGGTGCAGAAATAGCACTAACATACCTATAGCGTTCGATTTATTTCACGCGTGAACTGGAATGCATACCAGCCTTGCAAATAAGGCATATCAGCAAGTCATGGCGCAACGCTGCGGTGCAGCAAAAAAAGTGTTGCAATACGCAACCAACGGTCTTATTTGCTCCTGATCAGACACCGGGGGGAACGTCTGTACCAAATGTAGGTGGGAAAAATGAAACGGATGATTATGGGCCTTGTGGCGACAGTGATGCTGTCGGACGCTGCTCTGGCCGAAGACTTTTTTGGTTCGCGCGCTGCGCGTCAACCTGTAATGACCATGCAGTGGGATGAGAAGCCACAGGCAAAAGCCTGGACCGAAGCTACCATCGCCGCTCTGGAAAACCATGGCACCGCTTTGTCGCAAAGCGTGCCGACAGACATTGCCGAATGGTGTCCGGATTACGAAAATCAGGACACAGCCGGACGCAACGCGTTCTGGGCTGGGCTTTTGTCGTCGCTGTCCTTCTATGAAAGCACCTGGCGCCAGACCGCCGTTGGTGGCGGTGGTAAATGGTACGGGCTGGTGCAAATCCTGCCCGCGACCGCACGTGGCTATGGCTGCGAAGCACGTTCAGGCGAAGCGCTGAAAAATGGCGAGCTTAACCTGTCCTGCGCTGTGCGCATCATGTCGGTGACTGTTCCGCGCGACAACGTTGTTTCGCGTGGGATGAAAGGCGTCGCTGCCGACTGGGGCCCCTTCCATTCGAAACGCAAACGCGAAAGCATGCGTGAATGGGTGCGCGAACAGAACTATTGCACCACCGGCTAAGCCCGGATTGAATACTCCATCAACCGGGTTTCTGCCGGTTGAAACGACAAGGGCGGGATGTTTCCCGCCCTTTTTGTATGGCTTATCCGTTCAGGATGCGCCCCAGCATTTCCTGACTGTCTCGGCTAAGCCCTTCGGTGGCCAGAACCCGTTCAATCTGAGCTTTCATCATTGCCTGTCGGTCCACGTCATAGCGGCGCCATGTTTCGAACGCGGATGACATGCGGGCGGCGATCTGCGGGTTCACTGGGTCCAGTTTGATCAGCCAATCCGCAAACAGCTTGTACCCGTCGCCGGATGCGTTGTGGAATCCCGCCGGGTTCGTCATCAGCGCACCAAAGACAGCACGGAAGCGATTGGGGTTTTTCCAGTTGAATGCGGTGTCCTTTGTCAGCTTGTCGGTCACATCGACCGCGTCTTCCGGCGCTGCATGATACACCTGCATCGAGAACCACTTGTCCATGACCAATTCGTCATCTTCAAACTGCCTGCGGAAGGCTGAAAGCGCCGTATCGCCTTTCTGGGCCTGCAACAGATACCCAAGCGCGCCCAGCCGCAGGGTCATGTTGTCGGCGCGGTCATAAAGCGTTTGCGCGGCAGCACCGCCATCCAGACGGTTCAGAAGGTTCATCAGACCCAGTCCCAAGGCGCGCTTGCCCGCTTGTTCTGCATTGGGCTGGAACGGTTCGGTCACCTCCATTTCTGCCATCAGACGCGGCAGCAGGTCTTGCAGGTGTTCAGCCATTGCCTGCCACAAGGTCTGCTGGGCGCGATAGATTTTCATCGGGTCCGGGGTGACGCCTGCGTCAAACAGGGTCTGCGCAAGATCGTCTTGACTGGGCAAGCCAAGTGTCAATGCACGGAAGGCTGGGTCAAGGCTGTCGTCCCGCAGCATCACCGCAATGGCGTTCAGATAATCGTCCAACGGCGCGTCTTCCTCGGTGATCAGGGCAACGAGTACATCCTTCGCCAGCGTTCGGCCGGCCTCCCATTTGTTGAACGGGTCCGTGTCATGGGCCAACAGGAAGGCACGTTCCTGCGCGGTGCTGTCCCGTTCCAGGATCACCGGGGCCGAGAAATGGCGCAGGATCGAGGGTACGGGTTTCGCCGCCAGCCCTTCGAAGGTGAAGCTCTGCTCGGCCTCGGTCATTTCAAGGATCTGTGTCGGCTGTACCTCGTCGCCATTGGGGCCCAGAAGCCCCACGGCCAGCGGAATATGCTGCGGCAGTTTCTCGTCCTGACCGGGGGTGGGGGGCGTCGACTGTTTGAACGTCAACGTATAGGTGCCATCGGTCCAATCTTCCGATACGGCAACGCGCGGCGTGCCCGCCTGTTTGTACCAGCGGCGGAATTGCGTCAGATCGCGTCCGGTGCTGTCTTCAAAGACTTTGACCCAGTCTTCGATCGTCGCGGCCTCGCCATCGTGACGCTCAAAATACAGCTCCAGCGCTTTGTCATAAGCATCATCACCCACCAGCACCTTCATCATACGGATCAGCTCGGCCCCTTTTTCATAGATCGTGGCCGTGTAGAAATTGTTGATCTCGACAAAGCTGTCGGGCTGGACTTGGTGGGCCAGCGGGCCGTTGTCTTCGCGGAACTGGCGCCCGCGCAAAGCGGACACATCATTGATCCGACACACGGCTTCCGACCGCATATCGCCCGAGAACTGCTGATCGCGGAACACGGTCAGACCTTCCTTCAAGCTCAGCTGGAACCAGTCGCGACAGGTGATGCGATTACCGGTCCAGTTGTGGAAATATTCGTGGGCAATGATCGCCTCGATCCGCTCGAAATTCGCATCCGTCGAGGTTTCGGGCGATGCCAGAACAGCCGAGGTGTTGAAGATGTTCAGCCCCTTGTTCTCCATCGCGCCCATGTTGAAATCGGATACGGCGACGATCTGGAAGATGTCCAGATCATACTCGCGGCCATAGACCTCTTCGTCCCACTTCATGGAGTCCTTCAGCGCCTGCATCCCAAACGCCGTCTTGCCCTCGTCACCCGGGCGGACCCACAGTTTCAGGTCCACCTCCTTGCCGGACATGGTGGTGAAGCTGTCGTCGCGGGCCACAAGGTTGCCTGCGACCAGCGCGAACAGGTATGCAGGCTTGGGCCACGGATCGTCCCATTCGGCCCAACCATCGCCCGAGGCGACCGGGTTGCCGTTAGACAGCATCACAAGTTCGTCCCCGTCGATGCGCACCTTGAAGGGGGCCATCACGTCGGGCCGGTCCGGGTAATAGGTGATGCGGCGGAAGCCCTCGGCCTCGCATTGGGTGCAGTACATGCCGTTCGACATATAAAGCCCTTCCAAGGCGGTGTTGGCTTCTGGGCTGATTTCGACCTCGGCCTCCCACAGGAAGGGCGCGTCGGGCACGTCCGCTTTCAGGCCGCCATCGACAAGTTCGGGGGTGATGTCGCGTCCGTCAACAGATGCGCGGATTAGGGTAAGTCCCTCGCCATGCAAGAAAAAATCTTTGCTGGTGGCGGCCGCGTTCGGGGTGAACCGGATTCTTGAGATCACCCGCGTGGCGGTGGGGTGTAGTTGAAAGTCCAGCTCGACCCCGTCGATCAGATAAGCAGGGGGCGTATAATCGGCCAGATAGATCGGTTGGGGGGCTGCGTCTTTCATAAGAAATCCTTCAGGCATGAGTCCAGACCCGAAACCTAGGCGCGCGCTCGCGGGGCTGCAAGCCCGTCTACGCGTCAGCCCTTCGCCTTTCAGATAAGCCATTCTTAACCGAGGTCAAAATAAACCCACTTGCGCATCGGTTTCGTATCGGAAACTCTTAGGTGCATGCAGAGGTATACGAAGGGTTTCGACATGAGCGACTATATCGAACGGTCTGGGCTTCAGGTTCATCGCGAACTGGGCCGCTTTCTAGAAACACGCGCGCTGGCAGGAACGGCGCTGCGTTATGACGATTTCTGGAAGGGCTTTGCGCAGATCCTGAACGATCTGGCCCCAAAGAACCGCGCTCTGCTTGAGAAACGCACGCAGCTCCAGCGCCAGCTGGACGATTGGCACAAGGCCCGTGCGGGCCAGCCCCACGACGCCGCTGCTTATCGCGCCTTTCTGGAAGAGATCGGCTATTTGGTACCCGAAGGGCCGGACTTCGAGATCGAGACCGAAAACACCGACCCCGAGATTGCCCTGATCCCCGGTCCGCAGCTTGTGGTGCCGATTATGAATGCGCGCTACGCGCTGAACGCGGCCAATGCCCGTTGGGGCAGCCTTTATGACGCTCTTTATGGCACCGATGCTTTGGGCGATCTGCCCGAAGGGAAGGGCTATAACCCGGCTCGCGGTGCCCGCGTGATCGCAGCGGCGAAAAGCTTCTTGGATGGCGTTCTGCCGTTGGCAGATGGCAGCTGGGCCGAAGCTATTCGCATCGGGAACACGCCGCCTGCCTTGGCAAATCCCGGTCAGTTTTTGGGTAGCCGTGAGAATCAGTTCTATTATGAAAACAATGGCTTGAAGGTCGTTCTTGAGTTCGATGACACGACCGAAATCGGTGCATCGGATCCGTTGGGACTGTCAGACGTTCGGCTGGAAAGCGCGATGTCGGCCATCATGGATTGCGAAGACAGTGTTGCTGCCGTGGATGCCGACGACAAGGTGTTGGCTTACAGCAATTGGCTGGGGCTGATGAACGGGTCGCTCACCGAAGACGTCACGAAGGGCGGCAAAACCCACACCCGTGCACTGAACGACGACCTGACATTTGACGGTCCGGATGGCGAGGTCACGTTGAAAGGCCGCGCCCTGATGCTGGTGCGCAATGTGGGGCATCTGATGACCAACCCGGCGATCCTGCTGCCCGATGGCTCGGAAGTGCCCGAAGGGCTGATGGATGCCGTGGTTACGACGCTCTGTGCCATGCACGATCTGAAACGCGAAAGCGGAAACTCGGTCACCGGATCGGTTTACGTTGTGAAGCCCAAGATGCACGGACCGGAAGAGGTCGCCTTTGCAGATGAAATCTTTGGCCGGGTCGAAGAGCTGTTGGGCCTGCCGCGTCACACCGTGAAGCTGGGCATCATGGATGAAGAACGCCGCACCTCGGTGAACCTGAAGGAATGCATCCGCGCCGCCAAACACCGCGTGGCATTCATCAATACAGGTTTCCTTGACCGCACCGGGGATGAAATTCACACCTCGATGGAAGCAGGGCCAATGATCCGCAAGGGCGAGATGAAAAATGCCGCGTGGATTGCCTCGTACGAGGATCGCAACGTGGATATCGGTCTGGTCTGTGGCCTGAAGGGCCGGGCGCAAATTGGTAAAGGCATGTGGGCCGCGCCGGACCGGATGGCGGATATGCTGGATCAGAAGATCGGCCACCCGATGTCGGGTGCAAATTGCGCATGGGTACCTAGCCCCACCGCTGCGACCCTGCACGCCACGCATTATCACCAAGTGGACGTGCTGGCGCGTCAGGAAGAACTGCTGGAAGGCGGCGCACGTGGCACGCTGGAAGATCTGCTGACGATCCCGGTCGCCGCAGGCGTGAACTGGTCCGAGGACGAGATCCGCGAAGAGATTGAAAACAACGCCCAAGGCATTCTGGGCTATGTGGTGCGCTGGGTCGATGCTGGCGTTGGCTGTTCGAAGGTGCCCGACATCCACGACGTTGGCCTGATGGAGGACCGCGCCACCTGCCGGATCTCATCACAGGCATTGGCGAATTGGCTGCATCATGGTGTGGTCTCGGAAGACGAGGTCATGGCCGCTCTGCATAAGATGGCTGTGAAGGTAGATGCGCAGAACGCGGACGATCCAAGCTATCAACCGATGGCTCCGGGCTTCGATGGTGTGGCATTTCACGCCGCCTGCGACCTTGTGTTCAAGGGCCGTGTGCAGCCGTCCGGTTATACTGAGCCCGTGCTGCATGCACGTCGTCTGGAAAAGAAGGCAGAGGCTTGAGGGAAAATATGAACAGGATCACTTTGGACGCAGCCCGCGTTATCATTCACGACACGATGGCCTTTGGCCGTGAAAAAGGCATGAAGCCACTATCTGTGGTCGTCGTTGACGCTGGCGGGCATGTGCTGGCATTCGAGCGTGCAGACGGGGCGCCTCCGGGCCGGTTCGATATCGCGCGCGGCAAGGCCTATGGTTCGGTCATGCTGGGGATTGGCGGGACCGCACAACGCGACCGTGCCGAGGCACAGGCTTATTTCATAGCAGCCGCCGGCGCGGCCTATGAGGGCAAGCTGATACCGGTGCCGGGTGGCATTTTGGTGCGCAATGACTCGGGCGAAGTGATCGGGGCTGTTGGGGTCACCGGCGATACCTCGGAAAACGACCTTGAAGCTGGATCGGTCGGGATCAAGTCCGTTGGGTTGACCGCAGACGGCTGATCACCCGTGTTCACAGTCAGTTAAGAGACAGCGCAAGGGGTTTGAACTTCCCTTTGCGCTGTTTTACGTTCCGGGAAATGAATATATCACAAGCGTCGGAGCAGACATGAAACGCCCAACCGTTGGCATCATCGGCAATTCCTATCTGTTGAATGACAATTACCCGACCCATGCGGGCGGTACGATGAATTCCGAGGCGGTGTCTCAGGTCTCGGGCTGTCTGCCCCTGATCGTTCCGACGGATCCGCGCTTTGTCACGGTCGACGAGCTGCTGGAAACCTGCGACGGGTTCCTGTTCACCGGCGGTCGGCCAAATGTGCACCCCGAAGAATACGGCGAAGATGAAACCGAAGCACATGGCGAGTTTGATCGCTGCCGTGACGCCATTACGCTGCCTCTGATCCGCGCCTGCGTTGATCGCGGCCAGCCCTTTTTCGGGATTTGCCGCGGCTTTCAAGAGGTGAACGTCGCCATGGGCGGCTCGCTCTATCCTGAAATCCGCGAGCTTCCGGGGCGGATGAACCACCGGATGCCGCCCGATGGCACGCTCGAAGAAAAATTCGCGATCCGTCACGACGTGCATTTCGACAAAGGCGGTGTGTTCTGCGGTCTTCTGGGCGAAACAGTGCGGACCAACACGCTGCACGGGCAGGGGATCAAGACCTCTGGCCCACGCGTGATCATCGAAGGCCATGCCGATGATGGCACACCCGAGGCCATCGTCATCAAGGATGCGCCGGGCTTTACGCTGTCGGTGCAGTGGCACCCGGAATACCGCGCTTCCGACGACCCGGTGTCGCGCGTGTTGTTCACGGCATTTGGCGACGCTGTACGGGACTGGGCGGCGCGCAAGCCCGCATGATCACATCCACGTGAAACAGGCCGTTTGCGCCGGTTGACCGTTGACCTTCCCCCTGCTGGAACCCGTATCGCTGTGTCCAATGACAGTTGGACTGGGATGAGATCAGAATGAAGCCAGCGTATTTCTATGGTGTAGCAGGGCTCGCAGGAATTGCCGTTATGGGATGGATCGGGTTCGGTGCGTCCCCTGATGTTCCGGAGGTCAAGCAGGTGGACAGTGCGGACCAATCTGATGCTGCCCCGGCCGAGATGGTGCAGGTGACACTGCCTGATCTGGGCAGTGACTTTGAAATTGGCGCCCGCGCCTTCACAGCGAAATGTGCGGCCTGTCATGGGCCATCTGCGGGGGGATTGGACGGGTCCGGCCCGCCGCTCATCCACAAGATCTATGAACCGTCGCACCACGGGGATGCCGCGTTTTTTCGCGCCGCCGAACTGGGCGTGCGGGCGCATCACTGGCCGTTTGGTAATATGCCCCCGGTCGAGGGGATCACACGCGCCGAGATCGCCGAGATCGTGAAGTATCTGCGCGCGGTTCAACGCGCAAACGGGATCCTCTGAATGCAAAAGGGCCCCAGCACAGCGGGGCCCTTGCTATGGGAATGTGGCCGGGCTTAACGCGTCAGGTCCAACACGCGGGTTTCATATTTTTTCAAAACCATGCGTGCTGTGTCGCCATACTGGCGCGGTTCACTGCGCAGCTCGGGGAAAAGGGTGAACAGCTCGTCACGTGCGGCGTCATCGACAGCTTTCAGTCCCTGATGGCCCGGATGGAAGCTCTCCGTTGCCGCGCCGTTGGCGAAAATCACCTGATGCGTATCAAACATCATGTGGAAATAGGTCACGCGGTCCACGTCGTTTTGCGTTGCGCACCCGCTGTGCAGCAGGTGAACGGCGGGGATCATGACTTCAGGCTGAGCGAACAGCAAGCTTGCTTGCGGCCCCTCGTAAACCATGCGGTGTTGCGGCGAGACGATCAGCGGGCTGTGATTTCCAAATGCCCCGGACTGAATGCGAATGGGCGCCAGGCGCCCAACGCCGGCAGTCGTTGTGTGGCTGATCCAGCGAATGGGCTGAAGGCCGTGATCTCGGGTGACCACCATGTCGCCAACACACAGGTCTTGCACCGGACGTTCACCGCGATCTGTCAGGATCAAGCTATCGGTCGTGAAACAAATCACGTCACGATAGTCATAGTCGCCACCGGTCCCTGCGTCTCCATCCGTGTCTGGCAGGGTGATGTTGCCTGAACCGTCAACGTCGGCATCGTTTACGTCCCAGCCATCAACATCATCGACCACATCCTTGATGCCGTCTCCATCCGCGTCGCCCGAAGCGTCGATCAGGGCTTGAGTGACACCATGTCCGGCCTCATCCGTGTCCGAAATGCCGTCATCGTCACTGTCCAGATCAAGATAGTCCATGATGCCATCATCATCTGTATCCTCAGGTGACAGGCCATTCGATCCGGCCGCACCGGTCGTCGGAGTCGCGTCATAGGCGTCGTCCAGACCGTCCCCGTCGCTGTCCAGACCCGTAGGGGCATCATAATCCGCCGAGGTCTGTGCCTCGACGTTGTCAGTGATGCCGTCATTGTCGCTGTCCAGATCAAGGTGGTCGGCAATCCCATCACCATCAGAATCTACAGAGACTAGGCCAGTACCATCGATGTCGAACGTATAGGACAGGGCGGGGTTGCCGCTCAGCGGATTGACGTCGCCGCTTGCGTCCCCTGTTACAATCAGCCCGGGGACACCGCCGCCAATGTCCACAACGGTGACCGTGAATGTCTGAGGCGTGGTGAGGGACGTGAGCGAACCGTTGTTCTGGATATCAGTCTGGACATCACCTGTGTTGTACTCACCATTGTTAAAATCAAGGGTGAAGGTTTCAGAGTCGCCATTCAGGTCGCCGTCGGCAAGGATGTTGGAAATGTCGACGGTATCGCCGATGCTCACACCATAGGCGCTAAGGTCGATGGTGTTGGTCGACGAGCCACCGGTGGTGTTGATGTCGACCTGATCCGATGTGGTGCTGAACGAGCCGGGGACCATCTCGTCTTCATTCAGGATGCCGTCGCCGTCGATGTCGAGGTCAACATCATCCCTAACGCCGTCGCCATCCGTGTCCGGGGCGGGAACATCGAAGGAAAGATCCGAGATGCCCGACCCGCCGGTCTGCGCTGCATCCGGGCCAGGTTCATAGGTCAAAACCAGCTGTGAAACTGGGCCCGAGAGGTTTACGTCGATATCGTTGGCATTTGTGCCTTCGGTTTGGATCGACACGGTGCCATCAGGGTTTGTGATGATAAGCTCATCATCCACGCCTGACAGGCTGGCAATGACGTCTGCGGCAGGGACAAGGTTGCCGTCCGCATCATAAGCAGCGATGGTCCAATAGTCGTCATATGTCGACGCGCCATCATCATTGACGTGATCAATGGTGAAGGACAGGTTTTCGACGGGTGTCGAGAACGAGTAATCTGCAGTGATCGGCGATGAGACGGCGAAGGCACCAAATTCAGAGACATTGTTACCGCCTTGGGAGGCATCCCAATTGCCTGTGAATGACGTTGAGACGTCAGTGCTATACGGTCCATCGTTGATTGTGGTTGTGCCGCCTACAGCTGATCCGCCCGCGCCGGTCAGCCAAATCGCATTGTCCAAAGTAGCCATGCAATCTACCCCAAATTTTAATCATCACTATGCGCCAAGACCGAACTTCGGTTCCGGATCAAAACGCCACACTCTTCACTGCCACCAACAAGGTGGATCACTCGTTAACCTGTTTCAGACGCAGGATAAATCTCTGCGGCCGAAACAAACTCGTTACCAATCTAGGTTGCGGGATTTAAAACAATCTGAATAAGACAATTTCAAGGCGGAAATCGGAATCTCGGGCCTTTACCTAGGGGAAAACTCACAAATTTTTCCCCCACTGTTTCGCCGCATTTATCAATGGTGGAGCCGCGCGGGGAATGTCGACGTTTTGCGTGTAAAGTGCAGTTAGCGTCGTGCCATGAATCGCTTTAGACGTTCCAAGCCTTCGCGGATATCCTCGGTTGAACGGGCATAGGAAAAGCGCAGGGTTTGGTGCCCTCGCACTGGATCGAAATCCATGCCGGGGGTGACTGCAACGTCGGCTTTCTCGAGGATCTCAGAGGCGAATGCGCGGCTGTCATCGGTGTGCTCGCTGACATCCGCATATATATAGAATGCGCCATCCGGCGGCGCGATCTTGTCAAAACCTGCCTTGGGAAGCTCGTCCAGCATCAGTTGCCGGTTGGTTCGGTAGGTGGTCAAGTTGGCGTCCAGCTCGTCGCGTGCGTCCAGTGCGGCAAGGGCTGCGATCTGGCTGGCATGGGGCGGGCAGATGAACATGTTCTGCGCCAACCGCTCGATGGTGCGAATGTGATCCTCGGGTACGACCATCCAGCCCACGCGCCACCCGGTCATCGAGAAATACTTTGAGAAGCTGTTGATCACGTAGATGTCATCTGACACTTCCAGCGCCGAAATCGCGCGCCCGTCATACTGCAAACCATGATAAATTTCGTCAGCGATGAAGCTGGTGTTCTTGGCGCGGCAGGTATCGATGAGTCCCTCTAGGGCCGCATGATCCAGCATGGTGCCAGACGGGTTCGCGGGCGAAGCCGTGATCAATCCCGCCAGCCCGTCGGGGATGTCGGCGGGCACGGGTTGCAGTCGGTTTTCAGGTTTGGTGGACAAGCCCACAGGGATCAGGTCGAGGGCCTTCAGAATCTGGCGGTAGGATGGATAGCCGGGTTCGCCCAAACCAACCTTGTCACCAGCGTTGAAGAGCGCTGTAAAGGCCAGGATAAAAGCACCGGAGCTGCCTGGGGTAATCACCACGCGGTTGGGGTTAAGATCTAGATTATACCAATCCTTATAAAGCTTTGCGACGCCTTCACGAAGGGCGGGCAGGCCAAGGGCAACCGTATATCCCAGTGCGTCGCTCTCCATTGCGTCGGCCAGAGCTGCACGTGCCGAAGCAGGCGCCGGCGTCGACGGCTGACCGACTTCCATATGGATGATGTGGCGCCCTTCGGCCTCGGCCGCGCGAGCGGCTTCCATCACGTCCATTACGATAAAGGCGTCAACGTTACCACGGGTCGAGTTTTTCATCTTGTCCTCTTTGCGGTCTTGGCTGGAATGGATCGGGCAGGGCGCTGCCGAAATGGTGAAATCTGTCTGCTTGTCTCGTCGGGTGAAGTCAAGTTGCAGTCGTTGTCGCAGCAGGTGCCTTTCAATAGGCCGGATGGTACCGATCCACAGGTTGAACGTGACGCAATGGTTGGCAGCGCGCGCGCCATGGACTACATCCGAATTAACTTCGCTTAATTCGCCCCGTTGGGGTGCCCAGACAGGATCCTGATTGCATGCCCATTTCCTTTTCCCTGCGCAAAACTGCTCTGACCGCCACGCTGATGATGGCCCTGACGGCGGTGTCGTCTCTGCCGGCCAGTGCGCTGGACCTGACCAACCTGTCGGATGACGAGCGCAACGCCCTGCGCGACGAGATCCGCGCCTATCTTCTGGAAAACCCCGAAGTGATGGTCGAGGTCTTCGGCGTGCTGGAACAGCGTCAGGCACAAGAGCAGGTCGAGCAAGACAAGCATTTGGTCAGCGTCAATGCCGACGCGATTTTCAACGATGGCTTTTCGCATGTCATGGGCAATCCGGATGGCGACTATACAATTGTCGAATTTGTCGACTACCAGTGCGGGTTTTGCCGCAAGGCCCATGCTGTCTTGAAAGATCTGCTGGCTGCGGATGGCAACATCCGTTTGGTCCTGAAAGAGTTCCCGATCCTTAGCGAAGGCAGCCTGATGTCGGCACAGTTCGCAATCTCTGCCCAACAGCAGTTCGGTGCCGAGGCCTATGAAACCCTGCACAACGCGCTGATCAGCATGCGTGGAAATGTGACCGAGGCCCGTTTGGCCGAGCTGGCTGACGGCTTGGGACTGGACGGGGCGGCAATCGCGGCTGGCATGTCCTCGCCCGAAGTACAGCGCATTCTGACCGAGAACCGTGAGTTGGGCAAACGCCTGCAGGTCACCGGAACCCCGGCCTTTGTCATGAACGACACTATGGCACGTGGCTTTATGGAACTGGAGCAGATGGAATATCTTGTATCAGAGGGCCGCGCTGCACAGTAAGCTGCGTGTGAGGTGCTGAGAATAACAAGAAGTCGGGGCAGATGACCGTTCAAACGCTTGGAAGCAAAGGCAGGAACTGGCTGGCATGCACTTTGCTGGCAGTGTTGTGTCCCGTGATGGGCGCCGCCAGCAGCGACCTTGCACCTGAAACCTCACTTCACCCCAGGGCACGCCCAAGCACATCAGTGCCGATCCAGTCGACTGCTGGGGCAGGGGACGCTGTTGCCCCTGTCACGCCGTCAGCCGCTCAATCCCCTGCCACGTTAAGCGGATTGGCGTATCTGGCCGGCGACGGTGTCGCGGTGACGGACCGTTGGCGCGGTGTCGCCATCGAAGTGCCGATGACACAGGCAGTGCCGTGGCGTGTGTTCACCTTGGACAACCCCAAGCGTCTGGTGCTGGATTTCTCAGAGCTGGACTGGCAAGGCATTGATATTCCCAATCTTCTTGCGCAGGGTGATTGGTTCACCGACATTCGCGCAGGGCTGTACCGGCCGGGCTGGACCCGGATCGTGTTTGATCTGAATGCTCCGTTGCGGGTGGTCTCAGCAGGGCTTTCCACGCAAGAGCAACCCGTTGCCGTTTCGCAAAGGGTCGAGGCTGCGCGCCTGCGCGTCGAGCTGATGACCGGCACAGTCGCCGATTTTGCAGCGCAGGCCGGTGCGCCCAAAGATGCGCTGTTCGATCGTCCCGCGCGCCCCATGCCATCGCCGAAGACGCGTCAGCGCGGGTTTGAAGATGTAACCGTCGTGCTGGACCCCGGCCATGGCGGGATTGATCCCGGTGCCGAGCGGGGCGGTGTGGTCGAGGCTCATCTGATGATGAGCTTTGCACGTGAATTGAAAGAAGAACTGTTGCGCGCTGGCGGCTTCAACGTGGTCCTGACCCGTAGCCGAGACGAGTTCGTTCCGCTGGAGGAACGCGTATCCATCGCGCGACGCGCTGGCGCCGATGTGTTCCTGTCACTGCATGCAGATGCGCTTGCTCAGGGACGGGCGACGGGGGCAAGCGTCTATACACTGTCGCAGGACGCTTCGGATGAAGCATCGCGCAAGCTGGCTGAACGCCATGATCGGAGTGATATTTTGGCAGGTGTGGACCTGTCGCAGCAGGATGATGCTGTGGCGTTGGTCCTGATGGATCTGGCACGGACAGACACGGCCCCAAGGTCCGAGGCTTTGGCAGACAGCCTTGTCGAAGGGATCCACAGCGCAACCGGGTCGACCTATAAAACACCGCGCATGCAGGCTGGGTTCTCGGTCTTGAAAGCGGCCGATATTCCGTCGGTTCTGATTGAGCTTGGCTTCCTGTCCTCCGAGCGGGACCGCAAGCTTCTGACCTCGCGCGAGTGGCGGGCCGATGCGGCGCGTGGCATGCGTGAAGCGCTGCAATACTGGGTGTTGCAAGATGCTGGGCAAGCTGAACTTCTACGTCAATAGGGTGCCGTAAGTCATTGAAATAAAATGAGTACGGCCGCCAAATCGGCGGCCGTATCTAAGTTTATCCGGCCCTATAGGCCCTTGGCGCGATAGCTGGCCGCGATACGCTCAATCGCCACGATAAAGGCGGCCATCCGCAGGTCATCCACATCGTCGCGGGAATGCCAGACCTCGCGCATGGACTGATATGCCACGCGCATCGTGTCATCCAGACCCGAGCGTACCAGCTCAAGCTCATCGGCACCGCGCAAGTACTTCTCTTTGAACGCGGGCGACATCGACCAGGCATCGCCAAGATAGCGATCCAGACGCTCTAGCTCGTCCACGACAAGCTGGTGCCGTGCTTCTTCCTGACGACGCTGCATGCGGCCAAAGCGGATGTGGCTGAGGTTTTTGACCCATTCAAAATAGGACACGGTCACACCGCCTGCATTGGCATAAAGATCGGGAATGATCACGACGCCTTTGTCGCGCAGCACCTTGTCGGCACCCGATGTGATCGGCCCGTTTGCGGCCTCGATGATCAGAGGGGCTTTGATGCGCTCGGCATTGGTCAGGTTGATTACGCCTTCAAGGGCCGCGGGGATCAGGATGTCACACTCGACTTCCAGAAGATCGGCGCCATTTTCGACGAATTGCGCGTCCGCAAAGCCTTTCACGCCACCATGGCCAGCGATCCACTGGTGGACGGCTTCGACGTCCAGCCCGTTGGCGTCGTACAAAGCGCCATCGCGTTCAATGACTCCGATGATACGCGAACCGTCTTCATGCGACAGGAATTTGGCGGCGTGATAGCCAACATTGCCCAGCCCCTGCACGATGATGCGCTTGTCTTTCAGCTTGCCCGACAGATTGGCAAGCTTGATGTCTTCGGGGTGTCGGAAGAACTCGCGCAAGGCATATTGCACGCCGCGCCCTGTTGCCTCGACCCGGCCCGCGATCCCGCCGGCATGGGGCGGTTTCCCGGTGACACAGGCGCGCGCATTGATGTCTGTGGTGTTCATGCGGGCATATTGGTCCGCGATCCAGGCCATTTCGCGTTCGCCGGTGCCCATGTCGGGGGCAGGGACGTTTTGCGAGGGGTTGATCAGGTCGCGTTTGGCCAGCTCATAGGCGAAACGGCGGGTGATCAGCTCAAGCTCGTGCTCTTCATATTCGCGCGGATCGATGCAAAGTCCGCCTTTTGAGCCGCCAAATGGGGTTTCCACCAGCGCGCACTTGAAGGTCATAAGAGAGGCCAGCGCTTCGACTTCGTCCTGATCCACTGAGATGGCATAGCGAATGCCACCTTTTACTGGTTCCATATGCTCTGAATGGACAGAGCGGTAGCCGGTGAATGTTTTGATTTCACCCCGTAGACGCACGCCAAAACGGACCGTGTAGGTCGCGTTACAGACCCGGATTTTTTCTTCCAGGCCCGAAGGCAAGTTCATCAGGGACGCCGCCCGATTGAACATCAGTTCAACGGACTCTCTAAAACTCGGCTCATTCGTAAGGGACATTTTGTACCTCTGTACAGGTTTTGCATTGGATTGCTGCATTGCCGCAGAATCGTTTTAACTGCGACTCTACGACACAGAGGTTATGAAGAATTGACCAAAGTACCACCCCATACATACCCGACCGCATGGTCGTGGTATAACCATGATTGTTTCCAGGGTGGATTTAAAACATCTGGGGCTACGTATTTGGTTTCCAAAATATTGAACTAAATCAGTACTTCACGCGACGGAAAGCGGTTTCCAGCGCTGATGCCCTCAGGCATGCCATATTTATGACACATCCAGCTTATTGTTTATTAGCCATACTGAGAGTGGGTGTAGACTTCCCGGTTTGCGTATTTGCGTGTGCCGTATGGGAAGTGTGGTTACCTGTGTTTCGGAGTGTAAGAGTATGTATGTTTCTAGTTCAAAGGCGCGTCTTGCGTGCCGCAAGCCGCTATCATATGTGAAAAATTTCACAGCTCGGGAAGACGGCGCAATGATCGGCTTCTCGCTTCTTGTCTTCATGGCTATGCTTATCTTCTCGGGACTGGCCATCGATTTGATGCGTCACGAGCTGCATCGTACCCGAATTCAGGCCACCATGGACCGCGCGCTTTTGGCCGCGGCGCATCCGGATCAGCAAACCAACCGAAAAGAAGTGGTTCTGGACTACTTCAAACGTGCGGGCCTTGATGGGATCGTCAAGCGCGAAGATATCAAAGTGCAAGTTGCCTTCGACGGGACAAGCGTTTCCGCGACCGCCAATAGCCGGGTAAGCACTCCATTTCTGAACTATGTGGGTGTCAGCAGCCTGCCCGTCCCCGCAGGCGGGGGGGCCGCGAAAGCGAACGTGCTGACCGAGATATCTCTGGTTGTTGACGTCTCTGGCTCGATGGCGAACAATTCGTCCAACGGAGTGTCCAAAATATCAGAACTCCGTACAGCAGCGACTGAGTTTTCCAATCTGCTTTTGTGCGATCCGAAAAACCCCGCGACGCCGGCGTCTTGGGAAGACTGTACGATTAAAAGCAAAAAGACATCACTGTCTTTGGTGCCGTACTCCACTCAGGTGAATGCAGGCGCAGCCATCCTAGGCAAATTTGATCGTCAGGATGCACAGACTGATGCCTATTGTGCGACTTTCAAGGACACGGATTTCACGAAAACTTCGGTGGTCCCCAAAGTCGATATGGCTGTTGAGCCGGAGAAAGCGGTCACTCAGGCCGCCAAGTTTTTCCGATATAGTCAGTATAGCAGTAGAACTGGTGGGGATTTCCAGATTGCTTCCTCTGACTTCGACGGCCGGAACGCTTATTGGTCCTGTCATACTGACAGTTGGCGTGAGATTTCGGCGCTGGAAGACAACCCGGCGCATATGAAAGCGCGTATTGATTTGCTTAAGGCCAGCGGGGACACCGCAATCGACATCGGCATGAAGTGGGGTGTTGCGCTTCTGGACAACGCGATGGCGCCAGTCGTCACGGATCTTATCGGCGAAGGGCTTGTGCACGGCGATTTTGCCAGCCGTCCGCTTAATCCAGCGGTGACGCCGTCGTCAAAGTTCGTTGTGCTGATGACAGATGGTCAGAACACCAACCACCACCATTTGGTGGATGGATATCGGACTGGCCCCTCTTTGTTTTGGCGGAATCGTCAGACGGGTATGATCTCGGTTCTGGATAAGGGACTCAATCTCGAAAGTGATCACGACGATACCTATATCTGGTTCGATCCAAGCGAGAGCGAACGTGAAAGCGATCAATCCCGCGGCATGCCTGACTATCAACGAATGAGCCTTCCCTTCGGAGATGACGGCGTGCGCCATTGTCATCAGAACCGGCACGGAACTTGGCGTTGTTCCACCCAAGATAACGATACGACCTCGCGTATGTCCTGGGAGGACTTCTGGGCCGCAGGGTACACTTGGCGGATGTTCGAGCTGTACGAGCATACAAGGTTCAGACTTCGGAATACGTCCAACAATCTTATTCCGGGGCGTCTGATCTCGAACAGCAGTAACAGTGGTTCGGTGGATGAAAACGGAGATCCCATCAAGGCCATTGATAAACGCCTTCTGGATCAATGTGATGCGGCGAAAGCGGCCGGCATCACGATCTATGCAATCGAGATGGAAACGCCGAACACGGCAACAGACGCTATGCAGAAATGCGCTTCGACAAAGGAAGGCAAGCTTCTGCACTACAAAGTCGACGCAAACCTTGACCTTTCCACTGTGTTTGGTCGCATCGCCGAAGATATCAACCGTCTGCGTCTAACGCATTAATAAGTATGGGCGGGCAATCGAATGCTCGTTGGTCGCCCAAAGTTTTCCGAGTTTGGAGACATAGCCAGTGACTAGGAACAAAAGCAGATTCAGGACACGTATGTCCCAGTTGATCTGGTGGCGTGACCAGAGCGGCAGTTCGACGATCGAGTTCGTCCTCTGGTTCCCGCTGTTCATGACGTTGTTCCTGACGTCATTCGAGCTTAGCTACTATGGGATGCGCTCAGTGTTCCTAGAGCGCGCAGTGGACATGACGGTGCGCGAGATGCGTCTGGGCATCAGTCGCCCTCAGAACACGGGGCAGTTCAAAACGCAGGTCTGTGAAAAGACATTGCTGGCGGGGACGTGCGCCGACGACCTGATGGTCGAGCTGATTTTGGTTAATCAAGCTACCTGGAATATGCCCAAAGGCAATATCAGCTGCATTGACCGGAATGACGCTATGCAACCCCTTCCTGCCTTTGGTGGCGGGGGTGGTGGCGACTTGATGCTGTTGCGGGTGTGCTGGTTGAAACGCCCGTTCTTTGCCACGACACCGCTTGTGATGGGCCTGCCGCGTGATGCGAATGGCGAAATCGCCCTGACGGCCGTGTCGACCTATGTGAACGAACCGTGATGGAAAGCAGGATGTTGGCCATGGATCACACCACGAACGCGAAAGGGATATGGAACCGGATGTGCAGCCGGGTCGCTGATTTCGCACGAACGGAATCCGGTACGGTGACGGTTGAAAGCGTCATTATTCTGCCGCTTCTTTTGTTCGGGCTTCAGGCCACCTATGCCTATTTCGAGGCCTATCGCCACCAAAGTCTGGCGCTGAAGGCCAACTACGCGATTGCTGACTATCTGTCCCGTATTCCGGCCTATGATCAGTCTATGGTGGATGGGCTGGACGAGCTGTTCGAGTATATGACCCGCAGTTCGGAAAGCAGTTGGGTGCGTGTGACTGTTGTGGAATGCAAGCGTAGCGCCACCAAATGCAACGTTGAGATACCCCGCAAAATTCATGTGCCTCAGCCAGATGGAACTCTTTGGAACTCGCACGGAAGCGACGGCAAGCTGCGCCACAACAATGCTTCGTTGCGTGCGAAATTGGCCCACCACATCCCAAAGATGTACAATGGCGAGCATCTCATTGTTGTTGAGACATCAGCACAGTTCCGCCCAACTTTCGCAGGTCGCTGGACTGGGATCTATCGCCCTGAGTTCCTGCATATCTCGGTCACCAGCCCGCGCGAGCACGACACTCTGTGTTGGCCGGACGAAGCAACCTGCGCAGGGTTGTAGGGGTCACAGCGAACGCCGTGGATTTGATGTTGAAACGGTGCGGGGCTGCTCTGTGCATTTCTCAACTAAACCCTGTTCATTTGCGCAAATTGCGCGATGGCACACGGACATCTAGTTTCTAGGCAGTTGAAACGCCAACGAAGCGAGGTTCCCATGTCCATTCGCCCTGTTCTTTCCGCTGACCTATCCAAACCCACAATGGAAGGGGCTGGGGTGCACCTGCATCGTGCCTTTGGCTTTCACGATCCCAAGGCCTACGACCCTTTCCTGCTGTTTGACGATTTCCGCAATGACGATCCCCGTCTGTCTGAAAAGGGCTTTCCGTGGCATCCACATCGCGGGATCGAGACCATCACTTATGTGTTGGCCGGAGAGGTCGAGCATGAGGATAGTCTTGGCAACAAAGGACGGTTGGGGGCCGGAGACATTCAATGGATGACCGCCGGGTCTGGCATCATGCATCAGGAAATGCCGAACGCGAACACGACGGGACAAATGCACGGGTTCCAGCTGTGGGCCAACTTGCCACGCGATCTGAAGATGACTGCGCCCAATTATCAGGACGTGCCCTCGGTCGAGATCCCCGTGATCGAGGAAGACGATGGCACCAAGGTGCGCGTGATCGTTGGGAAGTTCTGGGGCCGCTCTGGCCCGGTCGATGGGATCGCAGCAGATCCGCTGTATTTGGATGTCAGCATTCCTGCGGGCGTCACAAAGACGTTGCCGATTGATACACGTCGTCAGGCCTTTGCTTATGTGTTCGAAGGGGCAGGGGCGTTTGCAGACGCGGCGGCGCCTCAGGGTGTGCTTTTGGAAAAAGAAGTAATGGGGCAAGAGGTCAACATCCGCGACCTGTCAGGCAATCGCACCGTGATCCGCTTTGGCGCAGGGGATGAGGTGCGCGTGCAGGCCGGTCCCGAAGGCGTACGCTTCCTTCTGGTCGCCGGGGCTCCGATCCGAGAACCCGTCGCCTGGCATGGGCCTATTGTCATGAACACCAAAGACGAACTGCGCCAAGCGATGAGCGATCTGCGCAATGGTACGTTTATCAAGCCTGCGCATTAGGACTGCGACGAATGTCTAATTCATCTGGCGTTGCATAAATCTGTCGAATTGTTACAAGGGCAGGAAAGCTGCCCTTTATTCGCTGGTACCATGTCTAGATTGCTCCGCCTTGTTGATTTGCCTCCAATGTGGCTGATTGCTATGGCTGCTGTCGCCTTTGGGTTGGATAGCTTTGTCCCTGGGCTTGGCTTCGATCTGAACTGGACGCGCTGGCTGGGAACGGGTCTGGTCGGGACAGGGATTGGTGTAATGGTGCTGGCGGTGTGGGAATTCCTGCGCGCACGCACGACGATCATCCCGCGTCAGCGTCCTACCGCGTTTCTTCAATCCGGCATCTATCGCCTGACACGCAACCCGATCTATTTGGGTGATGCGCTGGTTCTGGGCGGGCTTGTCCTGCGCTGGGATGTACTGCCAGCCCTGATTTTAGTGCCGATGTTCACGAGAATCATCACGACACGTTTCATTATTGGAGAAGAAGCCGGACTGACCGCCATTTTTGGCGATGAGTTCAAAAACTGGGCTGCGACCGTGCGTCGCTGGCTGTAAATTGCTGCAAAGCGGCATTGCACCGCGACGTGCTGTCGCGTATTGAAATAAAATTGTCGCATTGCATGCTGAAACGATAGCTTCTTGCGCAGGGGATGCGTATAGAATGCGCCATGAAACCGCCGGGGCCGAGGGACAGACCCCTCGTTCGGCACACGACGGGAGAAGGAAGAGACTGTGAAAATCGGTGTACCCAAGGAAGTATTTGAGGGCGAAAACCGGGTCGCAATGACGCCGGAAAGCGCCAAGATGCTGCAAAAGCTGGGCTATGACTGCGTGATCGAGACCAAGGCCGGTGCGGCTGCGGGTTTCTCGGATGCGGTTTATAAAGAAGCAGGTGTCGAGGTCGTCAAGACCGCCGCCGCGCTTTGGAAAGCTGCAGACATCATCGCAAAAGTGCGTCAGCCGAATGATACCGAGCTGAAGCGTCTGTCGGCGGATAAAACGCTGATCAGTTTCTTCAATCCCGGCGGCAATGAAGACGGGATGGAGAAGGCCAAGAAATCCGGTGCCAATGTCATCGCGATGGAAATGGTTCCCCGTATTTCGCGCGCGCAGAAAATGGACGCCCTGTCCTCGATGGCAAACATCGCAGGTTATCGTGCGGTGATCGAAGCTGGTAACAACTTCGGCCGTTTCTTCACAGGTCAGGTCACTGCTGCTGGTAAAGTTCCGCCTGCCAAGGTTCTGGTTGTAGGCGCCGGTGTGGCCGGTCTGGCTGCGATTGGTACCTCGACCTCGCTGGGTGCGATCACTTACGCGTTCGACGTGCGTCCGGAAGTGGCCGAGCAGGTTGAAAGCATGGGCGCCGAGTTCGTCTATCTGGATTTCGAGGAAGAACAGCAGGACGGTGCCGCCACCGGTGGTTACGCCGCTGTGTCCTCGCCCGAGTTCCGCGAAGCCCAACTTGCCAAGTTCCGCGAACTGGCTCCTGAAGTTGACATCGTCATCACCACCGCGTTGATCCCGAACCGCGAAGCTCCGAAGCTTTGGTTGAAGGACATGATCGACGCGATGAAGCCGGGCTCGGTCATTGTTGACCTTGCTGCCGAAAAGGGCGGCAACGCCGAAGGCACCGTGATGGACGAGAAGGTCGTGACCGAAAACGGCGTGACCATCATCGGCTATACCGACTTCCCGTCGCGTATGGCTGCGCAGTCCTCGTCGCTTTACGCCAACAACATCCGTCACATGATGACTGACCTGACGCCTGAAAAGGACGGTGTGGTCAATCACGACATGGAAGATGACGTGATCCGTGGCGCGACCGTGACCCATCAGGGCGAGATCACATTCCCGCCGCCGCCCCCGAAGGTGCAGGCCATTGCAGCCAAGCCCAAGGAAGTGGTGCCGGAACTGACACCGGAAGAAAAACGCGCCGCTGAAGTGGCTGCGTTCAAAGCCCAGACCAAACAGCAGGTCACTCTGCTTGCGGTCGGTGGTGGTCTGATGCTGCTTGCTGGTCTGTTTACGCCCGCAAGCTTCATGCAGCACTTCATCGTGTTCGTTTTGGCCGTGTTCGTTGGCTTCCAGGTGATCTGGAACGTAAGCCACTCGCTGCACACACCGCTGATGGCTGTTACCAACGCCATTTCGTCGATCATCATTCTGGGCGCGCTCATGCAGATCGGATCGGGAAGCTTCCTTGTCATCCTGCTGGCGGCGGCCTCGGTCTTCATGGCCGGGATCAACATTTTCGGTGGTTTCCTCGTGACACGGCGCATGCTTGCCATGTTCCAGAAATCTTAAGGGGGTAGGGATCATGGAATTTGGTTTCACCACAGCTGCATATGTTGTTGCAGCAGTTCTTTTCATCCTCTCTCTTGGCGGTTTGTCGGGACAGGAAAGCGCGAAACGCGCGGTATGGTATGGCATTGTCGGCATGGGTCTGGCAGTGGCTGCGACCCTGATTGGCCCCGGAGCCGGTCTTTGGTGGCTGTCGATCCCGCTGATCGCTGCGGGTGGTTTCATTGGCTATCAGCTGGCATCGAAGGTCGAGATGACCCAGATGCCGGAACTGGTCGCTGGGATGCACGCACTGGTCGGTCTGGCTGCTGTTTTCGTGGGCTTCAACGCCCATTTCGAGATCGGCAACGCGGCCGAGGCTCTGGCTGCTGGCGGCGACGCTGTCAAAGAGCTGGGTGCCTTCGGCAAACTTATCGCCAAGAAATCCGCAGTCGAGATCAACATTCTGTTGGTCGAGCTGTCGCTGGGTGTCTGGATCGGTGCCGTGACCTTCACCGGTTCGGTCATTGCGTACGGCAAACTGTCGGGCAAAGTGACATCGTCGGCTGAAAAGCTGCCGGGTGGTCACATGCTGAACGCCGGCGCTGCAGCGATTTCGGTGATCTGCCTGATCTGGTATCTGAACACGGCAGCCTTCCTGCCGCTAATCATCCTGACCATTGCAGCTCTGTTCATCGGCTATCACCTGATCATGGGCATCGGCGGTGCCGACATGCCGGTGGTTGTGTCGATGCTGAACAGCTACTCGGGTTGGGCTGCGGCTGCGATCGGCTTCTCGCTGGGCAACGACCTTCTGATCGTTGTCGGCGCGCTGGTTGGTTCGTCGGGTGCGATCCTGTCCTACATCATGTGTAAAGCGATGAACCGCTCGTTCGTCAGCGTTATCCTTGGTGGCTTTGGTGGCGGTTCCGACGGTCCTGCCATGGAAATCGACGGCGAACAGATCGCCATCGACGCCGATGGTGTTGCGGCTGCACTGGATGAAGCCGACAGCGTGGTCATCATCCCCGGTTACGGTATGGCTGTGGCGCAAGCCCAGCAGAACGTGGCCGAGCTGACCCGCCGTCTGCGCGCCAAGGGCAAGAACGTCCGCTTTGCAATCCACCCGGTTGCTGGCCGTCTGCCTGGGCACATGAACGTGCTGCTGGCGGAAGCCAAGGTGCCTTACGACATCGTGCTTGAGATGGATGAGATCAATGACGACTTCCCGGAAACAGACGTCGCCATCGTCATCGGCTCGAACGACATCGTGAACCCTGCTGCACAGGAAGACCCCAACAGCCCCATCGCCGGCATGCCGGTTCTGGAATGCTGGAAAGCCAAGCAGGTCTTCGTGTCGAAACGTGGTCAAGGTACCGGTTACTCGGGCATCGAGAACCCGCTGTTCTTCAAAGAGAACACGCGCATGTTCTATGGCGACGCGAAACAGTCGCTGGATACATTGCTGACGATGATCCAGTAAGACATTCTAAGTTATGTGAAGCGCCCCCGATTTCGGGGGCGTTTTGCTTTTGTAGAAGGTGGAGTTCTGTACCGTCAAGAAGACGACGCGCGCGCCTACTAGAGTCCCTTGATCTCGAAAGCGGGCACCCAAGGGTGGTGCGTGACGCCTTCAAACGCAAGACTTGGAAATCCCCGTTCCTCGCGCAGACAGCCAATCCCGGCGGCCCAGCCAGTTACGCGTTTGTCTTCGGGAAGATCGGCCATTGCGTATCGAATTCCCAAGGCTGCGCCCATGTCATCGCGGGGAACTCGATCCAGCTGAATGGATATTTCACAGTCCGATATAACCCTTACCTGTTGTATCGATGCCCGTTGCCGGGGTCCGATGATTTGGAACCCGAAATTAGCAGGGGGCGCAGGAAAATACGTTTCATCAAGAACCAAACTTGTTTCATTATCAAAACGGATGCGAATTTCATTCTCTGAACGCGCGGCATGGATAGGGCTGATGGCAGCGCACCGATTGCCTTGTTCTAGGTCCCAAATAGCGCGCCCTAAGAACTCTCCATAAAGTGCTTTGGC
Source organism: Aliiroseovarius pelagivivens (assembly GCF_900302485.1). Taxonomy (NCBI): domain Bacteria; kingdom Pseudomonadati; phylum Pseudomonadota; class Alphaproteobacteria; order Rhodobacterales; family Paracoccaceae; genus Aliiroseovarius; species Aliiroseovarius pelagivivens. The sequence continues at coordinate 1,561,948 of NZ_OMOI01000001.1, read as the reverse complement.
ACGATTGCTCCAGTGCGTTGTGTCATGAAGTGGATAGGGGTATCTGGGCTGGATCAGGTGCACATTCGGAAAACGGTCGGCAAGATCCTTCAGCGCCAGGCGCGCTTGCCAGCTGGAGTCCCGAAAAGTGCCCGGAGATTGATCAAGAAGCCAGAAGACAGGAATGTTTAGATGGGACAACCCGTCTTCGACGTCTTTGAAAAAGTTAGTGGCCAGTTCAGCGTAGCTTTCTCGTCGTGCACCGCGATCAGCTTCTTGATGGGTGAATGCAATGTATATGACTTCAACAGGTGCGCCTTGCTCTTTAGCGACTTTGACCGTTTGAACTGCCGTTGAGATGAGGTTTTTGAAACATTGCGCGCGTTCGCCCAGCTCGTTCTTGTGCAGACCGGGTCGCCGCGGGAACTGTGAGTTACCGATGAATGCCTGACCACCGATGGCTTCTGAACGGACGATGATTTGCGGCCACTCCTGATCTTTAGGGATTTGCGCAAGATAGGTGCTCGCAGCGGCTCCTACAACGGACTGAAGTGGAAGCCAAACATACTCGTCAAGTAGAGCAATGTCTGTAATCGGTCCTCTGGGTACAGTGCCCATCAATCCGCGAGTTCCTCTGCCGTCATTGGGTGTAAGGATGTGATATGGGGTTTTAATAACCCCTGAAATTGGGCCACCCGCAGGATGAATTCCTGCATTTGACTGCCCAGTATGCATCAGCAGGATCGACCGGTCGGTGATGGGGCGTACAAAGCCCTCGGGCGACAAATAGCAGCGTTGATCCGAACCATGTCCTGCGTCGATCAGGAACTCTTTTCGGCCATTGACGGATTGCCGATCTTTACTGTTTTCGGGGAAGTCGTGGTAGATTTGTGGGCGCTGTGCATCAATCACAGCTTTAGCCAAACGACTTGCCTTGCGCTTGAGGTTTGCGTTCCAGAGCGCCATGAACTTACCCTGCGAAGGCAGCCGATCGGTTTGGTTGTTTACATGGCCACCAAGATCCGAGTGCAAGGTGCCCAAGTAACCAGCGAGTTGATTGACCGAGGTTGAGATGAAGCTTCCGGTAAACAACAAGACAGGCTTCAATTCGGACGCATCGTTGCGTGAGTAAACAGTCAGGCAGCCAGGGGAAATCACCACGCATTTTTTCTGCTCCACTGGGACAGCTTCAAGCAGTGGCTTCGTATTTCCATTCGGAGGTGCCAATAACAACGCCTGGCGGATACCCACTGCGTGCTGTAGGGAACCGTGAACCTCAAGTATCTGGCACCAGCCCTCGATCCCGTCCGACAGCGCAGGGACATTGGGATCATCGAAATCCCGATGATAGTATTCCAGCTGGGTGCCATCTTGTGACACCACGGCAAGAATGAACTCACTCTCATCAAACTCGGGCAAGGCTTTAACAGCCTGTTCATTGGACGAGAAGCAGCGCGGCAACTTTTGCGCCCAAGCGGTAAGCTGACGACATTTGGCTAGAATGCGATCAGGTTTGTTTACCGCAGCGCTTTCGATGATCGAAGGTTGTGTTGTGGTCATTAGGTTCAAGGGCTCTTGATTGCGCGTTTCAGGCCATGCCTGCTGTCGGGATTTTCACCATGTGTCCATTGTCTAAATACAGCTTGTTCACCGCCTCTGGAGGCCGTCCCAATGCCAAGCAAATGCTACAACGCAACCAAGCACCATGTCCAAAACAACTATGGTGCGGTCATTCATATCACGCAGACATTCGTACTCTTTGCGGAAGCGGGTGACAAAGCCAGCACAGCAGTCACCCAAACTGATCGTAACGGGGTAATTCACTGACTTGTCCTCCGGATATACGACCTTAGGAGGAGCGCATACTAAACAGTTGCTATGATTGCGTTTTGCGGCGCAAATCCATTTCTGTCAACTCGCCCAGTCCAAAGGCCTCATCTTGTTGCGAATTAGGTCTTTCTGTGGCTGCACTTCAGCATGTTTGGCCAATCGACACCGAAAGCCTGCCTGGACTGTTCGAAATGGGCACCTTGATCAGCAAGATTTCAGCGGCGGCGGCATAGTCGGCGTCAATGGACTATCGCTTGCGCGGCTTCCACGGGCGGTCCAAGATCATTTCCTCGTGGTTAAAAATGCGAGTCCCATTGGGGGTGCGCGTCGTCAATGACCAAAGCATGGGTGTGGCGGCGGTGACCTTTTAGGTGCGGGTGATTCAGGGGTAGGTTGTCGTGAGTATGGGCGACCTCGACCGGATCGTCGGCGGGCCAGAAACGAAGCGCTGCTATGATCCCAAGCGTGGCCAAGCCAGCAAGGACCAGAAGGGTCGGTACCGTTCCAAATACGGTCAAAAGCCAGCCTGACAGCGGATAGGTTAGTAGCCAGCAGGCATGTGACAGGGCAAACTGGGCAGCAAAGATGGCGGGCCGGTCCTCGGCGTGGGCCGAGCGGGCCAGCAACCGTCCCGAGGGTGTCAGCACCGTAGAATACCCCAGCCCGATCACAGCCCACGCGACCAGCAAGATGGGCCACGTAAGCCCCCAAAGCTCGATAATCACGGTGAGCCCGAAAAGAGTGGCGGCCATCAGGCAAGCCCCTGACAGCATCAACGGGCGTTCGGCCCAGATGTTCAGGGCTTTGGGCAAGGTCACGGCGGCTATCATGCTGCCAAATCCGAAGGCAAACATGCTCCAGGCCAACGCGCTTTCATCCAGTCCCAATTGACTGCGCACCAAAACGACTGTGTTCACCAGAACCATTGCGCCGGCGCTGGATACCGCAAGGTTCAGCCCCAGCAAGCCGCGCAGTCGGGGCGTGGCGAGATAGATGCGGATGCCAAGTGTCGTACGGTCATAGAACCCACGACGGGTCGCGGGTTTGGGATCGGGCAGGCGGACGGACATCACCATCAGGGCCGAGATCATGAAACCGAGCGTGGTGCCCAGAAACAAGCTGCTATAGCTCGCGATGGTCAGGATCAGGGCGGCAAGGGTAGGGGACAGGATGTTTTCAATGTCAAAGGCCAGACGGGACAAAGACAGCGCCTTGGTATAGCGCTCTTCATCCGGCAACACGTCCGGGATGGTGGCCTGAAAGGTGGGCGTGAACGCGGCCGAAGCTGCTTGCAGCACGAAGATCAACCCATAGACCTGCCATAGCGTCGTGGCAAAGGGCAGGCAGAGCACCACCAATGCGCGGATCAGATCTAACGTCACCAGAAGGGCACGTCGGTTCACCCGGTCGGCCATCGCACTGGCAATTGGGGCCAACCCCACATAGGCGATCATCTTGATCGTGAAGATCGTTCCCAGAACCAGCGCGGCGTTCGCACCCGCAAGATCATAGGCCAAAAGCCCCAACGCGACGGTGGCGAGCCCCGTGCCTATAAGGGCGACGACCTGCGCCAGAAACAGGTTACGGTAAGTTCGGTTGCTGAGAACCTCTAACATGTGCGCCTCACAAATACCGGGTGATGGCTTTAAGCTCTGCCACCGCGCCTGATGTTTCATCCCCAAGGCAGTGATCCAGATGGTCGTGGATCAATGCTTGTTTTGCATTGCGGATTGCGCTTTCAACCGCTTGTAATTGCTGGGCAAGTTCTACGCATGGGCGTCCTTGGTCGATCATCTCGATGACCGACCTTAGATGCCCATCGGCGCGTTTCAGGCGGGCTGAGATTTTTGGGTGGCTGGCATGCGTGTGTGGCTGTTCCATGTGTAGACCATATCCCCCGGGGGGGGATCAAGCAAGGCGACGCTACGCGCATCTAGAGAAACAGGAGAACGCTTTCGCTTTTCACCAGCCAACCAAGCGCGTATGCGAGGGCATGACCCCAAATCGCGGAATACTTCTGAAACTCGGATCGGTTGCGTTTTTCATGTCCATGCAGGCCATGATCAAGGCTGCCTCGGGCCATCTTCCCCCCGGCGAGATTGTCTTTTTCCGTTCGATCTTTGCTTTGCCGATCATTGCAGCGTGGTTGGCCTATGAAGGTCGGCTACATTCGGCCCTGCGCACGCAGCAGCTGTGGGGGCATGTCAGCCGGGGAACCGTGGGCGTTATGGCGATGGGGTTGAATTTCACCGCCGTGGCCTATTTGACGCTGCCAGACATCACCGCGATCCTATATGCATCGCCCATCATTACCGTGGTCCTGGCGGCGATTTTTCTTGGAGAGCAGGTGCGCATGGTGCGGATCGGGGCGGTGCTGGCCGGGCTGGTCGGGGTCCTGATCATCATGTGGCCGCAGCTTCAGGGCTTGGGTGGCGGGGATGAACTGCGCGCCTTCGGAGCGATGCTGGCATTGACCGCGGCCTGTTTCATCGCGGTGGCCAAGATCCTTGTGCGCAAATTGGTAGGGGTGGATCCGCCCTCGACCGTGGTGATCTATGCCTCGTTTACGGCGATCGTCCTGTCGCTTCTGACCGTGCCTTTCGGTTGGGTTTGGCCCACTGGGAACGAATTCGCGTTGCTCCTGGCGGCAGGGCTTGCGGGAGGTGTCGGGCAGTTGATGCTGACCACCGCCTACACCCATGCCGAGGCCTCGACCATTGCGCCGTTTGACTATTCGTCGATGATCTTCGCACTTGCCTTCGGGTTCCTCTTCTTTGGTGACTTGCCCACGGCGCAAACCTTGTTTGGCTCGGCCATCGTGATCTCGGCGGGGCTGGTGATCATTTGGCGAGAGAGACGATTGGGCAAGGACCGCTCGAAATCCCGCGCCGCCGGTGCGCCAAGCGGGTGATTGCCGATTGGTGCTGCGGCCTGCGTAAAATCACTGGAAATATTGAGTAAACCCAAGTATTCTTGCCGCAAGGCTTCGCGCAAGACGAGGCCACAGGCACCGGCACCAATAACCCGCAAAGGGATGGGGCGGATATTATGAGCGGTACAGGCAAATTGCAGGCGATTATTCATGACTGAGATGGTGTATGGTGCGGTCCCCGCGCAAAGCGGCGATCCCATTCTTCCTCGTTGGTGGCGCACGATCGACAAGTGGTCGGTCTCGTGCATCCTGATCCTTTTTGGCATCGGCATTCTTCTAGGACTGGCAGCTTCGCCCCCCTTGGCTGAACGCAACGGGCTGGGTTATTTCCACTATGTTGAGCGCCAGTTGGTTTTCGGTGTCGCCGCGTTGATCACCATGTTTGCCTTCACCATGATGACCCCGCAGATGGTACGCCGACTGGGCGTCCTTGGGTTTATCGTGGCGTTGGTGGCCGTGATGCTATTGCCCGTACTGGGTACAGATTTCGGCAAGGGGGCCACGCGTTGGTATTCGCTGGGCTTTGCCTCGGTTCAACCGTCTGAGTTTCTAAAGCCGGGCTTTGTTGTGGTTGCCGCGTGGCTGATGGCCGCGAGCCAAGAGATCAACGGCCCGCCCGGACGCGCCATGTCTGCAGGTCTGGTCACGGTGATCGTGATGTTTCTGGCAATGCAGCCGGACTTTGGTCAATCGGCCCTAATCCTCTTTGGTTGGGGCGTGATGTATTTCCTTGCTGGCGCACCCATCTTGCTGCTTGTCGGCGCAGCAGGGCTGGTCGTTCTTGGCGGTACCTTCGCCTATCACAATTCACAACACTTCGCGCGTCGCATCGACGGCTTTCTGAATCCCGAGGTCGATCCGACCACCCAGCTGGGATATGCCACCAACGCCATCCGCGAGGGCGGTTTCTTTGGCGTCGGCGTGGGCGAGGGACAGGTGAAGTGGTCTTTGCCCGATGCACATACGGATTTCATCATCGCCGTCGCGGCCGAGGAATATGGCCTGCTTTTGGTCCTGATCATCATCGCGCTTTACGCCACCATCGTGGTCCGCAGCTTCCTGCGTCTGATCCGTGAGCGGAACACTTTTATCCGTCTGGCAGGTTCGGGCCTTGCTGCCATGTTTGGGGTGCAGGCATTGATCAACATGGGCGTGGCGGTACGTCTTCTGCCCGCGAAAGGCATGACGTTGCCGTTCGTCAGCTATGGCGGCTCGTCTTTGATCGCCGGAGGTATTGCACTTGGCATGCTTTTGGCCTTTACCCGCACGCGGCCTCAAGGCCGGATGCAGGACGTATTTGCGAACAGGCAGGGCAGATGACTACAGATCAACCGCTTCTTGTGATTGCTGCCGGTGGGACCGGCGGCCACATGTTTCCCGCGCAGGCCTTGGCGGAAGCGATGCTGCGTAAAGGCTGGCGTGTGAAGCTGTCGACCGACGCTCGCGGTGCGCGCTATACCGGTGGTTTTCCCCATGTGGTCGAGATCGAGCAAGTCTCCTCGGCCACCTTCCAGCGCGGCGGCATCTTGGCGAAAGCAATCGTACCGTTCCGAATTGGGGCAGGCGTGCTGGGCGCAGTTTTGAAGATGCGGCGTGACCGCCCCAATGCCGTTGTCGGCTTTGGCGGCTATCCGACCATCCCCGCCTTGGGCGCGGCCAAGCTTCTGAACCTGCCACGGATGATCCACGAACAGAACGGCGTTCTGGGCAGGGTGAACACGATCTTCTCAAGCCGCGTGAACCGCGTGGCCTGTGGCACATGGCCCACCGATCTGCCCGAAGGGGTCGAAGGTGTCTATACCGGCAATCCCGTGCGCGGCGCTGTCATGGCCCGTCAGGGCGCGGGCTATATCGCGCCGGGTGACTATCCGATGTCGGTCCTTGTGATCGGCGGTTCGCAAGGGGCGCGGGCTCTGTCCGATCATGTGCCTGCCGCTTTGGCCAGCTTGCCAGATCATTTGCGTCGTCATATCTCGGTCAGCCATCAGGCCCGGGAAGAAGACATGGAGCGGGTCAGCGCGTTTTATGATGCCAATGGCATCCGCGCCGATGTACAAAGCTTCTTCAACGATATCCCACGCCGGATGTCCGAAGCCCAGCTGGTGATCAGCCGGGCAGGGGCCTCGTCCGTGGCGGATATCTCGGTTATCGGGCGCCCCTCGGTTCTGATCCCGCTGCCTACAGCCACGGATGATCACCAAAGCGCCAATGCGCGTGGGTTGGTGGATGCAGGCGCCGCGATCTTGCTGCCTGAAAGCATGCTAACGCCAGAGAGTTTGGCCGAGCAGGTCGCGTTGGTTTTGGAAAACTCGGAAGGGGCCGAACAGATGGCCCGTGCCGCGCTGGCCCATGGTCGCCCCGACGCAACGGATGCGTTGGTAGCGCTGGTCGAGGATCTGGCCGCGCAGGCCTGAGTATAGAATTCGAAAGGTAGATAGATGAACGCAGCAGCCACCAAGCTTCCCACCGAAATGGGCAAAATCCACTTTGTGGGCATCGGCGGGATTGGCATGTCGGGTATCGCCGAGGTGCTGCTGAATCATGGCTATCAGGTGCAGGGATCTGACCTGAAGGCGACAAAAATCACCGACCGTCTGAAGAATTTGGGGGCCGAGATCTTTGTTGGTCAGCGCGCCGAAAACCTTGAGCTCGCAGAGGTCGTCGTGATCTCGTCGGCCATCAAGCCGGGCAACCCCGAGCTGGACGCCGCGCGTGCCCGCGGCCTTCCAGTGGTCCGCCGGGCCGAGATGCTGGCCGAGCTGATGCGCCTGAAATCAAACATTGCGGTTGCTGGGACGCATGGCAAAACCACCACCACGACCATGGTGGCCGAACTGCTTGTCAAAGGCGGCATCGACCCCACCGTAGTCAATGGTGGCATCATTCACGCCTATGGCTCCAACGCGCGGATGGGGCAGGGCGAATGGATGGTGGTCGAGGCTGACGAAAGCGACGGCACCTTCAACCGTCTGCCCGCAACCATCGCAATCGTAACCAATATCGACCCCGAGCACATGGAGCATTGGGGTGACTTCGACACGCTGCGCCAGGGCTTCCTTGATTTCGTGTCGAACATCCCGTTCTACGGGCTTGCCGTGTGCTGCACTGATCACCCCGAAGTGCAGGCGTTGGTGGGCAAAGTCACTGACCGCCGCGTTGTGACCTATGGGTTCAATGCGCAAGCCGACGTTCGTGCGGTGAACCTGACCTATAAACGCGGTGTCGCGCATTTCGACATCGAGCTGAACCACGAAGGCACCAAGATCGAAGGCTGTACGCTGCCGATGCCGGGGGATCACAACGTCTCGAACGCACTGTCCGCCGTCGCGGTGTCGCGCCATTTGGGCATGAAGCGCGACGAAATCCGCACAGCGCTTGCCAGCTTTGGGGGTGTGAACCGACGCTTCACCAAGGTCGGAGAAGTGAACGGCGTCACCATCATCGACGACTACGGCCACCACCCGGTCGAAATTGCTGCGGTCCTGAAAGCTGCTCGTCAAGCAAGCGAAGGCCGCGTGATTGCTGTTCATCAGCCCCACCGTTATTCCCGCTTGCATGACCTGTTCGAAGAGTTCTGCGCTTGCTTCAACGAGGCAGATGTCGTTGGTATTGCAGAAGTTTTCGCCGCCGGAGAAGACCCGATCGAAGGCGCCTCGCGCGATGATCTGGTTGCTGGTCTGGTCCGTCACGGCCACCGCCACGCGATGGCGGTCACCGATGAAGATGCCCTGACCGCATTGGTTAAGGAACACGCCGAGCCGGGCGACATGGTGGTCTGTCTGGGCGCGGGTACGATCAGCGCATGGGCAAACAATTTGCCGGGACGGTTGGGGTAAGCCCCACCTTACGCAAGGGTTCTCTTGAATAGGGCTTCGTTTCGTGATGGTTTGAAAGCCGCGCGACACCTCGAGATATTCCTATTCCCCAACAGGTGACTCCATGAAACCCGCCCCTCTCAAGCGAAACCTCGGTCTGGGACTTCTGACCATGTATGGCGTCGGTGTCATGGTCGGGGCAGGGATCTATGTGCTGGTGGGCGCCGTCGCGGCCGAGGCCGGGATCTGGGCCCCCTTGGCGTTTCTTCTGGCAGGCCTGATCGCCGCTCCGTCGGCGCTCAGTTATGCGGAACTCAGTTCACGCATCCCCGAAGCCTCGGGCGAGGCGGCATATGTCGAGAAGGGGCTGAACAGTCACCTTCTGGCTGTGTTGATCGGCTTGGCGATTGTGCTTGCGGGCACCGTGTCCGCTGCGGCGGTTCTGCGGGGGGGCGTTGGGTATCTGACGGCTTTGGTCGACATCCCAAGCGAATGGGCCATCATCGGCATTGGTATCGCTCTGACACTCGTGGCGCTTATTGGCGTGTTGGAAAGCCTGTCACTGGCCGCCATCTTCACGGTGGTCGAGGTTTTGGGCTTGATCGCCGTAGTCTACGCAGGATTCACTGCGCCTCCGGTTGCCATGCTGACCGACCTGCCCGAGATTTACTGGCCTGGCGTTGCAGGTGCCGCCGCCTTGGCGTTCTTTGCCTTCATCGGGTTCGAAGACATGGTGAACATGGCGGAAGAGGCCAAGGACCCCACGCACACTGTTCCCCGCGCCATTCTGATTGCCTTGGTTGTCACGACCTTGCTTTACGCGCTGGTCTCTTATGCTGCGGTGCGTGCGGTGCCTGTGGATGCGCTGGCAAGCTCGGGCCGGCCATTGGTTCTGGTGTGGGAAAGCAGCCTTTCGGCATCGCCTGCCGTTCTGGGTGCCATCGCGGTAGTTGCGGCGCTGAACGGCGTGCTGGCACAGATTGTTATGGCCGCGCGTGTCCTGTTCGGCCTTGGGCGGCGCGAGAAACTTCTGTCGTACTTCTATCGCGCCCACCCCCGGTTCGGTACGCCTGTTCTGGCAACAGTGCTGCTGGGGGCTGGGGTGATTGGGGCTGCGCTGGCCTTGCCTGTTTCCGAGCTTGCAGCTGTAACGTCGACCGTATTGTTGATCGTGTTCGCTGTCGTGAACATCGCGTTGATCGCGTTAAAACGGAAAGCGCCCAAAGCTCCGTTCCGGACCGCTGTCTGGGTCCCTTGGCTGGGGTTGATCGGCGCTCTGACGGCGTTGGCCGCATCTTTCCTGACAGGAGCCACACATTGAGCCCGTCCCTGATCGCCGCGGCTCTCTGGGCCATTGCGGCCACGATTGTCGCGCTGTTGCCCATGCGCATGCAGTTCCCACCGGGGATACTCTTGCTGATCTCAGCACCATTTCTGATCGTCTGGATCGGGGCCACCCACGGCTGGGTGTGGGCCGCGCTGGGACTGGCTGCGTTCTTGTCCATGTTCCGCCGACCCTTGTGGTATCTGGCGCGTAAGGCAGTAGGCCGGGCATGACGCTGTCTCTGATCCTGGTGTGCCTTTGGGCTGTATTGGCACAGGTGATCGCGCTGACGCCCTCGCGTGATCATCATTGGCGGGTGGCTTACGTCTTGATTGCCGTGGGCATTCCGCTATTGGGATACGTGATTTACGAGAACGGCCCGTGGGTAGGGCTTCTGGTCATGCTGGGCGCGATGTCGATCCTGCGTTGGCCAGTGATCTACCTGACGCGCTGGTTGAGAAAGAGGTAGCACATGGCCCGTCCTGATCAGATCACCATTCGCGGCAGCCTGATGGCGGACAAAGAGCTGGCTGGGCTGACATGGTTGCGTGTCGGTGGCCCCGCCGACTGGCTGTTCATGCCCGCTGACGAAGACGATCTGGCGCATTTCCTGTCTGAACTGGACGCAGATATCCCGGTTTTTCCGATGGGCGTCGGCTCGAACCTGATCGTGCGTGATGGCGGCATCCGGGGCGTCGTGATCCGCATGGGACGCGGGTTCAACGGGGTCGAGATTGACGGCCAGACGGTGACGGCCGGCGTCGCCGCGCTGGACGCTCAGGTTGCCAAAAAGGCGGCCGCCGAGGGCGTGGACTTGACTTTCCTGCGCACCATTCCGGGCGCGATCGGTGGCGCAGTCTGCATGAACGCCGGCTGCTATGGTTCTTATATTGCTGATGTTTTTCAATCTGCGACGGCCCTCACACGGGCCGGCGAGCGCGTGACGCTGACTGCCGATGATTTGCAGTTTCAGTATCGCCAAAGCGAACTGCCGGACGGTTGGGTTATAACGAAAGCCGTCCTGACAGGCCCGTCCGGGGATCCCGAGAAGCTTGCCGCCCGGATGGAGGCCCAGCTTGCCAAGCGCGATGAAACCCAGCCTACGAAAGACCGCACCGCAGGGTCGACCTTCCGTAATCCAGCGGGCTTCAGCTCGACGGGCCGGGCGGATGACAGCCACGAATTGAAGGCATGGAAGGTGATTGACGAGGCCGGAATGCGGGGCGCGACACGGGGCGGCGCGCAGATGAACCAGATGCATTCGAACTTTCTGACCAACATCGGCGATGCGACCGCTGCCGACCTTGAAGGATTGGGTGAAGAGGTCAGAAAAAAGGTTTACGAACACAGCGGCATAAAGCTACAATGGGAAATCAAGCGCATAGGCGAACCGGCGGCAGAATAGACCGGGCGCCAAGAGACGAAAAAGACGCAAAAGACACGGTCAAAAGACCGGAAATTGAGGGGTCGGGCAGGCCCTGAAAGCCGAAAAACAGACGCAGAAAACTGCGCGACAGATCGGTTCGGGGCGGTACGCCTCATGACAGACACCGTGGTTACACGGGATTAACGCCGGAAACGGCAGGGCATTTTGGCCGCATTGCGGCCGTGTACGAGGCATTACAGGCTATGTCGGGTTCTTCCGTCAGCAAAGTTGTGGTTTTGATGGGCGGTCCATCGGCCGAGCGCGACGTGTCGCTTAGCTCGGGCGAGGAATGCGCCAAAGCCTTGGCCGGCGAGGGGTTTGAGGTCGTAAAGATCGACGCAGGCGCCGATCTGGCCGAGCGCCTGAAGGCCGAATCCCCTGACGTCGTGTTCAACGCATTGCATGGACGCTGGGGCGAAGATGGCTGCGTGCAGGGCCTGCTGGAATGGCTGCAAATCCCCTATACTCATTCGGGCGTTCTGGCGTCCTCGCTTGCGATGGACAAGGAACGCGCCAAGGAAACTTTCCGCGCCGCGGGTCTTCCCGTGGTTGCCAGTGTGTTGGCCGAGAAGGACGACGTTCAGACCCGCCATGTGATGGAACCACCCTATGTGGTGAAGCCCTATAATGAAGGCAGCTCGGTCGGGATTTACATCGTGCAAGAGGGCGCAAATACGCCACCCAAGCTGGCCGACAGCATGCCCGATACAGTGATGGTCGAAACCTATGCCCCGGGGCGCGAGCTGACGACCACCGTGATGGGGGATCGTGCGCTTGGCGTCACCGACATCATCACAGATGGCTGGTATGACTATGACGCGAAATACGCCGAGGGTGGTTCGCGCCACGAAATCCCCGCCAACATCCCCGCCGAAATCGAGGCCGCCTGTCTGGACTTTGCGGTACGGGCGCATAAGGCCCTTGGCTGTCGTGGTGTCAGCCGCACCGATTTCCGCTGGGACGAAGCCCGCGGTCTGGATGGGCTGATCATTCTGGAAACCAACACGCAGCCCGGCATGACGCCGACCTCGCTGGCACCCGAGCAGGGCGCGCATCAGGGGATGAGCTTTGGCAAGTTCTGCGCATGGATGGTGGAGGACGCATCGTGCAACCGATGACCGCGCCTCAGCAGAATAAACCCGAGGCGCAGCGCCGCGACCCAGCCCCGTCTCGTCTTGCCTATAAGGCCCATCGCCTGTGGCTAACGCCGGTGTTCCGCGCCTTCCTGCGTGTCGGGCTTCCGGTCTTTATTATTTTGATGGCTGCGGGCTGGTATCTGGCCAACCCGACCAACCGGTACGCGATCGGCGAGAAGCTGACCAACGTGAAGCGCTCGGTTCAGGAACGGCCCGAGTTCATGGTCAAGCTGATGGCGGTCGAAGGCGCAACCCCGGTTGTCGACAACGCCGTGCGTCAGATCCTACCCATCGATTTCCCGATCTCGAGCTTCGATCTGGATCTGGAACGGATGCGGACTGAGATCATGAAACTGGATGTAATCGAAGATGCGGATCTGCGCATCCGGCCGGGTGGCGTGCTGGAAATCGCGCTGACCGAACGCCAGCCGGTGATCCTGTGGCGCCACAGTGGTGTCATCGACATGTTGGACGCGGGTGGTCATCGCGTGGCCAGCCTGCTGGAGCGCGACGCGCGCTCGGACCTGCCCTTGATCACGGGAGAGGGGGCAGCCGAAGCTGTGTCCGAAGCACGTGCCATTCTTGACACTGCAGGTCCGCTGCGCGGCGAATTGCGCGGATTGATCCGCGTGGGTGAACGTCGCTGGGACGTGGTTCTGAAAACCAACCAACGCATTCAGCTTCCCGCTGAAAACCCGGTGGCCGCACTAGAGCAGGTGATTGCTTTGCATCAGGCGCAAGACCTGTTTGGTCGCGATCTTAGTGTGATTGATATGAGAAATCCCCAGCGACCCACGCTGCGTCTTGGCGACACCGCCATGGACGAGCTGCGTCGCATCAAAGGGGTTCAGATTGAAGAGGTTTCCCAATGACCGATATTTACAGCCAGCAACGCGCGATGCGGGCCATGCGCGAAGCCGCCATGCAACGCGGCGTGATTGCCATTCTGGATATCGGCAGTGCAAAGGTCGGTTGCCTGATCCTGCGCTTTGACGGACCGGATCAGTTCCGCGACAGCGACGGGGTAGGGTCTTTGGCTGGGCAAAGCGCCTTTCGCGTGATTGGTGCCGCAACGACCCGTTCGCGCGGCGTTCGCTTTGGCGAGATTGACGCCATGGCCGAGACCGAGCGTGCCATTCGCACCGCTGTCCAAGCCGCGCAAAAGATGGCCAACATTCGCGTGGACCACGTGATCGCCTGTTTCTCGGGTGCAAACCCGCGCAGCTATGGGCTGGACGGAGCGGTCGCGCTTGACGGTCGCGCTGTCACCGAAGACGACGTGGCCCGTGTGCTGGCTGCTTGTGACATGCCGGACATTGGCGACGGACGCGAGGTGTTGCACGCACAGCCGGTGAACTTCGCATTGGATCACCGCTCGGGCCTTGGTGATCCGCGTGGACAGATCGGCAACCGTTTGGCGGTCGATATGCATGTTCTGACTGTCGATTCAGCTGTCATTCAGAATCTGCTCTATTGCATCAAACGCTGCGATCTCGAGGTCGCGGGGCTGGCCAGTTCGGCCTATGTGTCTGGCATTTCGGCATTGGTCGAAGATGAACAAGAGCTGGGCGCGGCCTGTATCGACCTTGGCGGCGGTTCAACTGGCATCTCGATCTTCATGAAAAAGCACATGATTTTTGCCGACAGCGTACGTCTGGGCGGGGATCATGTGACCTCGGACATTTCAAAAGGGCTGCATGTGCCGTTGTCGACGGCCGAGCGGATCAAAACTTTTTACGGGGGCGTTGTCGCGACCGGCATGGATGATCGCGAGATGATCGAGATCGGTGGCGACACGGGCGATTGGGAACATGACCGTCGCACGGTCAGCCGGGCCGAGTTGATCGGCATCATGCGTCCGCGTGTCGAAGAAATTCTGGAAGAGGTGCGGATGCGCCTTGATGCTGCCGGGTTTGATCACCTGCCCAGCCAGTCCATCGTTCTGACAGGCGGAGGCAGCCAGATCCCAGGTTTGGACGGGCTTGCCCCGAAAATTCTTGGTCAGAATGTACGCATCGGACGTCCGTTGCGGGTGCAGGGTTTGCCGCAGGCGGCGACAGGGGCGGGGTTCGCCTCGGCCGTCGGGTTGTGTCTGTTTGCCGCCCATCCGCAAGACGAATGGTGGGATTTCGAAATGCCGTCGGAAAACTATCCGGCGCGCAGCTTCCGCCGGGCGTTCAGGTGGTTCAAGGACAATTGGTAAGTCTCGCGCTGCACCGCAACATGCTGTGTCTTCGGCGAAATCCTGCTTAAAACCTCTAGATTCTCTCAATATTTTGCGGTGAATCGCCCCTTTTGGGCGTGACGAACCATGCAGTTTTAAGCTATTATGAAAAAAAAGAGGCAGTTACCGGCGATTCAGTCGGGATAACAACATACCAGCCGCCTTCGGGGCACATCGAAGCGGCGCAGACCTATACAGGCGGAAAAATCATGACTTTGAACCTTACCATGCCCGGTCAGGAAGAGTTGAAACCTCGTATCACAGTGTTTGGCGTAGGCGGTGCTGGTGGCAACGCGGTCAACAACATGATCGAGAAGGAACTCGAGGGCGTAGAATTTGTAGTCGCAAACACCGACGCGCAGGCATTGCAGCACTCGCGCGCAGCTGATCGCATCCAGATGGGTGTGAAGGTCACCGAAGGTCTGGGCGCAGGTGCCCGTGCCACGGTTGGCGCAGCAGCGGCTGAAGAAAGCATTGAGCAGATCGTAGACCATCTGGCGGGCGCACATATGTGCTTCATCACCGCTGGTATGGGCGGTGGTACCGGAACCGGTGCGGCCCCGATCATTGCACAAGCCGCCCGCGAACTGGGTGTGCTGACCGTTGGTGTTGTCACCAAGCCGTTCCAGTTCGAAGGCGCCAAGCGCATGAAGCAGGCGGAAGACGGTGTCGAAGCCCTGCAGAAGATGGTCGACACGCTGATCATCATTCCGAACCAGAACCTGTTCCGTCTGGCCAACGAAAAGACGACCTTCACCGAAGCGTTCTCGATGGCAGATGATGTTCTTTATCAAGGTGTTAAGGGTGTGACGGACCTGATGGTTCGCCCCGGTCTGATCAACCTCGACTTTGCTGATGTTCGCGCCGTGATGGACGAGATGGGCAAGGCAATGATGGGCACCGGCGAAAGCACCGGCGAAGATCGCGCGGTTCAAGCCGCCGAGAAAGCCATCGCCAACCCGCTTCTGGACGAAATCAGCCTGCGTGGCGCGAAAGGTGTGTTGATCAACATCACCGGCGGTTACGACCTGACCCTGTTCGAACTGGACGAAGCAGCCAACCGCATCCGCGAGGAAGTCGACCCCGAGGCCAACATCATCGTTGGTTCGACGTTGGATGACGGCCTTGATGGTGCCATGCGCGTGTCCGTTGTGGCCACTGGCATCGATGCCGCTGAGGTTCCGTTGGACATCCCGGTTCCGCGTCGTACGCTGGCGCAGCCTCTTCAGTCGCCGATCGAGGTCGAGCAGAAGATGGAAGCTGAAGCGCCCGCTGCTGTTGCCGCTGCCGCCGAGATTGACGCGGCCCCTGTCCATGCTGAAGCTCCGGCTCCGATGGAGACTGAGGTTGCTGAAGCTCCTGTTGAACCGTCACTCTTTGGTCATATGGAGCAGCCAGCAGAAGCTGCTGCACCAGTAGAGGCCGAGCTGGGAAACAGCTTCCCCGCTGAAACCGCAGGTGGCGATGTGCCTCCGCCGGTTTATCAGTCGCGCGAAGAAGAAGCCGTGGATCCCCGTTTTGTCGAGGAACCCGCAGTGGCACAGTTTGTAGCCCCTAAACCGGCCGCTCCTGGCACTCCGTCGCCTGAGGCGATGGCGCGCTTGCAAGCCGCTGTGCAAAACCAGCCGCGCGCAGGTCAGCCAGCACAACCGGCAGCACCTGCACCTCATGCCGAGGCTCCGGCTGCGCATGAAAAAGCCCGTTTTGGCATCAACTCGCTGATCAACCGGATGACCGGTTCGGGCGCAGCTGATGGTACTGCTCGCTCGCAGCCTCCGGTGCAAAGCGAACAGCCCGTTCAGCATCAAGCCCCCGCGGCTGGTCCCGAGCAGGAAAAGGTCGAGATCCCTGCGTTCCTGCGCCGTCAGGCCAACTGAACCGGTTAAAACCAAAGAAAAAACAAGCCGCTGCGCAGAAATGCGCGGCGGTTTTTCGTTGTAGAGACGGATGAACTGGCAACGAAAGTCGTCAAGTTAACCTTTTTACTTGTTCCATCAGCGAAGGTTTGCCGGAGTTTACAGTTGGAACGCGGGAAGGTTTTGGTGGCCTGATCAGCCTTGAAAAACAATAAAAACCAAAGACTTGCCGGTCTTCTCTTCGGGCTTGCGCGGTTTTTTGCGCACCTGACAGGACATGTTACAAACCATTACAGAGGTTTGAATTGTGATTAACCTCTTGGGAGATTACCCACAGAAGCACCAGTCGAACCTGATTGGTGCGCACCCGTTTGGGTATTAGATCGCTAAGAACCTACCTGAGAGGTTCGATCTAGGCCGAGCGCCGCCAGTCTGGTGGTACGAACGGAATGGTTGGGCCGGCCCCGTGTTTACTCCACACGGGGGCGGACGACCCGGCCAGACCGGGCAACCACAAAAGGACGCGCAAAGACAATAATGCGGAACTGTCAAATTGGCAGGGCATCGCACCCGAACCGAGGTAACGAAAGAGGCGTCACGTGCAGACCACAGTAGCCAGCACAGTCAGTTTCAACGGCACCGGATTGCATTCCGGGCGCCCGGTTCGCATGAAGGTACAACCTGCCTCGGCGGAATATGGCATTTGGTTCAAACGCACCGACGTGGAT
Source organism: Aliiroseovarius pelagivivens (assembly GCF_900302485.1). Classification (NCBI taxonomy): domain Bacteria; kingdom Pseudomonadati; phylum Pseudomonadota; class Alphaproteobacteria; order Rhodobacterales; family Paracoccaceae; genus Aliiroseovarius; species Aliiroseovarius pelagivivens. The sequence continues at coordinate 1,544,698 of NZ_OMOI01000001.1, read as the reverse complement.
GACTGCGACAATCTGATCGCAGTGCATTGGGCCTCGGGTGTGCCGTCGCCCCTGTGTACGGTGATCCGTAACGACGCCGGGGTCGAGGTTCGCACCATTGAACATATCATGGCAGCCCTTGCTGGCTGTGGCATCCACAATGCGCTGATCGAGATTGATGGCCCGGAAGTTCCAATTATGGATGGAAGCTCTGCCCGGTTTGTGGACGGATTGATTAAAGCTGGACAGCGTGAGCTGTCCGCTCCGGTGCGCGTGATCGAAGTGCTGGAACCAGTAGAATACCGCGAAGGTGCCGCTTGGGCACGATTGGAGCCTTCGGATGGCTTCCAGATTGATTTCCACATCTCGTTCCCGGATGCAGCCATTGGTACACAAGACATGAGCTTGGATTTGTCCAACGGCAATTTTGTCCGCGAGCTGTCGGATTGTCGGACCTTCTGCCGTCAGGCGGACGTGGACGCGATGCACAAAGCAGGGCTTGCCCTAGGTGGCACGTACGAAAACGCCGTCGTTGTCGACGGAGATCAAGTGCTGTCCCCCGGTGGTTTGCGCCGTACGGACGAAGCTGTTCGCCACAAAATGCTGGATGCATTGGGGGATTTGGCTTTGGCTGGTGCGCCACTGCGCGCACGCTATATCGGCCATCGCGCCGGACATGCCATGACAAACAAGTTGCTGCGCACCTTGTTTGATACACCTGGTGCTTGGCGTTTGATCGAATGCGACGGTCAGGATGCACGCAAGCTGCCCGGCGTCGGTGTGCGCCGTTCTGACCTGCCGATGACGGCTTGATTGGACCAATTGGCGATCAATGGACCGGGCGATGTCTTCGGCCAGTCTCAAAGAACAACAGCCAAACATCGTAGGTTTCCGATAAACTCTTCCAACATGGTCGAATTTTGGTGCGCAAACCATTTTGCCCACAAAATTTCTGTGCTAGGAATCGCTGGAAGATGTCGGAATTATTCTATCGGCAGAAAACAGTTGGGGTAGCACCGGTTATGATCCGCGTGAAATTGGGCAAATCCATCAGCATTGCACTGGTATCCGGCTTGGTTTTGACGGGCTGCAGCGGTGGTTCCGGCAGCTTGGGATTCGGAAGCTTGGGCGGAAGTTCGGGATTCGGTGGCGATGGCACTGGCGGCGGTATTTTTGGCACCCGTGTCGAAAAACGTCCCATTGATCAATGGAGCGCCGAAGAAATCTTCAAGCGCGGCGAATATGATCTTGAGCGTGGCGACCCCGAAGAAGCAGCGGAATGGTTCGGCGAAGTCGAGCGGCTGTACCCCTATTCGGAATGGGCCAAACGCGCGCTGATCATGCAGGCGTTTGCGCATCACAAAGACAAAGAATACGAATTGGCCCGCGCCACGGCGCAGCGCTTTATCGATTTCTATCCCGGTGATGAAGACGCCGCCTACGCGCAGTATCTTCTGGCCATCAGCTATTACGATCAGATTGATCTGATCGGGCGCGATCAGGGTCTGACCTTTCAGGCGCTGCAGGCACTACGTACTGTGATCGAGCGTTATCCGGATACGGAATACGCCAAGTCCGCCATTTTGAAATTTGATCTGGCCTTTGACCATCTGGCGGCCAAGGAAATGGAAATCGGGCGTTACTATCTGAAACGCAAGCATTACTCGGCGTCGATCAATCGTTTCCGCGTTGTGGTCGAGCAGTTCCAGACCACCACCCATGTGGCTGAAGCGCTGCATCGTTTGGTCGAAGCTTACCTGTCATTGGGTCTGGTCAACGAAGCCCAAACCGCTGGTGCGATCCTTGGTCACAACTTCCAGTCGACCGAATGGTATCAAGACAGCTATCGTCTGTTGACCAGCCGTGGATTGAAACCGGAAGCCAAGGGCAACAGCTGGTTGCGTCAGGTTCATCGTCAGATGATCAAGGGCGAATGGCTCTGACCGGGCAGGGCCACATGGCCCGCCTGACGGTTCTCGGGCCAAGCGCTGACGGGTCTTAGGATGCTACGGTCTCTGGACATTCGAGATATGCTAATCATCGACCGGTTGGAGCTTGAGTTCCAGCCGGGGCTAAACGTGCTGACCGGCGAGACCGGTGCAGGCAAATCTATCTTGTTGGACAGTCTGGGATTTGTGTTGGGGTGGCGCGGTCGTGCCGATCTGGTGCGTACGGGTGCAGAACAGGGCGAGGTCGTCGCAGTATTTGATTTACCCGCTGATCACCCAGCCCGTGCGGTGTTGGACGAGGCCGGGATCCCTGCAGATGACGAACTGGTATTGCGCAGGATTAACCGACTGGACGGGCGCAAGACCGCGTGGGTCAATGACCGTCGGGCAAGCGGCGAGGTATTGCGTGCCTTGTCGGACAGCTTGGTCGAGCTACATGGCCAGCAGGATGACAAAGGACTTTTGAACCCCCGCGTGCATCGGCTGCTTTTGGACGAATTTGCAGGGCTTGGGGGCAACGTCGACAGGGTGAAAACCGCGTGGCGTGCCGTTGCGCAGGCATCCAAGTCGTTGGACGAAGCGCGTGCCCGTATTGACGCTGCTAAAGCCGAAGAAGAGTTTTTGCGCCATGCGGTCGAAGAGTTGGACATGCTGGACCCTCAGCCCGGCGAGGACGCTGAACTGGACGCGCGCCGTCGCTTAATGCAAGGAGCCGAGCGGATAGGCGAAGACATCTCGCGCGCGCATCAGGCGCTTGGCACTGGCGACGGGGCCGAGGCGCGTTTGGGCGACGCTCTGCGCTGGCTGGAAGGCGCTGCTGATCAGGCAGGCGACACGCTTGACGCTCCGCTTGCCGCCTTGAGCCGAGCGATGGATGAGCTGGGCGAGGCCGTATCGGGCGTCGAAGCGGCGATGAACAGCCTGTCCTTCAATCCGCACGAACTGGAGCAGGTGGAAGAACGCCTGTTTGCCATTCGCGCAATGGCGCGCAAGCACCACACCACCCCAGACGAGTTGGGCGTGTTCGCTGAAGACTTGCGTGGTCGGTTGACAGCATTGGACGCGGGCGCGGACGAGATTGCAGGGCTGGAAGCAGCCTTGGCCGACGCGCGCGCGCAGTACGACGCGGCGGCGCAGGTTCTGTCCAAAGCGCGACAGGACGCAGCGATCCGGCTGGATCAGGCTATGGGGGCCGAGCTTGCTCCGCTCAAGATGGAACGCGCTGTTTTCACGACAGAAATCACCGCAGCGGACCCCGGTCCGGATGGTATAGATGCGGTGACATTCTCGGTTGCCACCAACCCTGGCGCACCTTCCGGGCCATTGAACAAGATCGCCTCGGGCGGGGAACTCAGCCGTTTCTTGTTGGCCCTCAAGGTCTGCCTGACCCGTGACGCGACCGGCCTGACCATGATATTTGACGAAATTGACCGCGGCGTGGGGGGGGCCACCGCCGATGCCGTTGGGCGACGTTTGGCGGATCTGGCCTCTGCAGGTCAGGTGCTGGTCGTAACCCACAGCCCGCAGGTGGCCGCACTTGGTGGGCATCATTGGCGTGTCAGTAAATCGGTGACGAATGGTGTGACGCTCTCGACCGTGTCCCCGCTGTCGTCCGATCAGCGTGTGGACGAGATTGCCCGGATGATATCCGGCGACACCATCACGGACGCGGCCAAGGCCGCCGCGAAAGAGCTGTTGGCAGGCTGATCTTATCCGGCTTGCGGGACCAGCTTGCCGGGGTTCAGGATATTACGAGGATCGAGCGCGGTCTTGATGTCCCCCATCAGAGCCCAGCCAAAGCCATGCTCTTCTTCCATCAGATGTAGTTTGCCCATTCCCACGCCATGCTCTCCGGTGATCGTGCCTCCCAAGGCCAGCGCACGACGGCTCATCCGTTCTGCAAGGATCTTTGCTTCGGCCATTTCATCGGGGTTGTCCGTAGCAATCAGTAGAATGGCATGAAAATTCCCATCCCCAACATGCCCAAGGATAGGGCCGGGTATGGACGAGGCCTCGATGTCCGCGCGGGTGTCTTCGACCGCTTTTGCTAATTGCGAGATTGGGACACAAATGTCGGTGACCAGCGCATGTGCGCCGGGGCGCAGACTTTGCACGGCATAAAACGCGTGATGTCTGATCTTCCAAAGCGCGTTGCGATCCTCGGCCTTTGTGGCGTGTTCATAGCCCGTGGCCCCAAAGTCCTGGACGATCTCGCCGAAAATATCACTGGCTTCTGTGACGCTGGTTGGGCTGCCATGAAACTCGACAAGCAGATGTGGGCATTCTTCCATCTCGGTTCCGGCATATTGGTTGAAGGCGCGCGCGGTCGTCTCGTCCACAAATTCGATCCGGGCCACGGCAAGGCCCATCTGGATCACCTGTTGAACCGCACCCACGGCTGATCCCATGTCAGGAAAGGCACAGATTCCGGCGCGGATTTCTTCCGGTTGCCCATGCAGACGCAAGGTAAGCTCGGTGATAATCCCCAAAGTGCCCTCGGATCCCAGAAAAAGGGCAGTCAGATCATAGCCCGAGGATGACTTTGCGGCGCGCGATCCCGTGCGGATTATGCGCCCATCTGCAAGGACGACGGTAAGCCCGAGCACGTTTTGACGCATAGACCCATAGCGCACAGTCGTTGTCCCCGAAGCGCGTGTCGCGGCCATCCCCCCCAAGGTTGCGTTCGCGCCGGGATCAACCGGGAAGAAAACGCCTAATGTACGCAATTCATGGTTAAGCTCTTCGCGTGTCAGCCCCGCTTCGACTTGGGCAATCATATCACCCGGATCCTGCGAGAGAATCTGGTTCATCCGGGCCATATCCAGGCAAACACCACCTTTTGCCGCACTTGTATGTCCTTCCAAGGACGTGCCGGCCCCAAAGGGGATCACCGGTAAACCGGCATGACTACAGATTTTCAGAATCCTGCTGACTTCATTGGTGTTCTCGGGCCAGACCACGATATCGGGTGGCGCAGAAGCAAAATGTGTCTCGGACCCGCCATGTTGATCCAGAACAGGCTTGGAGCGGCTGATGCGATCGCCTAGAAATGACGAAAGCTCGGTGAACGCGGTGTCGATGGCCATCCCATCCTCCCCTGAGAAACCGGAACAACTTATGGTAAATGACCGGCCTTGGGAAGGGTTCTAAACGCGCAGCGCAATGATAGAACAGATAAAATTGATATTGGTTGAGCGTACCCGAAACCTTGGCGGGAATGCGCGCGACACATGGGAGGTCTTGATCGAAAAAGGCCCAAGCCAGATGCAATTCTGGCTGATTGCGCTTGTCATCGGTGTGGCCTCGGGGGCTGCAGCGCTGGGGTTTCGCAAAGGGATCGAAATCCTGCAGGCTGCGCTCTACGGAACGGATGATCTGTCCCATTTGCACAGTTTTGCTGAAACCTTGCCATGGTATTGGATATTGCTCTTGCCAACCTTGGGCGGCTTGGTCGTTGGGCTGATCCTGAACTGGTTCACCCATGACGGTCGTGTGCGCGCGGTTGCCGATGTGATCGAGGGCGCAGCCCTTTGGGACGGTCGGGTGGAAAAACGCGCAGGTCTTGGCTCGGCTTTGGCGTCGCTTGTGACGCTGTCCACCGGCGGTTCATCAGGGCGCGAAGGCCCTGTCGTCCACCTCGCTGCGGTGATCTCAAGCTGGATTTCAGCGCGGATCAACGCCAATGGTATCACCGGGCGTGATCTTCTGGGGTGCGCCGTCGCAGGCGCTGTTTCGGCCAGTTTCAACGCCCCCATCGCGGGCGCTCTATTCGCGCTTGAGGTTGTGCTGCGCCACTTCGCCGTCCACGCCTTTGCACCGATCGCCATCGCCGCCGTGTCTGGCACAGTGATCAACCGGCTGGAATATGGTGGTGTGACCGAGTTTGTGCTGCCAGATGAAGGCACGCTGGCCTTCTATATCGAACTGCCCGCCTTCCTAATCCTTGGGCTTGTCTCGGGTATTGTTGCGGTGATCCTTATGCGTTCGATTTTCTGGGCCGAGGATCTGGGTAACACCGTGCAGGATCGCCTGCGCCTGCCGCGTATTCTTCGCCCTGCGCTATCTGGGTTCCTGTTGGGAGCCATCGCGATCTATTTTCCACATATCATTGGCGTCGGGTACGAAACAACTTCGGCGGCCTTGACGGGAAGCCTGACAGCTGGTGTCGCCATCCTGTATGTCGCCGTGAAAGTGGCCGCAGTAGCCATTACAATGGCGGGACGCATGGGGGGCGGTGTGTTTTCTCCGGCGCTGATGGTGGGGGCACTGACCGGTCTGTCCTTCGGGATCATCGCCACGGCCATTTTCCCGGATGTATCGGGGTCCGAAACCCTCTATGCGCTTGCTGGCATGGGCGCTGTCGCGGCCGCCGTATTGGGCGCCCCGATTTCCACAACGTTGATCGTGTTCGAGTTGACCGGGGACTGGCAGACCGGGATTGCCGTGATGTCCGCCGTATCGTTATCGACCGCGCTGTCTAGCCAGCTGGTGGATCGCAGTTTCTTCCTGACTCAATTGGAACGCCGCAACATCCACCTTGCCGCTGGTCCGCAAGCCTATCTGCTATCCACCGTGCGCGTGGCGCAGGTGATGCGTGATCTGGAACACGCGCGCGCCGCTGGAGAAGAACATTGCTGGGAACTGATCGAGGCCGGCATCTATGTGGACGGAAATACGACGCTTGAAGCAGCTATGCCGATCTTTGAAACCACGGGCGAGGCGTACATACCTGTCGTCACCCTTGGTGGTGAAGGCGACCCACCCGAGTTGTGGGGCGCTATCTTCCATGTGGACGCACTGAAAGCCTTCAACCGTGCGCTCGCGGAAACGGCTGCCGAAGAACACTCCTGATCCAACTGTTCATTTTCTTACCGAAAATATCCCGGGGGAGCGCCAAAGGCGCGGGGGCAGAGCCCTCCAAAAAACGCCTAACCCAAGGCCCGCGACAAAGCACAGAAGGCCTCGACGTCGATCTCTTCGGCGCGCGAGGTTGGTTTGATCCCGACCGACGTCAGCACGTCCTCGATCTCGGGGTGCAGACCTTTCAGCGAGGCGCGCAGCATCTTCCTGCGCTGCCCAAAGGCTTTGGCGACAACCGCCTGCAATTTTTTTGCATCCGCCTCGAATCGAGGGACAGGCAGGGCTTCGAAATGCACCACAGCCGAGTGGATCTTCGGCGGTGGCGTAAAGGCTTCGGGCGGAAGCTCCATCACCACGCGTGGTGTGGTGCGCCACTGGGCTAGAACGGCTAGGCGCCCGTATTTCTTCGATCCCGGCTGCGCCACGATGCGTTCCGCCACTTCCTTTTGGAACATCAATGTCAGGCTGGACCATGCTGGCGGCCAGCTGGGGGGCGTTAGCCAACGCACAAGAAGCTCGGTCCCGATGTTATAGGGCAGGTTGGCCACGATACGGATAGGGGGCGTCAGATATTCGAGCGGATCAAGCTCCAACGCATCGGCGTTCACGACTTCCAACCGACCCGGATAGACCTCGGCAATTTCGGCCAAGGGGGCCATGGCACGGCTGTCTTTCTCGACGGCCAGAACCTTGCGTGCGCCTTCGACCAGAAGGCCACGGGTCAAACCGCCGGGTCCGGGGCCGACTTCCAGCACATCACTGCCTGACAGATCCCCGGCAAGCCGTGCAATCTTGGCGGTCAGGTTCAGGTCCAGAAGAAAGTTCTGGCCCAGCGATTTCTTGGCCACCAATCCGTGGGTGTTGATCACGTCGCGTAGTGGTGGAAGTCCGTCGATCTGGCTCATTATGTGCTCTCCTGTCGACGGGCAAGGCCCATCTGGTGGGCCATGCGCAGGGCATTGATCAAGGACGTCGCATCCGCCTTGCCTGTGCCCGCGATGTCATAGGCGGTGCCGTGATCGGGCGAGGTCCGCACGAAGGGCAGCCCCAAGGTGACGTTGACGCCACCCGCGAAATCGATCGTCTTGATCGGGATCAGGGCTTGGTCGTGATACATACAAACTGCCGCATCATAGCCAGCACGCGCGCTGGCGTGGAACATGGTGTCGGCGGGCAGGGGACCCAGCAGATCCAGACCTTCGGCACGCAGATCGTCCAGCAAGGGCGTGATCATGTCGATCTCGTCCATGCCCATCGCGCCGCCTTCCCCTGCATGGGGGTTCAGGCCAGCAATCGCCAGCCGTGGAGCGTCCAGCCCGAAATCACGGATCAGGGCGGCATGGGTGGTGCGGATGACTTGAGCCAGTTTCTCGCGTGTCAGTGACGTGGGGACATCGGACAGGGCGATATGAATCGTGGCAGGCACCACGCGCAACGCGTCACAGGCCAGCATCATCACAACATGGGCGTCCCCGGCCAGATGCGATAGGTATTCGGTATGGCCCGGAAACGGAAACTCCGCCCCGTCTTTCAGCGCTTTCTTATTGATCGGATTGGTGCAAACCGCCAGCGCCCGGCCGTTTTGGGTCAGGTCCACGGCCTGCGCGATGACGTCGATCACCGGCTGGGCGTGTTCAGCTTGTGCGACGCCCGGCACGCGTGGGGTCTGGAAGTCATACGGCAACACCGGTAGAGATTTGGCCCCAAGGGCGTCAGCTGGGGTGTCGATCCGAGTGAACGCAACGCCCTCGGGCAGGTGGCGCGGATCCCCGATCAGGAAGAATGGCAAGGTGCCTTGCAAAGCCGCGAAGGCTTTGGCCGCGATCTCGGGCCCAATGCCTGCCGGCTCGCCCATGGTCAAAGCCACGGGCGGTACAATTCCGGACACGCTGCTTTCAGCGGTCATTGCGCGTCAAATTCCTCGATAAACGCGGCGGCGCGCAGCTCTTCCAGATAGGCGGTCGAGAAGGCCTGCAAGCGCTGGTTTTGAAGGCGCGCGCGCAGCTGGTCACGACTGACGTCTTCTGGCAGTTCGCGACTGCGCGAACATAGCATCAGGAAAACAAGGCTTTGCCCATTGGACGAGGTAAGCGCAGTCGATGCTTCGCCTTTGTCCAGCTGGGCCAATTCAACGGCATAGCGGGTGGGCAGCTCGCCGACGGGCACAGATTCGCGCTGAATTTGTGCCTCGGTCGATCCGGGGAACAAGCCAAACAGATCGTTGCAGCTGTCCGCTTTGGCACGAATTTCGGCGGCTTGCGTCAGGGCTTCGGTGCTGCGTCCGCCGGGGATCATCAGCGCGGAATATTCTACGGTGACGTCCTGAGGTGTTGGGCGATCGAGTTCTTCAATCGCACGCAGTTGAAAGACGGCTACCCCGTTCTTGACGGGCACCGGGTCGGTTACGTGACCGGGCTCCAGTGCCACAACCTGTGCGGCCACCGCCGGAGGAAGATCCGACAGGTCCGTCCAGTTCAGGCGCCCCGAACGGCCACGTGACTCGGCAACCGACGAATTGCGCGCCGCAGAGGCAAACGCCCCCAAAGTGGTGATCTCGGACAACTGCGAGGCGCGGGCGTTCGCATCCTGCATCGCCTCAGGATTTTCTGCAGCCAGAACAATTTCGGACAACAGAACACGGACATTCTGCCCCGGAGCGGTCAAAGACAGCTGGCGGTCAATTTCGTCCTCGGTCACGTTGATGCGACCCTGCCAGCGTTTGCCCACGACAGAGCGCCACAGCAGACCACCCGAAACGAAGTCGCGGAAGGTTTCCGGCGCAACCCCGGCCTCGGCGATGATCTTGTTGAACTCTTCGACCTTCAGATTGAAACGGCCGGTAAATTCGGACATGCCCGCCAAAACTTCCTCGGCTGTAATGGAAACGCCAGCGGTATCTGCAGCCTGACGTTGCAGGGCTTCATCTGTCAGCTGGTTCAACGCCAACTCGCGCAGGTTGCCCGGTGCGCGCAGCACGGTCAGAAACAACATGCGTTGGGACAATTCATACGAGGTGATCACACGCTCATTGATCTTCTTTACCGGGGCAAACATGTTTTGCGCCTCGGCTGGGGTCGGGCCCATTCCAACCAGCGTGACCAGCCCCAAAACAAGGCCAGAGGTGGCACAGGTCCATAGCGAAGCGGTCGATTTGCGCGGCTCTTGCTGCGCTTTTGATTGGCGAAGAAATCCCATGGGTGTTTTCCTGTATCGCATAAGCTCGTATCCCCTGACTTCGATCTGTCCTGCTTCAATCACGTAGTTTTCAGCCGCGGCATTTATTCACTGCTGCCCCGCGACCACTTCCAAATCCGATCAGTTCGAATTGCAGGCCAAAATCAGTTGTTGGCTCTACATTAATAGAGGTTGTAAAGCGACGCGAGAGGGAAAGATCAATCGAAAGACATTCATTTCGGTATTCCACCCCAAAACTGGCGCGGGTGGCTTGTTTTGCCTCGACGTCAAAGCTGCCATCAGCCGTAATTGTCCAAAAATCCCCGGCCTTCCAGGCACTGTCCAAGCGCAGTTCATGGGTAGGAGTAGGCCGGCTTTCGGCCGCATCATCTATCACCCAGATATGCGCAGCACCCAATTGGAACTGATCAGTCAGCCACGCGGCGCGGGTTTCGGATTTGGTCAGCCCGAAATCGTCGTCCAGAAGCGCACGACCCTGAACCGAGACGCGCCCACCAAAATTGATCGATGCACCCAAAAGCCAGTCAGAATTTTGGCCCGCTAGACCAGAGGCATCGGTGAACTGGCCCAAATCCACTTCGCGAAAGACACGCCCAGCGGCCAAGGTGAATCCCCAGCCAGACGGTGTGTTGCGGGTCCAGCTTAGACCCAAGGCGGCGCGCAACCCTTCCTCGCGTCGGTCGCTTCCCGGAAAGCGGTTGAGATCGAACAGGTTGCCCTGATCAAATTCAACGAATTGGCTGTCTTCATTGGGAATATCCGCGCCAACCTGTTCGGACCATGCGACTGCAGCGACAGGTTCCAATATGTCGACCGTTCCATTGCCTGCTACCCTCGACAGGGGCCAGCGCAAGGTCACGCCGGCAGAAGGCGTGGCGAAGCTCTGCTCGGTCTGATAGCGGCTATCTTGTTCGATCCAGTAGATATCCGCGTCCAGGGCGGCCTGACCTTCGATCACCAGACCAGCCGGGCCGATCCAGTCGCGCCGCCAGTTCAGACCGGCGCCCATGCGCGCGACATCGCGCCCCTGAACATCCAGTTTGCTTTCGCGGAAATGGGCCTGCCAAGACAGATTGGCCCGCAATTCGCCGCCGACAATTCCTCCGGGATGGAAGCGACGTTCATAAAAGGCATCAATCTGGGCGAATGGAAGTTGATCCGAGATTGGCAGTTCCGACGCACGCAACGTGTCATAGCGGGTGATGCCGGCAAAGGCGAACTCGTCCCGGCGCGCGCGCATCACTTCGATTGCGTTGCGCAGTCGGTCCTGATCGGAGTAACCGTAGTCCAGCAGATAGCCGGGGTCCGAAACCTCTTGCAACTGGAAGGACAGGGTGAAGTCGCGCGGTAGCTGGAACTCACCTTCACCGAACACATAGAAACGTGTCGTGTCATTCAGAATGCTATCTCGGCTGACAGCCCCTTCGACCTGAATGTCACCAGTCTGAAAAGCTTGCCGATAGCGAAGCTCTAACGTGCGAGTTTTGTCGGCAATATAGGGTGATACTGTGACATCCGCATGATCACCAAGTTTGATGAAGTAGGGGGTGGCAAGGCCAAACCCTAGGGTCGTGTTGGTACGGATCTTGGGCGGCAGGAATCCGGTTGCGCGATTCAGCGTGGGATCAGGCAGGCGTAGGCGGGGCAGATAGAAGACCGGTACATCGGCAATACGAAGTTGTGCGCCATGAAAATAGAGCTGACGGGTTTTTTCGTCATGGACCACACGCTCGGCGCGGATCTGCCAAAGCGGCACTGGGTTTTTCAAACACACATGGCACGAGGACGCCGTAACGCGCGACAACTGGGTATAGCGGTCTTGCACGCGGTTGATCTGGGCCGCGGCGATCTGCAATTGCTCGTCAAGGACAAGACGCGCACTGGTCAGGATCCCATTGCGCAGATCAGCAGACAATTGTGCCTCGTCTGCCACCAGTATTGTACCATCAGGTCGGGTAATGGTGATCGGCCCGGTGATAGACAGCGTATCAGTCGCCTTGTCATAGCTGACCCGCGTTGCGGTCAGGCGCGTGCCGTCGAAAAGAACCACGACATTGCCCTCGGCGACCAGTCCACCATTGCTAACCACGCGTACGTGATCCGCAATCAGGCTTGCGGTTTCGGCAATGGCTGCTCCGGTACCAAGAGCGACGGTGCTGACGGACCCTGCCAACAGGGCCAAGGCCAGTCGCCCGGCGCGCAGATGCTGTGACAAACCCATCATCCGTCCTCCAGATGCAAAAGAATGCCCAGCGGCATAAGGATCGCGGCGACAGGAGGGGCCCATGCGGCCAGAAGGATCGGAATCTGTCCGTTCTCTCCAAGGATCTGCGCGAAGTTTCGGATGAAATAGGCACCGAATCCCATCATCAGGGCAAATAGGACCATGACGCCGGTTCGGCCAAAGCGCGTGTGGCGCATTGTAAATCCCGCACCGATCAGAACCATGGCGACCAGAAAGACGGGCATGGCCAATTCCATATGCAGCCAGACGCGATGTGCGCGGGCCGAAAAGCCAGCGGCCTCGAGCTGTTGGATAAAGCGCGGAAGATCCCAGATCGAAATTGAACTGGGTTTGCCGAAGCTGTCGCGGATCTGTTCCTGCGTCAAATTCGAGGCCAGCGTAAACATCGGGTATTGAATGGCCGAGCTTTCGGGGTTGGCATCACTGATCAGATCCCAAACCTTTGCACCACGAATGGCCCAGTGACCGGGTTCCAATTTGGCGCTTGCGGCTTCAATCCGCAGTGTAGGCGGACCTTCAGGGGCAAAGGAGAAGAAGGTGACGTCGAACAGCTCGGTCCCTTCAAGATTTGACCGATCGGCCCGGATCACGGTTTGGCCCGTTTCATTTCCCTGACGCAACCACACCCCGTCAGAGGCAATCGACAGAACGGATGCGCCGCGTCCTTCGTACTGCGCTGCGATACGTTCATATTTCTTGGTTGTCCCGGCTGTAATCGGGTTGCCGATGGCCACCGCCAGAATGCCAAACAGAAATACGGTCAATACGGGTGAAATCAGTGTCATCAGCGCAGACCGACCCGCTGCGCGCGTCACAACCATTTCCGAGCTGCGCGCAAGGCTAAGGAACATCCAAACTGTCGACAGAATCACAATCAACGGCAGGATGCGGTACATCCAGACCGGGGTGTTCAAAAGCGTCAGTCCTAGAACATTTGATATCCCGACCGAGGCCGCATCGAAGCGCCGCATGCTTTCGACCATGTCGAGCAGGACAAAGATAATAGCCAGCACAACAAGCATGCTCAGGAAGGCGCGCAGAAAGCGACGAGCGATATAAAGATGCAGCCTCATGAGTTTGCCTCGGACAAATGGCGGTTGCGTTCGCGCAACGTGCGCCGACGACGGCGCAGATCTGATAGGGACGGTTGGGTGGCCATGTACAGTACCACCAAGTTGAATACGACGCCGACAAGGGTTGCCATATAGACCAGACCGACACCGCCTTCGGTCCGGCGCGCCAGATCAAGCATGGTGTTGTCCAAAGATTGCAACATCGCTACTGCTGCCAATGCGATCACCACCTGCCGCCAAAGACCAAATCGGCTGAATCCAGCCACAATCAGCATCGAGTAGCCAGCCATTGCGGTCACGATGGAATAGAGCGCTTGGGCGTTGCGGAAGTGGCCCTCGGCACGCAGGGCTGCGCGGGTTTCACCGGTTTCCGCAAGCGTCGAGGCAGGAGGGTTCAGCAGTTCAGGGGTGTAGATCTGGGTCAGGGTGCGCACGCCTTCCTCGGCCCCGGTGAGAAGCGTGGCAATGTTATAGGTGAAATCCTCGAACCCGGTGGTGGTCAGACGTTGGGTTTCGATATTGATCACCTGTGCCAGCCCGTCAAACATGACAAGACGTGGGCCAAGGTCGGTTTTCACGATCAACGCACGGCGGGCGGTATATGTGTAACTTTGTTCCTCATCCCGTTCATCCGACAGGAAAATGTCAAAGAGCTCGCCTGCGGGACTGATTTCACGGATGTAGAGGGTGATGCCATCTGAAGGGTGCACAAAACTACCTTCGGTCAGGAAACGCGCCGTGACATTCTCGGCGATCTCGGCCTGACGTTCTGCAAAGCGCAGCTGGCTCATGGGGACAAGGATATGTGTCAGGGCCAGCATGAACAGCGCGGTCAGAAGGCCGAATATCAGTACCGGACGGGCCAGTCGAAACGGACCATAGCCCGCTGCCTGTGCAACCACCAATTCGCTTTCCGAGTTCAGCCGATTGGTGACGGATACCGCTGCTGCAAAAGAGGCGATCGGGATAATGAACACGATCACACCCGGTAGGATCATGGCCGAGAATTCAAGGAATACCAAAGCGGTCTGACCGTTGGCGATCAGCTGATCGAACAGCCGCACCGCCCGGTTCACCCAAAAGAGCATCACCAGGACAAGCCCGTAGAAGCCGAACAGCACCACAAGCTGCGACAGCATATAACGGTCGAATCTGGCCACGTTCCCCCCTGAGAACCCAATATCTTGTGGTCTGGTTTCTAAACCATCCGACGGGCGGGGAAAACTGCTATCTGGTCAAACCTGCGGTGGGGGGCTACCAATGGCAGAAACCTGCCAGACAAAGGACCCGTCATGACCGCTCCGATCCTTCCAAGTTTTACCGAAATCAACCTTGATGCGATTGGCACCCATAAGGGCCGTGTCACCGTGGTTCTGTCCGAACCCGGCAAGCTGCATCCGGCCGCGCGGCGCGTGAATAAGCTGATGCGCGGGGCGCTTGTGCGCTTCACCGAAAGCGATGCGTTTGAGAAGATGAAAGACGGCGATGCGCTGGATCTGGCATGGCCCGTCGGGATGGAGGCTGAGGCCGTTCAGGTTATCCGCCTGTCCCCGCGCGCTGACGAAAACACCGCCCGTAAGGCTGGTGGAAAAATCGGCAAGGCGCTTCTGGGTAAAGATGTTTTGGTTCTGGCGGGGTCTCTGAAAACCGCAGATGAACTGGCGCTTGGGGCCACCTTGCGCGCCTATGCGTTTGATGATCACCAGACACACGACGATGCACCAGAAGGTGGCAGCCTGATGGTCATGGTATCGAAGCCCGAAAGCTTTGAGGGCGCGACGGTCAACATCAACGCCCTGTCCGAAGGCGTGTTCTTCACCCGCGACTTGGTGAACGAGCCTGCCAACGTCCTGACAACGGTCGAGTTTGCGGACCGTCTTGAGGCGCTGTCGGCCCTTGGCGTCACAGTGAAAGTGCTGGAAGAGGACGAACTGGAAGCCCTTGGTATGCGCGCGCTTTTGGGCGTGGGGCAGGGGTCGGAAAGCCCCTCTAAGATTGTCATCATGGAGTGGCTGAAAGGCGAAAAAGGCGCGGCGCCGCTGGCTCTTGTTGGGAAGGGCGTCGTGTTCGACACGGGCGGCATCAGCCTGAAGCCCGGCGCGGGCATGGAAGACATGACCATGGATATGGGCGGGGCTGGTACGGTCTCGGGCGTGATGAAAACGCTGGCGCTGCGCGGGGCTAAGGCCAATGTGGTCGGGCTTGTTGGTCTGGTCGAAAACATGCCGGACGGACGTGCGCAACGCCCCGGCGATATCGTGACATCCATGAAAGGCACCACGATCGAGGTGATCAACACCGACGCAGAAGGCCGTTTGGTTCTGTGTGACGTGATGTGGCATGCGCAGGAAGAATACAAACCCGCCGCCATGGTGGATCTGGCCACACTGACCGGCGCGGTCATTATCGGCTTGGGCCATGAAAACACAGGTGTTTTCTCGAATGACGACAGTTTCTGCAACAGCTTCCTGAACGCGGCCGCCGCCGAGGGCGAAGGCGCGTGGCGGATGCCGATGGGTCCGGGATATGACAAGCTGATCAAGTCCCACAAGGCCGACATCAAGAATGTTGGTGGGCGTGCCGCGGGTTCCGTTACCGCAGCCCAGTTCCTTGGTCGCTTCGTGAAAGACGATCAGCCCTGGATCCACTTGGACATCGCGGGCACCGCCCAGCTGTCCGGCGAAAGCCCGCTGGCCCCCAAAGGGGCGACCGGTTGGGGCGTGTTGGCGCTGAACCGTCTGGTGAAAGACCAGTTCGAAGGTTGAGCCCATGACTGAAACAGCAGGGACCGAAGAAGAGGTGAGGGCAGAAGGCGTCGCGCAAGGCGAGGTTTTCTTCTATCACCTGACCCGGTCCCCGCTTGAAGCTGCACTACCCATGTTGCTAGAGCGCAGCCTGCAGGCTGGCTGGCGTGTTTGTGTGCGTGGCCCGAACGCTGCGCGTCTGAACTGGCTGGATGAACGGTTGTGGTTGTACCCCGAGGACGGGTTTTTGCCCCACGGGCAGGCAGGCGGTCCGCAGGATGCCCATCAACCGATCTTGTTGACCAACGACCAAGGCAATCCAAACGATGCGCAGGCATTGATGGCCATCGACGGGGCCGAGATTTCAGAAGATGACATGCGCGGTCATGTTCGTGTTTTCGTTGTATTCGACGGAAACGATCCTGACGCGGTGGCGCATGCGCGCACCCAATGGATGGCGGCGAAGAACGCGGGTGTCACTGCGAAATACTGGAGTCAGGAAAGCGGTCGGTGGGAGATGAAAGCCAGCACCGCGCCTGACGACGCCTGATCCGCTAGCGCGTCAGAACCAGCTGGTTGCGGCTGATCTCGATCTTTTCAAACCGTTGCAGATAATCGTTGCCCAGAAGCGAACGTGGCATCTCGCCCTCGTTCACCCAGACCTCGACCCCGAAATCCTGAACGTTCAGCAGCTCGACCTTGGCGATGCGCGCCGGGGCCGTGCGGACCTCGCCATTGGCGCTCATTGCGCGGCCATAAAAGCGCAGCGCGTTCATTTCAACACCGATACGGGAAGCGTCTTCTTTGGTCAGGACGATGTTGCTGGCCCCGGTATCTACTATGAAATCAACGGGTTGCCCGTTCATCTTCAAGGTCGCATAGAAGTGACCATCAAAGGCGCGTGGCAATACGATTTCGCCCGTGTCTTGAATGACGCCTTGGCGCGGAGAGATGTCGTCGCGAATGTCGCTCCACAGTCCAACCCCCGCCAGAGCGCCCACAAATATCAGTGCCCAGATCAGCGCGTAGCGCAGGTTCCGCCCTAGACTGGCGCGGCTTTCCGCAACGAAATAGCCGCCCACGGCTGTCAAAAGCAGGGCAAGATAGGCAAATCTGGCGATATCGTCTCCGGTCATGATCTTGATATAGGAACGTCAGATGGGAATGTCACCGGGTCAGCATGCCGCGTCGCGTGTTAGATCAGCCCATCAGCCCGAAATCACGCAGCCCTTCCAGCACGAATTGCACGGCCAGTGCGGCCAGCAACATGCCCAGAAGCCGTGTAACCACCTTGATCCCGGTTTCCCGCAGCAGGCGTTCAAGCAGAGGGGCTGCGTTGAACAGGACGAAGGCAATGACCAGAACAAGGGACATCACGACCAGCGCCAATCCGACGCCCGCCAAGCCGTCACCTTGACCTGCCAACAAGATCACCGTGGCAATCGAACCGGGACCGGCAATCAAAGGCATGGCAAGCGGAAAGACGGACGGATCCTCGTCACTTTCGGTCTCTTCCGACTGATCTTTGCGCCGCTGGGTGCGCCGTTCAAACAGCATGTCCAATGCGGTCAAAAGAAGAAGGATCCCACCTGCAATCCGGAAGGCTGGCATCGAGATGCCAAGGAAGTTCAGAACGCCTTCACCAAGGAAGGCGAATAGCGTCAAAAGTACGCCCGCAATGATACAGGCGCGAATGGCGACGGCGCGGCGTTTGGCGGCATTCATTCCTTGGGTCAACGCCATAAACAAGGGCGAGATCCCGATTGGGTCCATCACGACAAACAGGGTCACGAAGGACGGAACAAATAGATCAAAGTCCATCGTTAAGCCTCTGCTTTTTCGAGCTTACTTTGTGCGTTCATCCAGAGGTCTTCGGCCTTGTCCATGGCCTCCATCACCTCGGCATACTTCTTTTGCCACACCCCAAGGTCACCGGCACGCTCGTTTTCATAAAGCTCGGGATCGGCGAGTTTGGTGGCAAGCTTGTTGCGCATATCTTCGATCTTTGCCATGCGGGCTTCGCATTTGCGCACCTCTGCGCGCAGGGCCAAGATCTGATCACGACTCGGTCGTTTGGGCTTGAGCTTTGCGGCGGCTTTCTTGTCCGTCTTCTTGGCCGTGTCGGGTGCCAAAAGCATCTTGCGATAAGCCTGCAGATCCTCCTCGTAAGGCGCCACATGGCCGTCTTTCACCAGCCACAGGCGGTCTGCGACCATCGACAGCAAATGCATGTCGTGGCTGACCAGAATGACTGCGCCGCTATAGGCGGTCAGCGCTTCGACCAGCGCCTCGCGGCTTTCAATGTCCAAGTGGTTGGTCGGCTCATCAAGGATCAGCAGATGCGGGGCGGGCAGGGTCGCCAATAGCAGTGACAGACGCGCTTTCTGACCACCAGACAGGCGTCCAACCTCGGTGTCCGCTTGATCCGGGCCAAGGCCGAACCCTGCCAGACGCGCGCGCAGCTTTGCTTGCCCTTCCGAAGCGCGTTCGCGCATCAGGTGTTGCAGAGGCGTTTCGTCAACATAAAGCTCGTCCACCTGATGCTGCGCAAAGAACCCGATACGCAGTTTGTTCGAGGACACCATATTGCCCTCCATCAGGTCCAAACGACCCGACAACAGTTTGGAAAGCGTGGATTTTCCTTCGCCGTTACGCCCAAGCAGTGCGATGCGGTCGTCTTGGTCAATGCGCAGGTTCAGATTGCGCAGAACAACAGTCTCGCCATAGCCCACAGCCGCCTTTTCGGTAGCGATAATAGGGGGCGAAAGCTCTTCCGGTTTGGGGAAGGTGAACACGGTGCGCGCCGCATCTTCGGGTGCGCGGATGGTTTCCATCCGTTCCAGTGCTTTCACGCGCGATTGCGCCTGTTTCGCCTTAGAGGCTTTGGCCTTAAAGCGATCCACAAATGCCTGCAAATGCGCGCGATGCGCGTCTTGTTTCTTGGCCGCAGACGCCATCAGAGCACGCTTCTGCGCGCGCTGCTTGGCGAACATGTCATAGGTGCCCGTGTAGTAAATCAGGCCCTTGTCTTCGAGGTGCAGGATGCCCCCGACCGAGCGGTTCAGTAGCTCGCGGTCGTGCGAAACGATCAACACGGTGTGGGGATATTTGACCAGATAGGCCTCGAGCCACAACGCGCCTTCCAGGTCCAGATAGTTGGTCGGTTCGTCCAGTAGCAACAGGTCAGGCTCGGAAAACAGCACAGCAGCAAGCGCCACGCGCATCCGCCAGCCGCCCGAAAATGCCGAGCACGGCATTTGCTGCTCTTGATGGGTAAAGCCAAGACCTTTCAGGATCGAAGCCGCCCGCGCCTCGGCTGACCAAGCGTCGATGTCAGACAGGCGGGTCTGGACCTCGGCGATGCGAGTCGGGTCGGTGGCGGTCTCGGCTTCGGCCATCAAGGCTTCGCGTTCGGTGTCCGCGCGCAAGACCGTGTCGATCAAAGACACCTCGTTGCCGGGCACCTCTTGGCTGACACCGCCGATCTTCCAGCCCTTTGGGAGCGAGACCGAGCCGGTGTCCAGCACCATCTCGCCGCGAATGATCTTGAACAACGTCGTTTTGCCCGAGCCATTGCGCCCTACAAGGCCCACTTTGTGACCCGTCGGAATGGTCACCGAGGCGTTTTCGACCAAGGTGCGACCAGAGATAGAATATGTGATGTCTGAGATTTTAAGCATGACCCCATGTGCCTGACCTGCGCCAGCCCGTCAATCGCCGCTTTTCAAAATGACGATCCCATGCTACGGGGGCGCAAATCACATGCGCATCGGGGCAGGGGTCCCGTTGCCTTAAACGTAAAAGGGACCATCATGGCTATCCAACGCACATTCTCGATCATCAAACCCGACGCAACCAAGCGCAACCTGACCGGCCAAATCGCCGCCAAGTTCGAAGAAGCTGGCCTGCGCATCGTCGCGTCCAAGCGCATCCAACTGACTCTGGCACAAGCCCAGCAGTTCTATGGTGTACACGCCGAGCGCCCCTTCTTTGGCGAACTGTGTGAGTTCATGATCTCCGAGCCGATCGTTGTTCAGGTTCTGGAAGGTGAAGACGCCATCGCGAAAAACCGCGAAGTTATGGGCGCAACCAACCCGGCCGAAGCTGCTGAAGGCACCATCCGTAAAGAGTTCGCCCTGTCGATCGGCGAAAACTCGGTTCACGGTTCGGACGCTCCGGAAACCGCTGCAGAAGAAATCGCTTTCTTCTTCTCGGGTCTGGAACTGGTTGGCTAAGCCATTTTTCTAGAAGAACAAAAGGCCGCTCGGGGAAACTCGGGCGGCCTTTTTTGGGGGGGATCACGCCTTACGGATGCCGATTGCATCCAATATGGCTTCCATTTTGTCTTCGGGAGGTTTCTTCGCAGAGGCTTCGGACTTCAGCGCATCAAACCGCGCGCGAAGGGCGTCTTTTTCCTTGCCCTGACAGTCATTCCAAGGGCGTCCCTGTAATCCCATCACCATGGCGTAGTAGGCGATGAAATGTGGGCGCGATCCGGTGGCCAGAAGGCGGCGATAGGCCTCGTCCGGGCCTAGGGTACGCAGCTCTTCGGCAGTATGAATGCCTGCGCGGGCATAGACCGCGTCTGAGGCTTCGCCAAGATTTCGGATGGATGATACAGGATCGCTCATGCGCCGAAGTTAATCGGTACAGAAAAATTCTTAAACCCGTATCAAGACCAAATCTTAAATGCTGGCCCAATCGGTAAATAGAACCGTCGGCTCTTTCGGCTCGTCCGTGCGGGTGCGATCCCGCTTGGGCGGTGCCTTGACATGCACGTAACGCGTGCCGCCAGACGGTGGTTTATGCTTTTCTTCGGGTTTTTCCCCAGCCATATCCTTGCTCCGTTACTCATTAGAGGTGCGTGGAAATATACGCACCGGTTTCCCCACAGGAGCCTTTCGGCCTTCACATGTTAACATATCGCCGCGCAATATTCGTAAAACTTTGAACACAAATTGTTTCCATTATGAAAAGGTGTGGCAGAGCTGCGACATTGGAGGGGCGCTGGCTAAACACAGTAAATTCAAGGGTGGAATGGCATAGGAAGTCGTTAATGCCCTGTAAAGGCTTGGTAAACGGTGATCAGTAGTCTCGTTCGTAGTAAACGCCGACGCCTGTGTCCCCATCCGATCCCAATGTCCCGCGCGCAGTTAGGGATGGGGAAAGGGTGAGGTTCAAATTGACCTCGGCCTTGCCGTCTGCGCCGACAGTGACGTCAGTATAGATGTTTTCCGAGATGTACTTGCCTGCCCGAACCGATGCAGCGCCTGTTTCATCTGTGGTGACATCCAGATCATCCAACGCGAAGTTTCCGCGCAGACGCCCCAGAACACCTTCGCCGCCCTTACCCGCCAATGTGCGCACGGCAGCCGCCAGTCGCAGCGCCTGAATGGCCGAGATCTGGGTGATGTCCTTGCCGAACAGAAGGCGGGCCAGAACCTCGTCCTCGGGCAATTCAGGGGACGACGTAAAACTGATCACGGGCGAGAACGCAGGGCCGGTCACACCGATTTTGATCTCTGTGTCTTCAGCTTGGGCTTCGGCGAGGAAGTTCAAATAGGGATTGAAATCGCCTTGCAAGCTGACCTCGCCCTCGGTCAAGGTCAGGCGTTTGCCTAGCATATCCAGACGTCCACGGATCAGATTGAACTCGCCCTGAGGAACGACGTCGGCGCTGGTGCCAGTGACACGTAGGGATCCCCCCAGTTCCGCGTCCAGCCCACGTCCGCGCACGAAGATTTGCCCCGGGGCGTTCAGTGTAATGTCCAGTGGGTAAGGGCGACCGGGGGCTGCGGTGCTTGGAGCCACTATGAGCCCGGCAAACTGTCGCGTTTGACGCACGGCAGCCGGTTCGCCCACATGCTTCAACCCTTCCATGACGGGCAATGCGCCAGAGGCGGTTTCTGGTACGCGAAGTTCGGTCCGTCCCAGGTTCAGCTCAGCGCGCAGCGTAGCCCCCCCCTGAAGCGGGCCGCGGAAATCGGCCGTGCCGTCCACCGTGGTTTCAAACAGCTCTCCGTCTGTCAGGCGCAGCTGGTCCAACAGGATCGACAGGTCCGCTTGCATAGGTGCGGCAAGCCCGATTGTCCCCGTTGTGGTGATACGCCCCCCAGCGGCGACCGAGCTTTGGACATTCAGCGTTGCCGTCCCTGCGTTTAATGTGACCTGTCCGCTGGTAATGTCGATGGACTGTTTCAAGCGGGGAAGGGCCACGCGGGCGTTTTGTGTGGTGATTGTTCCAGATAACGAGGCAAGGTCCAGTGGTCCGCGCACAGCAAGGTCATAGCTGGCAGTGCCTGTGGCAAGGCGCGGGCGAATTGCCGGGTTGGCAAGGGCAAGAGGTGCGGTGCCAGAAAGAGCAAGATCAGCCTGCGCGCCGTCTGCGCTGACTGTACCGTCCATGCGCCCGTTCACACCCGCTGGCCCAGTGGCGTCAATCGAAATGCGCCAGGCATTGGCGCTCAGCTCGGCGCTGCCTTGTGCTTCGGCCGCGCCAGACATGCCATCGGCAACCAGACCAAGATCGGCAAGGCGCGACTGGAACGTCACGCGGGTACCGTTGTCCGAGGGCTGGCCTTCGGCCGTCAACGACAGTGCATCAGTGCGCAGGGTCAGGCGGTCCAGAAGAACAGGGGCGTCGCCCTTGCGATGGGCCGCAAGCGTGAAATCAGAGGCCCCGCGCAGGACCGCATCAACCTGTGCAATGCCGGTCCCAAGAGATTGCGCTGTGCTGTCCACCTCAATCGAGAAATCACCGCTTTCTGGGGACGTTTGGCCGGTTGCCTCAAATTTCAGACCGCCAGACAGGGCGCGCTGTGCCAACCCGCTATAGGGGGCAAGCTGTGCAATTTCGCCACTTAGCGTTCCTTCGATCTGAGCGACCGCACCATCCACAAGATGCAACAGCGCCGAGGACTGCATGTTCGCTTTGCCCGGACCATTGAAATCTGCGTCCATCTGCCAATTATTCCCGGACTGTACTAGCGATGCGTTCACGCGGACTTGGCCGGTGAGCTTGGGATCGACCGCGCTGGCGTCGGGCAGGGTCAGCGATAGGTCCGCGGTCGAGCCTTGGGTTTTCAGATCCGCAGAGGCCTGAAGCCGCACGTCATCTGTTTTCAAGTCTAAGCCCTCGATCCGGGTGCCATTTGCATCACGCACGGCCCGCAGCGCCAGTCGACTTGTTCCACCGATCAGTGAATCCAAATACGGCTGGTTCACGCCCAGCCCTCTTCCCCGACCATTCAGGCGCAGATTGAAAGCACCCCCCAAAAGGTTGATATCGTCGGCCAGATCAAGCGCAGCGTTGCCCGATAGGGGGATCCCGAGAACACCAGAGAATTGCGACAGATCATACGCTGTTAGGCGGAGCGAATATATGCGTGCTAGAATGCCCTCGGTAAAATCCGAAAGGCTCAGCGCACCGGCTAGTTCATAGCCTGTGCCCGCAAACTGCAAATCCGATAGGTCCAAGCGCGTACCATCAGCCCAGTTAAAGCGCAGGGTTCCGGAAAGATCCGGCCCGATGGCAGCGGCCAGTTCCGGGCTTTCTAGATGGATGTCGCTTGCGTCAAACTGCACAGCGCCGTCGATCACTGGGGCTGCCCCTTCTTCCCCTGCGCGCAAGCGTCCCGATCCAGTCAGTTTGGCTGTCTTAATCGTCAGATCGTCCTGCGTGAGGTTGTCGAGGCTGGCGCGCGCCGTCCAAAGATCGCCTGTGCTGGCATCATATGCGATGTTCAGGTCAACAGACGAAACCATCGTACGTGGGCCGGATATGGGCAGGCGAACGGGTTGGCCATCCGGCGACGCGATCTTTCCGCGCAAAGCCATACGCTCGGGCCAGCCGTTTGGGGTTAACTCTAAGTTGCCCGTCAGATCGAGCGATGCAGATCGCATCGACAGCGCGTCAATCCGGGTCGATCCGTCTGATGATTGAGCGGCCCGTGCCGTCAGATTAACCGCATCCCCGAAGAAAGCATGATAGTCCGAATGCAACAAAGGTGAGATATCCCCCGACAGGTCCACCGCGAACTGCCGGTCGTTGGCGGGTTCGTCTGCGGAACCTGGTGTTGTAGGGGTCTCTAGCAACGTGACCGATCCATTCAGCCGGTCCTGTCCCTCGGTTGCAACAGCGATCTGGGCCGTGAAGTCAGACAGCGGGCCAGTACCATCGATTTTCAAGCCAAGGGCCGGGTGGTTGGGAATACTCAGCAGCTTCGCAGCCAATCCACCCGCGTTTTCTTCCAGCGACAGAAGCAGCGACAGGATCCGATCGGTGTTGTCATAGCTGCCCGACAGCTCCAATCTGCCTGTTGGCCCATCCAGTCGGGTGATGTTCAGATCGACCTTGCCCGTCCCTGTCTCTAGCGTTGCGGACCCTTGAAGGGTAATCGCCGCCGCAGCACCAAGGACGGCTTCCTCCAGATTGACCCGTGCGGCACGAATGGTGCCGATGTTCAAGGACACGGGAAGTTCTGGCAGCGCAAAGCCCGTGGCTTCGGGCGTGGGTAAGCCGGGTTCTGGGATCGGGCGGCGCAACAGGGTAATTTCTTCGGCCTCGAGCGCGTCGATTTTTACGTTTCCGGTCAACAGCGCACTGCGCGTCCATGTCAGTGTCAGGCCACGCAAGCTAAGCCAGATCCCCTCGCGATCCGCGACTGTAATCTCGTCGACAGTGGCCTGAGAGCTAAATGCCCCCGCAAATCCGATGATTTTGATCTCGCGCCCGGTGTCGGACAGGTTGTCTTCCAGAAAGGCTTGCAGATAGCCACGATCATCTTCGGATGAGCTGTCCGCGCTTTGCGACAGGGCCGCAAAAGGCAGAGCCAGACAAGTCACCAAGATCAGCAAGAAACGTCGTGTCATGATCAGAACGCCTGTCCAATGCCGAGGTAGATTTGAATGCCGTCACCGGTGTCTCCGGAAATCGGCCACGCCACATCCAAGCGAAGCGGCCCGATAGGGGTCTTATACCGCACCCCAAGCCCCGCACCTGCGTGCCAGTTGCCATCGCCTGCAAACAGGCTGTCATCGCTGACATGACCGGCATCGGCAAAGGCTACCACGCCAATCGTATCGGTGATTGTTGCGCGCAGTTCAGTGGACAGCGCCAGATAAGACCGCCCGCCGCGCAGGTCTGCACCTACGGGGATACCCAGCGACTGATAAGGCTGTCCGCGGACCGAGTTTCCGCCGCCCGAGAAGAACAGGTATTCGGGTGGGATATCCGTGACGCTCTCAGAATAAACTGTGCCCGCCTGAACACGGCCCGCGAACACAAAGCGGTCTCCGACCCCCAGTCCGCGATAGGCGCGCGCATCAACAAAACCCCGTGCGCCACTGCCACCATCGTTCAGAGATAGAAACGGTGTGACCTCGGCGCGGACAAACAGACCTGAAGTCGCATCCAGCAGATCATTGCGACGGTCCCATGTCAGACCAATCGGCAACGTCAGGTGAAAGAACTCGCGATCGCCGAATACGTCGGTGGTGTCGGAATAATGCAGCCCAACGCCAATCTCGCCGTTTAGGGTGTCCGAGAAGATGCGTGTCATCCCGGCCCCCAGTTCAATGCTGCGCGAAATATACGCCGGCTCATCTTCGTAGGCGGCATTGGCATACCCGAATGCCGTCGTGTCGGGGCCGAACGTGGCAGGTTGTTCCAATCGTGCGCCCAGGCGATAGTCCGTGCCGCTGTTCTGCCCGCCAATACCGGCAACCTCGCCTTCGACCCGGAAGCGTTCCGCCCCGCCAAGGAAATTTCGGTGCATCCAATATGCGGATAGGCCGATGCCCTCTTGCGATGACAATTCTGCGCCAACACCAAACCGACGTGGTTTTTCGTCAGCGAGGGCAAGCCCCACGTCCAACGTGTCATCCGGGTTGAGCGTCTCGGCTTCAGTCAGGGATACAGATGAGAACGCGCCTGTGCGGCGCAGACGGCTTGCCACTTTCTCAAGGGCTTCGGGCGAGTATACCTCGCCACTGGGAAATCCGGCGATACGTGTGATGCGCTCGGCCCGGACTGTGCTGTCAGTCGTCTGGGTCATGCGGCCAAACTGGGCTTTGGGACCTGAGGTAAATCGCAGATCTGCCGACAGGGTGTGACGGGTGTGATCGGCGGTGATGCTTTGGCTGGTCAGATCAGCCTTTGGGTGACCCGCCTGACGCCAAGCCAGATGGGCCGCGTCGGCAGCCGCTTGAACTTGCGTGCTTTCTGCACGTGCGCCAGCGCGAAACCCTTCAGGCAACTTCGTCCCCGGAGCCAGAGGCGCAACGCGCGCCGCTCCAAATGTGAACGGAGCACCCGGATCCACGGTGATCGCGATGGTGCTGATACGAGTAGGCAGGTTGAAAACGGGGATGCGCCCGGCCTCGCGTCCGTCGACACGGATGCGGATCACGCCGCCGTAATAGCCATTGGCATAAAGCACTTCCGTCAGGCGACCATATTCCGCCAACGCGGCGGCCATCACGTCGCGGGGATCGGTTTCACCGTCTTGCTTGGCAGTCTGTACAAGTGATGCTGCATTGATCGCGCTTTCCAGATCGCTGTCTGCCCCCAGAACCGTAATCTGAACGTCGTCGAGCGCCAGTGCAGACTGACCCAAAAAGACCAACGCGACGGGCATGCAAATCCGTCGCCAAAGCGGCGCGAAATTCAACTTTCTCAAACCCAGATTCCTTGTGAGCAGCACAACAATCCCCAATGCCTTGAAATCTAGCCCGTCGTTGGGCCAAGCACCACAGGATTCGCTGGGTCGGCAGCTTTCCGCCTTGTCGGCGTTGGGGGGGCTAGGAGGCGAGTTGAGTGCCGAACAGCCGGCAAATTTGGGGCATCTCATCTTCGATCCCAGCCAGACGCAGCATGTGCCACACAAGGGCTGTGTTGCTGGACAGGACCGGGATGCCAAGTTCGGCCTCGAGCTGCGGAATGACATTCAGACAGCGCAGATTGGTGCAGGCGATCACAAGGGCGTCGCAATTGGCGTCGGCGGTGCTCGCGACCTGAAGCCCGGCGTTGTGGATTGCGCCTTCAGTGATACGGGCGACCACACGATCATCGCCTTCCTCGAACGATCCGCCAGCCGAAATGTGAAAGCCCGCAGCTTCCAGTTTTTCGCGCATTTTCAGTGACACTTCAGGGATGTAAGGTGTTATGAAGCCGAGGTTTTTCGCACCCAGAGATTTCCCCGCCGCGATCAGCGCAGCCAGAGGATCGGTCACTTTCGCACCGGGACGAACGCTTTGAATTGCGGCCGCGACATTGTCCGAGCCAATCACGGTCGATGCCGAAGTGCAGCCATACCCGATCACGTCGAACTCGAACGACGATGGGAATAGCCTTGCCGATGCAGGCAGGTCATCTTTCATCCGCGCCAGAGTGTCTGGGCGGATATCAGTGACCATCGGGATGCGGCTGTGATAGCGCGCGACGCCTTCTAGGTCTGCCATCCGGGCGAACTCGGTCTCTAGCGTTTCATCCGTTTCCAGAACGATCATGCCCAAATTGGCGCGCGTTCCGATCCCGTCATCTGTGTCGAACTCAAGCTTCAGCATAATGCCCTCAGATCACTGGCAGTTCAGTCGCTGCGCGTTGGGTCAAAAGCTTTGCGCCATCCGCCCGCACGACGATGTTTTCCTCATGGACCATGATGCGCCCATCGCCATAAGAAAGCGAGGGTTCAAACGTCAGCACCATGTTTTCCTCTATCACCGTGTCGTCAAACGCGGCGTGCGACGGCCATTCGGTCAGCTGCATCCCCAGCCCATGCCCCAGACGCCCAACATCACCGCCCTGATCATCCAGCTCGGCGATCACAGATTGCATGGCGTGGAACAGGTCGCGGCAGGTGGTTCCGGGGCGGGCGGCCTCGATCCCGGCCTCGGTCGCGCGCCATAAAACGTCATAGGCTCGGCGCGAGGCATCATCGGCATGACCAATGGCCCAGTTTCGATCAAAGTCGCAGTAATACCCGTCCCACGTGGCGCCCGTGTCCAACATGAAGATATCCCCACGCTGCAAGGGGCGGGGCGACGGGGGCGAGATCACGTCGTGATATCCGCCCTGATCCGCGCCGCCGACCAAATAGGGCACATCATCGGCACCTTGAAACAATGCTTCGCGGCGAAAGAGGCGGAACAGATCCTCGAAAGGCAGCCCTTCGCGGGCAAGCTGTGGCACCTCGCCAAATGTGCGTGAACCGATGCCACAGATATGCGCAAGCTTTTCGATTTCAGCCTCGGATTTGACCATGCGCAGGGCGCGGACCAGACCGGTGGCATCCGCGACCTCCATGCCGCGCAAAGATGACATCAGCCGTTCATAATCGCCCAATGGCATTCGAAGGTTTGTTTCGTGGCCTTTCAAGACGCCCAGCCGGCCGCCGGACTGCGCCAAAGGAGACAGAAGCTCGGTCAGCAGGCTGATCCCGTCATCCGACGGGGCAGGGGCACTCCAGGTGCGGATATCCTCGATCCATGTCTGGCGCATCAATTCGGCGCCGATTTCCGGGATGATCGCAATGGGCTTGCCAGTTGCCGGGACGAACAGAAACCAAGGTCGCGTGGGGCTTTGCCAGAACAGCGTGTGAAAGCCGCTGAAATAGCGCACCTCGGGTTCGGTCAGCAAAAGCATCCCGTGTAGCCCCTGTTGCGCCATCAAGGCCTGCGCTTTTTCGGTACGGGTGGCGAACTCGGCTTCCGGGAACCCCCGCGAAGGTGCGCCAACGGTCCCAAGAGTCAGCCGCGCGTCAGACATGGTCCGCCCCGGCCATGATCGCTTCGAAGATCGCCGGATCGGTCACACCTTCGGACCCGATCAGCAACACGCGCGATGTCTCATCCAGCCCTAGCGTTTCTGACAGTGCCTGATCCTGACGCGCAGCGATCACAGCGGCCAGCCCGGCCACAGCGCTTTCTCCGGCCTCGACGACCTCATCCCCGGTCTCCCCATTGGCCAGCAGGCGCACGGTGGGCGCGACGATGCTGTCGGGAATGGTCAAGAAGTCCGCGGCCTCTTCCGACAGGATTTCCCACGCCATTTCCGAGGGTTCTCCGCAGGACAGTCCCGCCATGATGGTTTCTTCGGCGATTGCAAATGTGGTGGCCTTGCCCGCTTTAGCACTGTCAAACAGACAGGCAGCCAGATCCGGTTCAACGATGACCACACGGGGCGAAGCGTCTTTATAGAACTGCCGCAATCCCGCCGCGACCGAGGCCGCAAGCCCGCCGACGCCGCCCTGCAGGAAGACGTGGGTTGGCGCGTCCTCCAGTGTCTCGCAGATCTCGCGGGTCATGACACTGTAGCCGGCCATCACGTCGCGCGGCGGCTCAGTATAGCCTTCCCACGAGGTATCAGACACGACGAACCAGCCATTCTGCTCGGCTTCGGTTTTCGCCAAGACCACGGATTCGTCATAGTCGCCGTCGATACGGATCACGTGGGCACCCAGATCGCGCATCGCCTCGGCGCGGCCTTCGCTGACCTCGGCATGGATATAGATGCGGCAGGGTGCGCCAAAGCGCTGACAGCCCCACGCCAAAGACCGCCCGTGATTGCCATCCGTGGCCGAGACCAGCGTAATCTGAGCGCAGGCGTCGCGGTGGTCGCCATTGCGGATTTCTTCAAGGCTGATTTCGCGGCCCAGTTTGGCGCTCAGCTCGCGTTGCAAGACACGCAGTGCGGCGTACGATCCGCCCAGCGCCTTGAAGCTGCCCAGCCCAAAACGGGGGCCTTCGTTTTTATAGTCGATCCGTGCAACGCCCAACTGTTCTGCCAACCCGGCCAGTGACACAAGCGGCGTTGCTTCATACCCTTCCCACGCCATGATTTCACTACAGGCGTTTGCGAAGTCCTGTTCAGACAGAACACTGAACGCGGCTTTAGATGGGGCAGGCGATCCAGCCGTGTGGTGCAGGGGCGCCGTGCTGAAAATATCCTTCATGATCAGTCCTTTCGAGAGGGCAGGCGGTCCTGCACAAGTTTGGTCCAAAACGCGGTGCCGATGGGCAACAGCGCGTCGTTGAAATCATAATCTGAGGCGTGCAGGGGCTTGCCATGCGCGCCTTCGGTCCCGTTGCCCAAAAGCAGGAAGCAGCCGGGGACGGCAGCGGCGAAATGGGCGAAATCTTCAGAAAAGCTCATCGGTTGGCGATCCGGGATCACGTCGCATCCGGCAGCAGTGGCCGCGCGACAGACGGCCTGTGTTGGGCCGACGGCATTGATGGTTTCAATGAATTCGGTCTGGAACTGAACCGTCGCAGTCACCCCATGTGCCGCTGCCACGCCATCGGTAATCTGGCGCATGAAGCGTTCTACGGCCAGACGGTCCTCGGGCGCGCGGGCGCGGACGTCGCCTTTCAGCACGGCCTGTCCCGGCAACACGTTGCGCTGTCCGTCGGTCACGAATTCCGTCACCGAAACCACAACGCCCGCACCGGGGGACAGTTTGCGTGCCACGATGGTTTGCAGGGCCAGCACCAGCTCTGACCCGACAGTAATCGCGTCTACGCCGACCTGAGGCATCGAGGCATGGCCGCCCTGACCGTGGATGGTGATTTCAAACAGGCTTTCACTGCTGCAAATCAGGCCGGGGCGAGTGGACACCTGACCCACAGGCGCACCGGGCAAGTTGTGAATGGCATAGACCTCGTCCACGGGGAAACGCGTCAACACGCCTTCGTCGATCATGGCCTGCGCGCCCAGCCCGTGTTCCTCGTTCGGTTGGAACAGGAAGATCACGGTGCCATCAAAATCGGCATCATTCGCCAGTGTTTCGGCCGCACCCAGCAACATGGTCATGTGCCCGTCATGGCCACACGCATGCATCACGCCGGGTGTCTCGGATGGATAGCCATGGTCGGTGTTCTCAAAGATCGGAAGCGCATCCATGTCCGCCCGCAATCCAATGGCACGGTTGCCATTGCCCTTGCGCAAAACGCCCACGACGCCAATGCCCTCGTGCACCTCGATCCCGAGGTCACGCAGATGACTGGCCACCAGCTTCTTGGTGTTCTCTTCCTGAAAGCCCAGCTCCGGTTGGCGATGAAGCTGACGCCGCAAATCAATCAAGTGATCCACGCATACCTCCCAATTCTCTTGGGATAATCCTAACGGGTATATGGGGACGGTATACATCTTAGTTTTGTGGAATAGTTCTGAAACAGATTGCAATTCGCAAAAATAGTGATGATTTTCAGATCATGGATGACAAAGACCTGCATATTCTGAGGCTGGTTCAAACCAACGCCCGCCTGACCGCCGAGACCATCAGCGAACGGGTGGGTCTTTCCTCGGCGGCCGTTCAGAAGCGTTTGAAAAAGCTGAAAGAAACCGGCGTGATTGAACGCGAGATTGCCGTCTTGTCTCCGAAGAAACTAGATCGGGATCTGACGGTGATTGTCGAGGTCATTCTGGAACGTGAGAATCGCCAACAGCTTGAAGCATTCAAGAAAAAGATGCGCACTGCGCCATCCGTGCAGCAATGCTACTACACCACGGGCGAAGCTGATTTTCTGCTGATCCTGTCGGTGCGCGATATCAAGGAATACGAGGCCTTCACCCAAGAGCACTTTTTTGATGCGTCCAACATTAGCCGTTTCAAAACCTCGATTGTCATGGACCGGGTAAAGACGTCATTGGACGTGCTATAGTCGGATCTTACCGCTACGCTGGACGATGCTGGGGTCATTAGATTGAGCCGCTCAGTTCGTATCTTCTCATCATCTGAAAACCAAACCATGTCGGTCATGTATGACGGTCGCTCCTTGATCAGCACGCAAGGCAGGCGCTTGCTGCGTTGAGTTTGAGGGTCGAGAGAAAGGAAGAGTAGGCGCGACACTCGGAAGTCGAATGGCAAACACACATCTACGATCGCCTCACTTCTGCAAAATGGCGCTCTCCCATTCTGAAAGGAACGCGCGTTTCTTGAGTTGGTCCAGGAACACAAGAAGCCCGGGACCGATCCGAATGCGATTCAAGGCAGCTTCATTCTGGCTGAGATCAAGCGCTGGGTTGGTCAAAACCTGAGCATCCTGTCCATGCGATCTTGTCATCAGGTGATCCAGAAATAGGGCCGCGAGTTCAGAAGACGGCGCGTTGCTGGGGATCAGCGCAGTGCGC
This sequence comes from Aliiroseovarius pelagivivens, assembly GCF_900302485.1. Lineage (NCBI taxonomy): Bacteria > Pseudomonadati > Pseudomonadota > Alphaproteobacteria > Rhodobacterales > Paracoccaceae > Aliiroseovarius > Aliiroseovarius pelagivivens. Next base: position 1,512,524 of record NZ_OMOI01000001.1, on the reverse strand, counting down.
AACATAACCGTTGTAAAGTCCGAGGGCAGGATGATGGCGAATTCATCCCGATCCTCGCGGTTGATCGCATAACTTCCAAGGACGTTGTAGGCGATTAGCAGATCACCGGATTTGACCGCGTCGATCATATCGGACGAACAGCAGAACAGCTGCGCATCAAGCCCACCCATGACCTCGGTCAGGCGCCAATAGATCTCGGAGGCGCGCGTGTCTTGGGTCGCGAACAGATAGCCAAGTCCAGACTGGCGCACGTCATAGGTGCCGACCCTGCCGCGGAAAAGCTCGGGGTGTTGCCGCAGAAGGTTGATCAGATCGTTTCTGCTTTCGGGAAGGGGAATGTCGCCGAAGCCCGACTTGGACACCACGATTGCAGCCGGTTCCTGCGTGAATGCGAACAGCATGTCATTCCACACAGCCCAACTTGGAAGGGAGCTGGTGGCCTCGGATGTGAAGCTTTGGGCCCAGCCATCATTGGCCAGTTTTGTTTGCAGGTCCATTGCGCTTGAGATTGCCACATCAAAGGCTTCGCCCTCGTCGACAATGGCCTTTTGAAGCTCTGACGAGCCAACAACCGTGTACTCGATGGCTATTCCGGGATCTGATGCAAGGAAGGACGAGATCATCGGCTTGATAAACGCGATATCGGCGGTCGAAATGATCCGCAGCTCCCGTTCACTATCTGATGGGCCAAACCGCGCGACGTCTTCGGCCTCGAAGGCGCCGGCCCATCCGGCGGTGAAGATCAGGAAAAGGGAAAGAGCAAACTGACGCATGCGCCGCCTCCTGAGTTGTTACTAATCTGCAAAGTGCCACCATGCGCCTCGACCACCTCTTTCGCGATGGTAAGCCCTAGGCCGGAACCGATGATTGTCTGCGTATTCGCACCGCGCACAAACCGTTTCGGAAGCTCGCCAAGCTCATCGGTCAGAAAACCGGGGCCGGTGTCTTTGACACTCACGTCCGCGCCGTGTGCGCCGACGTTCAGGGCCACGTGGATTTCAGCGCCGGAAGGCGAGTACTTCACGGCGTTGTCCAGAAGGTTGTGAAGGGCGTTCTGCACAAGGATCGGGTCGCCCTTGATGACGGCGTTGTCCATCCCGATCGTTTCGAGCGTGATGTCCTTCAGTTCCGATGTTGGCCGCATTCTTTCAACAGTATCCTGCACCAGACGATGAAGGTTGATCTCTTCCCGGGCCAAGTGATCCAACCGGAACGTCACCATGGCATGATCCAGAAGCTGTCCAGCCGTGCGCGAACTCTCGTCGATGGCGTATATCATTTCCTTCAGCGCCTTGCGGGTCTCGGGATCATCGGATTTGCGTTGCGCGACCTCGGCTTTGGTTCGGACGACTGCCAAAGGCGTACGGACTCGGTGCGCGGCTTCCGCGATGAAGTCCTCGGATCGCATAAGGGATTGCTGCAAGCGACGCATGAAGGAGTTCAGTGACGCGACCAGCGGCACCATCTCGGATGGCACGGGGGCTGCGACAGGGCGCAGATCTTTTGGACCTCTGCGCGAAACCGATTCCGTCAGGCGATCCAACGGGCGGATCGTACTGCGCGAGATGAGCGCCGCCAGCACCACCGACACAAGGAAGAACCCGGCCCCGATCCCCATTGACGTCCGCGAGATCCGTGCAAGGGCCTGTTTCTGCCCCGAAAGTGTCTGTGCGACCGAAACCTTAAGAAAGCTTCGACCGGTATCCGTCGACATCCGTCGTCTGACCGTGGCAACGCGGACCTCTTCACCAAGGAACATGGCAGATAGATAGGCCGGCGTTGCAGCGTCGTTCTCTTTCGCTTCCGGCAAATCGGCATAGCCGCTCAGAAATTCGTCCTCAAGGCGGATGGCATAGAATACGCGTTCGTCCGAGATGCTGTCCAGCATGGAAAGGGCAGAGTAGGGCAGGTCGATGCTGATCTCTCCTCCGTTCAATCGGGCACTATCAAGAATAGACAGGGCAGACGCTGTCAGCACATTATCCTGACTTTCCTGCGCGACCTGCCGAGCGACGGATTGCACAACGAAATAGACAACAATTGCCAAAACAGCCGCACTTGCCAGCAACGATAGCAAAAGCCTGCGACGAAGCGAGCCATGTGCAACCGGTGTGCTCATTCGATCTCTAACTTGTAGCCAAGTCCGCGAATGGTCGTGATCATCACCGTCGAGGCCTCGAGGTGCCGACGTAGCCGCCCGATATACACTTCGATCGCATTTTCCGTGACGTCTTCGTCATAGGAAAACAGCCGGTCCACCAGCGTTGATTTCGAAAAAACCTGTCCGGGCGCGTTTGCCAAAACCTCGAAAAGGCGCAGCTCGCGGGTGCGAAGTTGGATGTCTCGATCGGCCAGTTTGAGCGTGCCTGACAGCGAATCGAAGTGGAGGTTTCCAAGGGTCAGCAGGTTTTGTGCCGCACCGCCACGGCGGCGCATGACCGCGCGGCAACGTGCTTCCAGCTCGGAAAAGTCGATCGGTTTGACCATGTAATCATCGGCGCCAAGATCAAGAAGACCCACGCGATCCGCAACTTCCGAGCGCGCGGTCAACACGATGACTGGCGTGCTTTCTTCTTGCTTGCGATGCTGCGCCAGAAAGCTTCGCCCGTCTCCGTCGGGAAGCATAATATCCAGTAATATCAAGTCATAAGCAGTTGTCGCCGTGAAGTCATGCCCGGTCTGAATGTCGGGTGCATGGTCGACGACATGACCATCCAGCATCAGCCTGTCCACGACAGCTTCGGCTAGTTGTTTGTTGTCCTCGATCAGCAGGAATCGCATGTAAGGTTTTCTCTTTTTGCTCGTTTTTTAGTCGTGTCAGCTTTGTGTCAGCTTAGATCGTCACCCTCTTCCGACATGAGCGGCAAGTGTCGCCAATGTCAAATGGGAGGACATAAACATGAAATTCAAATTGGGCCGTCGCGCCTTTATCGCAGCTGCTGCATCGCTGAGCCTTGCTGCCCCGGTTTTTGCTGACGGCCACAAGGTCGTTGACAGCATTCACTTCCTGATCCCCGGTGGCGCAGGCGGCGGCTGGGACGGCACCGCGCGTGGAACCGGCGAAGCCTTGACCGGCGCTGGTCTGGTTGGCACCGCATCCTACGAAAACATGTCGGGTGGCGGCGGTGGTAAAGCCATCGGCTATCTGATCGAAAACGCAGACAGCCAGCACGGCACGCTGATGGTCAACTCGACCCCGATCGTGATCCGTTCGCTGACTGGCGTGTTCCCGCACAACTTCCGTGACCTGACCTTGGTCTCGGGCACCATCGGCGACTATGCCGCCATCGTTGTTGGCAAGGACAGCCCCCTGAATTCGATGGGCGATCTGCTGGCCGCGTTTGACGCGGATGCATCTGGCACGGCCATCGGTGGTGGTTCGGTTCCGGGTGGCATGGACCATCTGGTTGCCGCCATGGTGATGGAGGCCGCGGGCAAAGACGCGCTGGCCGTGAAATACATCCCCTATGACGCAGGCGGTAAAGCCATGGCAGCGCTGCTGTCGGGCGAAATCGCAGCTCTGTCGACCGGGTTCTCGGAAGCGGTCGCCTTGGCCGAAGCAGGCGAGGTCAAAATCCTGGGCGTGACCGCGGATGACCGCGTCGCGGCCTATGATGCGCCGACCATGAAAGAGCAGGGGATCGACACCACCTTCGTCAACTGGCGCGGTTTCTTCGGTGCCCCTGGACTGCCGGCCGACAAGGTGGCTATGTACCAAGAGGCCATCACCAAGATGTATGACACCCCTGAATGGGAAGCCGTGCGTGCACGCAACGGCTGGGTCAACATCCACAACTCGGGCGATGATTTCAGAACCTTCCTGGAAGGTCAGGAACAGGTCATTGGTGACCTGATGAAGAAGCTGGGCTTCCTTTAAGCCGATCACGCACTAACGCAACCGGCCTATTCTGGGCCGGTTGCCCATTTTCCAAGGGAGGGGACAATGGCACTGGACCGCTGGGTAGCATTCGTCATTCTGAGCGCCGCACTGGCCTATGGCTATGCCGCATTCTTCACAATGGACGGGTCTCTGCCGCCGTTCATGCAACGCAACCCGATCTGGCCAAGCACCTTTCCAAAAGTTCTGGCAGTGCTGACGATTGCGACGTCTCTGGTCATCCTGCTGGGGTTGGAAAAATCCCCGGAAAGCGACCAAGAGCCTGACATCGATTACCGGCGTCTGGGGGACTATCATCTGGGTCAAGCGCTAACGCTGCTGGGTTTGATGGTTGCCTATGCACTCTTGTTGCGCCCCGCTGGCTTCCTGTTTGCGACCTTTGCCTTCCTAAGCTGCGGGTCGTTCACTTTGGGCGAACGCAAGTTCCATATCCTGCTGCCTGTCGCGGCCATCGCCAGCTTTGTTGTCTGGTATCTGGTGGACGAGGTGCTGGGCATCTTCCTGCGCCCCTGGCCATTCTTTTTCTAAGGAGCTGAGACATGATCGAAGGACTTCTGATCGGCCTTGGCGCCGCATTCTCAATCCAAAACCTTTTGATGGTGATCGCAGGCTGTCTGATCGGCACCTTTATCGGCATGCTGCCGGGTCTGGGCCCGATGTCGATCATCGCCATCATGATCCCCGTCGCCATCACAATCGGTGATCCGTCGGCAGCGATCATCCTGTTGGCCGGTGTCTACTACGGCGCAATTTTCGGCGGTTCAACCTCGTCCATCCTGCTGAATGCCCCCGGTGTGGCGGGCACGGTGGCATCAAGTTTCGATGGCTATCCGATGGCGCGCAATGGGCAGGCCGGTAAGGCCCTGACCATTGCGGCAATCGCCTCGTTCGCGGGCGGCAGCATCGGGGCGCTGCTTCTGATGATCTTCGCCCCCATGTTGTCGACAGTCGCGCTCTTGTTCCACTCGGCCGAGTATTTCGCGCTGATGGTCGTCGGCCTGTCGGCCATCGCGGCCTTTGCGGGGACCGGAAACGTGGGTAAGGCCATCCTGATGACCTTGCTTGGACTGGTCATGGCAACAGTGGGCGAGGGCGCTCTGTTCAACATGCCGCGCTTCACCATGGGTCTGATGGACCTGCAGTCAGGCTTCAGCTTCATCACGCTGGCCATGGCAATGTTTGCCCTTCCTGAAGCGCTGTTTCTGGTTTTGAATCCGAAACGGTCGGCCCAAGGCAGCAGCGGCAAGATCGAGAACCTGCGCATCACCCGTGAAGAGGGGCGCAAGATTGCCCCGGTCATTGGTCGCCAGTCGATCCAAGGCTTCTTCATCGGCGTTTTGCCGGGGGCAGGGGCTACCATCGCCTCGTTCCTTGGCTACGCAGTGGAACGCAACATTGCGACCAAAGAAGAGCAGGAAGAGTTCGGCAAAGGGTCCATCAAGGGGCTTGCTGCACCCGAGACTGCGAACAACGCCGCCTGTACCGGGTCGTTCGTGCCGCTTCTGACACTGGGTATTCCCGGTTCGGGCACCACGGCGATCCTACTGGGCGCACTGATCGCGCTGAACGTTACGCCGGGCCCGCGCCTGATGATCGACGAGCCGCAGATTTTCTGGGCGGTCATCATCTCGATGTATATCGGCAACCTTGTGCTGTTGATCCTGAACCTGCCGCTGATCCCCTATATCGCCAAGGTTCTGACCATCCCGCGGACCTATCTGATCCCGTTCATCCTGTTCTTCACGCTGATGGGCAGCTATATCGGGCAGAACAATGCGACCGAGCTTTTGATCCTTGTTGGTATGGGAATTTGTGCGACGGTCCTGAAGTTCGCGGACTATCCGCTGGCCCCACTGCTGATTGGCTTCATTCTGGGCGGTATGTTGGAAGACAACTTCTCGCGCTCGATGCAGCTGTATGATGGGATCGGGTTCATCGTCGACCGGCCAATGACCCTTGGCCTGTTGGTGATCGCGGTTCTTCTGGTGGTCATCCCAAGCTACCGCGCACGCCGTGCCAAGGCACGCCAAGAAGGTGTGGCCGAGGGCGATTGATACGGATGCTGTATGAGGTACACGGGTAAGCACATGTCGCGTGCGTTGACCTTTTTTATCGCCGGTACAGGCAGTCTGGGGTTCTATATCCTCGGGCTGCCTTTGCCGTTTCTGCTGGGCCCGATGTTTGCCTGCCTGATTGCCGCGCTTGGCGGATTGCACCTTACAGGCGCGGGGCAGTTTGGCATGTTCATGCGAACGTTTCTTGGGGTCGCCGTCGGCAGCTCGATCACCCCCGAGTTGCTTGGCCGTATGCCCGAGATCGCCAGTTCCTTGATCTTCGTACCACTTTTCATCGCGGTGATCGCGGTGCTGGGATATCCCTTGCTTCGCTATGTGTTCGGATTGGACCCCGTCACATCTTGGTACAGCGCCATGCCTGGTGGGCTTCAAGACATGTTGATCTTCGGCGAAGAAGCCGGCGGCGACCCACGCGCCCTGTCCCTGATCCATGCGACCCGTGTCGTCGTTCTGGTCAGCTGCGCGCCTGTCTTGATGCAGTTTGTCTGGGGGCTGGATCTGAGCGTCGCGCCCGGACTGCCAATGTCGTCCGTATCGCCTTCTCAGATCGCGATCATGGTCGCGGCAGGCTTGGTCGGTTGGAAATTCTTCGAGCGGATCGGCCTGTTTGGTGCGTCAATCTTGGGCCCAATGATCGTGTCCTCTGCATTGTCTTTGGCAGGGGTGATCGAGACCCGGCCCCCGGCCGAGATCATCCAAGCCGCGCAGTTCTTCATCGGCATCGCCGTTGGCGTAAAATATGTCGGCATCACCAGCCGAGAAATCCGCGTGAACGTCATGGCCGGGATCCTCTATTCAGTCCTGCTTGGACTGATCTCGTTTGGGTTCTTTGTCATCATTACCCGTCTGGATCTTGCGCCCTCGCTTGATGCTTTATTGGCCTTCTTACCGGGTGGGCAGGCCGAGATGGTTGTCATTGCAATCATTGCAGGTTCGGATCTGGCTTATGTCGTCACGCACCACATATTCAGGATCGTCATTGTCGTCCTGCTTGCCCCAGTAATCGGGCGCCGCTTTCCAAAACTCTGAAATATTTAAGAACTTGCAGATGCGGCAAGGATCGTAATTGCAGCCCCGGATACTTGAGCAAAGAATGTAAGACGCAGAAGATCAAGTTTTGACACTTTCTCAAGCAGAGGCGATCTTAGGTAACGAAGGGCGTTGAGCCGTCGTTCGCTTCGTTCCTCGACAATGTCTGCAATGCGGACCTATTTACGCGTTCCACGTAGAACTTTGCTTATCCGGTTCTGCGTCGCCGGTGTCACAAAATGAGACCGTAATATCTCTGTGAATTGAGTGCTGGGCCTCGGAGAGCTGCCACTCTTTCATCATTGATTGCAGCTGTGGCTGGTTGAAAAATTTCGAAATCACCCTATATAGAAACAATACATGAAAGTGATTTCTGATCGAGCGGGCAAGCGACCTGCACTTGAAATCGCCGTGTTCCATCAAGAAAATTCAGACGTCCCGGTAAAATCGCCGTGATTTTTGGGAAAGGTGCCGATGAACTCGCGCACGACGACCACCGTGGTGGCGTTTGCTCATCCATTCGAACTGGCCGGTTGTCCCGGCGCATTGCCTGCAGGGCAATATCCAGTCATCGCTGAAGATGAACTTATCCAAAGCCTTAGCTTTGAAGCATATCGAAGAACCGCGACCTTTCTTGTGAAGGAAAGCCCAGGTCTCACGAAATTCTTTCCAATACGCCAAGAGGACCTTGATCAGGCTCTTGTCGAGGATCGCGCCCTTTCAGAACGAATTCATGACAGCGTGGCGGCGCTTTCTCCGCCGGAGGATGAAATATGAATAACTTTAAATGGATTAAACCAGGAATCTATGGCTTCGTGGTCGGCGCAATTACGGTCCCGATCATCGGATTCAGCTGGGGCGGATGGATAAGAACTGGGACCGCAGACAAAGCGGCTATTGCCTTTGCCAACGGCGAAGTCACCCGGTCGATGGTGCCGGTCTGTCTGGAAATGGCCGCGTCTGATCCGCAACGGCTGGCCAAACTGACCGGACTTCAAGCCGCGGAAGGGTTCACACGTCGCAACGCGATGATGGCCACCGGCTGGGCAACCATACCGGGGTCCGATACACCTGATCGGAAACTGGCGGACGCCTGCATCGAAAGGCTTGACCTTGATGCCTCGTAAGGCAGCCCCCTTTCCCGGTGTGGGTTTGGCTGGTGATTGCCCGGCTAAGCATTCGTGGCAGCCCGGTTTCTTTGCAGAACTCCGTGACCGTCGCAGCAAGCCCGGTCAAACAAACGCCCAGCGACTTACGAAACTTGTGCTGGGTTTCGCTCTGTTGGTTTTCGCGACCCAGGTTTCCGCACAATCCGCGGTCACATCCATACCTGAAAACGCCCACGCCAAGAGATACGGCGACGGGTGGGAATGTGATGTTGCCTTCAGGCCCGACGGTGATCAATGTGTCGCCGTTGTCATTCCCAAAAACGCCTATGGTATCAATCACGCCTATGGCAAGGGTTGGGAGTGCCATCATGGGTTCAAAGAAACCAATGAAACAAGTTGCGTAAAAGTTGTCGTTCCCGAGGGTGCGTACCTCGATTCCTTAGGCGAGCGCTGGCGTTGTCTGCGCGGGTTCGAGAAGAACGGTGAGACTTGCCGCAAGATCGCCATACCCCCAAACGCTTTTCTTGACAGCTCGGCCTATGAAACAGCATGGCGATGTGATCGGGGATACATGGCCAGCGAAGGCAAATGCGTTGCCATCGATGTCCCCAAGAACGGCTATCTGAATCCGCGAAACTATGGGCAGCCCTGGATTTGCGAGCGCGGCTTCTATGAGAACGACGGAAAGTGTGACCCGGTCATCGTCCCTCCGAACGCCTACTTCGATAGCTCAGCTTCAAACTCTAGATGGGAGTGTGAGCGCGGGTACTCGAAGGTCAGAGACGGGTGCGAACTGATCATTTTGCCCGAGAACGCGCATCTGGACAACGCAGGCAACCGCTGGACCTGCAATCGAAATTTTCGGCTCAAAGAACGGCGTTGCGTACCGAGGCGCTAGTCTCGGGTGCTGCAAGCCACTCAAAAGGAAATAATCATGGATTCTACAATTCTTAATACGAGAACACCTCTCAAGAACATCCGCGTTGCCCAAGGCCCACCAGAAGATGGGTCAGTTCACTCAACCAACGTAATCGACACACCTGTCGTGCGCGCACCCTCGGCAATCGTGTATTGTGAAGGAAACTTCGCAAAAATCGACGGAAAGACTGCAAATGGACTCGTCCGGCATTCTGAGGCCTATCGTATTCATTCAGTCATCGACAGTGACAAGGCCGGGCAGGACTGCGGTGTTGTTCTGGATGGAACCGCCAATCACATCCCGCTTTTTTGCGATCTGGAAACGGCAGTTTGTAGCGGAATAGAAGTTCCGGACACGCTGATATACGGCATGGCGCCGTCGACGGGCAAACTGTCTGCCAAGGATCGTGAAGTCATCTTGGATGCCATCGCCTACGGCATGAATATTGTCAGTGGTCTGCACGAATTCCTGAGCGACGATCCGGAAATCAAAGAGGCTGCCAAAATAGGCGACGTTTCGATCCGCGACATCCGCAAGCCGCGCCCCGCCAAGGATATGCGCCTGTTTGATGGTTCGGTGTCGCGTGTCAACGCCATCTGCATCGCCGTCATGGGGACTGATTGTGCAATCGGCAAGCGCACGACGGCAACCGTTCTGGCAGGAGCTTTGAACGCGAAAGGCGTCAAAACTGTGTTGGTTGGAACAGGCCAGACAGGGTTGATGCAGGGCGCCCGCCATGGGATCGCAATGGATGCAATCCCACCACAATTCTGCTGCGGTGAGCTGGAACGTGCAATCGTCGAAGCCGCTGACACCGAAACCCCAGATGTCATCCTGATCGAGGGTCAGGGCGCACTTAGTCACCCAGCATTTTGCACGTCCGCCTTCATCCTGCGGGGAAGCCAACCTGATGCTGTCATTCTTCAACATGCACCGAAGCGTGCGCATCGCTGCGATTTTCCCGATATGGCAATGCCGAGCCCTTCGTCGGAAATTGCCCTGATAGAAGCCTTCTCGGACACTACGGTGATCGGGGTGACGCTGAACCACGAAGGCATGGCCGACGAAGAGATTGATGCCGCGATATCAAGGTATTCAGACGAGCTGGATCTACCCGTCACCGATGCGCTTGCTCGCCCCGTTTATGATCTGGTTTCGATGGTTCGTGATGCTTTCCCAGTGTTGCAGCCCAGCCGTAGTTCGGAACGGTTATGACCGCCACGCCCCGCATCGACGTTGAGCTCGACAAAATTCGCCACAACACGCGCATACTGGTCCAGCGGCTACACCCGCTTGGGATCAACGTGATTGGCGTAACCAAGGCGGTGTGCGGGCACCCAGAGATTGCCAAGGCCATGCTTGATGGAGGTGCGCGCGGCCTGGCCGACGCACGGATCGGCAATGTCGAAAGAATGCGTCAGGCGGGCATAACGGCGCCCATAGTGATGATACGGCCTCCGATGCTCAGCCAGATTTGCGAGGTAACAGACGCCTGCAGTTCAAGCTACAACTCCGAATTTGAAACGATCGCGGCATTGAGCGCGGCCGCGCACCGGAAAAGAAAAACGCACCGCGTCATTCTGTTGATCGAGATGGGTGATCTGAGGGATGGAATTCTGCCCGATGATCTGGACGCACTCGTGGCTCGGATTGTCGATCTGCCGGGTATTTCCTTGAAAGGAATTGCAACCAACTTTGCCTGCCTTGGTCATAAGGAACCCGACCATCGCACGATGGCAGCCTTCTCGGCCCTCGCTGATGACGTCGAAAGCGCGCACGGGCCTTATATGGAAACTGTTTCCGGCGGAAGCTCAGTGAGCTTACCATGGGCTCTGGGGCCATTTAAAAAAGGGCGCATCAATGAACTCAGACTGGGTGAGGCGATCCTTTTGGGGATTCATCCATTAACGGGAAACCCAATCCCCGGACTGCACACGGATGCATTTTCGCTCAAAGCTGAAGTGATTGAGGCAAAGGTCAAAACTCTATCTTGCAGCAACTCTCGTTTTTCTCGGGAAACTCCGTCGCTGCGATTGGTCCCCGACCACGCTGAAAGCATCCGGGTAAACCTCGCCGTCGGATATCAGGACACCGATATTGCTGGATTAACATTCCCGGAAGGGATCGTGCTGGCAGGGGCGACGAGCGACCACACCGTCGTCGAAACCAATGATCGCGGCATACGACCCGGCAATGAAGTGAACACCCAGCCAAACTACAGTGCATTGATGCGCGCTATGGCCGCGCCTGACGTTTCAGAAGTCATACATAGTGCATGCAATGCATCGTCACGCGGGCCTAAGGGGCCCATCCGACCAACACCTTCTCTGGTCGCAATTGATGGAGGTTATGAATGACTAAAATACACCTGATCAAAGATCCGACCATTCAAGCTGCCAACGACGTGCCCAAGAAACGCAATTGTTTACGCTGTAACGCATATTTTGAAAGCGAAAGCTTTGGTAACCGCATTTGTGGCCAGTGCAAGTCGACGACAGCTTGGCGCAACGGCGTTGCATTTGCCCCAGGAACGTCTAGTCGGCGATAAATCAAACTTTCCAAAGGTTCTAAGAAGATGCGGGCCTAGATTACGAACTCAACCCAAACGCCGAGTTTGATAATTGGTTGTTGTTGGTCTCGTTCCTTAGAAGGCAGGTATTCGCGCTTTTAGCAGCATTTGGAACATGGGGCTCAGATCAGCCCTACGTTGTGACGGTCGTAAGGCTGGCTTAACGAAAGGAACCATGAACAATGTATGCAGAAGGGTTTCGTTTGTAGGAAGCGTTGCGACAAATCTACAACGTCGCTTTAAGGGGCGCGATGCTTCAGTAGTGCTTCCCCCGCGCAAATTAGACCAATTGGCCTAAATGCCAAAAAACCTCCAAGCTATTGAGCTTGAAGGTTTTTTATGGCTCCGGCGGTAGGGATCGAACCTACGACCAATTGATTAACAGTCAACTGCTCTACCGCTGAGCTACGCCGGAACATGTGGGCGATATAGCAAGGGCGATTCAGGGCCGCAAGAGGCGAATTTACTTTTTTTCGTCCTTCATTCGAAAAACTGCGTTCGCCTCCAATCTGGGGCTGGCGGCCACGATTTCGCGAGTTGCAAGATCGATGAGGTGTGCAAAGACATTTCGTTCGGCTGCGGGGATTAGGGCATCAGGCGTTTCGGTGTAGATTTCGCTGGTCAGGGCAGGGACGGTTGCGTTTTGTAGGTCAGATAGGGCGGCCAAAATCTCGGCCTCGCGGGTCAAGCGATGGTTGATCAGCCAATCCAGACGGGTGGCGGGAGCGTCGATCCGATCACCATGGGCAGGGTAGTATACGCGGTCCCCGCGTGCGGCCAGTTTGTGGCAGGACGCCATGAAGGCCGTCAGATCACCGTCAGGCGGTGACACCAATGAACTGGCCCATGCCATGATGTGATCCCCTGTAAAAACAGCATCTTGGGCGGCAAAGCTTACGTGGTTGGCAAAGTGTCCAGGGGTCCAGATGGTCTCGACCTGCAGTCCGCCAGCGGTGAATGTTTCGCCATCTGCAAGGGAAATGTCGCACGTAAAGCCAGCGTCAACGCCTTCGCCACCAGACGACAATCCGCGTGCAACCAGATCAGACATCACCGAGCTACGGCCAGCCAACGCATCGCCATAAGCCAGAACGGGGGCACCCGTGGTCTTGGACAGCGGGCGTGCCAGCGGCGAGTGGTCCAGATGCGAGTGGGTCACAAGGATCTGGGTGATCCGTTCACCGGGCTTCAACCCATCTAGGATGGCTTGCATATGGCCGGGATCAGCAGGGCCGGGGTCAATCACGGCCACATCACCTTCTCCCAGCACAAATGTGTTTGTGCCCCAGTATGTCATGGGCGAGGGGTTGGGTGCGATGATCCGGCGGATGCCGGGTTCCATCTGCTGCATGATACCTGCGGCGGGGCGCGCTTCGCGATCAGATGTCATCAGCTTTCCTTTCACTGTGTTTCCACCTTCCTGACGCTGCACCCTGCGCTTGGCAAGCGCGTCGCCGCGTCATAGGGTCGGGCCATGTCGCAGACGAACCGCCCCCAAGGCGCCAACTGGCGTGATTTTGCATGGCTGAAACAGTTCATGCCGCGTGGGCTTTACGGGCGAGCGGCTTTGATTCTGATTGTGCCGATCGTAACGCTGCAACTGGTGGTGTCGGTTGTGTTCATTCAGCGGCACTTCAACCGCATTACTGTCCAGATGACCGAAGCAGTGGTTGCTGAAGTCTCGTTGATTGTCAGTCAGATCAATGCCTCCGCTTCCGTGGACGAGGCGCTTGCGGCCTCCAAAGGGATAGCCGGCCCGCTGAATATTCGTGTGGCGTTGCCTGCCGATACCGTGGCCACGCAACGCCAGTTCGCTGATTTCACCGGTTTGCGGGTCGAGCGCACGTTAGAGCAGGGGCTGCCGGGACTGATCGGAGTGGATTTGGTCGGCGACCGATCTTTGGTAACTCTGGCCGTAGACACGAACTTTGGCATTCTACGCGTTGTGCTGGATCGCGACCGCGTCTCGGCGACCAACCCGCATCAATTGTTGGTTCTGATGGTCGTCACCGGATTTTTGATGACCCTGATCGCCTATCTGTTTCTGCGTAATCAATTGCGACCGATTCGACGTCTGGCGAGAGCGGCCGAAGCGTTCGGGAAAGGGCAGGTGCTGCCGTACCGTTTGGCGGGCGCGACCGAGGTGCGGGCGGCAGGTAAGGCGTTTTTGGACATGCGCTCGCGTATTGATCGCCAGATCGAGCAGCGCACCTTGATGTTGTCTGGCGTCAGCCATGACCTGCGCACTCCATTGACCCGGTTGCGCCTTGGGCTCTCGATGCTCGAGGATGATGCGCGTGACGAACTTCAGCGGGATGTGGACGACATGGAGCGTCTGGTCGACGGCTTTTTGGGATTCGCGCAGGCGGATGCTTTGGAAGACGCGCCCGAACAGGTGGATCCTGTCGAAATGATTCATCATCTTGCCGAGAATGCACAGCGGGCTGGGATGGCGGTCTCGCTTGGTGATGTTGCCAACCCCGGAGAGCGCCCGCTGAGACGCGCGTCTCTGGAGCGCGCTTTGGACAACTTGTTGGGCAACGCAACGCGCTATGGTTCGCGTGCGCGTCTGTCATTGTTGCAAGGCCGGGGGGATCTGCGGTTTGTTGTTGAAGATGATGGTCCGGGAATTGCCGTTAAAGACCGAGAAGAAGCGCTGAAACCTTTCACCCGCTTGGACAAATCCCGCAATCAGAACAAGGGCTCGGGCGTTGGTCTTGGGCTTGCGATCGCCAGTGATATCGCGCGCGGTCAGGGCGGGCATCTCAGGTTGGGGGAGAGCACCGATTTGGGCGGGCTTAAGGTCGAACTGGTTCTGCCGCTTTAGGTTGGTCGCAAACAGGCTCGACAGGTCGCGATTTGATCTGTCTTCTGGATCCAATCGAAAGGATTTCAGATGACCGTAACTGCCTCCATGCCCAATATCGCCCATTGGAATGAACGTGTCGATATGGCGGCCGCCTTTCGCTGGACCGCGCGGCTGAATATGCACGAAGGCGTGGCAAACCATTTCAGTCTTGCGCTGAATGACAGCGGCACCAAGTTCCTGATGAACCCCAATCAAATGCATTTCGCGCGGATACGGGCCTCGGACCTGTTAGAGATCGACGCGGACGACCCCAGCACCATGGACCGCCCTGACGCGCCCGATCCCACCGCATGGGGCCTGCATGGGGGTGTGCACCGCCATTGTCCGCATGCGCGCTGTGTGATGCATGTGCACTCGATCCACGCGACGGTTCTGGCGTCCTTGGCGGACAGCAACCTGCCACCCATCGATCAGAACTGTGCCACCTTCTACAATCGCTATGTGATTGATGACGGCTATGGCGGGTTGGCGTTCGAGGATGAAGGCGAACGTTGTGCGGCGCTTCTGACCGATCCAAAGGTGAAGGTCATGATTATGGGCAATCACGGCGTTCTGGTGATCGGAGACAGCGTCGCGGACACGTTCAACCGGCTCTACTACTTCGAACGCGCAGCCGAGACCTATATCCGTGCCCTTCAAACGGGCCAGCCCTTGCGCGTTTTATCGGATGAGATCGCCGAGAAAACCGCGCAGGAACTGGAAGAGTACCCCGAGCAGGGGGACCGACACATGGCTGAGTTGAAAGCGATCTTGGATGAAGACGGCTGCAACTATGCGACGTAAGCACCGCTGAACACGTGGCCTTCGTGCGGCGCTGGATGCGCTTCACGAAGGGGATTTTCTTGCGGATTATTGTGCGACTTTCACAACTACTTTCCCGAAACTATTGCCAAGCAATACGTCATTCAGGGCCTGGGGCGCGTTCTCGATACCATCGACAACCTGTTCTTTGTACTGAACTTTCCCCTCGGACAGCCAGCCAGTCATATCCTGCACAAACTCCTTGTAAGTGCTGATCGGGAAGTTGTCGAAAATGATGAACCCCTGCACCTTTACTTTCATCCGCAAGATTGTGCTCATGATCAGGGGACCAAAATCGGGCCCTTCAGGCAATCCGGTCAAATTGTACCACGCCACAACGCCGCAAATCGGCATCCGTGCGAACGGGTTCAGCAAGGGCAGGACGCCGTAAAGAACTTTGCCGCCCACATTATCGAAATACACGTCGATACCGTCAGGGCAGGCGGCCTTGAGCTGTTCTGCAAAATCATCGGCGTTATGGTCGATGCAAACGTCAAAGCCCAAGTTGTTCACGACATGCGCGCATTTATCGGCACCACCGGCGATTCCAACAGCGCGGCAGCCTTTGATCTTGGCGATCTGACCTACAGTGGCCCCAACCGGGCCCGATGCTGCAGCGACCACGACGGTTTCACCGGGTTTCGGCTCGCCGATCTTCAGAAGCCCTGCATAGGCGGTGTATCCCGGCATGCCGAGGATGCCCAACGCCCAAGAGGGGTTGCTGGGCGAAGCACCCAGATTGACGACCTCAGTTCCGTCAGAAATTGCATAGTCCTGCCACCCGCTGCCCGCGAGCACGCGGTCCCCCACCGCAAACCCGTCAAGATTTGAAGATACGACCTCGGCCACAACCTGTCCGGTCATCACTTCGCCAATTTTCACCGGCTCAGCATAGGATTTGGCGTCGTTCATGCGACCACGCATGTAGGGATCAATGGACAGAAACTCTGTGCGCAGCAGCATTTCGCCATCTTTGGGAGTCGGCAGGTCGGCCTCTTCAAGGCGCAGGGTATTTTCATCGGGAAGCCCAACGGGGCGCTCGGCAAGAACGACGCGACGGTTGATTGATCCGGATTGAGGCATGGTTGGCTCCTGTTTGTCTTGACGTGAGAGATGCAGCAATCAGCCATTTCGACGATCGAAGAAAACTACATGTCAGAGTTTCTTTGGATGGCACGCATCCGTAAACCGAAATTTTTGAAGTCGTGGTAGGCCCGGCAGGACTTGAACCCGCAACCAAAGCGTTATGAGCGCTCTGCTCTAACCAATTGAGCTACAGGCCCACTGTTACTCTTGGTGGCGCCATTGCTAGCAAACTGTGGGCCAGCGTCAAGCAAGCCGTAGACTCTTTCTGCCCCTTACGCTATCGCAGGCGCAGAAAATTTGCCGCGCGACCACAGCCACCATGGGGGACAGACATGAGCGACGCATCCAAGGGCATTACCTACGCAGACGCAGGCGTTGACATCGACGCGGGCAACGCGCTGGTTGAACGGATTAAACCGGCCGCCAAACGCACCAACCGTCCGGGCGTGATGGCCGGTCTTGGTGGCTTCGGCGCGCTGTTCGATCTGAAGGGCGCAGGGTTTAACGACCCGGTTCTGGTTTCGGCCACTGATGGAGTGGGCACCAAGCTGCGCATCGCGATCGACACAGGCAACGTGGACACGATCGGGATCGATCTGGTGGCCATGTGTGTGAACGACCTTGTGTGCCAAGGCGCCGAGCCGCTGTTCTTCCTCGATTACTTCGCGACGGGCCGTCTGGAGACCGACAAGGCCGCGCGGATCATCGAAGGCATCGCCAAAGGCTGCGAGCTTTCTGGCTGTGCGCTGATCGGTGGCGAAACCGCCGAGATGCCGGGCATGTATGAAGACGGCGACTTTGACCTTGCTGGTTTCTCGGTCGGCGCGATGGAGCGCGGCGAGGATTTGCCCAAAGGCGTCAAAGACGGCGATATTCTTCTGGGCTTGGCCTCGGATGGGGTGCACTCGAACGGCTATTCGCTGGTGCGCAAGTTGGTCGAGGTTTCGGGCCTTGGTTGGGACGCAGACTGTCCGTGGGATGGCGACATCACGCTGGGAGAGGCGCTGCTGGCGCCGACTCGTCTTTACGTCCGCCAGGCTCTGGAAGCGGTGCGGGCAGGCGGCGTGCATGCGCTGGCCCACATCACCGGTGGCGGCCTGACCGAAAACCTGCCGCGCGTATTGCCTGAAGGGCTGGGTGCGCTGGTTGATCTGGACCAATGGGATCTGCCGCCCGTCTTCAAATGGCTGGCAGAAACCGGTGGCATGGATCAGGCCGAAATTCTGAAGACCTTCAACTCGGGCCAAGGCATGGTGCTGGTCGTTGATGCGCAGGCCGCGCAATCGCTGACCGATCTGCTGACCAACGCAGGCGAGACCGTGACCCAACTGGGCCGTATTCAGAAGGGCGAAGGCGTCAGCTATCTGGGATCGCTTCTGTGAGCGACGCCCCCAAGAAACGGGTCGCCATCCTGATTTCAGGGGGCGGCTCAAACATGGTGACGCTGGCCAACTCGATGGTCGAAGATCACCCCGCGCGTCCCTGTCTGGTTCTGTCGAACGTGCCGGACGCGGGTGGTCTGGCCAAGGCAGAAGCGATGGGCATCCCTACAGCTGTCGTTGACCACCGGGATTACAAAGGGGACCGTGAAGGGTTCGAGGCGGCTCTGAACACCGTGTTAGAGCAGGCAAACCCCGACATCATCTGTCTTGCAGGTTTCATGCGTATCCTGACCGAAGGCTTCACGGGTCACTGGGCCGGACGTTGCCTGAACATCCACCCGTCACTATTGCCAAAATACAAAGGTCTGCACACTCACCAGCGCGCGTTGGATGCAGGTGATGCCGAAGCAGGTTGTTCTGTCCACGAGGTCACCGCCGAACTCGATGGTGGCCCGATCCTTGGGCAGGCGCGTGTATCTGTTGAATCGGGCGACACAGCGGACACTCTGGCCGCTCGGGTTTTGGTGCAGGAACACAAGCTATACCCAGCAGTGCTGCGCCGTTTTGCAGACGAGGACAAAACGCCCGTCCTGCTGCCATAACGCAGCGGGGCAAGGGCAACTTGGCGCGAGGCTTCCCTTTCGGAACATTTCCCCTTAAACCCGGGCGGAGCCCAAATTTGGTGCGGTAAAGAGCAGGTAAAAGCATATGATCACGATCACGACCACCGAGGCCTTGGAAGAATTCTGCATCCGCGCGACCTCGCACCCTTATGTGACCGTTGATACCGAATTCCTGCGAGAGCGCACCTACTACTCAAAGCTTTGCCTTATCCAATTGGCCGTTCCCGGAAATGACGACGAGGATGCGGTGCTGGTTGATCCCTTGGTGGACGGTCTGTCGCTGGAACCGCTCTATGAGCTTTTCCGCGATGAGCGTGTCGTCAAAGTGTTCCATGCCGCCCGTCAGGATCTCGAGATCTTCTTTGTCGAGGCTGGCGTGTTCCCACGCCCTCTGTTTGACACGCAGGTCGCTGCAATGGTCTGCGGCTTTGGCGATCAGGTTGGATATGAAACATTGGTCCGCAAAATCGAGCGGGCACAGATGGATAAATCCAGCCGCTTTACCGACTGGTCGCGCCGTCCTTTGACGGATGCACAGAAAAAATATGCGCAGGGCGACGTGACACACCTGCGCGGGATCTACGAATACCTATCCAAAGAGCTTGAGAAATCGGGGCGCGCCCATTGGGTTCAGGAAGAACTGACCAGTCTGACCTCCCCCGAGACCTATACGATCCATCCGGACGATGCCTGGAAGCGTTTGAAAACACGCACCAATTCTGGTCGCTTCCTTGGTGTGGCGAAGGAACTGGCCCGCTTCCGCGAAGGATATGCGCAATCACGTAATATTCCCCGCAATCGGGTGATGAAGGACGACGCGCTGCTGGAATTGGCATCCACAAAACCGCGTACCATTCAGGAACTTGGCCGCTCGCGCCTGCTTCTGCGCGAGGCGCGCAAGGGTGAAGTGGCCGAGGAAATCTTGAAGGCCATCTCGGTCGGACTTGAGCTGCCGCAGGATCAACTGCCCAAAGCACCTGACCGTTCCAAGGAAAAGCTGCAAGTGAACCCAGCTTTGGCCGATCTTCTGCGTGTACTTTTGAAGGCGCGCTGCGAGCAGGAAAAAGTCGCTCAGAAACTGATTGCCTCGGCGGCTGATCTGGATGCTTTGGCGGCAGGAAAACGCGATGTTGTCGCTTTGACAGGCTGGCGTGCCGAAGTCTTTGGGGATGACGCACTACGCCTGTGCGAAGGAAAACTTGCGCTGGCCGCCAAGGGCCAACGCGTCGAGGTTTTCGAGGTTTGATAGGCGTTTAGCGGCGCGCGGACCGACTGTTGTTCGCGCCCACCACACGGATCGTGCGCACGCCCTGAAGCTTGATGTCCGACACAAAGTGACCCACATAAACTTCGCGCTGTTTAGAACGACCGGTTTGGGTGCGATAGTACGGCTCGGTGATCCGGAACATATAGGTCAGGACACCGTCTTCAGGCCGCTCGAAGTTCTCTGGCACCAGCTCGGCGTCCCAATATCCAAGACGAGGTGGCAAACCCTTGGCGCGGATGATGGCACCACCTTGGGCGCGTAGAATCTCAAGTTCAATGACATCAGCCACAAGCCCGCGGTTTTCCTGATCATCCAGAAATCCGCCTTCCGGGATCAGTGCGATCTCCTCGACCCCATCTGAGCTAAACCAACCCATAGGGTTGAGGTTCACATTTCCACCGCAGGCCGTCAGCGCCAGCAAAGACGCGGTTAGCAGGGCAGGGGCAGCAAATCGGCGGAAAATCATGTCGGCTCCTCTTTCTCTGCCCAAAGGGTTAGCCCATGTCGGCGTCTTTGAAAAGACGGCAATCCGCACCAAGGCTGGACCTTTGATCGCTCAACGCTTAGGTCATGGCAAAAGCAAGAAAGGATCCCCCATGGCCAGTCCGGCATTTGAAGAGATTGTTGAAGATTTCGCCTTCTTGGATGATTGGGAAGATCGCTATGCAACAGTCATCGACATGGGCAAATCACTGCCCGACATGGACCCGGCGCTGAAGGTGCCTGCCACCAAGGTCGAAGGCTGCGCCAGCCAAGTTTGGTTGCATCCTGAGATTACCGAAGGTCGGTTCAGCTTTGCCGGCGACAGCGACGCCATGATCGTGAAGGGTTTGATCGCGGTTCTGTCGGCGCTCTATACAGATTTGCCGGTATCCGAGGTCGCCACGATCGACGCCCCCGCCGAACTTGGCCGACTAGGTTTGAACGAGCACCTGTCCTCGCAACGTTCAAACGGGTTGCGCGCAATGGTCGAACGAATCCGTCAATACGCCTCGGAAGCGGCCTGACATCCACATATTCTTGTCAAAATATTCTCGGTAAGCGTCGAAGACGATGGGGCAGAGCCCCCCACAGGCTCGAGAAGAGAGCCGACGACGCTAGCCTAGATCGCGCAACGCGGTTTCAAGATCTCCGTATCCGGCGAACCTGCGTTCATAAGACAATCCAAGCCGCTCGGCGGCCGCCTCTGCCATCTTGTCCAGCTCGGGATTGTCGGTCTGCGCCAGATACATCAGCTTTCTATAGTGCCCGAAATACATGTCACGCAGCTGCGGGTGACGGTCCAATCCAAGCGGTTTGATGACGAAGCTCTCAAACCCACGCGCCAGAAAATCGGTCAAATAGAACACATCGATTTCGTCCTCGGCGCGCGCGCTGAACGCATCATTACCTTCGAAGAAGGAATAGCAATGCGGGCCCCGGATCATCTCGATGCCCAGCTCTTCGCACAGTGCGGTCAATTGTCCACCCGTGCCGCAATCCGCATAGGCGAGAAATACATGGTCAAAATTGTCGCGATGCTTCTCGACAGCATCACGCACTGCGTTGGGGATTTTCTCTGGTGCATTATGCAGAATGGCAGGCAGGCAGGTCAGGCTCATGTGATCCCAGCCGTTCATTCGGATCAGGGCAAGGATCTCGTTCGCCAATGCGCCACAGGCCAGAATCAACACGGTTCCCGACGTTTGGGTTGCGTCCAGTCCGTCATGGGTAAGGGTGTTATCATTCAGCATCAGTCATCCCTTCCAGCACTTAAGGCCCGCCACGCGATAGAAGCCAGCATCACCAGCGGCAACAACGCCATGGCAAGCTGACCATTCAGCTGCCCTGAGGTTGCCGCCCATCCAGCAACACCTACCGTCAGCCCCCCGGCAAGGATCACCATCGAGATCAGAAAGAAGAAACGCATTTTGCTCATAGGTTCAATCTGGGGGCAGGCAGGTAAAAAGAAAAGGCCCCGCCAAATGGCGAGGCCTCAAATTTCAGGTTAATCCCGCATCGGGATCAGCCAGCGGCCAGCTGGTTGTGCTTGCTGGCCATGTATTCTTTGGCGGTCTCAACCGCGACTGCAGCGTCGCGGCAATAGCTGTCAGCACCGATGGCTTTACCGAATTCTTCGTTCAGCGGAGCACCACCCACCAGAACGGTATAGTCGTCGCGGATGCCTTTTTCGACCAGCGTGTCGATGACCACTTTCATGTATGGCATGGTGGTCGTCAGCAGAGCTGACATGCCCAGGATATCGGGCTCTTCTTTTTCCAAGGCTTCCAGATAGGCCTCGACGGCGTTGTTGATGCCGATGTCTACGACATCAAAACCAGCGCCTTCCATCATCATCGAGACAAGGTTCTTGCCGATGTCATGGATGTCGCCTTTCACGGTGCCGATAACCATCTTGCCCATGCGCGGTGCGCCGGTTTCGGCCAGCAGGGGCTTCAGGATGCCCATGCCGGTTTTCATGGCGTTCGCGGCCAGAAGAACTTCGGGAACGAACAGGATGCCGTCGCGGAAGTCGATGCCTACGATGGTCATGCCGCCGACCAGTGCGTCGGTCAGAACGTTATATGGCTGCCAGCCACGTTCCAGCAGAATATTGACGCCTTCTTCGATCTCTTCAGCAAGACCGTCATAAAGGTCGTCATGCATTTGCTGCACCAACTCTTCATCATTGAGTTCGCTCAGGATGATATCTTCTTCTTGATCAGACATGTGCGTCTTTCCCTGGCTGGAGGACTATTTCTTATTCCCTAATGCGACATCTTGGCGCGATAGGTCTGGGCAATTTGCGACATGGAGTGCCCTTTCACCGACCTGATAGCAAATGAATATTCCGCGCAATAAATGTGAATACCATTTGATTGTTCTGTAAATGTTCTTATTTTACCCCCATGGAAAAGACGGGTTCCGACAGAATTGATGCAGATTGCCGCCGGGGGCGTGGGGCAGGGTCGAATAACACCGGACGATTCGAAGAATTTCAGCGCGTGCGCGTTGATGACGGCTGGACGGAAGAGCCTCTGCCGCCCTTTCGAACCGAGGTCTCTATCGAGCGGCCTCGGTCTGTAATCTCTCGAAACAGCTCTCCTGATCTGGCGTTTGACCGTTCGTTGAATCCTTATCGAGGTTGCGAGCATGGGTGTATTTATTGCTATGCACGGCCGACCCATGCGTGGCTGGGCTATTCCCCCGGCTTGGATTTTGAAACGCGTCTGATTGCGCGTCCGGATGCGGCCATACAGTTGGAAAAAGAGCTGCGGCGGAGGGGGTATCAGGTGGCTCCTTTGGCTTTGGGAACGAATACCGACCCGTATCAGCCGATCGAAGGGCAATACCGGATCACCCGGCAAGTGCTTGAGGTGCTTGAAGCGTTTCAGCACCCTGTCCTGATCATCACCAAGGGCACACTGATCGAGCGGGATCTGGACATCTTATCGCGCATGGCTGCCAAAGGGCTGGCACAGGTGGGGATCTCGGTCACCAGCCTGCAAGCCGATTTGTCCCGCAAGATGGAGCCGCGTGTGCCGAGCCCGGCGCGGCGTCTGCGGATGATCCAAGCTCTTTCAGAAGCAGGGGTGCCGGTGCGCGTCATGGCCTCTCCGATCGTGCCGGGGCTGACGGATCACGAGTTGGAACCGATATTGAAGGCTGGTCGCGATGCAGGCGCGGTGGCGGCCAACTATATCTTGTTACGCCTACCCGGCGAGGTGGCCCCATTGTTTCAGGATTGGCTGGACGAGCATTACCCGGACCGTGCCGAGCGTGTCATGAACAGGGTGCGTGAAATGCGAGATGGGAAAGCGTATCAATCCGAGTTCGGCGAGCGTTTTGTCGGACGCGGCGTAGTGGCCGAGCTTTTGAAACAGCGGTTTCAAAAGGCCTGTCAGCGGCTGGGGCTGACAAAGGATTTGCCGGATATGCGCTGTGATCTGTTTACGCCGCCCCTACAGCAGGGTGATCAACTGAGCTTATTTTAGGTCCGCGCACGGACCCGCGCCTGCGGCGGGCAAGGGGCGCTCGCTGTGCGAGCGCCCGTCTTGTATGCTAGTAAGTTGATTGTATCAGCTGCGACGACGACGGTTGCGACGTGCGGGCTGATTGGCATCGTCGCCGGTACCGTCCGAGGCTGACGAGAACCCACCAATCGCTTCCGAGATCTGGTCCAGCGTCGGGCGCGTATTGCTTGCCGGACGTGTTTCCAGTGCTTCGCGCATAGACTTCAGGTGCTCAGGTGTCGTCCCGCAGCAGCCGCCAATGATCTTGGCGCCACAGTCGCGGGCTAGAACGGCGTAGTCAGCCATCAGCTCAGGTGTGCCATCATAATGGATATGACCGTCCACATATTGCGGAATGCCGGCGTTGCCTTTGGCGATGATCGGGCGTTCGGATCCTTGGGCGGCGAAGCCCAGTACAGTGCGCAGAAGGTCTGCAGCGCCGACGCCGCAATTGGCCCCGAAGGCAAGCGGCGGGTTCGGCAGGGTTTCAACCATTTTCGCCAGATCGGCAGAGGTCAAACCCATCATGGTGCGCCCGGCGGTGTCAAAGCTCATCGTGCCACACCATGGCATTCCAGTCAGTTCAGCAGCGCGGGCGGCGGCCTTGTATTCTTCCGGGGCCGAGATCGTTTCGACCCAAAGCACATCTGCGCCGCCTTCTTTCAGACCTTCGGCCTGTTCGTGGAACATCTCGACCGCGCCGTTGAAGGTCAAGGACCCCATGGGTTCCATAATTTCACCTGTCGGACCAACCGAGCCTGCCACGATGACGGTTCGGCCAGATGCATCAGCCACTTCACGACCAAGCTCGGCTCCGACTCGGTTCAGTTCGCGTACGCGCCCTTCGGCACCGTGAAGTTTCAGACGCGAGGCATTGCCGCCGAATGTATTGGTCAGGAAGATGTCCGACCCGGCCTCGACCGGTCCACGATACAGCGCGCGGATGTTGTCCGGTTTGTCGACGTTCCACAGCTCGGGAGCGTCGCCCGATGTCAGCCCCATATTGAACAGGGTCGTGCCGGTGGCGCCATCCGCCATCAACCAATCGCGTTCGTTCATCAGTTTCGTCAGGGCATCTGTCATGGGTGTCTCCGTTCACCGCTGGTCTAGGCGCTACCTGCCACGTAACGCCGTCCGGCGCAAATGCAATACGTTCATGTTGCATCTGAATGGTTTTCAAACGCGCATCGTGTATTGCGGCGTGCGAGCGGATTGCATGTGTGGATCTGGCTGGGTGCCAGCGCGGGGGTGGCGGTGTTATTTCACATTCCCGACTTCAACCTTGCGGCAAATCTCGCGCGAGATATCCAGAGCCCCAAACGCAAGTGCCACACGAGTAGGAGCTGCTGCATAAAGCGTCTCCCAGCTGGGTGCGAAAGACGTCTTGAATTGGCGCAGACCAGCGGCGCCGCTGATGTTGTCCAGTTTCAGTCTGGCGTGGTGGAACGCCCAAGGTTCCCCGGACTGTTCTTCCAGAGGGACCGCAGCCAAAGACAGGCGCGTGCATCCCGCGTTCGCGGCCCGAGAGATGGCGTAGTTCAGCAGCGCGTGCATGGTGCCATCAGGGGCATCCGGGCGCATACGCATCAGGTCCAACACCTGTTCGGCAACATTTTCGTGGAGGGTCAGGAACCCAACAAGCGAACCGTTCTTCCATGCCAGATAGACACGAGCGTGGGGCAGGTGGTCAGGATGCCATTTTCCCATCGAGAAGCCACGCTCCCCTCCGCGGGCCTTGCGCCACTCGTCGGCGATTTGCTGCATATCACAAATGGGCAGGTCGGCACCGGCTTCGCAAAAAGAAAGCCCCGCCGCGTCAGCCTGTCGAAGTTTCCGTCGCAATTGGCGCTTGGTGGATCCGTCCAATGTAAATTCCGTTGGATCAATCCAGCCTTCACGCGCAATGGGCATAACCTGCCAACCGGCTTGGCGGGCAGCTGAAGCCCAGCGGCCTCCGGCTTTATAGAGAAATGGCGTCAGAAAGCTGCGTTTTGCCAGCGATTTAATGTCCGAAAGCAAAGCCCCACGATCCGTGGCTGCCGAGAGTGGATCTGACAAAACCAGAAGACTCTGGCCCGAGGACGCTGCCATCGCTGCGGCGGCGTCTCGACCCGTTGTCAGCAAGGAAAGCCGCCCTTGGCGCAGCAGACCTGCTTCCGCACGTGGAGCTTCAGCGATCACTTGGGCTATATGCGCTGGCAGGTTGGGTGCCGATTTCACAGACACGAGGGCAGGGCAGGCAGTGTTCGTATCAGAGCGCGGCGTACTTACAGGTCCGCGGATCGTTACGGCGGCTGCAATCAGAGCAGGCAGGGCATAATAAACGGCGCGGAAGGCAAGTATGGCTGCCAAAAGCGGTTCAGCGTCCAGTGCTGGAAGCAGGGCCAGAAGCGTGACCTCGAACGCGCCCATGCCGCCTGGTGCGCTGCTGATCAAACCAGCGCCCAAGGCTAGAAGATAGGCTGCGATCAAGGGAAGAAGAGCGACTTCGCACCCGTCAGGCAGGACCATCCACAATGCGGCACCTGCGGCGGCCGTATCAATCAAGGCTAACGCCAAAAACGCACCCATCGCGCGCAGAGGTGGAATGTGTAGCGCAGCCATGATGGACGGACGCAGGACCGACAAAAGCGCAAACACCGCAGCACCACCCAAAACGACCCATGCGATCCAACCCGCCCAAGGCAACGTCATCGGGACGGTCAGTGCGATGATAGAGGCCACAACGGCCCATGCGGACAGGAAAGACATGGCCACAATGGCCGAGATCCGCATCGCTTGCATCAAGGATAGCTCAGGAAGCATACGCCAACGCACAAATGCAGACGAGATTACACCAAGCCCGACGGTCTGCGACAAGGCGATGGCGGTGATCCCCGCACGTTCAGCTGCTTTGGATGAGACATCTGTGCCGATCAATCGATGGACGACACCATCGTATTTTCCAAGGGCCCAGAACGAGGCGACCGAAAACAGGGCCGCTCCAAACCACTGAACTGGCGATACAGTTTTCAGTGAGGCGTAGATATAGGGCAGGTCCAATCCGCCAGCGCGCTGCCACAACAGGGCAACCAAACCGATGGTCAGTCCAATAGGCAGCAACTGGCGCAGCGCGGCACGACGCAGATCCAATCCGTTTTCCGCGCTGCGGGTAAGCGCGGCCGATAGTCCACGATTGGCTGTTCTACCTGATGTGTCCTTAGCGTGTTTCATAAATCACGGCCCCCATCTTGTCCCACATGCCTATGCGCAGCATGGAGGTTTGCGACGAAGGAAGTCTTAACGTCTCTAAGTTTAGGTTTTTGCGACACATCCGTTTTGGACAGCGCGCTTGAAACCTATTTGAGAAAAAGGCGCGTCTTGCGGACGCGCCTTCCTGAATTCCAACATGATAGAGAGGTGCTTATACCTCGGTCATGATTTCTTTTTTGGCTTGAGCCAGCAATTCGGCGCGCTTGGCACGAACTTCATCGGCTGTTACGCTGCTCAGGTCTCCGGTGACCTTGCGTACTACGTCTTCGTGGCCGGCTTCTTCGAAGTCCGAAACGATAACTTCGCGAGCATAGGCTTCGGCGTCATCGCCGGTTTTTCCCAGCTTCTCGGCCGCCCAAAGGCCAAGTTTCTTGTTGGCACGGGCTTCGGCCTTGAAGATCATTTCTTCGTCGTGGGCAAATTTGGCTTCAAAGGCGCTTTCGCGATCGTCAAAGGTGGTCATGGTGTTCCCTTATCAACTGGCGGGGTCTTTATTACCGTGCGCAGGCGGCATGCACCTGCGTCCGCATTCCTGTCTGATATGCCAATCACAGGCGCGTATCGCAACCCCGCTAGCGCTCTCACGGGGGTGATTTCCTGTATTTGTTGTTTCAATGGTGTTTCTTGGGGGCGATATTCTTGCCCCACATGGGCCTTTACCGTATAGGGCGGGCAACGGCGGAGTCGCGACCGGGCAGGGGGCCCGTGACGCGCATACCCGTCTAACCTGACGTGAGGGACCCCATGGCACGGCGCAAGAAGCTTTATGAAGGCAAGGCAAAGGTTCTGTATGAAGGCCCCGAGCCCGGAACCATCGTTCAGTATTTCAAGGATGACGCCACCGCGTTCAATGCCGAGAAGAAGGACGTAATCGAGGGCAAGGGCGTGTTGAACAACCGTCTGTCCGAGTTCTTTATGAACGGTTTGACCCAGATTGGCGTGCCGAACCACTTTATCAAACGTCTCAACATGCGCGAACAACTGGTCCGCGCAGCCGAGATCGTGCCGCTGGAAGTGATCGTGCGCAACTACGCTGCGGGCTCGATGGCGAAACGTCTGGGGATCGAAGAAGGCACACGCCTGCCGCGCCCCATCGTCGAGTTTTCGTATAAAGATGATGCGCTTGGCGATCCGCTGGTGCCTGAAGAATATATCATCGCCTTTGGCTGGGCCTCGCAGCAGGACATGGACGACATCGTTGCCATGGCGCTGCGCGTCAATGACTTCATGTCCGGCACTATGTATGGCGTTGGCATCAAGCTGATCGATTTCAAAATCGAATTCGGGCGCGTTTACGAAGGTGATTTCCTGCGCTTGATCGTTGCCGACGAAATCAGCCCAGACAGCTGCCGCCTGTGGGACATCGAAACCGGCCAGAAGCTGGACAAAGACGTGTTCCGCCAGGATCTTGGCAACCTGAACGATGCTTATACCGAGGTCGCGCGTCGACTGGGGGTTCTGCCTTCGAACGTGACCCATGCCGCCACCAAACCGACCCTGATCAACTAAGGAAGTGTACCGATGAAAGTACGTGTTGATGTGATGCTGAAACCCGGCGTTCTGGACCCTCAGGGCGAGGCCGTGCGCCACGCGCTTGGCAACTTGGGCTTTGAGGGCGTCGAAAAAGTCCGTCAGGGCAAAGTGATCGAGCTGGACGTGGCCGAAGGCACGTCGGAAGCTCAGATCAAGGATATGTGCGAGAAGCTTCTGGCCAATACCGTGATCGAAAACTACTCCATTCAGGTGCTGTGATGAAGGCCGGTGTAATTGTCTTTCCGGGTTCGAACTGTGACCGCGATCTGGCGGTAGCATTTGAGCGCGCAGGTGCGCAGGTCCAGATGATCTGGCACAAGGAAACCGAGCTGCCCACCGATCTGGATATCGTGGGCGTGCCCGGAGGATTCTCGTTCGGGGACTATCTGCGCTGCGGTGCCATCGCGGCCCAGTCGCCCATCACCCGGTCGCTGATCAAGCACACCGAGCGTGGCGGCTATGCCATCGGTATCTGCAACGGCTTTCAGGTGCTGACCGAAACCGGCATTCTTCCAGGTGCGTTGATGCGCAACGCGAACCTTAAGTTCATCTGCAAACCTGTTGGTTTGAAAGTGGAAACCACAGATTGTGACTTCCTGTCCGGCTATGAGCAAGGGCAAGAGATCACCGTGCCAGTGGCGCACCATGACGGCAACTACAACGTCACGGATGAGAAGCTGGCACAGCTGCGTGATGAAGGCCGGATTGCTTTCACCTATTCCGACAATCCGAACGGCTCGACCGGGGATATTGCGGGCGTGATTTCCAAGAACCGCCGGGTCCTTGGCATGATGCCGCACCCGGAACGCTGCGTGGACGCGCTGCATGGTGGCACTGACGGAGTGGCAATGTTCCGCTCGTTGGTGGACAGCGTCGTCGCGGCCTGATTGTGATGGGGCCTGAAGCGCCCTATCTTTCCCCTATGGGGGATGAGACCACAAACACCATGCCCGACCCGCGGCCTTCACGCCCCGGGGCCAGCATGCGCGCACGGCTGGTGCTGATCGCTTTGATCTCATTGGCCGTGGCGGTGGTCTATGTCTCGAACAACCTTCTGACTGAACGCTATACGGAAACGACCCGCAACCGGGCCGAGCTGCGCGTGGCGCTGTATTCGGGCAACCTGATTAGCGAACTTCAGAGAAATTCGGTAGTACCGCTGCTGTTGTCGCGCGATCCGGCGCTGATTTCGGCGTTGAACAGTTCGGATTTCTCGCAGAGCACCGCGCGGCTGATTTCCTATCTGGACGAGATCGAGGCCGCGTCCCTTCTGCTTCTGGATCGTGATGGTCGCGCTGTGGCGGCGACCAA
Source organism: Aliiroseovarius pelagivivens (assembly GCF_900302485.1). Taxonomy (NCBI): domain Bacteria; kingdom Pseudomonadati; phylum Pseudomonadota; class Alphaproteobacteria; order Rhodobacterales; family Paracoccaceae; genus Aliiroseovarius; species Aliiroseovarius pelagivivens. Next base: position 1,482,809 of record NZ_OMOI01000001.1, on the reverse strand, counting down.
CCGCGAGATATTGGGGTCGCAGCACCGCTCGGATCCCTATTTCATCGAAGCTTTGCGCAGCAATGACACGGTGTTCACCACGGTTCAGACGGATTCAGGGCGATACGTATTTACCTATTCGCGCAAGGTTGAACAGGCGGGCAATACACTGGGCGTGATTGTCGTCGGGGTGGATCTGCAGAAATTCGAAACCAGTTGGGCCGGCATTTCGGACGCGGTTTTGGTGACTGACAGCGAAGGGAATGTGATTCTCTCCACCGAACCACGCTGGCGCGGCAAACTTGAAGGCGAGGCGCTGGCCACGGTGTCCGCACCCGAAGCCATTCGCCGTTCCGCGCGTCAGGCCATTGATTGGTCGGGCCTTCCCACCGAAGTGCTTTACCTGGGCGAGGCCGTTATGCGTCATGAGACGCGCGTACCGTTTCAGGGCTGGCGGATGACCTCGTTCACTTCCTATGCCTCGGTGCGAGAGAAGGTGAACGCTGTTTTGTCCTTGGAAATCATGGCCTTCGCCATGCTTTTGTCGCTGCTGTTCTACATGATCAGCCGCCGCGCCCAATGGCGTAGCGTCGAATTTGCACAGGAATCGGCCGAGCTGCGCCAGCTAAACCTCGCGCTCCAGCGCGAGATCGCCGAGCGCAAACGAGCCGAGGAAAATCTGCAAGTGGCGGAACAGACCTTGGCGCAAAGCTCGAAGCTGGCGGCGTTGGGTGAAATGTCGGCGGCGGTCAGTCACGAGTTGAATCAGCCGCTAGCCGCGATGAAGACCTATCTGGCGGGCGCGCGGCTGTTGTTGCAGCGCAAGCGGCCCGATGAGGCGCTGTCCAGCTTCCAGCGGATTGATGACCTGATTGGACGTATGGGTGCCATCACGCGCCAACTGAAGTCTTATGCCCGTAAGGGGGGTGATTCATTCGAGCCGATGGATGTGCGCGACTGCGTTTCTTCGGCCTTGTCGATGATGGAACCCCAGCTAAAACGCCGCGAAGTCCGCATCACGCGCAATATTCCGCGCGATCCGGTGATGGTGATGGGCGATCGCTTGCGCTTGGAGCAAGTCCTGATCAATTTGCTGCGCAACGCATTGGACGCGACCAAGTCCGTCGAGCTGCCGCAGGTGGACATCATTGTCAGCCTTGGCGACTACGCCTTGATCACGGTGCGCGATAACGGAAACGGCGTGGACGATTTGGATAGTCTTTTTGAACCCTTCTACACGACCAAGGCTCCGGGCGACGGGGTTGGGTTGGGTCTGGCGATCTCGTCAGGTATCGTGTCTGACCTTGGTGGTCGTTTGACCGCGCGCAATGGTCAAGACGGGGGGGCTGTATTTGAGGTCGAACTTCCTATCTTAAAATCGGAAGACGCCGATATTGAAGCCGCGGAATAGCGGCCAAGACAAGAAGCGCACTTAGGAGAGCGACATGGCACAGGCAATTAAAATCGCGATCGTCGATGACGAACAGGATATGCGACAGTCCATTTCTCAGTGGCTGTCCCTGTCGGGATTTGAGACCGACACTTTTCCCTCTGCCGAAGAGGCGTTGAAAGCCATTGGGCCGGACTATCCGGGTATTGTGGTGTCTGACATCCGCATGCCGGGTCTGGATGGCATGGGGTTTCTGAAGAAACTGATGAGCCAAGACAGCAGCCTTCCCGTAATCATGATCACCGGTCACGGTGATGTGCCGATGGCGGTCGAGGCGATGCGCGTCGGCGCCTATGACTTCCTTGAAAAGCCATTCAACCCGGACCAGCTGACCAAACTGGTGAAAAGCGCCACCCATAAACGCCGCATGGCAATGGATGCCCGCGCGCTGCGTCGCGAGCTGGGGGACGGCACCACGATCATGAAAAAGCTGATCGGCGCGTCCCCGATCATGTCGCGCTTGCGCGAGGATATTTTGGATATCGGTCAGTCAGACGGTCATGTGTTGATTGAAGGCGAGACCGGTACTGGCAAGACCCTTGTGGCCCATGCGCTGCACGCGGTGGGGGCCAAGGCCGGCAAGCGCTTCGTCGTGACGTCCTGTGCGGGTGTGGAAGAAGACGAGCTGACCCGCCGCTTCTTTGGCCCGCTTGACGAAGGTGGCGCACTGCCACTGGTCGAAGAGGCCCGTGGTGGCACGTTGGTATTGGAAGATATCGAAGGCATGCCGATGGGTCTTCAGGCGCGGTTGCTCGCGTGGATGAACGACCAAGGAAACCCGGCCGAGACCCGCGTTGTGGCGATCTGTAACCTGCAAGAGCAGGGCAAAACCTGCGAAGATTGCCTACGCCCCGATCTGTTCTATCGCCTTGCAGCCATGAAGATCACTCTACCGCCGCTGCGTCAGCGCGGTGAAGATATCCTGATGCTGTTCACCGTCTTCGCGGATCAGTTCGCGGACGAATACGGCTGTGCCGCGCCAGGTGTCAGCGCGCAAGAGGCCGCCCAGCTTCTGCAAGCGCCGTGGCCGGGGAACATCCGTCAGCTTGAGAACATCGCCGAACGTGCCGTACTTCAGTCGCGTCGTGGATCGGGCACGATCTCATCACTTCTTATGTCGGACCACGATGAGGTTCAGCCTGTGATGACGACCGAGGGTAAGCCCTTGAAAGAATACGTAGAAGCGTTCGAACGGATGCTGATCGACAACACGATGCGTCGTCACAAGGGTTCCATCGTGGGCGTGATGGATGAGCTGTGCCTGCCGCGCCGGACGTTGAACGAAAAGATGGCGAAGTACGGTTTGCAGCGTTCTGACTATCTGAACTAACTGTCGGAGGGGCTTGCCGTGGGTGCGGTGATGCTCTACCTTTATTGTTGCGATGTTAAGCAATGGAGGGCGTAATGCCAGCATCACCCAACACGCTGAAAAAGAAATTGGCCGCAGGCGAGATGCAGATCGGCCTGTGGTTGAACCTTGGCGATGTCTCGGCCACGGAAATTGCTGCGGCGGCTGGGTATGATTGGTGTCTTATCGATGGCGAACACGCGCCTTACGATCCGGTGACGATCCAAAACCAACTGCGTGCTATGACCGGGTATGACAGCAGCCCCGTCGTACGTGTCCCAATCGGCGAAGACTGGGTGATCAAGCAAGTGCTTGATCTTGGTGCACAAAGTGTTCTGGTCCCGATGGTCGACACCGCCGAACATGCGCAGCAAATGGTGGCAGCCACACGCTATGCCCCCGAGGGGCGACGCGGCATGGGCGCGGCTGTGGCGCGGGCCTCGGGTTGGGGGCGCAATGCGGACTATGGCACCAACATCAATGACGAGATCTGCCTGATCGTGCAGGCTGAAACGCGCGTGGCGATGCAAAACCTAGACGAGATCGCCGCTGTGGACGGCGTCGACTGCGTTTTCATTGGTCCGGCGGATCTGTCTGCCGATATGGGGCATCGCGGCAATCCCGGCCATCCCGAGGTGAAAAAGGCCATCGCAGGCGGTGTCGCCAAGATCCGCGCCGCTGGGAAGGCGGCGGGCATCCTGCATTATGACAGCACGAATTTTTCCTATTATCGCGATCTCGGCGTGACGTTCCTTGGCGTCGGTTCCGAGGCTTCGCTTCTGCGGGCGGCGGTGCATCAGACCCTGTCGGACGCACGACAGGCCGTCACGGGCTGACACAGCCCTAAAGGGATGCGACAATAGCGCGCCTTGGGCGGGCTTTCGAAAAGCTTGGCCGCGCGTTACATCAGGGCAAGCCGAAAGGATCCCAAATGAGCAAACCGCCATATTTCCCGCCTCCGCCGCCCATTCCCGAAAAGACGCGCCTGTTTCAGCGCACGCCTCCTGCGATCTTTCCGCCAATCATGGGGTTGTTCGGGCTTGGCCTTGCGTGGCGTCGTGCGACCGAGGTGTTCGGGGTGCCCGCCGGGTTTGGGGATGTGGTCCTTGGCGCGGTAACGCTGCTTTATCTATTTTGTGTAGTGGCTTACATCGCGAAGCTAATTCAACGACCAGCCACTTTCTTTGAAGATCTGAAGGTACTGCCGGGACGTGCAGGGCTGATTGCGATGATGCTTTCGGGATATCTGTTGGCAGCCAGCATTGTGGTCTACTCGACGACGTGGGCAACGGTCATCTTCTCTCTCGCGCTCGCCGGGCATATTCTTGTGGCTGGCCGCGTGGCCTTCACGCTGATCACCGGTCCGGTCGAGGCGCGCTCGGTCACACCTGTGTGGCACCTGTTGTTTGTTGGCTTCATCCTAAGCCCGTTTCCTGCGCTGCCCTTGGGTTTTCATGCATTCTCGACCGTGGCGTTCTGGGGAAGCCTTGTTGTGGCAATCGCCATTTGGGGCGCCAGCCTTGCGCAATTCCTGCGTGCAGATGTCCCGCCACCTCTGCGACCGCTTCTGGCCATTCACCTGGCTCCGGCCAGCGTGTTGCCCACCGTGGCCTTCATGCTCGGATTGCCTGAAGTCGCCTATCCGCTCTGTGCGTTGGCCGTTGTACTGCTAAGCCTACTGGTTCTGCGGGCGCGATGGCTGACAGTTGCCGGATTCAGCCCGCTTTGGGGGGCGTTTACATTCCCACTGGCGGCATTTTCGACCGTGATGCAGATCGCTGCGGTCTCTACCGGCTCGGAGGTTCTGCGCATCATTGCAGGGCTTAGCCTTGTCGCCGCCAGCCTGATGATCCCGCCCATTGCCTATAAGGTCGTGATGATGTGGTCCAAAGGGGTGCTGGCTGTGAAAACCAACGCGGCTCAGGCTTGATCGGCAAACGCGGGTAGGGCGGCTTGGGCCTTTTTGGTCAGGCTGCCCCGCACCAGCGCATAAGAACGGCGGATCCGATGAGTTAGCTCTTCCGGGTCCGTGTCGAACGGTATGTTCACCCATGAGCGATGAAAATAGGGCGCTTTGACGCCGACACCGGCCTCGATCAGCATCGTTGCAGTCTCGATATCTGGGGTTTTGACGGACACGCCTGGTGTCTTCGCACCTATCGCTGCAAAGATCTTGTCGCCCACTTTCCACACGTCATGTCCCGGTCCAAACGGCTCGGACCAGTCAGCGCCCGGAAGGGCTGCGCAAATCTTGTTCACTGCATCGCGTGTCATGGCCCGACGATAACCCGCTTGGCAGGTGCGGGGAAGAGTGATAGCGTCCCTCTAATGAAACGGACAAGCATCATCATTATCTGCTGCATTACCCACTGAGATACTCAGGCGGGCCGTTCTTCTATTCCATACATGTCAGGAACTTGGTAAGCCCGCACGGGAAATTCTGTGGGAACACGTATGCGCGGACGCACGAGGACAACATGACGGATATCAAGCTTTACAACACGATGGCGCGGGCGAAGCAGGACTTCACCCCGATCGACCCCAATAACGTCCGCATGTATGTCTGTGGGCCGACGGTCTATGACCGCGCCCATCTGGGCAACGCGCGCCCCGTGGTGGTGTTCGATGTGCTCTATCGCCTGCTGCGCCATGTCTATGGGGCGGATCACGTGACCTATGTGCGCAACTTCACCGACGTGGATGACAAGATCAACGCGACCGCGCTGGCCCGCAAGGAAGCAGGCGCTTCCGGCACGTTGGAGGAACTTGTGCATGAACGCTCGAACGAGACGATCGCGTGGTACCTGAACGACATGCGCGCGTTGGGGGCGATGGACCCCAACGAAATGCCGCGCGCGACCGAGTTCATCCAGCCGATGGTCGACATGATCGAGGATCTGATTGCCAAGGGGCATGCGTACCAGGACGGGGCAGGGCATGTGCTGTTTTCGGTGAAAAGCTATGACGACTACGGACAGCTGTCGGGCCGCTCGGTCGATGACATGATCGCCGGCGCGCGTGTCGAGGTTGCGGACAATAAGCGCGACCCGATGGATTTCGTGCTGTGGAAGCCTTCGACCGATGATCTGCCCGGCTGGGACAGCCCGTGGGGCCGAGGCCGCCCAGGCTGGCATATCGAGTGTTCCGCCATGAGCCATGACCTGCTGGGGGCGTCTTTTGACATCCACGGCGGCGGCAACGACCTTCAATTCCCACACCATGAGAACGAGATCGCGCAGTCGAAATGCAGCCATCCCGATGCGGGGTTTGCCAACTATTGGCTGCACAACGAGATGTTGCAGGTCGAAGGCAAGAAGATGTCCAAATCCTTGGGCAACTTCTTCACCGTGCATGACCTGCTAGAGCAGGGCGTGCCGGGCGAGGTAATCCGCTTCGTGTTTCTTGGCACGCATTATCGCAAGCCAATGGACTGGACCGAGAAGAAGCGGGCCGAGGCGGAGGCGACACTGCGCAAGTGGCGCGGTTTGACCGCAGGTGTCGAACCAGCATCTAGCCCGTCGCCAGTTGTTGCTGCGGCTATTGCGGATGACCTGAATACCGCAGGCGCTTTGGCCGAGTTGCACAAGATGGCGGCAGAAGGCGACGCCTCCGGCCTGTTGGCTTCAGCGCAAATGCTGGGGCTTTTGACAGGTGAATTGGGGGATTGGGCCACAGCCCCCACAGTGGACCTGTCTGGCTTGGCGCAAAAGCTCCACGAGACCCGGGTGGCTGCGATGGAAACCAAAGATTTCTCCGCTGTGGACGCGCTGAAAGCCGCCTTGACCGAGGCAGGCGTTCAAATCCGTATGTCCAAGGAAGGGGTCGAGCTTGAACCGGGTGCAGGTTTCGACGCCTCAAAATTGGAGGGGCTGCTATGACAGAGCGCCTTTACATCTACGACACCACGCTACGTGACGGGCAGCAGACCCAAGGTGTGCAGTTCTCGCTGACGGAAAAACAGCAGATCGCAACCGCTCTGGATGCGCTTGGTGTGGACTATATCGAAGGCGGCTGGCCCGGTGCGAACCCGACCGACAGCGACTTTTTCGATGCCGCCCCCAAGACCCGCGCGACGTTCACCGCCTTTGGAATGACGAAACGGGCAGGGTACTCGGCTGAAAACGACGACGTGTTGGCGGGCGTGATGAACGCGGGCACCTCTGCGGTCTGTCTGGTGGGCAAAAGCCACGATTTCCACGTCACCACTGCGCTTGGTATCACGTTGGACGAAAACGTCGAAAACATCAGCGCGACAATGGCTTACATGGTCAAGGAAGGGCGCGAGGCGCTTTATGACGCCGAGCATTTCTTTGATGGCTACAAAGCCAATCCCGACTATGCGCTGACCTGTGTGAAAGCCGCCTATGACGCCGGGGCGCGTTGGGTTGTGCTGTGCGACACCAACGGGGGCACGCTTCCCCATGAAGTGTACGAGATCACCAAGGCGGTCATTGCTGCGGGTATCCCCGGCGACCATCTGGGCATCCACACCCATGACGACACGGGCAATGCGGTGGCGTGTTCGCTGGCCGCCATTGATGCGGGCGCGCGTCAGGTGCAAGGCACGTTGAACGGGCTGGGCGAGCGCTGTGGCAACGCCAATCTGGTGACATTGATCCCGATCCTGTTGACCAAGGAACCTTATGCCAGTGCCTATGAACTGGGCGTCAACAAGGATGCTCTTGCGGGTCTGACCCGCATGTCGCGCCAGCTGGATGACATCCTGAACCGCGTGCCGAACAAGTCGTCGCCCTTCGTTGGCGCGTCGGCCTTTGCGCATAAGGCGGGGCTGCACGCCTCTGCAATCCTGAAAGACCCGACCACCTACGAACACATTCCGCCCGAAACGGTGGGCAACACGCGTATCGTGCCCATGTCCAATCAGGCCGGACAATCGAACCTACGCGCGCGCCTTGCCGACGCTGGGATCGAGGTCGAAAAGGGCGATCCGCGTCTGGGCGACATCCTGAACCGCGTGAAAGAACGCGAGGATCAGGGCTATGCTTATGACGGCGCGCAGGCCAGTTTCGAGCTGGTCGCCCGTGACGTTCTGGGCCAACTGCCGCAGTTCTTCGAAGTGAAGCGGTATAAGGTCACGGTTGAGCGTCGCAAGAATAAGCGCAACCAGATGATCAGCCTGTCCGAGGCGATCGTGGTAGTGAAAATCGGTGACGACAAGAAGCTGTCCGTGTCTGAAAGCATGGATGCATCCGGTACCGATCGCGGCCCGGTGAACGCGCTGGCAAAGGCATTGGCGAAGGATCTGGGGCCGTATCAGGCGATCATCGAAGACATGCAGCTGGTCGATTTCAAGGTGCGCATCACCCAAGGCGGGACCGAGGCACAGACCCGCGTGATCATCGACAGTGAAGACGGGGCCGGGCACCGCTGGTCCACGGTCGGCGTCAGCCCGAACATCGTTGACGCCTCGTTCGAGGCGCTGTTGGATGCGATCATCTGGAAGCTGCTGCGTGACGGGGCGCAGGCCGCATGACGACCGCTCCTGAAGATTATGATCCCATTGCTGCCTGTGCCGAGCAGGTTCTGAAAGGCGATCCGGATCGTTTTCTGGCCGCGATGAGCGGTACGGTGGAGGAACGAAAGCGGCTTTTTCCGCTCTATGCGTTCAATCTGGAAGTCGCCCGCGCACCTTACATGTCACAAGAGCCGATGGTGGCCTTGATCCGGCTTCAGTTCTGGCGAGATGTGATTACGGGGGCTGTCGACGGGACCGAGGCTCCGCGCCACGATGTTGCGACGCCGCTGTCTCAGCTGGTGATCTGGGGCGACATGCGGGCCGCGCCCTTGCTTCGTATTGTTGAAGCGCGCGAGGGCGACGTGCAGGGAAACCAGCTTCAAGGCGTTGATCAGATCCGCGCCTATCTGCGTGCGACCTCCGGCGCGTTGATGCTGGCAGGGGGGCAGCTGTGCGGCATGACTGAATTTGCTGGTGATTTCGAGATCGACACCGCGCTGGAAGATCTGGGCGAAGCAGTAGGGCTGGCCAACTGGTTGCTGGCGCAGCCTGCGCTGGCCAAGGCCGGGCGGGGGCATGTGACCCCGGATGCCGAGGTCATTCAGACGCTCTGCGCGGGTGGTCTTGAACATCTGAGCAACGCACGTGCGGCCTTGGGGCGTCGCGGAAATCCCGCCTTGCGCAGTGCATGGCGAGCGCAAGGCATTCTGAAACAGGCGGCAAAACAGCCTGCTCTTGTGACCGAAGGTGCGCTTGGCCACGCCGAGGTCACCCGGCGCGGCCATATGTTGTGGCTTGGGCTGACAGGTGGTTGGTAAGCCAAAGCGCTTAGCCGGCAAACCACTTCCGATGCCAGCGGCGTAGTTCTTTTTCAGCGCGGGCCTGGCTGTCGTTCTGCATCTTCCGTTCATCCCGAAAAACGGTTTTCTGGCCGTCGGTATGGCGCTCGGTCCGGGTGGCGGTGCGGAAGGAATTTGATAGTATCGAGATCATGGTCTCTCTCCTTTATATCTTTGTTCTGTTATGAAAATAGGGTTGATTGGGTGCATCTGGCAAAGCAGTATGATTTTCAATATGTAAGATGAGGTAACAATATGGATTGGAGGTCCCTGCCATCGCTGGCCACGTTGCGCGCGTTCGAAGCTGCCGCACGGCATCAAAACCTCAGTCAGGCGGCCCGCGAATTGAACGTGACCCACGCTGCTATCAGTCAGCATGTGCGCAAGCTTGAGGAAGAGTTGGGCGAGCCGCTGTTGCTGCGACAGGGGCGTGGTATGGCGCTGACCGATGCGGGGCGGCAGCTGGCAGACAGTCTTGGCACTGGATTTTCAACCATCGCCGACGGGATCGACCAGATCCGACAGCGCGGACAGGACAGGCCGGTCCAAATCTCGGTCACACCCGCCTTCGCCTCCCATTGGCTGATGCCCCGGATCGGCTCGTTCTGGGCCGAGTATCCCGAGGTTACGATCAACATCAATCCCAGCATGGATCTGGTGGATCTCCGTCGGGATGGGGTGGATCTGGCGGTCCGTTATGGGGACGGAAATTGGCCGGGTATGGATACAGAGCTTCTGACCGATGGCGAATTTATCGTCGTCGCCCATCCCGACCTGATCCGGGGGCGGCAGGTGAACAGCCTGTCTGATCTGGTGGATCTACCGTGGGTGATGGAAAGCCATATGATGGAGCGACGTCGGATTGTCGAAGAAGAAGGGATTGATCTGGATCTGGTAAGTCTGACCACCATGCAAACCAGCGGGTTGGTGATGTCGGCAGTTACGGCGGGGTTGGGCGTGTCCGTACAACCTAAGTCTCTGATTGAAGCGCAGATCAAGGCGGGAACCGTCGTGTCTCTACACCGCTTCATGCAGACCGAACTGGGGTATTATATCGTGACCCGCCCCGGAGCCCTGACACAGAATGCTGTGACGTTTCGCAATTGGTTGCGACGCAAAGGGGCGGAGGCGATGGCGGGCTAATGTGCTATCACAAGGCGATACCCACAGTCTCGATTGTCCAGTTCCAGCAAGTCTGCGTGTTTGCGCGCCCAGGTTCCGTCTGACAGGTCGCTGGCCAGCTGTGACAGTTCAGACGAGATATCCCCGATGGCGTGAAAAGATGACATGGCGGCGCGAATACGTGGATCCAGATAGGCTTCGGGCCTGCGCCAATAGGCAGCCAGGAAGCCGTCAGTGCAGTCGTGGGGTATGGGTAGCTCGGTGACCTCGACCCTGCCCAACCACGCGTCATAGGCGGCCATCGGTGGCATCTGCCCATCATCCAGCACCGCCAGTTGCGGGATATAATCCAGAAGCCAGAAATCACGAAACGACGGGTCGTAAGACAGGATAACCAATGGCCCTTTGGTCACGCGCCGCATCTCGGTCATGCCTTTGGCCTGATCCGTCCAGTGATGGATCGTTAGGACCGCCATCGCAGCATCAAAGCTGTTGTCATCAAAGGGCAGGTCCTCGGCCACGCCTTGAACCACGCGGGTGGGCGAGGGGGGACGTTGGGCGATCATCTCGGCCGAGGGCTCGACGGCTGTCAGTGTGCGGCCTTCAGGCTCGTACGATCCGGCACCTGCGCCGACATTCAGGACTGTCTGCGCGTCACCCAACGCAGCTTCGATCCGCGCCGCGATACGCGGGTCAGGTTTGCGTAGCTGCGCATAGTCTATGCCAATTCTGTCATATTTTGCGGCCATGCCAATTCATAGCAGGACCGTCGCGTTCTGTCAGTCAGTGAGCGCCGCGGCTTCGGCAGCCAGAGCTTCGATCCCCGCCCAATCGCCGGCTTCGACCAGGTCCGCCGGTGCAACCCACGACCCACCGACGCAGAGCGTGTTGGGCAGCGATAGATAGTCCATTGCGTTTTTCAGGCTGACTCCACCGGTCGGGCAAAAGCGGATCTGGGGCAGGGGCGAGGACAGTGATTTCAGGAAGGGCACACCGCCTGCAGCTTCGGCAGGAAAGAATTTCTGCACGGAGTAGCCTCGTTCAAGCAAGCGCATGCTTTCCGAGGCCGAGGTCGCGCCGGGTAGAAGCGGCAGGTCGTTGGCCTCGCAGGCATCCAGCAACCTGTCGGTGGCGCCGGGTGACACGCCGAAGGTCGCGCCCGCCATCTTGGCATTCTCGACGTCGTCAGACGTCAGCAATGTGCCAGCACCCACCACGCCGCCCTCGATCCGCGCCATTTCGGTGATCACTTCAAGTGCCGCCGGGGTGCGCAGGGTCACCTCCAATGCGGGAAGCCCCCCCTTGACCAGAGCTTTTGCCAAGGGCGCAGCATGAGCCACGTCCTTCACGACCAGCACGGGCACCACAGGTGCCAAGCGGCAGATTTCTTCGGCGATGTTGCTTGCCATATCGGGTGTCATGTCGCTGTCTCCCTTAAAATATCGATGTTGCGCCTTCGGTTGCCGGGCGTGCCGCGCGGCGGAAGGTCTCGAACAGTTCGCGACCGCAGCCGTCGCCGTTTCCGCTTAAGTCCACCTGTACGGCAGGGCGGTCTGTGGCGCCTTCGGTCAGTACTTCCAGCGTCCCGTTCGTCGCATCCAGCCGGATGATGTCGCCGTCACGGATGCGCGCAATGGGGCCACCGTCCGCGGCTTCTGGCGCCACATGAATGGCGGCTGGAACCTTGCCCGATGCGCCCGACATGCGTCCGTCTGTCACCAGGGCCACACGTTGGCCCCGAGATTGCAGGACCGACAGAACCGGGGTTAGACCGTGCAGTTCTGGCATGCCATTCGCGCGGGGGCCTTGGAAGCGCAGGACAAAGATGATGTCGCCGGTCAGCTCACCCGCCTTAAACGCGGTTTTGACGCTTTCCTGATCGTGGAAAATGCGAGCGGGGGCTTCGATCACATGGCGATCGGGGTCCACGGCCGAGATCTTGATCACGCCCTGACCCAGATTGCCCGACAACTGAGACAGCCCGCCGGTTTTCTGGAATGGGTCACTGGCGGGGCGCAGGATCTTGTCGTTTAGGCTTTCACGAGGCGCGGGTTCCCAACGCACGCGGTCGCCGTTCAGCTTCGCCTCTTGTGCATAAGCAGTCAGGTTGCCTGCATTGGTGGTGGCGTCGGGGTGCAGCAGGCCTTCTTCAAGCAGGTTGCCAATCATATAGCCCAACCCGCCAGCGGCGTGGAAATGGTTCACGTCGGCCAGGCCATTGGGGTAAACCCGCGCCATCAGCGGTACCAGCGCCGAGATGTCGGCGAAATCTTCCAGTGTCAGGATAATGCCAGCGGCGCGCGCCATTGCGGGCAGGTGCAAGACAAGGTTTGTCGAACCTCCGGTCGCCATCAAGCCAACCAACCCGTTTACAAAGGCTTTTTCGTCCAGCACGTGACCGACCGGTGTGAACTGATCCTTGCCGTGGGCAATGTCCAGCGCACGGCGGGTGCCTTCGGCGGTCAGCGCGTCGCGCAATGGCGTGCCGGGCGTGACGAACGAGGCGCCGGGCAGGTGCAGGCCCATGAATTCCATCAGCATCTGGTTGGTGTTCGCGGTACCGTAGAACGTGCATGTACCGGGTCCGTGATAGGCGGCCATTTCGGATGCCATCAGCTCTTCCCGGGTGGCGTCGCCAGTGGCGAACTTCTTGCGTGTTTCGGCCTTTTCGTCGTTTGAGATGCCGGATGTCATGGGGCCAGCGGGCAGAAATAAAGTCGGGATATGGCCAAAGCTGGCGGCGGCAATGATCAGCCCCGGCACGATCTTGTCGCAGACGCCCAGATAGAGGGCTGCATCAAAGGTGTTGTGGCTCATCGCGACGGCGGCAGCCATGGCAATTACATCGCGGGAAAACAGGCTCAGCTCCATCCCGGTTTCACCCTGCGTGACCCCGTCGCACATGGCAGGAACACCGCCAGCCACTTGGGCCGTTGCCCCTTGCTCGCGGGCAATCTGCTTGATCAGGTCCGGGTAACTGGCAAATGGCGCGTGTGCTGACAACATGTCGTTATAGGCGGTTACGATCCCAATATTGGGTGCGCGTCCAGTCGCAAGCTGCGCTTGATCCGCCCCCGCGCCGGCATAGGCATGGGCCTGACCCGAACAGCTGAGATGCGCGCGGCGTGGCCCGTCCTCAATCGCGGCTGCGACCTTTTTCAGATAGGTCGCGCGGCTGTCGCGCGAGCGTTCCATGATGCGGTCGGTGATGGCTGTAAGGGTCGGATGGGTGGCCATGTTGTGCCTTTCCAAGTGCTTACGGTTGCGCGTTACGGTCAGGATACCGCGTTTGTGCCCCGGATAACAGAAAATGATAGCGCTAACAACAGGTAGAATTGCCGCGAAGGCAGATTGTTGAGCAAGCGGGGGCAATGGAATTGGCCTTTCCGTTGCCATATCCACGCGGTAGGGAAGTCCAACAACGTACTGAACCTTACAGGCCGCCCTATGACACAGACTCCGCAAGACCAATCTGACCGCCCGGTGATCCGCCTGAAGCCCAAGGCCAATGCACGCGCCATTCGGCACGGGTCGCCTTGGGTCTTTGACAACGAACTTGTCACCGACCGTCGCACCAAGAAAATCGCGGCTGGTGGCATTGCGACGCTTGAGGATGCGGGCCGAGAAGTGCTGGGCACTGTCGCAGTTTCGCCCGGATCGCGCATTTTCGCGCGGATCTTGGATCGAGACCCTACAGCGCAGATTGATGTGGATTGGTTCAAAACAAAGCTGCAAGCGGCGCTGGACCATCGCGCACGCCTGTTCGATGCCCCGTTCTATCGTTTGATCCATGCCGAGGCAGACGGCTTGCCCGGCGTGATCATTGACCGGTTCGGAGATACGGCCGTGATCCAGCCCAATGCGGCTTGGGCCGAAGCGCATCTGGATCTTCTGACCGAAGCTTTGATGCAGGTCACGGGTGTCACCACGGTCCTGAAAAATGCCGCGGGTCGGGCACGTCAGTTGGAAGGGTTGGACGCTGAGAACGCGGTTTTGCGTGGTGCGGCCCCTGACGCGCCGGTCCACGTGCCGATGAATGGCGCGACCTATCTGGCGGACCTGACCGGTGGGCAAAAAACTGGACTGTTCTATGATCAGCGCCCCAACCATGCTTTCGCAGCGGGCCTGTCGAAAGGCGCGCGGGTGCTGGATGTGTTTTCGCATGTTGGTGGGTTTTCTTTGGCGGCGCTTGCAAGCGGCGCGTCTTCGGCGCTTGCGGTGGATGGATCGGCTGCTGCTTTGGCTTTGGCTGAAGGTGGGGCTGATGCCATGGGTGCGTCTGACCGTTTCTCGACCCGGAAGGGGGATGCGTTTGACGTCTTGACTGCGCTGAACGAAGAAGGCGCGCAGTTTGATGTGGTGATTTGCGATCCGCCCGCCTTTGCACCTTCAAAAAGGGCACTGGAACCCGGTTTGCGCGCCTATGAACGTGTGGCCCGTCTGGCGGCGACCTTGGTTGCCCCGGGCGGCTATCTGGGGCTGTGTTCATGCTCGCACGCGGCGACGATCGACAAATTCCGCAGTGCCTCGATCCGTGGGATCGGCCGGGCAGAGCGCAGCAGTCAACTGATCCATACGGGCTTTGCCGGGGCCGATCACCCGATGCATCCGCAGCTGGCCGAAAGCGGGTATCTGAAGTCGCTGTTCTTCCGGATCCTGCCGTGAAAGTCCTGATCGACGCCTGCGTCCTTTACCCGACCGTCATGCGCGAGATGGTGTTGGGCGCGGCGAAGATGGGGATGTTCATCCCGCTCTGGTCTCCTCGCATCTTGGAAGAATGGGCGCGCGCGGCTGCCCGCCTTGGTCCTGAACAAGAGACCTTTGCGCGCGGCGAGATCGCCCTGCTGAACGCCAACTGGCCAAAAGCGAGCATCCGGCCAAATGACGGCGTTGAGGCGCGCCTTTGGCTGCCGGATCAAAACGATATTCATGTTCTGGCCGCGGCGGTAACAGGTGGCGCAGATGTGCTTTTGACGCTCAACAACGCCGATTTCCCGCGCCATACCTTGGCGGAAGAGGGGATGCGCCGTGAAAGCCCGGATCTGTTCTTACGTGGTTTTGTCGACAGCCATCCAAGCGACATGGCTGCGCTGGCCAATCGTGTATTGTCCGAAGCCATCCGTCTGTCGGGCGACGACAGCTGGACCTTGCGCAAGCTGATGAAGAAAGCGCGGTTGCCCCGCTTGGGAAAAGCTCTAGAGGCTATGGCCTAACGCCGCCTAAACCCAGTTCGCCTGATTTTTCTCGATCGCGGCGATGCGGTCAGCGGTTTTCGGGTGGCTCATCAGCCAGGCAGGCATGACGCCGCCTCGGCCTTTGGTCAGTTCGTCCAGTTTGCCAAATAGGCTTTTCTGCCCCTCGGCCCCGATGCCCGACTTGATCAGAAGCGCCGTGGCATAGGCATCAGCTTCATATTCATCGCCGCGGCTTAGACCTGCTGCCACCAACCGTGTCAGGATGCGCGCGACATAGGCACCGGCACCGGGCAGGAAGCGCGAGATCATCATCGTCAGAACGGTCCGCAGCGCATTCTGACCAGAAAAATCGATCATCCGCTTACGGGCGTGTCCCAATGCGACGTGGCCAAGTTCATGCGCGATGACGCTGGCCAATTCCTCGCCCGTGACGCGCCCCTTCAGGTATTCGTCATAGAATCCCCGCGTGATGAATATCCGCCCATCCGGGGCTGCAAGACCGTTCACAGGCTGGATTTCATAGATGTGCACCGGAATGTCTGCCAGATCCAAACTGGCCGCCATGCGGTCCGTCAGCGCCTTCAGCTTTGGGTCCGCCAGCCGGGTGGATTTCGCATCCAACTCGCGGTGGGTGCGCCAGACTGAAAACCTGTAAAGGATCAGGCCATAGAGGATCGGAAGAAGGATCGGTAGAAGCTTGGTCATGTCCCCTATATGGGGGTAAATCGCCCGTCTTGAAAGAGTTTACGGGGCGGTGCATTCAACCGGGTCCTTTATGGACTTGTGACGCTCGTGCGCGCGGATCATCGCCTTGATCCACAGCATCGCGCCTGCCGCAACCACAAGGGCTGCCAACAGACCGGCGATGTTGCCCATCAGGCTTGCAAGGCTCTCGATCCGAGACGCGAACATGAAGCCAAGCCCGACATAAAGCGTCACCCAGATGGTTTCGCCAAGGATGTCCCAGACTGCAAACCGCAGCCAACCAAGACCCGTCGCGCCAGCTGCGAAGTTCACCCACGGGCCCAGTGGGGCAACCGCCCATGTGGACAGGAACACGCCCAAGCCACCGCGCCGATCAACAAACGCATGCGCTTTCGCCAGCACGGCTTTTCGGGCCGGGTTGCGAGCCAGTTTTTCTAGCGCCGGGGTGCCTCCGAACCGCCCGATGGCAAAACCGGTCTGGTCCCCAATTACGGCGCCGATGAAGGCGGCCGCGACAACATTGGTCAGCGCCAGATCTCCGGTCGCGGCAAACGCTCCGCCTGCCAGCATCATCAGAGAGGTTGGAATAGGCAGGGCGAGGCAGGACAGGAAGGCAGACGCAAACACCACCCACGGGCCATAGTCGGACAGAAGCGTGAAGACGAGCTCGGTCGAGATCATGGCTGCCCGCCGTCCTTGGTCGCGGTTGTGCGGTGCTCTTCAATCGCGGTTTCGATCCGCAAAATCAGCTCTTCAAGCGAGATGCCCTGCGCCTCGGCAAGGCGTTTCAGGTTGCGCCCCTCGGGGTTTTTATCGCCCATGGCAATGGCGTCGATCATGACCGGGCGCGGAACGTCCCAAGAGAAAGCAACGTAACGAGGTGTCATCCAGCCCGCGATCGGCTGGTCGATGTGAGCCGGATCGTTCCAATACACCCAATTTCCGATCGTACGCACGCCAAAGACGGCCGACGCCGACAATGCGATGACCAATATAACCGTGGCGATGGGGGCCGCGGCCCACATGCGGCGAAGGGATGAGATCACTGGGTTTCTCCTTCCTGTCAGGGTTACACGCGCGTCGTTTGAAGTTCCGTCGCCATCTGTGCGACATTTCGCCGGGTTTCGCCAGAGCCCCTGTCACGTCTATGCCCGTCAGAGCCAAAATTGCAGGGATCACGCATATGACCAAGGCCCGTTCCATCTGGATGTTTCGGAAAATCGCGTCCGTCGAAGGGTGGAGCTTTATTGTGCTGCTGTTTGTGGCCATGCCCTTGAAATATTGGGCTGACATGACCGAGATCGTCCCCATGGTTGGAATGGCACATGGGTGGCTGTTCGTGGCCTATATGGGCACATTGGTCTTTGCGTCCTCATACGGTGGCCTGACGATGACGCGGGTGAACTGGGCTATTCTGGCCAGTCTTTTACCCTTTGGCACCTTCGTACATGACCCGTATCTGAAGCGGGACGAAGAGGCCGTGCGCGCGCAAGACGCTGTTTAGCGTCCCAGCTCTTTCATGCCGCGCTCGATCCCGTCGATGGTCATGGGGACCATGCGACCTTCGAAGATCTGATTGATCATCTGAACCGACTGCGTATAGCGCCAGTGCTGCTCGGGCAGGGGGTTGATCCACATGTTGTCGGGCCACTGCTCGCGTGCGCGTTCCAGCCAGACTTGACCCGTTTCATCGTTCCAATGCTCGTTCGCGCCACCGCGATAGGCGATCTCGTAGGGGGACATCGAGGCATCGCCGACGAAGATACATTTGTAGTCCGAACCATAGGTGCGCAGCACTTCCCAAGTTGGGATTTGTTCGGTCCAGCGGCGAGAGTTGTCGCGCCACACACCTTCGTAAAGGCAGTTGTGGAAATAGTAGTATTCTAGGTGCTTGAACTCGGACCGTGCGGCGGAAAAGAGCTCTTCCACCACTTTGATATGCGGGTCCATGGATCCGCCAACATCAAGGAACAACAACACCTTAACAGCGTTCTTTCGTTCGGGGCGGGTCTTTACGTCCAGATAGCCATGTTCGGCCGTGGCGCGAATTGTGCCGTCCAGATCCAGCTCGTCATGGGCGCCGTCGCGGGCCCAGTTGCGCAGGCGTTTCAGGGCAACTTTGATGTTGCGCGTGCCAAGCTCGATGGAATCGTCGAGGTTCTTGAATTCGCGCTTGTCCCAGACCTTTACGGCGCGCTGGTGGCGCGAACGATCCTGACCGATGCGCACGCCTTCGGGGTTATACCCGTAGGCGCCAAAAGGCGAGGTGCCGGCAGTGCCAATCCATTTGTTGCCACCTTGGTGCCGCGCCTCTTGCTCTTTCAGCCGCTCTTTCAAGGTTTCCATCAGCTTGTCGAACCCGCCAAGGGCCTCGATCTCGGCCTTTTCTTCCGCGGTCATGAATTTCTCGGCCATTTTTTCCAGCCATTCCTGCGGAATATCGACGGCTTCCAACATCTGATCGGCGCTGATCGCTTCAAGCCCTTGGAAACTGGCTGCAAAAGCCCGGTCGAACTTGTCTAGATTACGCTCGTCTTTCACCATCGCGGTGCGGGCGAGGTAATAGAACCCCTCGATGTCATAGGTGACCAACCCAGCCTTCATCGCTTCCAGAAAAGACAGGTACTCGCGCAAGGATACCGGCACATTGGCCGCGCGGAGGTTTTCGAAGAAGGGCAGGAACATGGGCAGTCCTTAGGCGCGGGTGATCACAATGGTCAGGAAGGTCGCGATCAGCGCCAGCACGATGCCATGAACAGCACCATACTGCGCCATGTCCAGCCGATTACCGCCACGTTTCTTTGCACGAAGCGCGCCGAGTGCAGCGCCCACGATAAAAGCCACAATTACAACCATCTTCGCATCCCTGGCCTATGGTCGCCATGAACTGGCGACCCTGTCGAATTGCCTAGCCGGGAGCGATAGCTGCAATTTCTTGAAGCCGCGCACCCACTTGGGCGTTTGAGCCGAAGCCATACCGTGCCCAGCCCAGACTGTCGAGCCGTACGCGCGCAGCGTCACTTGAAAGCCCCTTGTGATCGAGCGCCTCGGCTTTGATCATCAAAAGCGTGGCCAAAAGGGCGGCATTCTGGGCCTGCCTTACCGCTGGAATATGTCGGTTAACGGTCGCGATGGCCTGATCAGCACTACCCGTCGATAGGGCGTAGGCCGCCAATTGCATACCCATATGTGCGGCGTGAAGATCGGTGCCCGCGCGATCACGATAGATGTTTTCGGCTTCGCGAAATGCGGCGAGGGCTGCGTGGCTGTCGGTGCGCATGTCTAGGCGACCCATCGCATACAGGCTGAAGGCCAACCGGTTGTCCTGCCAACCCTTTTGCCGCGCGATCGAAACTGCACGTTGTGCCGCCGCTTGACGTGACCTGAGGGACTTGTTGCGCCCCATGGCGACCGCGATGGCTTGCTTCCAATCCGTTGGGGTAATCGGGGACAAACGAGCGCTGCCGCTTCCGCCGGAAGGATTTAGACGATTTAGAACAGCGGGCAGGCGGCGTGCAACTTCAGCCTGTGACAGGCCAGATTGAAGTTCAGGTGCGTAGAAAATGCGCAGGATTAGCATGTCAAACCCGGTCAGAACCGTGTGGAAATTGTCGTCGTTGAAAACGCTGTTCTCTAACCGGTACAGGTCGTTCACGGGGCCAAGCGCCTGCGCGATTTCTTCGTGCAGACAGTCACGCATTTCCTGCGGGCTGACATCTGACGGGATGAATACGGCCATTTGCTTGCGTTGACGCATTTTGGTCCAATCCGTACGCGCGGTTCTGCGATTTTGCAGATAGTCGGTCCATCCCGACACGTTTGGGGTGACGAAGCAGGCGGCGTGCGGCACGTATTTCTGTAGCGTACGTTTAGGGATCAGTTCGACGGCGATCCGTCCGGCCGAGGGGCCCGTGCCGCGCCGAATGTTAATCCCGGCCTCGTTCCGAAGACGGGTCAAAAGCTGGTCCAAATCACGCTTCAACTGGGCTGGTGCATGACCAGAGACGGTGACAGAGATCGGACCTTCGAAGCGCGTTAAAACCGGTAAGGGGCGACCGCTTTCAAGCTGAAAGGTAAGGTCTATAAAATCGCCCATAATCAGACTGTTGGATCGAATTGGACGATCGGTTCTGATTGGCGAGAACGTTCTCATTGCAGGCAGAGTGTTGGGCAAGCTGATGCGCCGTGTGGCCACATCATTGGTGCGGTCTCCGCGATGAACGGCATTACCCGGGGCGGCCCCATCCGCGTTGGGCGCAGGGGCCATACAGCCCGCCAGTAAGAATGCGAGGGGGATCAAGACTGAGGGGCGGTAAGACCACATGGTAGGCTCCTTCCACAACGGTCAGAGGCCACGCGCCAAGGCGGATCCCTGTGGATGTGATGTGTCAGGAGCGGACGAGGGCGTCCATATATATGCAAGCACCCGGTCGATCTGGTGCCAGATCGCCGGTTAAATCGCGCCAAGCAGGCGCGGTCCCTGACGGGCGGGGCCCGATCACACAGGGTCACGTTCGAAAGGACTGGGGCTGCACAGGGTGGGGTGGTTTCATGTCCCCCGGCACCTGTGCGTTTCACACCAGATTGCCAGCGACCGTCCCACCGGTCGCACGACACCAAATGGGCGCGCCACGTCACAAATCGAACGGAAATGCAGGCATTGTTTCCCATAACAATACAAACACACCGTTTTTGATGCCCCCCCAGGCACTCGGCCATCTTAAAGGGGCAGTGTGGTCAGACCAAGGCAAACCCGTCCATTTGCTGGTTTGAGGTTAAGAAAAAACAAACTTGCTCAATATGTTGTGGGATGATGTTCAGTCAACACAAAGCCGCAGCACCGGATCGCGTCTGCATAGGCGAATCAAAACGGGGCCAAGTTGCCTTGGCCCCGAAACGAACTGGTTAGAAACCAAACTGTGGTTAGCGTTGACCGCGCGCCATGAAAGCAAGTCGTTCGAACAAGTGCACATCCTGCTCGTTCTTAAGCAGCGCCCCATGCAGGGTTGGCAGTGCACTGGCGCCGTCGCGCTTCAATTCGGCCGGGTCGATGTCCTCGGCCAGCAGCAGTTTCAGCCAGTCCAGCACTTCCGAGGTCGACGGCTTCTTCTTCAGCCCGGGCTGTTCTCGGATTTCATAGAACTGGGTCAGGGCTTCGGTCAGCAGACGCGCTTTGATTCCGGGGTGGTGGACTTCGACAATTCTTGCCATCGTTTCAGCATCCGGGAAGCGGATGTAGTGGAAGAAGCAACGACGCAGGAAGGCGTCGGGCAGCTCTTTTTCGTTGTTCGACGTGATGATGATGATCGGACGGTGGCGGGCCCTGATGGTTTCACCAGTCTCGTAGACGTGGAACTCCATCTTATCCAGCTCTTGCAGCAGATCGTTCGGAAACTCGATATCTGCCTTGTCGATTTCGTCGATCAGCAGAACGACACGTTCGCCGGCCTCGAAGGCTTCCCAAAGCTTGCCTCGCTTGATGTAGTTCTTGACGTCATGCACGCGCTCGTCGCCCAGTTGGCTGTCACGCAGACGGCTTACGGCATCGTATTCGTAAAGACCCTGCTGCGCCTTGGTGGTCGACTTGATGTTCCACTCGATCATTCGTGCGCCCAAAGCGCTTGCCACCTGCAGTGCAAGCTCGGTTTTGCCTGTACCAGGCTCCCCTTTGACCAAAAGCGGACGTTCCAAAGTGACCGCCGCATTCACGGCGACCTTCAGGTCATCTGTGGCAACATAGCTGTCGGTTCCGTCAAAACGATTGGTCATACCCGTTCCTTACATCCGGTTCGTGCGATTTGTGACGAGGTAAACACCGAAGTGCACTTTGGCAAGGCCAACGCGCCCTGACGCTACGACGTCATATTGAATTCGTTGGGCGCGCCTTATCTGGTCAATCGGCGCACAATTTGAATGGAAGATGTTATGCGCTATCAGAGAGTTAGTCGGAAGTGCCGAAAAGCTTGCATATGTTAAGTTTTTCAGGCGTGACATTCCCCGAAAGCGGGTGTACATCAGCGCCATAAGAAACCGGGTATCTCCTGCCGAAAAGGTTCGACAGGGACTGCGATCCGGTAGAAGAGGGAGTTGGTATGAAAGCCGAGGCATTCCTGTCCGACGATTATCGGCCAGCCGAAGATGAGCCATTTATGAATGACCGGCAGCTGGAGTATTTCCGGCGCAAACTTGAAGCTTGGAAAGCCGAGCTTCTGGATGAAAGCCGTCACACGATCGAAGGCCTGCAAGACGGCACGCGCAACATTCCTGACATCGCGGATCGCGCCTCGGAAGAGACGGACCGCGCGTTGGAACTGCGCACGCGGGATCGGTCCCGCAAGCTGGTGGGCAAAATTGATCAAGCCCTGCGCCGGATCGACGAAGGCGAATACGGTTACTGCGAAGACACTGGCGAGCCGATCTCGCTGAAGCGTCTGGATGCACGCCCGATCGCAACGTTGAGCCTTGAGGCACAGGAACGTCACGAGCGCCGCGAAAAAGTGCATCGCGACGACTGATCTAGGGTCACGTGGATTGTGCCGACTGGAGGGCGGCGCAATTTGTCACGTACCAATGGAAAAAGAAACATGTCACAAAGGCGGCGGGCTTTCCGCCGCCTTTGTTGTTGCTGGGGTGTCGCGGAACTTGTTCATTGACGCGGACGCTCAACAGGGACCAAGAAAGCATGATCAAAGATCAGCAAATTACCATTTTGGGGGCCGGAATCGGCGGGTTAGCAGCTGCAACCGCTCTGGCCCAACGCGGCGCGAAAGTGACAGTTCTGGAACAGGCGCCCGCCATTACCGAGGTCGGAGCGGGATTTCAGATCAGCCCGAATGGCGTCCGGGTGCTGGATGCTTTGGGTCTGGGCGACAAGGCCCGCGCCAATGCGATCCGGGGGCACGGGGTTTGGTTGCGTGACGGAGTGTCGGGACACGGTGTTCTGGATCTGGATTTTCGCACGCTGAAGCCGGATGACACATTTTTGCTGTTCCACCGCGCGGATCTTCAGAAGCTTCTCTACGATGCGGCGCTTGAGGCCGGCGTTACGATCCAATGTGGTCAGCGTGTTCAATCCGTGCATCCAGGAGAAGACGGCACCGAGGTCGTGCTCGAGGGACAAGATCCCATCAACATGGGCTTTGTGGTTGGCGCAGACGGGCTGCATTCCGTGATGAGGTCGGCTTTGAATGGCCCGGCGACGCCAGAATTTACTGGACAGGTTGCATGGCGTGCCTTGGTCCCTGCAACCGGGCGCGAGCAATATGAAGCGACGGTCTTTATGGGGCCGGGGCGCCACATGGTGACCTATCCACTGCGCGAAGGTAGCCTCGTCAACATTGTCGCGGTTGAGGAACGGGAAAGCTGGACTGAAGAAGGCTGGTTTCACAAAGATGATACTGCCAATTTGATGGCGGCGTTCTCGGGGTTTTGCGATGACGCAATGGCGTTGTTAGAGCGCGTGGACGAGGCGCATATCTGGGGTCTGTTCCTGCATCCCGTCGCTGACAACTGGCATCAGGGGCAAGCGGTGTTGCTGGGCGACGCGGCCCATCCCACTTTGCCCTTCATGGCGCAAGGTGCGGTGATGGCGCTGGAAGACGCTTGGGTACTGGCGGATTGCCTTGATCGCTTCGGGTTGGAACGTGGACCTGCCGTCTATCAGGGCAAACGCCGTCCGCGCACCGCCAAGATCGTGGCAGAAGCACACAAAAACGCGCGCAACTATCACTATACCAATCCGATGGTGCGTGGCGCGGGGCATATGGCGATGCGGCTGATCGGCCGCATGGCGCCGCAAGTCCTGATGCGGCGCTATGACTGGATCTATGACATGGACGTCACTGCCTAGGCGTCACTCCTTCAGTAAAGCGTCGATCTTGTCGCCCGAAATCTCCTTGCCAAGCAGGCTGAAATCGCCTTCCCCAAACATGCCTTGGGCGGCGTCGAAGATCACCCGATGCGTCGCCCGGGCCAATGCGGATCCAAGCGAAATGCGTGCCACGCCTGCCTTGGCAAAATCACCACGGCTATGCTGGGTGAATAAGCCAGCGGCTAAGGCGTTCACAGGCAGATTTGTCGATGCGCAGACGGCAGCTTGATCCTCGAGCGTGCCGGGCAGGGGAATGTAAAGGCAATCCGCCCCGGCGTCTTCATAGCCTTTCAGGCGCGCCATCGCCTCGGCCAGATCATACTGCCCGTTCATCACCCCGTCGGCGCGGGCGACCAGCACGAAGTCACCGGGAAGCGCGCGGGCGGCGGCGGCAGAGGCACGGATGCGCTCGACCGCGATATCGCGGTCGTAGGGCGTCGCAGCAGGCAGGGCAGTGTCCTCGATCGAGATACCCGCCAGCCCCGCCTCATAGGCCAGCCGCACCGTTTCAGCGCAGGTGTCGGGATCGTCGCCAAAGCCGTTCTCGAAATCGCCCGAAACCGGGACGTCCACCGCCGCCACCAAATCCTGTGCGTGGGCCAGTGCCTCGTCGCGGGTCACATGGCCCATATCCGGGCGACCCAGAGTGAAGGCATGCGCAGCCGAGGAGGTGGCAATCGCATCGGCCCCCAAAGCCGCAAGCATCTTCGCGCTGCCAATGTCCCAGGCATTGGCAAGGATGAACGGGTTGCCCTTTTGGTGCAGGGCGCGGAAGGCGGTGCCTCGGTTCGTGTCGGTCATTGTGTGTCTCCTGCAGTCAGAGTATTCGCAAATTCGATCAGGCGTTCGACCGCATCCAGAAACCGGTCGTCGTCGATGGTCATGGCAATACGGACATGGCCCGCTGCGGCGTGTCCGAAGCTTTCACCGGGCATGACGGCGATGTGTTCATCATCCAGCAGGCGCAGGGCGAACTCTTCACCGGACAGACCCGTCGCGCGAATATCCACCATCAGATACATCGCCCCGTCCGACGGGATCAGGCGGGCCGCCTCTTGACCAGAAAACAGCG
The DNA here is from genome assembly GCF_900302485.1 of Aliiroseovarius pelagivivens. NCBI lineage: Bacteria > Pseudomonadati > Pseudomonadota > Alphaproteobacteria > Rhodobacterales > Paracoccaceae > Aliiroseovarius > Aliiroseovarius pelagivivens. The sequence goes on along the minus strand of NZ_OMOI01000001.1, from coordinate 1,457,753 downwards.
GCGTGGCTGCGTCGCGGCGTCTTCGGAAGGGGGCGGCGATTTTGGCCTCGAACCCCGGTCCTTGGCGCAGCGCAAATAGGGCTGCATCCTGAATGAACCCCGCCACGCCGTAATTGGTGTTGATGGATAGAGTCGCCAGATGGGCAATCGCCTCGTCCGGGCCAATAATCCAGCCAAGGCGGCTGCCGGTCATCGCGTGACTTTTCGACATGGATCCGACGACCAACGTGCGCTCTGCCATGCCGGGTAGGGCACGAGGGGACAGATGCGCGCCATGCCAGACTTGGCTGTCATAAACCTCGTCCGAGATCAGCCACAGATCTTCGTCGCGACAGACCTGAGCCAACCCTTGCAGCGTGTCGTCGGTGTAGATCACGCCGGTCGGGTTGTTGGGCGTATTGATTAGCAGACTTTTGGCGCCCTTTGCGGCACGGCGCACCGCGTCTAGATCGGGCTGGAACCCATCGCGGGATCGTGCGGGGATGGCCATGGCTTTGGCACCAACGGAGCGGATCGTGCCGGGATAGGTGGTGTAATGCGGATCAATGAACAGCGCAGTATCGCCGTCGTCACAGGCGGCCATATGAGCCGCGAACAAGGCTGCTTGCCCTCCGGGCGTGATCAACACGTTTCGGCGGGTGGTTGGCACATGGGTTTGGTGTTCGACCCGCTGGGCGACCGCATCACGTAAAGATGGGGTGCCGGGCACGTCAACATATCCGGTGTGTCCCCCCATGGCCGCGTCATACATCGCCTTCAGGATCGAGGGATCAGTACGGATGTCATGTTCCCCGATGGTCAGTTCGGTCACGTCAACGCCCGCTGCTTTCATCGCGCGGGCTTTGTAATAGACCCCCCAGCCGTCATCCCCTCCGTCCAGAATGCCGCGAATGCGCGTCGACAGTTCCATCAAAGCCTCGCCATGTTCACATTTGTTCCATCTCAGAAGCTCACGGCCCGTTCGGTTTGTCAAACCCCGGAAATACGTGTGGATTGCTGTCCTGAGAGAAAACAGGGCCTTCAGAGGCAGAAATATCACCTCAGCCCTTTCCAATTGCCCCAACCCATGAGATAGGGACGTGCCAAACGAAAACTCCCAAGGAGAACGCTCATGGAGATTCGCGAGGCCCTTACCTTTGATGATGTTCTGCTGGTCCCGGCAGCCAGCAACGTGCTGCCCTCGACTGCGGATACGTCGACCCATGTGACCCAATCGATCGCACTGAATATCCCGCTGCTAAGCTCGGCGATGGACACCGTGACCGAGGCCCGTATGGCCATTGCAATGGCGCAGGCTGGCGGCATGGGTGTGATCCACAAGAACCTGGACGCAGACGAGCAAGCCCAGCAAGTGCGCCGCGTGAAGCGCTTTGAGAGCGGGATTGTTTACAACCCGATTACCCTGACAGCGGATCAGACGCTGGCAGACGCGAAGGCGCTGCAGGAACGTTACCGCGTCACCGGGTTCCCGGTGGTTGGCCCGGAAGGGCGCGTGGTGGGGATCGTGACGAACCGCGACATGCGCTTTGCTGAAAGCGATGACACGCCGGTCAGCGTTATGATGACCTCGGACAATCTGGCGATGTTGCAAGAGCCGGCAGAGTTGGAAGAGGCGAAAAGCCTGATGCGCGCGCGCCGGATCGAGAAGCTTCTGGTCACGGATGCAGACGGCAAGCTGACCGGACTTCTGACCCTGAAAGACACAGAACAAGCCGTTCTGAACCCCACCGCCTGTAAAGACGATCTGGGCCGTCTGCGCGTTGCTGCAGCAAGCTCGGTCGGGGACAGCGGATTTGCTCGGTCCGAGATGCTGATTGATGCGGGTGTGGACATTGTTGTGGTCGACACTGCGCATGGACACTCGGCAGGCGTGATCGAGGCTGTGAAGCGCGTGAAGGCGCTCTCCAGCACGGTTCAGGTGATTGCGGGCAACGTCGCCACGGGCGATGCTACTCGCGCGTTGATCGACGCTGGCGCGGATGCGGTGAAAGTGGGCATTGGCCCCGGATCGATCTGTACCACGCGGATGGTGGCCGGTGTGGGCGTTCCTCAGCTGACCGCGATTTCCGACTGTGCCGCGGCCGCCGGGGATATTCCGGTGATCGCAGATGGCGGCATCAAATTCTCGGGCGACTTCGCCAAGGCGATTGCAGCCGGCGCAAGCTGCGCGATGGTGGGCTCGATGATCGCAGGCACCGATGAAAGCCCGGGCGAGGTGATCCTGTATCAAGGTCGTTCCTTCAAAGCCTATCGCGGCATGGGATCGCTTGGTGCGATGGCCCGTGGTTCGGCCGATCGTTACTTCCAGAAGGATGCAGCGTCGGACAAGCTGGTGCCGGAAGGCATCGAAGGTCAGGTGCCTTACAAAGGTCCTGCAGGCACCGTGATCCACCAGTTGGTGGGTGGTCTGCGGGCGGCCATGGGTTATACAGGCTGTGCGACCGTTGAAGAGATGCGCAACAACTGCAAATTCGTCAAGATCACCGGAGCAGGTCTGAAGGAAAGCCATGTGCATGATGTTCAGATCACCCGCGAAAGCCCGAACTATCGGATCGGCTAAGGCGGTTATGGGGATCCTGCAATGACACCTGGTGCACGCGTCGCTGCCGCGATTGAGGTGCTGGACAGCTATCTGTCCGGCACAGCAGTCGAGCAAGCCCTGACCGGCTGGGCACGCGGCCATCGTTTTGCGGGCTCGAAAGACCGTGCTGCCATTCGCGATCACGTGTTTGACGCAGTGCGCAGGTTGTCCTCGTCGCAGGCACTTGGCGGCGGCACGGATGGGCGCGCAGTGATGATCGGTCTTCTGCGCGGGCAGGGGCTGGATCCCGCAGAGCTTTTCTCGGGCGAGGGCCACGCTCCGTCCACGTTGACCGAGGCAGAGGCTGCGATATCGGCAGATATGACGCGTGCTCAAACGTTGGATTGCCCGCAATGGCTGCTGCCCGAGTTTGATAGAAGCCTTGCTGCCAAAACTGACGCCTTTCTGGACAGCTTACGCAGTCGGGCACCTGTGTTCGTACGCGCAAATCTGGCGAAGTGTGATCGGGACACGGCCGTGTCTATCTTGGCCGAAGACGGGATCGAAACCTGCCCATCTTCACTTGCATCCACGGCACTTGAAGTTTTAACAAATCCTCGCAAAATCAAAAGCTCACGCGCCTTTCTTGAAGGATTTGTCGAGCTTCAGGATGCGGCCTCGCAAGCAGTGATCGAAGACCTGAACATCCAGCCCGGAATGCGCGTGTTGGACTATTGCGCGGGGGGTGGTGGCAAGGCGCTGGCGATGGCTGCGCTGGGGGCCGACGTCACCGCACATGACCTATCGTGGGAGCGGATGAAAGATATCCCCGCACGGGCCGAACGTGCTGGCGTCGCGATACGTCGCGTACGGCATGGAGAATTAGAAACGCTTCGCGGTTTTGATCTGGTTCTTGCAGACGCTCCTTGCTCGGGGAGCGGGTCTTGGCGCCGTGCGCCGCATGGAAAGTGGCTTCTGACGCCAGACAAGCTGGCAGAAATCCACACCGCTCAGCAAGAGATCCTGTCTTCCATGCCGGGTTTCTTAAAGCCAACCGGGCGAATGGCTTATGCAACTTGTTCGGTCCTATGCAGTGAAAACCGAGATCAGGTAGATCTGTTTTTGAAGCATCATGAGATCTTCAATCTGACCGCCGAATGCCAGTTCACCCCATTGGATGGCGGAGATGGTTTCTATCTTGCGCAACTACAGGGCAGTTAAGGCTTGGCAAAAACAATCTAAAGTAGATAGTCTTCCTTCATTAATCGGGCATTAACCCTCTTCTTTCAGAAAAGAGGGCGATTGAAAGAAGGAACTATCGTGCAGACATCTGCCTTTACGTCGCACCCGTTTGCTCTTGTCGCATTGCGACTTGCGCCCAGAACGCTTGCTTTGATGGTGATTGGTGCCGCGTTTCTAGGTGCATCGTGGTTCGTAGAAGCTCCTATGCTCGGCCTGAGCTTGATTGTGACTGGATTGTCCTTTGTATGTTTGGCCGTAATCGTTCGCGGTGTCGCAATTCTGAAAAGCCTTCACCGGGATCGGCTGATAAACGTCATGTCGGGATTGGTCGCGCATGACAACACAGCCGCCTTTCTAACGGGTGAGGACGGGGACGTGATTTATCGGAACGCGGCAGCGGTACAGTTTTTGGGGGAACGCGCTGGTGGTGTTTTGTCGACGCATCTTGCCGATTTATTCGCAGCTCCTGCCTCGGTCCTATATCAGCTGCAAGGGCGCGCGCAGGCCAAAGGATATGCAAGCGAAGAACTTCACACAAAGTGTGGGCATCTGCGGATCCGCGTCCATCTTGTTCAGGACAATGGGTATCTTTGGAGGTTAGAGCAGCATTCCAGCCAATTCGCCGGCGCGCGTATGGGGGAAAACATCAGTCTGCCGATGATGACCGTGTCCAAAACCGGTACCGTTCTGTTTATGAACGAAGCCGCTCGTAACCTATTGGGCGGACGCGAAACCACTCTGGATCGAGTATTCACCGAACTTCCCATTCAGCCGGGCACCATTATGCAGGTTTCGGGCCGTGACGGGCCGGTTCCAGCTTTGGTGTGCGAGCTTCCTACAACTGCTGGACGGCGCGAGCTTTACTTGCTTCCACCAAGTTCTGCCCCAGAACTGACGAGCGAGGAATGGGCATTTATCGACGGCCTGCCAGTGCCTCTTTTGAAGCTTGATGTTACCGGGCGCATTACCATGGCCAACCGTCGCGCCCGCGATCTGTTGGGTGACGGCGACGCAATCGGGTCCTTGATGGCGGATCAGGTCGAAGGGCTTGGACGCCCAGTTTCTGAATGGCTGCGCGAGGCGCATGCGGGGCGGCATCTTGGGCGATCCGAGATTGTGCGGGCCACTCGCGAGGACGAAGATGTCTTCATCCAGATATCGCTGGCACAGATCAGCGAAGGAAAGGGAACTGCGCTGGTAGCAGTTCTTCAGGATGCGACCGAGCTGAAGTCTTTGGAAGCACAGTTTGTCCAAAGCCAAAAAATGGAAGCAATTGGTCAGCTTGCAGGGGGCGTAGCCCATGATTTCAACAACTTGCTGACCGCTATCTCTGGTCATTGCGACCTTCTTTTGTTGGGGCGAGACGAACAGGATCCGGCCTACTCGGATCTGTCTCAGATCGTCCAGAACGCCAATCGAGCCGCGGCTCTGGTTCGGCAGCTTTTGGCGTTTTCGCGCAAACAGACGTTGCGGCCCGAGAAGCTTCTGTTGACCGAGTCCCTTTCGGACCTGACCCATCTTTTGAATCGCTTGGTAGGTGAAAAGATCTTGCTTCAGCTAGATCACGACGCCGCTCTATTGCCCGTTCGCGCAGATCGTAGGCAGCTGGATCAGGTGATTATGAACCTCGTTGTGAATGCACGCGATGCGATGCAGGACGGGGGGACGATCCGGGTCGAAACGCGCAATGTTATTTTGGAAAGCGCTCTGCAGCGGGATCGCGCCAGTGTTCCTGCCGGTGAGTACGTAGCCATTCGTGTGGTTGATCAGGGAACCGGAATTCCGGCGGATAAGATCGGTAAGATATTCGAGCCCTTCTTCACCACGAAGATGGCAGGCAAAGGTACGGGTCTTGGTCTGTCCATGGCCTATGGCATTGTGAAGCAGATGGGAGGGTATATTTTTGTCGACTCCCTGCCAGGGCAGGGCACGACATTCACTTTGTACTTCCCGGCTAGTCGTGAAGCTGATTTCCCTGAAGATGCGCGAGATGCAGAGGTGTCCGGTCAGACAGCCTACGACCCCGAGACCGACGGATCGCAACCCGCTTTGGGCTCGGTCCCTGAAGATATGGCATCCATGTACTGTGCAGAGAACAGAGATGGAGAGGCGTCTCTTCCCCCGCACTGTCAGACATCGGAACACAAGGTCACTGAGGTGTCACAGGTTGCGTCCGAGGTGGCTGATCCGCAGGACAATGAGACAGGTGGCGTTGTCTTGTTGGTCGAGGATGAAGCGCCGGTCCGCGCATTTGCATCACGTGCGCTCAGGATGCGTGGCTTTACTGTTCTGGAAGCAGATTGTGCCGAGCAAGCCTTGAGTGTTTTGGACGACACAGCGTTAAAAGTGGATGTGTTTGTCACCGACGTGATTATGCCAGGAATGGATGGTCCAACTTGGGTAGCAAAGGCGCTTGAAGACCGGCCCGACGTAAAGGTGGTTTTCGTATCGGGTTATGCCGAGGATTCGGTGGCGGACCATCAGGCTCGGATTCCGAATTCCGTTTTTTTGCCCAAACCGTTCTCACTGACAGAGTTGACAGCGACCGTGAACGAACAAATGCACTGAAGAAAAAAGCACACTTTCAGGTCACATTGTAACTCCACAAGTCTGCTTAAGGCTATGATAAGGAATGCAAAAGAGTGCTTTCTGGAAGAACAATCACAGACGGAAAACTAAGGTTAATAACTTGGTTACCTTTGAGGCCTATCTTGAGTTCTAGAAAAACTTTACTTGAAATGTTCTTAATTTGTACTCATACAGAAAACAAGAACAAGGCAAGAACAATCCAGCGATTGCCGAGTGCAGGCGGGTGTGGAATAAGTGAGGGCGAGATATGGCAACAGCGGATATTTTCCAGATGAAAAAAGATAGCGACAAGCAAAAGGCGCTCGACAGCGCTCTGGCCCAGATCGAACGTCAGTTCGGTAAAGGCTCGATCATGAAACTTGGCGCGGACAATCCGGTTGCCGAAATTGAATCAACTTCGACAGGGTCTCTGGGGCTGGATATCGCGCTGGGGATTGGCGGCCTGCCCAAGGGCCGGATCGTTGAAATCTATGGCCCGGAGAGCTCGGGCAAGACAACGCTGACACTGCATTGTGTCGCGGAAGAACAGAAAAAGGGCGGCGTCTGTGCCTTCGTTGACGCGGAACACGCTCTGGACCCGCTATATGCCAAGAAGCTGGGCGTGGATCTGGACGAGCTGCTGATTTCGCAGCCCGATACAGGTGAACAGGCGCTTGAGATCGTGGATACGCTGGTACGCTCGGGCGCGGTGAACATGGTTGTCGTCGACTCGGTTGCTGCACTGACACCAAAATCCGAGCTGGAAGGCGATATGGGCGACAGCAATGTGGGCGTTCAGGCCCGCTTGATGAGCCAAGCGATGCGCAAACTGACCGGCTCCATTTCGCGTTCCAACTGCATGGTGATCTTTATCAACCAGATCCGCATGAAGATCGGCGTGATGTTTGGTAGCCCTGAGACCACGACCGGCGGTAACGCACTGAAGTTCTACAGCTCGGTGCGACTGGATATTCGCCGTATTGGCGCGATCAAGGACCGCGACGAGGTCGTCGGCAACGCAACCCGCGTGAAAGTTGTGAAAAACAAAGTGGCTCCGCCGTTCAAACAGGTCGAATTCGACATCATGTATGGCGAAGGCATCTCGAAAATGGGCGAACTTCTGGACCTTGGCGTCAAGGCTGGCGTGGTCGAGAAATCTGGTGCGTGGTTCAGTTATGGCGATGAGCGGATCGGGCAGGGGCGTGAGAACGCCAAGAATTACCTGCGCGAACACAATCGCACAGCGCTAGAGATCGAGGACAAGATCCGCGCAGCGCACGGTCTGGATTTCGAAATGCCAGAGCATGAAAAAGACAAGGATGATGACGGGCTGCTTGAAGCGTAAAATCATCTGATAATTTGATCAAAGGACTGGCCTCGGCCGGTCCTTTTTTCTTTGTAACCGCCTGATGGCCCACACGCTGTGGACAGCACGCCCACACAGGGGTAAATGAAACCGACAGCGCATAAGAGACGAGACAAAATGGCCAGCCTCAACGATATCCGTTCGACCTTTCTGAACTATTTTGAACGCGAAGGGCACACGATCGTGGACAGCTCTCCGCTGGTGCCGCGAAATGACCCGACGCTGATGTTCGTGAACTCGGGCATGGTGCAGTTCAAGAACCTCTTCACCGGGGTCGAGAAGCGCGACTATGTACGTGCCACCACCGCGCAGAAATGCGTACGGGCGGGCGGCAAGCACAACGATCTGGACAACGTGGGCTACACGGCGCGTCACCACACGTTCTTTGAGATGCTGGGGAACTTCAGCTTTGGCGACTATTTCAAGTCAGAAGCCATTCCTTTCGCTTGGAACCTGATCACCAAGGAATTCGGCATTCCGAAAGAAAGGCTCTACGTCACCGTGTATCACACGGATGACGAAGCATTTGATATCTGGAAGAAGCTTGGCGTACCGGAAGAGCGGATCATCCGCATCGCGACCTCGGATAACTTCTGGCAGATGGGGCCGACCGGTCCTTGCGGCCCGTGCACCGAGATCTTCTATGACCACGGCGAGCACATCTGGGGTGGCCCTCCCGGAAGCCCGGAAGAAGACGGCGACCGCTTCATCGAGATCTGGAACATCGTGTTTATGCAAAACGAGCAGTTTGAAGACGGCTCGATGATTGATCTGGACATGCAGTCCATCGACACCGGTATGGGACTGGAACGCATCGGTGCGTTGCTTCAGGGCAGCCATGACAACTATGACACAGACCTGTTCAAGGCGTTGATCGAAGCTTCGGCCCATGCGACCGGCGTCGACCCCTTTGGCGACAAGAACGTGCATCACCGCGTGATCGCTGATCACCTGCGTTCGACCTCGTTCCTGATTGCGGATGGCGTGATGCCGTCCAACGAAGGCCGTGGCTATGTCCTTCGTCGCATCATGCGCCGCGCTATGCGTCACGCGCATCTGTTGGGCGCCAAAGATCCGGTCATGCACCGTCTGGTGCCCGAGCTTGTAGCCCAAATGGGACAGGCCTATCCTGAGCTTAATCGCGGTCAGGCAATGATCGAAGAGACGCTTCTGAACGAGGAAACTCGGTTCAAGAAGACGCTGGATCGCGGCTTGAAGCTGCTGGATGATGAAGTGTCCAGCCTTGCTGTAGGTGCAGACCTTCCCGGCGAAACCGCGTTCAAGCTTTACGACACCTATGGCTTCCCACTGGACCTGACGCAGGACGCGCTGCGCGAAAAGGGTCTGGGCGTGGACCAGCCCGGTTTCGACGCTGCCATGGAAGAACAGAAAGCGCGTGCACGTGCGGCGTGGTCCGGTTCGGGCGAGGCAGCGGACGCCACAATTTGGTTCGATCTGGCGGAAGAACACGGTGTGACCGAATTCCTTGGTTATGACACCGAACACGCCGAAGGACAGGTTCTGGCACTGCTGCAGGACGGTAAACCCGTCGACAGCGTGAAGGCTGGCGAAGACGTGCAGATCGTAGTGAACCAGACACCGTTCTATGCCGAAAGCGGCGGTCAAGTGGGTGACAAGGGTTTGATCCGTACCGAAAGCGGTTCGGTCCATGTAACCGACACCAAAAAAGTTGCGGATGTGTTTATTCACGTTGCAAAGGTCGATGAGGGCGAGATCTCTACGGGACAGGGCGCGGAACTGGCCGTGGATCACCTGCGCCGGACGTCCATTCGTGCCAACCACTCGGCAACGCACCTGCTGCACGAAGCACTGCGCAACGAGTTGGGCGAGCATGTGGCGCAGCGCGGGTCGTTGAACGCGCCCGATCGCCTGCGCTTTGACTTCAGTCACAACAAGGCCGTCAGCCCGCAGGAGCTGAGCAACATCGCCCGCGAAGTGAACACCTATATCCGTCAGAACACACCTGTCGAGACCCGGATCATGACGCCTGATGATGCGCGTGACATCGGCGCGCAGGCACTGTTTGGCGAGAAATACGGCGACGAAGTTCGCGTGGTTTCGATGGGTCATGCAGCAACTGGCAAGGGTGCGAGCGGGGACACCTACTCGATTGAACTCTGTGGCGGTACCCATGTGAAGCAAACGGGTGACATTGGCATCTGCGTGATCCTGTCGGAAGGCGCATCGGCCGCTGGTATTCGCCGGATTGAAGCGCTAACTGGAAAGGCCGCTGTGGCCCATATCGAAGCCGAAGCCGCGCGCGGGTCGGAACTTCAGGGCATGCTGAAAGCCAAGCCTGAACAGGTTGTAGATCGCGTGAAGGGCTTGATGGACGAACGCAAGGCTCTGCAAAACGAAATCTCTGCGCTGAAACGCGAGTTGGCCAAAGCCGCTGGTGCAGGTGCAGAAGCCAAAGATATCAACGGTGTGAAATTCCTGGCGATGTCGATTGCTGGCGTTGGGGGGAAAGACCTGCAAGCGCTTGTGAATGAACAGAAAGATGTACTGGGATCCGGTGCGGTGCTGATCATCTCGGACAATGACGGCAAGGTGGCTGTGGCTGCGGGCGTGACCGCGGACCTGACTGACAAGCTGTCGGCTGTCGATCTGGTGAAGGCTGCTGTGCCTGAATTGGGCGGTAAGGGTGGCGGTGGCCGTCCCGAACTGGCGCAGGGTGGCGGTGCGGACGCATCGAAATCCGCTGAAGCCATCGCAGCAGCAGAAGCCACCATCGCGGGCTAAGTCGCTCTTTCCAAACGTATTAAGGCCGCGTATCGTTTGTTCGATACGCGGCCTTTTTTATACTGGAGAACTGCCCATGCCCGCCCTTTGGATTGCTCACGTCACCGTCACGGATGAAGATGCCTATGGTAAATACGCCAAGTTGGCCGGACCCGCCGTTGCGAAGCATGGCGGCAAGTTTATCGCCCGTGGCGGACGCTATGTTCAGCTTGAGGGAAAGGACCGCCCGCGCAACGTGGTCGCCAAGTTTGAAAGCGTGGAGGCAGCTGAGGCTTGCTATCATTCGCCCGAATATCAAGAAGCGCTAAGCCATGCGCGTAACGCGTCCGAGCGTGAGTTGCTGATTGTAGAGATAGATGAATAAGCCCATCTAACATACTGATATAAAAGAAAAAGGGGCCTTTCGGCCCCTTAATTATTCTCAAATGTGAAACACGTTACTGTGCTGCGCGCGCTTGGCGTTTGCGCTCGTGCGGATCCAGATAGCGTTTGCGCAGGCGCACGTTTTCGGGCGTCACTTCGACCAGTTCGTCGTCGTTGATGTAGGCAATTGCCTCTTCCAACGAGAGCGTAACCGGCGTGGTCAGGCGTACCGCTTCGTCGGTTCCCGATGCACGTACGTTGGTCAGTTTCTTACCTTTCAGCGGGTTCACCTCGAGGTCGTTTTCACGGCTATGTTCTCCGATGATCATGCCTTGATATACATCAACCTGAGAGCTGATGAACATCTTGCCGCGATCTTCAAGGTTCCACAGTGCGAATGCCACCGATTGTCCGTTCTCCATCGAGATCAGAACACCTGCGCGACGACCTGGGATGGAGCCTTTGTGTTCGGTCCAGCCGTGGAACACACGGTTCAGCACACCGGTGCCGCGTGTGTCGGTCAGAAACTCGCCATGATAACCAATCAAACCGCGCGAAGGCACATGCGCGATGATACGCGTTTTGCCAGCACCAGCGGGTTTCATTTCGACCAGTTCGCCTTTGCGCGCACCGGTCAGCTTTTCGATCACGGCGCCGGAGTATTCGTCATCCACGTCGATTGTGGCTTCTTCGACGGGCTCCATGCGGACACCGTTTTCTTCTTTCATGATCACCTGCGGGCGCGAGATCGACAGTTCGAACCCTTCGCGGCGCATGTTCTCGATCAGAACACCCATCTGGAGTTCGCCACGGCCAGAAACCTCAAAGGCCTCACCGCCGGGGGTGTCTTCGATCTTGATGGCGACGTTCGATTCCGCCTCTTTCATCAGACGGTCACGGATGACGCGCGACTGAACTTTCTTGCCGTCACGGCCGGCCAACGGGCTGTCATTGATCCCGAAGGTCACGGTGATGGTTGGCGGATCGATCGGCTGGGCGTCCAGGGGAGTATCAACCGCCAATGCACAGATCGTGTCAGCCACCGTAGCTTTTGACATGCCCGCAATCGACACGATGTCGCCGGCCTGCGCTTCGTCGATGTCGGCCTCTTCCAGCCCGCGGAATGCGCGGATCTTGGTGACGCGGAATTGTTCGATCTTTTGGCCGATACGGCTGAGGGCCTGAACGGTAGCACCGACTTTCAGCGTGCCGCTTTCAACGCGACCTGTCAGGATACGACCAACGAACGGGTCCGATCCCAATGTGGTGGCCAGCATACGGAAGTCTTCGCCCTGATGCGCGATTTGCTTCGGGGCGGGGACGTGGTTGACGATCAGGTCAAACAACGCGTGAAGGTCTGCGCGCGGTCCATCAAGCTCGTGATCAGCCCAGCCCGAACGGCCCGACGCATACATGTGCGGGAAATCGAGTTGGTCTTCGGTGGCTTCAAGGCTGGCAAACAGGTCAAAGCATTCGTCCAGCGCGCGATCGGGTTCTGCGTCGGGCTTGTCCACTTTGTTCAGAACCACGATCGGGCGCAGGCCCAGTGCCAGCGCTTTCGAGGTTACGAACTTAGTTTGAGGCATCGGGCCTTCAGCGGCATCCACCAGCAGGACAACGCCATCCACCATCGACAGGATCCGCTCAACCTCGCCACCGAAATCGGCGTGGCCCGGGGTGTCAACGATGTTGATGCGTGTGCCTTTCCATTCAACCGAGGTCGGTTTGGCGAAAATCGTGATGCCACGCTCGCGTTCGATGGCGTCATTGTCCATAGCGCGTTCGGCAACGGCCTGGTTTTCCCGGAACGCACCGGATTGTTTCAGAAGCTCGTCAACAAGGGTTGTTTTGCCGTGGTCAACGTGTGCGATGATCGCAATATTGCGCAGGTCCATAAGGGCCACCTTCGAATGAAAAAGGGATAAGTTAGGGCGCGCATAGCCCGGTTATGGAGCGATTGCCAGTAGAAATGCGCTAATTCGGGGTATTTCACCCGTTCAGTGCTGAGCCGAGTTTGAAAACAGGTGAATGATCAGGATGCCGCCAAGGATCATCGATAGGCCAAGAAGGGCAGGCAGGTCCAGTTTCTGACCAAAAAGCGCGTATCCAATGGCGGCAATCAAAACGATCCCAAGTCCCGACCAGATTGCATAGGCGACCCCGACTGCCATGTATTTCAACGCCCAGCCCAACAGGAAGAAGCTGATCGCATAGGCCACGACGACCGTCAGTGACGGTCCAAGCCGCGTGAACTGCTGGCTGGCCTGCAGGGCGGTAGTGCCGATGGTCTCGGCGATGACAGCAAGGATCAGGATCAGATAAGGCATGGCTCGGCTTTCGATTTCTGGACCGTTCTAGGCCGCGCTGTTCAAACTGTCAGGTCTTAAAGCGACAGTTCTGTCGTTTCCTTTAGCTCTTCCATCACGAAGCTGGCTGAGACATCGCTGAGGTCGACCTTCTCGATCAGGCGTTGGTATAGCGCGTCATAGTCTTTCACATCGTTCACGCGCGCGTGGATCAGGTAATCCAGATCGCCGGTCATGCGATAGGCGCCGAGGATCTCGGGCATCAGCTTGACCGCCCGCGAGAATTTTTCCAGCCAGTCTGCATCATGGTTCGACGTGCGGACCTGAATGAAAACGGACAGGCCAAGCCCCAGCTTCTGAGGATCCAACAGGGCGACGCGTTTGCGAATGATCCCGGTTTCCTGAAGGTTCCGAACGCGCCGCCAACAGGCGTTGCGTGACAAGCCGACCCGCTCGCCCAGTTCCTCCAGACTTTGATCTGCATTTTGTTGTAGGGCGCCCAGGATTTTGCGATCTAATGTGTCAATATCTTGCATATTAGGTATCTAGAGGGAAAATATCTCAATATTCAACTAATGCTTCGATAGTTTGGGAAAAAATCTACGTGATTGTGGAGCATTCTTTTCATACACACTCACGGAGAAGCGCGATGATCAGCAAGGTATTTCTTGACCACCCGAATTCAGTAGATGAAACCTATTTGGAACACGCTCGATTTGCGGCCGGTTTTTCATTCTGGTTGTTCGTAGCTGCTGGTGCAGCAGTGATCCACGCAGTGATTCCATCTGCATTCGAGAAAACTGCCAGCGGGATCATCGCGCGGCTTTATGCCAAGACCCATAATCGCGGCCAGTAAGCCCGAAGGGTAAGACTGGAAAGCAAGGGGGCAGTATGTGCCGTTGGGCCGCCTATCTGGGTGCACCGATTTTTATGGAAGAGGTCGTGGTCCAGCCCGGCCATTCGCTGATCCAGCAAAGTCAGGAAGCGGAAGAGGCAAAAACCGCCATCAACGCTGATGGGTTCGGGGTGGCGTGGTATGACCATCGCGCCGAACCTGGGCTGTACAGGGATGTGTTGCCCGCGTGGTCTGATCCGAACCTGCGGGCGTTGGCCCATCAGGTGAAATCGCGGCTGTTTTTGGCCCATGTGCGCGCCTCGACGGGATCGGCCACCAGCCGCAACAATTGTCATCCGTTTGCATATAAGCAGTGGAGCTTCATGCATAACGGCCAGATTGGCGGGTTCGAGGGGTTCCGCAAACAGGCGGACATGCTGATCCCAGATGCGCTTTATGGAAAGCGGCAGGGAGCCACGGACAGCGAAGTGCTGTTTCTTCTGACCATCGAGGCGATTGAAGCGGGCGCGAGCGTACCACAGGCGCTTGAGCGCGCCACGCGTGCCTTGCTGGACTTGTCGCGCCGCTTAGGCACCACACCGCATCTGCGCCTGTCGGCGGCTTTGTCAGACGGAACATCCCTTTGGGCCGCGCGGTGCGCGTCGGATCAGTATGCGCCATCTGTCTATTATCGCTGGTCAGACAGCCGGCAAGGGTGGGCTGTCGTGTCCGAACCGTTGGATCGGGACGAAGATGATTGGATCAGTCTGCCACCCGGCCACATCGCGCAGTTTGATGGGCGCGATGTGACGGTGATGACGTTTCAGCCCTAAGCGTCTTCGTTCTGAGACCACTCAGGCTTGCGCTTTTCGATGAAGGCCTGAATGCCCTCGGCGGTATCGCGCAGCATCATGTTCTCTGCCATTACGCCGCCAGTGAAGGCATAGGCCTCTTCCAGATCCATCAGGGCTTGATCGTAGAAAGCGGACTTGCCGATCTTCACAGCGGCCCCCAGTTTCGAGGCCACCGTTGCAGCCAGTTCGTCCGTTGCCGCGCGCAAGTCATCATGCGGAACCACGCGGTTAACCAATCCGACCTCGCGTGCACGGGTGGCGTCAATGAACTCGCCCGTGGTCAGCATCTCGAACGCGACTTTGCGCGGCACATTGCGGGTCAGGGCGACCATCGGAGTCGAACAGAACAACCCGATATTCACCCCATTCACGCCAAAGCGTGTGCCTTCCGCAGCAACGGCCATATCGCATGTCGCAGCCAGCTGGCAGCCAGCGGCGGTGGCGATACCGTGGATCTCGGCGATGACGGGTTGGGGTAGGCGGGGGATCAGGGTCATTACTTCGGCACAGCGGGTGAACAGGTCGTTGAAATAGGCGTGACCTCCATCCTCGGCGGCACGGCCCGCGGTCATTTCCTTCAGGTCGTGACCGGCGCAGAACACCTTGCCCGCACCCGCGATCACAATCGCCCGGATCGAGCTGTCATTGGCCAGTGCCTCGAGCTCGGATTTTAGTGCGGCCAGCATCGCATCCGACAGCGCGTTCAGCGCTCCGGGGTTGTTCAACGTCAACCTCGCAACTGACGCTGCGTCCTCGCGGATCAGAATTGGGTCTGCCATCTTGTTCTCCCTTGGTTTGCGTCACACGATAGGCGGGAGCAACCGAAGGGGAAACCATGCAATTGAAAATGACGCAACGTGAATTGCAGGCCTTCCTGCAGGCCGAGTTCCCTCAGGTCGCGGATGACTTCGAAGTAGCCGAGGTCGCGCCGATGCGCGCCATCATCCGCAAACGCATCAGCGACAAGCATTTGCGCCCCGGTGGCACAGTCTCCGGCCCCAGTATGTTCGCCTTGGCGGATGTGGCGATTTATCTGGCTGTGCTGGCGATGATCGGACCCAAAGCGCTGGCCGTCACCACCAATTGCTCGATAGATTTCATGCGCAAACCGGCGTCCGGCGCGGATCTTTTGGCACATGCGACCATCCATAAGCTGGGGAAGGTATTGGCCGTCGGCGATGTGCTGATCTATTCCGAGGGTCATGACCGCCCGGTGGCCCGCGCCAGTTTGACCTACTCGATCCCGCCGGAACGGGCTTGACCCGGGCAGGCGAAAGGCGCACCACATTAGGATATTGCAATATGTCGCGCGAGGTTTTTAACGCCCATGTCTGACACGACCCAAGCCCCTGATCCGAACATGCCCCCGGAAGAGTTCAGCCGTCTGGCGCATTTTCCTGTCACATTCTTTGCGATCGTGATGGGGTTGATGGGGCTGACATTGGCGTTGCATGCGGGCGCTCCGGCGATGCCGATGCTCGAGGCTGCGTCGTCGCTGATGCTGCTGATTGGCGCCGCGGTGATGATCGCGATTGCCCTGATCTATGTCGCGAAGGCGTTGCGTCATCCCGCTGCCGTGGCCGAGGAGTGGCACCATCCCGTCAAGCTAGCCTTTTTCCCGACGATCTCGATCTCGCTTCTTTTGCTGGCGACGGCGGTGTTCCCGTACAATCCAACACTGGCCGAGTATGTGTGGCTTTTGGGCGTTGCGGGGCAGGGCGTGCTGACCATCGCGGTAATCTCTGGCTGGATCAGCCACCGGTCCTTTCAGGTGGGTCATCTGACGCCTGCGTGGTTCATTCCAGCAGTGGGTAACGTCATTGTTCCGGTGCTGGGTGCCCGTATCGGATATATCGAAACCTCTTGGCTGTTCTTTTCCGGCGGAATGATTTTCTGGATCGTGCTTCTGACGCTGGTAATGAACCGGTTGATTTTTCACGATCCTATTGTGGCGCGGCTGTTTCCGACCATGGTCATTCTGATCGCCCCACCCTCGGTCGCGTTTCTGGCCTATGTCAGCATGACAGGCGAGGTGGACGGTGTCGCCAGGTTGCTGATCTACTCGGGCTATATCTTTGCAGCGCTCGTGGTTGCTCAGGTGCCGCGTTTGGCAAAACTTCCCTTTGCGCTTAGCTGGTGGGCGTTGAGCTTCCCGATCGCGGCGTTGTCTATCGCCTCGTTCCGGTTTGCCCAGTTGGACGGCTCGCGTACACATCACAACATTGGCTTCATTTTGCTAGTTGTGTTGGTATTGGTGGTCGCTGGTCTGATCTGGCGTACCGGAAAAGCGATGCTGCGGGGCGAGATTTGCGTACCGGAATAGGTCTGAATTCGGTGTGTGGTGTGGGGTAAAATAATACCATATTTGTAATGTGTTGTTTTTGCACACTAAAAGCGGAAAGTCTGTGCTTGACCCGCCCTGCAAAATCACTAGAACCACACCATCCGAAACCCAATCAGGGCTGAATCAATGAAAACCTTCTCTGCAACGCCTGCAGATATCGAGAAAAAGTGGATCATCATCGACGCCGAAGGCGTTGTACTGGGCCGTCTTGCATCGATCATCGCAACGCGTCTTCGTGGCAAGCATAAAGCCTCGTTCACGCCGCATATGGACATGGGTGACAACGTCATCGTGATCAATGCGGACAAAGTACAAATGACCGGCAAGAAGCGCACCGACAAAGTGCACTACTGGCACACCGGTTATCCGGGCGGCATCAAGTCGCGCACTGCTGGCCAGATCCTCGAGGGTGACCACCCCGAGCGCCTGCTGACCAAAGCTGTGCAGCGTATGCTGCCGGGCGGCAAACTGAGCCGTCAGCAGATGACCAACCTGCGCATCTACGCCGGCGCCGAGCACCCCCACGAGGCCCAGAGCCCCGAAGTGCTGGACGTCAAGTCGATGAACCCCAAAAACACACGTGAGGGCTGATCATGACTGAAGAGATCAAATCGCTGGACGAGCTGAACGCCGTCGCAGAA
The DNA here is from genome assembly GCF_900302485.1 of Aliiroseovarius pelagivivens. Taxonomy (NCBI): domain Bacteria; kingdom Pseudomonadati; phylum Pseudomonadota; class Alphaproteobacteria; order Rhodobacterales; family Paracoccaceae; genus Aliiroseovarius; species Aliiroseovarius pelagivivens. Next base: position 1,439,950 of record NZ_OMOI01000001.1, on the reverse strand, counting down.
GGCACCGAAGCTGTTGTTGAGGTTGCTGCCCCCCGTGAGCCCGTCCGTGACGAGCTGGGACGTTCCTATGCCACCGGCAAGCGTAAAGACGCTGTTGCTCGTGTGTGGATCAAGCCGGGTTCCGGCAAGGTCACCGTGAACGGCAAGGACATGGACAAATACTTCGCACGCCCCGTGCTGCAGCTGATCGTACGTCAGCCCGCACAGGTTGCTGGTGTTGAAGGCGAATTCGACGTGGTTGCCACCGTTAAAGGCGGCGGTCTGTCGGGCCAAGCTGGTGCCGTTAAGCACGGGATTTCGAAAGCTCTGCAGCTTTACGAACCCTCGCTGCGTGGCGCACTGAAAGCTGCTGGCTTCCTGACCCGTGACTCGCGTGTTGTTGAACGTAAGAAGTTCGGCCGCCGCAAAGCACGTCGTTCGTTCCAGTTCTCGAAGCGTTAATCGCCCGAGCGACGGTACTACAAAAATCAAAGGGTTCGCATTTTGCGAGCCCTTTTTTTATTGGAATGTGGGAAATTAGCCTTCGGATAGCGCCGTCAGCATATGGTAGTGCCTTGTCTGGAGTGATAAACTATAGATTGTCACTTTAGAGCGGAAAGGGATTGATTATGTTAAATAATATTGGCTTACCTGGTTTGGTCTTACTATTCGTAGTTGGAGCCATAGTTTGGGCAGCAGTTACCCAAACAGGCAAAGGAAAGCTCTATTTTAAGAACCCACACAATGGTCGTTTGCGCGATGCTCCGATTGGATTTTCTTGGACAACTTTGTTTTTTGGCCCTTTCCCTGCTCTATTTCGAGGTCATTGGGTTGGTGCGATAGTGATCTTCATCGTTACTCTCATAAGTTATGGTCTCGCCGGAATTGTCTTTCCGTTTTTCTATAATAGGTGGTATGTGGGTTACTTGGTCAATGATGGCTATAAAGTGACCGGAGCAGACGGAAGTATCGCCGAAATCTCAAACTATCTGGGTAGAGAATTGCCTCAGTAAGAAATTGGCGCTGAGGTCTTACAACGAAATACCAAGCATTAATCGTCGAGATACAGATTTTGGGAAGGGCTGCCAGTTTGGCGGTCCTTTTCTTTTGTACCGCTCTGAAATGCCGCGGTTTCATGTTGCGGGGGGCAGGGCGATGGCCTATATCCCCGCCTTAAGCACCCGTAGCTCAGCTGGATAGAGCGCTGCCCTCCGAAGGCAGAGGCCAGAGGTTCGAATCCTCTCGGGTGCGCCATTTTCCTAACTATATCTGTAGCATCTGCCCTTGTATGGGCTTAGCTGTCCCGATACCGATCCACGAAATTCCGCAAGATCTGGGCGGGTGCGTGAACGTTTGCTGCGTGGACCATGTCGACCAGCGCTTCCGCTTCTTCCGGCGGGAAATAGCCGTGGTGTTTGTAAATCCCGATCCGGGTTTCAAACCCATGTGCGTCGGCTTCTGGGTGGAACTGGGTGGCATAGACGTTCTGGCCAAAGCGGATCATCTGAAACGGGCAGGGGGCGGATGTCACCAACTGCGTGCAGCCCTCGGGCAGCTGTTGCATTGCTTCCTTATGACCTACGAAGGCCTCAAACGCGTCAGGGATGCCCTTCAGCAGTGGATCGTCGCGTCCTTCGTCGGTCAAGCGGCAGGGGCTTGCGCTGACGGGCTCTCCGAATTGATCTTTTGAGATCGCGCCCGGTTTAAGGTGATGGCCCAAGATACCGATACCATAGCAGCAACCCAGAAACGGGATGTCGCGGGTGGTGATTTCGGGCATGAGCGACAGGCACTCTGCTTCGATCTTGGCCTCGATTGCGGATTTCTTGTCTGGCGCGTCTGAAACGCAGCCCGGTCCGCCGCCGACAATGACACCCGAATAGGCGGTCAGATCCAAGGTGTCGGGAATGCGTTCCTGATCCAGTCGGATACGATGCACCTGATCCGCGCTTAGCCCACCTTTGGACAGAAACGCCTGAAATTCGTCATCCGAGGCGTCGGTTTCAGGGCGCAGTTGCAAGATCAGGAAAGGTTTCATCATCGCCTCATTTGTCGTTCAGGGTTAGATGCCAAAGCTGGGCAGGCGGGTCAACAGACTGCGTCACAACAAAAAAGCGCCCGAGGGCGCTTTTGACTGCATCGTATCATGTTGTCGGATCAGCGACCCCAAGTGCGAACCACGCCGCAATCCATATGCACAAAGTTCGAGCCGGAGTATTTTCCAACACCGCCACCGTTACAGGCAACCGCAGCTTTGAAGATCTGGTTCACCGAACGGGATTTCAGACGCAAGTCTGCGGCCTGACCTTTCATGTGAAGCGAATTCTTGGCGACGCCGCGCGAACGTGAACGCAACATTGCGTTGGTTTTGGGCGAACGATAACCAGACAACATGGTGTAGGGTTCACGTACATCCATTAGACCATGGGCAGCAGCCATGATGTCGATGTTGCGGGTGTCGATCTTGATCGAGGTGTCCGTACGCCAGTCACGCATGAAATGGTTGATCTCTTTCAAGGCATCTTTGATGTATTTGCCTTCGACCCAATAAATCATGTTGATGGTTTCGCCGGTGCGTCCTGAATACATGGCCAGACGGCGTACATCGCCACCGCCACGCAAAAATCCAGCTGCATTGGCATACATGGGGGCTGAGGTTACAGCGGTAGCTGCAAAAGCCCCAAGTAGCCCGCGCCGAGTGATGCCCGATTTCAAGCCGTTAGAAGTCCCGTAGGTCATTGTCGTAGCGTGTCCCGTCGCTTGCCTGTCACCATACCCGCCTGACTCTGTGGTCAAATCGGGGTGATGCGTTTACCTATTCCCCAGACGTGCCTCCTTATGGCACAACTCGAATCGTGCGCCAAGTAGAGTTTTCAGTCCCTTAACGGGTTCAAGAAAAATCGGCAGAAATTTGCTGAAAATCACAAAGCGCGGGTTAATCGTGGCGCTGGCGCAGCACTTGGCGCGGTTGTGGTAAGGTATTCCGGATACAGTTAATGCGCTTTGCGTAAAACCTGCCCCAGTTTTCCTTATTGTGAATAGACAGCCGTAACGAGATGTTGGAATACTCATTCTCAGCACGATCCCATTCATTTCGGACATGACATGACGAATAAATTACCCAAGCGCGTACGGTCGCCATTTCTGACTTTTGCATTTGCTGCTGTCGGGGCCGCTGCTCTTAGTATTTCATCACCCGTTCCAGCGACGGCTCAAAGCACTGTTTCGGCTTTTGCCCAATCGGTCGCCGAGGCTGCAGCGCGCGAAGGTGAAGTTGCTGCATTCTATCGTGCAAATGGCTATCAACCAATCTGGACAGGTAATTCGGCCGAGGATCTGTCCCGTCGAAAAGCGCTTCTTACTGCGCTGTCCAAGGCAGGTGATCACGGACTTCCGACCGTTGACCTTGGCGATCTTAAAATGCGTATGGCGAACGTAACCTCAGTGCGCGACTTGGGTGCGCTTGAGGTCGAGTTGTCGACGTTGTTGGTCGACTACGCGCAAGGCGTGAGTTCGGGCATTCTGACGCCGAGCAAAATTGACAGTGGGATCGTCCGTAAGATCAATCGCAAGGACGGCACCGATGTTCTTTCGGGTTTTGCATCTTCCTCACCTGCTGGATATCTGAAATCCCTGCCGCCGAAGAATGCCGAATATGGCCGCCTCATGCGCGAGAAGTTGCGTTTGGAAAACGCCATCCAGCATGGCGGCTGGGGCAAGACCGTTGCTGCGAAGAAGCTGAAGCCGGGTCAGTCGGGCGACGCTGTGATTGCCCTGCGGAATCGCTTGGTCCGCATGGGATATCTCAGCCGTTCGGCCAGCCGCAGCTATGATGCGTCGATCCAAAAAGCTGTGCAGCAGTTTCAAGCCGATCACGGCCTGACCGATGACGGTGTCGCAGGGGCTGGCACCATTGCCGAGATCAATGTCACGCCAGAAAAACGTCTGGCTTCGATCCTAGTCGCGATGGAACGAGAGCGCTGGACCAATTTCGAACGTGGAGAGCGCCACGTTTGGGTGAACCTCACTGATTTCACCGCCAAGATTGTGGATAGGGGCAGCGTTACGTTCCGAACACGCTCGGTCATTGGCAAGAATGTCTCGGACCGCCGCAGCCCAGAGTTTTCGGATGTGATGGAGCATATGGTGATTAATCCCACCTGGAATGTTCCTCGTTCGATCGCCACGAAAGAGTATCTTCCGATGCTCAAGAACAATCCCAATGCGGTCAGTCATCTGAAGTTGATCGATAGCCGAGGCCGTGTGGTCAACCGGGGGGCAGTGGATTTCACCAAGTTCACCGCGCGTAGCTTCCCCTTTGCGATTAAGCAGCCGCCGTCATCGCGCAATGCTTTGGGGCTGGTGAAGTTTATGTTCCCCAACAAATACAACATCTATCTGCACGATACGCCTTCCAAAAACCTGTTCGCGCGCGAAGTGCGTGCCTTCAGCCATGGATGTATCCGGCTGAGCGATCCGTTTGATTTTGCCTATGCGCTTTTGGCAAAGCAAAGCAGCAATCCCAAAGCGACTTTCCACAATGCGCTGGAGACAAGACGCGAAACGCGGATTGATCTGGAAAAGCACGTGCCGGTTCATATCGTCTATCGTACAGCCGTGGCACCTGCGAAGGGACGTGTGAACTATCGCCGCGATATTTATGGGCGCGATGCGAAAGTTTGGGCCGCTTTGCAAAATGCTGGGGTAGCACTTCACGCCGTGGATGGTTAAATCCTTTAGTGTGGTGATCGGGCGCAGAAGCCCGGCACCTTTAAAGGAGCGTTGAATGACTTTCACCCTTTCCGAGATTGCCGCCGCGCTGGGGGCTGAATTCCAAGGCGATGGCAGTATCGCTTTGTCCGGGGCAGCTGAACCGCAGGACGCCCGCGCAGACCAATTGGCGTTGGCGATGGACCCGAAATATGCGGACGGTATCGCCGAAGGTAAGGCACGTGCGGCCTTGTTGTGGGACGGGGCTGATTGGAAAGCGCTTGGTCTGGATGGTGCGATCTGTATGACGCGCGGCAAGACGGCGATGCCGATTTTGACCCGTGCGCTGGATCCGGGCTTGGGAATCGCGCCGGGCATTCACCCTTCTGCCGTTGTTGAAGACAGCGCCGAGGTCGGAGAAGGTGCCCGCATTGGTCCTCTTGCTGTGATTGGGGCGGATGTGAAAATCGGCGCGAATGCACAGATTGGGGCGCATGCCTCGATTGGCTATGGATCTGTGATCGGCGACGATCTGATCCTGCATCCCGGGGCACGCATTGCACATCTCTGCTCTATCGGAAATCGCTATACAGGTCAGTCCAACTCGGTTGTTGGCGGCGACGGGTTCTCCTTTGTCACGCTGGACAAGGAAAGCGCTGTCGAAAGCCTGCGTGGAGGCATGGCCGAAGGTGAAACTGCTGTTTCGGTGGAAGGCAGCGCCCATTGGGCACGCGTCCATTCGCTGGGCGGGGTCGAAATCGGAGATGATGTGGAACTTGGCGCAGGCTCGACCATTGACCGCGGCACCATCCGCGCCACACGGATCGGACGCGGCACCAAGATCGACTGTCAGGTTCAAGTTGGCCACAACGCCGAGGTAGGCGAAGATGTGATGATGTGTGGCAACGTGGGCGTGTCGGGGTCTGCCAAAATCGGCAACCGCGTCGTGCTGGGTGGCAAGGTCGGCGTAAGCGACAACATCTTCATCGGAGATGACGTAATCGCTGGCGGGGGCACCAATATCTATACCAACGTTCCTGCCGGGCGCGCGGTACTGGGAAGTCCGGCCGTGAAGATCGAGACGGAAATGGCTATTCGGCGCGAATTACGCCGTCTGCCGCGTTTGGCCGATACTCTTCGTGAGCTTCAAAAAACAGTTACAAAACTAGTGGACAAGGGCTAGAAATTCGCCACCGCGAAAGGGGACCATATGTCTGAAAGCATTCAGGACCGCGTCATCGCCATCATCGCCGAACAGGCCATTTTGGAGCCGGGCGACGTCAGCCTAGATCAATCCTTGGAAGATCTCGGCATCGACAGCCTTGGCCTTGTTGAAAGCATCTTCGCCATCGAAGAAGCCTTTGACATTTCAGTGCCGTTCAACGCCAACGAACCCTCAAAGAGCGATTTTGACATCTCGTCGGTCGCTGCCATCATTCGTGCGGTCGAAGGTCTGGTCGCGGATCAAGCCGCCTGACAGCCATGAAACGTATTGTCATCACCGGCCAAGGCACGATCAATGCGCTTGGCCGTAATGTCCCGGAAACGCTCGAAGCGATGCGCGAGGGGCGCTGTGGGATCTCGGATCTTGAGTTTCAGGATGTCGAACGCCTGTCCATTCGCATCGGTGCACAGGTCAAGGGCTATGAACCGGAAGAGACGTTCAACCGCCAGCAGATCGCGCTTTATGATCGCTTCACACAGTTCACCCTGATTGCCGCACGCGAGGCGATTAGCCAGTCAGGTCTGACCTTCTCGGGCGAGCTTGCGACGCGCTCTGGCGTGGTCCTTGGCACTTCTGGCGGGGGAATGAACACGCTGGATGAGAATTATCGCTCGGTCTATGAGGACGGCAAAAACCGGGTGCACCCCTTTGTTGTTCCCAAATTGATGAACAACGCAGCAGCCAGTCATGTGTCGATGGAATGGAACCTGAAGGGGCCAAGTTTCACCGTGGCGACGGCATGCGCCAGTTCCAACCACGCGATGGGGCAGGCGATGCAGATGATCCGGTCAGGCATGGCGGATGTGATGATCACTGGCGGATCCGAGGCGATGCTGTGCTTTGGTGGGATCAAGGCCTGGGAAGGCTTGCGGGTTATGTCCAAAGACGCCTGCCGACCGTTCTCGGCCAATCGCAACGGGATGGTGCAGGGTGAAGGCGCTGCGGTTTTTGTATTCGAAGAATTTGAGCATGCGCGTGCCCGGGGCGCCGAGATCCTGGCCGAGGTGGTGGGCTTTGCAATGACCTCGGACGCGGCTGATATCGTGATGCCATCCAAGCAAGGCGCATCGCGTGCGATTGCAGGTGCCATGAAGGACGCCCGCATGAATCCGGAAGACGTCGCCTATATCAATGCACATGGCACCGGCACAGCGGCCAATGACAAGACGGAATGCTCGGCTGTGGCAGATGCGTTTGGCCATCATGCGGACGAGCTGATGATCTCTTCAACCAAATCCATGCATGGGCATTTGATTGGCGGCACCGGAGCAGTCGAGCTTTTGGCCTGTATCATGGCGCTGCGGGAAGGTGTGATTGCCCCCACGATTGGCTATGAGGAGCCAGATCCGGAATGCGCGCTTGACGTGGTGCCGAATGTCGCCCGCGATGTGAAGGTTGATGCGGTTCTTTCCAACGCTTTTGCGTTCGGCGGCTTGAATGCCGTTCTGGCCTTGCGGGCTACCTGACGGGTCGAAAGAAATACGTCTTCGCCAACAAAAAACGCCGCCTGAAATGGGCGGCGTTCTAATTTTTTGTGATCTGTTTCTTACTGCGCTTCAGGTGCAGCCCGCGGAACCGGTGCTGTCAGCTCGTCATAGGACGCTGTAAAGCCGGACAAGGACATGGTCAGGTTGACGCGCTGATCAGGAGCAGCTGCTGGAACAATCGACACCGTGGCCTTTGCGCCGGCTTTGAAACCCGCAATCTCGTCTGCGGTGAAGCCGATATTGGCCACACAGCCCAATTGGGTGCAGAAACGGAACGGATAGCGACGGCCCTGCGCACCATCGACAGAGATGGTCAGCTGTTGGGTCAACAGCGTTTCCAGCGGCGCAACGACAGTCGCCCCAGCCACGGCCTGACTACCCTCGGGCAGTTTGCCCAGCGAGATCTCGGCAACGGCGTTTCCGGTGTCATCTTTCAGAAGCTGGTACATCTGGCAGGGGTCTTCGCCCTGGCCTTCAGGAAGCGTGATGCATTTGCGTTCCCAGTCTCCGGTGACCTTTTCAACATAGGTCTGTCCCGGTTGGCGGGTGCCATCAACGGGTTCACCCAGATCAACGGCTGGCTGGGTTGCCGGAGCGTCTTCTGTGGTTGCTTCCGAATTGTTCTGAGCCATGGCAGCAGTGCCCAACGAAAGCGCTGCGACAAGTGAGAGGGATCTGATCAGCTCGATTTTCATGATCTTTCCTTGTTTCGAAATCAATTTTTTGTTGGGGATGGAATAACATGGTGCCGCGAAAGTGTCAGGTGAAAATGCACCAGAATGACGGGAAATAAGGGGGGATTACAATCGGTGGCGGTGGACCGCCGATGCAAGGGGATAAGACGGATTCAGACTGGCAGAAAAGCGCCATATTTCAGCACAAAAAGAAAGGGACCCGCGATCACGGGTCCCCTTCGAATTTCTCTCCCTGCCGGACTGACCGGCTTATTGTTGGCGACGCTATGTCACTTGAAAGAAGCGGTCAAGTTAGAAAGTGACGTGTATTCGACATAATCGAGACTTTTTGCGTCACCGATCTTAGCCCGATGAAAATCCGTGCAAGGTATTGAACATGATAAAAAAACCGCGCCCGAAGGCGCGGCAGTCTGACAGGGAGGAAGTCTTCCCAGACCCCAAAGGTCAATGGGAATGATTACAGTATGGCCTGTGGTGGTTAATTTAGTATTGTCGCAGACAAGAATGATTTTATGGGCAGGAGACAGGCAAGTGGACGGTACGATTTTCATTGGTGGCGGCGGCGAAGAATACGGCGAGAAACAGGGGCTGTTGCTGAAATATGCCAACCGTCATGGACTGGTCGCTGGCGCTACGGGGACTGGGAAAACCGTCACACTACAAATCATGGCCGAAAGCTTTGCCGCACAAGGTGTTCCGGTCTTCCTGTCGGATGTGAAAGGCGACTTGTCGGGGCTGGCCAAGGCGGGTGATGCAGGGTTCAAACTGCACGATGCCTTTACCTCGCGTGCCGAAAAGATCGGTTTTGACGACTATACCTATAATGCTTTCCCGGTCACTTTCTGGGATCTTTATGGCGATCAGGGTCACCCGATCCGCACCACCGTGTCCGAGATGGGGCCGCTTCTGCTGTCGCGTCTATTAGAGCTGACCGACGCGCAGGAAGGGGTTCTGAACATTGCCTTCCGCGTGGCGGACGAACAGGGGCTTGGGCTTCTGGACCTGAAAGACCTTCAGGCGCTTCTGGTCTGGGTGGGTGAAAATGCCAAGGACATGTCGTTGCGCTATGGCAATGTCTCGACCTCATCCGTCGGGGCCATCCAGCGCGCGCTTTTGGTGCTTGAGAACCAAGGTGGACATAAACTCTTTGGTGAGCCAGCGTTGGAGCTGTCTGACATTATGCGTACGGACACAGATGGGCGCGGACGAATCTCGATCCTTGCCTCGGACAAGCTGATGGGCGCACCGCGTCTTTATGCGACCTTCCTGCTGTGGCTGTTGTCAGAACTGTTCGAAGAACTGCCCGAGGTGGGCGACCCCGACAAACCCAAGCTGGTCTTCTTCTTTGATGAAGCGCATCTGCTGTTTGATGACGCCCCCAAGGCGCTGGTGGACAAGGTAGAGCAAGTGGCCCGCCTAATCCGGTCAAAAGGTGTGGGCGTCTATTTCGTCACCCAAAACCCGGCAGATGTTCCCGAGGACATTCTGGGGCAACTAGGCAACCGTGTGCAGCACGCTTTGCGCGCCTTCACGGCTAAAGACCGTCGTGCGCTGAAGCAGGCGGCGGAAACCTATCGCGACAATCCGCGGTTCTCGACTGAAGACGCCATCCGAGAGGTCGGCGTGGGTGAAGCGGTGACCTCGTTCCTGGAATCTAAAGGCGCGCCCGGAGTGGTCGAGCGCACGTTGATCCGGCCGCCGTCTTCGCAGCTTGGTCCGATTGAAATCAGCGAACGCAAGGCGCTGATCGACGCCTCGCCGATCGCGGGGAAATACGAAACGCTGAAGGATCGCGAAAGCGCCTATGAGGTGCTGACCAAACGGGCCGTTGAAGCTGCGAAAGAAGCAGAAGAGGCTGAACGTCTTGAGGAAGAAGCCGAAAGTGTCGCCGAACGGGAATACCGTGCGGGCCGGCGCTATTCAGGAAGTAAAGTCGGACGCTCGACCTCGCGCAGCAAGTCATCCTCTGGCGGGTTTGGCAAAGCCGTGACTGATGTCGTGCTGAAAGAGCTGAAAGGCACCACAGGCAAACGGATCGTGCGCGGCATTCTGGGATCGCTGTTCAAAGGGCGTTGACCGCCCCTTGAGTAAAATCAGGATCAGAGCGGCCGAATTTTCAGCTGCTCGATCCGGTTTCCGTCGCGTTTGACGACCTCGAACCGGAAGCTATGGAAGCTGAACACCTGACCCTCGTTGGGGATCATTTGCGCTTCGTGAATTACCAACCCGGCGATTGTGTTGGCTTCCTCGTCTGGCAGGTTCCAATCTTTCGCGCGGTTCAAATCGCGGATCGTCACGCCGCCTTCCACCATGAAACTGCCATCGCTTTGCGACTTGATTTCGTGTTCGGTCTGGACGTCGAACTCGTCTGTGATTTCGCCCACGATTTCTTCCAGAATGTCTTCCAGCGTGATCAACCCTTCAAGCGAACCATATTCATCCACCACCAGCGCAAAATGCGTGTGGCGCTTCAGAAACTCGCGCATCTGGTCGTCCAACGTGGTGGTTTCGGGGATGAAATAAGGTTCCATCGCCACCTGAAGGACGTCAAATTCCTCGATCACTTTGCCTTCACGCTGGAACACATACATCGAGCGCGACAGATCTTTGGCGTGGATGACACCGATGATGTTCTCGGGTTCGTCACGATAGACGGGCAGGCGGGTGTGACGCGACTCGAGGATTTGCTCCAGCACTTCGACTGCGGGCGCGTCGGCGTCGATCATCTCGATCTGGCTGCGGTGAAGCATGATCTCTTCAACAACACGATCACCAAGGTCCAGCGCACCCAGCAGACGGTCACGGTCTTCTTTTTCAACGGCGCCTTCCGAGTGGCCCAGCGCAATCGCGCCCATGATTTCTTCACGCACGGCAAGGATCTGGCTGTCCGGATCGGTTTCCACACCAAACAGGCGCAGGACGCCGCGGGTGATCATCCGAACGGCTGACACGATAGGAGCGAAGACAAGGATGATCAGAGCAATCGGCCCCGACGCGCGCGAGGCCGCCATCTCAGGGCGGGTAATGGCATAGGTCTTGGGAAGCACCTCGGCGAAGATCAGGACCAGAAGTGTCATGACCAGAGTGGCCAGCGCCACACCGCTGTCGCCGAACAGGCGTGTGAACATCGCAGTGGCCAATGAGGTCGCCAAGATGTTCACAAGGTTGTTGCCCAAAAGGACCGAGCCAATCAGACGTTCATTGTCCTCGGTGATGTTCAGGGCCCGATCGGCACCTCGGTCACCCTTGTCAGCCCGCGAGCGTAGCTTGCCGCGTGACGCCGCCGTCAGTGCAGTTTCCGAACCCGAGAAGAAGGCCGACAGCACCAAAAGCGCCGCAATCGCCGCGCAGCTGATCCAAAATCCTGTGTCCAAACCCACTTCCATCGAAAACTCCATTGTTCTTCACAATCTTATGGGCACTTGCGCCGAGGCTTTCAAGGGATCGTGGCTGGGGCGACGGTCTGCACCACAAAAGAAAAAGGCGAAAGCATGTGCCTTCGCCTTTTCCAGTGCCGTGAGTGGGCGTTCTATGAGGTGATGTCGTAGGCGCGTTCGCCATGGGCCGACAGGTCCAGCCCATTGACTTCGCTTTCCAGATCCACGCGCAGGGGCGTGATGGCGGCGGTCAGTTTGATCAGCACATATGTGACAACGAAAGTGAAGATGCCGACAATGATCAACGCGCCGAACTGCGCCACAAAGCTGCCCTGTCCGAAGACCGCGATCATGATCGTACCGAAGATACCGCCGACGCCGTGCACTGCGAAGACGTCCAGCGTGTCATCGATATTCAGCTTGTTGCGGATAAAGTTCACGGCTTCTTGGCACAGGACACCTGCAACGGCGCCGATGATCAGGGCCGCGATGGGTCCGACGAAACCAGATGCTGGTGTGATCGAGGCCAGACCTGCAATGGTGCCAGTGACGAGGCCAACAAGGCTAGCTTTACCGTATTTTATGCGTTCATAGAGCGCCCAGCTCAGCGATGCCGTGGCTGCCGAGATATGAGTGACCGTGATGGCCATGGCCGCGCCACCGTCAGCGGCCAGTTGCGAGCCACCGTTGAAGCCGAACCAGCCGACCCACAGCATGCCCGCACCTACAAAGACCATCCACGGCGCGTGGGGCGGGGTGGTGCGATGCTTGCGCGGGCCAAGGGCCACGGCGATCATCAGGGCTGCGATGCCTGCGGTTTCGTGAACCACGATGCCGCCTGCGAAGTCGCGTGTGCCGATCTCGCCAAAGATGCCGCCATCGGCCAGTGCGCCGCCACCCCAGATCCAATGGACCACGGGCGCATAGCACAGAAGCATCCACAGCGAGGAAAACGTCAGGACGAAGCCAAAGCCTACGCGTTCAACATATGCGCCGACGATCAGCGCGGGTGTGATGATGGCAAACGTCATTTGGAAGGCAAAGAACAGAACCTCGGGCAGGGTACCAGACAGGCTGTCGGCGGTGACGCCCGACAAGAACGCCTTGTCCAACGAGCCGAACCAACCATGCGAGGCGTCGCCAAATGCGATCGTATACCCAAAGGCCAGCCACAGGATGCTCATCAAACAGGCGATGGCATAGACATGCATGAAGACGCTCAGCACGTTGCGTGCACGTACAAGGCCGCCATAGAAAAGCGCCAGTCCTGGCAGTGACATGAACAGCACCAGTGCTGTTGCTACGATGATCCAGGCAGTATCTGCGCCGTTCATAGTCCCCTCCTTGGGTTTTAACCGTTGGAATGGGGTGTGATGGAATTTCCAGCGCAACGCACCCGGAACGCGCGTTTCCTTGGTGAGCGTGGGGCGGAAAACGTGGGTTGCTTAAAAAATAGGCGAGGTGCCTAGGGGTATGCCTGCAGAATGCGCGAGGTAAGAACGGATCAGGCTTGAACTGATCTCGCCTCTGCCCCTTGTGTAAGCAGCATAAGCGCGTGTTTGGCGGCGGCAGCGCGCACTTTGTCCCGGCCCAGCGCACCAAATTCCTGCGTTTCGACATGGATGATATCGCCATGGGCCAAACCGAAACAAACCCGACCTTCGGGCTTGTGTTCGGACCCGCCGGGGCCAGCAATGCCCGTGATGGATACAGTAATATCGGCCTGAGAACGCGCCAAAGCGCCCACGGCCATTTCGGCTGCGACCTGTTCTGATACAGCTCCGTAAGTGTCGAGCGTGGCTTTCTGTACCCCCAACATGTCCTGCTTTGCGGCGTTGGAATAGGTTATGAAGCCACGATCAAACACATCCGAACTGCCCGGCACTTCGGTCAACCATGCGCCGACCATTCCCCCAGTGCAGCTTTCTGCAGTACCGAGCTTTAGGCCCTGCGCGCGGCAGAGGTCCAGAAGGGCGGAAGTATCTATCACATCAAAAACTCATGGGCCGCATAGGCCGAGATGATGACCACAATCGCCGCCGCGACACCGGCCCAGACGTCATCCATCATCACGCCGGTTGCGTCTCCACGGCGGTCCGCTTTGCCAATCGGGCCCCATTTGGTGATGTCAAACAAGCGGAACGCCAAGAAGCCGACGATCCAGCCGGGGTAGAGCGCCAGAATGCTCGCGCCCATCATCCACGCTCCGAACGAGACAGGGAACAGCGTGATCCACATGCCGACCACTTCGTCGATCACAACTTCCGACGGATCATGGTCTGATTTGCCGGCCGTATAGGCCTCAGTCGCTTTTAGACCGATCAGATAGGCCAGAATGGTGGCACCGATCAGCGCAATAGGACCGCCGATCTGATGCAGGATCCATGCGGCGGGCAGGGCGGCCAGACTGCCCCATGTGCCGGGGGCGGGGCGTAGAAGGCCCGAATAGAAGAAAGTGGCGATTAGCTTGGCGGTCGAGGGGGTCATGTTAGGCTCCGATCAGGGTTGCCGTGGCCATCGAGGCGATGCCCTCGGATCGACCGGTGAAGCCAAGACGCTCGCTCGTGGTGGCTTTCACACTGATCCGGTCCACTGCCAGTCCCATGATGTCCGACAGTGCAGCACGCATTGCCAGTGCATTGGGTCCGATCTTGGGCTGTTCGCAGATCAGCGTCACATCAACGTTCGAGATCCGATACCCACGTTCGCCCGCCAGCGCGACTGCGTGGCGTAGGAAAATATCACTGGCAGCACCCTTCCATTGGGGGTCCGAGGGCGGGAAATGCTGGCCAATATCGCCATCCGCAAGTGCGCCGTAGATGGCATCGGTCAGGGCATGCATGCCTACATCGGCATCCGAATGTCCCCTCAGTTTGCGGTCATGCGGGATTTTAACCCCGCAAAGGATTACGTGGTCCCCATCCTCAAACGCATGTACGTCGTAGCCGCTGCCCACCCGAATATCCATCCGGCTCTCCTTATTCTTCTGTTGGCGCTGTAAAAGCAGTCGCTCGGCCCGGGCAAAATCGCCGGGTGTGGTGATTTTCAGGTTCTGTTCGTCACCGTCAACAATGGAAACGTCCAGCCCGGTGGCGCGGGCAACCTCGACATCATCGGCAGCACCGCCGTCATGTGCGTTGTGCGCGCTCAGAATTTCGCCAAAGCGAAAGCCCTGCGGAGTCTGTGCCCGATACAGCCCCGCACGATCCTGAGTGCCCACAACTTGGCCATCTGCACCGCACCACAGCGCATCCGTAACCTGAAGGGCAGGGGCTGCGCCCGGCGTGTGATCAAGCGCGGCGATCACGTCGTGGATCACCTGATCCGAGACCAAAGGCCGCGCAACATCGTGGATCAACACGTGGTCAGGGTCGTCCGCGCGGAGCGCCTGAAGCCCGGCATGGACGCTCGCATCCCGTGTCGCCCCGCCATGCACCAAAGTAACGCCTTCGATCGGATCGGCAAATTCGTGATCATCCGGGTGAATCACAAGAATGATCTGCGAGATCTCGGGATGCGCCCGAAACGCGCGCACCGTATGGGCTGCGACGCTGTTTCCGGCAATCTGGCGCCACTGCTTCGGCACTTCGCCACCCGCGCGTGTCCCGCGCCCGGCGGCCACAATGATGGCTGCTGTCGTCATACAAGTTGTTTAGGCTGTGCTTAGAGGAAGAACAACTCTGCAGTCTGCACCCCAAATACTGCCTAAAAAATGTGCAGAATATGAATCCGATGCTCGAATACTCCGCGAAATGTTGATATATTTCGGGCGGTCAGCCCTAACTATGCGCAGTGCACAAGGAATAAGCATGTCTCTTTCCGTCGGACCCCTTCAATTGGAAACGCCCGTGATTCTGGCCCCGATGGCCGGGATCACCGATTTACCGTTTCGCAATCTGGTCGCCTCGTTCGGGGCGGGGCTTGTGGTGTCCGAAATGGTCGCCAGTCAAGAGATGGTGCAGGCCAAGCCGGGCGTGCGCGAGCGGGCCGAGCTGGGCTTCGGGTTGGACAAGACCTCGGTCCAGCTGGCCGCGCGGGACGTTTACTGGGCGGGCGAGGCGGCGCGTATGGTCGAACAGAATGGCGCGCGGCTGATCGATATCAATATGGGCTGCCCGGCACGTAAAGTGGTCGGCGGCATGTCCGGGTCAGCATTGATGCGCGATTTGGACCACGCGTTGCGCCTTATCGAAGCGATCGTGGGCGCGGTCAGCATCCCCGTCACGCTGAAAACCCGGCTGGGCTGGGATGACACCAGCCTGAACGCACCCGAGCTTGCACGGCTGGCTGAAAGTGCCGGTATTCAGCTGATCACCATCCATGGGCGCACGCGCTGTCAGTTTTACAAGGGCACGGCCAATTGGACCGCGATCCGCCCGGTGAAAGAAGCAGTGTCGATCCCCGTCATCGCCAATGGCGATATCGTCGACAGCGCCACTGCCCGAGAAGCGCTGACCCAAAGCGGCGCAGATGGGGTGATGATTGGGCGCGGTTCTGGCGGACGACCCTGGCTGTTGGCGCAGGTGGCGCATGACCTTTATGGCGCGCCGGCCCCTGACATTCCCAGCGGAGAAGTGTTGGCAAATCTGGTCGCGGATCACTATCGCGCCTGTCTGGACTTCTACGGTCCCGATCTGGGTGCGCGGGTCATTCGCAAGCATCTGGGCTGGTACATGGATGACGCGGGTACGGATCCCGATCTGCGGCGGCAGATCCTGTCGTCGCGCGATCCGCTACAGGTAATTGACCTGATCCCCAAAGCCCTTAGCGCTGAAAGGAAGGCCGCATGACCCGCGATGATCGCATTTGGTCTGTCTTGCCCGTGCCGGGGCTGGAGCTTG
Organism: Aliiroseovarius pelagivivens; assembly: GCF_900302485.1. Taxonomy (NCBI): domain Bacteria; kingdom Pseudomonadati; phylum Pseudomonadota; class Alphaproteobacteria; order Rhodobacterales; family Paracoccaceae; genus Aliiroseovarius; species Aliiroseovarius pelagivivens. The sequence continues at coordinate 1,423,636 of NZ_OMOI01000001.1, read as the reverse complement.
ATGGGAAAGGGCTTGTCCTTCGTGTGAACGGGGCGGCTGAGAGTTTTCTGAACCTGTCCGAGCGGCGCTTGGTTGGCAGGCATCCCAATGTAACGCTGGGGTTCTCGCTGGATTTTGACGAACTTCTGACCCGCGTCCGTGAAAGCAGCAACGCGCTTTACGTGGATGGTGTGGATATGCGCTTGTCCGACTCCACGACGCGCGACGTCAATCTTCACATCGCGCCTTTGCCTGAAGAGCCGGGAGCGTCCTCAGGCTATATCGTGATCCTCCAGCCACGCGGCGGGTCCGAGGCATTGGGGCAGGTTCAAGGCACGAAATCAGCCGCGCGTCAGGCCATCGGCATGGCCGAAATGCTTGCACACGAAATCAAGAACCCGCTGGCGGGGATCTCGGGGGCCGCGCAGCTTTTGTCCATGTCATTGCCGCCCGAGGATCAGGAAATGACCGATCTGATCGTCGCCGAGACCCGGCGCGTCGTCGCACTTCTTGATCAGGTCGAACGGTTCGGAGATCTGCGGCCCCCTGAAAGTCAGCCGACGAACATCCATGACCTGCTTGATCGCGCATGGGCAACGGCGCAGTTGGGCTATGCCGCAGGAATGGAGATCTCCAAGCTGTATGATCCGTCTTTGCCGGACGTCTTCGTCGACGCGGACCAGATCCAGCAAGTGTTCCTGAACTTGATTAAGAACGCAACGGAAGCCTCTGGTAATCAGGGGAATATTACGCTGAAGACGTTCTATGACAGCGGATTGCGGGTGCCTCTGCCCAACGGGGATCAGGCGCATCTTCCCATTCAGGTCGAAGTCATTGACGACGGTCCCGGCCTTCCACCAGATATCGCTGACAGTGTATTTGATCCCTTTGTTTCGGGCCGTGAAAACGGCACCGGTCTGGGGCTGGCGCTGGTGTCCAAGATCATCACGGATCATGGTGCGCTGATCTCGGTCAATTCTGTTCCGGGGCGCACGGCGTTTCGGATCAGTCTTCCCGTCGCAAAATCTCTTCACGCAACAAGTCGTAAACCCTAAGGAGTCCTGAGATGGATGGAACAGTTCTGGTGGCCGATGACGATCGTACGATCCGCACGGTTCTGACACAGGCGCTGACTCGCGCGGGATGCCGTGTGCATGCGACAGGCTCGATCCAGACACTTATGAAATGGGTCGAAGAGGGCCGCGGGGACGTTGTGATCTCGGATGTGGTGATGCCCGACGGCAATGGGCTTGAGGCCTTGCCACGCATCTTGAAGCTGCGCCCGGATTTGCCTGTGATTGTGATCTCAGCGCAGAACACGATCATGACTGCCATTCAGGCGGCCGAAGCCGACGCATTTGACTATCTGCCCAAGCCCTTCGACCTGCCAGAGTTGATGAAACGCACCGCGCGTGCGTTGGAACGCAAGCGTGTACGTCCCGCTGAACTTGCCAATCCCCAACCACCGGTGGCACGCGATGTGGATGATCTGCCTTTGGTCGGGCACAGCCCAGCAATGCAAGAGCTCTATCGTCTGGTTGCACGGGTTCTGAATGTTGATCTGCCGGTGCTAATCACCGGGGAAAGCGGTGTCGGGAAGTCTTTGATTGCGCGCGCACTGCATGATTTTTCAGATCGCGGGGTTGCGCCGTTTGTCGTTGCCACGCCTGACGATCTAAGCCACCCGGAATCGGTGCAAACGCTTCTGTCGCGTGCGCGGGATGGGGTTATCTTGTTCGACGGCATTCAGGATCTGGACGACGCGGCACAGGGAAGACTGGCGCGCGTTCTTGATGCAGTGATGGAAAACAACACGCGCGTTCTTTCGATCTCGCAGGGGGATCTGGGAAGCGCGGCTGCGACCGGGCGATTCAGATCGGATTTGTACTACCGCCTAGCGGGGATTGTTATTCCAGTTCCTCCGTTGCGCGACCGGATTGAGGATATTGTCGGGCTGGCAGAGCACTTCCTGAATCGTGCCGCGCAGGACGGGCTTGCAAAACGTCAGCTGACAGAAAGCGCAGCGTCAGCGCTCAGGGCATATCCCTGGCCGGGGAATGTGCGCGAACTTGAGAATTTGATCAGTCGATTGGCGGTTACAGGAATCGATGACCGCATTGCATCCGCTGAATTCGAAGCAGCCCTTGGCACTACGGGCGCGCAGGCGGTTAGCGTTTCTTCGGTGGGCGGCACCAATGGGCAGGAAATGGCCGATGCGCGTCTGTCTGATACGGTTGCGCAACATTTGCAGCGATATTTTGATTTGCATGGCGGAGCGCTCCCTCCAACTGGCTTGTATCAGCGCATTTTGCGGGAAATTGAGCTTCCATTGATCGAAATCGCATTGGATGCCACAGGGGGCAATCAGGCCAGATGTGCCGATCTTCTGGGAATCAACCGCAATACTTTGCGTAAAAAGATCACCGAGCTCGAAATCGAGGTGACACGCCGCCGCAAGTTGATGTAAAAGGGCAACATAGCGTGGCATTCGGGCACAAGATCCGAACCATATTGGCGGCAACTGTCTGCATGAGGCTGCGGACAGAGATTTTATGAGGGCGAGCACAGTGGCGCAACGCGCGGTGCGGAAGTCGAATTACGAGCGTTATCTGTCCATGCGCCGTTGGCGCAAGTACAGCTCTTACGGCGCATTTGGAATGATCGTGTTCGGGCCGATTTTGGCCGTGACCACGTTCTTGGTGCTGGGCCCTTTTGCTCAGGGCGCCGACAGTCGTGCGCTTCGACTGATTATCCTTGCAGACATCGTCTATGTGATCCTGGTCGCCGGGTTTGTTCTGGCAGGCGTCAGTCGAATGATTGTCGCACGCCGAAAGGAAAGTGCAGGGTCGCGATTGCACTTACGTCTGACGGGTGTTTTTGCCTTTATCGCGCTCAGCCCGACGATCCTTGTCGCAATCTTTGCAATGCTGACATTGAATATGGGGCTCGAGGGGTGGTTCTCGGATCGCGTGCGCACCGTGGTTGGAAACTCGCGTGCTGCGGCCGAGGCGTATAAGCAAGAAAGCCGGGATGGGCTGGTGCAAGACGCCCGCGCGATGGCCGTATTCCTTGAATTACAACGTCAGACCCAGCTTTTGTTAACCGATGCCGAGGTCGGGCAGTTCCTGAAGCAAGCTCAAGAGCGCATCCAACGTGGTCTTCGTGAGGCCTACGTGGTCTCGGGCGATGGCACGATCCGGGTACGTGGCACGCGGTCTTATCTGTTTGATTATGAACAGCCCACGTCAGAGCAGTTTGCACAGGCAGACGCTGGCGATGTCGTGGTGATCGAGGATTGGGACATCAACGAGTTTCGCGTGTTGATCCGTCTAAAGGACTTTACGGATCATTACATACTGCTGACCCGCGACGTAAACGGCGACATCCTTGATCTGGTGGATGAAACGCAAGAGGCCGCGCGGGTCTATAACCAGCTTGAATCGCAACGTGGCCAACGCCTATTCCAGTTCGGCCTTATCTATCTGGGCTTCGCCGCAATCCTGATCCTTGCGGCCATTTGGATGGGAATGTGGTTTGCCGAGCGTCTGTCACGCCCTGTGGGGCGTTTGGCCAGTGCGGCCCAACGTGTCGGGGCAGGGGATCTGGATGTACGCGTCATCGAGGAAGAAGGCGATGACGAGATCTCGATGCTGGGGCGGTATTTCAACCAGATGACCAGCAGATTGAAGGGCCAACGTGACCGGTTGCTGGAAAACACCGACCAGATTGAACGTCGTAGACGTCTGTTTGACAGCGTGCTCAGCTCGGTCACCGGTGGTGTGATTGGCTTGAATGCGGGCGGGCAGGTGACGTTCCTGAACCGCGCCGCCGAGCTTCTGCTGGATGTACAAGATGAGAATGATCAAGAGCACGAACTGTCGCTGGTCGTACCCGAGTTTCAACCGCTTCTCGATGCGGTTTCGAAGGGTCAGCCAAGTGCCCAGCAGGAAATGCGCCTGACCCGCAATGGCAAGCAGGAAAACCTGTTGGTCCGAATTGCCACCCGTCGCAGTGATGATGATGGTCTGGAAGGTTACGTGATTGCATTTGATGACGTGACAGATCTGGTTTCAGCCCAGCGCATGGCAGCCTGGGGGGATGTTGCCCGACGCATTGCACACGAAATCAAGAACCCGCTGACCCCGATCCAACTGTCTGCGGAACGGATCAAGCGCAAGTTCTCTAAGGTCGATGGCGTGGACGTCGACGCGCTTGAACAATACACCGACGTGATTGTGCGCCAGACCAACGATTTGCGCCGGATTGTGGACGAGTTCTCAAAATTTGCGCGTATGCCCGAACCTGATCGGCGCGAAACTGATCTGACCAAGCTATTGCAGGATATCCTTCTGCTGCAGAAAACGGGTCAGGAAGAAGTGCGGTTCAGATCTCAGATCGTGGATCACCCTGTACTGATCGAGATTGACCAGACTATGATTGGTCAGGCGTTGACGAATTTGATTAAGAATGCCGGTGAAGCCATTGAAACATTGTACGAAAGTGGCAAACCCGATGGACATCAGGCCGAAATTCATGTGGCGATGGGACATGTGGATGGTGGGATCAGCATTACAATTGCCGACAACGGCATCGGCCTGCCGGAAGATCGCGCCCGATTGTTTGAACCCTACGTGACGACACGTGAAAAAGGGACCGGGCTGGGCTTGCCGATCGTCAAGAAAATCATCGAAGAACATGGCGGGCGTCTGACGCTGGAAGATGCGCCCGTTTTTGAAAGTGAAATAGAAAAAGGCGGCGCACATTTTGGCGCCATGGCCCGCATCTTCTTGCCGATTAGCGGCGCAGATCGCGGTGACAAAGCTACAAACACAGGAGAACCGACATGAGCGATATTCTGATTGTTGATGACGAACGGGACATCCGCGAACTGATTTCAGATATCCTTGAGGATGAAGGCTTCACGACCCGACTGGCGGGCACCTCGGACGAGGCTGTTGCGCAGGTCAAGGCCGATCCGCCTGCGCTGATGATCTTGGACATTTGGCTAAAAGACAGTGCCATGGACGGGATCGACATCTTGAAGATGGTCAAGCGCGATCATCCCGAAGTGCCGGTGGTGATCATCTCGGGGCATGGCAATATTGAAATTGCGGTCGCGGCGATCAAGCAGGGGGCTTACGACTTCATCGAAAAGCCCTTCAACATTGACCAATTGATGGTTGTGATCACACGCGCGATGGAGACCAGTCGTCTGCGTCGTGAAAACACCGAACTGAAACGCCGAGATAGCCTGCCGTCTGAAATGGTTGGACAAAGTTCGTCCTTCAAGAACTTGAAATCTAACCTTGATAAGGTCACCAAATCCAACGGTCGCGTGATGCTGACCGGACCTGCCGGAGTTGGCAAAGAGTTGGCTGCACGTTTTATCCACGCCAATTCCGATCGCGCGTCCTCGCCCTTGGTCGTGGTTAATTCCGCCTCGATCGAGGCCGACCGCATGGAAGAGGTGTTGTTTGGCCGTGAAAGCGACGAGCGCGGAATTGAGCCGGGACTGCTGGAAGAGGCCAATGGCGGCGTCGTCTATTTTGATGAAGTTGCCGACATGCCTATCGGAACGCAGTCGAAGATTTTGCGCGTGCTGGTCGATCAGCGGTTCAAAAGGGTTGGCGGCGCAGACAAGGTGTCGGTCGATTTGCGGGTGGTTTCGTCCACCAGCCGTGACCTGCAGGCCGAGATTGCCGCCGGAAACTTCCGAGAAGAGCTGTTTCACCGTCTGAACGTGGTGCCGATTGCAGTGCCGCCCTTGGACGAACGGCGCGAAGATATTCCTGAACTGGCTGCGCATTTCATATCGATGTTCAATGCCGAACAGGGCTTGCCGCTGCGCGAGCTGGCCGAGGATGCACAAGCGATGCTGCAAACGATGCAATGGCCTGGCAACGTGCGGCAGTTGAAGAACGTGGTCGAACGGGTGTTGATCTTAGGGGATGGTACGGATCCGATTGCAGCAGCAGAACTTCCGGGCCAAGAGGCTGCCGTCGAAGAGGGGGCTGATCAGGCTGTTGTTGTGTCCGGGGCTCTGGCAATGATGCCCCTGCGCGAAGCACGAGAAGCGTTCGAGCGTGAATACCTGCTGACCCAGATCAACCGTTTTGGGGGCAATATCTCGCGCACAGCGAATTTCGTCGGGATGGAGCGCTCGGCGCTGCACCGCAAGCTGAAGTCATTGGGCGTCGTAACCGGCTCCAAGGCTGGTGCACGTATGGCCTATGTTGCGGGCGAAGAGGAAGAATCCGCCGAGGCGTGATGGATTGTAGGAGTGCGCGGTCACAGGGCAAGCCATTGACCCTTCCGTGCCCATCTGCCATCCCTTCGACAGGATTGCGCATGTCACATGCGGTCGAAGCGGCGCCTGACTGGTTACAGGACCGCGTTCTAAGGAGAGCCGGATGAAGGTTATCATTTGCGGTGCAGGGCAGGTGGGGTGGCAGATCGCCCGCCACCTTTCTAGCGAAAAGAACGATGTGACCGTGGTGGACAACAACCCCGAGCTTGTCGCGCGGGCGACCGATACGTTGGATGTTCAGGGGATTGCGGGCCACGCCTCGCATCCGGACGTGCTGGACCGTGCCAATGCGCGGGATGCCGATATGATCATCGCCGCCACCTATTCGGACGAGGTGAATATGGTCACCTGTCAGGTGGCGCATTCGGTGTTCTCGATCCCACGCAAAATCGCTCGTTTGCGGTCGCAAAGTTATTTGGATGCGATCTATGCCGACCTGTATCGGCGGGATCACTTGCCAATCGACGTGGTGATTAGCCCCGAACGCGAGGTCGCCGAGGCGGTTTTGAAACGCATTCAAGCCCCGTCTGCCTTCGATATTGAAAGCTTCATGGGCGGCAAGGTGCAGCTTCTTGGGATACAGCTTGGCGATGAATGTCCGGTTCTGAACACCCCTTTGCGTCAGTTGACGGACCTTTTTTCTACCCTCAGCGCCATTGTAGTCGGCGTTCGCCGTGACAAGGGACTGTTTGCACCCGAGCCTGGGGATCAGTTGTTCGCAGGCGACCAGATCTATGTGTTCACCCGAAGCGAAGACGTAAACCGCACGCTGGAAGTGTTCGGCAAGTCTACTAAACGGCAGGAACGTGTGGTGATCCTTGGGGGCGGCAATGTTGGCTTGGCTGTTGCGCGCGAGCTTGAAACCCGGACGGATCGCATCCGCGCCAAAGTGATCGAACTGAACCGCGATGTGGCTGAGCGCGCGGCCGATACTCTGGAACGCACAGTTGTGTTGCATGGTGATGGGATGAACCGCGAACTGATGAAAGAGGCAGGCGTACCGCGCGCCGACGCCATTCTGGCTGTTACGGATGATGACAAGGTGAACCTTTTGTCTTCGGTACGGGCGAAGGCGGAAGGCTGCGCCATGTCCATTGCGCTGGTCAATGACCCGTCGCTTGTGGGTCTGATGGAACCCCTGAACATCGACGCCTATATCAACCCGCGCACGCAGACGGTCAGTTCGATCCTGCGGCATATCCGGCATGGTAAAGTGCGCGAGGTCTATTCGCTGGGCGACGCCGAAGCCGAGGTGATCGAAGCGCAGGTTCTTTCGACCTCTCCTATCGCAGGCAAGGCTATCCGGGATGTGGACTTCCCCGAGGGCGTTCTGGTTGGGGCCTTGATGAAAGGCGAGACGGTGGTCAAACCCGCTGGCAAGGTACGCATCGACGAAGGCGATGTGGTGACATTGTTCTGCATGGCCGCTGACGTGCCCGAGGTTGAGCGTCTGTTGCAGGTCTCGATCGACTTCTTCTAGGGCGGAATCATGCTGACCCAGATCACCAAACTGCCGCTTCTTGTGATCCTGATGGGGATCAGCGTGCTGGCGATGCTGTTGCCCGCAGGCTTTGCTTGGACGGTTGCCGAGTACTATCAAGGCCGCGTGTTCCTGTACGGGGCGCTTCTGTTTGGGTTTCTGACCTTCTTTCTGGCCATTGCTATGGCTGGTCGACCAAGATCAACCCGACATCGTCGCCATCTTATGGCGCTTCTGGGGCTATTTGTTCTTCTGCCGATAATGTTGGCAGTTCCGTTTCATCAGGCGCTGCGCACCACAACTTTTCTGAACGCTTACGTCGAGATGGTCTCGGCCCTGACAACCACGGGGTTGACGCTGTTTCCTGATCCTGACCGGCTGCCGAAGTCGCTTCATCTGTGGCGTGCTTTGGTCGGCTGGATGGGGGGATTTTTCATTTGGGTGGGTGCGATTGCCATTCTCGCCCCGATGGCCCTTGGCGGATTTGAAGTGCGCACGCGATTTGGTGCGCGTGGCTCGGCATTGGATACGCGACTTGGGGCTGGGCACAGCCAGATCACCCGCGTCGCCGACTTTTCGGATCGGATCAGAACTTATGGGGTTCGCCTGTTGCCCATTTATGCGGGTTTGACCGGAGCTTTGTGGGTCGGACTGGTCGTCGTCGGGGAAAGCCCTTTTGTTGGGCTGTGTCACGCGATGTCCGCGCTTGCCACCAGTGGGATATCACCGGTCGGTGGTCTGTCTGGCGGGGTGTCAGGTTTCGGTGGAGAGGTCATGATCGCGGTGTTCTTGGCCTTCGCCATTTCTCGCCAAACTTTTGCCAGTGACATGCAAGCCAGCGAGATCCCTTCGCTCTGGCGCGATCCGGAAATTCGACTGGCCTTTGTGATTGTTGTTTCCCTCACCGGCTTTCTGTTCTTACGCCATTGGATTGGGGCCTATGAGGTCGACGAGGAGTTGAACCTGATCGCTGGGCTGACCTCGCTTTGGGGGTCGCTCTTTACCGTTGTGTCATTCTTGACCACGGCAGGTTTCGAAAGCCAAGCGTGGGAAGCCAGCCGTAACTGGTCGGGCCTTGAGACACCCGGTCTTCTGTTGATGGGCTTGGCGCTGATCGGGGGCGGGGTCGCCACGACCGCAGGCGGGGCCAAGCTGATGAGGGTCTATGCGCTCTACCTGCATGGATTGCGCGAAATGGAGAAATTGGTCCATCCAAGTTCGGTTGGCGGGTCAGGAACCGAGGCACGCCACCTGCGCGGACGAGGGGCCTATATGGCGTGGGTGTTCTTCATGTTGATGGCTCTGTCTGTTGCCGTGATCATGGCGCTATTTGCCTTGACGGGGCAGGATTTCGAAAGCGCGATGATCCTGACCATCGCCACGCTGACCACCACCGGCCCCGTGGTCGAAGCCGCCACAGTCAATCCGCTGTCAATCGTAGACCTAAGCGCACCGGCAAAGATGGTTTTAACGGGTGCAATGATCCTTGGACGGTTGGAAACTCTGGCGATTATTGCACTGCTCAGCCCGGACATCTGGCGGCGCTGAAGAACGTGGTCACAGGCCTGTTTCCTGTATCCTGTTGTTTACATGCCATACCCCGGTTGAAGCCGCGTAAATTGGGGGTGGAATCCCCTAAAAGAGCAAGCCATAGTGACAATCAGGTGAAATTCCTGCCGTTTTCCGGCAGCACGAAACAAAAAAGGCAATAAAAAATGGCTGCCGATAAGCAAAACTTGCAAGACGCATTCTTGAATCATGTGCGCAAATCGAAAGTTCCTGTGACGATCTTTCTGATCAACGGCGTTAAGCTTCAGGGTGTAATTTCCTGGTTTGACAACTTCTGCGTCCTTCTGCGTCGCGATGGCCAGTCGCAGCTGGTCTATAAGCACGCGATTTCGACCATTATGCCAGGCCAACCGATCAATCTTTATGACGGCGAAGACAGCTGACAGACCTCATTGAACAAGAGGAGAAGGCCACCCGCGCTTGGGTCCTTCACCCAGAACTAACCTCAGACCCCAACCGCCGGACCGCTGGTCCTGCGCTGGCAGAAGCTGTGTCATTGGCTGCTGCGCTTCCGCACCTTGAGGTGCTGGGAGCCGAGATTGTTCGCCTGCGCGATCCGCATCCCGGCAAGCTTTTTTCAAAAGGCAAACTTGATGATCTCAGCCAGCGCCTGAAAGTGGCCGAGGTCGATCTGGTGCTGGTTGATGGGCTGGTCAGCCCGGTTCAGCAGCGCAATCTGGAAAAAGAATGGAACGTCAAGATCCTGGACCGGACGGGCCTGATCCTCGAGATCTTCTCGGATCGCGCACGTACTCGTGAAGGGGTGTTGCAGGTCGAGATGGCCGCACTGTCTTATCAGCGCACCCGGCTGGTACGGGCTTGGACCCACCTAGAACGTCAGCGTGGCGGACTTGGCTTTGTTGGCGGTCCCGGTGAAACCCAGATCGAGGCCGACCGCCGCGCCATTGATGACCACATGAACCGTCTGCGAAAGCAGCTGGAAAAGGTCGTGAAAACCCGTGAACTGCACCGCGCAGCCCGTGCGAAGGTTCCTTTCCCAATTGTTGCACTAGTGGGATATACCAACGCCGGTAAATCCACTCTGTTCAATCGGATGACCGGGGCGAAGGTGCTGGCAAAAGATATGTTGTTTGCCACGCTTGATCCAACCATGCGTCAGATCGAGTTGCCGGCCTTGGGCAAGACACCGGGGCAGGGTGGTGGCCGCAAGGTGATCCTGTCAGACACGGTGGGATTCATCTCGGACTTGCCGACGCAGCTGGTTGCTGCTTTCCGCGCCACACTGGAAGAGGTTCTGTCCGCAGATCTCATTTTACATGTGCGTGACATCAGCCACGAGGGCACGGATGAACAGGCGCAGGACGTCGCCGCCATCATGGCCGAGCTTGGTGTAGATGAAGAAACTCCGCAGCTTGAGATTTGGAACAAGCTGGATCTTCTGGATGAGGAAGAGGCCGACGCCCGTCGTCGTGAAGCTTCGCGCAATGATGAGATCCTGACCCTATCCGCCATAACCGGCGAAGGGTTTGACGATCTGGTCGAGGCCATCGACCGTGCTCTGGACGCGCCGCGAAAGACAGTCACACTGGATCTTGCGTTCTCGGACGGGCGCAAGCGTGCTTGGTTGTTTGAAAAAGGTATCGTGGAAGCTGAGGAGCCGGGCGAAACCGGCTGGAAAATCACAGTGACCTGGACCGATCGTCAGGCATCGGAATACGCCGCACTTTAACACCGTACAAAAGTTTGAAGGCCATCCCGAGGGATGGCCTTCTGGCCGTGAGTGGCCAAACATCGTCCAGTTGTGGGGACGCGCTAGATGGCGCTGTGGACGACGATCTGTTGGAACGGTATCTCAATCCCGTCTTTCCGGAACTGCTCGTAAATGGCCTGGGGAAGGCTGTATTTTACGTCAAAGTAATGAGCACCTTCGGTGAACGGGCGCACCAAAAGATCAACGGATGACGCATTTAGCGTCTCGACTTCGACAAACGGGGCAGGCTCGGACAGGACGTGTTCATTAGCCTTCAGAACTTTCGCGATCGAGGCTTTCACCTTTTTGATGTCGCTGCCATAGGCCACAGAAGCAACCATATCGACACCGCGGATGGAGTGATGCGAGTGGTTAGTGATCTTGGAGCCCCAAATCTCGGAGTTGGGGATGATGATGTGTTGGTTGTCGAATGTGATCATGTCCGTAGTAAACAGCGTGATCGAGTCTACTTTACCAAAAGTACCCGCTGCATCCACGAAATCGCCTACTTTAAAGGGGCGGAACAGTATCAACATGATCCCGGCGGCGAGGCTCGACAGCGTGCCCTGAAGGGCCAGACCGACGGCAAGACCTGCCGCACCCAGAATGGCGATCAGCGATGTGGTCTCGATGCCAAACCGATCCAGAACAATTAGACCGGCAAAGGCCAGAACTGCATAACGGGCAATCGAACCAAGAAAATGAAACAGGGTTTCGTCCAGTGCCTCGTGGCTTTTGCCCAACCCGATAACAAGCCGTTTCACCAGACTAGCAAGCCAATAGGCCGCGATGGCGATCACGACAACGTAAACCACATTTAATGCGTTGGATTGTAGCCAGCCCATACCTTGCGAGACGTTTTCCATGTCGGATACCCTATCTGTCTGCATTTATCAGTTAGGGTGATGTAACGTAGGATCAGGATTTCAATTAAGGGGAAAAGCCCGCAGGAGTTAACCCCCTAGAATTGAGGCAAGGGCTATTTCGGGCGTGGAACCAGTCGCGTGACACCGACTGCGGCGGCGCGCGCCAGCTCGGGATCTAGCGACATTGGTGTGAACTCACCCCGTCGCCACAGTTCGCCAAGGTCGTCATAGTGTCGCGACAAGGGGTGCCCGGATTGCCCGGTCGACGTCACGAACAACGAACTGTCGGGATCCGAGAAGTCATAGATGCCGCGATAGGCCGCACCATGCACGTTTTGAAACGGGTTCTTGCCGGTGCCGGCTGTCAGCCCGCGCAACAACGTGTTGTCCCCGCCCGATGTCGATTGACGGATGTTCACGAACCATTTCAGGAAGGGAACGTCACCCAGCACCGCATGCTTGTGGACGGCCTGATGGTAATCCCCCCAGCGCAGGCTTTCCTGTTTGCCGCCTGCATTTTCCGACAGCCACAAAAGGGCATCGTCCAGCGCGACGCGGGCGATATCTGTGCAGGACTCGGTGGCGGCCGACTGGATCACGTCACACCAGATGGATGCGCCTTCGATATCGCGGTAAACACGTTCCACAAACACCGGATCAACATGGGTGAAGGCCTTGGCCAGCGGCCCAAGTTCGTCCCGGATCAGCCGGTTCTGAAGCGCGCGTATCCATGTTGAATAGATCAGCGGCTCGGGCATGTGTTCGTTCATCTCGCCATTCCAGTTGGCCAGAAGTCCAAGCGCGTCCTGACGATCACGTTCAGGTGTGCCGACTGGCGCGGCCTCGCCGGTGAACCAAAGATCAGCACCTACAAGGGGCAAAAGTGTGCGGGCGGTGACGGATACGCTGTCTAACTGCGCTTCGATGAAACTGTCGCGCGTATGAACCTCGCGTGCTTGCATCAGACGCTTCCAGCGTTGGATGCGTTGGCTGTCACCCCAGTTAAAGCTCATATGCGCGGGGAAGGGGCGGTCGATAATCTTGTTGTTGGTGTTGCCAAGGATTCCGCCAGATGGCTGCACAAACTCGGGGTTGGCACTGTAACTCAGCGGTGCGCCCCACAAGTTGTCCTTGACCCAACCGGGGCTGGGAATGCGGCCCTGCGTCTGGTGCCGCGAGTTTCGACCAGGCATCTGGCCGATCACTTTCATCGCGATCGTGTCATTGTCAGCCATCGTCAAGGTCAGGCTCGGCGAGACATAGTCTGCAGCGGCAGCGATCCCCTCCATCACGGTTGCGGCGCGCATCAGGCCGATCCCGGCGCTCATCGAGCGGTCCTTCTCGGTCAGAAGCGTCCAAGACAGAGACATGGCATGACCCACGGGCGTAATCAGCCCAAGCCCGTACATGTCAGACGGCAGGATTGGGCCATTCGGCGTCCATTGCAGCGTCAAAGTGACCGGCGCTTCGTCCTTGATGCGCAAGATCGTTCCGCGCGTGGTGATCGGCTTAAACCCGTCGGGGGTAAGTACCTCGTCCACGTTGTCCGGGTTCAGTTTCTCAAGATGCAGATCCTGATCATCCAGATACGAGGATGTAATGCCAAAGCCAAAACCGTCTGTGCGCCCGGCCATAATCAAGGGCATTCCCGGGATCGAGCCACCGATCACGCCACCCGAGCTAAGTTCAAGCCGCGCAAGATACCAGATCGATGGTGCCGAGAACCCCAGATGCGGATCATTGGCCAGCAAGGTTCCCCCTGCAGCCGAGCGATTTGGCGCCGCAGCCCATCCGTTCGAGGCTCCTGCAAAGCCACGTTTCGGGCTGGGCCATAGGGTCGGGCGTTCTTGTATGTCCATGTTCGCGAAACGCGGAGCTGCACCGTCAAAAAGGGCTGCGTAGTCTGGCAACGACGCGACTCCGGTCCCCGGCATGTCGGGCAGGACGTCACGCACACGTTCCTCGGGCAGGGCAAGTGAGACACGGGCTCGCAGCACCTCGTCTTCCAACTGACCCGCCAACTGCACACCCATCAGTTTCAGGATTGCCAGACTGTCGACCGGTTGCCACGGCGAAATTTCATTCGAGAACAGGAAGAACTCTGGCGCACCACGCCCCAGAGCCTCGGAGTTCACACGCGCTAGATAGGCATTCACACCCGAGGCATAGGCTTCCAGAGCGGCCCTGGTGTCATCATCCTGGTACTGCAGCGATCCACGGGCCAGAGAGTACAGATCCAGACGACGCATAAGCTCGTCGGTTTTCAACGTGCGTGCGCCGAACATCTCGGACAAACGCCCTTGCACGGTGCGGCGCATCATCATCATCTGCCACAGTCGGTCCTGCGCGTGGACATAGCCTAGGCCAAAGAACACATCGCTGTCCTTCTCGCCCAGAATATGCGGGATGTTGGCGTTGTTGCGCACAATCTCGACCGGGGCGGTGATGCCGGGCGTTTCTCGGGTGACGTCATATTCAGGCAGGGACTGAGAGGCAAGATAATAGACCAGCGCCAGAACGGCGACGGCCAATCCTACCAAAGCGGCAATGCCGCGGATCATCCACAGTATGAATTTGCCCATATTCAAACCTAATTTCTGTCCCATGCGCCGGAAACGCAGGTTGATCTTGCCCTCGTGAGCGGTAACTACTGTGAACCGAACGGGAATTCAACGAAAGGGTCTTGGTATGGCTAAATGTGCGTTTTTAGGCTTGGGCGTGATGGGCTATCCGATGGCGGGCCATCTGATGGCGCAGGGTCACGAGGTGACGGTGTACAATCGGACGACGGCCAAGGCCGAGGCTTGGGCCAAAGAGCATGGCGGAAAATGGGCCTCGACACCGCGTGAAGCCGCGATGGGTGCGGATTTCGTCATAGCCTGCGTGGGCAATGATGATGACCTACGATCGGTGGTGTTGGGCGAACAGGGAGCTCTCTCTGGTATGGCTGAGGGCGCGGTTTTCGTGGATCACACCACGGTTTCCGCGGCTGTGACGCGCGAGCTGTATGGCGAGGCGAAAGGCGCTGGCGTTTCTTTTGTGGATGCGCCCGTTTCGGGTGGTCAAGCGGGGGCCGAAAACGGTGTTCTGTCGATCATGTGCGGGGCAGATCAGGCGGCCTATGACTCTGCCGAGCCGATTATGCAAAGCTACGGACGAACCGTGAAGCGGCTTGGCGACAGTGGCGCAGGACAATTGACCAAGATGGTTAACCAGATCTGCATTGCCGGACTGGTGCAGGGCCTGTCGGAAGGGCTGCATTTTGCCGAGAAAGCCGGTTTGGACATCCGCGAGGTCGTCGACGTGATCCAGGGTGGCGCGGCTGGCAGCTGGCAGATGGTGAACCGACATGAGACCATGGCGGACGATCATTTCGACCACGGGTTTGCGGTGGATTGGATGCGCAAGGATCTGGGGATCTGTCTGGACACGGCCAATGAAAACGGCGCGAGCCTACCGGTCACGGCGCTGATTGATCAGTTCTATAAGGACGTGCAGAAGTTGGGCGGAGGGCGTTGGGATACGTCCAGCCTGATCAAGCGGTTGCGCGCTTTGGACTAAACGAAAAAGGGCGGCTTAATGGCCGCCCTTTGTATTTTGGAATTGTGCGCCGACTTAGGGGATGATCCGGGTGTATTTCGCGCCTTCGATCGATGCGCCCGCGATCAGTCCGGCCTGACCGAACACTACGGCCACAACTGGCGATGACGATGTGATCGTGTCCGCAGTCAGACGGTCGCCTTCATTCTGGAAAGCGTATTTGATATCAGCCGAAGCGACCCAACCCGCATCTGCGCGGAAATCCTGAAGGGCTTCGTCGGTCATGAAGAACAGCACATGTGCAAACTGCTGTGCGCCGATCTGAAGTCCGGCGCTGGCCTGTGTCAGCGAATAATAGTCCACCGTCACGTCGTTGATACGCAGTGCGCCGCGTCCATAAGCTCCGCCAAGGCCGAAGCCAGCTTCCGTCACCAGTGGCATGACCAACTGGCCGGTTGACTTGTCAGCCAGTTCACGCGTGCCCGGATAGCGGTTGTACAAATAGGTGAGTGTGCTGTTGGCCCGCGCGTCGATCCGTGCGCCGCCACTAGAGCCGATGCTGTTGTCACACGCCGCGAGCGCCATGCCTGCAACGCCGACGCCGATCAGAAAACCACGGCGAGAAAAATTGGAAATTTGCATGTGTTTGCCTTTGTGCCTCATGCTGGGTCGCCATACCGCCAAGGCATGTGATCGACCGGGTTGCTCGAACGCGGATCTTTGTCCGCTTTGGCACAAAATATAGCGGATCGCGCGCGGGCTGTCACCTAGAAGTAAGGCGCACTGCGGAAATTCGCCTGCTCGGAATACGGGTCATGTGTCGGCCAACAAGCGCGCCATGCGGGGTGCGAAATAGGTCAGAATGCCGTCGCAGCCCGCGCGTTTGAACGCCATCAGGCTTTCGGCCATCACCTTGTCACCATCCAGCCAGCCGTTCTGCGCCGCCGCCATGAGCATCGCGTACTCGCCCGAGACCTGGTAGGCGAAGGTCGGCACGCCAAAGCTGTCTTTCACACGCCGGCAGATATCCAGATAGGGCATACCCGGCTTGACCATGATCATATCCGCGCCTTCTTGCAGATCGCGCTCGACAAGACGGATTGCCTCGTCGCTGTTGGCCGGATCCATCTGATATGTCTTCTTGTCGCCTTTCAGAGCCCCCGAGGCCCCGACCGCATCGCGGAACGGACCGTAAAAGGCGCTCGCATATTTGGCGGTATAGCTCATGATGGTCAGGTTGTGGTACCCGGCGGCTTCGATCGCTGTGCGCATCGCGCCGATGCGACCGTCCATCATGTCTGACGGGCCAAGGATGTCTGCCCCGGCCTCGGCCTGCGCCAGCGCCATCTTGACCAAAGCCTCGACCGTTTCGTCATTCACGATCTCGCCGTCGCGGACAATCCCGTCATGGCCATTGGCGTTGTAGGGGTCCAGCGCGATGTCGGTCATCACAGCAATCTCGGGAACTTCCGCTTTGATTGCACGAATGGCGCGGTTCGACAGGTTGTCGGGGTTCCACGCCTCTTCACAGGTCTCGGTTTTCAGCGCGGGATCGGTGTAGGGAAACAGGCAAATGGCAGGGATACCCAACGCGGCGGCTTCTTTCGCAGCCTTTACCACCAGATCCACCGATTTGCGCGTAACACCCGGCATCGAGGGGATCTCTTGTTCCACATTCTCGCCCTCGACCACGAAAACCGGCCAGATCAGATCGGCCGCCGTCAGCGTGTTTTCCCGGACCAGATCGCGAAGTGCGCCGGATGATCGCGTGCGGCGCAGGCGCGTGGCGGGGAAGGGGGCGACGGTATTGGGCTGAGGAATGCGGCTCACAAGGCTCTCCTTGGCTGGGCTTGGCCGGGTTGGGGCCATAAAAGTGATCTGAAACTTCCTGCCATGGGTCAGGCAAGTTCACAAGTCCGCAAATTTCCGTTTCACAGGCTGTTCCCGCTGGCACACAATACGACCCATCGCTAGGGTGAAGCACAGAAGGACCACCAGAAAGGGATCGAAGTTGGATCTATACGCTACCCTTTTCGAAATCATTGATATGCGGTCTTTTTCCAATCTGTGGTACTGGATCGGCCTTGCGGTGGCATGGTCCATGGCCAGTTATTGGGTGATGGGGGTTCCCTATGACATGATCCAGCGCGCGGGCCGTGTCGAAGGCGACGCACAAGACGATCTTGAGACCATTGTGCGAGTAAACTGCAACCGGATCACGTCACTTTCCGAGCAATCGGGACTGTCGATGATCGCGGTGGCCTCGGCAATTCTGACGTCTCTGGTCATCATGGGGTTCTGGTACAGTATAGAATTCGCTCAGGCCGTCTTCCTTTTAATGTTTCCAATGATGTTTGTCGGGCTCCTTTCGGTTCGCGCTGCGATCATGATTCAACGCCGCGAGCTTAGTGGGAAGGCCTTGCGTAGCTATATGCTGAGGCATCGATTGATGGTGCAATTGATTGGAATGGTTGCCATCCTGATCACCGCGATGTGGGGCATGTATCACAACCTCGCGTATGGCGTGCTAAGGTAAGCCATCGTCTCACACCCTTGCATGGCGGTAGTTGCACGGATACATCCGCCGCATGGACAAGCTTATTCTTTCAGGTGCCCCAGAAGGCTTTGACGCGACCCTTGTCGTGAAGGAACTCGACCGCACAGGCGGACCGATTGTGCATGTGGCACGCGATGAAAAGCGGATGGCTGCAATGCAGGCGGCGCTTGGCTTTTTTGCACCGGATGTGGTCTGTGTGACGTTTCCCGGTTGGGATTGTCTGCCGTTTGACCGGGTGTCGCCCAATGCGGATGCATCAGCGGCGCGGATGGCAACATTGGCGGGATTGGCGACGGGCCAGATCAAAGGCCGGTTTGTCCTGTTGACCACGCTAAACGCGGTCACACAGCGTTTGCCTGCGCGCGCCACTCTGGCCGAGGCAAGCTTTGTTGCTCAAGTGGACAACCTGCTGGATGTGGATGAGCTTCGGGCGTTTCTGGTGCGTATGGGGTTTTCACAGTCGCCGACCGTGATGGAACCCGGGGACTTCGCCGTGCGGGGCGGGATCATCGACATTTTTCCCCCGGGCGAAAGCGGGCCTGTCCGTCTGGACCTGTTTGGCGATGTGCTGGACGGCGTACGCAGGTTCGACCCGGCCACGCAGCGCACAACGGAAAGCCTGAAGGGGATCGAACTGGCCCCGGTGTCCGAGGTCATATTGGACGAAAAAGCCATCACGCGGTTCCGGCAGAACTATCGTATCGAGTTCGGCGCCGCTGGGTCGGACGATCCGCTTTATGAAGCAGTGTCCGCTGGGCGCAAGCATCAGGGGATCGAGCATTGGCTTCCCTTCTTCCATGAAGAACTTGAAACGCTGTTTGACTATCTTCCCGACTCATCCGTGATGCTGGATGACGGGCTGGACCCCGCGCGCCTTGCCCGGTGGGAGTCGATCACCGATCAATACGAAACCCGCAAGATCGCGATGAATGCGAAGAACCGGATGGACAGTGTTTATAAACCCTGTCCGCCTGACTTGCTTTATCTCGACGACCCTGCGTGGGCGAACGCGCTGGATGGACGGCGCGTCGTACAACTGACAGCGCTTCCTCAACCAATAGGAGTCGGTGTTGTCGATGGTGGCGGCCGGATTGGGCGCAACTTCTCGCCTGAACGACAGCAAGAGAATGTGAACCTTTTCAAATCTCTCGCGGATCATATTGAAGCAAAGCATGAGGCATCTGTCGTCGTCGCCTCGTATTCCGAAGGCGCACGGGAGCGGCTTCAAGGCTTGCTGGCCGATGAGGGTGTGATCACAAGTCAGGTGATCACAAATTTCCGCGACGTACCGGACAAAGCCGGTGGGATCTATCTGGCGGTTTGGGCGCTAGAGCATGGGTTCGAGGGGCCGGGACTGACCGTAATCTCGGAACAGGACGTGCTGGGCGACCGCCTGATCCGCGCGCCCAAACGCAAACGCCGTGCTGAAAACTTCCTGACCGAGGCACAAAGCCTGTCCCCCGGTGATCTGATCGTCCATGTCGATCACGGGGTCGGCAAATATAACGGTCTGGAAACCGTGACGGCCATGGGTGCGCCACACGAATGCATTGCGTTGGAATATGCGGGCGGAGATCGTCTGTTTGTACCGGTCGAAAACATCGAGCTTTTGTCCAAGTTTGGTCAAGACACTGGTCTTCTGGACAAGCTGGGTGGCGGCGCGTGGCAGGCCAAGAAAGCCAAGCTGAAAGAGCGCATCCGCGAGATTGCCGACAAGCTGATCCGTTTGGCTGCCGAACGCGAATTGCGCAAAGCACCTATGCTGGAAGCGCCTCATCATGCGTGGGAAGAGTTCTCGGCGCGTTTCCCGTATCAGGAAACAGACGATCAACTGTCGGCAATTGAAGACGTAATCGAAGATCTGGCATCGGGCCGACCGATGGACCGTCTGGTCTGCGGCGATGTGGGCTTTGGGAAAACCGAGGTCGCGATGCGCGCGGCGTTCGTTGCGGCCATGTCCGGCCAACAGGTCGCTGTCATTGCGCCGACGACGCTCTTGGCGCGTCAGCACTTCAAAAGCTTTTCGGAACGTTTCCGGGGCTTTCCGATCAATGTTGGGCAGCTGTCACGCTTCGTCGGGCAGGCCGAGGTGAAACGTACCCGCGAGGGCATGTCGCGCGGCACGATGGATATTGTGGTCGGCACTCATGCGCTTTTGGCCAAGGATGTGCGGTTTGAAAACCTCGGGCTTCTGATCGTTGACGAAGAGCAACGCTTTGGTGTGAACCACAAAGAACGCCTGAAAGAACTGCGCTCGGACGTGCATGTTTTGACGCTTTCAGCGACGCCGATCCCGCGCACCTTGCAGATGTCTTTGTCGGGGGTTCGGGATCTCTCGATCATCGGCACGCCCCCCGTTGACCGTCTGTCGATCCGTACCTATGTGTCCGATTTTGACGGGGTCACGATCCGTGAGGCCTTGCTGCGCGAACACTATCGCGGCGGGCAAAGCTTCTACGTGGTGCCGCGCGTCAAAGACATTCCCGACATCGAGGCCTTCCTGAAAGATCACGTTCCAGAAGTCAGCTTTGTTGTCGCCCATGGCCAGATGGCCGCCGGCGAGCTGGATGACCGCATGAATGCCTTTTATGACGGCAAGTTCGACGTGCTTTTGGCAACGACGATTGTCGAAAGTGGGATCGACATTCCCACGGCCAACACAATGGTCGTGCACCGTGCGGATATGTTCGGGTTGGCGCAGCTTTACCAGATCCGGGGCAGGGTGGGGCGCTCGAAAACGCGCGCCTATGCTTATCTGACAACGAAGCCGCGGGTGCCGTTGACGCAAACCGCACAAAAACGCCTGCGCGTGCTGGGGTCTCTGGATACGCTGGGGGCTGGGTTCACGCTTGCCTCGCAGGATTTGGATATTCGCGGTGCTGGCAATCTGGTCGGAGAAGAGCAATCTGGCCAAATGCGCGAAGTAGGGTACGAGCTTTACCAGCAGATGCTGGAGGAGGCGATTACCAAAATCAAATCAGGTCAACTTGAAGGCCTGTCGGAGGCTGATACCGGTTGGGCACCGCAGATCAACCTCGGCGTTCCTGTATTGATCCCAGATACTTACGTGCCTGATCTTGATGTACGATTGGGCCTGTATCGCCGCCTATCGTCGCTATCCAAGAAGGTCGAGCTGGAAGGCTTCGCGGCCGAGTTGATCGACCGTTTCGGCCCGCTTCCAAAAGAAGTGAACACCTTGATGCTGATCGTACGCATCAAAGGCATGTGCAAACGTGCAGGCATCTCGAAGCTGGATGGCGGACCCAAAGGGGCAACGATCCAGTTCCACAATGACAAATTTGTTTCGCCCGTTGGGTTGGTCGAGTTTATTCAGGCTCAAAACGGTCTGGCCAAAGTACGCGACAACAAGATCGTTGTGCGCCGGGACTGGCGCAAAACCGCGGACAAGATCCGGGGAGCCTTTGCCATTGCGCAGGATCTGGCGATAAAAGTGAAAGAGGCCAAGGCGCGCGACAAGAAGGCTTGATCGGAAAACTGAGGGAATCCCGAGAAATGTTGGGATTTCTTAAAGGAATACAGTGTTCTGATGGATATTCCTAAGGGTTGCCGCAGGCCGTACGCCGCCTTGGTTCGTCATCACAACCTGCGCATGAATTGCACCGCTGGGAAGCCAGATGTGCAACTCCTTGCAAACGCCACGTTTCGCGCTTTGACAAGACGGTTTTGACCCCTTATCCACGTGGCTACTGGGATGTCTAAAGAAAGATAGATACATGGCATTTTTTGAGGGGTCGGGCAGTGCAGCCGGTACTTCAGCGTTTAGAACGCTTAAGGGACTGGCCAGCAGCAGCGGATTGGCTATTTTACTAGCAATTTCAGGGGGGGCTGCCACCACCCCAATGCCCGCTCACGCGCAGGCATATACATTTACCAAGGTTGAAATCGAAGGTACGCAGCGGATCGAAGCTGCAACCATCTTGTCTTATCTGGGAATCGCTCAGGGCGAAGCGGTTAGCGCAGCGCAGCTGAATGACGGTTATCAGCGCCTTGTTGGGTCGGGTCTGTTCGAAGATGTTCAGATCACCCCGCGTGGGAACGTCCTTGTCGTTAAGGTCCGGGAACACCCGACGATCAACGTTGTGTCGGTGGAAGGCAATCGCAAGGTCAAAGATGAAGTCTTTACGCCCTTGCTGAAATCGCAGCCGCGTCAGGTATTCAACCCGGCCACCGCCGAGCAGGACGTGCAAACCATTGTCGAGGTCTATCAGGCACAGGGCCGTTTGGCGGCCCGTGTTACGCCGAAGATCATTCGCCGTGCGAACAATCGGGTGGATCTGGTCTTTGAAGTAATCGAAGGCAAAAACACGGAAATCGAGCGCCTATCTTTTGTTGGAAACCGCAAGTTCTCGGATGCGCGTCTTCGTCGCGTTCTGGAAACCAAGCAGGCAGGCATTCTGCGCGCGTTGATCCAACGCGATTCCTATGTTCCCGAACGGATCGAGTTCGACAAGCAGGTGCTGAAGGATTTCTATCAGACACGCGGCTATGTTGATTTTCGGACCACTGGCGTAACGAGCGAGTTCTCACGTGAACGCGACGCCTTCTTCATCACGTTCCAAGTCCAGGAAGGACTGCAATACCGGTTCGGTGAAATCACCACCCTATCCGAAGTCGAGGGTGTGGATCCGGAAGAGTTTCACGCCGCTCAGAATATCAAGTCTGGCAACGTGTTCAGCCCCGCTCAGTTGGACAATGCCATTGGACGTATGGAACGTCTTGCCATCCGCAATGGGCTGGACTTCATTCGCGTTGACCCGCGTGTCACCCGTGACGAGCGCAACCAGCTTTTGAACATCGAACTGGTTCTGACACGCGGCCCGCGTATCATCGTCGAACGCATCGACATTGAAGGCAACGCCACCACATTGGACCGGGTTGTACGTGATCAGTTCCGCGTGGTCGAAGGCGACCCCTTCAACCCGCGTGAAATCCGCGAAGCGAGCGAGCGCGTTCGTGCTCTTGGTTTCTTTGCTGACGCACAAGTCGACGCCCGTCCCGGTTCCGCACCTGATCAGGTCGTGATCGACGTCGACGTCGAAGAGGCACCAACAGGCTCGCTTAGCCTTGGTGGTGTTTACAGTCTTGAAAACGGTTTTGGTCTGAACTTGGCATTCACGGAACGTAACTTCCTGGGTCGTGGTCAGTATCTTTCGGCAAGCTTCCAGAACTCTGATGACAGCCTGAGTTTCTCGTTCAAGTTCGCAGAACCCGCCTTCTTGGGTCGTGATTTGGAGTTCGGGTTTGAAACCTATTACCAGTCCACAGATCAGGCTTCTTCGTTCTACAACACGCGTTCGTTGGCCTTCCGTCCATCGATTGCCTTCCCGATCAACGAGTATTCGCGCCTTGGCTTGCGCGTTTATGCCGATGGGACCGACATCACCGATGTGAACGCAGACAGCTCGGTTCTTCTCCAAAATGACGGCGCGCGTGGCCGCCAAATTGGCGGTGGTTTCGGGCTTTCCTATAGCTACGATACGCGGCGTACCGGGTTGGACCCGAACCGTGGTTTCCTGATCCAGCTTGATGGTGACATCGGTGGTTTGGGTGCAGACTATCAGTATGCGCGCGCAACGGCCTTGGCCCAGGCGCAAACCAGAGTTTGGAATGATCAGGTTACACTTTTGGCCACCGTAGAAGGCGGTGTACTGAGCAGCCTGAACGGTGCAAGCTCTCGTGTCACCGACCGTTTCCGGATGGGCCCGTCCAAGCTGCGTGGTTTCGCAACCAATGGTCTTGGACCTCGTGATTTGACTGCCACGAACGAAGACACGTTGGGCGGAAACATGTTTGCCGTAGCGCGTCTTGAAGCACAGTTCCCGCTGGGGCTGCCGGAAGAATACGGTATCACAGGCGGTTTGTTTGCTGATGCGGGTTCGCTCTGGGGGCTGGATGATACTCTGGGCGGAACAATTGACGACAGCGCGCATCTGCGGTCTTCGATCGGTGCATCAATTTTCTGGGATACCCCAGTTGGACCTCTGCGTTTCAACTATTCCAAGGTTCTGGCCAAGGAAAACTATGACGAAGAAAACAATTTCGAGCTTACGATTTCGGCTCAGTTCTGATCAGAAAGTGCCTCGGGTAAACCGAGGCACTTTTTTTCGGAGAACGTTTCGCATTGCGGCTATAGCAGCGGCATTGTTTGCTGGTTCTATGCCGAATGGCGCGACGGCCCAACAATCTGGCGTTCAATCTGTTTCTCAGATCGTGACCATTGATCGCCAAAGGTTGTTTTCGGAAACGGTCTATGGTCAACGGGTTGTAGCAACTGTCGAGGTCGAGCGTGCGCGTTTAGCGCAAAAAGCGCGGGAAGCTGAAGCGGATCTGGCACAGGAAGAAAAGCTTCTGACCGATCAGCGCGGCTCGATGGACCCCACTGCATTTCGGGTTCTAGCGGATGCTTTTGATCGCAAAGTCAATGAGTTGCGTGCCGAGGGTCAACAGCGTGAACAAGAATTCGTAAGTGTTCTTGAACGTGAGCAATCAGCTTTCTTTGAGAGGATCGGTCCGATTTTGGGCCGTATGGTGCGCGAGCTGGGAGCAGTTGTAATCCTTGATCGCCGCGCAATTTTGCTTGCGACGCGTAATATCGACATCACCGAAATGGCCATTCGCCGAATTGATCTTGAACTTGGGGACGGGGTAACCAATCCGACCGAGCCTTCAGACAATTCGACTGATGATGAGGCACCCGCCGCCCCCGACGGGCAACCGGATACCATCACGCCCGAAGATGCCAGCAACAACTGAATCGGATTGTTTCACTCTGGCAGTGCTGATAATCAATGATGTCAGACAATTGGCGTGAAAAGCGCCGGGACAGAAGGAAAGACAGACATGGTCGACGTGCCCAGCACAGCTGATATTCAGCTTATTCAGGAATGTATCCCTCATCGCTATCCCTTCCTTCTGGTAGATCGGGTTGAAGACATCCGCGCGGGCGAGTTTGCCCGTGGCATCAAGATGGTCACGATGAACGAGCCGCATTTCCAGGGCCACTTCCCAGGTCTGCCGATCATGCCCGGTGTGACAATCATCGAAGCGATGGCCCAGACCTCGGCCGTGATGGTGTCGCTGTCACTGGATCTGGTTGGGTCAGGTGCTGTGGTCTATTTCATGGGCATCGATTCCGCGAAATTCCGTCGCAAAGTGGTTCCGGGCGACAAGCTGGAACTGGAAGTGACGACCATCCGCGGCGGGGCAAAAGTCTGGAAATTTGACGGTGTTGCCAAAGTCGACGGCGAAGTCGCCTGTACGGCGACGTTCATGGCGATGATCGACGTCACCGCTGGAAAGGGCTGACTATGGGGATTGATCCCTCGGCCAACATCCATTCCAGCGCAATCGTGGACGACGGCGCTGTCATTGGCGCGGATTGCCAGATCGGCCCTTTCTGCACAGTTGGGCCTCAGGTCAAGCTGGGTAAAGGTGTGCAGCTGAAATCTCATGTCGTCATCACTGGCGAAACAGAGATTGGTGATGAAACCGTGGTCTTCCCGTTCTCTGTGATCGGAGAGATCCCACAGGATCTGAAATTCGCCGGTGAAAACACCAAGCTGATCGTCGGCAAGCGCAACCGCATCCGTGAACATGTAACCATGAACACCGGAACAGCCGGAGGCGGCTATGTCACCCGTGTGGGTGATGACGGGCTGTTTATGGCTGGGTGCCATGTGGCCCATGATGCCCAGATTGGCAACAACGTCATCTTGGTCAACAACGTGGCCGTCGCAGGACATGTGGTGATTGAAGACGATGTGATCGTTGGCGGTCTGTCTGGCTTGCACCAATGGGTGCGCATCGGGCGTGGAGCCATCATTGGTGCGCTTTCAATGGTGACTGCCGACGTGCTTCCGCATGCATTGGTACAAGGCCCACGCGGAGAGCTTGACGGCCTGAACCTTGTGGGTCTGAAGCGTCGCGGTGTCGCACGCGCTGACATCACCGCATTGCGGGCCGCTTTTCTGATGCTGAAGCAGGGTGAAGGCTCGTTCCAAGAGCGCGCGGCGCGGTTGGCCGATGAAAGCGACAGCGAATATGTCCGCGAAATGGTTGCCTTTATCACAGGTGACAGTGATCGCGGCTTCCTGACGCCCAAGTAATCCCTCATGTCGGATCGCCTTGCCATCATCGCCGGAACCGGAGAGCTGCCGCAGCAGATTGCGGCGGCCAATCCGGGTGCGCTCTATGTTTCGATCAAGGGTGTCGATGTGACCGTGCCGGACGGGTCAGAGCACGTTGCCGCGAGTTATGAGAAGCTTGGGGCTTTGTTCAAGACGATGCGCGGGGCAGGGGTCGCGCGCGTTGTTTTCGCTGGAAAAGTGGATCGACCCAAGCTGAACCCTTTGCGCATGGATCGTGTGACCATGGGGCTGTTTCCCCGCGTGAAGGCGGTTCTGGGCAAAGGCGACGATGCGCTACTGCGCCTTGTCGCCGAGGTGTTCGAAGAACAGGGTTTTGTTGTCGTGGCCGCCACCGACGTTGCCTCAACGCTGGCCATTGAGGCCAGTCACTCTGGTCGTACGCTCAGTGCGCAGGATCGCGCGGATGCGAACCGGGGCTGGCAGCTTTTGACCGTCTTGGCGGGGGAAGACATCGCGCAGGGCGTGGTGATTGCAGGCGGACAATGCTTAGGCGTTGAATGCATTCAAGGAACGGATGCGTTGTTACGTTTCGTTGGCCAGACACCTGAGCATCTGAAACAGGGTGCTCGCGGCGTCTTTGTGAAACGGCCAAAGCCGGGGCAAGACGGACGGATGGATATTCCGACGATCGGACCGGATACAGTGCGTGCGGTGGCAGACGCAGGTCTTGGTGGCATTGTCTTGCAAGAAGGCGTGATTGTGCTAGAGCGGGCTGAGATCGAACGATTGCTGACGATGCATGATCTGTTTCTAGATGTGCGCGGGGACAGCGTATGAGGGTTTTTCTGATCGCAGGTGAACCGTCCGGAGACCGATTGGGTGCTGCCCTGATGGAGGGCCTGAAAACCCTACAGCCTGACATCGAATTCCTTGGGGTCGGGGGCACCGCGATGGAGGCTCAGGGACTGCAATCGCGCTTCCCCATGTCCGAGCTCTCGATCATGGGCATTGCTGAGGTTGCCCCAAAATACTTCCACCTGAAACGCCGCATTCGCGAAACCGCCGAGGCCGTGGTCGAGGCTGATCCCGATGTGTTGATCACAATAGACAGCCCGGATTTTTGCCTGCGCGTGGCACGCATCGTGAAGGAAGAAGAAGTTGAAGGGCAGACCTTCGGCCACGACATTCCGATCGTTCATTATGTGGCCCCGTCGGTTTGGGCGTGGCGCCCGAAGCGCGCTGCCAAGATGGCCCGCTGGGTGGACCATGTTCTTGCGCTTTTGCCATTCGAACCACCTTATATGCAGGCCGCCGGGATGGGCTGTGACTTCGTCGGGCACCCTGTTGTGGCCGAGCCGCAAGCGGATGACGCAGCGGCTCAGGCATTCCGGGACACCCATGGCATTGCAGACGCACCGCTTTTGCTGGTCCTTCCGGGATCCCGCAAGGGCGAGGTGTCACGGTTGGCCGAACGGTTTGGCGAGGTGATCGCCCACGCGAAACGTGCCAAACCCGACTTGCAGGTCGTTTTGCCGATGGCCCAAGGGGTCGAGGATTTGGTCCGCGAAGAGACTGCGAAATGGTCCGTCTCGCCCATCTTGATCCCGGCCAAGCAGCAAGAAGATAAAATGGCTGCGTTCAAAGCTGCAAATGTGGCGCTGGCTGCCTCCGGTACCGTATCGTTAGAACTTGCCGCGGCGCACACCCCGATGGTCATTGCTTACGACATGAATTGGCTTAGCCGCTTCCTGATCGGACGGATGCTGCAGATTGACACGGTGACACTGGTTAATCTGATTTCCGAGACCCGCGCGATCCCCGAGTTTCTTGGGGCAAACTGCACACCCGACCGCATCACACCTGCGCTTTTGTCCGTTCTGGATGCTCCTGAAGCACAGAACGATGCAATGCGGGTCACAATGGAGCGTTTGGGGCAGGGCGGTGAGGCGCCGGGTCTACGCGCTGCCCGGTCTGTACTAGGTGCGATGGGTTAAGCGCGTTAGCCGCGCCAAATCCACCCGCCCCCAAAGATGCGCGGGCCATCCAAGTCATAAAATACACATGCCTGCCCAGGGCTAACGCCTTCCTCGGGGGTCAACAGCTCTACTTCGGCCTCGGTGTCCGAAATAGGACGGATGATCGCTTCACGCGGAGGGCGGGTCGAGCGGATCTTGACGCCCACATGCCATTCCTTGCGGGAAGTGAAGGGCTCGTCTCCCAGCCAATTGATTTCACGCACGGGTACAACGCGGGTAGAGAGCATCTCTTTCGGGCCGACAACGACTTGTTTGTTGTCGACGTCCAGCTTCACGACGTAAAGCGGCTCGGACAGGCCGCCGATGCCAAGGCCACGACGCTGGCCGATAGTATAGTGAATGACACCCTCGTGCTTGCCCAGAATGCGGCCATCAGCATGGACGATCTCTCCGGGTTCGGCCGCGCCGGGGCGCAGCTTCTCGATCACGCCTGCATAGTTGCCGTCTGGTACGAAACAGATGTCTTGGCTGTCTGGCTTGTCTGCCACCTCAAGTCCATATTTCCGTGCAAGTTCACGAGTTTCCGCCTTGGTCTTCAAGTGACCGAGCGGGAAGCGCAGATAGTCCAGCTGCTCGGGTGTGGTGGAAAACAGGAAGTAGCTTTGATCGCGCACGGGGTCAGCAGCGCGGTGCAGTTCCGCACCAAGCTCGCCCATGGAACGCTGAATATAGTGGCCGGTCGCCATACAGTCGGCCCCAAGATCGCGGGCAGTTTCCAGAAGGTCTTTGAACTTCACCCGTTCATTGCAGCGAATGCAAGGCACAGGAGTTGCGCCACCCAGATAGCTGTCGGCAAACTCCTCGATCACCGCATCTTGGAAGATGTTTTCGTAATCAAGAACATAATGGGGAAAGCCCATGTCCTCGGCCACGCGGCGCGCGTCATGGATGTCGATCCCAGCGCAACACGCACCTTTTTTGGCCAGCGCGGCACCGTGGTCATAAAGCTGAAGCGTGACACCAATCACGTCATAGCCGTCCTCGGCGAGTTTTGCAGCCACGACTGAGCTGTCCACACCCCCAGACATAGCGACGACGACCCGCGTCTCGGCAGGGGATTTGGCAAAGCCAAGAGAATTCAGCGCAGGCGCATCCGGTGTATTAACCGACATGTTGGGATCCTTTTCGAAGCGTATCGGAATATAGGAAAATTCGAACGAACAACAAGGGGGCGCTTCATAGATCTTTAAACCAGTCTAGGCATGGTCGGTCCAGATCATTTGCGAGGGTTCATCATGTATCTGAAAAAAATCGAAGGGCCACGTGCCGTTACTCTGCCTGACGGCACCATTATGACGCGTGCAGATCTTCCCCCAAAGGACACTGGACGCTGGGTCGCAAGTCGAAAAGCTACAGTGGTCAAAGGGATAAGAAGTGGTTTGCTAACAGCGGACGAGGCCTGTTCTCTTTATGCGCTTTCTGAGGAAGAGCTTGAAGAATGGCTTACCGCTGTTGAAAAGCATGGGGAATCCGCGCTGAAAGCAACAGCGCTACAAAAGTATAGACAACCTTAGGTTGTCTTCGCTAAAAGTTCTTCTAGGGTAACCTGTAGTTAACCATTTCGCGCAATGTTCAACCCAAGACAGAACCAGATGTGGAGAAACCCATTATGCGAATCCTTCTTGTTGAAGATGATCCGACAACATCACGCAGTATTGAGCTGATGCTGACTCATGCGAACCTGAACGTCTATGCTACTGACTTGGGCGAAGAAGGAATCGATCTGGCAAAACTTTATGACTACGATCTTATTTTACTTGATTTGAACCTTCCGGACATGAATGGGCACGAAGTGCTGCGCCAGTTGCGCATGGCTCGGATCGACACGCCGATTCTGATCCTGTCGGGTGCAGACGACACTGAAAACAAGATCAAGGGATTTGGTTTTGGAGCAGATGACTACATGACGAAACCCTTCCACCGGGAAGAGCTGATTGCCCGTATTCACGCGATTATTCGACGCTCGAAGGGGCATTCGCAGTCCGTGATCAAAACAGGGCAGGTGTCGGTCAATCTTGACGCAAAAACAGTGGATGTTGATGGACGTCCGGTTCATCTGACCGGCAAGGAATACCAGATGCTTGAGCTTCTATCCCTGCGCAAGGGGACAACTTTGACGAAAGAGATGTTCCTGAACCACCTTTATGGTGGCATGGATGAACCCGAATTGAAGATCATCGACGTATTTATCTGCAAGTTGCGCAAGAAGTTGTCCAACGCAACAGGCGGTGAAAACCATATCGAAACGGTTTGGGGGCGCGGCTATGTGCTGCGTGATCCTAATCCGGTCGAGCTTGATGCTCAGATTGCGATTGGTGCTTAAGGGCACCTCAGCAAGCATTGCTACTATCTACTTTAAGAAAAGGGCGGGTTGGCCGCCCTTTTTTGTTGCTACGCCTCAGACATGGAGCGCGCAATTTGCGAGGCCAGTTGTGCGTTGTTTTTCACCAAGGCGATGTTGGCGGCCAGCGAGGCACCCTCGGTCGCGTGGAAAATGCGATCCAAAAGATAGGGGGTGACGCCTTTGGCCGAAATGCCATCAGCCTCGGCTGCAGCAAGTGCTTCTTCAATCACGGGAGTGATGGCTTCGCGCGGGATTTCGGCGCTTTCAGGGATCGGATTGGCGATCAGTTGGCCACCCTCAAGCCCCATCCGGGCACGGGTGATGGCAGAAGCGGCGATTTGATCGGGACTGTCCATGCGCAACGGGGCAGCCAGATCCGAGTTGCGCGACCAGAACGCAGGGAAACTATCTTGCCCATAGGCGATCACGGGCACGCCCAGTGTTTCCAATACTTCCAGCGTTTTGGGCAGATCCAGAATGGCCTTGGCCCCGGCAGCGACCACAGTCACAGGGGTTTTCGACAACTCGCGCAAGTCAGCAGAGATGTCAAAGCTGGTTTCGGCCCCACGATGCACGCCGCCAATCCCGCCTGTTGCGAAGACCGAGATTCCGGCCAGATGTGCTGCAATCATCGTGGCGGCCACAGTGGTGGCCCCGGTGCCTCCGGTTGCGATGCACGCTGCCATATCGGCGCGCGACAGTTTTGCGACGCCTTTGGCCTGACCCAGCGCATCCAGCTGCGCGTCATTCAGGCCGATGTGTAGATTTCCGTCAAGAACAGCAATCGTCGCCGGGACAGCGCCGTTTGTACGAACAACAGCCTCGACCGCGCGGGCGGTCTCGACGTTTTGAGGGAACGGCATACCATGGGTGATGATGGTGCTTTCCAACGCGACAATGGGTGTACCTGCGTCACAGGCCGCTTTGACCTCGTCTGACAGGTGCAGGGGCAAGGTCATAAGTCTTCTCCTGATACATATTGGGCGGCAGTTTTCTGAGCCATTTCAAGCGCGACAGTGGGAGAGTTTCCGGCAAGTTCGGCCGCAATATGCGCCGCCATGAACGTGTCTCCAGCCCCAGTGATCCGACGCACGCGGACCGGGGGGCAGGGGGTTTGGATCACGCCGCGTTGGTGATGGCCGTCGGCGGCAAAGCTACCGCCATCGGTGACCAATACCCGTGTGGCTCCGGCATCCAGAAGACCCCGCGCAGCTGTGCCGGCACTATCATATTGGGCCTCGGTCAGATATCCAGCTTCCTCGCGGTTCACATAAAGCGTTGCTCCTGCGTGCCCCATTAAAGGCGCAAGACGACGTGCCTTGCCGGGACTGGCCGGGGCCACGCGCAGATCAGCACGAGCGAAACTATCGCGGGTTGCGATGTCGTCTAGAAGCGCGCGTGTCAGATTGCCGTCGAGAGCAATCGTACCCGTGTAAGGTGCGCGCGCGCTTCCCAGCCGCCCATCTTCCAGGGGGGCTAGGATCGCGTCTCCTGCCGCTTCAAGTGTATGCGCGTCGGCTACAGCTGCGATCAGACCTTCCTGACCTTCAATGGCCATATAGCGGTCGGTAGGCAGGTCAGCCGGGCGATAAACAAATTTTGCATTCATACCGCGCGCCGCGCAGTCGTCCAGCAACTCATCACCCTCACGATCCCGTCCAACAGCCGTCAGAAGCGCCGAGCGCAACCCGAACCGTTGTAGTGTCATCGCAATATTCATCGCGACGCCGCCAGGCAGGCGCGTGATCCGGCCAGGTTCGTCCGAGCCAACACGCATGGGATGCGGTGTGCGCCCGATCACATCCCAAAGGACCGAACCGATACAAAGAATTTCCTGTGTCATGATCAGTTTTGTGCCGTGATTTCCGGGGAAGAACAAGCCAAGACATCACAGCGTCGTTTTGGACTTGCAGGGTCAGGATATGCCCTGTATACGCGCGCTCACAAACCACAGGTGCTGTGCGGGCCTATGGGGGAGACATCCCCATCGCGTCCACCGGTTGAAGGGCAACCTTCGAAACGCAGCGCCGAGGATGAAACCGGAAAAGGATATAGAAATGGCATTGCCTGATTTCTCGCTGCGCCAGCTGCTCGAAGCTGGTGTTCACTTTGGTCACCAGACCCAACGTTGGAACCCCCGTATGGCTCCGTTCATCTATGGTGAACGCAATGGGATCCACATTTTTGACCTGACCCAGACCCTGCCGATGCTGGACGCTGCACTGAACGCTGTTCGTGACACCGTCGCAAAAGGTGGCCGCGTTCTGTTCGTCGGCACCAAGCGTCAGGCCGCTGGCCCGATCGCAGATGCCGCTGAAAAGTCGGCTCAGTATTACATGAACCACCGCTGGCTGGGTGGCACGCTGACCAACTGGCAGACCGTTTCCAAGTCGATCAACCGCCTGAAAGAGGTGGACGAGAAACTGGCATCGGGTGCTGAAGGCCTGACCAAGAAAGAGCGTCTGGGCATGGAACGCGACCAGGGCAAGCTGCAGGCTTCGCTGGGCGGGATCCGCGAAATGGGCGGCGTTCCTGATCTTCTGTTCGTCATCGACGTGAAGAAAGAAAGCCTGGCCATCGCAGAAGCCAACAAACTGGGTATCCCGGTTGTAGCTGTTGTCGACACCAACTGCCCGCCGGAAGGCGTGGACTACATGATCCCGGGCAACGATGACGCAGCACGCGCCATCGGTCTGTACTGTGATCTGGCTGCTCGCGCAGCTCTGGATGGTATGACCGCCCAGATGGGCGCTGCTGGTTACGACCTGGGCGCGATGGAAGAAGCTCCGGCAGAAGAAGCCGTAGCTGAAGAAGCTGCTCCGGCAGAATAAGACAGACCGCGAGCGCGGGGCAGGGAACTGGCCCGCGCAACTGTCACTGAATTGATACCCGGCGGGTTTTTTGCCCGTCCGGAGCCCCCAAGGAGTAGAGACATGGCAATCACTGCTGCACTCGTAAAAGAACTGCGTGAATCCACCGGCGTTGGCATGATGGACGCAAAAAAAGCACTGGTCGAAAACGACGGTGACATGGAAGCCGCTCAAGACTGGCTGCGTACCAAAGGTCTGGCAAAGGCCGCCAAGAAAGCTGGCCGTACCGCCGCTGAAGGTCTGGTCGCAGTGACCGTGGCTGGTGGCAAAGGCGTTGCTGTCGAAGTAAACTCGGAAACCGACTTTGTTGCAAAGAACTCCGAGTTCCAGGACATGGTCTCGGGCATCGCCGCTGCGGCTCTGACCGTTGCTGACGTTGACGCACTGAACGGTGCTGATATGGGCGGCAAAACCGTTGCAGCTACCATCACCGACAAAATCGCCACCATCGGCGAAAACATGTCGCTGCGTCGCATGGCGACTGTCGAAGGCGAAAACGTTGTGACCTACGTACACAACGCTGTCACCGACGGCATGGGCAAGATCGGCGTTCTGGTTGCAATGAACGGTGGCGACGAAGCATTTGGCCGTCAGGTTGCAATGCACATCGCAGCTGCGAACCCGCAGGCACTGAACGAAGCCGCTCTGGATCCGGCGATCGTTGAGAAAGAGCGTCAGGTTCTGACCGATCAGGCACGCGAAAGCGGCAAGCCTGAGAACATCATCGAGAACATGATCAAGGGCCGTATGAAGAAGTTCCTGGCAGAAGTTACCCTGCTGGGCCAAGATTTCGTCATCAACCCGGATCTGACCGTTGAAGCCGCTGCCAAAGAAGCTGGTGCCGAAATCGTCGGTTACGTGCGTATGGAAGTTGGCGAAGGCATCGAAAAAGAAGAAGTCGACTTCGCTGCTGAAGTGGCCGCTGCTGTTCAGGGCTAAGCCCCACAGGGCAGGGCGCTTAACTGCGATCTGTATTTGACTAAGAAGGCCGGTCGATTTGACCGGCCTTTTTCGTTGTTCGTGTGCACTTCAACGCTGCAATCTGGATCTGTTTGTTGAATAAAAAAAGCGCTGACTGTTGTCAGCGCTTTGCAAGCAGATAATCTGTTTCCGGAGCGCTGGTGCCTTTGGGAACAATACTCCATCGACACCAGCTCCGTTTTACCGGAAGAATGAAACGTGGTCTGATATCACAGTCCGTTCACCCCAAAATGTCCCAAGGCCAAAGCCACCACTCACGGAACTCTAAAATCATGCCTGATTCGTGCAACTATTGGAAGTACGGGAATCCCTACCATTTCTTCCCTTACGTCAACAAAGCGTGATGAGAGCGAGAAACTGTTTCGCTGCAAAGCCCCAATCTAGATCTAAAGATTAAGAAGTTAAGATCTGTCTGGGGTGAAAATCTGGTTCAGGAAAGACATTTTTAGAACGGCCTGAGCCGAAGTATCAACACCCAATTTGTCCCGTGCGATACGCAGATGCTTTTCAACCGTGGCAGGGGTGACGCCTAGAATAGTCGCAATATCCTGATTGGTTTTTCCGTCGCCAACCCATTCCAGAACTTCGCGTTGACGCTTGGACAGGTTGGATCGTTCAGTGCTTAGAGGAAGCGAGATAATTTTAAGATGCGCAACGTTGTTCAGCGCTTCAATCTCATCTCCTTGTTCTTTCCAGATTGCGTCGACGTCTTCTTGGCTAAGTCCACGTCTTGCTGTTAACGCGATGACACCTTTTGATCTGCGCGATGTTTCCTGGAAGGAAAGGGTATACCCAGCGGTAATTCCCATCTGGCGGTTCAGTTGAATGACTTTGCGGTTATTGTCATCCATTATGTCCATATTTTTATGGATCCAGGACCAACTACACGCACCGGTATTTGCAGCCGCCCAAAGCAACATCGGGCTCGATCTGTAGAGTTCGGGCCCGTAGTAATGTTCCATGTATTCAGGGTCATGCGATGACAAGGTCATCACGTCTTCACGTGGGCCGATCGAATTGGGTGTCATGAAGTGGGTTACGCCATAGATCAGCCTGTCAAACCCATAACTCTCCATCTTTTTGCAATGGATTTCCCAGACCTCGGCCATGGTTTCACATTGACAGATGGCTTTAACGTATTGAAGCATCAGGCTTTCCCGGAAAGTCCGGCAGCAGCATCGATCGCCAACAAATAGCCCTTTGCACCAAATCCGCAAATCTGGCCAACCGCTACACGGGCGATATAGGAGCGATGTCGGAACTCTTCGCGCGCGTGAATGTTGGACAAGTGAAGTTCAATCGTTGGGACTTCGGCTGCGATGATCGCATCCATCAACGCAATGGACGTATGCGTGTAGGCACCAGCGTTTAGAATGATGGCGTCGTGTACACCACGAGCTTCCTGAATTCTCGTTACAAGCGTACCTTCGTCATTGGACTGTTCGAACTCGCAAGAAATACCAAGCTTTTCTGCATGAGCGTTACAAGAGGCTTTAATGTCCTCAAGACGCAAGGACCCGTAGATCTCAGGCTGGCGTACACCAAGCATGTTCAAATTAGGGCCGTTAAGAATAAGCAGTGAACTCATATCATCTTCCTTGTGCGGACACTGTTATATCAGCATTATTTCTAACGATGTCGAGAAAATAGAGTGCTTTGGCAATCAGTTTTAAAGATCGTTACGGGAATGCAATATTAACATAATATGGATTATGCGTTTATCTGATTGGGAGCACTGACGATCACCTACGATCCATCTGTTTACAAACAAACTATGCTCTACCGCTATATTGTCAGCGATCTAACTAAACCTAGCTGCTACTCTTCCGCACTACAGCATTGCAGGAATTTCGTTGCTAGCGGCGTGAAGCTGCAATTCTGTCCAGCGCAGTTTCCATAAGAAATCCTACTTCCATTAGATTGAGGTTCGATCTAAGCGTTAAAAAGGGGCAGTTCCCTGCCCCTTAGTTTGATGTGTGAGTGATGGATGTTGCTATTATCCTAGATCGAACCGATCAGCATTCATGACCTTCACCCATGCAGATACGAAATCGTTGACGAACTTCTGACCAGCATCTTCTTGTGCATAGACTTCGGACAGAGCACGCAGCTGCGAGTTTGAACCGAACACCAGGTCTACCCGCGTGGCAGACCATTTTTGCGCGCCGGTGCTGAGAGCCGTGCCGGTATAGGTGCCATCACCCTGATCTGCCCATTTCGTTCCCATATCCAAAACATTCACGAAGAAATCAGTGCTCAGCTTGCCGATGCTCTGCGTCAGGACACCATGCGCGCTTCCGCCATGATTGGCGCCGAGTACGCGCAAACCACCGACCAGAACCGTCATTTCAGGGGCGCTCAGCCCCAGAAGCTGCGCCTTGTCGATCAGAAGCTCTTCGGGCGAGATGGTGAACTCGGTCCGTTGCCAGTTGCGGAACCCGTCAGCTGCCGGCTCCAGATAACCAACGCTTTCCACATCAGTCATGTCTTGCGTGGCATCGCCACGGCCCAACGTGCACGGCACCAGAATGCAGTGTCCCGCATCGGCGGCGGCCTGTTCCACGGCAGCGGCGCCGGCGATCACGATTAGGTCGGCCATTGAAACCGGCTTACCAAAGCCGTCGCGCAGCTCTTCCAGACGGGTCAGAACACGGTCCAATGCCTCGGGTTCATTCACCTCCCAGCGGTTCATTGGCTCAAGGCGGATACGCGCCCCGTTGGCCCCACCCCGCATATCGGACCCGCGGAAGGTCGAGGCGGATGCCCAAGCCGTTTTCACAAGGTCCGAGATGCTTAGCCCGGTGTCCAGCACCGCGGCCTTCAAAGTATTCACATCCTCGTCGCTCAGATCCGTTTCCGATGCCGGGATGGGATCTTGCCAGATCAGTTCCTCGCCCGGGACATCTGCGCCCACGTACCGCGAACGTGGGCCCATGTCTCGGTGGGTCAACTTGAACCAAGCACGGGCAAAAGCGTCGGCAAATTCGTCTGGGTTTTCATGGAAGCGCTTGGAAATTGGACCATAGATCGGGTCCATCCGCATCGCCATATCCGCCGTGGTCATCATGGTCGGCACCTTCTTCGACGGATCGTGGGCCTGTGGGGCCATGTCATCATCCGAAACGCCGACAGGTTCCCAGATCCACGCGCCAGCTGGTGACTTTGTCAGGTTCCAGTCATAGCCGAACAGAAGATCGAAATAACCGTTGTCCCACTGGGTCGGGTTTGCCGTCCATGCGCCTTCGATGCCACTGGTCGTGGTGTCATCGCCATGACCCGAACCATGTGCGTTGATCCAACCAAGGCCCATCTCCTCGATCCCGGCTGCTTCGGGTTCGGGACCAACCAAGGACGGATCCCCTGCCCCATGCGCCTTGCCAAAGGTGTGGCCGCCCGCGACCAGCGCGACGGTCTCTTCGTCATTCATTGCCATGCGGGCGAAAGTATCGCGAATGTCGCGGCCCGAGGCCAGAATGTCCGGCTCTCCGTTCGGACCTTCCGGGTTTACATAGATCAGGCCCATCTGCACAGCGGCCAGTGGGTTTTCAAGATCACGTTCACCGGAGTAACGACTGTTGGGATTGTCGTCGCCCACCAACCATTCCGTTTCGGCACCCCAATAGGTGTCTTCTTCCGGCTCCCACACATCTGCGCGGCCCCCGGCAAATCCAAAAGTCGGCCCGCCCATTGAGGTGATGGCAACATTGCCCGCCAAGATCATCAGGTCCGCCCAGGAAATCTTGTTGCCGTATTTCTGTTTGATCGGCCACAAAAGACGGCGCGCCTTGTCCAGATTGCCATTGTCCGGCCACGAGTTCAGCGGTGCAAAGCGTTGCTGCCCGGTCCCTGCCCCGCCACGACCATCGGCGGTGCGATAGGTGCCAGCACTGTGCCATGCCATGCGGATGAACAACCCACCATAGTGGCCATAGTCTGCCGGCCACCAGTCTTGGCTGTCGGTCATCAGCGCTGTCAGGTCGGCTTTCAAGGCGTCAAGATCTAAGGATTTGAAGGCCTCGGCATAGTCAAATTCGGTGCCCATCGGATCCGACTGGGCCGAGTTTTGATGCAGCATTCTGAGGTTCAGTTGATTGGGCCACCAGTCTTTGTTGGACCGCATCCCGACATTGGTCGCGCCATGCGCTACTGGGCATTTTCCCATGCTGTTTCCGTCCATCTTGTGACTCCTTATTTGATATACTGATACGACAGCGGATGCCGTCGGTGTTGGTGTAAGCCTAGTGCTTTAAATCGATTAGAGGAAATTGCAGTTTTTAATCTCTGTGATAGGTTACCATTATGGGTAAAATCACTTTGCGACAGCTTCGTTACTTTGATGCGCTTGCCGAACACGGCCATTTCGGGCGAGCCGCCGAGGCTTGTGCCGTGTCTCAGCCTGCCCTGTCGGTGCAGATCAAAGAGCTTGAAGACGCGCTGGGATGCATCCTGTGTGAACGCATGCCCCGACAGGTTCGCCTGACGACCTTGGGGCGTGAGTTTCTGAAACGTACACGTGACATTCTGCGTGCGGTGGATGAGCTTGAAGATGTCTCGCGCGCCGCGCAGGATCATTGGGTGGGCGAGTTGCGGATCGGAGTAATCCCGACCATTGCGCCTTACCTCTTGCCAAGGATCGTACAGGAACTGGCGGGAAGCTTCCCCGGGGCCGAAATCCATATGCGCGAAACCATGACGTCGAATCTGATCCGCGAACTGGTGGATGGCCGGATCGACACGGCGATTTTGGCCCTGCCGATTTCCGATCCCGCGCTGACAGAGGTGCCTTTGTTTGATGAAGAGTTTGTTTTGGTGCGCCCAGAGGCCGACAAGGACAAGCCCGTTCCAAATCGCGAAGGGCTGCGCGAAATGCGCCTTCTTTTGCTAGAAGAAGGCCATTGCTTCCGCGATCAAGCGCTTTCGTTTTGCGATATGCAAAGCACAAACCCACGCGAGACTTTGGATGGCAGCGCCCTGTCCACACTGGTTCAGATGGTGGGCGCGGGAATGGGCGTCACGTTGATCCCGGACATGGCCGTCGGCGTCGAGACGCGATCAGCCCCTGTAACTGTGTCCCGCTTTGACGCGCCGAAACCTAGCCGCACCATAGGAATGCTCTGGAGGGCGAGCTCTCCTCTTGCGAAACAATTTCAACAGATGGCCGAGTGTGTAAAACGCGCAGCGAAAGACTGAAAGATCACGGACAGAACAGGTCGTTTGTAAAGCCAAGCGCCATCACGGTCAGGACCACCGCCAGCCCGATGGCCAACAGAACGTTCATCACCTTGTCCGAAGGCGGTTTACCCGTCACCGCTTCCCACGCGTAGAACACCAGATGACCACCATCCAGAACCGGGATCGGGAACAGGTTTAGCATGCCAATCGCTGTAGACAGCATCGCGATGAAGGCCACGAAGCTGACAGCACCTTGCGACGCCACCTGCCCCGAGACTTGCGCAATGCCGATCGGGCCCGAAAGGTTGCAGCTGGAAATCGCGCCAGTAATCATGTGCCACAGGCCTGACAGACTGCTTTGAATTATAAAGATCACACGATCCACGCCCGAGGATAGGCTTTCCCAGACCCCTGCCGGACGGGTTGCCGGTTCAAACACCAACCCCGAGGTGATGCCGATCAGCCAACGTGTTTCAAACCCGCCGTCGGCGGCGGGGATATCCTGTCGGCGCGGCGTCAGGGTAACGTCCAGTGGCGTACCATCCCGCAGGATGCCCAAGGACAGTTCGGCCCCATCACCATTTACCACGATCTCACGCAAGGCGCTGAAGGTCGGTACGGACACGCCATCCACGCTCTGGATGAAGTCCCCTTCCCGTAACCCCGCTGCCATTGCTGCGGATTGCGGGCTGACGGATCCGATCAGAGCCGGATAAGGGTGTGTGGCCGACAAGGTCAATACTTGCCCGTCGCGTTCGACCTGATAGTCCACCCGGGCTGTGTCCGGAAGCTTTTCGATCACCTCGTAGAACTCGGACAACGGTGGAGTTTCAAAGCCGGCGATGGACAGGATCTTGTCACCCTCGCGTAGCCCCTGCTCCATCCCCGGCACGTCGAGCACCGTTTTCACCGCAAGCGGATCGCGGGCGACGCCGGTGTTCATCATCAGAGCCGCAAAGATCAGAATAGACAGGATGAAGTTAAATATCGGTCCGGCAGCCACGGTTGCCGTGCGCGCCCACAAAGGCGCGCCATGCATCGTGTGGCGACGATCTTCGTCCGACAACTCGGCCATAACAGCGTCATCCGCGCCACCCGAAGCAGCGTTTGCATCCCCGCGAAACTTTACATAACCGCCTACCGGAAAGGCTGCGATCTGCCATTGGGTACCGTGCTTGTCAGTTCGTGCAAACAACACCGGCCCCATACCGATCGAGAATACGTCCGCCTTGATGCCGCTCCAACGTCCAACGATGTAGTGGCCGTATTCATGCACTGCGACAATCACCGTCAAGGCGGCCACAAAGGCAAGGATCGTAAAGGCAAGATTGCCAAAATCGGGCAGAAAGCTGATCAGATCCATGTCTTAGAAATGTCCTTAGGTTTTCAGAGCGTTGCGCGTCTGCTTAGGTCTTGTTGGCCATAAGCGCGCGGGCGATGTTACGTCCCATCTGGTCAGCGGCCAGCACAT
Source organism: Aliiroseovarius pelagivivens (assembly GCF_900302485.1). NCBI lineage: Bacteria > Pseudomonadati > Pseudomonadota > Alphaproteobacteria > Rhodobacterales > Paracoccaceae > Aliiroseovarius > Aliiroseovarius pelagivivens. Next base: position 1,382,645 of record NZ_OMOI01000001.1, on the reverse strand, counting down.
TATCAAGGGTCATGGCCGCATGTATCAGGCTGACATTTCCGTCAAGCTGGGTCAGCGTGTCTTCCACCAGCCCAGTCATGTCCATAAAACCGATCTGACCTGCAATGAATCCGTCCAATGCTATTTCCTTGGCCGCGTTGAAGACAGCCCCCGACAAACCGCCAGCCGACATAACCTCGCGCGCAAGACGCAAAGCGGGGTAACGTGTCTCGTCGGGTGCGCGGAATTCCAGCGTGGCAACTTTCGCCAGATCCAATCGTTCGACCGGCAGTTCTCGGCGTTCGGGCCAGTGCAGCGCATACCCAATTGCGTGGCGCATATCCGGCGCGCCCAGATGCGCCATCAAGGCCCCATCATTGAAGCCAACCAGCGCGTGAACAAGGCTTTGCGGGTGCACCAGTACTTCGATCAGATCCGGGTGGATCTGGAAATACTCTTTGGTTTCTATGACTTCCAAGGCTTTGTTGAACATCGATGCGCTGTCGATCGTAATCCGTTGCCCCATGTCCCAATTGGGATGAGAGCTGGCCTGCGCTAGAGTTGCGGTGGCCAGCTTTTCTATCGGCCAATCTCGAAACGCGCCGCCCGATGCGGTGATGATGATCCGCTCGACCGCGTCCATATCTTCGCCCACAAGTCCCTGAAAAACTGCGGAGTGTTCGCTGTCTACCGGCAGGATGCGAGAGTGATGCGCTTGAGCAGTGGCCATGATCAAAGGCCCGGCAGTCACAAGGCTTTCCTTGTTGGCCAGTGCAAGTGTGGCGCGGGCTTCCAGCGCACGAAGGCCGGGCAACAGCCCTGCCGCCCCGACAATCGCGGACATAACCCAGTCGCAAGGTCGGGTTGCGGCCTCTTCGATGGCAGCAGAGCCTGCGGCAGCCTCGATGCCACTTCCCGCCAACGCCTCTTTTAGGGCAGGCAGATTGTTTTCATGTGCTGTGATCGCGACATCAGCATGCAGATCGATGGCATCTTTTGCCAATTGATCAATGTTATGACCGCCGGTCAAAGCCACCACATCATAGGTGTCCTTATCGCGCCGGATCAGGTCTATGGTTGATTGCCCGATCGACCCGGTGGCCCCGAAAATCGAGATACGGCGCTTGCCCGTTGCTGTGCTCATGCCCTGCCCTTAGCCCGCAAATATCAACGTCCCGGCACCGGCCAGAAGCACCAATGCCCCAGCCGCTCCGATCATTGCGTCAAATCGGTCAAGAACCCCTCCGTGACCCGGGATCAGGTTCGAGCTGTCCTTTACCCCGACCATCCGCTTGATGGCGCTTTGGGCGATATCCCCCATCTGACCAGCGAAGGCGATAAGGGGCACAAACGCAGCTTCCAGTGGCGTGAACACGCCTTGCGACATGCCAATCAGTCCCAAGATCAAAGCGCCAATCCATCCGGCAATCGTACCCGACCAAGTTTTCTTGGGGCTGACACGCGGCCAAAACTTCTTGCCTCCGATGATACGGCCCGCGAAGTAACCAGCCACATCCGAAGTAATAATGATCAGGATGAACCAGATCAGTGCAGGCCCCGGACCCATGGCCAGAAAACCAAGTCCGGCGAGCATAATCAAAAGCCCATAGCCGAAGAACAAAAGCCGGTGACGATTGGCAAGTACCGCACCCATTACTGGGGCGACGAACAGTGCAGCGATCTGAGGCGACATGACCACGCCTGGTGCGTTAATCGGGCCAAGACTGCTTAGGAAAATGCCAACAGCTGCGGCCAGTCCCATAACGATGGGCAATGCGGTTGGTGTTGGTTGCAGCAGACGCGCGAACTCCCACATGCACAGGCCGATGACGACTACGATCAGCGCCAGATAGGCAGCACCACCAAGCCATATTGCTGCCACAGCAATCGCAGCCATGGCGATGGCGGACAACACGCGAGGGGCGAGATCGGCCCATTTCGAGGAAGACGACTGAGAATTCATTTAGGGGTTATCGCATTGCGCGGGCTGGGTCTCAAGTCAAAGAAAGGCCCGGATGCACCTATTCTGCGGCGGGCTTAACAGCACCAAACCTGCGGTCGCGTCCAGAAAAGCGATCAATGACTTCGCCAAACACTTCAGACGAGAAATCAGGCCAAAGTGTATCAATGAATTCATACTCGGCGTAGGCGGACTGCCAAAGAAGAAAGTTCGAGATCCGCGCCTCGCCCGAGGTGCGAATGACAAGATCAGGATCAGGTAAAACACTTGTATCCAAATAACTTGAGATGGTTTCTTCATTCACGGCATCTGGCAGCAGCGCACCGTCTGCGATGTCCTGCGCCATGCGTTTCGAGGCTCGCGCCAATTCATCTCGGCCGCCATAGTTCAGCGCGATGGTAAGATGCACATGGTCATTGTGACCGGTCATCTCTTCCAGCTCGCTCATCAGTTTGACCAGCTTCTTTCCAAGGCGGGTGCGATCTCCGATGAAGCGTACACGCACGCCCTCTTCTACCAGGTCGCGCGCTTCTTTGGTGATATAGCGGCGAAACAAGCTCATCAGGCCGGTGACTTCAGCCTCTGAACGTTTCCAGTTTTCAGTAGAGAAGGCAAAGATGGTTAGGTACTTCACATCCAGATCAGGACAGGCGCGCACGATCTCGCGCACGCGCTTTGCTCCGGCACGGTGTCCGAACAGGCGCGGTCTGCCACGACGCTCAGCCCAGCGGCCATTGCCATCCATGATGATGGCAACGTGCCGAGGCGAAGTCGCCTTGGCTTGTTTTTCCGCCTTTGCCATAATCATTAACTGATCCAATACCTATACAAAATGGAGGAGCGTACAGGATTAGACCTGCATGATCTCTTCCTGTTTGGTTTCCAAGGACTTGTCCACGACACCTACAAATCTGTCAGTCAGTTCTTGCACCTCGTCGGACCACATCTTCGCGTCGTCCTCGGACATGTTGTCCTTGCCCTTTTTGATTTGCTGCATCCCGTCCTGACGCACGTTGCGCACAGCAACGCGGGCATGTTCAGCATATTGCGCGGCGACACGGGTCAGCTCGCGACGGCGTTCTTCGTTCAACTCGGGGATCGGCAGCATGATGATGGTACCGTTAAGCTGAGGATTGATGCCCAGACCGCTTTCACGAATGGCCTTTTCGACTGCCTGAACCATGCTTTTGTCCCAGACATTCACCGTTACCATACGCGGTTCGGGTACGTTCACGGTGCCGACTTGGTTCAAGGGGGTGCGCTGGCCATAGGCTTCGACCGTAATCGGATCCAGCATCGCGGCCGATGCCCGACCCGTACGCAGCGATGCGAATTCGGTTCTCAATGCGCCAATTGCGCCTTCCATCCGGCGTTCCAGATCGTCGATATCCAGTTCAAACTCTTCGTCAGCCATCGCTAGGCGTTCCCTTCGTCTTTCAAGCTCTTATTTGTCCGAGCGTGTTTCGCCCGGTATAACGCCACCGCCCCCCGATTGTATAGGTCAGGTTCCACTGAAGGTGGCAAAGAAATGTGTCTGGGCGAAAATCCGCCCTCACGTGACGGTTAACCTCCGACGCGCGTATAGGTTCCCTGCCCGTCCAGAATACCGCGGAAGCCGCCCGGTTCATCCAGTGAAAAGACGATGATCGGCAGGTTATTGTCGCGGGCCAGCGCAATGGCTGAAGCGTCCATAACGCCCAGACGCTTTGCCAGAACATCGTCATAAGAGACTGTGTCATAGCGTACAGCGTCGTCATTCTTGACCGGGTCTTTGTCGTAAACCCCATCCACCTTCGTGCCTTTGAAGATCGCCTCGCAGGCCATTTCATTGGCGCGCAGCGTGGCAGCGGTGTCGGTGGTGAAATAGGGGTTGCCGGTCCCGGCCGCGAAGATGCAAACGCGCTTTTTCTCAAGGTGACGTACGGCGCGGCGGCGGATGTAAGGTTCGCAGACCTGATCCATCGGAATGGCCGAGATTACACGGGTGTAAACGCCAATACCTTCCAGTGCGGATTGCATTGCTAGAGCGTTCATCACCGTGGCCAGCATCCCCATATAGTCTGCTGTGGTGCGCTCCATCCCCTGTGCCGAGCCCTGAAGCCCGCGGAAAATGTTGCCGCCGCCGATCACCATGCAGATCTCGACGCCCATGTCGTGGACTGTCTTAACTTCGCGCGCGATGCGTTCCACCGTGGGCGGGTTCAGGCCGAAACCTTGGTCGCCCATCAGGGCCTCGCCCGAGATTTTCAACATGACACGTTTATAGGTCGGCTGCGGGGTCTCACCCTCTGCCGTGGTCTGGGCCTGATCACTCATCTGTTGCCACTCTCTGATTGTCGTGATTGTGTTGCCCGGCAATTTGCCCGATTAGGGCGGGATATTCAATGAGCGATCCGCCCTCTGAACGGAAAAAGTAAGGACGACTTCACGTGTCGAACGCGCAAGAAACCATTACGGAACTGGCCCGTCAGGTTCAGGATGATCAGCCGGTGCTGATCGCCGGGGCTACGGCGTCGGGCAAGTCGGCATTGGCCTTGGCCATTGCCGAGGCTTCGGGCGGCGTGATCGTGAACGCTGATGCGCTTCAGGTGTTTGAAAACTGGCGCGTGGTGACCGCACGTCCGTCAGCCGACGACGAAGCCCGTGCACCACATCTGCTTTATGGGCACATTCCAGGGGATCAGGACTATTCGGTTGGACATTGGCTGCGCGATGTCGCGCCAATTCTAACCGGGCCGCAACGTCCGATCATCGTGGGTGGCACTGGGTTGAATCTGACCGCTTTGACCGAAGGGCTGGCCGACATTCCCCTGACACCACCCGCCATCCGGAAAGAGGGCGAGGCGCGATTGTCAGAGGCAGGTTTGCCCGCACTTCTTGCGGATCTGGACCCGGATACTCTGGCGCGGATCGACAAACGAAATCCTGCCCGCGTGGCCCGCGCGTGGGAAGTGCAGCGCACCACCGGGCGTGGTTTGGCCAGTTGGCAGGATGATACCCCCCCGCCCCTATTGCCTTTGTCTGCTGCGCGCGCCTTCCACCTTGATGCGGAACGAGATTGGCTGCGCGACCGGATCGAACGGCGTTTCGACATTATGCTGCAAGACGGCGCATTGGATGAAGCACAGCGGAACCTTGCGACCTGGGATCCGAAAGCCCCCTCTTCAAAAGCCATTGGTGCGCCCGAGTTGATCGCCCATCTGAAAGGCGAGATCACACTGGAAGACGCCCGCGAGGCTGCGATCATCGCAAGTCAGCAATACGCCAAGCGTCAGCGCACCTGGTTTCGCAAACGGATGCGCAATTGGCAGGTGATTCCCCTTGGGTCAGATCACTAAGATCGAAGTTATCCACAGGCAGGCTCCTAATCTTGTGGAAGACTCTGTGGAAAAGTTGTAATCTGTCAAAAATAATGAGACAGGTCGAACAGGTTAAGCTAGCGATTGAGCAGTAAGGTAATTCTACTGGCTGCTGCGATTGTTTTCTTATGTCTGATACAAATCATCCGAATTCCCCCTTCCGAGTACTGCCTCTGGCCCGTCTAGGTGTCGGCGGACGCTGGCGGACCGAAGCCATGCGTTCTTACGGTGCACCCGTCCTGTTGTGGTTCACCCGCGGACAGGGCCGCATCACGGTCAATGGCGTTACTTCCGGCTATGGGCCGCATAACTGTGTCTATCTGCCAGCCGGAACGATGCATGGGTTCGAGATGAGCACTCAGGTTGTTGGAACGATCATCGTGTTCCCTCAAGGCAGTGAAGAGCAGCTTGGACTGCCGCAGGATTCCGTACATCTGCGCCTACGTGAAGCGGATCGGCAGATTGAGCTCAGTAATCTCGTGGACAATTTGCAGCGCGAGATGTCGAAAGGCACGTCACGCGCTTCGCGGGCCATGATGTGCCATGCGGGGCTGATTTCGGTCTGGCTCGATCGTCAATTGGAAACGATCGACGAAAGCGATTTGAAACCCAAATCTGGCAAGCGACTGGTCAATGCGTTTACCGCACTTGTTGAACAGGATTTCCACAGTTCAAAAACAGTACGGGACTATGCTGCTGATCTAGGCATTACCCCGACCCACCTTAGTCGGGTGTGCAACAACGCTTGTGGCCGCCCTGCCTCTGCCATTTTGCAGGATAGGATCACTTATGAAGCGCGACGTCTACTGACCGAAACCAGGGTTCCGATCAAGGACATTGCCGACTCGCTTGGGTTTGCTTCCGCAGCCTATTTTACGCGGTCGTTTCAAAAGCAAACCGGACAAACACCTTCGGCTTTTCGTAAGCGGGGGTAAGCAACCCCCTCCCCCTTACAGGAGCATCACCCCACAATCGTTGCATTTGAAATGAATATAGCATATATCGTGTTCCCAAAAGGAGCACGCTTATGAAAATCGAACAGATTCACCACGTCGCGTATCGCTGTAAAGATGCGAAAGAGACCGTCGAATGGTATGGCAAGATGTTGAATATGGATTTCATTTTGGCCATCGCCGAAAACCATGTTCCGTCGACCCACGAACCTGACCCCTACATGCATGTGTTCTTGGATGCAGGAAATGCGAATGTGCTGGCGTTCTTCGAACTTCCGACCAAGCCGGAAATGGGCCGCGACCCCAACACTCCGATCTGGGTGCAGCACATTGCCTTTAAAGTAAAAGACCGTGCTGAACTGGTTGAATTCAAGGAACATCTTGAAGCCAATGGCGTCGATGTTCTGGGAGTAACAGACCACTCGATCTTCCATTCGATCTATTTCTTCGACCCCAATGGGCACCGCGTCGAGCTGGCCTGCCCCGATCCCGAAGAAGAAGCCATGCTGAAGCGCATGGACGAAGTGAAGTGGGACATGCTGAACGAATGGTCCGAGACCAAACGCGCACCCAAGCACGCTGAATGGCTGCACAAGAAAGAGCTGTCGGACGTCTAACCTCATGGGGCTGACGCACAGCCCTTATTGATCTATGCATGGGCGTATCTTTGAAAGGATGCGCCCATGTCTTTTGACGAATCCCGTTTCGCTCCTCTGCCCGATCCCCCTTATTACGCAGTGATTTTTACCAATCAGATGACATCGACCGTACGAGGGTACGACCAGATGGCAGACAAGATGGTTGAGTTGGCCCAAAAACAGGATGGGTTTATCGGAGTTGAAAGCACGCGTGATGCCTTTGGTGTTGGCATTACGGTCTCGTACTGGCGCGACGAGGCCGCGATTGCAGCGTGGAAGGCAGACATGGAACATCTGATGGCACAAAAGCTGGGGCGGACCCGCTGGTACGCTCAGTATCACCTGCGCGTCGCCAAGGTCGAGCGCGCCTATTCTGGTCCTGAAGGTCGAGGTGTTTAACTGCCCAAGATGGCCTTAACGTAGCCTTGGGTTTCCTTGTACGGCGGTACGCCATTGTACTTGGCCACCGCTTCGGGACCCGCGTTATAGGCTGCAAGGGCAAGGCGCCATGAGCGGAACCGATCATACTGCTGGCGCAGATAGCGTGCGCCCCCTTCCAGGTTTTGCGACGGGTTCCAAGGATCAACACCCAGCTTACGAGCTGTGAAGGGCATCAACTGTGCAAGGCCAATGGCCCCAGCATGGCTTTTTGCCTTCGGATTCCAGCCGCTTTCCTGCTGAACAAGCCGCAGGAACAGATCTTCTGGAATACCATGTTGGCGCGCTGCTGCTTGCGCGATCGGCAAGAACTGGCCCTTGTAGTTCCCTGAGTAGCCGGGAACGCCATAGCTGGTCGGGGTTTTCGGCGCATTCGGCTTCAGACGCGACGAGTTCGAGTATTGCTGCGCTGCGCGTGAATCCAACACATTTAGCTGCGAATTGAACGTGCTTCGTCCGCCTGAACTGCCAAATAGGCTTTCAGCCACAGCCACATTTCGTGGAGCTTCGATAGCAAGGGCCGCGACTACACTTAGCCCGGCAACTTTGAAAACTCTTCGGCGCAATTTCCCGCCTCCAGCTTGAATACTGCGCCAATATAGGTGCTAGAAGGCGCTCTGGGAAGTGCTGCGCAACCAAACACGCGAAACTAAGCGTACTGGGTAATTTTCGCGGCAGAAATCGCGTTCCCCTCGCCCGTATATGGTGTAACCATATGGCCCAATCTAGAATCGAAAGGACGCAGGATGGCAGGTTCGCTTAACAAGGTCATGCTTATTGGTAATCTGGGTGCAGATCCCGAGGTACGGACCTTCCAGAATGGTGGTAAAGTGTGCAACCTGCGCATTGCGACCTCGGAAACGTGGAAAGACCGCAACACCGGCGAGCGCCGCGAGAAAACCGAATGGCACACTGTGTCGGTCTTCTCGGAAGGTCTGGTGCGCGTGTGTGAGCAATTCCTGCGCAAAGGCTCGAAGGTCTATGTCGAAGGCCAGCTGCAGACCCGCAAATGGCAAGATCAAACCGGCAATGACCGCTATTCGACTGAAGTTGTGCTACAAGGCTTCAATGGCACGCTGACCATGCTGGATGGTCGCAGCGGCGGCCAAGGCGGTGGCGGCGGTCAAGGTGGCGGCGGCTATGGCGGCGGCGCTGGCGGCGGTTACGGCGGCGGAAGTCAGGGCGGAAGCTTTGGCGGCGACAACCAAGGTGGTGGGGGCCCGGCCCCAGCTGGCGGCGGTTTCGACGACGAAATCCCGTTCTAAAACAAACAAAAAACAAGGAGGCGCGCGATGTCATGGTCCTTTCCAATCGGGCGCCTTTTTGGCTCGCAGCTGCGCGTCCATGCGACCTTTTTTCTGCTGCTGGCTTTCATCGGCGCCTCGACGTGGTCTGAAAGTGGCCCCGAGGCGGCACTTTGGACCGTCGTCTTCGTACTCCTTCTCTTTGCTTGCGTCGTAGCGCATGAGTTTGGCCATGCCCTGATGGCGCGTCGCTTCGGCATTCGCACGCCAGACATAACGCTTTTGCCAATCGGCGGATTGGCGCGACTGGAACGCATGCCCGAGAAACCGGGTCAGGAAATCTTAGTGGCGTTGGCTGGACCTGCGGTGAACGTGGTCATCTGGTTGATCCTGACGCTGGTTCTAAGTGCGCCGACCGAGACAGAGCAGTTGACCGGAACGGCGATATCACCCTCGACCCTGCCTGCTCAGTTGGCCACGCTGAACCTCGTTCTGGCCATATTCAACCTGATCCCAGCCTTCCCGATGGATGGCGGACGGGTGTTGCGCGCTGTACTGACCCTGTTTACCGACCGGGTCAGAGCAACGCGAATTGCGGCAGGTGCGGGTCAGATGGTGGCCTTTCTGATGGCGGCAACCGGGTTCATGTCCGGCAATCTGATGCTGGTGCTGATCGCAGGCTTCATCTTCTTTGCTGCGAGCGGCGAAAGCGCGGACGTCGCCATGCGAGACGTGGCGCGCAAGCTGATGGCGCGCGATGCAATGATCACCGAATACGAGGTCCTGCGCCCGGATGATCTGATAAGTCTTGCCGCAACGACGCTGATCCGGACCACTCAGCACGAATTTCCAGTGCTGGACATGCAAGGACATCTGGCTGGATTTCTGACCCGCGAAGCCCTGTTCCATGCCATGGCCGAGGGGGCTTCGGATACCCGTGTGGGCAACGTGATGCAAAGCGTACCAAGCGCGACATTGACCGATGGGCTTGAGATGATCCTGGAAAGATTGGGCACCGGTCCCGCAGTCGCAGTTCTAGACCGCGAGGGGTACCTTCTGGGCTATATCACCCGCGAGAATGTGGGCGAATTGATGGTGATTGCAAACGCGCGCCGATGAGAGGCCGTGTATTTATCCCGACGCCAGTGCTTCGGTCAGGACGTCTTTGACCACGTCCATATCTACGTCATCAGCCACGAACGCATCGCCAATCGCACGGGCCAAAATGAAGCGCAGCTTGCCCTGCACAACCTTCTTGTCCTGCCCCATCAGATCAATCAGCCCATCCGCATCGGGCAAATCGCCCGGAATGTCACGGATGTCTTTCTTCATTCCCATCGCCGCCAGATGCTCGCGGAACCGCGACGGGCTTTCCTGACTCAATAGTCCCATTCGGGCCGAGGTTTCAAACGCGAGCGCGCAGCCAATGGCAACGCCTTCGCCGTGCAACAGGCGATCAGAATATCCGGTTGCCGCTTCAAGCGCGTGACCGAACGTGTGGCCAAGGTTCAGAAGCGCGCGGTCACCCTGTTCGGTTTCATCGCGCACGACGATGTCGGCTTTCATCTGGACGGACCAACGTACGGCCTCTTCCCGCAACGCCAGATCTCCGGCGGCTAACGCGGGACCGTTCACTTCGAGCCAATCAAAGAAAGACGCGTCGCCAAGGCCACCATATTTCACAACTTCGCCATAGCCGGCCAGAAAATCGCGCGGCTTCAGCGTACCCAGTACGTCAATATCGGCCAAAACAAGCGAGGGCTGATGGAAGGCGCCAATCAGGTTTTTGCCCTGCGGCGCGTTGATCCCGGTCTTGCCCCCGACCGAACTGTCCACCTGCGCCAACAGAGATGTCGGCAATTGAACGAACCGCACACCACGGCGCAGGATCGCAGCAGCAAAGCCCACCAGATCGCCAATCACGCCGCCACCAAAGGCCAGCACAACGTCTTTTCGCTCGACCTTTTGTTCAAGCAGCCATTCGACGGTTTGCATCAGATACGGCCAGCTTTTCGTAGATTCGCCGGGCGGTAGGATCAAAGCCTCGGACGCGATGCCTTCGGCAGAAAGTCCGGCTTTCAATGCATCCAGATGCAGGCCTGCGACGGTTTCCTCGGTCACGATCCAGACCTTCGGGCGCGGCAACAAGGGTGCAATTTCGGCTCCAGCGCGCGCGATCAGACCCGGTGCAATCCGTACGTCATAGGCGCGATCCCCCAAGGGGACGTGAACGGTTGTCATGCGGAGGTCTCCTCAAGCACATCGGGGCGGGATTTCAGAACCTCGATCACCGCCTCGGTCATCTGCGCAATCGTATAATCAGGTTGGGCATCCACAACCAGGTCAGCCAATTCATAGACGGGCACGCGCGCCGTGTAGATCTCGGTCAGCGTCGCTTTCGGATCGGGCGTCCGTAGCAAAGGGCGCGTGTCTTTGTGTTTGACCCGGTTCCAAAGCAGGTCCAGATCCGCGCGTAGCAGGACAGACACACCACGTTCGCTGATCATGGACCGGTTGCGTTCTGCCATGAAAGCCCCGCCACCTGTCGACAAGACTGCACGCTGACCATCCAGCAAACGCCCAATTACCTCGGTTTCGCGGTCCCGGAAGAAGGCTTCACCATCGCGCTCGAAAATCTCGGCGATAGACATGTTGGCAGCGCGCACGATCTCTTCGTCGCTGTCCAAGAATGGGACACTTAGACGGGCGGCGAGTGCCTGCCCGACGGCAGTTTTACCCGCCCCCATCATGCCCACCATGACGATGGATTTTTTCAGTTTGAATGCCAAAACGGCGCTCGCTTGCCCAAAACCAGATTTCTTTCCTGAATGGCGTGATCTTGGGGGAAATACCAGTTATAAATCAGCAAAACGAAGACCGAGGCAGAAAAATAGGTGACTCTCTATGCTGATCCGCTTGATCAAGCTTGTGTTCTTTCTAGCAATTTTGGGCGTGATTGGGCTGTCTGGCTATGCCTATTTGGGTGACATGTCGCCCCCCAGCGCGCCGCAAAGCACCACAGTGACGCTGAATGGCGGTTAGTGGATTTAACAAAACCGCGATTGCAAGCGCGGTTTTTGCCCTGACCATGGGGCCGGTGCAGGCACAGACTGCACAAAGTTCCGCGCCGATGTCGGCTATTGGCTGGCTTTCTGACAGTGTGGCCCTTCCACCCCCGTCCATCGACAGCGTCGTGCTTCCCCCTGACCCGAACGAGCCTGATACCGCGACGGGCGCGTCGGTCGCTCAGGTTACGATGAGCCTTCTGGAAACCCCGGTTCTGGACGCCGTTGGGCTTCTCTCAAGTGCTACCACTGGGTTTTCACGCGATCTTTGGGGGCAATCCCGTCCCGATGATCTGGCGCGCCGTATCACGGGAATGCCGCTGTATCTTTACCCTGCGATGCAGGATCTGTTGAACACACTGCTGTTGGCCGAATTGAACCCACCCAAAGGCGCGCGTACCGGGGATGATCGGTTGTTCATGGCGCGGGTCGACCGATTGTTGTCCATCGGAGCGCTGGATCAGGCGGAAGCGCTTTTGAACCGGGCCGGAAGCACCAATCCGCGCGTGTTCCGGCGTGGATTTGATACCGCATTGCTTCTGGGCTCCGAAGATCGCTTCTGCGAAATCTTGAAGAGCTCACCTGACCTGAGCCCGACCTTTCCCGCACGCGTTTTCTGTTTGGCGCGTTCCGGAGAATGGGAAGCAGCGGTGCTGACGCTCGAAACCGGGCGGGCGCTTGGGTACATCTCGGATTTCGAAGATGCCCTTCTGGCCCGTTTCCTCGATCCTGAATTATTCGAAGGCGAGCCGCCGCTACGGTGGCCACCCGACCTAACACCCCTGACCTTTCGTATGTTCGAAGCGATTGGCGAACACATACCCACTGGGAACCTGCCCTTGGCGTTCGCACAGGCTGACCTACGCTCAAATATCGGTTGGAAAGCACGGGCAGAAGCAGCAGAACGATTGGCGCGTGTTGGGGCGGCCACTCCGAACCAATTGCTTGGGCTGTACACCGAACGCCGACCCGCGGCCTCGGGCGGCATTTGGGACCGGATGTTGACCGTGCGCCGGTTTGAACAAAGCCTTAACAGCGGAAACGAGGCTGCTTTGACCGCCTCGCTGAACTCTCTGTGGCCGCAGATCGAGGATGCGGCGTTGGAAGTCCCGTTCGCGCGCTTGTTCGGAGAGCGGCTGATTTCAAACATACCTCAGGACCCTGCCGCACGAACCGTGGCGTTGTCTCTTGGGCTTTTGTCCGCAAGCAACGAGGCGTTTGCCGCGTCTTGGCCGACGCGTGGGCGCAACCCAAAAGAGGCTCTTTTGACTGCAATCGCCTTGGGAAACACAGAAACGGCTTCAGCCTATAACGCGACTTCGCGTGCGGTTGTTGAAGGGCTGAATGCACGCGAAATACCTGTACGGCTGAAGTCCCTTATGGACAGTGACCGCATGGGCGAAGCGATCCTGCGCGCCATCTCTCTTTATGAAAGCGGTACCCACGGCAATCTTGATGAAGTCGCCGATGCTTTGGCTTTCTTCCGTCAAATTGGACTAGAGCGGGTTGCACGACAGGCCGCACTTGAGGTTCTGATCCTCGAGAGACGCGGATGACCCCCGATCACGCTCGCTGGATCTCGGCGTTTCTGGACGCTCAGGCGGCCGAGCTTGGGGCATCTGAAAACACGCGATTGGCCTATGGGCGCGACTTGAAGGCATTCTCCGACTACATCGAAGATAAGAAGGTGCGCTTTGATGATCTATCGCGATCCGACATCGAGGCCTTTCTGGTGGATTGTGACCTTCAGGGATTTGCTACGTCTACCCGCGCGCGCAGACTGTCTTCCGTCAAGCAACTGTTCCGATTTGCCTATGAGGAAGGCTGGCGCACGGACAATCCAGCCCTGAAAATTCGCGGTCCGGGTCAGATGAAGTCGCTACCCAAGACCCTGTCCGAAGATCAGGTCGAGGCGCTGTTGGGCGCCACGCGAGACGTTGGGCGCGCAGATGCAGATCGGCTGCGCAACGTCTGTTTGATGGAGCTTCTCTATGCCACTGGGATGCGTGTCAGTGAACTTGTCTCGCTACCCGTGTCCGCCGCCCGTGGTGATCCTCAGCTTCTGCTGATCCGCGGAAAGGGCGACAAGGAACGGCTGGTGCCTCTATCGACCGAAGCGCGCTCTGCTTTGACCGACTGGCTAGAATGCCGGGACGGCGCCGAAGACACTGCGCGGATTGAGAGAGGGATCAAGCCCTCGCCTTTTCTGTTTCCGTCGACGGGTGCATCCGGTCATCTGACACGGCATCGTTTTTATGCCATCATCAAAGAGATCGCCGTAGCTGCCGGGGTCTCGCCCAACGATGTCACTCCACACCGGCTGCGCCACGCCTTTGCCACCCATCTTTTGGCCCATGGCGCGGATCTGCGATCCATTCAGGCGCTGTTGGGTCACGCGGATCTGGCCACGACCGAAATCTACACACATGTGTTGGAGGAACGACTGCGCGAACTTGTCTTCACCCACCACCCTCTTGCCGAAAAGGATTAAAACATGAGTGTCTTGGCAACCGTTCTGATCCTGCTGATCGCAGCACTGCACCTGTACATCCTGTGGTTCGAGATGTTCGCTTGGGAAAGCCGTGGTCCGAAAGTGTTTCGCAGTTTCCCCCGTGATCTGTTTGCGCCGACAAAGGCTATGGCTGCCAATCAAGGTCTGTATAACGGCTTTCTGGCTGCCGGCCTGATCTGGTCACGCCTGATCTCTGATCTGGCTTGGTCGCACAATATTGCGCTGTTCTTTTTGCTGTGTGTCGCAGTTGCAGGCATTTTCGGCGCCGCAACAGCATCAAAGAAGATCTTTCAGGTACAAGCCCTACCCGCCCTGATCGCGATCGCTCTGCTTTTAATCAGTTGATCAGCTGCGATAAAGCGCGGCGGCTCGCTTTTCGAAAGCAGCGACGATCCGGTGCATCGCCTCGTTAAAGACAAGGCCGATCACCTTTTGCAGCATTGGGCTTTTGAATTCGAAATCTACGAAAAACTCGACCTCACACCCCTGCGGATGATCGGTGAAGGTCCAGTAAGATTTCAGGTATTTGAACGGACCATCCAGATATTCGGTATCAATCCGCCGCGCCGCCTGATCCAAGGTCACCCGGCTGGTGAAACGTTCGCGGAATACCTTGAAGCTGATCACCAGATCCGCCTCCATCAACTGCCGCCCGTCGTCCAGCGGAACCACCCGGCGCACGCGTGCGGCTGAATTCCACGGAAGAAACTCTGGATAACGACCAACATCTGCCACCAGATCGTACATCTGGTCGGCCGTATACGGCATCACGCGTTTTTCGCCATGAGTGGGCATATCTGGCTTTTTCCTTCTCAGTCAGACGCACATGTCTTAGGAATGCAGACGAGAATCAAGGGGGAAGCCATGGTTCAGCGACCATATGTCATTGATACGCTCATCTCGGCCAAGCAAATCGCGGCGCGGGTGGAAGAACTGTCGAAAGAAATTCACGACGAATTTGATGGTACCGACAAACTGATTGTTGTCGGGTTACTGAGGGGGTCGTTCGTTTTCATCGCAGATGTCGTACGCGAACTGGACCTGCCGGTCGAAGTCGACTTTCTGGAAGCGTCTTCTTACGGAAACTCGACAGAAAGCAGCCGGGAAGTCCGTATTCTCAAAGACTTACGGGGCGAGATTGCTGGGCGAGATGTACTGGTGGTCGAAGACATCGTGGACACCGGCTTTACTCTGAAACATGTGATCAACATGTTGCACGCCAAGGGACCGCGCAAGCTGCGCACGATCGCTTTGCTGGACAAACCGTCACGTCGCGAGGTCGACGTGAAGGCAGATTGGACGGGATTCGAGATCCCGGACGAGTTCGTCGTGGGCTATGGCATCGACTATGCGCAGCGCAATCGCAACTTGCCCCATATTGGTAAGGTGCGTTTCCTGGACACCCAAGACGGCGAACACTGAACCATGAACCCGCTTTGGCTTCTCAGGATGTCAAAATGGGCGCGCAATCCGCCTTCGGCCAAACGGGTGGTGTTTGGCCTTATCGTGATTTCGATCTGTCTTGCGCTGTTCGCCTATGAATACTTCATAGGTGCGCCTGATTGGATGGCAATCGAGCGCATCAGAAGACCATAATCTAATCTTATCAGGCTTTTGCCAGACTTTCTTCACGTGCTTTTCGCAGCAGCGCGAAGTCATCACCCGCATGGTAGGACGACCGCGTCAACGGCGTGGCCGAAACCATCAGGAAACCCTTGCCATAGGCGGCTGTCTCGTAATCCTTGAACTCGTCCGGATGGACGAACCGCTCGACCGCATGGTGTTTCGGCGTGGGCTGCAGATACTGCCCGATGGTCAGGAAATCGATGTCAGCGGCACGCATGTCATCCATGATCTGCATCACTGACTGACGATCCTCACCCAGACCGACCATTATGCCGGATTTGGTGAACATGGACGGATCCAGTTCTTTCACCCGCTGAAGCAGACGCAGCGAATGGAAGTAACGGGCACCGGGGCGCACCTGGGGATAAAGGCCAGGTACGGTTTCCAGATTGTGGTTGAACACGTCGGGACGCGCTTCAACGACGGTTTCCAATACGCTGTCTTCACATTTCAGGAAGTCAGGAGTCAGGATTTCAATCGTGGTGTCGGGCGACTGGTGACGGACTGCACGGATGGTCTGGGCAAAGTGCTCGGCCCCTCCGTCCTTCAGGTCATCGCGGTCTACCGATGTGATCACTACGTGGTTCAGGCCCAGCTTCTTGACGGCATGTGCCACGCGTCCCGGCTCGAAAGTATCCAGATCATCCGGTTTCCCGGTGGCCACGTTGCAGAAGGTACAGCCACGGGTACAGATCTCGCCCATGATCATCATGGTGGCGTGACCTTGGCTCCAGCATTCACCTGCGTTGGGACAGCCCGCTTCTTCGCACACGGTAACCAGATTGTTTTCGCGCATGATCTTATGCGTCTCGGCATAGCCCTTGCCGCCGGGCGCTTTCACGCGAATCCAGCTTGGTTTCTTGGGCTGTGCGTTGTCCTTGCGATGCGCCTTTTCCGGGTGGCGGCTTTCAGGAATTTTCAGATCACGCATGGCTGTCCTCCGGGCCAGTAGTTCTGACCTATATAGGGGCGATATCTGCCCAAGTCACCTTGAAACCCTGCTTTTCTGTTATGCAACACGCGCATATCAGTTCCTCGACGAAAGGCTGTCATTCGGCGCAACCCAAGCAAATTGTCGCGGCGCAGAAAATCCCCGTTGAGCACCATTTGGAATCGTTCTAATCCTTCCATCGACGCGCGAAACGATTCCCAGCCACGCGCAGCTACAGCAAAGGATTTTCCCAATGAAAGCAGGCGTTAACGTCCCCAACATCACCTTCCGCACCCGCGTTCGTGATGAAAGCATCGAGGGCCCGAACCCGTTCCGTTGGCAGGACATGAGCTCGGACGATTACTTCAAAGGCAAGCGCGTTGTTCTGTTCTCGCTGCCCGGCGCGTTCACCCCGACCTGTTCGACCTATCAGCTGCCCGGTTATGAGAACGGCGCAGACGATTTCCGTGCACAGGGCATCGACGAGATCTATTGCATGTCGGTCAACGACAGCTTCGTCATGAACGCCTGGGCCCGCAACCAAGAGCTGGAAAACGTCAAAGTCATCCCCGATGGCTCGGGCGACTTCACCCGCCTGATGGGCATGCTGGTTCAGAAAGACAACCTGGGCTTCGGTGCCCGTTCGTGGCGCTATGCCGCCGTCATCAATGACGGTGTTGTAGAAGCATGGTTCGAAGAGCCGGGCCGCTGCGATAACCACGGCGAAGACCCCTATGGCGAAAGCGCACCGGAAACCGTTCTGGCGTGGCTGAAAGAAGCCAAAGAAGCTGTGGCATAAGCCAAAAGCATTAGAACCCGGGGGTCGCTAACTGCAGCGGCCCCTTTTTTATCCAGCCTTCGGATCTGTGGATACTCGGTGTTACGATCTGTGGCTTAGTCGGCTCTCGCTTCGGGCAAATGCCCAAAGCTGATTGCTAGACGGTTCCACGCATTCATTTGAGAAATTATCAGCGTCAGATCAACGACCTGTTCGTCAGAAAAATGCTGGCACATGTCTTTATAGAGCTCTTCAGGCGCCCCATTCTCGGCAACGTTTGTCACCGCTTCGGCCCATGCGAGCGCCGCCTTTTCAGACTCATCGAAGAACGGCACCTCCTTCCAGACAGGAAGGCAATCAAGCCGCTGCACGGTTTCTCCTTCGCGGCGGGCCTCTTGGGCATGCAAGTCAACGCAGTAGGCACATCTATTGATCTGCGAGACACGAAGTTCGATCAGCGCCCGAAGCTTGGCACCAATCGACGGCATGCATGTCTTGGCCTTTGCCATATTTGCGATCGCGGCGCCATTTACTGACACATAGTCCAACCGTTCAATCATTCGACGCTCCCAGTAATGTCGTGACCAGATAAGCAGATTGCGACGAACGAGGCGAGATCGAAGGGATGAAAATGTCTATTCGCGTGCGGCTTTCAACCCGTTCAAGAACCGCGCGGCATTCGCTTGATACCCAAGTGCCGAAGCCTCCAGCCCCTTGATCGCCGTCGCGTCCAGCTCGCGCACCACTTTCCCCGGTGCACCTAAAACCATCGATCCGTCGGGGATCACTTTGCCCTCGGTCACCAGCGCCCCTGCCCCAATCAGGCAGTTCTTGCCGATCACAGCGCCATTCATCACGGTGGCGTTCATGCCAATCAGACTGCCGTCGCCGATGGTACAGCCATGCAGCAGCACCTTGTGGCCCACTGTGACGTTCTGACCGATGGTCAGCGGAAAGCCCATGTCGGTGTGAAAAACGCAGTTCTCCTGCACGTTCGAGCCCGCGCCCACATGGATCAGCTCGTTATCGCCGCGCAGGGTCGAGCCGAACCAGACCGAGGCTTTCGAATCGATTTGTACCTTGCCGATCAGGTTGGCATCCGGCGCGATAAAGGCGTCTTCGGCGATTTCCGGGGCGATCCCGTCCAATTCATAAATCATGCGTCTCCCTCCTCGAATTCGGCTTGCAGCTTGCGAACGTGATCCAGCAGGCTTGGTTGCTGATTGCGGCGCTGGCGGGTGGCCTCGACGATGGTGATCAGCTTTTGCGCCGTCGCCTCAAGATCATCATTCACCAGTACGTAGTCATAGCTGCCCCAGTGGCTAATCTCGTCCCAGCTTTTCTGCATCCGTTTCTGGATCACCTCGTCGCTGTCCTGTCCACGGCCGACCAGACGCGCGCGCAGCTCGGTGATCGAGGGCGGCAGGATGAAGATCGACAGGGAGTGTGATGCCATGGACGAATTGCGGATCTGCACCTCGCCCTGCCAGTCCACGTCAAACAGCACGTCCTTGCCGCTTTCGATGGCCTTGCGCACTGGTTTCGCGGGTGAGCCATAGAAGTTTCCGAAAACGTGGGCGTGTTCCAGCATGTCGCCTTTGATGACCATGTCCTTGAACTTCGCTTCATCGACGAAATGGTAATCCTTGCCGTCCACTTCCCCCTCGCGCGGAGCGCGTGTGGTGGCCGAGACCGAGAAGCTGAGCGTCGGGTCCCATTCCATCAGGCGCTTGGCCAGCGTCGATTTTCCCGCGCCCGAAGGCGAGGACAGGATGATAAGAAGGCCGCGGCGGGTATCTGGGGCGCTCATGGGGTTACTCCACGTTCTGAACTTGTTCGCGCATCTGATCAATCACATGCTTCAGGTCAAGCCCCACACGGGTCAGTTCGTTGAATTGTGCCTTGGAACACAACGTGTTGGCTTCGCGGTTGAACTCTTGCATCAGGAAATCAAGCTTGCGACCTGCGGGGTCCCCTGCGCTCAGATGCGAGCGGGCAACCGCGACATGGGCACGCAAACGATCCAGTTCTTCACGCACATCGGTTTTCACGGCGATCAGCGCAAGTTCTTGCGCCACGCGGTCAGGATCGGCGCCTTCGGTCGCATCCATTACCCGGGCCAGCGCGTTGCGCAGCGCATCGGCTTGTGCCTGAGAGCGGTCATCTAGAAGTGCTTCTGCCTGCTCGACAAGGGTTTCCACCTGATCCACCTGCCCCGCCATAATCTCGGACAGCGCTTGGCCTTCTTCTTGTCGCGAGGACATGAAAGCCTCGATCAATGTCGGGATCTGTTCTTTCAGCGCTTCAATCAGTGGCGCGCGGCTGTCTGCGTCTGCTGCGCGCACTTCGATCACACCGCGCAGCTGAGCGATTTCTGTCGCCGAAACCGGCGTAACTGTCAGTCCGCGCATCTCAGCCTCGGTCGAGATGGCCAGCAGATGCGAGATCGCCTGCCCCAACCGTTCCGGGTTAACCGCGTATTGACCATCGTCCTCCGGATGCGAGACACGCAGTGTCACGGATACGTTCCCACGGGCGATCTTTTGCTTCAACGCCTTGCGCAGCGTATCCTCCACGCCGTCCAGCCCATCTGGCAGCCGAAGGCGTATATCCAGCCCGCGCGCATTGACCGATCGCAAGTCCCAAACCCAGGTAAATCCATTCAGTTCCCCAGTAGAACTGGCGTATCCGGTCATCGAGTAAATCATGAGTGGTTAACCATTTGATAAGATTTTCCGCCAAATTCGATCAGAATATGACATATTAAGACATCGGTAAGCATTACCTACTTATTCGTTAACAAACGGTCACCGATTGAACAAGGATCACACAGATCCCATTCGGGGCCAGATCGTCGGGAACAAAGTGATGAGAATCGAGTATTTGCGTAACAAAAATGTTGTTTCACTTCTGTCGGCCCGACAGACCAAAACCTATCCCTCCATCACGCAGGTGGAAGCCTACTGGGACGGACTGCGCAACGGACGCCTTTGCCCGACCCGGCAAGAAGTTGACCCGCGCGGAATAGCTGGCGCCCTGCACGAAGCATTCATCCTTGAAAAGATCGCGCCGGGCCTGGCCCGTATCCGGCTCGCCGGGCAGCATCTGAATGACGTTATGGATATGGAAGTGCGCGGGATGCCAATCTCGGTCTTTTTTCAGTCCGATGCGCGCAAAGAGTTGCACCGCGCGATTGAAGCATTGTTCGACATGCCCGCGCAGATCACATTGTCACTGACCACGGAACCCGGCGCATTTCGTAAACCCACCGACGCGCAGATGGTTTTGCTTCCCCTGTGCGATGAAGATGGTCAGATCACGCGGGTCCTGGGCGCGTTGCAGGTCGATGGAGAGATGAAGCGCGGTCCGCATCGGTTCTCGATCCGATCCGTTGAAACCACTGCCATCGTCGCCAAGGCAAACGCCTCAGCGTCGATTGCAAAGTCTCAACAAGCCTACGACGAGGGGAAAGGCACGTTGAGACCGTCACACGAGGCGTTGGACCAGCGTTTGGGCACTAGCCCGGGTTTGCATATGGGGCATGTCTATCGTGAGCCTATTCCCGGCGGTGACCACGCATTTCGCAGCTTCGCCGAGGCGCAGCGCCATTTCGAACAGTACAAAGAACTGGACGCTTCTGACGGCCGGGGGACGGCCGAGCGGACATACCTAAAGCTGGTGACGTCAGACTGACTTTGCCTTTAGGCAGCGGCATCTGGGCGTTCTGCGCTGCTTTGGGCAAAGAAAAAACGCCCCGGCGACAATGCCTGACGCATTCCGTCCGATAGGAGGCTTCCCATCATGTCCTGCCGAAATATTTCCGGCAGGACATTGATTTCTATTTGAATTTCGAATTCAAAGTCGACGACAGATCGGCCTGATGCCCGGGACCTCGCAGTCCCGGGCTTCGTTTTTGCGAGTTTTGGCCAATATAACAATCAGCGGGAAACGCCATGGCAAAACTGAAGGTGGGGGGGGCTTTGTTCGAGAGCATTGAAAACCTATCGCTCGACCAGATTTACCCAGAGGTTGTCGGCCGAGTAAATTTGAACACATGCGGAAATCCGGATTGTGGAAATTTTGGCTTCGCATTCAATCCTGACATTCCTGATCCTCGTGGGGGGTCTTCGAAATTCAAACTGGCGGCTGCTTCGAGCGCAGCGATTTCCGCAGGTGTCGGGCAATACAAGCTGTCCTCCTCGGGCAAGAAAGAAGATGCGCGGGTTTCTTCCATCCTCGAATACGGGAACGAGCCAAGAGCATGGATGGATACAAGAACCATTGTATGCCAGCACAAGGCTGGGAATCGAAAATGTGGCTTGGGTCAGAAGGTTCTTTCCAATGCTCACTTCGTGGCGGAAACAAATCGCCTAAGGTCGATGAACGGCGTTCTGGATGGACCAAGATGCGGTAGCTGCGGAAAGCGGTATCTTGAAGATCCGACTGCGTTTGCCCTCGATGGTGCCAACGGCAAGACCACGCCCAGAAAAGGTAGCCGGAAGGGTGGAAAGCCCCTCGGAATGCGTGTCGTTTGCAAAGCATGCAAAGGCCAAAGAGGCTCCCGGTTTACGGTGTCAGCACCGCATCGCCGGCAGAAGGAAAGAACTGAAAACATCCAAATCCTGAACCACCTGGTCAATGAGTCAGGAATGAGTGATATGCGCCGAATTTTCAGAAGCCCTGATGGCAGGCGACAGGTTGGCATGTCGCGGTTCTACGATCGCATATTTTGGCTTGAGGAAGTCCTCCTTGCTTATGAAAAGGCCCAGTTGGACAAGTGGCGTAAGGACCACGAACGCCTCGGGAAATTTCGCCATCACAAAATTGCCCATGACGATATTGTTCTTTCGGTGAACTGGGAGACGCGCACTGACCGCCGCCTGACACAGTTGAATTGTTCGATCAGTGCAGACATCGATTCTGGCTACATTTACCGAATAGATGTCGATTTCGATCCTACCATTGATCCTGCCAATTATCTGCTCGACCACTACGGTGGTCGCAAAGGGCCAGTGAAGATCAGAAAGACTTATACCAAGGCAGATGGAACAACGTTCACCGCGCCCCTTTTGGAATTCCAACGACCCTCTGGGCGGTATGAAGAAGGAGCACTCTTCGCAGCTGCCGAGTCAGAATTCCGCCTCTTCGGTGAGAAGGTTCATGAAAAGCTCAAGCGAGCGAAGAGGACACCCGACGCGAGCCTTCAATTCGAGCTCGACAGAGCTGAGGAAAGGCGGCTCTCGCTCAGCTTCCTTCGCAGGTTCTATTTCAATTTCCCCGCGTCAGAGCGTGATACGCGCAACTCATTTTCGGGCATTATGACGCGCGATACCTACACAAAAGCGGCGCATCTCGAATGCCTGAGAGAAATGTTGCCCTCCGGAAAGATAACGCTCGTCAGTGAACAAGAAGCGGCAATGGCGCGGGTAGTTCCGCACATCTTCCGGGAAGACATTAAGGAGGATTTGTTTGAATGGCTTGTCGTGAGCTTCAACAAGAAGGCAACCAAGGGTCAGATCACCTCGAAGTTCAACCGATACGACGCATCGCTCAGAAGGTTTCGGAATGCCAATCCGAACCTTGCGCCATATGAAGCGCTGCATGCATGGACTGAAGCCAGGCTGAAGCCTGCCTACAAACCTGGACGATCCGGGGATGCTCGGCCGTTTCCTATATCAAATTTTGCGACACGTGCCTTCCCTGATCTCTGGATTCGAAGTCCTGTCCAGTTTGGCGGCGAGACAGACAAGGTTGTCGGATTCCCAGTCCTGTCGCGCCGATACAGGGAACAATTCAAAGCTTTGGGCATAGACTCTCAGATCAAGGATCCTGATCTTTGCAAGGCCATTACAAGGCGCGTTGTCCGGGCGACATTGCAGCCGGCTTCGAGCTTTATGGAGGCTGTTCGCGAACGCATCAGTATGACTGATCGCGCAAGCAGCGGCGGGGCTCGAAAAGGTCCCTCGTTTGAGAACGGTGCCAGCTACAATCCCAGGGTTCTGATCGCGATCCTGAACATCTTCAGGGTTCACTATAATTTTTTCGAGTTTCGCCAATATGTAACATCTCGGAACAAGCATGACGAAACCGAAGAAGTAGAAATGACCATGAGCTCTATCGCAGTTCCCGGTGAAAATATACGGATTCCCGTAGAGAAACACCGAAAACGGGCACCTATTGAGAACACGCCAGCCATTCGCTTGGGAGTTCAAAAAGTGTCGTCGGAAGATGAGCAGCCTTCGCTTCCGAACCTTTCTCGGGTTCTTTACAAGCCATGGCTTCTATACGGCACGCCTCTTTGGACGCGGCTGTCGTAAAGGCCCATCGCAAAACAGCTATTCCGGGCTTGCAATTATTCGTTGGCATGGTTTCTAAAAAGCTATCGGTCCATATCGGACATTCGTCGCAACAGACGCGAATGACCGTAGGGTGCCCACATTGACTCAATGCTGCAGTTCGCTCGAATGAAAGTGACAAGTCCAGAATGGACACCCTTGGGTGTGATGACACCTCGTTCTGTCTCTTAAAAAAAGATCCGAAAACTCACCTGCATATGTCACACAAAGAATTGCATCTAACACGTATTCGTTGGAACGATGTTCACTGTGCACGAGCTTGGCTGTGACATTCTACCTGTAAGCAATTGTACATGATTCAAAATTCTTTTCAGTTTTTTACTCTTGGGCCTATCGGTACAAATCATCGCTACAAATAAGGCGAATTTTGGATTGGAGCGTTTCTCTGCCCCTGTTTCGCCGATGACAAGGAGGAAAGAAATGTTCAAGATATCAGCGGGTCTCGGGTGTGTATTTGCTGCGGCAATCACCGCTTCGGCGGCCCAGGCAAACGAATGCGGTGAAGTATCACTGATGCAGGCCGATTGGGGGTCAGCGCAAATTGTGACCGCGGTCTCGAAGTTTCTGATGGAGCAAGGCTATGGTTGCGAAGTGACCACGGTTCCGCTCTCGAGCAACCCTGCGCTGGCATCCGTTTCCGAGACAGGAGAGCCCGATATTCTGACTGAAATCTGGACAAACGGCGCGCCGGCTTACCAAGGGCTGGTTGACTCAGGTGCAATCATTCCTGTGACCGAAGTTCTGTCAGATGGCGGTGTCGAAGGGTTCTTTGTTCCGAACTACCTTGTGGAGGAGCATCCGGAACTGGCAACAATTGAAGGCATCGCAGCCAACCCCGAACTCGTCGGAAATCGCTTTCACAATTGCCCCGAGGGATGGACCTGTCTGAATGTCAGCACCAACCTGATGAAGGCAGGCGGGCTGATTGATGCAGGCATTGAAAACTTCGTGCATGGATCAGGCGAAACCCTTGCGGCTTCGATCGCTGCCGCCTACGAAAACAAAGAGCCGTGGTTCGGCTTTTATTGGGCACCGACATCGGTACTGGGCAAATACCCGATGACCCTGGTCGATATGGGCCCCCATGACCCTGAAAAGCACGCCTGCAACATCACAGCGGAATGCGCGACGCCAGAAATGAGCGCCTTCCCCCGCAGTGAAGTCGTTACAGTTCTGTCGAAAGAATTCATGGCCGAAAACGCAGCAGTGTCTGACCTGATGACAAATCTGTCCTTCACCAACGCACAGATGGGCGAAACGCTGGCATGGGTCGAGGACAACAATGCCTCCTACGATGAAGGTGCGGTGCACTTTCTGACGACCTACAAGGATGTCTGGGGAGCGTGGCTTAACGATGCTGCGCGCGACAAACTTTCCGCATTGCTGCAGTAAACTGCATGGACAGGGGCATCCTCAGCGATGCCCCTAACGCACTGAAGTAGATCGGAAAGTGGGATAAATGGCCTTCTATGACAAGTTATTCAGCGCATTGGGTTTGAGCGAATGGTGTGGCACGTCAGATGACAAAGCGCCTCTTTCGCTGGCGGACCTTGCGGCGCAAGCAGGAGGAGAAGAGGCCTCTGGGCCGCTCGTTCCAATTCCCTCATTTGATAATCTGCACGAAAGCTGCAACCGCATATGGCAGTCGCGCGATGTAACCAACGGGATCGAAGAAGGGTTTCTGGCAGCCAAACCGGTCCTGAAAACCGTTCTGGACCCGATCACACAGCCATTGAGCTGGATATTGGATGGCGCACTTTGGCTGTTTGAAGCGACGCCATGGTTCATCATGGTCCCGCTTCTGGTGGCGATTTCCTGGTACGCGTCGCGTTCGCGCCCTGTGACGATCTTCGTCGCCGTCTCGATTATGCTGCTGGCCGTCGTAGACCACTACGATGTGGCGATGCAGACTCTGTCGATCATCTTTGTATGTACGACGATATCGGTGCTGTTCGGTGTACCCATTGGCATTGCCATGTCGAAATCTGACCGATTGCAAAAAAGCGTGGTTCCGTTACTCGACCTGCTGCAGACCCTGCCGACCTTCGTGTACCTGATCCCTCTGATTTTCTTGTTCTCGGTCACGGAATCCAAACTCTACGGGATTGCAATCATCCTTTACGCGATTGTCCCGGTGATCCGCCTGACCGATCTGGGCATCCGCCTTGTAGATCAGGACGTGATCGAAGCGGCCAATGCCTTTGGCATGAATGACCGCCAGAAACTGATGCGAGTACAATTGCCGCTGGCGCTGCCGAACATCATGGCCGGGATCAACCAGACCATCATGATGAGCCTTGCCATGGTCGTGATCGCCTCTCTTGTTTCGGCCCCTGGCCTTGGCGTGAACGTGTTGCGCGGTATCCGAAACCTTGAACTGGGTGTGGGCATCGTCGCTGGCATCGGCATTGTTCTGCTGGCCGTGATCCTTGACCGCGTGTCCAAGGCAGCTCTCACACGGGTCGATAAGACCCAAGTCAAACATTAAGGAGCCGGTTCAATGACACAACCAATGGTCCGCCTGTCCGGGCTCTATAAAATATTTGGCGCCCGCGACAAGGACGTGTTGCAGCATGTCAAAGGAGGCATGGGCAAGGAAGAATTGCTGGCGCAGCACGGGCACGTGTTGGGGCTCAACAATATCAACGTCGATATGCAGGCGGGGGAAATCACAGTGGTCATGGGCCTGTCCGGCTCTGGGAAATCTACTCTGATCCGCCACCTGAACCGGTTGATCGAACCCACTGCGGGCGAGATCATCGTGCAGGGTGAGGACGTGATGCAACTGTCCGAGGACGGGTTGCGCCATGCTCGACAGGAAAAGATGTCGATGGTGTTCCAGAAGTTCGCGTTATTGCCGCACAAGACCGTGCTGAAGAATGCAGGCATGCCCTTGTCGGTGCGTGGCGAAGACGAGGCCACCTGCGACCGCGAAGCCGCGAAATGGCTGGATCGCGTCGGTCTGAGCGGGTTCGAGAACCATTATCCGGCGCAGCTGTCTGGTGGGATGCAACAGCGTGTGGGCATTGCTCGGGCACTGAGTGCAAACACACCGATCATGCTGATGGACGAGGCTTTCTCGGCACTTGACCCGCTGATCCGGACCGACATGCAGGACCTGCTGCTCGAGCTGCAAAAAGAGCTGCACAAGACCATCATCTTCATCACGCATGACCTTGATGAGGCGCTGAAGCTGGCCGATCACCTTGTGATCTTGAAGGATGGTTTTGTTGTACAACAGGGCGAGCCGCAGCATATTCTGTTGAACCCTAACGATCCCTACATCGAAGACTTCGTGAGCGACATCAACCGCGCACGGGTTCTGCGGGTGCGCTCGGTTATGACCCCACTTGGGGATGACAAAGTGCCCGCGGATGCCCATGGCGAAGTGGACGTGAACGACACGCTCGAAAGCATGATCGCGCGGTCCGGCGGGGATACGTCACACGCCTATGTTGTCAAGGATGGGGAGCAGACGGTCGGCACACTGGACATGACCGAACTGGTTCGCGCTCTCGTCCCTCGTGTTGCCTCCGAAGCAGGTGCGCGTCAGTCCTGACGCGCGCTGACGGCAGAGCTGTAATTCAACAGATCAGGCCCGGAAGAACCGCATGGCTGGGTCGGCCTCGATCTGTTCGAACAGCCAGTCGATAAATGTATCGAGCTTGGGGTTGGGTGCACGCTCTTTTTGCGTCGCCAGATACCAGCGGCCTGGCTCTGGCACCGAAATGTCGAACGGTCTGACCAAGCGCCCCCTTTCAAGATCACGCGTGCAAAACGGTGCCCTTGAGATGCTCATTCCGTGGTTGTTCAAAACGGCTTCGCGGACAAGAGGGTAGTTATCGAAGATTGAGCCAAATTTCATGGTTTCGCGATCTAAGCCTGCCGCATCCAACCAACAGTCCCAGTCATCCGGCTCATTCCATGTGCTTGGGACACTCAACAGCAGGAAATTTCTTAGCTCTTCCAGCGGCACTCCACCGCTTGCGGTTTTCAAGGCCTCTGGAGCACATACCGGGTAGATATCGGTTTCGAACAAGGGGCTATAGTTAAACCGTTTGTCAAATGGTGGTGCATTGAACACGCCCACATCGAACCGGTGCATGTCATAATCACCGTCTTCAAAGGTAGAGACTATGCGCACGCGTGTGTCCGGATTATCCTGAAGAAATTCAGCCAATCTGGGTTGGAGCCACATTGTGTTGAAACTTGCGTAGGACTGAACGAGCAACACGTCCGGTTCCTCAGGTGTCTGGATGCGCCGTGTGGCTTTGATGATTCCCTGAATGTGTTCGCGTACTGGCGGGTAATACTGCTCGCCAGCCGGTGTCAGTTCGACCGAACGGCTTGTGCGTTCCAGCAGCTTAACGCCGATTGATGTTTCCAATGCTTTGACTTGGTGGCTGACCGCCGCGTGCGTCACACAAATCTCTTCTGCAGCCTTTCGGAAACTCTTGTGACGCGCCACTGCCTCAAAAGCGCGCAGTGAAACCAGCGTGGGCATGTGAGTGGTCATTGCTGCATCTCCTCGATGAAATCAATTCTGCTTACCCTCAAGCAGAGTTATCCGGCGACGGGCGCGAATGCAGCAGGGTTTTGATACTCTTTTTCATAGCCTGTCAGGGGGTAAAACGCAATTCGCGGTGCGATATGATCGGTTAGAATTTCTTGATGAAAGGAAATTTCTTTCAATTCTTCGACTGGGTGAGAAATGTCAGATTAGCAGATAGAGATGCTATGGGATTCCACCTTCATGCCACCACTTTCACCTTCGCCAAATGCATATGGCTATCCATTGCTGATTAAACACTTGCTGGCCGGATCCCAGCTTGCGTCAGCCAGCCAAGAGATCGTCAGCGGCACCGAAATGCGGCTGAGTTACGCGGACTTGGGCAAACGCGTGCGCCAACTTGCCAATTCTCTAAAGGCCAGCGGGATACATGAGGGCATGCGCGTCGGTGTCATGGATTGGGATACGCACCGTTATCTTGAGTGTTTTTTCGCGATCCCGATGATGGGCGCGTCCCTTTTCACGATCAACGTCCGTCTATCTCCTGCCCAGGTTCTCTATACGATCAACCATGGGCAGCCGGACCTGATTATCGTGCACCGCGATTTCATGCCGCTCATTGATGACATCAAATCGGATTTTGATCGGGACATCATCATTGTGCCGATTGGCGACGGTGAAGGATATGAAGAGTGGATAGGCGATGCCTCAGGCAGCTTTGACTTCCCGGACTTCGATGAAAACCAAACCGCAACCCTGTTTTATACGACTGGGACAACCGGCAATCCCAAAGGGGTGAGCTATTCACATCGGCAGTTGGTCCTTCACACGTTGGGCCTGATCGCCGGCTTCGGAGCGTGGCCCGGAAACGCCGGATTTCATCGCGGCGACGTCTACATGCCGCTGACGCCCTTGTTTCACGTCCACGGCTGGGGATTTCCATATGCCGCAACGATGCTGGGGCTGCGTCAGGTCTATCCCGGTCGATATGACCCTGAAACAATCTTGCGATTGATTGAAGACGAAAACGTCACCTTTTCCCATTGCGTGCCCACGGTTCTGTCAATGGTGCTCGACCATCCCAACTGCCCGCAAACTGACCTAAGCCAATGGAAGGTCATCATTGGCGGGGCCGCTTTGCCGCGCATTCTACAGGACCGGGCGGCGGCGGCAGGCATATCCTTGCATGCGGCATATGGGATGTCCGAAACCTGTCCGTTTTTGACAGTGGCCGATTTGTCCAGCGACGATCCAGAGGTGCAGGCGCAAACCGGCTTTCCCGGCCCGCTTGTCGACCTTCGCGTTGTGACACCGGATATGCAGGAGGTCCCACATGATGGCGAAACAACCGGCGAAGTTGTTGCTCGGGCTCCCTGGTTGACACAAGGCTATCTGGACAACGCGCAAGCCTCAGATGAACTTTGGGATGGTGGGTATCTGCATACCGGGGATGTTGGGTATATCCGCGAGAATGGGTCGTTGCAGATCACTGACCGCCTCAAGGACGTGATCAAGACCGGCGGCGAGTGGATTTCCTCACTGGCACTGGAAAACATAGCATCGTCTTGTGGTGGCATCGAGGACGTCGCCGCGATCGGGCTGCCGCACGCGAAGTGGGGCGAGCGGCCAGTGTTGGTCGCTCAAGCCGCAAAGGATGCCGATCCGGATATTGTGCGCTTGAGAGTCATTGAAGAAATCCAGTCGCGCGTCGACGCAGGCGAGATCTCAAAATGGGCAGTTCCCGACGGTATATTCTTTGTCACCAGCCTTCCTAAAACCAGCGTCGGCAAGCTCGACAAGAAGCTCGTGCGGCAAGACATTTCAACTCGCGCGGGCCTAAAATCATGACAGACAAGCAACGTCGTATTCAGGCGCTTATTCATTCCATTGTCACCTATCTGCAGGCACATAGAGCTGCCCCGCGCGGCGTTGATCTGACGTTGGACAAGCTGGCAGCCATGGACCTGTCCGACGAGCGGCTCATTGATTTACCTCCCCAAGGAACCCGGCACGATGAGGTTCTGAAGAACGCCATCGCCGGGATTGTCGCCCCCGAATTGCAAGAAATCGCACGTTGTCTGAAAGCGGCCAAGGATGATCTGATCTGGCGCGAAGACAACGCCCAATTCTATCCCCCTGGTGCCGAATTGGGCGAGGGATACACAAAGTGTAACCTACATACTCTGCTGATTGGGCCAGACGCATGTGGACATCACCATCCCGATTTCAACCTTGGCATTTTCATGCTGGGCCCAAGGACGCTGTATCGCGACCACAACCACGACGCGCCAGAGCTGTACCTGAACCTGTCCGAGAAATCTGGTTGGCGGTTTGGCACCCGTGACTGGCAGGATTATCCGGCTGGATCACTTATCTGGAACGCGGCGGGCGATCCCCACGCCACCCGGGTCTATGACCAGCCATTCATCTCCGTCTTTGTCTGGCTCGAGAACGTGAATTCACCCTGCAATGTAATCCACTTCGACGATTGGGCAGAGATCGAACAAGATCTTGCCAAGCAGTCCAATTGAGGTTTCCAAACATGATTTCCATTAAACACACCGAGGGTGTCGCTTTCATTGAGCTGAATGCCCCGCCAGTGAACGCTCTTGGCCTGAAGATGCGGCAGGCGCTTTCCTCGGCCATCCACGAGTTGGACGCCGATGAACAGGTCAAAGCTATCGTTCTATGCTCGGCTCTGCCGCTCTTTTGCGGCGGCGCTGACATCGTCGAGTTCCGTACCGGGGCAGTTTGGGACAAGCCGGACCTGCCAAACCTGTGTGTAACGATTGAAACCAGCAAAAAACCCATTATCGCCGCGATAGCAGGTCCCGCTATGGGTGGTGCGCTGGAGATCGCGCTTGCCTGTGATTACCGTGTCGCCACGCCGGATGCCGTGATGGGCCTACCTGAGATCAAACTGGGGCTGCTGCCTGGTGCCGGCGGCACCCAGCGACTACCCCGGATTTCCGGGCTGGAAGCGGCAACGCAAATGATCCTCTCGGGTGATCCCGTGAAAGGCGAATATGCCCTGTCTTGTGGGCTGGTCGACGCGCTGCTTGAAAACAACCAGGATTTTCGCGCGCATGTTTTGGGTTTCGCCACCCGTGTCAGCCATGAGGGCGATCCGAAACGCAGTTGCGCGGATATGACCGTCACACACCCTGATCCGAAGGGATATCTGACGGGTTTCCGAGACCAGATAGCGCACACGTCCAAAAACCTTGTCGCCCCTGAACGATGTTTGGTGTCCATCGAGGCCGCGTGCGAAATGCCGCTGGCCGAGGGGTTGGCACAAGAGAAGGCAGGTTTCGCTGAACTGCTCGACACACCTCAATCGCGCGCGGGGCGGCATCTGTTCTTTGCAGAGCGTGAATGCACCAAGGTTCCCGGCGTTACCCGTGCTGACCAACCACGTAGCATTTCATCGGTCGCTGTGATCGGTGCCGGAACAATGGGGCGCGGCATTGCCATCGCCTTTCTGCAGGCGGGATATCCGGTCACGCTTCTTGAAACCACGCAAGGCGCGCTCGAACAGGGGCTGGAAAAGGTCCGGGAGCATTTTCAGCGTGCGGCTCAAAAAGGGCGGCTCAGTGCCGATCGGGCAGAGGCCATCGTATCCAACGCCACCGGGACGCTCAGCTACGGCGACCTCGCAGAGGCCGACCTGATCATTGAAGCGGCGTTTGAAAGCATGAATGTCAAACGCCAGATTTTCGAAGCGTTGGGCCAGCACGCCAAACCCGGCGCGATACTGGCCTCAAACACATCGACGTTGGATCTTGATGAAATCGCCGCGGTCACATCCCGTCCGGAGGATGTGATTGGTCTCCATTTCTTCAGCCCGGCCAATGTCATGCGCTTGCTGGAGGTGGTGCGCGGCGCCAAGACCGCTCCGGATGTCATTGCAACAGCAATCACAGTCGCAAAGAAGATCCGAAAGCTCCCTGTCACGGTTGGCGTGTGCTACGGCTTTGTTGGAAACCGGATGCTCGAGCCATACTTCCGCGAAGGTTCTCGTCTGCTTCTTGAGGGGGCGACGCCGAAACAGGTGGATGACGTCCTTGAGAACTTCGGCATGGCCATGGGCATTCACGCGATGGCAGATCTGGCCGGGGTCGATGTGGGCGCACGCGTACGCCAGGAACGGCGAAGTGAAATCGCACATGACCCGACTTACCAGGCTGTGCAGGACAAACTGTTTGAGTTGGGCCGACTGGGCCAGAAAACCGGGCGAGGAAGCTATGTCTACGACGGCCGGACACGAGTTGAAGATCCCGAGGTTGTTCAAATCAGCGCCGAGTTAGCAGACTTACATGGAATGACGCCCCGGGACATCGACGATCAGGAAATCCTTGAGCGATCCCTCTATCCCTTAATCAACGAGGGCTTTCTCATCCTTGAAGAGGGCATTGCAACGCGCCCGGGTGATTGCGACCTGATCTGGGTCAATGGTTATGGCTTTCCAAACTGGCGCGGCGGCCCGATGCACTACGCCGACGAGATTGGATTGAGCCAGATTCTGGAACGCATGAACCACTATCGGCAGTCGCTTGGCGCCTATGGCGAGATGTGGTTCACGCCTGCGCCTT
The DNA here is from genome assembly GCF_900302485.1 of Aliiroseovarius pelagivivens. Taxonomy (NCBI): domain Bacteria; kingdom Pseudomonadati; phylum Pseudomonadota; class Alphaproteobacteria; order Rhodobacterales; family Paracoccaceae; genus Aliiroseovarius; species Aliiroseovarius pelagivivens. The sequence continues at coordinate 1,349,704 of NZ_OMOI01000001.1, read as the reverse complement.
TGTTGGAAGAACTCGCAACCTCGGGCGTGACACTTACCGCGTATTTTGATGCCAAAAAGGAAAAATCATGAGAGAAGCCGTTATCGTCTCAACCGCACGAACCCCTATTGGGGTTGCCTTCAAAGGTGCGCTGAACAACATCAAATCCCCTACCATGATGGGGCACGCCATTCAGCACGCGGTTGAACGTGCAGGCGTGGACCCCGGTACGATCGAAGATGTCGTCATCGGATCGGTCCTTACGGCGGGGACAGCAGGCATGAATGTCGCCCGTTTATCGGCGCTGGCGGCGGGCCTTCCCAATACGGTGGCAGGACAGACGATCGACAGGCAATGTTCCTCCGGGTTGATGGCCATTGCGACAGCTGCAAAGCAGGTCATTGTGGATGGTCAGAACGTTGCCGTGGCGGGCGGGCAGGAAAATATTTCCGCCCTGCAGAATGCTTATCTGAAATGGGCGGGCGATGAGAAAGATCCAAACGTTATCGCCCAATCAGAGCATGCCTATATGCCGATGCTGATGACCGCGGAAAATGTGGCGCGGACCTATGGGATCAGCCGCGAGGTGCAGGATGAATACGCTGCACTTTCCCAAGGTCGGACGGCTCGGGCTCAGGCCGCTGGCGCCTTTGATGACGAGATCGTTCCGATCACTGCTATAAAGCGGGTCAAGAACCGCGAAACCGGAGAGGAAACCCTGGAAGAGGTGACCTTGTCAAAAGACGAAGGCAATCGACCGAGTACGACGACCGAAGCACTGGGCGGGCTGAACCCGGTTGTCGAAGGAGGCGTGATTACCGCAGGAAACGCAAGCCAGCTCTCAGATGGCGCTTCCGCTTGCGTTCTCATGGAAGGCAAATTGGCTGAGCAACAGGGGCTCACACCGCTCGGCATTTATCGCGGTATGGCAGTTGCAGGAAACGCACCGGAAGAGATGGGTGTCGGCCCGATCTATGCCATTCCAAAGCTGCTGAAGAATGCAGGTCTTCGCATCGAAGACATCGGCCTTTGGGAGCTTAACGAAGCCTTCGCCTGCCAGGTTCTGTATTGCCGCGATCATCTTGGTATTGATCCGGAAGTCTACAACGTGAATGGCGGTGCCATTTCGATTGGCCACCCCTACGGTATGACGGGCGCGAGACAAGTCGGGCATGCTTTGCTTGAAGGTAGGCGCCGTGGTGTAAAGTACGTGGTTACGTCCATGTGCATTGGCGGAGGTATGGGGGCCGCATCTTTGTTCGAAGTCGCCTGACCTCACTGAAAGGAGTGCAAACCGGGCGTTGTCTGGATGAGATTTTGACAACCTGTCATTTTCGAAACCCGCCTTGTTTCAAGTCGGACGCTACATGCAAACAGATTAGTCATTTGGAAGCTCGGAGCGAATGTCGTGATAGTCCCGCTTTTGCGGACTTTGATGCTCATCGCAGCGAACGGTTCTTTTCCGCCCAATCTATCAAAATTGGCTCCACCGTTTTTCGGTGGAGCCAACCAAAGCTCTGCGGCTTATTACCAATTGCCTCCTACAGCACGGAATGCGTCAGACAATGCCGGGGCGTTTTCATTTTAAACTGCAAAGACGCTTAGCTGGCTTTGGCGGCCAACGCATCGCCATTGCGACGCGACGAAAGCTCTTCTGCCACCAGGAAGGCCAGTTCCAGAGACTGGCTGGCGTTCAGGCGCGGGTCGCAGGCGGTATGATAGCGATCCGAAAGATCTTCGTCGGTCACGGCACGCACGCCGCCAGTGCATTCGGTCACGTCCGAGCCGGTCATCTCGAAATGTACGCCACCGGGAACCGAACCTTCGGCCTTGTGGACGGCGAAGAATTCCTGAACCTCTTTCAACACGCTGTCGAACGGGCGGGTTTTATAGCCCGAGGCCGACTTGATCGTGTTGCCGTGCATCGGGTCACAGGACCAAACCACGTTGGCGCCTTCTTCCTGTACGGTCTTGATCAGACGCGGCAGGTGTTCGGCTACGTTTCCAGCACCAAATCGCGCGATCAGGGTCAGGCGGCCTGCTTCGTTCTCTGGGTTCAGCTTTTCCAACAGAACCTTCAGATCTTCGGCGGTCGTGGTCGGACCGCATTTCAAACCAATCGGGTTGATCACACCGCGCAGGAATTCAACATGTGCGCCGTCAGGCTGACGGGTACGGTCACCGATCCACAGCATGTGGCCGGAACCTGCTACGGTCTTGCCAGTCGTGGCATCCAGACGGGTCAGCGCTTCTTCATATTCCAGCAGCAGGCTTTCATGTGACGTGTAGAAGTCGACGGTCTGCAGCGTGTGCATACGATCTGCGGTCACGCCAGCCGATTGCATGAAATCAAGGCTGTCCTGAATACGTTCGGCCATGGCGCGGTACTTTTCGGCCTCGCCCGAAGCGGTAAAGTCCAGCGTCCATTTGTGCACCTGATGTACATCCGCCAAACCACCGGTCGAGAACGCACGCAGAAGGTTCAAGGTCGCAGCCGATTGCGTATAGGCTTGCAACATCTTCCGAGGGTCCGGGATCCGGGCGTCCGAGGTGAAGTCCAGTTCGTTGATGATATCACCACGGTAGCTGGGCAGCTCAACGCCTTCCAAAGTCTCGGTCGGGGCCGAACGCGGTTTGGCGAACTGACCGGCCATACGACCGACCTTGATGACCGGAACCTTGGCACCGAAGGTTAATACCATCGCCATCTGCAGCATAACTTTGAACGTGTCACGAATGCCATCTGCCGAGAAATCAGCGAAGCTTTCGGCACAGTCTCCGCCTTGCAGCAGGAACGCCTCGCCGCGCGATGCACGACCTAGTTCTTCGCGCAAACGCATGGCCTCGCCGGCAAAAACCAACGGCGGATACTTTGCAAGCTGCGCCTCGACTGCGGCCAATGCGGCCGGGTCGGTATAGTCTGGCATCTGTACCCTTGGCTTGTTGCGCCAGGTCGACTTGTCCCACTCCGTCATGATTTTCTCCGTAAACAATCAATCTTCGCCCCCTATTCGGGCGATGCCTCTTCTATCCTGTCCGTCGTTAACGTGCAAATAGAGTTGTGAAACAAGATTATGACGGAAATTTCCCATCGTTTGTCGCAAAAGTAATAGTGCGCTATCATTGGAAAAAAAGCGACTTGCTGCGAGCATCCAAACCTGTTGAATTCGTCGCTACCTTTAATGAACCCATGAAGAAAAGGGTGAGTCGGATGACCAAACTGTCACAGATGAATGAACAAGCCGCACAGCGGTTTGTTTTCGTTCTGGTCGACGGGTTTACCCTTCTAAGTTTCGCAGGCGCCGTTGATGCGCTTCGGATCGCCAACCGTGCCAGCGGGAAGAAGCTTTATGACTGGGTGATCCTGTCTGAAGACGGCAGTGAAGTTACCTCGTCTGCGGGTCCCAGCTTTCTGGCAGATGGTCCATTGGAGGAACTTCGCCGCGATGACACACTGGTTCTGGTGTCGGGCGTCGACGTGCAAAGCAAGTGCAGCACCAAGCTGTTGAACTGGCTACGGCGCGAGGCCCGTCGCGGAGTGCGTATCGCAGGGCTGTGCACAGCGGCGCATATTCTGGCCAAGACCGGTCTTCTGAACGACAAACGCGCCACAATTCACTGGGAAAACCACGACAGTTTTACCGAGGAGTTCGACGAGGTCGAGCTGACAAAGCGCGTCTTCGTGGTTGACGGAAAGATCATGACCGCTGCAGGCGGTACCGCGGCGATTGACCTGATCCTGAAGATTATCGCTGAAGATCAGGGCGAAGACGTGGCCAACGTGGTTGCGGATCAGCAGATCTATACGACGATCCGGACCGAAAGCGACAGTCAGCGCCTGTCTGTGCCCACCCGCATCGGTGTGCGCCACCCCAAGCTCAGCGATGTGATCCGCAAGATGGAGGCCAATATCGAAGAGCCGATCTCGCCTTCGGTTCTGGCCAGCGAAGTGGGTATGTCCACCCGACAGCTTGAACGCCTGTTCCGCCGCTATCTGAACCGATCGCCAAAGCGGTACTATATGGAACTTCGTCTGCAAAAAGCGCGAAACCTTTTGATGCAGACCGATATGAGCGTCATCAACGTCGCCTTGTCCTGTGGCTTCTCCAGCCCCTCGCATTTCTCGAAATGCTACCGGTCGCATTATGACACCACGCCCTATCGTGAACGTGGCAGCCGCGGGGCAAAACCTGCGTGATCCTGCGCACCGAACGGCTTTTACTTCGACCACCGCAGCCCGAGGATCTGTCTGCGCTGTCTCGGGTGTTCTCGAACTCGGACGCGATGCGGTACTGGAGCCATTCGGCCCACGATTCACGTTCCAAGACTGAAAAGACCCTAAAGGGGATGATCGCCTCGTCTGCCGAGACGGGGCTGGAGTTCGTCATCGAATGCAACGGTGAGGTGGTTGGCAAAGCTGGTCTTTGGCGGGTCGCTGAACTGGGGTACATCCTGCATCCCGATTATTGGGGGCACGGCTTGGCACGCGAAGCGCTTGAGGTGATCATCTCAGCAACTTGGGAACGCTATCCCGATCTCAATGAAATCACAGCTGAAATTGACCCCAGAAATGGTGCTTCAGCTCGGTTGTTGACGCATTTCGGATTCAAGCTGACGCATTCTGCGCGCTCGACCATCCAGATCAATGGAGAATGGTGCGACAGCGATTATTATACCTTGTTGCGACCGGATCCTGACGGCCCGAAACCCTCGGTGGTTTTTTGAGCAAATCCTCTGCTTCGGCCTTTTCTTTTCCGATATCCGCGCCTAGGCTCACGATCAGAATTTCCAATTGGGAGAGGAAAATGAAAAGACTTCTTATGGCGACCGCCGCAACTGCACTCGTTGGCGGCGTTGCATATGCTGACGACCACGCAATCAAGCTTGGCACCATTCTTGGCTACACTGGCCCGATCGAAAGCCTGACCCCGCACATGGCAGGCGGCGCTGAACTGGCGATGGAAGAAGTGTCGGCCTCGGGTCTGCTTCTGGGTGGTAAAGCCGTCGTAAGCGTGCGCGCTGATTCGACCTGTGTTGACAGTGCAGCCGCAACCGCCGCAGCTGAACGTCTGATCACCGGGGACGGTGTCAAAGGCCTGATGGGCCCGGATTGCTCGGGTGTGACCGGCGCCGTTCTGGCCAACGTGGCCCTGCCCAACGGCATCGTAATGATCTCGCCTTCGGCGACTTCGCCGGGTCTGTCGACCGCCGAGGACAACGGCCTGTTCTTCCGTACCGCACCTTCGGATGCCCGTCAGTCGGACGTGATGGCGAACATCCTGAAAGAAAACGGCGTGGGCTCGGTTGCTGTGACCTACACCAACAACGACTACGGCAAAGGCATGGCTGACGCGTTCAAAGCCGCGTTTGAAGCCGCTGGTGGCGAAGTAACCATCGTGGCCTCCCACGAGGACGGCAAAGCTGACTACACAGCTGAAGTCGGCGCTCTGGCCTCGGCTGGTGGCGACGTGCTGGTCGTGGCTGGCTATGTGGACCAAGGTGGTGCAGGCATCGTGCGCGGTGCGCTGGATACCGGTGCATTTGACACCTTCCACTTCCCCGATGGCATGATTGGTTCGAACCTTGAAGCCAACTTCGGCTCCGAGATCGACGGATCGACCGGCCAGGTTCCGGGCACCGATAGCCCCGGTGCTGCTACTTTCGCCGAAATGGTCGGTGACAAGTTCGACGTAACCTCGCCCTACACCGGCGAAAGCTATGACGCTGCTGCTCTGATCATGCTTGCCATGCAGGCTGCTGGTTCGGCTGAACCGGGCGACTATGCATCGAAAGTCGAAATGGTTGCCAACGCACCAGGCGAAAAGATCTATCCGGGTGAACTGGCCAAAGGCCTGCAGATCCTGGCAGACGGCGGCGAGATCGACTATGTCGGCGCAACCGCAGTTGAGCTGGTAGACGGTGGCGAAGCTGCCGGTTCTTACCGCGAGATCAAGATTGAAGGCGGCAAAATGATGACGGTTCAATACCGTTAATCTAACGCCATGTAGACCTGAAACAGCCCGGAGTTTTCCGGGCTGTTTCCGTAAGTTACGCCATAAACTTAAAGTGGCAGGAGAATTCACATGATCGTCATCGAGGATGTCCACAAGCACTTTGGCGGCTTTCGCGCCGTTGATGGGGCAACCCTGACCATCCAGGACAAGTCCATCACCGGACTGATCGGCCCCAATGGCGCGGGCAAAACGACGCTGTTCAATGTCATCGCGGGCGTGTTGAAGCCGACCTCGGGTCGGATCACCATGGCGGGCGAGGATATTACCGGCCTGCCCCCGCACGAGCTGTTCCATAAAGGGCTTTTGCGCACCTTCCAGATCGCGCATGAGTTCGGGTCCATGACCTGCCGCGAGAACCTGATGATGGTGCCCGGCGGCCAGTCCGGCGAACGCCTGTGGGACACGTGGTTCGGGCGCAAACGCATCGCGGATGAAGAACGCGCACTGAAAGCCAAAGCCGATGAGGTGCTGGAGTTCCTGACAATCTCGCACATCTCGAACCTGCGTGCAGGCGAGATTTCGGGTGGACAAAAGAAGCTTCTCGAGCTGGGCCGCACCATGATGGTCGACGCCAAAATCGTCTTTCTGGACGAAGTGGGCGCAGGCGTGAACCGCACGCTGCTTTACACCATCGCTGACGCGATCAAACGCCTGAATGAAGAACGCGGCTACACCTTCGTCGTCATCGAACACGACATGGATTTCATCGAGAAAATCTGCGATCCGGTGATCTGTATGGCGGAAGGCAAAGTGCTGGCTGAAGGCACTCTGGCCGAGATCAAAGCCAACGAACAGGTGATCGAAGCCTATCTGGGCACCGGTTTGAAGAATAAGAAAGAGGACGCATAATGAGCGAACCTTTCCTCATCGGAGACAGCATGACCGGCGGCTACGGCAAGGGCCCGGACATTCTGCATGACTGCACCATTGCCGTCGACAAAGGCGAGATCGCCGTGATCGTCGGACCCAATGGCGCGGGTAAGTCCACCGGCATGAAGGCCGTATTTGGCATGTTGAACGTGCGCTCGGGCGCGGTGCGACTGGGTGGTGAAGACATCACGAACCTGTCGCCTCAGGACCGGGTGCGCAAAGGCATGGGCTTTGTGCCGCAGACCCACAACATCTTCACGTCGATGACTGTCGAAGAGAACCTCGAGATGGGCGGCTTCATCCGTACCGACGACATCTATGAGACGATCGAGCAAGTCTATGAGCTTTTCCCAATCCTGCGCGAAAAGCGCAACCAGCCAGCCGGAGAGCTATCGGGCGGTCAACGTCAGCAGGTGGCCGTTGGCCGTGCGCTGATGACAAAACCGACCGTGTTGATGCTGGACGAACCCACCGCGGGCGTCAGCCCGATCGTGATGGACGAGCTGTTTGACCGGATTATCGAGGTCGCCCGCACCGGGATCTCGATCCTGATGGTCGAACAAAATGCCCGCCAAGCGCTTGAGATTGCGGACAAAGGCTATGTCCTTGTTCAAGGTTGCAACGCGCATACGGGATCTGGAAAAGAGCTTTTGGCCGACCCAGAAGTCCGCCAATCGTTTTTGGGAGGCTAAGAATGGACTTTCTGAACGCGCTCGTCGCGCTTTCCAACTTTGTTTTAATCCCCGCGATGGCCTATGGCAGCCAGCTGGCGCTTGGTGCGCTGGGGGTCACGCTGATCTATGGCATCCTGCGGTTCTCGAACTTCGCCCATGGCGACACGATGGCCTTTGGTGCGATGGTGACGATCCTATTTACCTGGTGGTTCCAGTCGATGGGACTGTCAATTCACCCGCTGCCGACCGCCCTTCTGGCCCTGCCCTTCGGCATCTTCGTCACGTCAATTCTGCTGATTGTAACGGATCGCACGGTGTACCGTTTCTATCGCCGTGTGAAAGCGAAACCGATTGTGTTCGTCATGGCCTCGATGGGTGTGATGTTCATCATGAACGGCATCGTGCGCTTCATCATCGGCCCCGGAGAGCAGCGCTTTGCGGATGGTGAACGTTTCATCATCAAGGCGCGTGACTTTAAAAACGCAACCGGGTTGAACGAAGGTCTGGCCTTCAAGACCTCGCAGGGCATCACCATTGTGACAGCGATCATCGTGGTGGCGGTTCTGTTCTGGTTCCTGAACCGTACCCGCACCGGTAAATCGATGCGCGCGTTCTCGGACAACGAGGATCTGGCGCTTCTGTCGGGCATCAACCCCGAGCGCGTGGTGATGATCACGTGGATCATCGTGGCGGCCCTGATCACCATCGCGGGCACGCTGTATGGGCTTGATAAAAGCTTCAAACCATTCACCTACTTCCAGCTGCTGCTGCCGATCTTTGCCTCGGCCATCGTAGGCGGTCTGGGAAATCCATTGGGAGCCATCGCAGGCGGGTTCGTCATTGCGTTCTCCGAGGTCACGATCACCTATGCTTGGAAGAAAGTCGCGGTTTATCTGCTGCCTGAAAGCCTGGAGCCATCCAGCCTCGTACAGCTGATGTCCACCGACTATAAATTCGCAGTCAGCTTCGTGATCCTGATCGTCGTGCTGCTGTTCAAACCTACAGGTCTATTCAAGGGGCAATCGGTATGAGCCAATCTCTTCGTACTCCGCTTCTGTTTGGCGCCGTCGCGCTTCTGTTCATCCTTCAAGGCACGACCGATTGGTGGATCTTTGCAGGCAGCTGGAACGCGTCCCTGACCATTCTGAATATGGCGCTGATCTCGGCCATCATGGCGTTGGGCGTAAACCTGCAATGGGGTTACGCAGGCCTGTTCAACGTCGGGATCATGGGCTTCGTCGCACTTGGGGGCTTGGCCACGGTGCTTGTGGCCATGCCCACCACCCCCGGCGCGTGGAGCTCGGGTGGTGTTGGCATTGTGTTCGGCCTTCTGGTCGGTGCGGCCACGGTTGTGGCAGCAGTGCTGCTTCACAGCCGAATGGCGGCTGGCCGCAACCGCAGTTTGGCCATTGTTGGCACGCTGATTGCGGGCTTCTTCCTGTATCGCTTCATCTTTGACGCAGGCGTTGCAGGAGTTGAGGCCATCAACCCTGCGCAAACCGGATATCTGGGCGGTCTGAATCCCGGTGGCCCCGATAACTATAAGGCGCATGGCTATATGACGGTTTTGGCGTGGCCTGTTGGCGGTCTGTTGGCCGCAGGCGCCGCATGGATCGTGGGCAAGATCGCTCTGGGTCTACGCTCGGACTATCTGGCGATCGCAACGCTGGGTATTTCCGAAATTGTCATCGCCGTCATTAAGAACGAAGATTGGATGGCCCGCGGCGTGAAAAACGTCATCGGCTTGCCCCGTCCGGTCCCTTACGAGGTCGACCTTCAACAAAGCGCTGACTTTGTGGCACGCGCCGACAGCCTTGGGCTGGATGTGACCACAGCTTCGACCCTCGCGGTCAAACTGTCCTATTCGGCGTTGTTTACAGTCGTTCTGGTGGTCCTGATCATCTTCGCACAATTGTCGCTGAACTCGCCCTGGGGTCGAATGATGCGCGCGATCCGTGACAACGAAGTCGCAGCGCAGGCGATGGGCAAGGATGTCACCAGGCGACATCTGCAGATCTTTGTCTTGGGATCAGCTCTCTGCGGCTTGGCGGGCGCCATGATGACCACATTGGATGGTCAGCTTGTGCCGGGTACCTATCAGCCCCTGCGCTTTACCTTCTTGATCTGGGTGATGGTGATTGTTGGCGGATCGGGTAACAACCTTGGGTCTGTTCTGGGTGCTTTCCTGATCTGGTTCCTGTGGATTCAGGTAGAACCGATTGGCCATTGGTTGATGTCAGTCGTCACCTCGGGGCTCGAGGATGGATCAGCGTTGAAAGCGCACCTCATCGACTCTGCTGCGCATATGCGTCTGTTCTCGATGGGGATCGTATTGCTCTTGGTCCTTCGTTTCAGTCCACGCGGTCTGATCCCGGAAAAGTAACACATGTCGGCGGCCAATATCGCAGTTGTACTATTGGCCGCCGGACTGTCCCGGCGCATGGGGCGGGACAAACTTCTAATGCAATTGCCAAGTGGGCAATGCCTTCTTGAAGATCGTATTCGTATGATCGCGGTCGCCGGGGTTGTCCCTTATGTGGCTGTCCCAACCAACACCCGAAAAGCCGAGCTTGTCGCGCAGTATTCTGCCATCCCCGTTCCTGTGCCCAACAGCGCACTGGGAATGGGTGACAGCCTATCTATCGCCGTAAGAGCCCTGCCAGCTGCGATCGAGGGGATCATGGTCTTGCTATCCGACTTGCCGGATGTGACCACGGACGACTTACGGTCATTAATGACCCGCTTTGACGGCACGACAATCCTTCGCGCGACCAGCCAAGATGGTACACCGGGTCATCCGGTAATCTTCCCGGTACGATATCGTTCAAAACTTGAGGCGTTGTCCGGAGATCAGGGTGCAAAGGAACTGTTGATCTCAGAGGCGGTCGAACTGTTTCCTCTACCCAGCCAAAACGCCGTGTTGGATCTGGATACGCCCGAAGACTGGCACAGTTGGGAAGATCACAGGATTAAGCTTCTGCGAAAATGACGCTTGCCTCGCGTCGATCAATGACGAGGTGGTCGCGCAGATAAGACGCAATCCCCTGCTGGCTGCGCAATCTGGGGCATGCGGCCTGAATTTCTTCTGCCGCTTCGGGTGCGTCCCGGCGGATCAGGTCAATCTCGGGTATCAGGCTTTCCACCCAGTAGTCCCCGCAGCGGATCATCTCGGTCTTATCCAGAAGGATGTGGACCATCATGGGGGACACAGTGTCATCTGCCTCGGCCTGCCCTGCTTCGGCAAGCATATCCGCGGTGCAAACCACCTGAGATTCTCCCGTCAGCATTTCACAGAACGGATGGTCGACCAGAACAAGACTTCCGGGTGTGAGCAAGGCACCTGATTGACCATCTGAGAGGGCGGCAAAACGGATTGGGGAGGCGTTACGATCTTTGGACATCGTAGAATGCCCCAACCATTGAATGGGAGCATACCGCCCCTTCAATGTTTTCACCTGATCTCCGGCCTGTAAGGACCGCGCTGCAATGGAACCACGCGCAGTTTCGACCATCGTATTGGCTGAAACACCTGACAAAGCCCCGCCAAGATTCGCACGACGAGATTCATTTTGCGTCGAAACGGACGCAACGCTTCGGACGTTTGGTACGCCCGGCCACGATACGCTCAACTCGTCCTCAATTCTGAAATCACGAAGTACCAAATTGTATATCCACAACTCGTCATGGCTGGCTGAATAACAGTTTTTCCAGCTCTCATTGAGGGGAATATAGTGAAAGATCGTGCCCAAAGTGTGAAAATGTTCGATCGAAAACCAGCGCGCGCCATACGGTTCCCACCGCACAAGACATCATTCACGTTGAGGTTGTCGCAATCCAGGCCAGCGTATTGTTAAATCTTTAATTATTAAGGCCTTAGCGATGCGCTGATCAATTTCACCTCACAAGAAACTACTGCAGATTGTTTCTCTATTTAGATCAGTACAGTACCGATCTTCTGACCTTCCACGCAGCAGTACTCGTATATGTGGATTGGAGTGCAGCAAACCTGATCAATGGTGGGTATCAGTCTTACCGATAAGCCAAAATACGGCGCAAAAATGGCACGTCGACCTAGGGATCTAGCAGATCAAGGGAATCACTCAGATCCTGCAAAAGAGCCTCGGGCGGCTCGCAGCCTACAGACAGTCGGACGTATCCTGCGGGGACATCGTCTCCCCACCGCGAACGCCGCTCGGCAGAACTGTGAACGCCACCGAAAGACGTCGCGGGACGCAAATATCGGCTTTGGTTGATGAAGCGTTCTGCCCGTTCCTCGGACCCAAGATCGATCCCGATCAAGAAGCCGAACCGGGCCATCTGCGTTGCGGACAAATTATGTGCGGGGTCGGTTGGAAGGCCCGGAAAGCGCGTCGACTGAACGGCCGGATGTGCGGCCAAAACGGGAGCAATCATGTCGGCCGTGTCGCACATACGGGTAAAGCGCAGCTCTAGCGTCTCAAGCCCGCGATACAGCGCCCATGCGGCGTGTGGCGAGGGTATGGCGCCAGACATTTTCCGCCAATTTTTGATGCGCGCCAGAATTTCGGGATTTCGCGTAGCCACGTGACCCATCAGAAGATCAGAGTGCCCGCCCGGTGCCTTGGTGTCTGAAGCAACGACAACATCCGCGCCAAGATCCAGAGGGCGCTGTCCAAAGGGGGTCAAAGTGGTGTTGTCCACAATGCTGATCCCACCCGCTGCACGCACCTCGGCACTGATCGCCCGCAGGTCACATAGATCAAGCCCGGGATTGGACGGAGATTCGATGAAGACCACATCGAAATCCTGAAACCCACCTTCGGCAAACTGGGCGGTTGATCTCTCGGTCACCTCCACACCAAACGCAGCCAGAAATTCAGACGACATCACGCGGGTCACATAATACCCGTCAGACGGCACCAACAGGCGTTTTCCGGTCCCAAGCGTTGCAAACAACGCAGCAGAAATGGCAGCCATCCCCGACGGAAGCGCAACGCAGGGCGCGTCTTCCAGGATCGCCAGCGCGTCTTCCAGAGCTTCCCATGTGGGGTTGTCCACACGGCCATACCCGGGTGTTCCAGTCGGATCTCCGGGCAAATGAAACATCGAACTTGTGGTGATCGGAAGTGCAATCGGATCACCTTTGGACAGCCCCTGCCCACGGTGGTGCAAAAGCTCAGCCGCTCGGTTCAACGAATTGAGATCTTTGGGTGTTTCGCTCATGTCATGCTCCGGTTTTCCACCTGCATACATGTATCACGAATTCAGCGGGAAAGTGGTGCCCAAGGTGGGATTCGAACCCACACGCCCGTGAAGGCGGGGGATTTTGAATCCCCTGCGTCTACCGTTCCGCCACTTGGGCACTGTTTGGTTTGGATATCCAAGCCACGGGGCAAGGTCAACGGCATTTCCGCCCTTGCCCCGTGCAATTTTTATCTGGTCAGAACAGGACCCCGACCAGCCAGAGCGTGATGCCCGGGAAGGCCACCAGTACAACCACGCGGATCAGGTCAGACAGCACGAACGGAGCAACGCCGCGATAGGTCGCACTCATCGGGATGTCGCGCGCCATCGAGTTGATGATGAACAGATTCATGCCAACCGGCGGCGTGATCAAGCCGACCTCGACCACGATCAAGGCAAGGATACCGAACCAGATTCCTGCCTCTTCTGGGGTCAGGCCAAAGTCCAGCACTTCGATGATCGGATAGAAGATCGGAATGGTCAGAAGGATCATCGACAGGCTGTCCATGACGCAGCCGAAGACGAGATAGGCGATCAGCATCAGCGTCAATACCAGCAAAGGCGCATAGCCTTGTGCGGTCACCCACTCGGCCAGCATCTGCGGGGCTTGGGTAAAGGCCAGGAACGAGTTGAAAATCTGCGCGCCTAGCACGATGAAGAAGATCATTGCGGTGGACTGCGCGGTCGCCAGAACGCTATCGAGGAAGCCTTTCCACGTCAGACCGCCGGTCATCACACCGTAAAGGCCAGTTGCAACAGCGCCAACAGCTGCACCCTCGGTCGGGGTGAACAACGCTTGCACGCCCACTTTCGACCAGTTCCAGTCACCAGCGATACCGCCCATGACCAGACCGAAGATCACCACAACCGGCCAGATCGACAGGAGTGTTTTGAATCTCTCGATATAGGGCACACGTTCTGCGGTCGTGGCACTGTCGGGATTGATGCGCACCATCACAGCCACGGTCAGCATATAACCAAGAGCCGCCAGAATGCCCGGCACCAGTGCCGCAATGAACATCTTCACGATGTTCTGTTCCGTCAGGATCGCGTAGATCACCAGAATGACCGACGGGGGGATCAGGATACCCAGCGTACCACCTGCGGCCAGAACGCCGGTCGACAGTGCGTCAGAATAGCCGCGTTTGCGCATCTCGGGCAAAGCCACCTGCCCCATCGTCGAGGCAGTCGCAAGCGACGACCCACACACAGCACCAAAGCCCGCACAAGCACCAACGGCAGCCATGGCCACGCCGCCCTTGCGGTGCCCCAGCCAGTCTGAGGCCGCATTAAACAATGCTCCGGACATGCCGGACTTGGTCGCAAACTGCCCCATCAGCAGGAACAGCGGCACGATCGACAGCGAATAGCTTGAGAATGTGTCGTAAGACAGTGTCTTCAGCTGGCTCAGCGTCACCGACGGACGCCCCATCATGTACCAGATGCCAAAAAAGCCGGTCAGACCCATGGCCAGACCAATTGGTAGGCGCAGGAAGATCGCCAGAAGCATCAGCGCAAAGGCGATAATCGCGAGTTCAATTCCGGTCATACGCGTTGTTCCTTACCATCAAGAACCCAGTTGAAGGATCGCCACATCGTATAGATGGCGACCACAAGGAAGAAAGCTGCGCCGATCAGACACAGGCCAAAGGGAATCCACAGAGGAACTTCCAATTCATAGGTGCTTTCGGCGAAGAAAGGTTTCGACCCCATGCCAAAAACGCCACGGATCGCGTCAGACCCGAAGGGGAACTTTTCGCCAAAGCCCAGCCACAGCCGCCACAGGATGATGAAGGCCGCGCCCGTCAGGAAAAGGTCTCCGATGAAACCAAGCAAAGCTTGGATGCGCTCAGGAAGTCGTGTGATGAAGATATCAACCGTAACGTGGCCACGTTTGAACTGGCACCACGGCATGAAGGCGAACACGGCAATGGCACAGCCCATCTCGACGATCTCGAAGTCGCCTTTGACCGGCGTCAGGCCATAGCCCGATAACGCCCGCCCGATGATTGAGACCACTGTGGTCATGGCTATGCCAACCAGCACAGCACCACCCGAGTACGCCATCCAGCGGCTTAGAAATTCCATGATACGCCCCACCCGGAGCTCGGCAGATTTCGCGATTGCCACGACCTTCCCCCTTCTAACGGTTCAGTACGGGCCTTGATGCCTGTACTTCAAAGAAAAACTCCGGGCAGCCCATCAGGCCACCCGGAGCTGTGTTTTTTACCAGATCACTGGTCCGAGTATTTCGCAACCAGCTCTTTCGCCAGTGCAACCATACCTTCGCCGTCCAGGCCTTTCGAGGTCATGTCAGCAGCCCAGGCTTCAACCTGCTTGTCACCCATGGCGCGGATTTCAGCCACCAGAGCCGGGTCCAGTTCGTGGATCTTGTTGTCGGTGCCTGCAACGATCTCGCGACCGATGACGTCACCTTTGTCGAAGGACGCACCTGCCCAAGCCGATGCTTCCAGACCCGAGTTCGCGTCGATGACGGCTTTCAGATCATCCGGCAGACCAGCATAGGTGTCTTTGTTCATCGCCCAGATGAAGAAGGTGTTGTACAGCGAACGGTCACCGGGGATTTCGGTGTGGCTGTCTGCCAGTTCATGCACTTTCAGCGGCGGAACGATTTCCCACGGAATAACGCCACCTTCAACAACGCCTTTTGACAGGCTTTCCGGGAAGGTCGGCAGAGGCATGCCAACGGGCGTTGCACCCAGCGTTTCAAACAGGGCGTTTGCCTGACGCGACGGGCCGCGCAGTTTCAGACCGTCAAAGTCGGACAGAGCCATGACCGGCTCGCCTTTTTTGTGGATAACGCCCGGGCCGTGTACGTGAACGGCCAGCAGTTTGACGTCGCCCATACGCTCCATCAGATACTTTTCCGAGAATTCCCAAGCTGCTTTCGACGACGCCGCAGCATTGCGCGAGGTCATGAACGGCAGTTCGAAGGCTTCAGCTTCCGGGAAGCGGCCCGGAGTATAGGCAGGCAGGGCCCAGCCACAGTCGATCACGCCATCGCGGATCTGGTCGTACAGAGCCTGCGGTTTACCGCCCAGCTGCATTGCCGGATAAAGTTCAACCTTGATGCGGCCACCCGAGTCTTTCTCGATTTTCTCGGCCCACGGCGCCATGAAGTATAGCGGGGTTGAGCCCTTCGGCGGCAGGAAGTGCTGGCAGCGCAGCGTCACGTCCTGTGCAAAGCTGGCGGTTGCACTCAGTCCAAGTGCAAAGGCACCGGCCAAGGTGGCTTTCATGGTAAGTTTCATTTCGCTTCCTCCCAACGCGAGTGTGTATCAGCTGCCAAGGCACCTGCCCCGACAATTGATATCAATACAAACAGGCTCGGCTGACTCGTGCAAGCTTTTTTGACCACACGGTCGGCTTTGTTTGATCCTGTCGCTGAAATTTTTGTAACCAAAACTCGTTGCGTTCGCAACATTATATCTGAAAGCAGAGTATTTCTACGATTTACCTGCGGGTAAACCTGCATTCCACCGGTCGTCATTTACGATCCGCATCAAGCAGTGAAACTAAATAGGAATCACAGCGGGCGCGCAGAGAACGTGTCGCAAACGCGCATATCGCCGCTTTCCAATCCTCGCTCGAACCAGCGTTCGCGCTGTACCGAGGTGCCGTGCGTAAACGTGTGCGGCATCGGAACGCGACCGGCATTGCGTTGCAATGTATCGTCCCCGATCTGGCGGGCGGCATTCATCGCTTCGGCAATATCACCCCGTTCTAACGATCCAAACCGCGCCTGAGCTTCACGCGCCCAAATGCCCGAGAAACAATCGGCCTGCAGCTCGATCCTGACCGAGATTGCGTTGCTTTCTTCCTGACTGACCTGTTGGCGAACGCGGTTGGCCTGCATCAGAATACCAAGTTCGTTCTGCACGTGATGGGCGACCTCGTGGGCAACCACATAGGCCGCTGCGAAATCTCCGCTGGCCCCCAGCTTGCGGGACATGGTGGTGAAAAACGCTGTATCCAAATAGACCTTGCGATCTCCGGGGCAATAAAACGGGCCGGTTGCGCCAGACGCCCCTCCACAGGGGCTTTGCGTCACACCTTTATACAAAACCAGCGTGACGGGGTTATAGGTGTCGCCCACTTGGGTACGAAACAGATCGGCCCAGACCTCTTCGGTGTCTGCCAACGTTACCGAAACGAATTCGCCTGCTTGCCGGTCGGCCTCGGTGATCTCGCCGCCGCCATTGCCGCCAGCGACACCGCCGCCCTGCAACAAGGGCGTGACATCCACTCCCATGAAATAGCCGATCGCCAGAATGGCCAGAAGCCCAAGACCGCCGACCTGCGCTTTACCGCCCCCTGAACGTCTGCGGTCTTCGATGTTGCGGCTTGTACGCCGACCCTGCCATTTCATTCCGGAACTCTCCTACCCAATTACCGTATAAGCCTTCACGGTCAGTTTACCGCCTTAGCCACCGACATCAAGAACAGCTCACTTGACCTCGGGCCACGCGCATGTTTCGACAGGGATAAGGAATAAGGGCACGAGCATGATCAAACGGCTTTACGACTGGACTATGGGGCTGGCCAACACGCCACACGCACTTTGGGCGCTGGCCGTGGTGGCCTTTTTGGAAAGCTCGATCTTTCCGATCCCGCCGGATGTTCTGATGATTCCAATGATCATCGCCCGCCCGTCGCGGGCCTTTGTGATCGCGGGCGTAGCGTTGGCAGCCTCGGTTCTGGGTGGCATGTTCGGCTATTATATCGGCTGGGGCATGTTCGAGACCGTCGGTCGACCCGTGTTGGAGTTCTACGGCAAGGATGCTTATTTTGACGACTTCGCGACGCGCTATAACGAATGGGGCGCCTGGGCCGTCCTGATCGCCGGCGTCACGCCGTTTCCTTACAAAGTCATCACAATCCTATCCGGAGCCACCGGCCTGAATTTCGGCGTCTTTATGGTGGCCAGCGTCATCGCGCGCGGTCTACGCTTTTTCATCGTAGCGACTTTGCTGTGGAAATTCGGAGCACCGATCCGTGACTTCATCGAACGCAGGCTGGGCCTGATGTTCACACTGTTCTGCCTCCTGCTTGTCGGCGGGTTCTATGTGGTGAAATTCCTATGAGAATGCTTGATCGTCTCTCGACCAAAACCTTGATCATTACTGCGGCCGTGGCTTCAGCCGGTATTCTGGCGGGTGCGTTTATCTTTCAATCTTTGGGATACGCGCCCTGCAAAATGTGCTTGTGGCAACGCTGGCCCCACGCGATCGCCGTAGTCTTAGGCGGTGCAGCGCTCGCAACCAAGATGCGCTTGCTTCGATGGGTGGGCGCGCTGAACATGGCTCTGTCCGCCGGTCTTGGCATCTACCATTCGGGCGTCGAAAGGAAATTGTGGGAAGGTCCATCCTCGTGCACAGGCGGCGGCGTCGGCAACCTATCGGTCGACGACCTGCTGGCCCAGATCCAAGCCGCACCGCTTGTGCGCTGCGACGAAATCCCGTGGCGTTTGTCAGACATGATCCCGATCGAGGCGCTGGACATCACCATGGCCAACTTCAACGCTGTTGGGTCTCTAGTCTTTATGGTGATGTGGATCGTGGCCGCGCGCCGCGCGGACTAACCTAGTCTTTATTGCGTAAGAGCTGACGCAGGATGCCGTGGAACATCTGCACGTCCAGACGGCTAAGGTTCAGACGGCTCCACATATTCCGCTGAGTGATCTTCATCACTTCGGCCTTGGTCTCGGGGAAGAAATACCCGGCCTCGTCCAATCGCTGTTCATAGTGTTCGGCCAGCTTCTCGACCTCAATCGCGCTGGCAGGCTCGCTGCTGGCCCATTCCATTACGTGATGAGCAGTTTCATGGCTCTGGCGGCGATACTCATACGCAGTCAAAAGCACGCATTGGGCTAGGTTCAGCGACGCAAATTCCGGGTTTACCGGGACCGAGATCAAGGCGTTCGCGCGTGCAATCTCGTCATTTTCAAGCCCGGTACGTTCCGGCCCGAACAACACGGCCACTTTCTTGCCCTGCAATCGCATGGCGCGGGCCTCTTCCATCGCACGTTCGGGGCTGAGAACAGGTTTCGCCAGATCGCGTGAGCGCGCGGTTGTCGCATAGACGTAATCGCAATCGCCGATCCCGTCTGCCAGTGTGTCATACACCCCTGCAGCATCCAAGACGCGCCCTGCACCAGACGCCATCGCCACGGCGGACGGATTGGGCCAGCCATCGCGCGGCGCGATGATCCGCATCCGCTCCAACCCGAAATTCAGCATTGCGCGCGCCGCCGCACCGATGTTCTCCCCCATCTGAGGGCGTACCAGTACGATCTCGGGCTGTGGTCCCAGTTGGGTCTCGGGGGTATCCATTGCGGCATTCTCTTTCAATTGGTCGGGCGCGTGATACGCTGAGCGGGATCATTCGGCAAGCAGGAGCTTCCCCATGGCCTATGACAGCGGTCTTTATGAAATCCTGAAAGACGATCTGGGCGAACGCGTGGATCTGGTGGAAAAGAAGATGTTTGGCGGCATTGCCTTCATGCTGAACGGCAACATGCTGTGCGGGGTTCACAAAAACGGTGCGATGTACCGGGTCGGTAAAGAGCACGAGGCAGAGGCGCTCGCCCTGCCCGGCGTTCGTAAGATGGATTTCACCGGGCGCCCCATGGGTGGGTTCATCGACGCGGGCGAAGAGGCCATGGCAGATGATGATACCCGCGCCGAATTGCTAAGGCTGGCCGTCGATTTTGTGTCGGGCCTGCCCGCGAAGTAACGCGCACGCTTGCAATAGCGGCAAACCCGGCTATGAAGCCTTTCAGACAATACAACGAGGATCGCGCAGATGGCTGAGAACACTCAAGAGACTGAAATGGACCGCCCCCAGCTTTATCTTGTGACTCCTCCCGAGATCGAGCTGTCGCGCTTCCCTACGGAACTGGCCAAAGTTCTGGACACCTATGACACCGCTTGTCTGCGCCTGTCGCTGGCCACCACGGACGAAGATCGCATCATGCGTGCCGCTGACGCCTGTCGCGAAGTGGCCCATGCCCGCGACGTGCCGATTGTCATCGCCGAACATGCGCTGCTGGTCGAACGTCTGGGATTGGACGGCGTACATCTGGGCGACGGTGCGCGCCGGGTGCGCAAGACCCGCGACGATCTGGGGGCTGACGCCATCGTGGGCGCATATTGCGCGGCCTCGCGGCACGACGGCATGAACGCAGGCGAAGTTGGCGCGGACTATGTCAGCTTTGGCCCTGCAGGCACGACCCCGCTTGGCGACGGTACCCGCGCTGAACAAGACCTGTTTACTTGGTGGAGCCAGGTGGTCGAGGTTCCCGTGGTCGCAGAAGGTGCGCTGGATGAAGATACGATCCGCGCCCTTACCCCCGTCACCGACTTCTTCGCCATCGGGGAAGAGATCTGGCGTACGGACGATCCCTCGGCCACGCTGGGCCGCTTGCTGGCAGCGATGGACGCTTAACGTTCGACGTTCAAATCTCCCAAACCTTCACGAACGGCCGCCTCGCAATGGGCGGCCAGTTCTTTGCGACCCGCAAAATCCGACACCTTGACCGGCGTGTGATAGACCAACTCAACCCGCCCTTGTCGCTTGGTTGCCAAGGTCTGCAGCAGATGCGGCCCAAACTCCATATCGCCCCACCAGCCATAGAACCGCGGATCTCGGCCTTCCGGTGCGAAATAGCGAAGTGTGACAGGCTGCACCCACATGAATTCACGCAAATCAGGCGTGAAGAACGCGGCGAACAGCGTTGATTTAAATGGCAAAACGCGCTGACTGTCTGAAGACGTCCCCTCGGGAAAGAAAAGCAGCTTATGTCCGGCCATCAGACGGGTGCGAAAGACCTCGATCTGGCTGTGCGCCTCTTTCCGGTCGCGGTTGATAAACACCGTTCCCGTCGCACGTGCCAGCCAACCGATGCCGGGCCAGCCGGCCACCTCGGATTTCGAAACAAAATACACCCGCTTACGCGCGTTCAGCGAGAAAATGTCCAGCCAACCTGCGTGATTGGCCACCACTGCCCCCTTCTGGTGCATGGGCTCTCCGCTGGTGGCATAGGTGATGCCAAGGATTCGAAAGGCATTTCGGCAGACAAATTGGGTGATATGGGGCGTTATCGGTCGCTGAGTGCCATAGATGGGCCGCTCAAAAAGCCGAACCAATAAAAGCAGGACCAAGCCACCGAATACCAATAGCCCAAGCGGAATCCCGCGCCGGAGAATGCGCATACGTTCAATAACCGAGGGCCGAAATCCATGCGGTTCGTGATTGCCACGCCAAGTCGCACTCATGATTTTACCTCCGCATAGATGGCGCGTGATTTGTCATTAACCAGCGACATGTCGATGATCAGGCAGACATCAGTAGTGTTAAATACATGATCCACAAATGCCCCCTCGCCGACAAAACCACCAAGGCGCAGATATCCCTTTATCAGCGCCGGAACCGCGCGCATGGCCACAGGCCGGTCAATCTCATCTTCTGGCACGAGGTCCATCAATTGAAACACATCAGGCTGGGCCCGAACACGAATAGATTCTGGCGCAAGGTGGCGGTGATGCAGCAGTGATAGCGGTGCCTTCAGCGCTTCGATATCCGTCCCATGGAACGATGCCACACCGAACAGGATTTCGATCCCGTGCTCTTCCACATACTTGGCCAACCCGCCCCAAAGATACATCATCGCAGCCCCGCCACGATAGTCCGGGTGCAGGCAAGAACGTCCTAATTCCAACAACTTACGCCCCGACGCTTTCAAAACTCTTAGGTCATACTCGGCTTCGGAATAGAAGTGGTCTGGCCCCTCAGCTGTGTTCAGTTTGTCGCCACGCAACACCCGATACACCCCAACGGCAGGAGAACCCGCGCGCGCATGGTCAAACAGGATCAGGTGGTCATAGAACGGATCAAACGCGTCACGCTCCAATCCGTTCACGTGGTCGACCAAAGGCCCGTCCCCGCCCAGCTCTCGCACAAAGACATCATAACGCAGCCGTTGTGCTGCGATCAGATCTGCGTCACTCTGGGCCAGTCTCAGTTCAAATTCGGGCGCAGTCATTCGCGATTAACCATTTGATAACCTTGTTCAGCTCATATGGCTCAGATAACGGGCGCGCAACACGGCATCCGTGCAGAACCTTAGCGTTCAGGAGGCGTAAATACAGGCATCAAGTCAACATGTTCAATCATGATCACCCGCTTCCCGGCATGCTCAAAATTTACTGTGACGCGGCCGGCCACGTTGGATTGAACCTGCCCCAGTCCCCAATCGGGCTGTTGCGGGTGGCGTACCAGCATTCCCGGTTCAAGAAGTGATCCCAATCCCATGACCTTTATCCCACTCAGGCTTCAAACATGACCAAACAAGACCGCGACCTGACCGCGTTGATCGGATCCCGTATCTGCCATGACCTTATCAGCCCTTTGGGCGCGATCGGCAATGGGGTAGAGCTGTTGCAGCTGTCTGGGATGGGTGACAGCCCGGAAATGGCGCTGATCGCGGAAAGCGTGACCAATGCGAATTTAAGGATCCGGTTCTTTCGCGTGGCATTTGGCGCTGCGGCCGAGGGACAATCCCTATCCGAACGCGAAATCCGAGCCGTACTGGCGCCTGGCGGCGATGGGCGCAAGATCGCCATTGACTGGCAGCCCACAGGCGATTTGCCACGGACCGAGGTCAAACTCGCCTTCTTGGCCTTGCAGTGTTTTGAAAGCGCGATGCCCTGGGGTGGTCAACTGTCCGTGTCTTGCGCGGATGGGCGCTGGCACATGTCGGCGCATGGGGACCGGTTGAACATCGATCCAGATCTCTGGGCCCTGCTGTCGACGGTCAACCCTGACATTGATGTCCCGCCTGCGCGGGTTCATTTTGCCTTGATCCGGCCAGAGCTTCAAAGACAGGGCCGATCAGCCACTGTTCAGATCTCGGATCAAACCATCAGTCTGACCTTCTAAGAAAAAAGCCGCCCTATCGGGGCGGCTTTCACTTTCCGGGTTCGATCAAGAGCGCGTGGTGCCATCTCCGACGACAAGATACTTGAACGACGTCAATTGCTTGGACCCAACCGGGCCACGCGCGTGCATTTTGCCAGTGGCAATCCCGATCTCGGCACCCATGCCAAATTCGCCCCCGTCTGCAAACTGAGTCGACGCATTGCGCATCAGGATCGCGCTATCGATACGGGTAAAGAAATGATCCGCCGTCGCATCGTTTTCCGTCATGATCGCATCTGTATGAGACGACGAATAGCGGTTGATGTGATCAATCGCGCCATCCACATCATCCACAAGCTTGGCAGCAATGATGCTGTCCAGATATTCGGTGCCCCAATCATCGTCCGTTGCAGGGACACTGCCGGTCAGACCTTCGCCCACCCGCACCTCGACCCCAGCCGCCATCAGATCGTCGATCACGGCTTGTCCCAGCTCCTGCGCATCGCGATGGATCAGCAGGCACTCTGCCGAGCCACAAATGCCGGTGCGACGGGTCTTGGCATTCATCACCACGTTCCGGGTCTTCTCGGCATCCGCGTCTTTGTCGATATAGATATGCACGATGCCTTCCAGATGCGCGAACACCGGCACGCGTGCCTCGCGCTGGACCAACCCTACAAGGCCCTTGCCTCCGCGCGGAACGATCACGTCCACATGGTCAGTCATTGTCAGCATCTCGCTGACCGCAGCACGATCACGGGTCGGAATAAGCTGGATGGCATCCACCGGAAGACCAGCAGCACGCAGACCGTCTTGCAGACATTCGTGGATCAAACCGGCTGAATGAAAGCTCTCGGAGCCTCCACGCAAAATTACCGCGTTTCCGGCCTTCAGGCACAATGCGCCCGCATCCGCCGTCACATTGGGGCGGCTTTCATAGATCACGCCGATCACACCCAAGGGTGTACGCACGCGACGAATGTTCAGGCCCGAGGGACGGTCCCATTCTTCCATCACCTCGCCCACCGGATCATCCTGCGCGGCAACCGCACGCAATCCGTCGCACATGCCCTTGATGCGATCTTCGTCCAGCATCAAGCGGTCCATCATTGCGTCAGACAGGCCTTTGTTGCGACCGAACTCCATATCTTTCTCGTTGGCAGAGATGATTTGGTCCCGACGCTCCCAACAGGCATCCGCCGCCGCCATCAAGGCTTTCTCTTTGGCATCGGCTGGCGCGAAAGCAAGGTCACGTGCGGCCACGCGGGCGCGGGTGCCAATGCCGGTCATCATGGTTTTGATGTCGTCGCTCATCTTGCTTTCTCCGTAAAGGTAATCTTGTATCTTATTGTCTTTAAAGGGACATATCGTCCCGATGGATCAGGGCTGCACGACCTGGGTGACCCAAAATGCGTTCGATCTGATCCGACCTCTGACCCTTGATCGCGCGCGCTTCATCCGCCGTATAGCCCGCCAGACCCGCGCCCAGATGGGTGCCATCTGTGCCCTGAATATCAACGGGATCGCCCCGCATGAACGTGCCGATCACATCCGTCACACCTGCCGCCAGCAGCGAATTGCCTGAACGGAGCGCTTTAACTGCGCCGTCGTCCAGCACCAAAACACCCTGAGGCTTCATCGACGCAATCCAGTGCTTTCGCGCAGCTTTCGGTGTGGTGCGCGCGGTGAACAGCGTCGCCGCCGCGCCGTCGATCAAAGAGGTAAGCGGGTTCATCCGCGACCCTTCGGTGATCGTCATGTCGCACCCTGCCCCGGTTGCGGTTTTCGCGGCCATGACCTTGGTTTTCATCCCGCCTTTGGACAGGCCAGTGCCGGCATCGCCCGCCATCGCCTCGATCTCGGGCGTGATCTGGTCGATGACGTCATAGCGTGTCGCGGTAGGATCGTCCTTGGGATTACCCGAATAGAACCCATCCACATCCGAGAGCAGAACCAAGTGATCCGCACCAATGGTCACAGCTACCTGAGCGGCCAGCCGATCATTGTCACCAAAGCGGATTTCATCGGTGGCAACGGTATCGTTTTCATTCACAATGGGCACCACGCCCAGTGACAGAAGCGTCTCCATCGTTGCACGCGAATTCAGATACCGGCGGCGGTCCGCGCTGTCTTCCAGCGTGACCAGAATCTGTGCAGTTTTGGCGCCCAAAGGGGCCAAAGCCTCTTCATAGGCACGGGCCAGCCGGATTTGACCAACGGCGGCGGCGGCCTGAGATTGTTCCAGCGACAGAGCGCCGACAGGAAGACCCAATACACCACGTCCCAAGGCGATAGAGCCGGACGAGACCAGTACAACATCCGCACCGCGCGCCTTCAATGCTGCCACATCCGCACAAAGTGACCCCAACCAGTCCGCTTTCAGCGCACCGTTATTTGCGTCCACCAATAGCGCCGAGCCGATTTTGACGACGACACGTTTTGCCGTGCTCAGGGATGCCACGTCTCTTCTTCCTCTTGCGGCTTCTGCCGAATGCGATCTTCCGAGATCTCCTTACGCAACGCGCGCAGAACATCTGTCGTGCCCTGTTGGGCAACGCCTGACATCTGCATGACCGGACCGCTGACAGCCTCTTCAAGGGCGGCCAGCTTCTCGGCCCGTTCCTCGTCATCCAGCGCGTCGATCTTGTTCAGAACCGTCACACGGGGCTTGTCACCCAGAATATCACCATAGTTTTCAATCTCGGTGATGATGGTCTGCCAGTCGGCGACGACATCCTCAGCCGTGCCATCCACCAAATGCAGAAGCACAGCGCAACGTTCGACGTGACCAAGGAACAAATCTCCCAGCCCGCGACCTTCCGAGGCGCCTTCGATCAGACCGGGAATGTCTGCCACGACAAATTCCGCACCATCCACGCCGACAACGCCCAGATTGGGGTGCAGCGTGGTAAACGGATAGTCCGCGATCTTTGGCCGCGCGTTCGAGGTCGCAGCAAGGAAGGTCGACTTCCCTGCATTTGGCAAACCCAGAAGTCCCACATCCGCGATCAGCTTCAGGCGTAGCCAGATCGTGCGCTCGACGCCCGCAAGGCCGGGATTGGCACGACGCGGTGCACGGTTGGTCGAGCTTGTGAAATGAAGGTTGCCAAAGCCGCCATTACCGCCCTTGGCGATCACCACGCGCTGACCGACTTCGGTCATGTCGGCGATGACGGTCTCTTCGTCTTCGTCCAGAATTTCCGTACCTACAGGCACGCGGAGCACGATATCATCGCCATCCGCACCGGTGCGCTGCTTGCCCATGCCAGGGATGCCATTGCCTGCAAAGAAGTGTTGTTGATAACGGAAGTCGATCAGGGTGTTCAGCCCGTCGACCACCTCGACAACCACGTCACCACCGCGCCCGCCGTCACCACCGTCCGGGCCACCGTATTCGATGTACTTCTCGCGCCGGAAAGACACGCAGCCAGACCCGCCCGAACCAGACCGGATATAGACCTTTGCAAGATCGAGAAATTTCATGACACGCGCCTTTCTGTTATGTCACAGGCGATAGAGGGAAATGCGCCAAGGCTCAAGTCCAGAGCCAGCGGCAGGGGCAATTGGATCAGCTTTGTGGTCGCAAAAGCTGGAAATTGCGCAAGGGATGGCTTTCACCGCGCGCAACACTGTGGCCTGTGCTGCTGCCAAGCTCTTCAAAGCCCAACTTTTCAAGCACATGGGCCGAGGCCGGATTGTCTGCAAACGCGTCAGCGCGGATCAACGACCAGTCATACTGGGCCCAGCAATGGTTGATCAGGGCGCGGCCCATCTCGGTCGCATAGCCCCTGCCCCAATGTGCACGGGCAAACATGTAGCCAAGCTGCGGATCTTCATCAGGTTTTTGCGCAAGACCCATCGACCCGACTAGCATACCTTCGTGCAACACCACGCCAACCATTCCCTGCTTTGGATCGAAGGGCTGGCATCGAGAACGCGTCAGTTCCGGATCAGCCGGATATGGCCAGGACGATGTCATGCGCACGACATCGATATCCGAGACAAGGTCTTGCATTGCCTCGAAATCAGACGGCTGACAGCGCCGCATCGTCAGGCGTTCTGTGATGAGGCAGGTCATCGCTGGCGGGCCTCCCAATCGGCACGCGACAGGCTGAGTTTGATCAGTATTTCATCGCAATCCCGCGAGACACAATGGGCGTTTTCGGTCTTCCCGGTATCACGAAACCCCAATCCCGTCAGAACCGCGCGCGAGGCATGGTTCTCGGGGAAATGACCTGACCCGATCTGGTCAAGATCCGTGGTTTCGAAAACATGCGAAATTAAGGCGCTCGCAGCCTCGCGCATGACGCCACGGCCATGATGCTTGCGCCCCAGCCAAAACCCCAGTGTCGGATCGATGCCTACGACTCCCAGAACCTCATTCCCGTTATCAACCGCCAACCCACCAAACGGATTGGTCGTGGTGAGATAGTCCAGAAATCCATCGAAATCGCGACGCGTATAGGGATGCGGCACAACGGTCAGCCAGCGCGCCACTTCGATATCATCAAGCAGCTCGACCACCTGATCACCATCGCCGGGCGTCAGGGGACGAAGCGTAAAACGCTCCGTCTTGATCTGAATATCGTCTTCCATGACAATTGGTTAAGACATCTTCTTAATGTACGTCCACGTGGGGACATTTGCCCCGCGCGCGACTGAATGGCTTTCAGCATCCCCAATATACTCGAACCCCGCATGGGTCAGAACACGGGCCGAGGCCGGGTTGTCTTGAAAGACTTCCGCAAAGATGGTGCTGTTGTTCTGAGGGTTCGCGTCGATCAGTGCACAGACCGCTTCCGAGGCAAAACCCGCATTCCAAAAACCAGGCGCGACCCAATACCCAAGCTGGCTTTGTCCGCGATCCAGAGAATCCAGAGTGATTACACCAAAAACTTCGTCCTGATCGTCGCGCAGGCTGTCCATAACCCAGACATCTTCATGCCGATCCTCGGCCATGGCGCGCTCAATGAACGCCTCGGTTACGCCCGGCGGCAAGGGATGCGGAATCGAGCGCGTGGCCTGCGCCACCCGTTTATCCGACACCGACAGAACCAATGCCCCAAGATCCGAAGGCCGAACAGGGCGCAGAACAAAACGCTCCGCCTGAATGATCGGCTGGGTTCTAATATCTACATGCTTCACGGCTTTCCCTCCTCTGAAAAGCGCAGAATGCACCGCCCGTAGTCCCCTAAAGGCCATCACATAACCTGTGTTTTCGGCACTTTTAGGGCGTTCGTGTGAACGTTGGATGAACAGGCAGATAAGTACTACAAACAAAAAGAAAAGGGGCCGGCTATCACAGCCGGCCCCTGGTTTTTCACAACCTTGTTAGGTTCGGCTTACTCAGCGGCCTCCGCCACTGGGAGAACCGAAATAAAGGTGCGGCCTTTCAGGCCTTTGTGGAATTTAACGGTGCCTTCGCTGGTTGCAAAGATGGTGTGATCTTTGCCCATGCCCACGTTATCACCCGGCCACATCTTGGTACCGCGCTGACGCACGATGATGTTGCCCGGGATCACAACCTGACCACCGTATTTCTTTACACCAAGGCGACGACCGGCTGAGTCGCGGCCGTTACGGGATGAACC
Source organism: Aliiroseovarius pelagivivens (assembly GCF_900302485.1). Lineage (NCBI taxonomy): Bacteria > Pseudomonadati > Pseudomonadota > Alphaproteobacteria > Rhodobacterales > Paracoccaceae > Aliiroseovarius > Aliiroseovarius pelagivivens. Next base: position 1,321,414 of record NZ_OMOI01000001.1, on the reverse strand, counting down.
GCCTGCTTTTTTATGTGCCATGCTATCTCTCCTTAGCTCTCGTTAGCCTTTGGCCAATTCTTTGGCCTGCTCTACCCAGCCTTCACGCTCGATACGACCTTTGAACGACAGTTTCTCGTCGAACTCGGTAATATCAGCTTCGCCCCAAGCGGCGATCTGAGCGAAGGTGGTGACGCCAGCTTCCAGCAGTTTCTTCTCAAGCGCAGGGCCAACGCCCGACAGCTTCTTCAGATCGTCAGCACCAGCGGGTGCTTCTGCCTTGGCGGCTTTCTTCGGAGCTGCTTTCTTTGCAGGCGCTTTGGCCGGAGCAGCCGCTGCAACAGCAGCACCCGATACCGAACCTGCACCGATGGCAGCTTTTACGCCCGACTTGTCGGCACCCTTTTCCAGGATGTCGGTCACGCGGAGCAGCGTCAGTTGCTGACGGTGGCCCTTGGTGCGCTTCGAGCTGTGCTTACGGCGACGCTTCACGAAGTGAATGACTTTTTCGCCTTTGATCTGGTCGATGACTTCTGCCTGGACGCCAGCACCTTCTACGGTGGGGGCACCAACAGTCGCGCCGACCATCAGAATCTCGTTGAACTGGACTGTTTCGCCAGCATCGGCCGCCAGCTTTTCAACGCGCAGAACGTCGCCAGCTTGGACCTTATACTGCTTGCCGCCGGTTTTCATAACCGCAAACATATGATCTTCCTTCATAATCCGCGTCCTGTGGCCCCGACATATGCCGGTGTTTGACGAAGGGCCAATCCCTTCCATTGCCTCGAACTGCGCATCCGCCACTTGCGTTTTGGACATAGTTTTTAGTCCCTGCACAGGAAAACCCCGGCAGGAATGGCGGCTTATCGGGTGGATTTGGGCTAAAGTCAAGACTTTTACACAGGCGCAACGCGCTTATTCTCAAGGGCGCCGGCTGGGCCTTGAAGCTCTGCTCTGGTAATATTAGCCAATAGGTAAATGCCTTTCCAGCTTAAACGGGTCCGACATGCTTCCTTTGAACTCAAATCAGATCCCTGCCCTGTTTCAAAAAGCAGGCAATCTTGCACGGTCAGGCAAGCCAGATGAAGCGCTAAAGGTCTTGGCGCAACTTCAAACCATCGCCCCCAACCGGGCCGAGGTGCCGTTTCAGATCGCTCAGATTCATCAACAGCTAGGCCGGACAGACGCGGCATTGAAAGCTTACGGCCAAGCCGCGCGTTTAGCACCTGCCGAGATCACGGTATGGCGGGCTTACGTCAATCTTGCGCTCAGCCTTGATGCCTCGTCCCGTTCGATGGTCGCAAAGCAGTTGAAATCCGCGAAACTGCCAGCAACCGAACATAAAAGACTGACTGCCATTCTGAAGGGCACTGGGTCCAGCACCAAACGTGTTAGCAAGACTGCCTCGAAGTCCGAGATTGACGCGCTGACCGCCCTTCTGAACGCGGGCCGCGCAAAAGAAGCCGCGGCTCAGGCCCATGCGCTTTTGGCCCGCGGCGCAAACGAGGCCGTGACGATGGTCCTTGGGGTTGCACTTGCGGCATTGGGCAAGGTCGATGCGGCCGAGGCTGCCTTCAAAACCGCGCTTTCCGCCGATCCCGACTATGGCGAAGCGCTAGCGCAATATGGGCAGTTCCTTCTGAAGCAAACGCGTCGCACCGATGCCCGCAAGGTCTTGGAGCACGCGCGCCGTATCATTCCCGACAACCCGATTGTCCTTGGCAATCTTGGCATGCTCTACTCCGACATCAATGCCCCGCGCGAGGCGATCGAGTGTTTGGACGCACTGCTGAAACAGGCTCCGGGAAATGCAGCCGGGTTGTTCACCCGCGCCAAGGCCCGTCTGACACTGGAAGATGCTGCCGGGACGCTCGAGGATTTGGACGCGTTGGCTGTAAAGACCGCCCCCACAGGTGAAATGCTTGCCTTGCGGGCGATGGCAGAGAAGCTGCTTGGAAACCTTGAGGCCTCGCGCAACGCCATCGAAGAGGCTTTGAAAACCGACCCAAACCACCTTCGCGTGGTGACCATGGCAGCAAATCTGCTGCAACAGGCCGGTGACTTCGAGGCGGCCGAAAAGGTTCTGCGCGACGCCATCGCGCGGGGTGTCCGGTCGGGTTCGGTGTATCGCATGGTCGCACAGGGCCGAAAGCTGGCACAGGATGATCCGCTGATCGACGAAATGAAAGCCCTGTGGGATCGTCCTGACCTGCCGGACGAGGCCCGCATCGATCTGGGATATGGCTTGGTAAAGGTGATGGAGGATCACAAAGATGCCGAGGCCGCCTGGACCTATCTATCCCGCGCAAACGAGGTGATGGCCCGCCTTCACCCTCATGACATGAACAAAGAACAAGGCGATTTCGACCGCTTCAAGGCGTTCCTGAAGGGGTTCGATCCCGCACGCATCGGCGACTGCGGTTACGACCAGAACAGCACGGTCTTCATCACCGGCTTACCGCGCTCGGGCACCACGCTGGTCGAGCAGATCCTCGCCAGCCACTCTACGGTCACCGGCGGGGATGAACTGGGAATTTTCCACCCACTGGGTTTCGAGCAAGTCGCAAAGGTGGCCCAAGCTGGCGGGCATATTGGCGATATGACCGATGCGCAATTCGAAGACCTTGGCCGCGCGTATCAGGCCGCCATCGACACGCGCCTGCCGGATGCTGACCGGATCACAGACAAGACAATCTCGACCTATCAGATTGCGCCTTTGGTCTGGCTGGCCATGCCCAAAGCCAAGATCGTGGCGCTGCGACGTGATCCGCGCGACAATCTTTGGTCGATCTTCAAGAACCGCTTTGTACCGGGGCTGCACCGCTACAGCTATTCACAGGCTGCCCTAGTTCAGACCTATCGCCTGTACACCGAATACCTGGACCTCTGGCGCGAGCTTGCCCCGGATCGGATTTATGAGATTTCTTATGAAGATCTAGTCGACAATCCGGAAACCGAAATCCGCAAACTTCTAGAGTTCTGCGAGCTGGAGTGGGAAGACGCTTGCCTCAACTTCCACAAGACCAAACGGGACGTGAAAACGCTGTCGGTCGCACAGGTGCGCCAACCCCTTTACAAAAGTTCAGTCGGCAAGTGGGAGCCATATGCCGATCACCTGAAAGAGCTGTTGGACGGGTTGGCTAGTTTGGATGCTAAGAACACCTAAGCATTAAAGCTCTTCTTCCCGTGACAGGGTTCCCACAACGCGGCCAAGATCACCGGACAACCGCAGGTATACGGCGTCAAATGCCGTGAACAGGGCTTGGTTAAGCGCCTGACCCGCAGGTGTCGCAGAGAACGCGACATAGCGGTCCAGATCATAGGGATCAACTGGCGCATATGCGGTGTGTAAATAGGCAAAGATCCATTCCGTAGTATCCGTCCGAATGTCCGTTTCCTGCGACCAGACATGGGATAGAATATCCCGCTCGCTCATTTGATCTACAATATCGGGCAGGCTTTGATTGAGCGTATTCAGGAAAACATAGTTCGAATTCAGCGACCCCATGACGTTCAGTTCGATCAGGTCGTTTGTGTCGACATACTGACGGATCGTTTCGTCCAACACCTCGGGGATGTCCCCTTGAAGCCAACGATCGCGCGCGGTTTGTTCGAACTCCATGTCAAGGAATGCGCGGCGAGCGGCAATCTCGTTCTGGATGATCTTTTGCATGTCCTCTGTCTTATAGAACTCGCAAAGCACCGAGAGATGGGCCTGCGCCAATTGCTGTTCAAACAGAGTGTGCAGCTCACCCTGAAGGACCTTCTCGTTGTAAATGGCCTGAACGGCACCTTCCCAACGCGGTCCACCTTCGTGGCCCAGAAGGTCCAGATCCGATGCCAAGGCCATCGAGAGGCCCTCGTCATGAAGGATCGATACCATTTGCGACATACCAAGAAGGGTCCAAAGCTCTTCAAAGCTCTGCTCGCCGTCCTGCTGGGATTGATCAGAGGCCGCAACAGCGCTCAGGCTGCAGGCTAGCAACATCGAAAGCACTGCCAACACTCTCCTCAAGGCTGTCATCCAGCAGGTCACAGTTCCGTCTCGGGCGACAGTTCGTCAAGGCGGCTCGCCATCGTCTCGTATCGATTGGCCATAATCTCGAACTGAACAGCGTTCAGAATTTCATAGACCTGCCCCATCCGGGGATCCTGAAGCGCGGCGAGGTAGTCAATCAGATCAGCCTCGTCCACGGCGCGATAGGCATAGGCATTCGACACCAAAGAGTTTTCTTCAATCCCCTCGCGCATAAGGTCTGACTGGCTTAGCAAGATGCCGCGCAAATCGTCTTCGTCCAACTCAAGATCGCTGGCCCCGGCTGCCATAGCCGCCATCAGATAGCGGACCTGGATTTCGATCAACGAGCGGATCGCGACATCGGTCGAGCCGATCGCATCCCCCATTGCCTTGTAGATTTGCAAACGCAGATCCCCGCTTTCCAGAAGTCGGGCAACAATATCGGCGCCTTCGGTGTATTTCACCTCGTCATCTGCCATGTGGCTTTCGTTCTCGACTTCGACCAGCCGTTGCCCAAGGGGGCTTTCGTAAAACGCCATGCCATGATCCAGCACATCCTGCGGCAGCACGGCGGCCAGCATGTCGACAGCATCTTCCACCATCGCGTCAGGTTCGAACACCTCGCGTGCCAGATCTTGCCATTGACGGCCAAAGACTTCGGGATCTTCCCCGGTCATTCCCGGCCCCGCCATCGCACCCAACTGGATAGATTCAATCGCAACATCAAACCCGGTGATCTTCAGAAAGGTCCTGATTTGATCCTCGTCACTAGCAAAAGCGCTTGACGCGGTTACAAGAACAGCCGCCGCGAAACTTATAATTCTGTTAATTATCATGGCTTTATTTATGTCTTCCAACTAAGTTTTCGCACCAAGACTAGCGCCCACCTTATTCCTTGCCAAGCCGTAGAGGATCACGATTTTTCCAGCATTTCAAAATTAGGCAAAAAAAGTGGTTGCACATGCCGCGTGGTCGAATTATCCCCCCCTCCACAGACCCCCGCGGAGAGGTGCCGGAGTGGTCGAACGGGGCGGTCTCGAAAACCGTTGTGGGTGCAAGCCCACCCAGGGTTCGAATCCCTGTCTCTCCGCCACTATCCTGTCTAAGTGCTTGTTTTCATTCACTTGGTCGAGGCTAGAGTGCAGAATCCGCGACAATATCACCCAATCGAAACTCATTGCCTTTGATCGCTTGGATTTGAGTGTAAGCTATCCGAAAGACTTGATATTTTTCTCAAACTCCCGGTTTACACTAGGCGTTAGTGGTTGTTGCGATGCGGATTTGGTTTAACCCTAAACGGGTATTTTTGTGCCCAAAGTTGGGATCTGCAAGTGCCATCATCCGCGAAATAGGCGCTCACAGAACTATTTGGTGTAGACCTGCTATTACCGCACAGTTATCAAGTTTACATTGAATACACTAACTTTTTTAACCGGAGGCGATTGTGTTTAGACTATTTGCATTTCTCGTTGCAGCATTTCAGATGCACCCTACAAGCTCTTGGGCAGAAGGACCTACTTCAGCCGAACAACAAGTTCTTCATTTTGTCGAGAATGAGGTCCCCAACAAAATGGCCTTCACTTTCTTAGATAGAAAATTTGAGCTAGGCAAAGATGGTTCAGTTGAACGATTGAGCAACAACACTGCTTGGAAGGTCCAACAGCGCTTTATGCTCGCTGGCTTGTCATCGATGCGCACTGATCAGGCCGAAGAAAATCGCGTCTATGATGCGGACATTGCCCAGAAAGAAGCAAAATGCAGTCAAACCAGCGGCTTGTGTATGGTTATGAAACGACATGGATTCTGGCGAATGGGCTGGTCTGCTGAGATATCTTCAGGTTCTCAGTTCCGTCAATATGTCGTTCATGAGGATACTCCCGAAGCTGGATACCAGCTCGGAAAGATTAGCGATCTTCGTGTGATCGACATATCTCAAGCGCATGCAAACAATTGTGATTTCCGCGTCACCATGCGCATTTGGATCGATGAACCTACCCCGTTCGGCAAGGTACTCATTGAGCACATTGGTAGCGAAGCTTTAGTCCAGGAAAACTGTTTCGTGCTCGGTCGCTCAGGTGTTGAGTGGAAAACAACCTTCACCCGACATTAGGGAAATCGCACACATAAACCAAATTGATGACGCTGGTTAAAATCCAGCTGAGAATAGCAACAAGTTTCAAAAACATCAGAATGCACCTACAGAGGGTTTCTGCTGTCTCGGAAACTGTGGAGGCGGGATTTCTGAGTTTGGTAGTCCTCCCGAGGAACAATCTAAAGGGCGAGCAAGCGCGCAAAAACTCTAGATTTCCGAGTTTATTGCAGCCCCAATGTGCCTATCCGCGAAGGCGTATTCGTCCACTTGCACGGTCCTTCAAATCGACGATTGCCCAACTTGGTCATGGCAACATCCTTTTGCTTGCCCAGTTGGGAACGGATTGCCATAGATTTGGACACTCATTAATATCCAAAACAGACCTAAATGAGCATACCACTATGAAGCAAACCCCATGGTTGGCCTTTTCAATCGACCGATCTGCAAAGACACCTGTCTTTGAACAAATCTGCTCTTCTATTCGCGAGAGGGTTATTTCCGGAGATCTGGCCGAAGGGACGAAGTTGCCGCCGACCCGTGTGTTTGCCACCGAGCTTGGCGTTTCACGCTCCACGATCATTACTGCCTATGATCAACTGGTCGCAGAGGGGTATCTGCGCTCGGTACAAGGATCTGGGTATATGATCTGTGCTCTGGGCGAAGTTGAATTGGCAAAACGGATTACTTCAAAACGCATAAAACGCGTCGATGAACAAACCCGCCTTCCCATCCCTTTCCAAGCCAGCCAGCCCGACATGCGGCTTTTTCCCCATCGGCAATGGGCCAAAGCTGTTGCTCGCGTGTGCCGAACAAATCCCGAGGCCATGCTGATTAGCAACTCCTATTTCGGCAATATTCAGTTGCGAGAAGCGATTGCCGAACATGTGTCTGAATGGCGAGGGATCGACGCGTCGCCTCAACAGATTTTTGTGACTGCCGGATCAACCGACGCTCTCGAAATCTGTTTGCGAACATTGGTAGGCACCGGCGACACAATTGGCCTTGAGAACCCCGGATATCAACCGATGCGGCAGTTTGCCGAGGCCCATGGCGTAGCGGTTAGCAACCTTAACGTCGATGACAATGGAGCCGAAGTACCGCGTACGTCCTCGACCGCACGCCTTGCAGTGTTGACACCGTCGCATCAATATCCTCTTGGCGGTGCGATGTCGCCCAATCGCAGACTGGAATTCCTTGCGTGGGCCACGTCCCAAGACGCTTGGATCGTCGAAGATGATTACGACAGTGAATTCAGATATGCAGGCAGGCCGATCCCAGCCATGGCTGGCTTCGACCATGTGAACCGCACAATCTATATCGGCAGCTTCTCCAAGATCTTCTCAAACTCATTACGGTTGGGGTATGTTGTGGCCCCGGAAGCATTGATCGACCGTTTTCAAGCAACACTAAAACGATTTGGCCAACGAGCGAGTTACATGCCGCAACAAGCGTTGGCAGACTTCATGAAATCTGGCGAGTTTTATCGTCATTTGCGTCGGGTGCGCCGAACCTATGGGGACCGGCGCAAATTCCTTTTGGATAAACTCGCCCGCGACTTCACCGATTTTGGAAGCTGCGTCGATCATCACGCCGGAATGCAGGTGGTGTTTCACCTTAAGGAAGGCCTGAAGGACGTTGAGATAGCCAAGAGCGCCGCAGAAATCGGGGTGGCAACACAGCCGTTGTCACAGTTCGCGACAGGTAAAACAGGGCACAATGGCCTGATACTTGGCTTTTGTGGGATTTCCGAAGAAGAAATGAACCCAGCTTTGAACGCACTGAAAGACTGTTTCAAAAGGCACTTAGATCGCCGATAACTTGCGATGCATCCCCTAGCTATGGTTTGTCGCGTCGTGCTGGCATCTGGGTACATTGCAGCGAATGCCGACACACCGTCCGTCGCGTGGGCGCAGTGAATGGCCCTATGGCCCTGTTCAAACAGGCTACGCATCGGGTCCAGTTTTCTTCGGATTCAGAGCCAATGAAGCGATGAGACCTGCAATCAAGCCTCATCCAAGCGCATACCCGGTCCCACGCACTGTGCGCAGAGGATCATCGCCGCCATTGCGGCAAAGCGCCTTGCGCAGACGTCCAACATGGACGTCTACCGTACGCGTATCCACGTAGACGTCACGCCCCCAGACACGATCCAAAAGCTGCTCACGGCTCCAGACACGACCCGGTTTCTCCATGAATGTGCTCAACAGTCGAAACTCTGTCGGGCCGAGCTTCACCGGCTCGCCATCGCGGGTCACGCGATGGCTTTCGCCGTCCAGTACGATGTCACAGTACTCTAGCTTTTGCCCGACAGACACCGGGCGCGTGCGGCGCAGCTGGGTGCGGATGCGCGCCATAAGCTCGCTTACGGAATAGGGTTTGACCACGTAATCATCCGCGCCAGTTTCCAGCCCCCGGACCCGATCAACCTCTTCCGAACGCGCTGAAAGCATGATCACCGGAATGGCGCGGGTTTCCTTACGGGTCTTGATCTGGCGGCAGATCTCGATCCCCGAGGCACCGGGCAGCATCCAGTCCAGCAAGATCAGGTCTGGCATGACCTCGTCGACCAAGATCAGCGCGTCATCGCCGTTTTCGGCCATGGTGACGTCATAACCTTCCGAGGTCAGGTTATAGCGCAGGATTTCGCGTTGTGCTGGCTCGTCTTCCACCAGCAGAACGCAGGGCTTATCCGCGCTCATGCCTCGGCCTCGCTGGTGTCCTCACTCGGCACTTCATAGTTGGCCGAGTTGCCTTTCGGGCGCGCTTCGTCCGGCAGTTCGCCGCTGACCAGATAGATCACCTGATCCGCGATCGAGGTCACATGATCCCCCATACGTTCGATATTCTTGGCGATGAAATGCAGGTGCATACAGGACGTGATGTTGCGCGGATCTTCCATCATGAAGGTCAAGAACTCGCGGAAGAGCGCGTTATACATCTGGTCCACTTCCAGATCGCGGTGCCGCACGTCATGTGCCAGTTCCTCGTCACGGCGGATATAGGCATCCAGCGCGTCCGTCAGCATCTGGCGCACTTCGCTGGCCATGCGTTTGATCGCACCCGATGCGCCGTCGATGGGCTGCATGTGCACCAATACCGTGGTCCGCTTGGCCATGTTCTTGGCATAGTCGCCGATCCGTTCCAGGTTGGCGGCCACTTTCATCACGGTCAGAACGGTACGCAGGTCCGAGGCAATCGGCTGCCGAAGCGCAAGTACGCGGGCGCATTCTTCCTGAATTTGCATGTCCAGCGCATCGATCTGACGATCTGCCTTACGCACTTCTTCGGCCAGCTCTTCGTCCCGGCTTTTCAGGGATTTCGCACCCTCACGGATGGCGTTCTCAACCAAGCCGCCCATCTTCATAAGGTGGGCCTGAATTTCTTCCAGATCGCGGTCGAAAGCGGATGCAATATGTTGATCAATCATGTCTTTTCTCCTGCCCCGAAGGGCCAACCTTAGCCGATACGGCCGGTAATATAGCTTTCGGTGCGCGGATCTTCGGGGTTGGTGAAGATCTTGGTGGTGTCATCGTATTCGACCAGATTTCCAAGGTGGAAGAAGGCAGTTTTCTGGCTGACACGCGCGGCCTGCTGCATCGAGTGGGTGACGATCACCACCGAATAGCTTTGGCGCAGCTCGTCTATCAGCTCTTCAACTTGTGCCGTCGCAATCGGATCAAGCGCCGAGCACGGTTCATCCATCAGCAGGACTTCAGGTTCGGTTGCAATGGCGCGCGCAATACACAGACGCTGCTGTTGCCCGCCCGACAGACCGGTTCCCGGTGCGTTCAGGCGATCTTTCACCTCGTCCCAGATGGCGCCGCGACGCAGAGACTTCTCGACGATTTCGTCCAGTTCGGCTTTGTTTCGGGCCAGTCCGTGGATGCGGGGGCCATAGGCGATATTGTCATAGATCGACTTGGGGAACGGGTTGGGTTTCTGGAACACCATCCCGACCTTGGCGCGCAGCTGCACAGGATCGACGCGCTTGTCATAGATGTCTTCGCCGTCCAACAAGATGTCGCCCTCGACGCGGCAGATATCAATCGTGTCGTTCATACGGTTCAGGCACCGCAGGAAGGTCGACTTGCCGCAACCCGACGGGCCGATAAAGGCCGTTACGGTCTTGTCTTCGATCTCGACCGAGACGTCTTTGATCGCATGCGTATCGCCGTAATAGACCTGTACGCCCTTGGCCGAGATTTTCATATCGTTCATCTCAACAGCCCTTTCGATTTTCGTCATATCATTCATGGGTACAGTCTTTCTTACCAGCGGCGCTCGAAACGGCGGCGCAGAATGATTGCAATGATGTTCATGCTCATCAGGAACACAAGCAGGATGATGATGCCGCCCCACGCGCGCTCATAGTAGGCCGGGTCAGCGCGTTTGGCCCATTCATAGATCTGGGCCGGCATGGCCGAGTTCGGGGACATGAAGCCTTCGATCAACCCGCCGGGATAGTTCGAGGCGATATAGCCCACCATCCCGATCAATAGCAGCGGTGCGGTTTCCCCAAGTGCCTGTGCCAAGCCGATGATGGTGCCGGTCAGAATGCCTGGCATGGCAAGGGGCAGCACGTGATGGAACACAGTTTGCATCTTGGAGGCCCCGACGCCCAATGCGGCCTCGCGGATCGAGGGCGGGACGGATTTCAGCGACGCACGGGTCGAGATGATGATCGTCGGCAGGGTCATCAACGTCAGCACCAGACCACCAACCAGCGGGGCGGATTGCGGCAGATGCGCGAACTGAATGAACACGGCCAAACCAAGGATGCCGAACACAATCGACGGCACGGCGGCAAGGTTCGAGATATTCACCTCGATCAGATCGGTGATCCAGTTTTGCGGCGCGAATTCCTCTAGATAGATCGAAGCAGCAACCCCGATGGGCAGCGCACAAACCAACACCACCAGCATCATATAAAGGCTGCCCAGCATCGAGACACCGATCCCGGCTTGCTCGGGGCGGCTTTCGGACGCGTCCGCGCCAGTGATGAAGCCAAGGTTAAAGCTTTTCGCAACAACGCCCGCGTCTTTCAACTGATCCACCAGATCCAGATGCACCGGCGTTAGGTTCTTGTCGCGGGCCAGACTTTCACGGGTCACGCGACCCTTCAGATAGCCATCCACGCGGGACGAGGCCAGAAGGCGGAACTGCACGGTGTCTCCGATCCGGTCGGGGTTGGCGATCACGAAGCGGCGCAACTCAGCAGCAGCACCCGAGCTGAGCATCTTGCGCAGATCTTTTCCCTTCGCGAAGGGGTTTTCAACACCCGCCTCTTCCAACGCGGTTTTCAGGGCATTTTCGATCAACGGGTTATAGCCAAAGGTCGTGACCTTCTTGATCTTCTCGATGTCCCGTTCGCCGGTCTTGTCCAACTTGCTTTCCAGAAGCGCGACATCCAGTGTGATGAAGCTTTGCTGAAACGCGCCCACACCTTTGAAGAAGATCGACGTGATCAGGACCACAAGGAATACCAACCCCACGGCAATGGCGGCGATGCCATAGGCGCGGAAACGGGTTTCGGCGGCGTTACGTTTCTTGGTGCGCTGATCCAGTTCAAGGATCGAGCTTTTGGCGCGCGGCGTACCCATCTCGGGGCCGCTTTGAAGGCTTGCGTCGCTCATTCGTATTGCTCCCGATATTTGCGCACGATGTAGAGCGCAAGGACGTTAAGACCCAAAGTCAGAAGGAACAGAGTCATGCCAAGGGCGAAGGCCACAAGGGCCTCGGGGCTGGCAAAATCACTGTCACCGGTCAGCTGGCTGACGATCTTGGCGGTCACCGTGGTCATGGCTTCAAACGGGTTCAGGTCCAGACGGGCCGCGGCCCCTGCCCCCATCACCACAATCATGGTTTCACCGATGGCGCGCGAGGCCGCCAGCAGGATCGCCCCCACAATGCCCGGCAGAGCGGCAGGCAGTACCACCTGCCGTACCGTTTCCGATTGCGTCGCACCCAGCCCGTAAGAGCCGTCGCGCATCGCCTGCGGCACCGCATTGATGATGTCATCAGACAGTGATGACACGAAGGGGATCAGCATGATGCCCATCACCAGACCCGCCGTCATCACCGAACGCGCGCCCTGCATCCAACCAAGGCCGTCGGCACCGAAGAAATTTACCAGAAGCGGGCCGACAACGGTCAGGGCAAACAGACCGTAAACAATGGTCGGGATCCCGGCCAGAACCTCCAGCAGCGGTTTGGCGAACGCGCGGGTGGTGCGGCTGGCGTATTCCGACAAGTACACAGCAGCGAACAGGCCGATGGGCACGGCCACCAGCAGCGCCACGATCGAGATATAGATCGTGCCCCACAGAAGCGGCAGAATGCCCAGATGCTCGGACCCGCCGCGGCCTTCCGGCGACCAAGTCAAGCCAAACAGGAAGTCACTGGCGGGGAACATCCCGAAGAATGTGATCGTGTTGAAGATCAGCGATAGAATGATGCCGATGGTGGTCAGGATCGCGATGGACGCAGCAGCGATCAGCAAGGCTTTCACGCCGCTTTCAACCGCGTTTCGGGCACGGAAATCTCCGCGTGTCATCATCATGGCGGCGACAAAGCCCGCCGCTGCGACCACCAGCACCACGATGGTCATGAACAGGTTTCCGCTATCGGTCTTGCCGCGCATCTCTTGCGCCGCGTTCAAGACCGAGGGGTCGACATCGCTGCCAAGGGCCACGCCTACCTCGCCCAGCAAGGCGCGGACATCCGTGGTTTTGGTGTTCAACTGCTCTGCGTCGTCTGCGGACATCACGCCTTGCGCAATAGCCTCGTCCAAGCCGTCGGCCACACGCTTTACGTCGCTCATGATCAGGTTCAACTGACCGGCGTCTTCATAAAGCGCTGCGGGAATATGCGTAGACACCTGCCCGCTGATCAGCATCGGCTGAAGGATGACCCATGCGCCCAACACCAGAACAGCTGGCACAAAGGCCAGCATGGCGACATTGAAACCATAGTAATTTGGAAGCGAGTGAAGCAGACGCCGATCCCCGTGGACCGAGGATATGGCGCGGTTTCGTCCTAGTATGAACCCCATGACGGCCAGAGCCAGGATGATCATGAATAGCCAGAATGCAGACATTGAACGCTCTTGCAGCAGAGATGCAGGTCTTTGCCCCGACCTGTGGATAGGGAGTGGTGGCGCAGGGCAAACACCCTGCGCCGCCGAAGTGTTTTAGTTGGTCAGCACGTCTTCAGCAGCAACCATGGCTTGCGTCGCAGCCAGTTCCGGATCCGCAACCAGACCGTATTCAGCCAGCGGACCATCGGGGCCAGCAATCTCGTCTGCCACGAAGAATTCAGCGAATTCTTTCAGGCCCGGGATCACGCCGATATGCGCTTTTTTGATGTAGAAATACAGCGGACGCGACACCGGGTATTCGCCGGTAGCAATCGATTCAGTCGACGGTACAACGCCCGACATTGTCGCCACGTTCAGCGTGTCGGTGTTGTTTTCATAGAAAGCCAGACCGAAGATGCCGATGCCGTCTTTGTTGGCGTCGATCGAGGCCAGCGTCTCGGTGTAATCTCCGTCGATGTCGACCGATTTGCCATCGGTGCGCACTTTGTAGCACATCTTGGCAGCGGCTTTGCCCTTGGCTTTGTCGTCGTCGCCTTCAGCGACAGCTAGGAACGCGTCGTAAGCGCCGGTGGCTTTACAGCCAGCTTCCATCACCTTCACTTCGAACACTTCACGAGTGCCGTGCTTGGTGCCGGGAATGAAAGCAGCGATGTCAACGGCCGGCAGGTCGGCGTTGAAGTCAGCCCACTGAGCGTGTGCGTTGTCGACCAACTTGCCGTCTACAACAACCTGAGCACCCAGTGCGTTATAGATGTCAGCGGGTTCGAAAGCCGAGAAGTCCGGGCCGTCGATCTGCGAGGCAAATACGATGCCATCGTAACCGATGCGGACTTCGACAATGTCGGCGACGCCTGCTTCGGCACAAGCCTTGATTTCTTTGTCCTTGATGGCGCGCGATGCGTTGGCAATGTCGATGGTGTTCTCGCCGACACCCTCACAGAAGCGCTTCAGACCAGCCGAAGAGCCGCCCGATTCAACAACGGGGGTCGGAAAGTCGAAGTTTTCGCCGAAAGCTTCAGCAACAATCGAAGCATAGGGCAGAACGGTCGAGGAACCAGCAACCTGCACCTGATCACGGGCGGTAGCGGCAGTAGCGGAAACGGCAGCGATCGCCAGGGTTGAGGCGGTCAGTTTCACGAAGGACATGGATAACTCCTGTTTGATCATTGTGACGCCCGTTGGACGTCTTGGCGCTGTCCTAGCGCCGCTGATCAAAGCTTTTGTGAATGTTATGTAACAGCCGTGTGACAATCGCCGATTTTTGCCAGAAAAACGGATAACCTAGGGGAAAATCTCGCCTCGGCACCGCCATCACAAAGTTAAAGATCGTCACGCAACAAAACCGAGAACTTGCTGCCCTGCCCTTCGTCGCTTTCAATCCGCAAGCGCCCGCGATGGCGATTGATGATGTGCTTCACAATCGCCAACCCCAGCCCGGTCCCACCCAATTCGCGCGAGCGGTGGTTGTCGACGCGATAAAACCGTTCGGTCAATCGCGATAGGTGATGCCCCGGAATTCCCGGTCCATCATCTTGAACAGACACGCAAATTGCAGCGCCTTTAAAGGCGGGAAACACCGGCATCCGAAAGACCGAGACCGCTACCTTCCCGTCCTTACGGCCATATTTGATCGCGTTCTCGATCAAGTTTGTGAAAACCTGAGCCAATTGGTCCAGATCGCCTGCAACCAGAACCGGGGGCTCAAGTTCTGTCTCAATGGACACGGAAACGCCCCGGGCATCGGCGGTTTGCGACAACGCATTGCGCACCGAATTCAGCACAGCGCAAAGGTCTACGCTATTGGCAGGACGAATACGCGCCATATCTTCGACCCGACTTAGCGACAGAAGATCGGCGACCAATCGATTCATGCGCTTGCCTTCGGTTGCCATAATGCCCAGAAACCGATCCCGTGCTTCTTCATCATCGCGCGCAGGACCACGCAGTGTTTCGATAAATCCGGTCAGTGCCGTCAGCGGAGTGCGGAGCTCGTGGCTGACATTTGCAACGAAATCAGACCGCATCTGGCCAGCCTCTTCATGCGATTTGACGTCCATGAAGGACAGAAGAACGCCATTTTCACGGGCGTCATCTGTGATGATCCGCCCAAGATGAACTTCGTAGACGACTTCTCGTCCAGCTTCGGTGTGTAGAAAGTCGACTTGGCCGCCAACACCCTCGGTCATGGACTTTTCAATCTGCTCCAAAAGAGATGGCTGGCGTAGCGCAGTCACATAGTGGCGACCGTCGATTTGCATATTCAGCAAGACCCTTGCCTGCTCGTTGGAACGCCGAATACGACTGTCTTCGCCGATGAAGATCGCCGGGATGGGCAATGCATCCAGCATGCTGTGCGCAACCATTGGTCGTCCTACCCCTTTGTCTCGCAGCCGTCGTTTTCAGCCTCGCAAGACATGACGTGCCAATCAATATGGGTCAATTGTTGATTTTGTCTTCTCAGGTTGCATTGTCGCTTCATCATTATTCTTATTGGTGATATTTCTTTGTGACCATCGAATGGCACAGGCTAAGCACGCCCCCCCCCAATCTCTGAACATGATCGAATGAAGAAATAATCGTGCAATCATCACCAAAAACCTTACTTCTGGGAAACACCCGAGACCTCGTCACCGTGGATGATACCTCGGGGCAAGAGATTTTCATGTCATGCAGTGATTTCGAGCAGCTTGACGAAAAGCAACTTGCAGATCTGCGCCTCGATGTTGTCGCATCTCTGTTCGTCTGCGGGACACTGGATTGCCTGGAGATCGGTCAGCGATTGGTCGAGGCCGGGTTTTCGGGCAGGTATTATGTGCTGATACCCGAGCTTCCGGATCCACAGATCATAGTCGACGAAATTACCCAATCCTGCCCAAGTATCGACATTCAGGTCGTCACAAACCCGCTGCTTATCTAGTTGCAAATCAATAGATAAGCTCGTGATCATCGCCCGATTGACCATCATAGTGGCGCGCAAGGTATTTAAGCGCGATCCGAAGCATGTACTTGCCGGACCTGGCCGGCATCAACAACTCGCGCTCAACACATTCCATACCCTTTTCATGACAGCAAACCGCCACAGCCAACTCTGCCAGTTCCGGACCAATCGCCTTTATGGCGGCGGCAAACCTGCGGCGCGCATCCAGTTTTCGATCTGAGCGATGACTGGCAGGATCTACAGACAGGCTGTCCACTCCATCCCGCATCCAAGCTGACCATCCCCCTTGCGTTTCCGAATGCTCAAGCTGACCAAGGGCAAAATCCCGATTTAGGCGTTCCGCTGCCATGACGAGATCTGCGCCAAGATAAGGTTTGTCTTTTTGGCGTTTGCGCGCCAATACCCGGACCGGGCTTTCGGTGCCTGCAGAGCGCGGATTGCGTCGCGCCGATCTTGATCGCCGCTTAGAATGATCGCCAACGGCCTGAACAGCGATCCCACCCTTTCCTGACAAGAAGGCCGTCTGGCTTTCAGAAAATCCTGTCGCACGTGCCTCTTGCTGGGCTAACAATTTGTTGAAAGCCTGACGTCCAGATTGCGTGATTTGATAGCGAACGACACGACCTTTGGCACCGCCCTGGATCCAATCCAATAGCGCCATCAATTCAACCACACTGACGGGGGCTTTTGCGATGGCTGTCGGGTCTTCCTCTGGCCCGGTTTTCAGCACGACCGCCGTTTCAACGCCTTCTGCGACCACAAGGCTTGTATCAGGGGTCGACAACGCTCGAAGCACACGGGTCAGATGCGGTGTCATCGGGTCTTTGTCTGAAGACTGAAACGAGAATGTCGCCCTTTGTTGCGATTGATCACGCAACTCATCCCCCAGGCGCGACAAAAGCGAGTCCACCAAAGGATCATCCCGGCGCGCTTCCGTCTTGCGCACTTGGCGCAGTACAGTTGACGCGTGGACCCCCATATTGCGGGCGATCGCTCGGATGGATTCACCCTCTTCGGTATGTTTCAGATAGGTTTGAACCTCGTTGGGCAACCAGTTCATGATGGACTTGCAGTCGATTTCAGTCCCGAATGAGTTTTGCATTTATGCCCCTCCAGTTTGAAACACCGTGGCGTGTATCGAACCGCTCTCACACGCAACCCCCGGTTGTTTTTGAGCCGAACAGGCCTATCCATTTATGGTTACCCGTTCGTTAACTATGTCATTAGTTATCAACACTAGTTTCTAAAATGATAACAACTGTTAACGCCTGCGTACGGCAGATCTGAACAGCGCAACACCCCCTTAGGTTGAGTCATTATCGCCCTGAATCACAACAGCGAGGCCACAATGACTACAACCATCGACATGCTGAAAACCCTACGCCGTCCCCGCCTTCTGGTTCGCGCTGCGCGGTTTGGCTTGAGCGAGTACAATCGTGACAAGGATCTGAGAAAGCTGATGAAAACGTCTTCGACTCCCTCACCCACCCAAGCGGTAGACGGATTGCTGGTGGCCGAGGCTCAACTGGAACACACGCGCAAATCAGGGGATGCGTCTTATTCCTGCGCGCAACACGTAGAAGTGTTGATCGCGCTTCTTGCTGAACTGCAATTGCTTCCACGAAGCAACCAACAGGCATAGTTCTTCGTTCTCAGCCGACTGCAAAAAAAGGGGGCTCGTTAAGCCCCCTTTCCGGATTGTTAATCAATCTGAATGCTAGACAACTTACGTAAACGCGTCCGGCATCGATGCTTTCTTCTCGGCGATATAGTCCTTCAGACCCTCTGCAATCCCCGGATCCAGCGTCGGTTCCTGATAGTCGGACAGCATCTTCTTGACCTTCTCGGTGGCAAGCGCCTGCGTGTCGCGCGCGCCTTCCTCTTCCCAGGTCTCGTAGGGTTTGTAGTCCAGTAACTCAGAACGCCAGAAAGCCGATTTGAAGTTTTGTTGCGTGTGGTCACAGCCAAGATAATGACCACCCGGCCCTACTTCGCGGATCGCGTCCATGGCTTGCCCATTCACGTCCACTTCGACACCCTTGGCGATGCCATGCAGCACGCCCAGTTGATCGGCATCCATCACGAACTTCTCGAACGACGACACAAGCCCGCCTTCCAGCCAACCGGCCGAGTGCAGCATGAAGTTCACGCCGGACAGAAGGCCAGTGTTCAGGCTGTTTGCGGTTTCATAGGCCGCCTGTGCGTCAGGCAGTTTCGATCCGTTGAACGACCCGGCCGAACGATATGGCAGGCCCAGACGGCGGAACAGCTGCCCCGCCCCATAGGTCACGTTGGCCGCTTCCGGAGTGCCAAAAGTGGGCGCACCCGAGTTCATGTCGATCGAGCTTACAAAGGTCCCGGCAATCACCGGCGCGCCTTTGCGGATCAGCTGGCTGTAGGCCACGCCGGCCAGAACCTCGGCCAGAACCTGCGTCAGCGTACCAGCGACCGATACGGGCGCCATTGCGCCGCCCACGATGAACGGCGAAATGATCGAGGCTTGGTTGTTGGCCGCGAACACTTCCAGTGCCCCCATCATCACATCGTCGAACTGCATCGGCGAGTTGATGTTGATAAGCGAGGTCATCACGGTGTTCTGCTGTACGAAGTCTTTACCGAACAGAATACCGGACATGTCGACACTGTCCTGCGCACGTTCAGGCGCCGTGACCGAACCCATGTAGGGCTTGTCCGACAGGGTCATGTGGGCGTGCAACATGTCCAGGTGACGTTTATTCACCGGTACGTCGGTCGGTTCACACACTGTGCCGCCCGAGTGGTGCAGCCATTTGGACATATAGCCCAGACGCACGAAGTTGCGGAAATCCTCGATCGTGGCATAGCGGCGACCGCCATCAGCGTCGCGTACGAAGGGCGGACCATAGACCGGGGCCAGAACCATGTTCTTGCCACCAATCTCGACACTCCGCTCTGGGTTGCGAGCATGCTGAGTGAAGCTGGACGGGGCTGTCTTGCACAGCTCGCGCGCCAAACCACGCGGAATGCGCACGCGTTCACCGTCTACATCAGCGCCAGCGTCTTTCCAGCGCGCAAGAGCGGCTGGGTTCTCGACGAAGTTAACGCCAATCTCTTCCAGCACGGTTTCCGCGTTGTATTCGATGATCTCCATCGCCTCTTCATTGAGGATTTCGAGATTCGGGATGTTGCGCGTGATGAACTTTGCACATTCAAAATTGACAGCAGTACGTTCAGCGCGACGGGCGGCACCTCCGCCACCACGGCGGCGTGTTCGAGCCTCGGCCATGGGAAACCTCCTATTTGTCCTGTTGCATCTTTGATATGTGACACCGGCGCGTAAAGCTGTCCCCAAACGGCTTTGCAGAGGCAAAAACGACATTCCGACAATTTTGACGTTTTTCACCCGTTGCCGCGTCAGGTTTTTAGTCGTCGTTGGCAGATTCCCACGACAGCGATCGGATGTTGGAATCAAGCATCAACGGAGCCACAGCCGTCTTGATCAGACTGTCGCTGTTGTCTTCCACATTGACCAACACCTCTAGCGTGCTCTCGTCACCGTTTTCTGTCACGTCGATCGACACAAGAGCTAAACCCGGCAGGGCAAGCTTGTGCACAATGGTCGAGCGCACCTTGTTTTCATGCTTAGAACGACAGGTAATCCACAGCCGAAACTCCAAAAGTAATGGCTGGCCCGCACGGGTTTTACGTTTCAGGAATTTCACCAAGGGGCGCAGGCCAAGATTCACAAAAATGATCAATCCGCACATCAACGCAGCAAACCCAACGGCTCCGACACCTGCCATGACGCCGATTGCGGCCGAACACCAAAGAGTCGCTGCCGTGTTCAGACCATGAACGGTAAAGCCATGACGAAAGATGATTCCTGCGCCCAGAAAGCCAATGCCGGATACCACTTGCGCGGCGACACGCGTTGGGCTGACCTCATGCGGGAAAAGGGCAGCAAAGACGACGAATCCCGCCGCGCCAAGCGACACAAGTGCATTGGTCCGCAATCCCGCCATGCGTTGACGTACCTGCCGTTCTGACCCAACCAACGCGCCCAAAATCACCGCCACTGTCAGGTTTATGGCGGCCACGTCCAATGTGATGGCTTCTGGTGTCATGCGCGTTACCTCTTTTTGGAAAGTGTCATGCCTGTGCGGATCTGATGATCAGGCAAATGCGACGGTTTTGACGCCGGAATGATACAAAGGTGCTTATTACGGGTTCTTCTAGGTCGGAAATCTACGTTCACACCCGGCTTGGGGCTTGCGAAAACCCGCCCCCTGCCCTAATCGGTCAACATGACAGATCAGAGCCACGACCGCCTTCTTATCATCGACTTCGGAAGCCAGGTGACGCAGCTGATTGCGCGTCGCCTACGCGAGCTGAACGTCTATTGTGAAATCCACCCCTATCAGAACGTCACGATGGAGTTCGTGCGCGAGATGGCACCCAAAGCGGTGATCTTCTCGGGCGGACCGGACAGCGTGACCCGCGAGGGCAGCCCACGCGCCCCGCAAGAGATTTTCGACTATGGCGTGCCGATTCTGGGCATCTGCTATGGTCAGCAGACAATGATGACCCAATTGGGCGGCAAGGTCGAAAGCGGCCATGGCACCGCTGAGTTTGGCCGCGCCTATGTGACCCAGAAAGGCCAGCTGGATCTGCTGGATGGCTGGTTCGCGGATGGTGACGAGCAGGTCTGGATGAGCCACGGCGACCATGTCTCTGAAATCGCACCGGGTTTTGAGGTCTACGGAACCTCGCCCAACGCACCGTTCGCGATCACTGCGGACACGGAACGCCACTTCTATGCCGTGCAATTCCACCCGGAAGTGCACCACACACCGAACGGCGCCAAGCTGTATGAACAGTTCGTGAAACTGGCCGGCTTCAAAGGCGACTGGACCATGGGTGCCTATCGCGAGGAAGCCATTCGTCAGATCAAGGAACAGGTCGGTGACAAACAAGTCATCTGTGGCCTGTCCGGTGGCGTAGACAGCTCGGTCGCGGCGGTTCTGATCCACGAAGCGATTGGCGATCAGCTGACCTGTGTGTTCGTGGACCACGGCCTTCTGCGCAAAGGTGAGGCCGAAGAGGTCGTCACCATGTTCCGTGACCACTACAACATGCGGCTGATTCACGCGGACGAGCAGGAACTGTTCTTGGGCGAGTTGGACGGTCAATCCGACCCCGAAACCAAGCGCAAGATTATCGGCAAGCTGTTCATCGACGTGTTCCAGAAACATGCCGATACCATCGAGGGCGCCGAGTTCCTTGCCCAAGGCACACTGTATCCGGACGTAATCGAAAGCGTCAGCTTCTCGGGCGGACCTTCGGTGACCATCAAGTCACACCACAACGTGGGTGGCTTGCCTGAAAAGATGGGTCTGAAACTGGTCGAGCCGCTGCGCGAGCTGTTCAAAGACGAAGTACGCGCCTTGGGACGCGAGCTGGGCTTGCCTGCAAGCTTCATTGGGCGCCACCCCTTCCCTGGACCGGGTCTTGCCATCCGTTGCCCGGGCGAGATTACCCGCGCCAAGCTCGACATTCTACGCGAGGCTGACGCGGTCTATATCGACCAGATCCGCAAGCATGGCCTGTATGACGAAATCTGGCAGGCCTTCGTGGCCATCCTGCCCGTGCGCACCGTAGGTGTGATGGGTGACGGACGGACCTATGACTATGCTTGTGCGCTGCGCGCAGTGACCTCGGTCGATGGCATGACGGCAGATTACTATCCGTTCACCCATGAGTTCCTTGGTGAAACCGCGACACGCATCATCAACGAGGTCAAAGGCATCAACCGCGTCACCTATGACGTGACCTCGAAGCCTCCGGGCACGATTGAGTGGGAGTAAGCGCCGACCCGAAGGGGAAAATCAGTCCGGTGGATTGATTTTAGGTGCGAACACCTGAAGGCTTTGCCTGAAGGTCGGAAGCAAAATCACAAATACGCCGTCCATCTGGGCGGCGTTTTCTTTTTCCTCTCGCCAACCTGCACCTTGCTTGCTAGCCCTTGGGGCATGACACAGACACCGAACATCGTTCTGACCGGCCACATCGACGTGCCTGAAGACCGCCTTGAGGCCGTACGCGCCGCTTTGCCAGCACATATAGCGCTGACGCGCGCCGAACCCGGCTGCTTGTCCTTTCTGGTGGTCGAAGATCGCTGTCACCCCGGTCGCTTCAACGTCTCGGAACGTTTTACGGATCGCGCTTCCTTTGACGCCCATCAGGAACGTATGAAAGCATCCAACTGGGCACAAATCACAGCTGGCATCCCGCGCCACTATTCAGTGACCGAGGTCGCTTCGTGACCCCAACCGCCCGCGCCGCAATCTGGATGAGCGGTGCCATTGGGTCATTTTCAGTCATGGCCTTGGCCGGGCGTGCGGTCAGCTTGCAGTTGGATACGTTCGAACTGATGCTGTACCGGTCATTTGTCGGGCTCAGCATCATTCTAGCCGTTCTGACCATGACAGGTCGCTGGCACATGGTCTCGCGCCGGAATCTTGGCCTGCATTTCACCCGCAATCTAGCCCACTTCGCGGGGCAAAATCTGTGGTTCTATGCGCTGACTTTAATTCCCTTGGCACAAGTTTTCGCGTTGGAGTTCACATCGCCGCTTTGGGTCGTGTTTCTGGCCCCCTTTCTGTTGGGTGAACGTCTGACGCTTTCGCAAATCCTTTGCGTTGCCAGCGGCTTTGTCGGAATACTAATCATCACGGCACCAACTCTCTTTGAACCGGCGACCACGACAGGCACATTGGCGGCAGCTCTTTCCGCGATCTGCTTTGCCCTGACGGCCGTCTTTACGCGCAAGTTAACCCGAGATCATTCCACCCTATCGATCCTGTTTTGGCTGACCAGCATGCAGTTGGGTCTCGGCCTTATCTGTTCTGGAGTGGATGGTTCGATTGCTGTACCTCACGGCTTGAACATTCTCTGGCTGTTTGTCATCGGCTGTGCCGGACTGTTGGCCCATACCTGTCTGACACTGGCTTTGTCGCTTGCACCAGCATCTGTCGTTATCCCAATCGACTTCACCCGACTTCCTTTGATCGCTCTGGCCGGAGCAGTTTTCTATGATGAACCCATCGGGATTGCGCTGATCATCGGTGGCGTCATCATCGTTGCAGCGAACATCGTCAGCATCCGATTGTCAGACAACCGACGCTCTGCGTGAACTATCAAACGTATGTAAATGCACATTAAAACAGAGATTGTCGTGTCATATCCACATCGCTGATCAGCCAATTTGCGACCTGACGTCACATGACCTCAGGTAAAGATTGACCAAAGAACACCGCTCCAAATACATTTTTTCGCAATGCTGTCGCCAAGGAGGAGGCGGCCAACACGAAAGAATTCCCTGGGAGAAGACATGAAAAAGCAAACCTTAACGATTGCAGCTGCGTTAACCGCTGCGGCGACATCCGCTCACGCTGGTATTGACCGTTCTGGTCAGGACATCGGCGTGCTATTTGAAGAAGGCAACTACTTCAAATTCAGCTTCGCCAATATCAGCCCGAACATCACCAGCGACGTGACTGGCACCACTCAGTCAGCTGTAGATTTCTCGACCTTCTCGTTTGGCTACAAGCAGCAGTTCAACGAAAACTTGAGCTTCGCTCTGATTTGGGACCAGCCTTACGGCGCAGACATCCAGTATGTCGACGGCCCGGCAGTTGGGGGCTTTGCCTTTATCGACAGCCGTCAGATTACCGGCATCCTGCGCTATGAAATGGGCAACGGTTTCTCGGTTCACGGTGGTGCTTTCTCGCAGAAGATCTCGGGCCGCGTTTTGACGGCATCAGGCCTGCTAGATGCGGACAGCCGAAACGAATGGGGCGGGGTTGCTGGTGTCGCCTATGAGAAGCCAGAAATCGCCCTGCGCGTTGCTCTGACATATTTCAGCGGCATTGATCACGAACTGACCGGCACACATTCCCTGCCGCCCGGCGCACACCCCTTCTTCCCCGCAGGTGTGACCACAGCCGCGACCGGCAGTGTTTCGATGCCAGAAGCCTTTAATCTGGATTTCCAGACCGGCATCGCAAAAGACACCCTGCTTTTTGGTTCGATCCGCCACGCAAAGTACAAAGGTATCTCGCTGGATACGACCAGCACCTTGGGTGATGTGGCTCTTGGTGCGTCAAATGACGTGAACTGGGTTAACTTCGTCGATGATGTCACCAGTTTCGAGCTGGGACTGGGCCGCAAGCTGAACGACAACTGGTCGGTTGCCTTGATGCTGGGATACGAAGCTGGCGCTGATACCGGGACCACCTTCCTGGCCCCGGCTGGCAGCTCGACATCCATTGGCCTTGGTGCGACCTACACCCACGAGAACATCAAGATCTCGGGCGGTGTACGTTATACCAAGTTCAGCGAAAAATCTGTGCTTGGCGTCCCGTTTGAAGGCGACGCTCTGAGCGCCGGCCTGAGCATTGGCATCGGGTTCTGATCCTAAGATCATATGACACGAAAACGCCTCGCCTTACCGCGGGGCGTTTTCTTTTGAAGCTAAGGGTTTGACCCGCCCGTTGCAGCCTATTACCAAAGGCTGAAGCAAACGAGGCCGCAGATGATCTATCAAACCGCTCAGGACTGGCAAAACGCTCCGCATAAACGCGTGCTGTTTTTCGGCATGTCTGGTCTGGGCAAGACGTATTTGTCCAACCTTCTGCGCGACCAAGGCGACTGGTTTCACTATTCGATCGATTATCGCATTGGCACCCGTTACATGGGCGAACATATCGCGGACAACTTTAAAGCCGAAGCGATGAAGGTGCCTTTCCTGCGCGAGCTTCTGATGTCGGATTCGATCCGCATCACATCCAAGATCAGCTTTGAAAATCTGTCCCCCGTCGCGACCTATCTGGGCAAACCCGGCAACGTCGAAAAAGGCGGGCTGCCCATTGATGAATATCGTCGTCGGCAAGAGCAGTTCAAAGCGGCTGAGATTTCGGCCCTGATGGACACCTCTGCCTTCATTGATCGCGCCGAGCGCATCTATGGCTATCCGCATTTCATCTGCGACAGCGGGGGCTCTATCTGTGAATGGATTGACCCTGCACTCGGGGAACATGATCCCATTCTGGCTGAACTCAGCAAACACTGCCTGCTGGTCTGGCTAAGGGGTGACGCAGCGCACACGCAAAAGCTGGTCGAGCGATTTGACCGCGCGCCCAAGCCAATGGCGTATCAGCCAGAGTTCCTTGCGCGTGTTTGGGGTGAATATCTGAACGAATTCAATGTCAAAGAAGATGATATTGATCCTGACGCCTTCATCCGCTGGACCTATGCACAGGCCCTCAATCATCGCCAGCCGCTTTATGAACACATGGCGCGCTATGGCGTGTCCCTCTGCGCCCATGAAGTCGCCCAGATCAAGTCCCCACAGGACTTCGACCGGATGATCTCTGCGGCCATTGACGCGCACTAAACGCGCCCCATCTATACACCCTACCCGAACAATAAAGGACCGGTTCCATGCCCATTAAGATCCCCTCGACCCTCCCAGCCGTAGACGTGCTGAAGGACGAAGGCGTAATGGTCATGCCCGAGGATCAGGCCGCCAAGCAGGACATCCGCCCGATGCGGATCGCGCTTCTGAACCTGATGCCCAAAAAGATCGAGACCGAGACGCAGTTTGCCCGTCTGATCGGATCCCATCCGCTTCAGATTGAACTGACATTGCTGCGTCCATCCGAACATATCTCGAAGAACACGAGCGAAGCCCATATCGGGGCCTTCTATCAGCCGTGGGAAGAGGTGAAGGACCAGAAGTTTGATGGGCTGATCATCACCGGCGCTCCGATCGAGCATCTGCCCTTTGAAGAGGTCACCTATTGGGATGAACTGACCCAGATCCTCGACTGGACCCAAACGAACGTGCACTCCACCTTCGGCGTCTGCTGGGGTGGCATGGCAATGATCTATTACTTCCACAAGGTAAAGAAACACATGCTGGATGCCAAAGCATTCGGGTGTTTCCCCCAGAAAAACTTGGCGCCGGCCTCGCCCTATTTGCGTGGATTTTCCGATAGTTGTGTGGTTCCCGTCAGTCGCTGGACTGAAATGAAGCAAGACGAAGTCAATGCCGCTACCGGGTTGAAAACCCTGCTTGGGTCAGACGATACCGGGCCCTGCCTGATCGAGGACAAGGCTCATCGTGCGCTCTATATCTTCAATCATTTTGAGTATGATGATCTGACCCTGAAGGGCGAATACGACCGCGACGTGGCCAAGGGTGCACCGATCAACGTACCTATGAACTATTACCCTGGTGACGATCCGACGCATACGCCTGAAAACCGCTGGCGTAGCCATGCGCATCTTTTGTATCAGAACTGGATCAGCGAAATGTATATGACCACTCCCTATGACATTTCCGAGATTGGTCAGTCGATCGAGGATCGCCGCGGCTGAGGTGATTGCCAAACCCAACCCGCATGCCCATATTGGTGTGAAATCAGGAGTTTGCGCATGTCACTGCCCTTTGACGGAGCCATTTCAAAGTTTTACCGCGAGGCCGCGCCCAAAGAGGTGCGCGCCGCCATTAAAGGCGCGTCGAAAAAGGACATCCTGTCGGATAGCTATCCCTATGAAAAGCCTATCGACAAAGACGACTATGAGGCCATGCTCGAGGCACTTCAGCTAGAACTTGTGAAGTTTCAAGCTGATGTAAAGGCCACCGGCAAGCGGGTCGTCGTGGTGTTTGAAGGTCGCGATGCTGCGGGAAAAGGTGGCACAATCAAACGCTTACGCGAAAACCTGAACCCTCGTGTTGCACGGGTTGTGGCGCTCTCCAAACCCTCGGACCGCGAGGCGGGAGAATGGTATTTTCAGCGCTATGTCCAACACTTGCCGACCGAAGGCGAGATCGTCCTGTTCGACCGAAGCTGGTACAATCGCGGCGTGGTCGAAAAGGTTTTCGGCTTTTGTGAAGACAAACAGCGCGAGGCGTTCTTCCGGCAACTGCCTGAGTTCGAAGATATGTTGGTCGATGAGGGCATCCATTTCGTAAAAATCTGGCTGAATGTCGGCCGTGCAGAACAGCTACGCCGCTTTCTGGCACGCGAAAAGGATCCCCTGAAGCAATGGAAACTAAGTTGGATCGATGTGGAAGGCTTGAACCGCTGGGATGCCTATTCCGAGGCGATCAAAGAAACTTTCGAGCGCAGCCACCGCGACGTGTCCCCTTGGACCGTCATCCGATCCGACGACAAAAAACGCGCACGTTTGTCTGCCCTAAAAGCCGTCCTGCAAGGGGTCGACTATGCTGGTAAAAATCTGAACGTCGCAAATGCGCCGGATGACAAGATCTGTGGCGGTCCCGAGATCTGGTCTGGGATGAAGAATGCCTAAACGTGGCTATCATCATGGAAATTTGCGTCAGGCCCTGATCGACGCAGCCCTTGCTCTGATCGAAGAGAAAGGACCAACCGGCTTTACCCTATCCGAGGCCGCCAAGCAGGCTGGGGTGACGCCAGCTGCTGTCTATCGTCACTTTGCCGGGCGCGAAGACCTGATCGCCGAAGCCGCGCGACAAGGGTACGAAATTTTCGCCGACCTGATGGAATACGCCTATGACAAAGGCCAACCCTCGGCGCTTGCCAGTTTTGAGGCGACGGGACGCGCCTATCTCGCCTTCGCCCGCAAATATCCGGGCCACTATATCTCGATGTTCGAAAGCGGTATCTCGGTCAATCACTCGCCTGATCTGGCCTTGGTGTCTTCCCGCGCCATGGGCGTGCTTGAAAAAGCCGCTGCAAAACTGACCGAGAACATGCCCGAGGACAAGCGCCCACCAGCCCGCATGGTCAGCGCCCACATCTGGGCCATGAGCCACGGCGTGGTCGAGCTGTTCGGCCGCGGCAGCCCCGGACAGAAAAGCCCGTTTCCCCCCGAAGAGCTTCTGGAAAGCGGGATCGGCATCTATTTACGTGGGCTTGGATTGATCAAGTCGGACGACTAAGTCGCACTCTTACATTTTCTTACCAGAAATATCCTGGGGGAGTCAGAGGCCCTATGGCCTCGGGCGGGGGCAAAGCCCCCTCTAGGCTCACGAAGTGAGCGATCTTCGGTTCAGGCCAACAGCTTGTGGCACAGCTCCAGACCCTCAACCAACCGATCAACTTCCTCGGTCGTGTTGTACAAACCGAAAGATGCTCGTGCTGTCGCGGCCACGCCCAGATGCTCCATCAAAGGCTTCGCGCAGTGATGCCCTGCACGTACGGCAATGCCCTTCTTGTCCAAGATGGTCGAGATGTCATGCGCATGCGCTGCCCCGTCCATCGTGAGCGAGAAGATCGCCGCCTTGCCCGTCGCATGACCCTGTACATTCACCCAGTTCAGCCCCGACAACCGTTCGGTCGCATAGGCAGCCAACGCCGCCTCATGAGCTGCAACATTCTCCATCCCCAGATCCATCAGGTATTCCAACGCCGCGCCCATCCCAATGGTTTGAACGATCCCCGGCGTCCCTGCCTCGAACTTCAAAGGCGGCTTGGCATAGGTCACAGCCTCTTTCGAGACCTCATTGATCATGTCACCGCCGCCCATGAAGGGCTGCATCTCGGCCTGACGATCGGCGCGGATATAGATCGCGCCTGACCCTGATGGGCCATAAAGCTTGTGACCAGTGATCGCGTAGAAATCACAGCCAATATCCTGCACATCCACCGGCATATGCACGGCCCCTTGCGAGCCATCCACCAAAACCGGCACGCCCTTCGCGCGCGCGCCCGTGCAGATCGTTTTCACATCGACCACCGTGCCCAACACGTTTGAACACTGCGTGATCGCAATCAGCTTGGTTCGATCCGTGATCGCGTCCAAAACCTTCTGCGGATCAAGCGACCCGTCCAGTTCCGGGTCGATCCATTTCAGAACAACGCCCTGACGTTCGCGCAGGAAATGCCACGGAACGATGTTGGCGTGATGCTCCATCGTGGACAGGATGATCTCGTCCCCTGCCTGCATCTGCGGCGCC
Organism: Aliiroseovarius pelagivivens; assembly: GCF_900302485.1. NCBI lineage: Bacteria > Pseudomonadati > Pseudomonadota > Alphaproteobacteria > Rhodobacterales > Paracoccaceae > Aliiroseovarius > Aliiroseovarius pelagivivens. Next base: position 1,292,306 of record NZ_OMOI01000001.1, on the reverse strand, counting down.
GCCCAGGCATAGGACACAAGGTTGATGCCTTCTGTCGTGCCCGAATTGAAGATGATCTCGTCCTCGGACCCGGCGTTCAGAAACCTTGCCACGATCCCGCGCACAGCTTCGTAACGCTCGGTCGACAGGTTCGACAGGTAATGCAGCCCGCGATGCACGTTCGAATATTCTTCCGCGTAGCCGCGCGTAATCGCGTCGATCACCACCTGCGGCTTCTGCGCCGATGCGCCGTTGTCCAAATAGGTTAACGGCTTGCCGTTCACTTCGCGCGCGAGGATCGGAAATTCACTGCGGATCTTTTCGATATCATACATGGTCAATTCCGATCATTGAGCAGGCAATTGGATGGGTTCGACACCAAGCAGCACCAAGATAAAGGACAGAGCAAACACAGCCAGAACCATGAAAACCAGGATCGAGGTAAAGACGAGCCCAGCCGACTGGAACGCATGATTTTCCACTGTGAAATGGGTCAAAACCCAAAAGAAGATAAAGACCGAGGCAAAGATCAGCAGAGCCGCCATCGCCGGTGCGATCAATGTCAGGATCACGGTCAACACCTGCAAACCCAGAAAGACGAACTCCATCCAGACCACGGTCATAATCGCGTTTTCCAGACTGCCCTGCCCGCCCATCAAGCGACCAATCACATAGATCGCCATGGTGAGCCCGAACATGAACGCTCCCTCGACGACGCCCAATATGATGGGGCTGGACAAGACCGGCCCCATAAGCCGTGCATCAATCGGGAAAATAATGTCGGCCACAACGCTTATACCGGTGGCCAATATGACCATCAGCAGCAGCGCGGTCCACAGGGTTTCGCGGCTCAGACCGAGGTTGAACAGATCACGCGCGACCTTGCGCGGCTCTGGCACGGTCTGAAGCGCCATTCCAAACAGGTATCCGGGTGTAAATTGCATCAATCTGCCTTGCCAGTTTCAATGAGACCACGTTCAGCCTCGCGCAGATTGATAGACCAGAACAGCACAAACACCACAAGAGCCAGAAGTCCGACCAGCGACAATTGGACACCTGGGCCGATAAAGCCAGCCACAAGTCCCCAGAGAAGCCAGATCGGAGCCGCGCAGAGAAGTGCCCAAAACAGCGCGAAACGCGCAGTATATGAGCTTCCTTTGCCGCCAAATATCCGGGCAATGACATGGCTGACCGTCCCCAGCGCATAAAGCACCAAGGGCATGATGAAGAGCCATCCCAACAGGGTCGCCCCCAGCAGCATGTTCAGTTCTTCACCAGTTTCATGTGCCTGACGGGCCAGACGTGGCATTTGGGCGGCGAAGACCAGTGCGCAGGCGAACATCAGAACCGCCAGCGCCCGATCTTCACGCGGGACGTCCCCCACGCGGCGGCGAAACACCGCGCGCGGGTTGCGATAGGACTGAACCATATCATGCAGGACCGACACCAGACGCCCCCCTCAGATCAACCGCGACGACGTGCTAGCCAGGCGTCCAGACGCCCGGTGACATCAGCAGCGATATCTTCGTCCTCGATCTCTTCGATGGCGTCGGCCAAGAACGCCAGCACCAGAAGATCGGTCGCAATCGGCGTCGGAACGCCACGCGAACGCAGATAGAACAGTGCCTCTTCGTCGATCGCACCTGTGGTGGACCCATGCGAACAGATCACGTCATCGGCGTAGATCTCAAGCTCGGGCTTTGCCTGGAAGCTCGCATCGTCATCCAGAAGAAGCGACTGGGACTTCTGATAGCCATCCGTTTTTTGCGCGTCCGGTTTCACAAGGATCTTGCCTTGGAACACACCTTTTGCACCGTTCTTCAGCACTTTCTTGAAGACCTGACGGCTTTCGCAAGCCACAGCATCATGCGTGATGAAAACCGTGTCGTCGTGATGGAATTCGTGTTCAGCCCCGTCACCAAGCGCCGCGCCAGCAATATGGGCCACGGCGTTGTCCCCGATGATATCGATCACGCATTCATTGCGCGTCAGCTTGCCGTTCACCGTCACGGTGAAGCTTTTGAAGGTCGCTTCTGCATCAACCCGCGCGAAGATATGCGTTACGGCCTGACGGTCATGATCACGGCCCTGCGCACGCACATGGTGGAAGGCCGCGCCTTTGGCGACATCCACCTCGAGAACACTCGAGAACCGCGCAGCGGCTGGACCGTTTTCAAGCAACGTCAGCTCGGCCCCGTCTTCCAGCCGAATGACGCTGTGCAAAATCGCATCCGAGTTGGCATCTTCGTGGCGATACACCAGGCTAACAGGACGGCTGACTGCGCCCGTAACCCGGATCACCACCCCGTCGGTGGCCATCGCGGTGTTGTGCACGGCGATGGGGCGCTTGACGGGGGTTTGCCCACAGGTTTCCAGCACACCATACAAATCTTTTGCCCAGTGAATGTCCTTGGCTGCCGCATCCGCGAGGCGCTCGATCTCAAGCCCTTCGCCTTCCAGCGCATCAGATTCCTCGGCACTAAACACACCGTCAACAAACACGACCTTCAGGCGATCAATGTCGCTAAAGAGCGGCTCTTCACCTTCATAATCAAGAACTTCTGCGGTGTCCGCGACGGCGCTGATCAGGCTGTCGGGGCGGGTCCATTTCCAATACTCATCCCGGCGCGTGGGCAGGCCCATCGTAGCCAAACGGCTTGCGGCATCTGCACGTGCATCCGCCAACCAAGCCCCCGAGGCCGGGCGCGCGTCGGCGCTGATCAGAGCTGCCTGCATTTTCACAGCGGTGCTCATGCGTCGATCTCCGCCAGGATATCGGCATAGCCGTTGTGCTCAACTTCCAGTGCCAGCTCGGGACCACCCGATTTCACGATGCGGCCAGCAGCCATGATGTGCACCACGTCAGGTTTGATATGGTCAAGCAGACGCTGATAGTGGGTGATCACAAGGAACGAACGTCCCGCATCGCGCAGCGCATTTACGCCTTCCGACACCAGCTTCATCGCGTCCACGTCCAGACCCGAATCCGTTTCGTCCAAGATGCACATCTTGGGTTCCAGCATCGCCATCTGCAGGATCTCGTTACGCTTCTTCTCACCGCCCGAGAAGCCCACGTTCACGGGGCGTTTCAGCATATCCGCGTCGATTTTCAGATCTTTGGCCTTGGCACGGACAAATTTCAGGAAGTCGGCGGCCGACATCTCGTCTTCGCCACGCGCTTTACGCTGTGCATTCACGGCGGTCCGCAGGAAAGTCATGTTGCCCACGCCGGGGATCTCGACCGGGTATTGGAAGGCCAGAAACAGACCCGCAGCGGCGCGCTCTTCCGGCTCCATTTCCAGCAGTTCTTCGCCGTCCAGCGTCGCATCGCCCTCGGTCACTTCATAGCCGTCGCGACCCGACAATACATACGACAGTGTCGACTTGCCCGAGCCGTTCGGCCCCATGATCGCATGCACTTTGCCGGCAGGCACCTCTAGGTCGACCCCTTTAAGGATCTGCTTGTCTTCTTCTTCAAGTTTGACGTGCAGGTTGTTGATTTTAAGCATTTATTCGTCCTTACGAAACAGTGACAGCCGTGCCCGAGGCCGACACCATCAACATGTTGTTTATCACTTCATAGTCGAGGTCCACGCCCACGACCGCATTGGCGCCCATTTGGGTCGCTTGTTCTTCCATCTCCGCCAAGGCCGTCCGACGCGCCTTGCCAAGCTCAACCTCATATGCGCCTGAACGCCCACCTACGATGTCGCGCACCTGCGCAAACAAATCGCGGAAAATATTGGCGCCCAGAATGGCTTCGCCCGTGACGATGCCGTGATAGGTTGCAATGGACTGGCCTTCGACGGATGGGGTCGTGGTGATGATCATCCAACCGACCCTTCAAGCGAGATCGCCACAAGCTGTTGCGCTTCCATGGCAAATTCCATCGGCAGGGCTTGCAGCACTTCCTTGGCAAAGCCGTTGACGATCAGGGCCACGGCCTCTTCTTCGTCCATGCCCCGCTGGCGGCAATAGAACATCTGTTCTTCGTCCACCTTGGATGTGGTTGCCTCGTGCTCAACGCGGGATGAGTTGTTCTTCACCTCGATATAGGGAACCGTGTGCGCCCCGCACTGGTCGCCGATCAGCAAACTGTCACACTGCGTATAGTTGCGAGAGTTTTTGGCTTTCGGGTGCATCGACACAAGACCACGATAGGTGTTCTGCGCCTTACCCGCCGAGATCCCCTTGGACACGATGCGCGATTTCGTATCACGGCCCAGATGCACCATCTTTGTGCCGGTATCGGCCTGCTGATAGTTGTTGGTGATCGCGATCGAGTAAAACTCGCCCTGGCTTTCGGCTCCGCGCAGGATGCAGGACGGGTATTTCCACGTCACCGCTGATCCGGTTTCCACCTGCGTCCACATCACTTTCGAGCGGTCGCCACGGCAATCCGCACGCTTCGTCACGAAGTTATAGATGCCACCCTTGCCGTTTTCATCACCGGGGAACCAGTTCTGAACGGTCGAGTATTTCACTTCGGCGTCTTCTTCGATGATGATCTCAACCACGGCGGCGTGCAGCTGGGCGGTGTCACGCTGCGGCGCGGTACAGCCTTCCAAATAGCTGACATAGCTGCCTTTATCGGCGATGATCAGCGTACGTTCGAACTGGCCGGTGTTTTCCGCGTTGATACGGAAATAGGTCGACAGCTCCATCGGGCAGCGCGTGTTGGGCGGGATGTAAACGAACGATCCGTCCGAGAACACGGCCGAGTTCAGCGTCGCATAGTAGTTGTCCGAGACCGGCACGACCGAGCCCAGGTACTTTTTCACCAGCTCCGGATGCTCTTTAATCGCTTCCGAGATCGAGCAGAAAATTACGCCCGCCTCTTTTAGCTCTTTTTGGAAGGTGGTGCCGACCGACACACTGTCAAACACAGCGTCCACGGCGACCTTGCGGCCTTCTGCGGGCATATCCTCGGCGCCTTCGACGCCGGCTAGGATCATCTGCTCTTTCAGCGGAATGCCCAGTTTCTTGTATGTTTCCAGAAGCTTGGGATCTACATCATCAAGCGACTTGGGCTTTTCTTCCATCGACTTGGGACGGGCATAATAATACTGGTCCTGAAAATCGATTTCCGGATAGTTCAGCAGCGCCCAGCTCGGCTCGTCCAGCTTTTCCCAGCGCGCGAACGCCTCGAGACGCCATTCGGTCATCCACTCGGGTTCGTCGTTCTTGTCTGAGATCAGCCGGACGATATCGGGGTTCACGCCTTTGGGGGCGTATTCCATCTCGATCTCGGTTTCCCAGCCGTATTTATAGGCCCCGGCAAGCGATTTTACCGCTTCTACGGTTTCCTCTTCAACGCCTTCCTTGGCGATCAGTTCATCCACACCGGCCACTTTTTGTCCTTTCAATCCGCAGGGGACTAACGTCCACGCGTGCGGAATTTCTCATGTTCGCGAAGCCAGGCCTGTGCAAAAGCCCGGACTTCCGTCTCACTTGTCAAAGGTCCAAGCGAGACGCGCAAAGCGCATCCCGCGTGTTCCTGATCAAATCCCATTGCCGCCAAGGCAGCGCTGGTTTTTACCTTCCCAGATGAACAGGCCGAACCTGCGGAAACCGCAAATCCGGCCAGGTCCATCACCATCACCTGTGTCTCACCTTTCCAGCCCGGAGAGACGATACACGATGTGTTGGGAAGCCTGTTCGCGTCTTTCCCGACAAAAATAGTCTTATTCGCCGATTCCGCAATGGTGTTTTCTAGAATCTTTCTAAGTTTCTCGACCTTTGACCAGGTGCCTGCCTCCAAATCTCTCTGAGCGGCGACTGCAGCGGCTGCAAAACCTGCGATTCCGATGACGTTCTCGGTTCCAGAGCGGCGGCCCATTTCCTGCCCGCCTCCTTTGATCCGCGCTTCTATCTCTGTGCCGCGCTTGACGATCAGGGCACCTACGCCTTTTGGTCCGCCCAGCTTATGGGCCGATACGATGGCCATATCTGCCCCGCACCAATTGAAGGCAAATGGGATTTTACCAAAGGCCTGCGTGGCGTCAGTCATCAGCAACCCTGCGGGCAGTTTCTGAATGATCCCGGTTTCTGAATTGGCAAGCTGTAGGGTACTGCCTGCGGGATCTGGAACACTCACGGCACCTTGTCCGTCAATCACCAGTTCTTCGTTGCACCATGACCGAACAGCATCATGTTCGATCCCCGCGCAGGACAGATCACGCCCTGCAAGCGCAAGCGCGGCTGCCTCGGTTGCCGATGAGGTAAAGATGATATCCGCCCCTTCGGCCCCTAGCGCCGCCGCCAGATCCTTGCGCGCACGTTCGATCAGCCCTTTCGCAGCACGGCCCTCGGCATGAACCGAAGACGGGTTGCCCACAAGCTCCATCGCCTCGATCATCGCGGCCTTGGCCTCGGCCCGCAAAGGCGTTGTGGCGTTCCAATCCAGATAGACGCGGCTCACCGGCGCCCTCCTTTGTATTTTCTTGTTACTGATATCTTCGCCGAGGGCATCCTATCCACCCGACGGTTAGTCTTCGTCCACCACAGAAAACAGCGTGGGCACAGCGGGGCATGGGGTGAGTTCGTTCCGCACCACATCCGACAGGCGGGTTTGGTGCAAGAACACATAAACATGGGCCGAGAGCCCTTCCCACAGGCGATTGGTCATAGATTGCGCACGCGAGCCCGAGGACGCGCCGGATGCGCCTGCCCCTTTGTGCATGGCCGAAACGGTTTCATCCACCGCCTCGAGAATTTCGGAAACGCGAATATCCGATGCCGAACGGGCCAGCTTGTAACCTCCACCCGGTCCACGGACACTATCCACCAGCCCTGCGCGTCGCAGTTTGACAAAAAGCTGCTCCAGATAGGGAAGGGAAATATCCTGCCGTTTGGCCAGATCGGTCAGCGACAGAAGCGCGCCGTCGTCCTGCATCGCCAGATCCGCCAGCGCAACCATTGCATATCGGCCTTTTGTGGACAGCTTCATACCGTTCCCCCTGCAAAAACATTGACCTTTTCGGCCCCGACCACTAGGTCACTTAGGACTGGTGACAGCGCGGCCAACCCCCGTTCGGATCACCTACTCCGTATTATGGTGCGGGTCAGCCAGCGTCAAGAAAACCGGTTTCCGGACCGCTGCTGCCCCAAACAAACGAAAAAGAGGCCCAGACCAGATGCCCGAAGTGATTTTTGCAGGCCCCGAGGGCCGACTTGAAGGCCGTTATCACGCTCAGAAAGAAAAAGACGCCCCCATCGCCATCATTCTGCATCCGCATCCGCAATTCGGCGGCACGATGAACAACAAGGTCGTCTATAACCTGCACTATGCGTTCCACAACATGGGCTTCAACGTGCTGCGCTTCAACTTCCGTGGCGTCGGCCGTAGCCAAGGTGAATATGATCAGGGCGTCGGTGAACTGTCCGATGCAGCCTCGGCGTTGGATTACCTGCAGTCGATGAACCAGAACGCCAAGCATTGCTGGGTTGCCGGGTTCTCGTTCGGGGCATGGATTGGCATGCAGCTGCTGATGCGCCGCCCAGAAATTACCGGCTTCGTGTCGGTAAGCCCGCCCGCGAATATGTACGACTTCAGCTTCCTGGCACCCTGCCCCAGCTCGGGTCTGATCATCAACGGCACCGCAGACCGCGTGGCTCCGCCTGCTGACACGCATACGCTGGTCAACAAGCTGCATGAACAGAAGGGCATCACCGTCACCCATGAAGAAATTCCAGGGTCGGGTCACTTCTTCGAAGATGATCACATGGATACGATGATCACGCATGTCGACGAATATGTCCGTCGTCGTCTGACCGAGACCACGCGCTGAGGCCGACATGGATCTTCTGGAGCAAGTCGCCGACAAGTTGGCACAAGAAGTTCTTGATGCCACGCGGATGACCGGAAATGACGCATTGGTGGATGAGGTTAAGAAAACCATCGGTGCGTCTTCCACCACTTTGGAAGAGGCATTCATGACCGCCGTGCGCATCCGTCGCGCGGAAGCCCGAGGACGTGATGCCCTGCGCCGGTTATTGAAAAACGAGAAACTGGACTAGATGCGATCTGAGTGAATCAGACGCGTCTTTTCTTCCTGTTTTGCATCAAAAATCCCCTATCTCAGATAGAGGTCGTGTTCCCGTTTCTCCCCATCAGGTCAAACGCCTCAATCTGCAGCAAGAATTTTCCCCATACTTTTGGTTGCTTAGCCGCAATTCGGACACAATTGGCACTCAATTGTGGCCATTTTGAGATATCTGTGACAGACTAAATATTATTTGGCTAAAGTTAGTGTCTTTTTTTGACCAACGAATTTGTGAAGCAGAAGTTTAAGAGGGGTGAAAAATGCTTAAACGTAAGACAGCGCTGGCCGCGCTTGCAATGGCCGGTGTGGTCTGGGGGGGATCCACGCAGATCGCACAAGCTCAGAGTACCTGTAATTTGGCGACGGCGAAGCTTTCGCTTGAAACCGAGGTTCTCTGTGAATGTAAAGTCGTAACGTCGCAAATGCTGCGGTATATTCAGCGTCAGGACGAGTTCCTGAATGTTCTGGCAAATGTAACGCAAGAGTGCCCGGCCTTTGCCAACGCACTGAACGCACTTCCGACGGCGACAACCTTTGTCGAACGCATTTTACATCGCGACAAAGATGGCGGCGGACCATTTGAGGTTCCAACTTCCCCGCCCACTAAACCACCTACGAATACTGGTGGCGGCGGTGGCGGTGAAAATCCGAATCCAGAACCCGGCGGTGGCGGTGAAAATCCAACTCCTGGCGGTGACAACCCCACTCCTGGTGGCGGTGAGAACCCCACTCCTGGAGGAGGTGAAAACCCTGGTCCTGAGGGTTGCAGCGGCGGCGGATCCGTCGAAGGTGGTGGCCTTAAAGCAAGGTCCGCGTCTCGCGAGGGCTGCGCCAGTTAATCCACCTTCAGCCTAAACAAAGAAGGGCGCATCCAATTGGTGCGCCCTTTTCGTTTGTCTGCTTGGTTTTTCAAGCAGCCAGTTTCAGATCAGGTCAACCACCTGCAATGACATTCACCCAGCGCGATGGTCGTTTAGGGTCCTGCATCCGCAAGAAAACATAGCGTGTGTCACGCCAGTTCCGAATGGAATTGGTAACGTTGTCCAGAACCATATCACCCTCATCAGTGCGCACGATAAGGACAGCATGTGGGCGACGGCTGCGGTCCAGTACAGTCGCGATCAGCAACCGTTGCGGGTCGATCCCCTTCCCGATCAATGCTCGTTTCTTTGCCAACGCATAGTCTTCGCAATCACCACCACGGCTGGTGGGCATAGCCCAGCGTTCGGCCTCGCCATACTGTTGGCTGTCTTCGATCGCCGGAGTCGATCGATTAATCTGCGAGTTCACCGTACGGACAACCTGCATTTGCCCCTGAGTGACAACACCACTAGAGGTCCCGCGTGCGCAAGCCCAGCTATAGGTGGAACACAGGCGTTGCGCACCAGGAGGAGCGGCCCCCTGTCCACGTACTTTCAGGAAATCAGATCCGCTAGCGAATCCATCAATCGGGGCGGCAAAGCTTGCCAAGGCGGCCAACACGGCGGCGCCTACGATTTTGCGTCCAGGTATACGAATATTGCCTAGACCAGAGAGCGTGGTCATCCAAGAACCTCCATCGATCGCGAAACTAAAGGCACAAACATTTACAATTCGTGTCCTTGGCGTCAGCGACCAAAGTTGCCCCCCTCAGGCAAATTCGACCATGAACATAACCAATGACCAAATCCACAGTTACTTGCGCACTTACTGCAACATTTTTGCGACTGGGACCAAACGCACACACCCTCTACGCGCATAAATCCGCCGACCTGCTCCAAACATGGCAGCAGGATATAACTCGCGAACAGGGTAAAGAATCGAGTCCATTCCCCCCTGGCGGGATTGTGTCAGCGGAAATAGATGCCTTCGAACTTGTCTTCGAGATAGCGAAGCAGCGGCTCGACCGAGACAGGTTTGCCAGTGGCATGCTCGATCGTCTCGCGGGGAGTACGCAGACTTCCATGTTGTTGCAGCTTGTCGGTCAACCAAGCGGTCGCATAGGTCGCGTCCCCCTGCCCCAACTTTGCGTCAAGCTTTGGCAGGTCCTCGCGAAGGGCATCATACAGACATCCAGCATAGATATTGCCAAGCGCATAGGTCGGAAAATACCCGAACAGGCCAACGGACCAATGCACATCCTGCAACACGCCGTTCGAAGCCTTATCGACCTTGTATCCGAAATCGGCTGCAAACCGTTCGTTCCACGCCGTCTCAAGATCTGCCACGTCCAGCTGGCCACCGATCAGGCGACGTTCCAGATCGAAGCGCAGCATAATGTGCAAGTTGTACTGAACCTCGTCCGCCTCGGTGCGGATAAAGCCCTTCTGAAGCCGGTTCACCATCCGATAGAACGCATCCGCATCTGATGCAGGTGTCTTTCCGAACCGCTTTTCCATCTGGTCAAACAACCATCCAGTAAAGGCGCGCGAACGGCCCATCTGGTTCTCATAGATGCGCGATTGGCTTTCATGCACACCCATCGACGCCCCGCGCCCAATGGGCGTCAGCAGATAGGCGGTGTCGATGTTTTGTTCGTAACAGGCGTGCCCGACCTCGTGGATCGTGGAATAGAAGCAGTTGAACGGGTCCTCTTCCGAGGTGCGCGTCGTGATGCGCACATCCAGGCCCGAACCCGAGCTGAACGGATGCACCGCCTTGTCGATACGCCCGTGGGTCAGGTCATAGCCAAAGGTTTTCGCCAGCTTCGTAGACTGTTTCAGCTGCTTCTTTTCGGCCCAGTTACCTACAAGAATTTCAGGCTGGTTAGCGGCCCCCAACGCCTTGTCGCGCAGCGTCACCAAACGCGGGCGCATCGCATCAAACAAGGTTTGGATGTCACCACCCGTGATGCCCGGTTCATAGTCGTCCAGCAGCGCATCATACAAATCGCCACCATCGGCAAGCGCACTGGCTTCCTCGCGGCGCAGTTTGACGACCTCTTCCAAAACCGGTCTGAACGCTGCGAAATCATCTGCCCCCCGCGCTTCGGCCCATTTGCCCTGCGCGGCCGAGGTTACACGGGCCAGCTCTGCCGCCAGCGCCACAGGCACCTTCGCAGCACGGTCGCGCGCACGGCGGATTTCGCGGATCTGAGCACGCCCGGCGTCGTCCAGAGCCCCTTCGTCGATAGCCTCCAGCCAATCGCCAATACGCGGATCGTTGCGGCGGCCATGCAGCACCTTTTCAAGCGCGGCCATTTCTTCAGCACGTTGCGGCCCTGCCCCTTCGGGCATCACCGTTTCCTGATCCCAACCCAATCGTCCTGCAACCTCGCCCAAAGCTTGAGTGTCGCGGGCAAATTCCATCAGTTCGTCAAAGGCGCTCATGATCAGCTCCGGATGCTTTGTTCAGTTGGATAGCCCGCAAGGAAACGGGCGTTCAGGACCAAAACCCAAACCAGCATCGCGCCGATCTGGTGGGTGAGCGCTACATGCAAGGGCGAGGCCTGCAGAACAGTTGTAATACCAAGAACCGCCTGCGCGCCAATCATCAAGCAGGCCAAGGTAAAGCCCGTACGCACCATCTGGTTGCCCGACTTACGCGAGACGCGCCAAACGACGACGGCAAAGATGACAAGCACATAGCCCACAATCCGGTGCATGAATTGCACAAGGCCGGCATTTTCAAAGAAGTTGCGCCAGATCGGTGTGATGTCGAATGCCTCGGGTGGGAAGAACTGATCGCCCATCCACGGCCAATCCACAAAAGACCGCCCGGCATCGATACCGGCCACCAAAGCCCCCAGCAGGATTTGCAGGAAGGCCAGATGTAACAGCCCGGTGCCCATGCCAAACAGCTTACGCTCGCGCAGGCGGCGGGCAGCCATCAGGCTGGCCTCTTTCCGGCCCAAAAGCAGCACGTACCATGAAATGAAGCCCAAGATGATGAAAGCTAGCCCCAGATGCACCGCCAAACGGTACGAGGCCACATCCACGCGGTCCCCCGTCAGACCCGAGGACACCATCCACCAGCCAATCGCCCCTTGAAGCCCGCCAAGCGCGCCCAGAAACAACAAGCGGCCTGTCCAGCCATTTGGGATCTTGCGAGCGGCCAGAAAACCGAAGAACCCAACCGCCCAGACAAGACCAATGAAACGCCCCAGCTGGCGGTGGCCCCATTCCCACCAATAGATTGATTTGAACGCCTCAAGATCCATATGGCTGTTTTGCAGCTTGAACTCGGGGATTTCCTGATACTTGGCGAACTCGGCTTCCCACGCGGCCTGATCCATCGGAGGCATCGCCCCGGTGATCGGCGCCCATTCCGTGATCGACAGACCAGAATCGGTCAAACGTGTCAGACCGCCCACGACGACCATGACGGCCACCATTGCGAACAGGATCATTAGCCAAACACGAATGGCTCCACGCGCGCCGCCGCCGCCCGATCCACGCTCGATTGCGCCGGTCTTTGGAACATCGCGCACCTCGGGTGTGGCGTCGCTGACTTCCTCGAAAATGCTACGGGGCTTGGACATCTGGATCTCCGTTTCGCGTTTGCGCGATAATGGCCTTAGCCGCGGGGAAAGCCAAGGGGCCAAAGGGCGAGAAATTACGCAAAAAACTGCCCTCAGAACGCATCAGGCAGCCCCTTTTGGTTGCCCCCAGATCAGGCGTTCTGCTAAGGTGGCGTGACCTATATATAGTGTGAAACGCACCAAAACGGCGGACAACGTGACAGATACCCCTGATACCCCGGAAAACATGGACGACATGCCCCAGCGCCCCGTCTATGACGGCCCCCAGATTTCCATCGAAGAGGAAATGAAAAGCTCGTATCTCGACTACGCAATGAGCGTGATCGTGAGCCGCGCCATCCCGGATCTGCGCGACGGTCTGAAGCCGGTACACCGCCGCATCTTGTATGCGATGTACGAGACCAATAACGGTCACGACAAACCCTATCGCAAGTCGGCCCGTCCGGTCGGCGACACGATGGGTAAGTATCACCCGCACGGTGACTCAGCCATCTATGACGCGCTTGTTCGGATGGCGCAGCCATTCTCCATGTCGCTGCCGCTTCTGGATGGTCAGGGTAACTTTGGCTCGATGGACGGCGATAACCCGGCGGCCATGCGTTACACCGAAGTGCGGATGGATAAGCCTGCTGCCTCACTGCTGGCAGACATTGAAAAAGACACGGTTAATTTTCAGGACAACTATGACGGCAAAGACCTTGAGCCGACCGTCCTGCCCGCCCGCTTCCCCAACATGCTGGTCAACGGCGCTGGTGGGATCGCGGTCGGTATGGCCACGAACATCCCGCCGCATAACCTGGGCGAGGTGATTGAGGCGACTTTGGCATTGATCGAGGATCCGGATCTGACCTCGGAAGGGCTGATGGAATACGTCCCCGGCCCCGATTTCCCCACTGGCGGGATCATGTTGGGCCGGACTGGTGCGCGCAAAGCCTATCTTGAAGGCCGTGGCAGCGTCATCATGCGCGCCAAGACGCGGATCGAAGAAATCCGTAAAGACCGCTATGCGATCGTTCTGGACGAGATCCCCTATCAGGTAAACAAAGCCACCTTGGTAGAGCGCATCGCCGAGGGCGTGCGCGACAAAAAGCTCGAAGGCATTTCGGCCGTGCAGGACGAAAGCGACCGGATTGGGGTTCGTGTTGTCGTCGAGCTGAAACGCGATGCGACGCCAGAAGTCGTCTTGAACCAGCTGTTCCGCCACACCCAGATGCAAACCTCGTTCGGGTGCAACATGCTTGCACTGAATGGTGGTCGTCCTGAACAACTGACGCTGCGCGATTTCCTGAGCCATTTCATCACCTTCCGCGAGGAAGTTGTGACACGCCGCACGGCATATGATCTGCGCAAAGCACGCGAACGCAGCCATGTCCTCTGCGGCCTGGCAGTAGCCGTTTCCAACGTGGACGAAGTCGTCGCGACGATCAGATCATCGGCCGACCCCGCGGATGCGCGCGCAAAACTGATGTCCCGTCGCTGGCCGGCCCATGACATCGCGGAATACATCCAGTTGATTGACGATCCGACCCACAAGATGAACGAGGACGGCACCTATAACCTGTCCGAGACACAGGCCCGCGCCATTTTGGAACTGCGCCTGCAACGTCTGACCGCCATGGGTGTGAAAGAAGTCACAGATGAACTTCAAGAACTTGCCGCAAAGATCCGGGATTACTTGGATATTCTGCGATCGCGTGAGCGGATTATGTCCATCATCTCGGACGAATTGGTCGAGGTAAAAGACGCCTTCGCAGTACCGCGCCGCACTCAGATCGTGGACTGGTCGGGCGATATGGACGACGAAGATCTGATCGAGCGCGAGGATATGGTGGTGACCATCACCGCCTCGGGCTGGGCCAAACGTACGCCGCTTGCCGATTTCCGCGCGCAAAAGCGTGGCGGCAAAGGGCTGTCGGGTATGCAGACCAAAGACGAAGACGTGATTACCACGCTGTTCGTCGCCAATACGCATACTCAACTGCTGTTCTTCACCGATGACGGCATGGCCTACAAGCTGAAAACCTGGCGCCTCCCCCAAGGGGGCCGGACCGCCAAGGGTAAGCCGCTGGTGAACATCCTGCCGATCCCGACCGGCGTGTCGATTGCCGCCATTCTGCCCGTGGATCGCGACGAGAAAGAATGGGACGACCTTCAAATCGTGTTTGCCACGTCCAAAGGCTCGGTCCGTCGTAACCGCCTGTCGGATTTCACCAATGTGAAGTCGAACGGTAAGATCGCGATGAAATTCGAAGGCGACGATGAAGGCACCCGCCTGATCAACGCTCGTATTTGCGACGAAAATGACGACGTGATGCTGGTGACCTCTGGCGGGCGGGCCATCCGCTTCCCAGTCACAGATGTCCGTGTGTTCAACTCGCGCTCATCAACTGGTGTACGCGGCATCAAACTGGTGAATGAAGGAGACGAGGTCGTCTCGGCCTCGGTCATCAGCCACTTCGATGCCACCCCGGACGAACGAAACGCCTTTATCAAGCGCTTCCGCGCCGAATTTGGCAGCGACTCCGACGACGAGGCCGGCGAAGAAGCGTCCGGAGATCTGGGCGAGGATCGCTATCAGGACATGCTGACCGCCAATGACCTGCTGGTCACGATCAACAAAGGCGGCATCGGCAACCTGACATCCAGCCATGATTACCGCGTCAGCGGCCGTGGTGGTCAGGGTGTGGGCGCCATGAAAGGCGGCGACATTGTGGCCTGCTTCCCGATCGAGATCGCTGATCAGATTATGCTGGCAACCTCGAAAGGCCAGTCGATCCGCTGCCCCGTAAACGGGATCAGCTTCCGGTCGCGTAGTGCGGGCGGTGTGAAGGTCTTCAACACTGGTAAAGGCGAAGTGGTCGTATCGGTTGCGCGGATTGTCGAATCCTCGGACGAGGATGAAGATGCTGATACCACCGAGTAATCGGATACCTGACTGATGTAATCTACAGCGTCGCATGTATTGCGGCGCTGTTTTTTCATCGACTGTCCCTATAATGCAGGTTCTATCGTACTAACACCGGACTGCACAACTGGACCTTTCTCATGACCAACTGCCTCGCACTCGTCACCTTTCTGACCGACGACTATGACAAGGCCATCGCGTGGTTCCAGACCGCACTTGGCTTTGTATTGCTGGAAGATTCCGACATGGGCGGGGGCAAACGGTGGGTGCGCATGGCCCCCTATCCCAAGTCAGAGACAGCATTTCTGATTGCGAAAGCCATTGGAAATCAGGCCGACAGCATTGGGCGTCAAGCGGGCGGACGCGTGGGGCATTTCCTGTTTACGGATGATTTCGACGGAATGATTGCACGGATGCAAAGCGCCAGCGTGGTATTTCGCGAATCCCCGCGTAACGAGCCCTATGGGAAGGTCGTTGTCTTCGAAGATCTACACGGAAATCCGTGGGATTTGATGCAACCTGCCAAGACATAAAGCATCACCTCTATTGGATGTATGCTGGCGTAAATAATCTGCCACAAATTGTTTTACCTCACAATTCCGCCACTCATTTTCATATTTTTGCCCCATTTGCCCATATATTGACTTCAACTCTAACGCGCCAACCAAGACCAACGAACAACTTCACATTCGACCAGAATACGGGTGTTTGATTGCCTTTCCGCAATCTTGAAACCCTCGATCTGTTCTGAAGCAAATCCTTTCTGATCCACCCCACCCCAAAGATCAGGAAGGGCGTCCCCGATTACCGGGGCACGGGTGAATTTCCCCTCACCCGGAAAAGCTCGCCATTCCCCATGGCGGGCTTTTCTTTTTCCGGATGATGCCCTATCTGCGGGGCATGACAGACAAGACTTTACATATCGTTGGCGGCGGAATGGCCGGATCGGAAGCGGCCTGGCAGGCCTCGCATATGGGTGTGGACGTGGTTTTGCACGAGATGCGTCCACAGGTTGAAACATTCGCCCACCAAACTGGCGATTTTGCGGAGATGGTGTGCTCGAATTCGTTCCGGTCGGATGATGATGAACAGAACGCTGTTGGACTTCTGCATTGGGAGATGCGCGAAGCCGGCGGGTTGATCATGCAGATGGCCGACCAGAACCGCCTGCCTGCTGGCGGCGCGCTGGCCGTTGACCGCGACGCCTTCAGCGCCGCTGTGACCGAGAAACTGCGCGCCCGTGACAATATCCGCGTGGAATATGGCGAAGTGTCTGATTTGCCGACTGACGGTAACTGGATCTTTGCAACCGGTCCTCTGACCTCTCCCGCCTTGGGCGAGGCGATTGCCCGTGAAACCGGCACCGATCGGTTGGCCTTTTTCGACGCCATCGCCCCCATCGTCTATGCCGATACGATCAATATGGATGTGGCATGGGCACAGTCCCGTTATGACAAAGGCGAGACCGAGGAAGAACGCAAAGCCTATCTGAACTGCCCGATGACCAAGGACCAGTACGAAGCCTTCATCGACGCGCTTCTGGCCGCCGACAAGACCGAGTTTCACGAGGGTGAAACCGCCACCTATTTCGACGGCTGCCTGCCGATCGAGGTGATGGCCGAACGCGGCCGCGAGACCTTGCGTTTTGGTCCGATGAAGCCGGTCGGCCTGACCAACGATCATGACCCAGAAAACAAACCCTATGCTGTGGTGCAGTTGCGCCGCGACAACGCTTTGGGGACGCTGTTCAACATCGTAGGCTTCCAGACCAAGATGAAATACGGCGCGCAGGCTGAGGTGTTCAAAATGATCCCCGGCCTGGAGGACGCCTCTTTTGCGCGCTTGGGCGGCATCCACCGCAACACGTTTATGAACTCACCCACACTTCTGGATAACCAGATGCGCCTGAAGTCACGTCCGAATTTGCGTTTTGCAGGGCAGGTTACCGGGGTTGAAGGCTATGTGGAAAGCGCAGCTATGGGTCTGCTCGCCGGACGTCTGGCGGCAGCCGAGATCCTAGGGCACGACCTGCCCACCGTGCCGCAAGACACCGCTATGGGCGCGCTGATCCACCACATCACCGGCGGCGCCGAAGCCAAGACTTTCCAGCCGATGAACGTGAATTTCGGCTTGTTCCGCCCTGTCGACGGGCTGAAAGGCGGACGTCGCGGACGCAAGGATCGTTACAAAGCCTATACCGACCGCGCCAAAGAAGAGTGGTCGGACTGGCTGGCGAACTTCTCGTAAGGACTGCGCGCAAATGACTGATTTCATAACCAGATTTGCGCCCAGCCCTACCGGCCCTTTGCATCTGGGCCACGCCTATTCCGCGCTTCTGGCCCATGACATGGCACGTGCCGCAGGTGGCAAGTACCTGCTGCGTATTGAAGACATCGACCGCACCCGCTCCCGCCCAGAATGGGAAGAGCAAATCTATGACGATCTGACTTGGCTGGGCATCACTTGGGACGAGGCCCCAACGCGCCAGTCAGACCGGCTGTCAGTATACAAGAAGACATTACGCGCCCTCTGGGGCCGTGGTTTGCTGTTTCCCTGCTCTTGCACCCGCCGCGACATCACCGCCGCCGCCAGTGCCCCGCAAGAAGGCACGGAACCCGCTTTCGGTCCTGATGGGCTGATCTATCCGGGCACCTGCCGCGCGAGGACCGACCGAAGCCAAAGCTTCCCAGAAGGAGAAGCCCTTCGCTTGGACATGCAGGACGCGCTCAGCACCGCGAACCAATCAGAGTTCTGCTACACCGAGCAATCATCAGGGCAAGATGAAACCCTCTGCTCACCAGCCCGCAACTTTGTACAGGAGGTCGGAGACATCGTCCTGTCGCGTCGAGATTTCCTGGGCTCCTACCACCTATCCGTCGTGCTGGACGATGCAGCCCAAGGCATCTCCCATGTGGTGCGCGGCAAAGACATCCAACCCGCGACGCAAATCCACGTCCTGCTGCAAAACCTTTTGGGCCTACCCACGCCGATCTACCACCACCATCGCTTGATCCGTGATGAAAACGGCAAGCGCCTTGCCAAACGGGACGACGCCCGCGCCATTGCAACCTATCGCGCCGAGGGTAGAACCCCCGACGACATCCGCCGAATGGTCGGGCTCTAACCCTTCATTTTCTTACCTAAAATATCCTGCGGGGGTCTGGGGGTGCAAAATCCCCGGCGCGACATCAGGTCATCGGCGCCATCAGCTCGACTTCTTCCCCGTCCCGCACAGCCGTATAGAAACAGGTCCGCCGGTTAGTGTGACAGGCCGCACCCGTCTGACGGATCCGCACCAGCAAGCAATCCTTGTCACAGTCGAACCGGAAATCCACCAGCTCCTGCACATGGCCCGAGGTCTCGCCCTTGATCCAGAAAGATTGACGCGAACGCGACCAATAGGTGACACGACGCGTCTCAAGCGTCATCTCCACTGCCTCAAGGTTCATCCACGCCATCATCAAAACCTCGCCGGTTTCGTCATCCTGCGCGATGGCCGGGATCAGGCCCTTGTCGTCAAACTTCAGCTTGCTCGCATCAAACTTCATGGCCCGTCCTTTTCTTTCCGGTACTGCGCTTCTATGTAGAGCGGATCAACGCCCGACGAAAGGCCCGGACATGAGCGATACTGACCTGATCAAGCTTTATTCAAAGCAGATCCTGTCCTTGGCGGCGTCCATCCCGCACCAAGCCCCGCTGGACGCGCCTCAGGGTGAGGCCAAAGTGCGCTCACCATTGTGCGGGTCGACTGTGACGGCGTCGGTGTCCCTCGACGATGACCGCATCTCGGGCTTTTCGCAGAACGTCAAAGCCTGTGCGCTGGGACAGGCATCTGCGTCGATCTTGGGCAAAGTAATCATCGGCTTGGACCGTCCAACCTTGGAGCGTGGCCGCACTGAACTGACAGCTATGCTGAAAGATGCAGGTCCCGTGCCGTCTTCCCCCTTCGACGGCTACGAGGTTCTGCAGCCCGCGCGCGAGTTCAAAAACCGCCATGCATCGATCCTTCTGGGCTTTGACGCTACGATTGAGGCGTTCGACGACGCAAAAGCCAAAGCATAAAAAAACCGCCGCGCTCCTGGCAGGGAGGCGGCGGAAGTGATGCGGTTCAGGTCATCCAATTGGCGTCGGGAAGAGGCAAACATTCCGACAGGCAGGTGACGGGCGGTACTCCGTCGAATGCATCGTGAAGGCTTCGGGACAGAAGGCTTCGTTGGGACATGATGCTGGATCAGACCATCCGCAGGCAGAAACTGTGTGGGATCAAATCATCCCGGGCAGATGCAGCGCACCCAAAAGCAGTACAAGCAAGGAAATCGCCCCAAGCGTATCCGAGACAATCGTGGCCGAGGATCGGGACAATGCGATTTTGACATCGTTCAACATGGGGTTACTCCTGCTCTCTGTCTTTGTGGGCAGTGTGTGTCACTGCATCCGTGTTGCTATTTTGTTCGCATATCACGGAACGTTTTGTAAAGAACTTTTTAAGAACATTTGTGAACTTTTGAGAACAAAAGTGCTAACCCACTGAAATCAAACGGATCGCTTCGTCCTGCCGCATGAGCCATAGAAGAACACGCGCTGCATGCCCCCTCGGGGTGCTCAGATCGGGGTCCTGCTGCAGCAACAGGCGCGCGTCTTTTTGGGCCACGGCCATCAATCCTGCCTGATGTTCCAGATCCGCGACCCAGAACCGCGGCAGCCCCGATTGCGCGGTGCCCAGCACATCACCTGCCCCGCGCATTTCCAAGTCTGCCTCGGAAATCACGAACCCGTCTTCCGTATCGCGCATCACCGACAGGCGTTTTTCACCGCCCTCGGTCAGCGGGGCCTGATACATCAACAAGCAGGTCGAGGCCGCCTGCCCGCGCCCGACCCGTCCGCGCAACTGGTGCAGCTGCGCCAGCCCGAAATGCTCGGCCCGTTCAATCACCATGATCGAGGCATTGGGCACGTCCACACCAACTTCGATCACCGTAGTCGCAACCAAAAGCTTGGTCTTGCCTGCCACGAAATCCGCCATCGCGGCGTCTTTCTCGGCCACAGGCATTTGGCCATGCACCATGCCCACGACACCCTCGCCCAGCTCAGCGCGCAGATGTTTGAACCGCTCTTCAGCGGCGGTCATATCCATGACCTCGCTTTCCTCAACCAACGGACACACCCAATAACACTGCGCCCCGTCCGCGATGGCCCCGCGAAGCCGTTCCACAACTTCCTCCAGCCGCCCAGTGTTGATCAGTACCGTTTTGATCGGTTTGCGTCCCGGCGGTTTTTCGTCCAGCACCGAGACATCCATGTCGCCATATTGCGCCAAGGCAAGGCTGCGGGGGATCGGCGTGGCGGTCATCACCAACACGTCCGAGGCCGCGCCTTTTGCCCCCAGCTCCATCCGTTGGGAGACGCCAAAGCGGTGTTGTTCGTCTACCACAGCAAGGCGAAGGTCATGAAATGCCACGTCTTTCTGGAATACCGCGTGGGTTCCAACCAGAATATGAACATCACCGGCCTTGAGCGCCTCAAGCTTGCGCCGCCGTTCCGCGCCCTTGTCACGCCCCGTCAGGATCTCAACCACCACGCCAGCTTCGTCTGCCAGTGGGCGCAGTCCTTCCAGATGCTGGCGAGCCAAGATCTCGGTCGGGGCCATCATCACGCCCTGCCCGCCTGCTTCGACCGCGACCAGCAAAGACAGAAGCGCAACCAGTGTCTTTCCCGCGCCCACATCCCCCTGCAACAGTCGGTTCATTCGGGTCCCTGCGGCCATATCTGCCGCGATTTCCTCGACCGCGCGAGATTGGGCGCCAGTGGGGGTGTACGGCAGAGCGCCCAGCACCTTGTCGCGCAGCGCGCCGGTTCCGATGCTGACACGTCCCTTGCCACGACGCACCGTCGCACGGGCCAGCGCCAATGTCAGTTGATGCGCGAAAAATTCATCATAGGCCAACCGGCGACGTGCTACAGACTGCGGCGACAGGTCATCCGGCCCTTCGGGTGTATGAGCGTCGCGCAGGGCCTCGTGCCAATCTGGCCAGTGTTCACGGGTTTTCAGCGCCGGGTCGACCCATTCTTGCAGCATCGGCAAGCGGATCAGAATGTCGCCAACACCCTTGATAACCGTCTTGCCGGTGACGCCCGCTGTCAGACGGTAAACGGGTTCGAAATCGGGGATCAGCCCCGCCTCGGCCGGGGGCAGGATGAAATCAGGATGCACGATCTGTGCACGTCCGTCGAAGTGTTCAACCTTGCCCGAGATCACACGCTTCGCCCCGACCGGAAGCTGTTGTTCAAGCCATCGCGTATTGGCGTGAAAGAACACCAGTTCGAACGTCGTCAGGGGGTCCGAGACCTCGACCCTGTAAGGCGCGCTCTTTGACCGTCCGGGACGATGCGGACCAACCTCGATCTCGACCGTGGCCATATCACCCGGCTGAACCTCGGTGACCGAGGCGCGGAACTTGCGGTCGATCCCTGCATGGGGCAACCAGAGCAACAGGTCACGCGGCAACGTTATCCCAAGCGTTTCCAATGACTTGGCAGTCTTCGGCCCGATCCCGCCCAGCGTCTCCAGCTTGGCGAACAAAGGGAACAGGATTTCAGGCCGGGTGGACATCAGGCGTCTCCGATCAGCTCAAGCCAGCCATCTTCGTCGATGGTTTCGACCCCCAGATCGGCGGCTTTTTTGGCCTTCGACCCCGCCCCCGGCCCGGCAACCAAAAGGTCCGTCTTGCCGGAAACCGACCCCGAGACCTTAGCCCCAAGGGATTCAGCCCGGGCCTTGGCTTCCGCGCGGGTCATCTTCTCGAGCGTGCCGGTGAAAACGACCACCTTGCCCGCGACCGGGCTGTCATCGGATTTCGGGGCTTCGACGGGTTGTATATCCAGTTCGGCCACCAGACGGTCGATCGAGGCGCGTTCACGCTCTTGCGCGAAGGCTGCAACCAGTGATCCGGCCATTACTGCGCCGACCCCATCAATGGACACCAGATCGTCCCATTCGGGTGTGTCGGGCTTGGCTGCGGTCACCGCAGTTTCGAACGCATCCCATGTGCCATGTTGGCGGGCCAACAAATTGCCTGCGCTTTCACCTACATGACGAATGCCAAGCGCAAAAATAACTTTATTTAAAGGGATTACACGCCGTTCTTCAATTGCCTGAAATAGCTTTTCGGCACTTTTCTCACCCCAACCATCACGGTTCTTCAGCCGTGCCAATTGCCCCGCATCACGGGTTCTCAGCGTGAAGATGTCGGCGGGTTCACGGATCGGTAGGACCTCGTCGTGATAAAACATCTCGACTTGTTTAGCCCCCAACCCGTCGATGTCAAACGCGCCGCGGGACACAAAATGCTTCAGCTTTTCAACTGCCTGCGCTGGGCAAATGATACCGCCCGTGCAGCGGCGCACTGCGTCGCCTTCATCGCGGATCGCATCCGACCCGCATTCCGGGCATTCACTGGGAAAGGCAAAGACCACGGCGCTTTCAGGCCGCTTCGACAGGTCCACGTCCGAAATCTTGGGGATCACATCACCCGCGCGATAGACTTCGACCCAATCGCCGACCCGGATGTCCTTGCCACCCCGGATTTCAGCACCGGAATTGTCGCGTCCGGCGATGTAGTCTTCATTGTGCAGGGTCGCGTTCGACACAACCACACCCCCGACTGTGACAGGCGTCAGGCGCGCGACCGGCGACAAAGCCCCTGTGCGGCCCACCTGAATGTCGATGGCCTCAAGCCGCGTCCACGCCTTTTCGGCAGGAAACTTATGCGCAATCGCCCAACGCGGCGTGGTCGAGCGAAAGCCAAGCCGCGCCTGAAGCGCAAGGTCGTCCACTTTGTACACCACCCCGTCAATGTCATAGCCCAGCGTGGCGCGCTGCGCTTCGATGCGGCGATAATGGGCTAGAAGCTCTTGAAGATCGGTAAACTTTTGGGTCAGCGGGTTGGTCTGGAAGCCTAGCGCGGCCAGACGCTCCACCGCGCCCATCTGGGTCTCGGCCAACGGTGCTGACAGCGCGCCCCAAGCATAGGCAAAAAAGCGCAGCGGGCGATCGGCTGTGATCGAGGCATCCAGCTGGCGCAACGATCCCGCCGCCGCGTTGCGCGGATTGGCAAAGCTCTTGCCGCCCCGCGCCGTGTAACGCGCGTTCAGGTCGGTGAAATCCTCGTGGGACATATACACTTCGCCCCGCACCTCAAGCACCTCGGGCGCACCTTTAAGAACTTGCGGTATGTCTTTGATAGTTCGCGCATTGTCGGTGACATTTTCGCCCACAGACCCATCGCCACGGGTCACCGCATGGACCAACTTTCCGTGTTCATATCGGATCGACAAGGACAGACCGTCAATCTTCGGCTCGGCGGTCAGCGCCAGCGCGGCGTTATCGCCCAAACCTAGGAATGACCGAATGCGCCCGACAAATTCAGCAACATCCTCATCGCTGAACGCATTTCCCAAGGACAGCATGCGCACCTCATGCGCGATCTTGCCAAACCCGTCCGAGGGCGCAGCGCCCACTTGGTCCGAGGCACTGTTTGCGTGTTTCAGCTGGGGAAACCGGTTCTCGATCTCGGCATTCCGGCGCTTGGCCGCGTCATAATCTGCGTCCGAAATCTCGGGCGCATCTTTGCCGTGATAGGCCAGATTGGCAGCAGCCAAAAGCGCGGACAGGCGGGCAAGTTCATCCATTGCCTGTGCTTCGGTCAGGTCTGATACAGCGATTTGGCTGGGCGCGGTCATCGGGGGTCGGCTACTTTCTGATTGGGTCACTTAAGAAAGTGATAGGCGTATCTGTAACAGCACGTCCAGCCCCAACCGGTGCACCTTACGCCTAAGCCCCTGAAAATACCTGCTTCACCGAGCAACTAACAGGGCAAATTGACGTTACGGCTATTGCCGATTTCTCCCCAAGCACATAAGTTTTGCGCAAGAAGAAGCGGGAACCCACCTTCATGAACGAATTGGACGACCATCACAGGCGCAAGTGGCGCCCCTTTACCGGTCTGCGCAATAACTTCCTTGCGGGCCTTGTGGTCGTGGTTCCTATCGCCATCACCATGTGGATGATCTGGACCTTCGTGGGCTGGATCGACAGCTGGGTTTTGCCCTTTGTGCCCGCCGCCTATCAACCTGACGCTCTGATCGATTGGCTGTTTGGCGACAGCACGTGGTTCAAGATGCTGTTTGGCGAAGATGTGCGTGTGAATGTGCGTGGCCTGGGTGTGGTTGTATTTCTGATTTTCACCGTGCTTGTGGGCTGGGTCGCTAAGGGTTTGATTGGCCGGTCTTTCCTGTCTTGGGGTGAGGGTCTTGTGGACCGCATGCCAGTCGTGCGGTCGCTCTATAACGGGCTGAAACAAATCGCCGAGACCGTCTTCAGCCAGTCGACCGACACCAAGTTCGACAAGGCCTGCTTGGTGGAATACCCACGCAAGGGGATCTGGGCGATTGCCTTCATCTCGACCAAGGCGAAGGGCGAAGTCGACAAACGTATCCCGGTGAATGAGGATATCATCTCGGTCTTTCTGCCGACCACGCCGAACCCGACCTCGGGTTTTTTGCTGTTCGTGCCGCGCCATTCAGTGATCGAACTGGATATGTCTGTCGAAGATGCGGCTAAGCTGGTGATTTCGGCTGGGCTTGTCTATCCGAACTCCAAAGACCCAAGCCTGCCACCCGAGACGCCAGACAACTCATGAGCATTACCCCTGCCCTGACTGGCTTTGCCACCGGGTTCTCCCTGATCCTTGCGATTGGAGCGCAGAACGCCTTTGTCTTGCGACAAGGGCTGATGAAAAAACATGTCTTCTGGCTGTGTCTGTTCTGCGCTGCCTCGGACGCGTTCCTGATCGCCGCAGGCGTGGCCGGATTTGGCGCCTTGGTCGAGGCGATGCCA
This sequence comes from Aliiroseovarius pelagivivens, assembly GCF_900302485.1. Lineage (NCBI taxonomy): Bacteria > Pseudomonadati > Pseudomonadota > Alphaproteobacteria > Rhodobacterales > Paracoccaceae > Aliiroseovarius > Aliiroseovarius pelagivivens. Next base: position 1,267,023 of record NZ_OMOI01000001.1, on the reverse strand, counting down.
TCGCTGCCGACAGTCATGGCGTTGGCCGGTGCAGCCTTCCTGATCATCTATGGCCTGATGCGCTTCATGGCCGCGTGGAAAGGCGACTATACGATGGAGATCGCGGGGCAATCGCGTGGGCTTTGGGCCACTTTGGCGATTGCGGCGGCTTTCACGTGGGCCAATCCCCATGTCTATCTGGACACGCTAGGTCTGATCGGCGCGATCTCGACGTCGTATCCTGACTGGCCCACGCGGGTCACCTTCGGCGCGGGGGCTGTGATTTCCAGCTTCGTCTTTTTCTTTTCTCTGGGCTACGGCGCACGCTTTCTGGCCCCTGTCATGCAAAAACCCGCCTCGTGGCGGGTTCTTGACGTGATCATTGGCCTGGTAATGTGGGCGATCGCCGCAAAGCTGTTGCTGGGTGTGACGAACGGCACGCTACACTAAATACGCCCCGTTCTGATCGCTCGCTTCGACGATGCTATATCTTAAAGAGCCGTCCAGCCCCCATCGACCGAGATCGTTGTCCCCGTGATCTGCGCTGCTGCGTCCGAACACAGGAAGGTTGCTGTACCGCCCATCTGTTCGACCGTCGCGAAATCCTTCGAGGGCTGGCGGGCAAGCATCACCTCGCGCACAACCTGATCGCGGTCCATGCCATGAGTTTTCATCTGGTCCGGGATCTGGCTTTCAACCAGCGGGGTCAGCACGTAGCCGGGACAAATCGCATTCGCGGTGATCGGATCCTCGGCGGTTTCCAACGCCACGGTCTTGGTCAGCCCGACAACGCCGTGCTTCGCGGCGATATAGGCGGATTTATATGGCGAGGCTGTCAGACCATGCGCCGACGCGATGTTGATCACGCGGCCCCAGCCATTCGCCCGCATCTGCGGCACGGCGACAGCCGTTGTGTGGAAAGCCGAGCTGAGATTGATCGCAATGATCGCGTTCCATTTGTCGATCGGAAACTCCTCGACCGGCGCCACGTGTTGAATGCCCGCATTGTTCACCAGAATGTCACAGCGCCCTGCCTTCTCGACCAGCGCACGGCATTCCTCGGCACTGGACATATCAGCCTGGATATAACGTGCGGTCACGCCGAACTCCTGAGCAATGGCGTCGGCAATGGCATGGTCATCCGCCGAATCGGTGAACGAGTTCAGAACAACATCTGCGCCTGCGCGCGCCAGTTCCTTGGCAACCCCAAGCCCGATGCCCGAGTTTGATCCGGTAACAACGGCTGTTTTGCCTTCCAGTGACATTGTGATGGCCATATTTGGTTTCCTTATCCACAAGGTAAAATCTGTTGCGCTGCAGCATAGCGCAAGGAATCCAAGGCACCAGTGCTTTCACGACAGAAGACGACATTGTGGAATCACCCGATTCTTCATCCCGTCGCGATGCGTTCTGCAGGATCGGCCCCGCCCGGAATCACCATAAAAAAAACGCCCGCACAAGGCGGGCGCAAAGTTATTGAGGCAGGTTTCATACAGGCAAGAAACCTATCGAGCAGTGCATTCTTTATAAGCGGTTCAGCGCCTTTATCCAAGCTAAAAGTTTGAAAAGGCGGATTTCCACCTCTAGTGTTTCGCTAAACAAATCAGGGACGTGAAGGATTGTTTCGCAATGAGAACAAATATACCCCAGAAGCTTCGCGGGATGGTCGCAACAGGCATTGTGACGCTTTCGTCAGTGCTGGCAGCACAGGCAGAACCGCAACACGGCATAGCCATGTATGGCGAACCCGCCCTGCCCGCTGACTACACCGCACTGCCTCATGTGAACCCTGACGCACCCAAAGGAGGTCGCATCGTTTTCGCGGAGTCCGGAGGATTTGACAGCCTGCATCCCTATATCCGCAAAGGCAGCACCCCATGGCAGCTTCGATTCTTGCTGGCCGAAAGCCTGATGGGCCGCAGCTGGGACGAACCCTTTACGCTGTATGGCCTGCTGGCTGAAACCGTTGAAACCGACGACGCCCGCACGTGGGTCGAATTCACTCTACGCGAAGAGGCGACATTTTCCGATGGCACGCCCCTCACCGTGGAAGACGTGATGTGGTCTTACGAGACGCTCGGCACTAAGGGCCATCCACGCTATCACGGAGCGTGGAACAAGATCGAAACGATGGAGCAAACCGGCCCGCGCTCGGTCAAGTTCACCTTCAACACCGAAGACCGCGAACTGCCTTTGATTTTGGGGATGCGCCCCATTCTGCAGAAAGCACAGTGGGAGGCCGCAGATTTCGACGCATCAGGTGTAGACGTGCTGCCAATTACCTCTGGCCCTTACGTGATTGGCGAATTTGAACCCGGCCGCTATCTGACCCTGAAGCGTAACCCGGATTACTGGGGCAAAGACGTGCCCTTTATGAAAGGTCAGGCCAATCTGGACGAAATCCGATTTGATTATTACGGCGATGGTGGTGTGACCTTCGAGGCGTTCAAAGCGGGCGAGGCCAATACCCACCGCGAAACAAACGCCCACAAATGGGCCACGCAGTTCAACTTCCCGTCTGTGCAGTCGGGCGACATCGTTCTGTCGGACGTCCCGCATCAACGCCCCACGGGCATCAAAGGCTATGTGATGAACACCCGCCGCCCGGTGTTTCAGGACATTCGCGTGCGTGATGCGATGATCCATGCGTTCAACTTCGAATTTATCAACCAGACGATCCACGGCAACACGAAACGCCGCATTCTGTCCTATTTCCATAACTCGGTTCTGGGCATGGCGCCCGGAGAGGAAGCCCAAGGCAAGGTACGTGCCCTGCTGGACGGACTGGCGGATGATCTACCCCACGGCGCAATCGAGGGCTACAGCCTGCCCGAATCCGACGGCTCGGAACGCAACCGCGCAGGTATCCGCACAGCCATGGGCCTGATGGAAGAGGCCGGCTGGACCGTGCAGGATGGCGCCATGAAAAACGCCGCGGGCGAGCCCTTCACTTTTGAAATCCTTCTGAAGTCCGGCGCGGATGAGAACCGGCAGGAAATCGAGATCTTCTCGGCCGCCCTTTCGCGTCTTGGGATCTCGCCGACAATCACCTCGGTCGATTCTGCGCAGTACAAGGAACGCACCACCGCGTTCGATTTCGACATGGCCTATTACTGGCGTGGCTTGTCGTTGTCTCCGGGCAACGAACAGAAGCTCTATTGGGGCGGCGAGAGTGCGGACACGGACGGTTCGCGCAACTGGATGGGTGTGAAGAACCCCGCCATCGATGCGCTGATCGATGCCATGCTGACGGCCGAGGATCAGGGGGATTTCCGCGCCGCCGTAAAGGCTTTGGACCGTGTCCTGACCGCCAGCCGCTTCGTCATTCCGCTGGGGTATAGCGACAAATCGCACATCGCCCACGCCAAGGAACTGCACTTCCCCGATCGCGTTCCGATGTATGGCGACTATCTTGGCTTCCAACCCGAGATCTGGTGGTACGAGGAATAAATACGTTTCCACATTGTGTTAGCGAAACATGATGTGGAAACGTTGCGCACCCCATTAAGCTTGTGGGCGTTTCCAATTCTTGTTGTGATCCGACAAAAACTGGAAACGCTTTAAACTTGAACTGACTTCGGGCGGCGGCTAGGCATCGCAGAACGCGATCATCTGCCGCCCGGAGGTCACATGGGTATTTTCGAACGCTTTCTGTCCGTCTGGGTAGCCTTGTGCATCATTGCGGGCGTTTTACTGGGCAACCTGATGCCCGGTCTTTTCCAAACCATCGCAGCGCTTGAGATCTCGAAGGTGAACCTTGTGGTCGCCGTGCTGATCTGGGTCATGATCTATCCGATGATGGTGCAGGTCGATTTCGCCTCGATCAAAGATATCGGCCGCCGCCCCAAGGGGCTGGTTCTGACGCTGGTGATCAACTGGCTGATCAAACCCTTCACCATGGCAGCACTCGGCTGGCTGTTCTTTCGCGTGATCTTTGCCGGTCTTGTCGAACCCGAAACCGCCAATGAATACATCGCAGGTATGATCCTATTGGGCGTGGCGCCGTGTACGGCCATGGTCTTTGTCTGGAGCCAGCTGACCAAGGGCGATCCGGCCTATACGCTGGTGCAGGTCAGCGTCAACGACGTGATCATGATCTTCGCTTTCGCCCCCATCGCGGCCTTCCTTCTGGGCATCTCGGACGTGACTGTCCCGTGGGAGACGTTGCTCTTGTCCGTGATCCTCTACGTGGTCCTGCCGCTGGCAGCGGGCGTCGTGACGCGCGCGCGTCTGGCCAAAAAAGGACCGGCCGCGCTGGACGGGTTCCTGGCCCGTCTGAAACCGTGGTCGGTCGTCGGGCTGCTGGCCACTGTCGTGCTGCTCTTTGGATTTCAGGCGCAGACCATTCTGGCCAAACCGCTGGCGATTGTCCTGATTGCTGTGCCGCTTCTGATCCAAACCTATGGGATCTTCGCCATCGCCTATGGCGCGGCGAAAGCGATGAAGCTGCCGCACAACATCGCAGCGCCTGCCTGCATGATCGGCACGTCGAATTTCTTTGAGTTGGCTGTGGCTGTAGCGATTTCGCTTTTCGGCCTGAACTCGGGTGCTGCGCTGGCCACAGTTGTCGGCGTGCTGGTCGAAGTGCCTGTGATGCTGTCGCTGGTCGCTTTCGCCAACCGCACCCGTCACTGGTTTCCGAACGCCTAACCCTTAGGTCAGCGAGGTCACCCACAGGATCAACGCGTCCTCTTCGCTGACCGAAATCACGTTATGTCCCATCGAGGCATCGTAATAGGCGCTGTCCCCGCGACGCATCTCGACCGGTTCATAGAACTCGGTGATCAGACGCACAGCCCCGGTCAGGACATACAGAAATTCCTCGCCATCATGGCGGACCCAGCCGTCAAATTCGTCGAACGAGCGGGCACGGACGCGCGCACGGTAGGGCAGCATGGATTTCTTGGTCAGAGCACCCGCCAGCATCTCGTGTTCATAGGTCGTGGTGGGATGCGATGCGCCCTCGCCCGATTTGGTCACGGCCATACGGCCCGACACCTGCGCCGATTTGGGCGCGGTGAACAGTTGAGGCACCGAAATCTCAAGCCCGACAGCCAGTTTCTTCAACGCCTCATAGGTGGGCGACATCTGGCCGTTCTCGATCTTGGACAGGGTCGAGCGCGCAAGCCCCGCCTGCCCCGCCGCCTGTTCCAGCGTCCAACCACGTGATTTGCGCAACTCGCGCACGCGCTCGCCCAAGTTCAACGGATTGGGGTCGGGCAGGTCTTCCCCGGTTTCGCGGGCAAGTTGGATCAGGCTGGGTTGGTCTGCTTTCGTCATGCCCCTTGAATACAGACAATCTGTGATGATGCAACCGCGCGGCTTGCATCCGAGGCCATCCCTTGGCACATCAGGACGATGATCTCGGAACTGACACCCACAACGCCGCTCGCGCCGGCACCTTCGCCCTTCAACATGGCCGGGTACGTGCTGCAACATGCAGAACGGCTGGGCGACAAGGTGGCTTTGAAGATCGTATCGGCGGGCTCTGATGACGGTTCGACATGGACCTATGCACAGCTTGAACGCGCAGTTCTGGGCGTGGCGACAGGTCTATTGGACCAAGGCCTACAGCCCGGGGATCGCGTGCTGCTTCGGCTTGGCAATACTGTGGACTTCCCGCTGGGCTTTCTGGGGGCCATTGCTGCTGGTCTTGTCCCAATTCCCAGCTCTTCACAGCTGACCAAGACCGAGATCACGCGCATGGCCGCGCTGGTCACCCCGTCCCTGATCATCGCAGACCCAGGTATCGCCCTGCCCGATCCAGCCCCTTGCCCGGTGATCGATACCGAAACGCTGCATGGCTTCACCGACCTGCCCCCAGCGCCATATCACCAAGGAAGTCCAGAACGGCCCGCCTATATCATCTTTACTTCGGGCACATCGGGACAAGCACGCGCCGTTTTGCACGCCCACCGGGCCATCTGGGCGCGCCAGATGATGTGGCATGGCTGGTATGGGATCACGACCGAAGACCGCGTTATGCACGCGGGCGCTTTCAACTGGACTTACACGCTGGGCACCGGGCTCATGGATCCGTGGTCTGTCGGGGCGACAGCACTCATCCCGGCGGCTGGTAGCACGCCCGATGACCTGTCCGCGCTGTTACAGCGTGAAAGCGTCAGTATTTTCGCCGCCGCCCCCGGCGTGTATCGCCAGATGCTGAAACGCGACCTACCCCCGCTTCCCAATTTACGCCACGGGTTGTCGGCGGGCGAGAAGCTTCCTGAAATGACCCGCACACGGTGGGTGGAGCAGACCAACACCCCCATTCACGAAGCGTTCGGCATGTCCGAATGCTCGACCTTCATCTCTGGATCTCCCACGCGGCCCGCGCCGGATGGGGCGCTGGGCTTTGGACAGGCCGGGCGGCATTTGGCTGTATTGGATGGCGACGGCATACCCGTGCCTTTAGGCTCCGCTGGTACGCTCGCCATTCACCGCAGCGACCCCGGCCTAATGCTTGAGTATCTGAATGCCCCCGAGGCCACAGCCGCGAAGTTTCACGGAGACTGGTTTTTGACTGGTGATAGTGCCTCGTTGTCCCAGACCAGCGCGTTCATCTATGAAGGGCGGTCTGACGACATCATGAATGCCGGCGGGTATCGTGTTTCCCCAATCGAAATCGAAGCCGTCATTGCCCAACACCCGGGCGTCAGCGAAGCCGCCTGTGTTGAAGTTTCCGTGAAGGCGGATGCAAGTGTTATCGGATGCTTCTATATCCCTACAGATGCCCCCCTATCCGATGACGAGCTGTCCCGACATGCCCATGCCCTTTTGGCCCACTATAAATGCCCACGGCTGTTCAGGGCCGTCGATGCTCTGCCAAGGTCCACCAACAACAAGCTTTCACGAGCGGCATTGCGCCTGTCGGTTGATGATCATAACAATGAAGTCACCTGACCTCTTCCCAAAGCTATCAATCCCAGATAGAGCTAACCTCCATAGGAGTATCGTATGATCCGTCTGGATATTTTCTCTGATCCGATTTGCCCCTGGTGCTATATCGGAAAAACGAGGCTTGATTACGCATTGGAAACACGCCCTGACCACCCTTTTCAGGTTCATTGGCACCCATTCCAGCTTAACCCGGAAATGCCTCCAGAAGGCATGGATCGACGCACCTATTTGGAAAACAAATTTGGCGGACAAGAGAAAGCCGTTAAGGCCTATTTGCCGGTGATCGAAGAAGCCGCAGCATCGGGTGTCGAGATTAACCTGGAAGCGATCAAGCGTACGCCGAACACGATGAACGCCCACCGCGTGATCCATTGGGCGGGGCTTGAAAGCAAGCAGAATGCCGTGGTTGATCGCCTGTTCCGTGCCTATTTCGTGGAAGGCCGCGACATCGGCGAAAATGATGTGCTGTGCGATGTTGCTGCGGGTGCAGGAATGGATGGCGAAATGGTGGCGCGTCTGTTGTCCTCGTCTGCCGATGCAAGCGACCTTTTGGCCCGTGATATGGATGCGCGCAGCAAAGGTGTGAACTCAGTCCCGACCTTCCTGATTGCAAACCAGCATGTGGTGCCCGGCGCACAACCCATCAAGCTGTGGCAACAAGTCATTGATGACATCACCGCCCAGTTGGATGCTGATGACGTTCAGAGTGGGACGCCTCTTCAGTGAGGATTATGACGAACCCTCCAGTCAAGCCATTGCGCTTGCGGGAATACGTGTTGCTGATGGCAGCCTTGTTTTCGATGGTGGCGTTCTCGATTGACTCGATCCTGCCAGCCTTGCCCGAAATCGCCTCGCTGCTGGTCCCTGAAGATGTAAACCGCGCGCAGCTTCTGATTAGTTCCTTTGTAATCGGAGCAGGCGCTGGTCAGCTGATCTTCGGCCCCCTGTCAGACTCGATCGGACGACGTTGTTCCCTGGCGCTGGGCATGCTGCTTTACATGGCTGCGGCCTTCGCAGCCCTCTGGGCACAATCGCTCGAGGCCCTTCTGTTCTGGCGCTTTGTACAGGGCATGGGCGCCGCTGGCCCGCGCACCTGTGGCATGGCGATGACCCGCGACCTCTATGAAGGCCGGCAGATGGCGCGGGTCAACTCGATGGCCTTTACCTTCTTCGTCCTCGTCCCAGCTGTGGCGCCGTTGATCGGACAATGGGTGGTTCTGGGCTTTGGCTGGCGGCATATGTTCACCACTTATATCCTGCTGGCCATCGCCATTCTGACATGGTTCCTTCTGCGCCAGCCCGAAACACTGGCACCAGAACGCCGGCGCCCGCTGTCTCCGCGACCGACACTGGAAGCCTTTGCAATCGTTATGAAAAGCCGTGTCACGCTACTGTACATGGCAGTGATCACCTTCGCGTTTGCCCAGTTGATGGCGTTCATCAGTTCCGCCCAGCAGATCTTTGTCGATGTGTTGGGTGCAGGTGCAAAGTGGCCGGTCTATTTCGCTCTTATTACGATCTTCTCGGCCGCCTCTGGCCTTTTAAACGCGCGTTTGGTGATGCGGATCGGCATGCGCCGCTTGGCTCAAGCGGGTTTTGCCACACAGACGGTTCTGGCAGGGCTGACCCTGACCATCTGGTGCATGTACGAGCCGCAAGGAAACAGTGCGCTGATCATGTTTTGCCTGTGGGCCTCCACCTTGTTCTTCCTAAATGGTCTGAGCTTTGGAAACCTGAACGCGCTGGCCATCCAGCCCCTTGGACATGTTGCCGGGACCGCAAGTGCGCTCATTGGCGCGCTTCCGACTATGGCCGCGATTGCGATCGCCGCGCCCATCGGACTTGCCTTCAACGGCACACCCCTGCCCCTGATGACCGGCGTCACGATCTGTTCCGGTCTGGCACTGGCGCTAATGCAGTTTGATCGCAAGAACGACCACTAACCCTGCCCAGTTCAGGTCTCACTTCAAAAAAAAGCCGCCCAAACCATGTGTCTGAGCGGCTTTTATCGTTTCTAGTCTGTGACTTAGAACGGCGCTTCCAGATCGCTTAGACGGACATAGACCGTCTTCAGCTCGGAATAATGTTCGATCGCCGCTTTCGAGTTTTCACGCCCCACACCCGATGCCTTCGAGCCACCAAAAGGCGCTTCAACCGGCGCGTCGTTATACGTGTTGATATAGCAGGTGCCCGCCTCGAACCCGGCAACCACGCGATGCGCGCGGGTCAGGTCATTGGTAAACACGCCTGCGGCCAAACCGAACTCGGTATCATTGGCACGGGCCAGGACTTCATCCTCGTCATCGAAGTCCAGAACCGACATGACAGGTCCGAAGATCTCTTCACGGGCGATGGTCATGTCGTCGGTCACATCGGCAAAGACGGTGGGCTGCAAATAGAAGCCCTCGCCATCAATGCGCGCACCGCCAAAGGCCAGACGTGCGCCCTCTTCCTTGCCCTTTTCGATGTAGTTCATGACGATGTTCAACTGCCCTTCGCTAACCATCGGCCCGAATGAGGTTTCCGGGTCCAGAGGATCACCGATAACCGCATTTTCCAGACGTTCGGCCAGACGCTTCAGGAAGGCTTCCTTGATACCTTTCTGAACGAACACGCGAGTCCCGTTCGAGCAGACCTGCCCCGACGAATAGAAGTTGCCCAAAATGGCACCCGATACGGCGTTCTCTACGTCGGCGTCATCAAAGATGATCATGGGGGACTTGCCACCCAGCTCCATCGTGACATGCTTCATGCCAGCAGCGGCCGCGGCATAAACCTTGCGCCCCGTCGGCACCGATCCCGTCAGCGAGACTTTGGCAACGCGCGGGTCTGTGACCAGCGCTGCGCCCACATCGCCATAACCTTGAATGACGTTGAAAATACCTGCCGGTGCGCCGGCTTCAATCATGATCTCGGCCACTTTCAACGCGGACAGCGGTGTGGTTTCAGACGGTTTGAAGATCGAAGTGTTGCCGCAGGCCAGCGCAGGGGCGGCTTTCCAGCAGGCGATCTGGGTCGGATAGTTCCACGCCCCGATGCCCACGCAGACGCCAAGCGCTTCGCGGCGGGTATAGACGAAATCTCCGTCCGGCATCTGGATATGCTCACCCGTCAGCGACGCGGCCAGACCTCCGAAATACTCCAACGCATCCGCGCCCGAGGTCGCGTCCGCCACGCTGGTTTCCTGATAGGGCTTACCGGTGTCCAGTGTCTCGAGCACCGACAGATCGTGGTTGCGTTCGCGGATGATGTCGGCAGCGCGGCGCAGGATGCGGCCACGCTCGGTCCCGGTCATGGCTTCCCAATCGGCCTGTGCGGCCAGCGACGAGGTGATCGCCTGTTCGATGATCGCAGGCGTCGCGGAATGTAGTTTTGCAATGACCTCGCCGGTGGCGGGGAAGATCACGTCAATTTCGGCCCCGGCGGTGTCTTCCACGTAAGCGCCGTTGATGAAATGGCTGGCTTGAGGTTGTGCGCGCATATTGCACCTTTCCAGTTTGCCCCGGCGATCTGGCAGGGCGTCAGTTCAGTTTGATCCGGTTGTGCCAGATGTGACGAAGGGCTGCTATTCAAAAGACGACAGACTAAGGGCAGAGCGCGCCTTGCAGCGCGACCCTCGTCGTTAGAATTGCGCCCAAAAAGGGATCAGCCCTTGTAGTCCATGGCAACGACAAATTTTTCCGAGCTGTCGGATCGGCTGGAGGGCGGTTTCACGTTCATCACCTTGTTGAACTTCGTCTTCAACAGCTTCTGAAGCTCACCCTCGGCCCCACCTGCAAGCACTTTGGCCACAAATGTACCGCCTTCATCCAGCACGTCGAAGGCGAAATAGGCCGCCGCTTCGCACAGCGAGATGATACGCAGGTGGTCCGTTTGCTTGTGGCCGGAACTGGACGCGGCCATGTCCGACATGACCACATCCGCCTTGCCACCCAACCAATCGCGTACAACCTGATCAGCATCTTCGTCCATGAAATCCAGCTGTTCGAAGCGGGCACCTGCCAGCGGCTCGACCTCTTGCAGGTCCACACCCAGATAGGTGCCGACGCGTTTGCCGGATTTCTCGCCCAGTGCATTGATGCGGGGCACGGCGACCTGCGCCCAGCCCCCCGGCGCGCAGCCAAGGTCCACCACGCGAGCACCATTTACGAGGAACCGGTATTTGTCGTCCAATTCCATGATCTTATAGGCCGCACGACCGCGAAAACCTTCGGCCTGAGCACGCTGCACATACGGGTCATTCAACTGACGCTGCAACCAACGTGTCGACGAACTGCGTCGGCCCCGTGCGGTTTTCACCTTCACGGTCAGATCGCGCTGTCCCCGGCCCGAGCTTTTGCGCGTGCGTTTTGAATACTTGTTGCCGCCCCCTTGGGGGCCGTCGGAATTACCATCGTTTTGAGACATTAGAATGGTCCGCCTTCCAACACACCGTCCAAGGACATTTGAGAATAGAGGATACCTTCGCGCAGACCACGATCGGCGACGCTTAGGCGATCGGTCGGCCAGACGCGCAAAAGCGCCTGCAGAATGGCCGAGCCGGACATGATCAACGATTGCCGATCTCGTCCAATATGAGAATTTATGCGTCGCCCTTTCGGACCCATGGCTAGATAGCCTTGGATCACGCGTTCAATCTGCTCGGACGTCATACGCAATCCGTCCACGCGGGTCCGGTCATAACGACGCAAACCCAGATGGGTCGCGGCAACGGTCGTAACCGTGCCCGAGGTGCCGATGATCTGGAACCCTTCGCGTGGGGGTTCGTGGTGGAACGGACTGAAATCGGCCAGTTGCTCTTCAAAATGGACCGACATCAGGGCATAGCGCCCGGCATCGTCTTCCACATCGTCAAACATCTCGCGCAATGTCGCCACGCCCAGCGGGACGGAAATCCAGTCCACGACGCTGGCGGCCGGGAAGTCACCCACCCCGCCTGAGAAGCCACGCCCCATCCGCATGATGGATTGTGCGCGATCCAACGGGGGGACCTTCGACAGGTCGATCCAGACAAGTTCTGTCGAACCGCCGCCGATATCCACCACCAAAAGCTGCTCGGTCTTGGTCGAGACCAGGGGCGCGCAGGACACCACGGCCAGACGCGCTTCTTCCTCGGGCTTGATGATTTCCAGATCCAGACCAGTCTCGCGACGGATACTGGCCATGAAATTCTTGCCGTTGGTCGCACGGCGGCAAGCCTCGGTCGCGACAAGGCGCATCCGTTTCACATCATGCTTGATCAGCTTCTTGCGGCAAATACGCAGCGCCTGAATGGTGCGCGACATCGACGAACGGCTAAGCCGCCCGGATGCTTCCAGACCACGGCCCAGCTGCACCGACTTCGAGAAGCTGTCCACGACATGAAACTGACTGCCCTTTGGTTGGGCAATCAGCATACGACAACTGTTTGTGCCGAGGTCCAGAGCCGCATACAGGCTGGCTGGATCCACGGGGGATGGCGCGGGGGCTACTACCGCTTTCGGGAACACGCCCGCACCTTCGGGACGCTTGGGCGTCATAGGTCACGCCCTCCATTTTCAAGTTACCTTTAAGATAGGGTGCATGGCCGGTGCTGGCAATCCCTGCAAGGCGGCAAATGTAACACTCGCATGTCATAATCAACATGAAAGGATTTCACGGCGGACGGCATGGCCTGCGCCGCTCATTTTCCGTATTCCAAGGGGGCGGATCGTTTGAACGTGAATTCGGTTGGGGCTTCGAAGTCGCTTGTGAAACGCGGCGTGTCGAAAACCGACACAAGCCAACCGGCAAGCGCGCTTACGAATAGAGAACGAAGAACAGGGAGAATCGCAATGCCAGACGTCACCATCGTTTATTGGAGGGACATTCCCGCCCAAGTGATCGTCGGCAAAGGACGCCGGGGAAGCAAAGCCCCCCTGCCCGAGCGGTTCGAACAGGCCATTGACCGGGCCGCCATGAAAGTGAACGCGAAAGACAGCGACGCTTATCTGGCGGAATGGCGCAAGGCTGAACCTTTTTCTGTCGAAGGTGACCCGCAAGAAATCGCGACGGCCGAGGCTGCGCGCTTGGATGCGGAATATGACAAAGAGCGTCTGGTCGCTCTGATTGGCAACGACGGATGGGCTTGATCCCACCCTCTATCAAGGAGGCAGCCATGGCGCTGTTAAACTTCCGCAAGAAGCCGACCGATGGTCAGGCCAATGCCGCATCCCCCGAACTTCAGGCCTTCCTGAAGGGCTATTCGATCGAAATCATGCCCCGCACGGCTGGCAAGGTCGAAGACTTCCGTGACCTTCTGCCAGAAGGCACGCGGGTCTATATCGCCCATATCGAAGGCACGCCGATTGAAGACATGGTCGCCACCGCCAAACGCGTCAAAGAAGAAGGCTTCGACGTGATGCCCCACTTCCCGGCGCGCATTATCAAAGACAAAGCCACGCTGGCCGACTGGATTGCCCAGTATCAGGGCGAAGCCGACGTCAAGCAGGGCCTGATCCTTGCAGGCGGCGTAGCCCAGCCGGTTGGCGAATTCGACAGCTCGATGCAGCTGCTGGAAACTGGCCTGTTCGATCAGGCGGGATTTACCCATCTGAACGTCGCAGGTCACCCCGAGCCAAACTTGGACATCGACCCCAAGGGCGGTCGCGCCAACACCTATGCGGCGCTGGACTGGAAACAAGAATTCTCGAAACGCACCGACGCCGAGATGGCGCTGGCCACTCAGTTCTGCTTTGAAGCCGAACCGGTCATCGCATGGGCCAATGAATTGGCCGAGCGTGGCATGAACCTTCCGATCCATATCGGCATCGCGGGTCCGGCCAAGCTTCAGACCATGATCAAGTTCGCCATCGCGTGCGGTGTCGGTCCCTCTCTGAAAGTGCTGCAAAAGCGCGCCAAGGACGTGTCGAAGCTGCTGCTGCCGCATGAACCGAACGACGTTCTGAACGATCTGGCGCTGCACAAGGCCGCCAACCCCGACTTCAACATCACCCAAGTGCACTTCTTCCCGCTGGGCGGGATCAAGACCAATGCCAACTGGGCCATCGAGCATGGCGGAGACAACACCGCCCACGTGAACGCGACCAAAGGATAATCAAGAATGACCCGTACCATCGTCGAAAGCGCGACCAAAACCTCGATCATCGGCTTTGACCAGCCGTTCTCGGTGATCGGCGAGCGCATCAACCCGACTGGCCGCAAAATCCTAAATGAAGAGCTGGAGCGCGACGACTTCAGCCGGGTCGAGCGTGATGCGCTTGCGCAGGTTGCCGCTGGCGCGACCATCCTCGACATCAACTCGGGCGCTGTGTTCTCGAACAAGATGGCCGAAGATCCGCGTTACGCCGACAACAACTTTGTCGAACCGGATCTGATGCGCAAACTGGTTGAAACCGTACAAGCCGTCACCGACTGCCCGCTGTGCATCGACTCGTCGGTTCCCGGCGCGCTGGAAGCAGGTCTGGAAGCCGCCAAAGGCCGCCCGCTTCTGAACTCGGTCACCGGTGAAGAAGATCGTCTGGAGCTGGTTCTGCCGCTGGTCAAAAAATACAACGTGCCTGTTGTGGCGATTTCCAATGACGACACCGGTATTTCGGAAGATCCGGAAGTACGCTTTGCCGTCGCCAAGAAAATCGTGGAACGCGCTGCAGATTTCGGCATTCCCGCGCATGACATCGTCGTTGACCCGCTGGTCATGCCGATCGGCGCGATGGGTACCGCTGGCCTGCAGGTGTTTGAACTGAACCGCCGTCTGCGCGACGAGCTGGGCGTGAACACCACCTGTGGCGCCTCGAACATCTCGTTCGGCCTGCCCAACCGCCATGGCATCAACAACGCGTTCCTGCCGATGGCGATGGCGACCGGCATGACCTCGGCGATCATGAACCCGATCGCCCTGCCCGTTGGTCCCAAGAAGCTGGCCGAGAAGAAGGCCGAGATCGAAGCAAAGGGCATCGTGGTTCCGGCAGATATGGATGACGAAACCTTCTGCCAGCTCTTCGGTCTGGGCTCGACCAAGCCGCGCGCTGGTAAGGAAATGGAGGCCATCCGCGCTGCCAACTTCCTGACCAACAACGACGAAGGCGGGGCCGAGTGGATCAAGTTCAACTCGACCAATGCTGGCGCCGCAGGTGCTGCTGGTGGCCGTCGCGGCGGTCGTCGCCGTCGCGGCTAAAACGCGTCCCCAGAACACAAGAAAAGGCCCGCCACTTTGGTGGGCCTTCTACTTTACGTATATGTAAACCATGGAAAAACTCTAGATAAACCGGACTTTGACTCCCGCTGGGTTGCTTCATCGTCCAACTTGCCTATCATTTACTTTGCTTGCAGCTCCGCCCCTAGGATCACGACATTTCGGGGATCACGGAATTCTTGCAATTACCTTTTAAGACAGAAAACATCGGAGTTTTATCCATGAAAGTTACTGCCACACTTCTTTTGATTGCAATGACAACCCTCGCTGCCTGCGCTACCGAGCCGGAACCCGCCCCCATCGCGGCCGAGCCCGTTTATGACAAAATGGGCAACCCCATGTAATTGACGCACTAGCAAAGCAAAAGCCCGCGCCTATCGCGGGCTTTTTCGTGCGTTGGTAAGGCAACCTGACATACAGGCACCTGCCGACAAACTTTCTGCATCCCGCGCAGAAAATGATCCAGACACTTTGACTTCACTCAAAGAAACCACCATGACGCGAGCGATAACTGCCCATAGTGCCCGTGAATCGAAGGATCTAGATCGTGTCGAAACTCAACTGCCCTCCGCTTTCGGACATTACCATACTGGACCTGACGCATGTGTTGGCGGGGCCCTATTGCTCGATGATCCTGTCGGATCTGGGAGCAAAAGTGATCAAGGTGGAACAGCCCGATATTGGCGATGACACGCGGCATTTTCCGCCGTTCCGTGACGGTCACAGCGCCTATTTCGCCACCATCAACCGGGACAAGCAGTCCATTGCCCTAAATCTGAAGGATGATACCGACCGTGCCGTCTTCGAACGGCTTCTGGCACAAGTCGATGTGGTGATGGAAAACTACCGCCCCGGCGTCATGGAGCGTTTGGGCTATGGGTGGGACACCCTGTCAGCACGTCATCCGCATCTGATCTATGGCGCGGTTTCGGGTTTTGGGCACACCGGACCGGACGCATTGAAACCGGCTTATGACATGGTGGCGCAAGCACGTGGCGGCGTTATGTCGATTACGGGCGAAAAAAATCGTGAACCAGTCCGCGTGGGGGCTTCGGTCGGCGATATTGTCGCCGGCATGTTTCTGGGTCACGGGTTGCTCGCCGCACTGTATCAACGCGAGAAGACCGGCAAGGGTCAGAAGGTCGATGTGGCGATGCTGGACAGCCAACTGGCCATCATCGAACATGCCATCGCCATCACTGGCGAAACCGGCGTTCCGCCGGAACCCTCGGGGGCACGCCATCCCTCGATCGCCCCGTTCGAAACCTATCACACGGCAGATGGTCTGATGGTCATCGCCTGCGGCAACGATGTCCTATTCAGAAAGCTGTGTCAGGTCATCGGCAAACCCCATTGGGCCACCCGTCCCGAGTTTGAAAACAACCTTGCCCGCTGCGAAAACGTGCAGCTTTTGCGCCGTCGGATCGAAACCGTGACCTTGGGCCACCCGCGTGCGCATTGGCTTGAGATCCTGACAGCCGAAGGCATCCCCTGTACGCCAATTCAAAACGTGGCCGAGGCAATGCAAGACCCACAGATCTTGGCGCGGAACATGGTCAAACACCTGCCTGCC